>CAVOQU010000007.1:107500-755000 GCA_963698455.1 uncultured Flavobacteriaceae bacterium | reverse complement strand
CATCATGGCTGATATGCGATTACTAGCGATTCCAGCTTCACGGAGTCGAGTTGCAGACTCCGATCCGAACTGTGATAGGGTTTATAGATTCGCTCCTGGTCACCCAGTGGCTGCTCTCTGTCCCTACCATTGTAGCACGTGTGTAGCCCAGGACGTAAGGGCCGTGATGATTTGACGTCATCCCCACCTTCCTCACAGTTTGCACTGGCAGTCTTGCTAGAGTTCCCGACATGACTCGCTGGCAACTAACAACAGGGGTTGCGCTCGTTATAGGACTTAACCTGACACCTCACGGCACGAGCTGACGACAACCATGCAGCACCTTGTAGATAGTCCGAAGAAATAAGTATCTCTACCTAATGCAATCTACATTTAAGCCCTGGTAAGGTTCCTCGCGTATCATCGAATTAAACCACATGCTCCACCGCTTGTGCGGGCCCCCGTCAATTCCTTTGAGTTTCATTCTTGCGAACGTACTCCCCAGGTGGGATACTTATCACTTTCGCTTAGCCACTCAACCGAAGTCGAACAGCTAGTATCCATCGTTTACGGCGTGGACTACCAGGGTATCTAATCCTGTTCGCTCCCCACGCTTTCGTCCATCAGTGTCAATACAATGTTAGTGATCTGCCTTCGCAATTGGTATTCTATGTAATATCTATGCATTTCACCGCTACACTACATATTCTAACCACTTCACATTGATTCAAGATAACCAGTATCAAAGGCAATTCTACCGTTGAGCGGCAGGATTTCACCTCTGACTTAATTATCCACCTACGGACCCTTTAAACCCAATGATTCCGGATAACGCTTGGATCCTCCGTATTACCGCGGCTGCTGGCACGGAGTTAGCCGATCCTTATTCTTACAGTACCGTCAAGTCTCTACACGTAGAGGTGTTTCTTCCTGTATAAAAGCAGTTTACAACCCATAGGGCCGTCTTCCTGCACGCGGCATGGCTGGATCAGAGTTGCCTCCATTGTCCAATATTCCTCACTGCTGCCTCCCGTAGGAGTCTGGTCCGTGTCTCAGTACCAGTGTGGGGGATCCCCCTCTCAGGGCCCCTATCTATCGTTGCCATGGGGTGCCGTTACCACTCCATCTAGCTAATAGAACGCATACTCATCTCTTACCGTAACCTTTAATAACATCCCCATGCGAGGTCGTTATACTATGCGATATTAATCCAAATTTCTCTGGGCTATCCCGCAGTAAGAGGCAGATTGTATACGCGTTACGCACCCGTGCGCCGGTCGTCAGCGGAGCAAGCTCCCTGTTACCCCTCGACTTGCATGTGTTAAGCCTGCCGCTAGCGTTCATCCTGAGCCAGGATCAAACTCTTCATCGTTAATTTATAATAGTCATCCTAAAATGACCTGTTTAACAATTAATAGGAATTTCTCGTACTCAAAATAATTTATTCTCTTTGTCGATTCTAATCGTTTCCAATTAAAATCTTACGCTGTCAATTCAATATGTTTATGAACTTGTTTTCTCTTTTCTCAGCTCGTTTCCTTGCTAAGCGGGTGCAAATATAAAACCCTTTTTCTTATCACACAATAGTTTTGATATTTTTTTTGAAAAAGTTTTTTTCAACTTCTAAATCTTATTATCTAACACTCTTGCTTATGAACTTCGCCTCACAAAGCATACCCTGTTTTAGCGGGTGCAAACATACAACCCTTTTTCTATTTCTCACAAACTTTTTTTATTCTTTTTTTGTTTATTTTTTTACCAACTTTTAACTCGCTTATTCTATGTGTTTTACAGTCTCGCTTTTTTTGAATAACCGCTTGTTTATGTATCCCTTTGTGCTTTTTAAACATAAACCCTGACCCTTTTATTCTATGGTCTTGCGGATTTGAACAGCTTTTGGATGCGTATACCTTTGTTGTAATTAATTATATAAAATAGTTATACTATATATATGTATCTGTTTTTTTAGTGTCTGAATGTTTTAAAGCATTATCCTTAACTGGTACATGTTGGCTTTGTTTATATAATGTACACCGCAAAATACCCGCGTTAGGGATTGAAGCGGCATCCTTTTTAAAACCCTAAAAGGAATTATAATTGATACAAACGAAAATTTGGTAGATTGCTTCGCCCTTCGTCCTCGCAATGACCTTTTAAAAAGATTTAGCCGAAAGCCCGACCCCAATGGGTAACGCTATGAATATTTATAAGTTGAAAATTATACCTATATATATATTGTATGTATTTGTTTATACTACTATCTTTGCAGCCTGAATTTAATTTATTTTAATGATACATATAACATTACCCGATGGCAGTGTAAAGTCGTTTGAAGCGAACGTTACACCCATGGATGTTGCTAAGAGCATTAGTGAAGGATTTGCTAGAAACGTAATTTCGGCTAGTTTTAATGGTACAAAATTGGAAACGGTTACACCTTTGACCACCGATGGATCATTGGTTTTATACACTTGGAATGATGATGAAGGTAAAACAGCTTTTTGGCACAGTTCTGCTCACGTTTTGGCTCAGGCTATTGAAGAATTATATCCTGGTGTAAAACTGACGATTGGTCCTGCCATTGAAAATGGGTTTTATTACGATGTTGATTTTGGTGAACACGTATTATCTGAAAAAGATTTTAAATCTATTGAAGATAAGATGTTGGAAATTGCACGTGGAAAGCATGATTTTAAAATGCGTTCTGCGACAAAAGCCGAAGCGCTAGCATTATATAAAGGTAATGAATTCAAAACAGAGTTAATTACAAATCTTGAAGATGGCACCATTACTTTTTGTGACCATGCTACTTTTACGGATTTATGCCGTGGTGGACATATACCAAATACTGGCATTATAAAAGCTGCAAAAATATTAAGTGTTGCTGGAGCTTATTGGAGAGGAAATGAAAAAAATCCGCAATTGACTCGTGTTTATGGGATTTCTTTTCCAAAGCAAAAAGACCTTACGGAATATTTAGAATTATTAGAAGAAGCTAAAAAACGTGACCATAGAAAACTCGGCAAAGAGTTAGAATTATTTGCTTTTTCACAAAAAGTAGGTGCTGGTTTACCTTTGTGGTTGCCAAAAGGTGCTGCATTACGCGAACGGTTAGAAAACTTTTTAAAAGCAGCACAAAAGAAAGCGGGTTACGAAATGGTGATTACACCTCATATTGGGCAGAAAGAACTTTACGTTACTTCAGGACATTATGAAAAATATGGTGCTGATAGTTTTCAAGCGATAAAAACGCCCAAAGAAGACGAAGAGTTTTTATTAAAACCAATGAACTGTCCGCATCACTGTGAGATTTACAATAATGCACAATGGAGTTATAAAGATTTACCAAAGCGTTATGCTGAATTTGGTACTGTCTATAGATACGAACAAAGTGGCGAGTTGCATGGATTAACCCGTGTAAGAGGGTTTACTCAAGATGATGCGCATTTATTTTGTACTCCAGACCAATTAGATGCCGAATTTAAAAACGTCATTGATTTGGTACTTTATGTATTTGGATCGTTAGGTTTTGAAAATTTTACAGCACAAGTTTCTTTAAGAGATCCTGAAACTCCTGAAAAATATATAGGGAGTTTAGAAAACTGGGAGAAAGCTGAAAAGGCTATTATGAGTGCTACCATTGATAAAGGCTTAACTTATACTGTTAAAACTGGTGAGGCTGCATTTTATGGTCCGAAACTAGATTTTATGGTGAAAGACGCTTTAGGTAGACAATGGCAATTAGGTACTATTCAAGTAGATTATAACTTACCAGAGCGTTTTGATTTAACGTATAAAGGTAGTGATAATGAGTTACATAGACCAGTAATGATACATCGCGCTCCTTTTGGAAGCATGGAACGTTTCATTGCCATTTTATTAGAACATACTGCTGGTAATTTCCCGCTTTGGTTGATGCCAACACAGGCTATAATATTATCAATTAGCGAGAAATATGAAAAATACGCTGAAAAAGTTTTAAATTTGCTAGAAAATGACGAAATTCGCGCCCTTGTAGATAACAGAAACGAGACTATAGGTAAGAAAATTAGGGAAGCTGAGATGCAAAAACACCCTTTTATGATTATTATAGGAGAGCAGGAAGAAACGGAAAACAAGATTAGCGTGCGTAAGCATGGAGGAGAAGATTTAGGAATGATTTCTATTGAAGACTTCTCAAAAATTATAAAAACCGAAATAAGCAAAACATTAAAATCGTTTTAAATAAGTTTAACTTAAAAATATAACGCCATAGCAATTAGAAGAAGATCCCAACCCGCTAAAAGGGTTTCACAAGAGGATAAACACAGAATTAACTCTAAGATTTCATCACCAAACGTTCGTCTTGTAGGAGAGAATGTTGAGATTGGTGTTTATACAAAAGGTGATGCTATGAGAATAGCAAGCGAGCAAGAGTTAGATCTTGTAGAGATTTCTCCAAATGCTGATCCGCCTGTTTGTAAGGTTATGGATTATAAAAAGTTTCTTTACGAACAAAAGAAACGAGATAAAGTTATAAAAGCTAAGGCTACAAAAGTAATTATTAAAGAAATTCGTTTTGGTCCTCAAACAGATGATCATGATTATGACTTTAAAAAGAAACATGCCGAAAAGTTCTTAAAAGAAGGAGCAAAACTTAAAGCTTTTGTGTTTTTTAAAGGACGTTCGATTATATTTAAAGAACAAGGTCAAATTTTATTGTTGCGTTTAGCACAAGACCTTGAAGAATTTGGCAAAGTAGAACAAATGCCACAATTGGAAGGTAAACGTATGACTATGTTTATTGCTCCAAAAAAATAAAGAAATAATGCTGAAATAACTTCAGCATAAAGATAATTAAGCGAAATAATTAAAACCTAGGAAAAGAAAATGCCTAAAATGAAAACAAAATCTAGTGCCAAAAAACGCTTCAAGCTAACTGGTACTGGTAAGATTAAAAGAAAGCACGCTTTTAAGAGTCACATCTTAACAAAGAAGTCTAAAAAGCGTAAGCTTGCTTTGACGCATGATACATTAGTAGATAAGGCGGATGAGAATAATGTTAAATTGATGTTACGTTTAAAGTAATAACTTTTTAACCGGTTAAAACAAATTATAAACCCTGGAGTTAGGCTTTTTAAAAAGTGTCTGTTTAGACCGCCTACTACAAAAAAACAATTAAAATTATGCCAAGATCAGTAAATTCTGTAGCAAAAAGAGCCCGAAGAAAAAAGGTTCTAAAACAAGCAAAAGGCTTTTTCGGACGTCGTAAAAACGTTTGGACAGTAGCAAAAAATGCGGTAGATAAAGCGATGCAATATTCGTATAGAGACCGTAGAGTAAAAAAGAGAAACTTCCGTGCTTTATGGATCACTCGTATTAACGCGGGTGCCAGAACTTATGGATTATCTTATTCTCAATTTATGGGGAAATTAAAAGCTAATGATATTGAATTAAACCGTAAGGTTTTAGCAGATTTAGCTATGAATAACCCAGAGGCTTTTAAAGCCGTAATCGAGAAAGTAAAATAAGGCGTTTTCGCCTATTGTAAAACATATTATTCGCTTAATATATTAAAAATCCGGTTCTTTTGAATCGGATTTTTTAGTTTATATTAGACAAGTCCAACATGTATTTTTTAATTTACATAAGAAATTATAACGGTTTAAAAATTTGACATACAAACAGGATTAATATATGACAACTACGCTAATATTATCAGTAATAGCAGGAATAACCATACTTCTAGTATTAGTGCTCTATTTTAAAATTCATGCGTTCATTTCTCTTTTAATTGCCAGCATAACCGTGGGGTTATTGGCTGGTTTAGATGGCATGCAAATCATTGATACCGTGCAAAAAGGAATGGGCAGTACTTTGGGGTTTGTTGCTACTGTTATTGGGCTCGGGGCTATTTTAGGAGCAATTTTAGAGCATTCTGGCGGAACCAACGTCATTGTAAATTTTATGATTAAAAAATTTGGTATAGACTATGCTCCATATGCACTGGTGGTATCGGGATTCATAATCGCTATACCTGTTTTTTTTGATGTAGCATTTATTATTTTAATTCCAGTTATTTATGCATTACAAAGAAAAACCAAAAAATCGTTATTGCTTTTTGCTATTCCTTTACTTGCAGGTTTAGCAACCACTCATGCCTTTATTCCGCCAACTCCTGGTCCCGTTGCCGTAGCAGATATTATTGGTGTAAGTTTAGGTTGGGTTATTTTCGTTGGTTTTATAGCTGGAATTCCAACGGTCATTGTAAGTGGAATTATTTTTGGGAAATATATTTCGAAACGCATATTTGTGGAAGCTCCAAAAATCATTACAACTTCTATTGATGATAAAGATGTTAATTTACCAAATATAGGTATGGTACTTTCTATAATATTGATACCAATTGTTTTAATATTACTTAATACAACATTACAAACTTACGAGTCTTCTATAAATGATAACATTGGTGTTTTAGAAATTTTCAAATTTTTAGGGCATCCGTTTATTGCCTTAATAATAGCCAATTTGCTGGCGTGGTATTTTTTAGGTGTTAGAAAAAATATTTCAAGAAATAAATTATTAGAAATATCATCAAAGTCTTTAGCACCTGCCGGAACTATAATTCTTTTAACTGGGGCCGGTGGTGTATTTAAACAAGTTTTAGTTGAAACCAAAGCCGGAAACGCGATTGCTGAACTCACTTTAAGTTTAGGTATACCTACATTACTTTTTGCATTTATAGCGGCTGCTTTAATTCGACTTATACAAGGTTCAGCAACGGTTGCTATGATTACGGCCGCTGGATTAGTTTCACCACTATTAATTTATAATGACTATACTTCATTTCAGCTAGCATCTTACGTTATAGCTATAGCTTCCGGAGCTTCCATTTTATCGCATGTTAATGATAGTGGTTTTTGGCTAGTCAGTCAATATTTAGGACTTTCTGAAAAAGACACCTTTAAATCTTGGAGTATTATGACTACTATTTTGTCATTTACTGGTTTTGCTACCGTGCTAGTCATTCAACTCTTTGTGTGACAATATGTGATAGATATTATACTAGGTTTTCTGTTTCTTTTTCCTAGCCGCAGGAAACAAAATGTTATTTAAAATCAATCGATATCCTGGTGATGTTGGATGTAAATCTAATTCGGTTTTAGAATCTCCTACTTTGTGTTCGTAATCTTCAGGATCATGACCCCCATAAAAAGTAAAAAATCCTTTTCCTTTAATTCCATGAATGTACTTAGCTTCTCCATTTGCCTTATTTTCACCTAAAATTAAAACATTCGATTTTATTTCATCTCTTGTAAAAGCTGTAGTTTGGCCCATAAACCCTTTTATTAAAGCCGTATGATTTTGGCATAACATAGTGGGAATTGGGTCCCATTTTGCAGAAAATTCCATTAATGAAAAATAATCTGCCGTTTTAGGAATCATGCGCTTTTGAGTCATATCTATTGAAGAAAACTCGTAGACGATTGGATTACGCTCCAAAATATAATTTGTAAATGCAAACGTTTTATTATAGTCAATTTTATTCTGATAGCCAGAATCACTTCCATCACCATCAAACATAGGTTCACAGATATCAATACCTTCTGCAGATAATGCAATATCAAAACTGTCCGCTGCACTGCACATAGCAAACATAAAACCTCCGCCAATTACATAATCTCTAATTTTTATAGCAACGTCTAATTTTTCAGCAGAAACCTTACTATATCCTAATTTTGTTGCTAAATTTTCTGCTTCTTTCTTTTCTTCAATATACCAGGAGGCGGCTCTATAGGCGCCGTAAAACTTTCCATATTGGCCTGTAAAATCTTCATGATGTAAATGCAACCAATCAAATGCCAACAATCCATCGTTTAAAACTTCTTCGTCATAAATTGTTTGATAGGGAATTTCTGCATACTGCAAGGCCATTGTAACTGCATCGTCCCAAGGTTTGTTGCCATATGGTGTATAAACTGCAATTTTAGGAGCTTTTTCTAAAATGACTGCTTCCATATTTTGGCTTGGGCTACTTATTTCTTCTAAAATACTTTCGGTTTTAGCATCTGACATCACTTCGAATGATACACCTCGAATTTGACATTCTCTTTGTATTTCTTGAGTATCCGGCAGCAAAAAAGAACCGCCACGATAATTAAGTAACCATTTAACTTTTAATTCCTTGGAAATAATCCAATAGGTTATACCGTATGCTTTTAAGTGATTTTTTTGACTTTCAGCATCCATAGGGATTAGAATATAGGACGCGTAGGTTTGAAATCCTATAAAAACAAATATTAAAGTAATAAGTATCTTTTTCAAAATTGAGGCAATACATTATGTAAACCTTTAGTTTTCGAAATGAAAACAACTAAAAGCGTATGTTATTTATGCTGAAATATACTTAAAATTTATTCGTTATAGAAAGTCTTTAACAGAAGATTACCTTTTAAAATGGTACATCGTTATCATCATCTTCATTAAACGAACTACCAAAGGCTTGGTCTGGGCTTGCTTTAAAATTATCGGATTTAAAAGTATCATCGTTTGCTGCAGCATTCATTTTAGAATGAAATTCGAAAGGCGAATCAAAATCATCTAAATTATCGAACTTACCTAAATGCCCGATAAATTTTAAACGAATGTTGTCTAAACCACCATTTCTATGTTTGGCTATAATAAATTCTGCCTGACCTTCGGTTGGTGAGCGTTCTTCATCATCCCATTCATCAATTTTATAATATTCTGGTCTGTAAATAAAGCTAACAATATCGGCATCTTGTTCAATAGCACCAGATTCACGTAAATCTGAGAGTAACGGGCGTTTACTTCCTCCACGTGTTTCAACAGCACGCGATAATTGGGATAAAGCAATCACAGGTATATTCAACTCTTTTGCTAAAGCCTTCAAGTTTCTAGAAATCATAGAAATTTCCTGCTCACGGTTACCTCCATGACTACTTCCGCCAGTCATTAACTGTAAATAATCAATCATGATTAATTTTATGCCATGTTGCGACGATAATCGACGTGCTTTCGCTCGTAAATCGAAAATGGAAAGAGAAGGTGTGTCATCAATAAATAAAGGTGCCTTTTCAAGTCCTTTTACTTTTACATTTAGCTGTTCCCACTCGTGCTTTTCAAGTTTACCTGTTCGTAATTTTTCTGAAGACAATCCGGTTTCACTGGAAATTAAACGCGTAATTAACTGTACAGAAGCCATCTCCAAAGAGAAAAAAGCTACGGGTATATTCTGGTCAACTGCAATATTTCTTGCCATAGACAAGGTTAAAGCTGTTTTACCCATTCCAGGACGTGCTGCAACAATAATTAAATCGGAAGGTTGCCAACCCGATGTTAATTTATCTAATTTGGTAAAACCTGTTGGAATACCACTTAAACCTTCTTTATTGGATATTTCTTCAATTTTCTTTTTGGCTTGAATTACCAAATCTTGAGCAGTTTCGCTTGATTTTTTGATATTCCCTTGGGTAACTTCGTATAATTTTGATTCCGCCTTATCTAATAAATCGAAAACATCCTTTGTTTCATCATACGAATCTTCAATAATTTCACTTGAAATTTTAATTAAACTACGTTGAATAAATTTCTGTAAAATAATACGGGCATGAAACTCAATATGTGCTGAAGAAGACACTTTTTGTGTTAAAGAAATAAGGTAGAAATCTCCTCCGGCAACTTCTAATTTTGAATTTTTCTTTAATTGTGTGGAAACGGTTAATAAGTCGACCGGTTCACTGTTTTCAAATAACTGAAAAATCGCATGAAATATGTGTTGATGTGCTTCTTTATAAAAAGCATCGGCACTTAAAATATCAATAACTTCATCTACCCCTTTTTTATCAATCATCATCGCTCCAAGCACAACTTCTTCTAAATCAAGTGCTTGAGGAGGTATTTTTCCTTTCTCAAGACTGATTAGTGTACTTCTATCAACTTTATATCCTCTAATTTGGTCGGGTTGTTTCATAACTACGAAATTAACTAAAATGAATGTGTTTTTACTAAAAAAATGGCATGGGGTTGTTCACTGTTAGTTAACAATTTAACTGTTAATAACTTAAAAATATTGTCAATAAGCAAAAAAAAAATCTGAAGCACTAAACTTCAGATTTTACTTTGTTATGGTTTCGAGTGAATTAGTCTTTATACACTCCCATCTCAGTATATTTATTCATACGTTGCGTTACTAAATCTTTTGGTGATAAGTTTTTAAGTGAATCATAAGCCTTCACAATAGCATTGCTAACTGCTAAAAAAGTTTTTTCTCTATCGCGGTGTGCACCACCTAATGGCTCTTTAATAATATCATCTACAAGTTTTAACTTTTTCATGTCAATCGCCGTTAATTTTAATGCTTCGGCAGCTTGTTCTTTAAATTCCCAACTTCTCCATAAAATGGAAGAACATGACTCTGGCGAAATTACTGAATACCATGTGTTTTCAAGCATCAAAACTAAATCGCCTACACCAATTCCTAATGCGCCACCAGAAGCACCTTCACCAACTACAACAGTAATAATAGGCACTTTTAATCTGGTCATTTCTAAAATATTTCTAGCAATTGCTTCTCCTTGTCCACGTTCTTCAGCTTCCAAACCTGGATATGCTCCTGGCGTATCTAAAAGAGTTACAACCGGGATGCCAAATTTTTCAGCAGATTTCATTAAACGAAGTGCTTTTCTATACCCTTCTGGGTTTGCCATTCCAAAATTTCTGTATTGACGGGTTTTAGTATTATAGCCTTTTTGCTGGCCAATAAACATATAACTCTGGTCGCCTATTTTTCCCAAACCACCAATCATAGCTTTATCGTCTTTAAAACCTCTATCTCCGTGTAATTCTAAAAAAGATTCTCCACATATTGCTTTAATATGATCTAAAGTATAAGGTCTATTTGGATGACGAGATAGCTGTACCCTTTGCCAAGGTGTTAAATTTTTATAAATCTCTTTTTGCGTCGCTGCTAATTTTTTTTCAATTTGAGAACATGTTTCTGTAACATCAACTTCACTCTCTTCTCCAATGACTTTACATTTAGAGAGTTGGTCTTCTAGTTCTTTTATAGGGAGTTCAAATTCTAAATATTCCATAAGAATTTTATTTTTTGCTATTAGTCTAAGTTAGTTTACAAATATAAAAACTTTAATTATGATTTAAAGCTATGATCGTTTTCTTTTTAAAAATCTTATATTTTTCAAAATAGCATTTAACAAAATGGTAGAGAAAATTACTAGTGCCCCATAATAAAAATAAGAGCTCATATGTTCCTTTTCTGGGAATAAAATAACTGCTAAAAATATACCATAAATGGGTTCGAGATTATAACTTAAAACCACTGTATACGGACTAATAACTTTCATAACATGCACTGCGGCAATAAAAGCATAAGCAGTACAAATTGATGCTAAAATAAAAAGGTAACCCAAATCTGCAATACTTATTTTAAAAAATACGGGAGAAAATCCTTCCCCAAAAAACAATATATAAATTGATATAAATAAAACACCACTTATAAATTCATAATATGAAATAACGGTTGCAGTATGTTGTTTTAAAAAACTTCCGTTAAGTACTGCAAATAATGAAGAGAAAAACGCTGACGATATCCCTAAAATGATACCTTTTAGGTATCTAATTTCGCTTTGCGTTATAATAAGAACACCAATTATTACAATTATTCCGAATAATAATTCATACCAAATAATTCGACGTTTATAAATAATCGGTTCTATTAATGATGCAAAAAAAGCCCCTGTAGAAAACATGGCTAAGGTAATTGATACATTAGATTCGTCTATAGCCCCAAAAAAAGTGATCCAGTGAAGCGCAATAATTATTCCTGCAATTGATAAACGAAGTACCGCTTTTGGACGGATACTAATATTAATCTTAGCTATTTTAATATAAATGAAAATTAAAACTGAAGCCATTACCATGCGATACCAAACCAATGAAACAGCTGGGATTGTAATAATTTCGCCTAAAATAGCTGTGAATCCAGCTATAAAAACTAAAAAATGAAGGTGTAAATGATTTTTGAGTTTAACGTTTGGCATTGCGCAATAGATAAATGGCTAGGATACCAAAAATAACATTTGGAAACCAAACTGCAATTAATGGCGGAAAGTCTGATTGTTCTGCCATAACACCAAAAATTTTATCGAAAAACACGAATACCATGGCAATGCAAATACCTACTGCTAGGTTTACACCCATCCCGCCACGACGCTTTATTGAAGACACTGCGACAGCTATAATTGTAAGAATAAATACGGATACTGGTAAACTCCATTTTCTGTACAATACTAATTTAAAACGCCCAACATTTGAAGAACCTCTAGCCTCTTCCTTAGCTATAAATCTTTTTAAATCACCATACATTTTAGTTTCGGCTGCATAAATAACCGGAATTAAATCGTCCGCATCAAATGAAAAAAGAGTGTCTTTTGTTGCCTCAATTTCTAATTCATCTATATCGGTGCCTACTATTCTTTTCGCATAATTAGTCAATCTATATATAGTATCTTCCTCTATGTATTTTATGTTATTTGCCGTAATTTTATAGGTTAGTTTATTGTTTTCAAAATGCTCTAAAGTAAAATCTCGTCCAATTTTATTAGCAACGTCGAAGGTACTTACATAAATAATTTCCTTGTCGTTTATTTGCCTAAACACATTTACATTGGTTTCTTCGAAAGCCGTTTTTCCTTTTTTTAAATATTTATAAGTGAAATCGTTAAATCCTTCACTTGCTTTTGGAGCTAAAAACAAGCCTAAAACTATGGACAATATACCCACAATAGTTGCCCCAATTAAATAAGGTCTCAAAAATCTAGTAAACGAAACTCCCGAACTTAAAAATGCAATAATCTCTGTATTATTAGCTAATTTAGAAGTAAACCAGATTACCGATAAAAATAAAAATAAAGGAAAAAGTAAATGAGCAAAATAAATTGTGAAATCGTAAAAATAGATAAGTACTTCTGTTATTGGGACTTCGTTTTCAAGAATTCTTCCAATTTTTTCGGCAAGATGGACCGTTATTCCAATCGGAATAAACAGCAATAACATCATAGAAAATGTGAACAAATAACGTTTTAATATGTACCAGTCTAATATTTTCATCGTCTACCAGCCTCTCCAAAAAAGAGGAGTTTATGTGTATTTTTAATCATTAATTTGAATAGCCCTTAAAATTCAATATCTTATATCAAAAAATTACAAACGATTATCCATTTGTTTCACCATTTGGTCTTTCCATTTTTTAAAATCTCCTGCTAATATATGTTTTCTTGCTTCACGAACCAACCACAAATAAAATCCTAGATTATGAATCGTAGCTATTTGTTTTCCAAGCAATTCGTTCACTGTAAACAAATGTCTTAAATATGCTTTCGAGTATTCAGTGTCGACGAAGGTAATTCCCATTTCATCTACAGGAGAAAAATCGGCTTCCCACTTTTTATTTTTAATATTAATAGTTCCGTGTGCTGTAAACAACATTCCGTTTCTTGCATTTCGAGTTGGCATCACACAATCAAACATATCTATACCTAACGCTATATTTTCCAAAATATTTATAGGCGTACCAACCCCCATTAAATAGCGAGGTTTATCTTCCGGTAAAATTTCACAAACTACCTCGGTCATCGCATACATTTCTTCGGCAGGCTCACCTACAGATAGTCCGCCGATGGCATTTCCAACTGCACCTGCATTTGCAATATATTCAGCGGATTGCTGGCGTAAATCTTTATAGGTACTTCCTTGTACAATAGGGAAAAAAGCTTGATTATAATCGTATTTTAAAGGTGTTTTTTCTAAATGATTGATACATCTGTCTAACCAACGATGCGTCATGTGCATGGATCGTTTTGCATAATTATAATCGCATGGGTATGGAGTACACTCATCAAATGCCATAATTATATCAGCACCAATACTTCGCTGAATTTCCATAACATTTTCGGGAGTAAACACATGGTAACTACCATCTATATGTGATTTAAACTTAACCCCTTCTTCCTTAATTTTTCTATTTGCTGATAAAGAATAAACCTGATACCCACCAGAATCGGTTAAAATATTTCTATCCCAATTCATAAACTTATGAAGTCCTCCTACTTGTTCAATAATTTTGGTTTGCGGGCGTAAATACAAATGATAGGTATTACCTAGAATAACATCTGGATTAATATCGTCTCTTAATTCGCGTTGATGCACCCCTTTTACAGTTCCTACAGTACCCACGGGCATAAAAATGGGGGTTTCAATGACTCCATGATCAGTCGTTATTCTTCCCGCTCTTGCTTTACTTTGAGGGTCTTTGGCGTTTAATTCAAATTTCATGTGTTGTTTCTATTGTTTTTTATGGTCACATGGTGCTTCCTCATAATCATTCCATCTAGCATCTAAATTTAGTTATGAAAGGTTCATTTAACTTAGAAAATATTCAGTTGGCAAACCTACATATTTTTTTAATTTTAAAGTGAATTTAATACTAATTATATAAGGACGGTACTTTGAAATTTATAAAATAAGTGCTTCCAAAAACCTAATAGATTTTAATGTGATAGAAAATAATTCTCGTTTGGCAACGTTTTTGATACTGTAATAATTATTATTTTCAGTCTATATATATTATATAAAAAACTAATAAGATTATGTAACTATTAAAGACTGTTTACGAAATATTTTTGGATAAAAAATAAAACTCAAATCAAATAAAAAAACAAATATTATGAAACGATTATTTTTTAGCACAGCTATTTTATTCCAAACACAATTACTTATGCCCAAACTTCAACAGGCATTGGCCTTAAAGGAGGTTTAAACTATAACGCAAATGGCGATTATTTTGAATCGATTGGTACAAATGCACAACACCCAGATAGAAACATCGGGTACCATTTTGGATTATTTGGAAAAATTGGAAATCGCGTATATTTTAAACCAGAAGTAGTTTACACAAGCACAAAAAGCGATTACAATAATGAAACTTTTAAAATGCAAAAAATTGATGCCCCACTATTAGTTGGTTTAAAAGTTCTAGGTCCTATTAGTGTTTTTGGAGGACCTGCCTTGCAATATATCTTGGATACAGAATATAATGGTATTTCTATAAATGATGTGGAAAATGAATTTTCTGTAGGGCTTAATTTTGGTATTGGCCTTAACTTCAATAGCGTTGGTATAGACCTAAGATACGAAAGAGGTTTTAGTGAAAATGAAGCAACATTCTTAAACGATAATAACATTGGTACGAGCAGATTGGATACCAGACCCGATCAGCTTATTTTAAGTTTATCACTTCTGTTATAATTATTGAAAATTAATTCAAAAAAAAACCTCGCATAATGCGAGGTTTTTTTGTTATTATAAATATAATTTAACTCTTTTTTATCTTATCTGTTGCATCTAAATAATTTGGTATCCCATTTCCGTTTGAATCGTCGTTTGTTGGATCTCCGTCATTATTTATATCTTCATTAATTGTTAAAACACCATCATTGTCGTCGTCAGCATCTAGATAATTCGGTGTACCGTCGCCATCCGTATCGTCATCTGTTGTATCTATTAAATTGGTGTAATTTACGGTAAACTCACCGTCGCCATTTAAATCTTCAAGATAAGACGGTACGCCATCGCTATCATGGTCATTTTGCGACATTTTTAATAATTCAAACTTAAAAATTATTGAAGAATAAGAAGAAATGCCGGTAGTTGCATTGGCAAAATAAGCTAGTCCAGAAGGCAAAAACATAACACCTACTCCTCTATTCAAATAATTAACAGTTCCATCGCTATTATCAACAAAATTTTCGGCTGAAAAAAATAATTGTGGTAATACCTTTCTCCATCCAGGAATTAATGACGTTAAATCGAACGTTACAGGATTTACAGCATTATCAAATACAGCATCATCTAGGGTAAAACCTTCATACAGTACGCGAACATTATCTGCAAATGTTGGAGTATCACTCCCGCCTCCCTCATTTAATGTAAGTATATAAAATTCGTAATCTGTATCTGCAAAACTAATCGATTTTTTTTCTAATCCAGTTGCATCTTTAAGCAGCATAGATCCATCTGGTACTGATTCACCATCTAATAGTTTTGTAAAAACTATATCTCTAATACCTGGGTCTGAAATCGATGCTAATTCACTTGAATTGTAATAATGAGTCGCTAAATAATTGTTTAAAGAATCCATGTCTGCAGCCTGTTGCTCTGTACGATCTCTTAACTCAATAACCACAGTATCAGAGGCATCATCTTTTTTACAGGATACAAAACCTATTGTTAAACATAAAATATATAAACCTATTTTTCTTAAATTCATGGGGTTATTTGTTTTTACTATCATTAATGTCCTTTTCTTTAAAATCCTCTATTTAAAGATTTAATTATAGTTAAAGAATGGAACATTATTCCTTATTTTTGAGGCGCAAGATACAACTTAAATATAATCTTGCATAACAACATTAACGTAGTTTTCACAATTAATTATATGCGTATAGATAAGTATTTATGGTGTGTTCGATATTATAAAACAAGGACACTAGCGACAACAGCTTGTAAAAAAGGGCACATTAGAGTAAATCAGGAAATTGTAAAACCTAGCAGAGAAGTATATGCACAAGATACTATTGAACTGAGAAAAGACCAAATAAACTACAAAATCGTGGTGAATGATATTCCTGAAAGTAGAGTTGGTGCCAAATTGGTTGATATTTACCGAACAGACATTACACCTAAAGAACAATTTGACGCCCAAGAACTATTAAAATACTCAAAAGATTATTATAGAAAAAAAGGTGTTGGCAGACCTACTAAAAAAGACAGACGCGATATTGATGGCTTTACGGATGAATCATCTACTAATGAAACTAATAATGATAGAGAAATTGACTCTGAAGAATGATAAAATAATATTATATAGAATAAATGAGTAATTTTATACTTTAATTAAAGATAAGAGGAATATGAACATTACAAATAATGTGATTTTAAACCACGACGAGATTAATCATAAAATAAGACGCATTGCTTTTCAGATTTACGAAAGCAATGTGAATGAAAAAGAAGTTATTTTAGCTGGAATTGACAGCAACGGTTATATTTTTGCAAAAAAATTAAAAACTGTACTTCAAAAAATATCTGATATTAATCCGATTCTATGTAAAGTTAGTATTGATAAAAGAAATCCTCAAAATCCAATAAAAACCTCCATTACACCTGAAGATTATCAAAATAAGTCTTTAGTGCTTGTAGATGACGTCTTAAATTCGGGGACTACATTAATATATGGCGTAAAACATTTTTTAAATGTGCCTTTAAAACAATTTAAAACGGCAGTATTAGTAAATCGAAATCATAAAAAATACCCGGTTAAAGCCGATTATAAAGGCATTTCATTTTCTACTTCGTTACACGAACATGTCAATGTGATTTTAGATGGCAAAAAATTTGAAGTCACTTTAGAATAACTCAAAAACCAATTCTTCAATTATATCTTTCGCAGACTTTTTATCTGTTGTTAAGGTAACATCCGCTAAATTATAAAATTGTGAACGTTCAAATAGATGTTTACCTATAAATTCTGTTAACATCTCGTCAGTTTCAATGTGCGCAACTAAAGGGCGTTTGCTTTTTGCGTTATTTAATCGGGCAATTAAAATTGGTATGGAAGCTTTTAAGTAGAAGCTTTTTACATTTTTCGCATTTAATATTAAATCCATGTTATTACTATAACATGGCGTACCGCCTCCCAGAGACAGTACCAAATTGCTTTTTGAATTTAAAAGTTCATTTAAATAATGAGTTTCCAGCTTTCTAAAATGAATCTCTCCCTTCAATTTAAAAATATCGTTTATTGTAGATTTTTCATTGTTTTCGATATAATCATCTAAATCAATAAACTCATAGTTCAACTTTTTAGCCAAAATTCTTCCTAAAGTCGACTTTCCAGAAGCCATATACCCAATTAAAACTACAATCATTTACTCGCTATAAATTGATTATTAAAAACATACGTTTTAGTACTGCAAAAAAACAAAAAAATCTTTAGAAAAAGTCTTGTTTTATTAATTAAACATTTTATATTTGCACCCTCGTTACAGAGAATAAGACTTGGTAGCTCAGCTGGTAGAGCATTTCACTTTTAATGAAAGGGTCCTGGGTTCGAATCCCAGCCAGGTCACAAGAAAAAGTTAAGCTTAACTGCTTAACTTTTTCTATTTTTACAAGGTTCATAATGCGCACGTGGCGGAATTGGTAGACGCGCCAGCTTGAGGGGCTGGTATTCGCTTAGGATGTGGAAGTTCGAGTCTTCTCGTGCGCACTTTTCTTCATTTAAAAATTAAAAACTTCACTCTTTATTGATTTAATCAATTATTATATTTACTTTTGTTTAACTTAAAATAATTATTGATGAACAATATTAAAGTGAACTTTAGTATAAAAGACTTAGAGAATCTTACCGGTATTAAAGCTCATACCATTAGAATTTGGGAAAAACGATATAATTTACTTAGTCCGGATAGATCTGATACTAATATTAGAAATTATAGTCTTTCAAGTTTTCAAAAGCTACTCAATATTTCATATTTAAATAATAACGGTTTAAAAATTTCAAAAATCGCGAATCTTAGAGAAGAAGAAATTCCCATTAAAGTTAGAGAAATAGCATCTCGAGGTAAAGTTGAAGACCATGCCATTAATGCATTAAAAGTGGCCATGTTGAATTTTGATCAGGTTCTTTTTTATAATACTTACAACAATCTTCTTGAGAATAAAACATTCAACGAAATATTCTATACGGTCTTTCTGCCATTATTAACGGAAATTGGATTATTATGGCAAACTGACACCATATCTCCAGCGCACGAACATTTTATTTCTGTTCATATTAAACAAAAAATTCTTTTAAATATAGAACGATTACAAAGCTTAGAGCCAAGACCGGCCACTAAAACCTTTGTTTTATTTTTACCAGATAACGAAATACATGACATTGGCTTACTCTATATTAATTACGAGTTAAGAAGTAAAGGGTACCATACTATCTTTTTAGGAGAAAGTGTTCCTATAGATTGCTTATCGGATGTACTTGAATTTTTTGATGACATCACCTTTGTTTCATATTTTACTGTTTATCCTGAGTCTGAAAATATAGCTTCATACCTAAAAGATTTTAGTGAACGATTGCTTATAAAGAAGACAAGTAATTTAGTATTATTAGGCACTCAGCTTTCAGATTACGATAATAAAAAACTACCAAAAAACATATCAATTTATAAATCGATAGAAAATTTAGTAAAAGAACTTTAATTATATTTGTTTTTTGTTTAACTTTTTATTATATTTGTTAAACATTATGAAATCAACTATAAATATTATTGGATCGGGGTTTTCTTCATTAGCGGCTTCATGTTACTTAGCTAAAGCAGGTTATGAGGTGACCGTTTTTGAAAAAAACAATACCATTGGAGGTCGCGCCAGACAACTAAAAAAAGAAGGATTTACTTTTGATATCGGCCCTACATGGTATTGGATGCCAGATGTTTTTGAACGTTTTTTTAATGATTTCGACAAAAAACCTTCAGATTATTATACTTTAGAAAAGCTGAATCCGGCTTATAGTGTATATTTTGGCAAAGATGATTTTATCACCATAGAAGATACTTTAAACAAAATAAAGATTGCTTTCGAAAAAGAAGAACCAGGAAGCTCCAAAAAACTCACACAATTTATAGCTAAAGCAAAGAGCAACTACGATATTGCTATTAAAGACTTAGTATATAATCCTGGAGTTTCGCCACTAGAGTTAGTTACACCTGCCACAATTAAAAAATTAAACCAATTTTTTAGTACGATAAAAAAGGATGTGCGAAAAGAATTTAAGAACGAAAGACTTGTTAAAATACTTGAATTCCCTGTTTTATTTTTAGGTGCAAAACCAAGTGACACGCCTTCTTTTTATAGTTTTATGAATTATGCTGATTTCGGTTTAGGCACATTTCATCCTAAAAAAGGGATGTATCAAGTAATACTAGCCATCGAAAAATTAGCACGGGAATTAGGAGTTACTATAAAAACAAATGCTTCCATTGATAAAATAATTGTTGAAAACGGCAACGCCATAGGTGTTATTTCAAACGGAATTGAATATAAATCTGATATAGTAGTAAGTGGTGCAGATTATCACCATACCGAAAAATTATTGCCAAAATATAGCAGGCAATACTCAGAAAGTTATTGGAGTAAAAAGACATTTGCTCCTTCTTCGCTCCTATTCTATGTTGGTTTCGATAAAAAACTAAATAATGTTAATCACCATACCTTGTTCTTTGATGTAGATTTTGACGTACATGCCGAAGCAATTTATGATGATCCTAAATGGCCAGAAAACCCATTATTTTATGCAAGCTTTCCAAGTATAACTGATGACAACGCAGCACCTAATGGAAAAGAAGCTGGTATATTTTTAATTCCTTTGGCACCAGGCTTAGATGACACTCAAGAATTAAGAGATACTTATTTTAATAAAATTATAGACCGTTTTGAAAATTTAACTTCCCAAAATGTAAAAAATAATATTATTTTTAAAGAAAGTTTTTGTCTTAATGATTTTATAAAAGATTATAATTCCTATAAAGGCAATGCATACGGTATGGCAAATACACTCATGCAAACTGCGTTTTTAAGACCCAAATTGAAAAGTAAAAAAGTAAAAAACATGTTTTTTACTGGCCAATTAACCGTTCCTGGTCCAGGTGTGCCACCTGCACTAATTTCAGGTAAATTAGTATCAGATTTAATAATAAAACATCATAAAATATGAAATCATTATTCGATACAGTATCATATGACTGCAGTAAAATTGTAACCAAATCATATAGTACTTCCTTTTCGTTAGCAACTAAAATGTTAGCTTCTTCCATTAGAATGGATATTTATAATATTTATGGTTTTGTACGATTTGCAGATGAAATAGTGGATTCTTTTCATGATTACAATAAGGAAGAATTATTCAACAGATTTTCGGAAGATTTAGAACTTGCTTTAGTTAATAAAATAAGTTTAAATCCTATTTTGAACTCTTTTCAATATACATATCATAAATACAATATTGATAAAAGTATGGTCGATGCCTTTATGAAAAGTATGCGTTTAGATTTACATAAAAATGATTATTTAACCGAAGATGATTACAAATCTTATATTTATGGTTCCGCAGATGTTGTTGGGCTCATGTGCCTAAAAGTATTTGTAAATGGTGATAAGGAAAAATTCGAAAACCTTAAAGATTCTGCTATGTCTTTAGGTTCTGCTTTTCAAAAAGTCAATTTCCTTAGAGATTTAAAGGCTGATTTCGATGAACTGAATCGAAGTTATTTTCCTAATGTTGATTTGAGTAAACTAGATGAAATCTCAAAACAAAATATTATTAACGATATTGAAAATGATTTTGAAAAAGGTCTAAGCGGCATTAAAAAACTCCCAATTGAAGCCAAGTTTGGTGTATTTATGGCTTACAGATATTACACACAATTATTGAAAAAACTTAAGAAAACACCTGCTTTACAAATTAGAAATGCCAGAATACGAGTTTCAAACCCTAAAAAAGTAGAATTATTGATGCGTAGCTATGTTAAGTATCAACTAAATATATTGTAAATTTATAATATGCAAACAGTACTTTGGATAGTTATTTTTTTAGCAACTTATTGCTTTATGGAATTTATGGCGTGGTTTACACATAAATATATAATGCATGGCGTTTTATGGTATCTGCATAAAGATCATCATAAAAAAGACCATGATAGTTGGTTTGAACGAAACGATGCCTTCTTTCTTTTTTATGCGGTAGTTAGTATTGGTTGTTTTTTATTATGGAAGTACGATATTTTTTGGGCAGGATTACCAATCGGAGTTGGCATTTTTGCATATGGATTATCTTATTTTTTAGTGCATGATATATTTATACATCAACGCTTCAAACTTTTTAGAAACGCTAATAACTGGTATGCTAAAGGTGTACGACGCGCACACAAAATGCATCATAAGCATTTAGGAAAAGAAGAAGGTGAGTGCTTTGGTATGTTATTCGTTCCTTTTAAATATTTTAAAAAATAAGAATGTCTTATTTATACCTATTATTAAATTTAGGCTCCTTATCTGTTCCACTTCTCTTTAGTTTTCATCCAAAATTAAAATTTTATAAACATTGGAAATCCTTAGGTAAGGGTATGCTAATTAGCATGTTCATTTTTATTCCCTGGGATGTTTTCTTTACTATAAATGGTATTTGGGGATTTAATTCTAACTACTTTTTAGGCGCAAAAATATTCAGTTTACCAATTGAGGAATGGCTCTTTTTTATATGTATTCCTTATGCGTGTGTTTTTACACATTATTCGTTATTGCACTATTTTCCAAATCTTAAACTGTCCATCGGAAAAACCAAACTTATAAGTTACCTGCTTGTTTTAGCATTCTTAATCATCTCCATTTACAATTATAACAAATGGTATACGTTTGTAAATTTTTCATTAGCTACTCTATTAACTCTGCTTGTGGTTAACAAAAAACCAAAAATACTTCAATCTTATTTACTCACTTTTTTGGTAATGCTTATCCCTTTTTTTATTGTGAATGGGATTTTGACAGGAAGCTTTATTGATAATGAGGTAGTATGGTATAATAATACCGAAAATTTAAATATTCGATTATTCACAATTCCTATTGAAGATACGGTTTATGCCTTTACACTGATTCTTTTGAATCTTTTTGTGATGAAATCTCTTAATAAACTTAATTAAATTAGGGGTTTACTACATTTATTGGTGAACCATTTAAATATGCTTCCAGATTTTCGGCTGTTGTTTGCATCAATCTACTTCTAGATTCTTTCGGAGCCCAGGCAATATGAGGTGTGATGATGCAGTTCTTAGCTTTTAACAAAGGGTTATCTGCTTTAATAGGTTCTATTGAAACAACATCAACAGCAGCTTTCGCTACTTTACCAGAATTAAGCGCCTCTTTTAAGTCATTTTCATTAATTAAACCACCTCTTGATGTATTAATTAACATGACACCATTTTTCATTTTCGATATAGCTTCCTTATTAATCATGCCTTGAGTAGATTCTGATAAAGGACAATGCAAACTTATAATATCTGAAGACTTAAGCAGTTCATCTAATTCTACATACTTGCAGGTATCAGATTCTAATTCAATTTTTTTACTCCTATTATATGCTAAAATATTCAAGCCAAAAGCCTGTGCTATTTTCGCGGTTTCCTGTCCTATTCTACCAAAACCAATAATCCCCATGGTTTTACCGGAAAGTTCAATAAGTGGCGTATTCCAAAAAGAAAAATCTTTTGATTTTATCCAGTCACCCTTTTGTACAGCATCGTTGTGGTTACCAACATGATGGCACATTTCTAAAAGGAGTGCCATTGTAAACTGTGCCACTGCTTTGGTACTATATACGGGCACATTCGTTACGGTAATATCTAATTTTTTAGCAGTATCAACATCTACAACATTATATCCAGTAGCTAATACACCAATGTATTTTAAGTTTGGAGCTTTACTAAGTACGTATTTGGATATAGGTGTTTTATTAGTAAAAACAATTTCAGCATTACCAATAGTCCTTAAGACTTCTATTGGATTAAAATCGGTTCTATCATGAACTTTTAATTCACCGAACTCTTTAATTTTATCCCAACTTAAATCACCAGGGTTTAAAGTGTAACCATCTAACACAACTATCTTCATTTATCTCTTTTAAAGTATTATTTTAGCAATCTATCGATAGTACTTCTTACCGATTTACTATTCCAGTTAGCAGCACCATTTTCGTCGATAATAACGTTTCCTTCTTTATCAATTAAATAAGTTCTCGGAATGGTTGAAATATCGAAAAATTCAGGATACCCACGTAGTGGTTTGTACACTTTAAAAGTATAATTATGTTTGGCTAAAAACTTGTTGATATCTGTAAACGGATCATTGGTTACAAAAAGAAACTCAATTTTATCGTTGTAATCATTATAAAGTGCTTGCATACTAGGCATTTCTGCAATACAAGGCGGACACCAAGTTGCCCAAAAGTTAATTAAAACAACTTTCCCTTTAGCTTCTTCAAAATTATATATAGTATTATGGTCGTCGGTTAACTTCCAACTATAATCCGTTAATTTTTTAAATTTTGTATCCTCAACAGTCACGGGCTTAACTAAAGCAATCGCTTTATGCAAGAAAACCTGAATTGGTTGTCTGGTTTGAGGAATAACTAATACTGCAATAGCAATTATAAAAATAATATTGCTTATTGATTTCTTCGAAATGTTCATATCTATGAATTAAAAAAGGCATAATTTCTAATTTGAAACCATGCCTTAAATTTAATGAAAATAAAGTGTTTATTTATTCTTCTTCGTCTTTAGATTTAACTTTTTTGACATTAGAATTTTCCGAGTCTAACATATTATGTTCTTGCAGTAAATTATACCACTGAATAACCTTTTTAATATCGCTTACATACACGCGATCTTCATCATAATCCGGTAAAATTTCAAAAAAATATTCTTCTAATTTATCTTTACTATCCTTTGCCTTAACAGAAGTTTGTTGCCCTTTTTCCTTTTCCTTAATTTTTTCAAACACTTTCTTTAATGGTACTTCTTCACTTAAGGTATAAATAGCTATTTCGCTTAGTACACTAACATTTTGTTGCACATTAACAGATAATCGCTTTTTATCTAATAATGATTCTGCTACAAAACCGCCACGAGTTTGAGCAATTAATTTGTACAATCCTGGTTTTCCTGCTATGGCAAGTACTTTTTCTAAAGTCATAAATTATTTTTTGAAAGTGGCAAATATCAACTGTTTATTGGTGTATTGCAAATATTATCGTTTCTTTTTTTGGTCTGGAAAACGCATTCTATAATCTACATCGACCTTTCCTTTTGATATATTGTTAAGTCTTCCTTTTATTAAACGTTTTTTTAGACTAGACAACTTGTCGGTAAACAATATACCTTCAATATGGTCGTATTCATGCTGAATAACTCTAGCTATTAATCCGTCGAATGATTCTGAGAATTTTTGAAAATTTTCATCAAAGTATTCAATGGTTATTTTTGGTTGTCTAAAAACATCCTCGCGAACATCCGGTATACTTAAGCAACCTTCATTAAATGCCCACTCATCACCTTCTTCATTAAGAATTTTAGCATTTATAAAAACACGTTTGAATCCTTTTAAAACGTTCTGTTCTTCAACTGTTAATTCTTCATCATCAGAAAAAGGGGTTGTATCAACTAAAAATAACCGAATTGATAATCCTATTTGAGGAGCCGCTAAACCAACACCTGAGGCATTATACATGGTATCGAACATGTTTTCAAGAAGTCCATCAAACTCTGGATAATCTTTATTTATATCGACACCTACTTTTTTTAAAACAGGATCGCCATACGCAATAATGGGTAAAATCATGATTGTAATTTGTGTTATTTTTTTGCAAAAATACAATACTTAAATTAATTGATTGTATTATTCTTTTGAAGAATTTAACTATTTAGAGTACAAATAGCTTTGTAAAATTAGAGTTGCACTAATTTCGTCAACCAGCGCTTTATTTTTTCGTTGATTCTTTTTCAACCCGCTATCTATCATGGTTTGAAATGCCATTTTAGAAGTAAACCGCTCATCAACACGTTTAATAGGTATGTTTGGGAACTGTTGTTCGAGCTTTTTTAAAAAAGGCAAAATTAATACTTCACTTTCAGAGGCGGTATTATCCATTTGCTTAGGCTCTCCAACAATGAAAAGTTCAACCGGTTCTTTACTAACGTATTCTTTTAAAAATATAATCAAATCGTTGGTATTAATCGTGGTAAGTCCTGAAGCTATTATTTGCAATGCATCGGTTACAGCCAACCCCGTGCGCTTCATGCCATAATCAATTGCTAAAATTCGAGCCATTACTTATTTTTAAGGCAAAAATAATGTATTAAAATAAAAAAGGCTCCCTTTTCAGAAAGCCTTTTTAATTGATTTAACCTTATGGTAATATTTGAATATGAACTTGTTTTATAATTAAGCTTTTAAAGCTTTATTAATTTCAGGAAATAAAAGATTTAAATTATCAACATTTCTTAAACGGTTGAAGTAAATTCTAATATCACTACTACTACGTGCAATAGATTCTTTTACTTCAGAAGCATCAATTAAAATAGCTTCGTTTTCATTTACAGTATTTGTTGTAGTTTCAACAGTTACTTTATTATCATCTTCAGAAACAGAAACAGTATTATTAATTTCATTATTTACAACTTCAGTAGTGCTTTGTGCATTTCCAAAAGTGAAAGCTAATAAGAAGATTAATAATATGTAGAAATTTGTTTTCATCTGATTGTTATTGTTTGACAAGACAAATATATGCTCACATAAAGCCTCATACACAATAAATTAGATGTATGCTATTGAATTTTCGATTACAAGTGGAGTGGCAATATTTTACCGTTTAACGGACAAAGTGCATCTTTAAAAAGACGAAATACACTCAAAATGTATTTCATCGGTCAATTAATTACATTGAAAGGTAAAACAAACGATCAAACTTTATAAAATGTTCGATTAACAACATTAATTAAATTGATTTTAACGTTAATATTATAACTGTTTCAGTCCCGTTTTTTAACAGATACCTGCTATATTTGCCAAAAATCAATATACAAATGACCGAATTAAGACAAACCATAGAACAAGCTTGGGATAACAGAGATCTTTTAAAGGAAGAAAAAACAACTTCTGCTATCAGACAGGTTATCGATTTGTTAGATAAAGGAGAATTAAGAGTTGCAGAACCTGTTACAGGTGGCTGGCAAGTAAATGAATGGATAAAAAAGGCCGTTGTTTTATATTTTCCAATTCAAAAAATGGAAACCATTGAATGTGGGCCGTTAGAGTTTCACGACAAAATTCCATTAAAAAAAGGCTATGCTGAAAAAGGGATTCGCGTAGTACCTCATGCAGTAGCAAGACATGGTGCTTATATTTCTGCGGGTACCATTTTAATGCCAAGTTATGTAAATATTGGTGCTTATGTAGATGAAGGCACAATGGTTGATACATGGGCGACGGTTGGTAGTTGTGCTCAAATTGGCAAAAATGTGCATTTATCTGGTGGTGTTGGTATTGGAGGCGTTTTAGAACCTTTACAAGCTGCTCCCGTAATTATAGAAGACAACGTATTTGTTGGTTCCCGA
The DNA here is from genome assembly GCA_963698455.1 of uncultured Flavobacteriaceae bacterium. GTDB lineage: Bacteria > Bacteroidota > Bacteroidia > Flavobacteriales > Flavobacteriaceae > Mariniflexile. The sequence goes on along the minus strand of CAVOQU010000007.1, from coordinate 727,719 downwards.
TGTATTGTAGTTGAAGGTGTGCGTGTTGAAACCGAAGCCGTTTTAGGTGCGAACGTGGTTTTAACAATGAGTACTAAAATTATTGATGTTACCGGTGATACTCCAATTGAAATGAAAGGTAGAGTTCCTGCTCGTTCGGTAGTAATTCCTGGAAGTTATACTAAAAAGTTTCCGGCTGGTGAGTTCCAAGTACCTTGTGCTTTAATCATTGGACAACGTAAAGAAAGTACCGATAAGAAAACATCTTTAAACAATGCACTTCGTGAAAACGATGTGGCCGTTTAAAACTAGTTTTAGTATCAGTTTTTAGTAATCATTCATTGTTAAAAATAAAATTTGAAAATACTTATCATTCAACAGAAAATGATTGGCGATGTTTTAACATCAAGTATTTTGTTTAAAGCTATTAAAGAAGAAATTCCAAACGCCGAATTACATTACTTGATAAACACACACACATTTTCTGTTGTTGAAAACAACCCTTTTATAGATGGATTTATTTTCTTTACTAAAGAAGCTGAATCAAGTAAAAAAGAACTTTTTAAACTTGCTAAATCCATAAGAAAAGAGAAATTTGATGTTGTTATAGACGTATATTCAAAGTTATCCAGTAATATCATCACCCTTTTTTCTGGAGCGAAAATAAAAATTTCTTATCATAAGTACTATACTACAGTATTATACACTCATAACATAAAGCGAAATAAAACGGCATTAACTCCATCTGGATTAGCAATAGAAAACCGATTGCAATTATTAGAACCATTGGGTATCAAAATATTAGCAGCGAAACCAAAAATATACCTAAGCAAAGCAGAAATTGTCAACGGTAAACTATTCTTAGAAAACAACAAGGTAGACTTAAGCAAACCTTTATACATGATAAGTGTTTTAGGCAGTGGTATTAACAAAACATACCCCTTTGAATACATGGCAGTTGTAATTGATACCGTTGTAAATCAAACGAAAGGATACGTATTATTCAACTACATTCCTAATCAAAAAACAGAAGCTAAAACTATTTTTAAATTGTGTAAACCAGAAACACAACAACATATAAAATTTGATGTTTTTGGTGAAAATCTGCGTAAATTTTTAGCTATTACCTACCACTGCAATGCTTTAATTGGAAATGAAGGAGGCGCTATTAATATGGCGAAAGCATTAAATATTAAAACCTTTGCCATTTTTTCTCCATGGATTGACACTACTATGTGGGGAACTTTAGAAAACGACAACCATAAAGATGTACATTTAAAGGATTACAAACCAGAATTATACTTCAATAAAGCAGACAAAGAGATGAAAAAAGATGCTTTAAAACTTTATAAAGCATTTAAACCTTCGTTTTTTATTGATAAACTTATGACTTTCATAAATTAGCTTTTCAATTTCTTGAAAAACGAAATCACATATTAATGAACAAACTTACCGCTATTATCCCAACCGGAAACGAAATACATAATATTGAAAACGTTATTGCATCAGTAAGTTTTGCTGATGAAATTTTAGTGGTTGATAGTTTTAGTACAGATGGTACTTATGAAAAAGCTATAGAGCTAGGTGTATCAGTCATTAGAAGAGACTTTCAATATCCTGCTTCACAAAAAAACTGGGCCATTCCGCAAGCAAAATATGAATGGATTTTGTTGGTAGATGCCGATGAACGAGTGACACCCGAGCTTAAAAATGAGATTTTAGAGATCCTTAAAACCCCAAAAAAAGGGGTTGTTGCTTATTGGATTGGACGACTCAACCATTTTATGGGAGAAACCGTAAACTATAGCGGTTGGAGAAACGATTCAGTTATTCGGTTATTTAAAAGGGATTATTGTAAATATGAAGATAAACATGTACATGAAGAAATTATAGCCCAAGGCCCTGTTGGAAAACTAAAAAACAAATTCTATCATAATACTTATACTACTTTTGATAAATATATTGAAAAAATGAACCGTTATGCCACCTGGCAAGCCAAAGATTATGATAAAAAAACCGGCAAATTAACACCATATCATTTTATTATTAAACCATTTTGGGGTTTTTTTAAACATTATATTATACAAGGTGGATTTAGAGATGGTGTAGTAGGTTTAACCATTGGTTACATTCAAGGTTATGTGGTTTTTATGCGCTATGTAAAACTTTGGTTATTAAGAAAAAACAGAAACTAATTAGATTTCCAAAATTTTAATTTCTTTTTCAAACGTCTTTTTCGCTGAAATTTATCTTGAAATTCTTGAGTAAATTGCCACATAAGATTAAAAACTTCATCATAATTAAGACCTGAACATTTAGAATATTCATCACTCATCACTTCAATCATAGATTTATGTGTTGTTAATCTTGAAAAGTTTTTAATTTTAGTTTCAAAATCCATAGGCTCAAAATTCATCCTATTCAAATCAACTAAATAAAATTTATAATCATCACCATCCAAATTAATAAGTGTATTCCCTGGAGAATGGTCTAAAAAATGAATATTATTTTCATGCAAATTATATGTAAACCTTGTAAAAGCTCTTAAAATTGCCTCATGGTTTGGGTAATTAAGATCTTTAGTTAGTTCTCTATATGTTAAATCGTAATCTAAATGCTCGCTGATATAATAGCTCTTTTTAAATAAAAAAGGCGTTGAATATTCGTAGTAAGCAATAGGTTGCGGTGTGCCTATATGCAATTCTGTAAGTTTATTAGCATATTCAAAAGAGCGTTGCGCTTTACTTTTTCTGAAAAAACGATACGCAATTTGATTGATGATATTAGGTACTTTAAACGACTTAACATTAATCGTTTTTTCGTTCAATTGAAATAATTTTAATGAGTTACGATCTTGATTACCAAAGTTTTCACCTTTACTCTCAAAATTCAGAATATAATCGTCAAGCAGTTCCTTTTGTTTTATAAATGCTGCCTGTATGTGCTGTGTTTTATTCAATTAAAAATGTTGTGTTAGTTTAAAAAATAACTATCTATCTTTTTGGAACAATTTTCCCAAGTATAAGGCAATACTGTTTCTCTTACATTTGTTTTTAAAACGTAAGCTTGTTTAATTAGAGATATAACGTGCTGATAACTAGAATCTATATCGAATAAAAAACCATTTTCTCCATGAGTTATTAAATCCGGACAAAAACCAGTTCTTGAAGCTACAGGCACACAATTAGACATCATTGCTTCAAGTACTGGCACAGGGCCACCTTCTAATAAGGAAGGTGAAACAAAAACATCCAATTTATTATATAAATCAGGGTAAGTTTCGTAAGCAACATTATTACAATATGTGAAGTTTGGCAATTTATTTAGTTCATCAAACTTATCAAAGTTCTCCCATTCTCTACCTATAATATAAAAATGCTTTTCTGGTAAATTTTTAATGATTTGATAAACTAATTCAGGATTTTTTCTTGGTCCAAAATTAGAACAAAACCCTACTCCTCCATCTATTCTTTCATGAGCATAAAAAAATGAAGAAGATGTACCAATATGTAAAACTTTTAACTTTTCAGAATTTACACCTAACGCTATTAAGTCTGTTTTAATTTTTGAATTTAAACAAATTATATAATCAGCTTTATTAAGACACCAAACAACATGAGTTTTAGAATATTTTTTTGTCCATGTTGGATGTGTAAACATGACAATATTCTTTTTATTTAATATAGAAGGTGTACTACGAATACATCTGCAAAAATAATTTTGATAGATGTAATAATATCCATCTGCATCTGGCAAGTTTTTTAATTTATCGTGAAAGTACGTTGTTGCATTTAATGTCGAAAATTTTGAAAGCCTTCTAACTTTTGCTCCAAAAATCCAATCTTTATCTTTTTCTCTTGCTACGTAAATTATTTTATTAATTGATTTAGATTCTGGAATCGAATAAAATTTTGAAAGGAATATAGCCCAGATATATTTCCATTTATGGAATACTATAAAATAAAGCTGTTCTCTTATATTCATAAACAAACGGATTATTAATACCTGAAAATAATTTGTCAATTATTTAAACAAAGTAAAACATTATAAATTAACGCTACTTTTTACGTTGCAAATGTATAAACAATAAAAATATGAAAGAAAATTATTGAAATAACTTTTCTATTTTTGCGCTTAACAGTTTACAACATATGTTTTGTTGAAAATTTTAAATTGTTAATTCTAATAAATATAAAAATATAAAAGGAAATGACAATTTTACATGTTTCTGGAGTTTCGAATTGGGGTGGTGGAGAAAACCATATAGAAAATTTATATTATGAGTTAGAACAATCTAGTTCTGGAGTAAAGCAATATATTTTTTGTGTAAAAGATTCTGTTTTTCATAAAAGACTTGTTAAAGCAAATTACAACTGTATTCCTGCTTCTTTAGGCCTTAAAATTGATCCCCGATATATTTTTAAACTAATTAAAATATGTCGATTAAAAAAAATTGATGTTATTCATATTCATGACCCTACAGCCTTAACTTTATCTGTTATAGCCGATAGAATTAGCAAAAAATTACCTCCATTTATTTTTAGCAAAAAAACATCGTTTGAGATTAAAAACAGAAAATCTACACTCTTCAAATACAACTATAAAAAAATTCAAAAATATATTTGTGTGTCAAAGGCAGTCGCTGAAATTGCGTCAAAAAGAATTGAAGACACTTCTAAAATCATAACTATTTATAACGGTATTCGTTTCAGTAATAAAACAAATACTACCGAATTTCAATTAAGAGATAAATTTAACATTCCTAAAAACAAAGTTATTGTTGGTAACATAGGAAATCACATACGTGCAAAAAATTTACTAACATTTATAGAGGTTATAAATGATATTGTTAATGTGAAAAAACTTAAACACTTTCATTTTGTACAAATAGGGAGCTTTACCGAGAAAACAGAAATTTATTTAGCCAAAATTAAAGAGCTCAAATTGGAAGAATATGTAAACTTCACTGGTTTTATAAATAATGCTTCAAATTTTATTCCTCAATTTAATTTATTTATGCTAACCTCTCAGTCCGAAGGACTACCACAAGTTATAAACGAAGCTTTTTATTTTAAAATTCCCGTTATATCTACTAATCCTGGAGGTATTCCTGAAATAATAAAAGATGGTGAAAATGGTTTTTTATGCAATGTAAACGATTTTAAAGATCTATCTGCAAAACTTGTTTATTTAGATGCTAACAAGGAATTACAAAAACAATTTATAGAAAAATCACATAAGCAAATAATGAATGGTTTTTCCTCTGAAATTATGGCAAAAAAAACTTTCCAAGTATATAAATCCATTTCAAATAATTAAAATTAGCTATCACTAATGCAAAAAGAAATCGCTACAGCCATACAAATTTTAAAAAAAGGAGGTCTTATCCTCTACCCTACAGATACCGTTTGGGGGATAGGTTGTGATGCCACCAATACTGAAGCGGTAAAAAAAATTTATGCATTAAAACAACGTGAGGATTGCAAAGCTTTAATTTGTTTAGTTGCTGATGACCGAATGTTGAAAAAATATGTAAACAAAGTGCCTGATGTAGCATTAAATATTTTAGACGTTACAGATAAACCTACCACCATAATTTACGACGATGCTCAAAATTTGGCTCCTAATTTAATTGCGGAAGATGGTACTATTGCTATTAGAATTCCAGACGACGAATTTTGTTTTCAACTTTGCAGAAAACTAAATGGCGCGATTGTTTCAACATCTGCAAATATAAGTGGAGAATCCACGCCAAAATCGTTTAAAGAAATATCGCCAGCCATTTTAAAAGGTGTAGACTATGTTGTAAATTTGCACCACGAAAAAATCTGCAATAAACCATCATCAATAATTAAATTAAGTAACAATGGTGTTATTAAGATAATTCGAGAATAAAATCACGAATTTCATTAATGAATTATAAGGAAGCATTACAGCATACTATTTTTAAAATAATATCGCAATCTGCAAAAGAATTAAATGTAGATAGCTATGTTATTGGAGGTTTTGTACGCGATTTTATTTTGAAAAGAGGCACTGCAAAAGATATAGATGTAGTAGCCATTGGCGATGGTATTAAACTTGCAAAACAAGTTGCTAAAAACTTACCCACGAAACCAAAAGTACAGGTTTTTAAAACCTATGGTACTGCCATGCTTCGTTACGAAGATATTGAAATTGAATTTGTTGGAGCTCGGATAGAATCCTATAATGAAGATAGTAGAAACCCTGCAGTAGAAAATGGCACTTTAGAAGACGACCAAAACCGACGTGATTTCACCATAAATGCACTTGCTTTAGATTTAAGTGATACTAATTTCGGAAATTTACTAGATCCTTTTAAAGGTGTTGAAGATTTAAAAAACGAAATTATTCGTACTCCCTTAAATCCAGATATTACATATAGCGACGACCCACTACGAATGATGCGCGCTATTCGGTTTGCTTCTCAATTAAATTTCACCATTGAAAAAAGTTCTTTGGATGCCATTTCCAGAAATTCTGATCGGATTAAAATTATATCTAATGAACGTATTGTTGTAGAATTAAATAAAATACTTGAAAGCAAAACGCCTTCTATTGGGTTTTTACTTCTAGAACAAACAGGACTATTGGATCATATTTTACCAGAACTTATTGCCTTAAAAGGGATTGATGAAGTTGAAGGTCAGCGCCATAAAGACAATTTTTACCACACTTTGGAAGTTGTTGATAATATTGCTAAAAACACCAATGACCTATGGTTACGTTGGGCGGCTTTGCTTCATGACATTGGAAAAGCACCAACAAAAAAATTCAGTAAAAAAGTAGGCTGGACATTTCATGGGCATGAATTTGAAGGCTCTAAAATGGTATATCGTCTTTTTAAAAGATTAAAAATGCCATTGAATGATAAAATGAAGTTTGTTCAGAAAATGGTATTGATGAGTTCACGTCCTATTGTGTTGGCTAGTGAAGAAGTTACAGACTCTGCAGTTCGAAGATTAGTGTTTGATGCCGGCGATTTTGTGGATGATTTAATGACACTTTGTGAAGCAGACATAACCACAAAAAACCCTAAAAAATTTAACAAATACCATAATAACTTTAAAATTGTACGTGAAAAAATTATAGAAGTTGAAGAACGCGATCATGTTCGTAATTTTCAACCACCTATTTCTGGTGAAGAAATTATGAAAACTTTCAATTTAAAACCTTCACGCGAAATTGGAATAATTAAGGAAACTATAAAAGAAGCCATTTTAGAAGGAGAAATACCAAACGACTACAAAGCCGCATACGCACTTATGCTAAAAGAAGGTAAACGATTGGGTCTTAAACTTTGCATCTAGTTATGATTACATTAGTTAGAACAACGTCAAGTAATATCGATTTTATAACATTAGTAAATCATCTCAATAATTATTTAAAAATTATGGATGGTGAAGAACATGATTTTTATAGTCAATATAACGGCATAGAATCATTAAAAAATGTTGTAGTCGGTTATATAAATAATAAACCCGTTGGATGCGGAGCTTTTAAAAATTTTGATGCAAATAGAGTAGAAATAAAACGAATGTTTACTTCCATTGAATTTAGAGGAACTGGGGTAGCTGGTGAAATTTTAAAAGAATTGGAAAAATGGGCTAAAGAATTAGCTTATTCTTATTGCATTTTAGAAACAGGTAAAAGACAGATTGAAGCTGTTCAATTCTATAAAAAAAATAAATATCAAATTATAGACAACTATGGTCAATATATAGGTGTCGCCAATAGTATCTGTTTCGAAAAAAAATTAATGTAAATGGAAAAAGACAACAAAAAAATTATCTACTGGCTATTAACAGGATGTTTCCTTATTTTTATCATGGTAGTTATTGGTGGTATTACCAGATTAACACATTCTGGATTATCAATTTCAAATTACAAACTAATTTCAGGCACACTTCCTCCATTGAATGAAATGGAATGGAATGAAGCGTTCGACCTTTATAAACAATATCCAGAATATCAAAAACTCAACAATCATTTTAATCTTCAAGATTTTAAAGACATATACTTCTGGGAATGGCTTCACCGTTTTATTGGTAGAATTATTGGGCTTGTTTTCCTTATTCCATTCTTATACTTCTTAATTACCAAGCAACTTACCAAACCAACCATTAAGAAAGCTGTTATTTTATTATGCATGGGTGGTTTTCAAGGGTTTATGGGCTGGTATATGGTAAAAAGCGGATTAGTTGATAATCCAGATGTAAGCCATTATAGATTAGCTGCACATTTAATAACTGCTTTTATAACCTTTGCATACACCTTTTGGGTGGCGTTAGATTTAATATTTCCTAACAGGAAAAGAGCAAACATTGGGTTTAGAAATTTAATTCGTTGGGGGCTTGCCATTCTAATACTTCAAATAGTTTATGGAGCATTTGTCGCTGGTTTAGATGCTGGTTTTATACACAATCACTGGCCAATGATGAACGAAGGTAAATTTATGCACGAAACCGTTTATATAGAGCAATCTCCATTCTACAAAAATTTTATTGAAGGTAAAAGCGGTGTCCAATTTGCACATCGAATACTCGCTTATATCGTAGTGTTTTTTATTTTTTTTATTTGGAGAAATTCAAAAAAAATAGAACTAACAAGTCTACAAGCCAGATCTATAAATTATTTATTAATTATTGTTGGCATTCAATTTATATTGGGTGTTTTTACCATTTTATTACATGTACCGGTTTGGTTGGGTGTTGCACATCAAGTTGGTGCATTTTTCTTATTAAGTGCAATGACTTTTACCCTTCATAAATTTACCAAATAATTTAAAAAACATACATTTGCAAAATATTTTTTAGTTATGATTTACAGATTTAGAGTGATACTGGATAACGATGTTGATGACGATGTGTTTCGTGATTTAGAAATTCAAGAAACCGATACCCTCGAAGATTTACATAACATCATTACACAATCGTTTGGATTTGATGGAACAGAAATGGCATCGTTTTATTTAAGTGACAATCAATGGAATCAAGGTGAAGAAATATCATTATTCGATTTAAGTGAAGATACTTCTGCCCGATTAATGAGTGGAACCGTAATCAAGAATGTTGTTTTTGAAATGCAAACAAAACTTATATACGTTTACGACTTTTTAAGTATGTGGACGTTTTTTGTGGAGTTAGCTGAAATTGTTGAAGAATCTCCAGGTGTAGACTATCCAAATTTAATGTTTGTACATGGTCAAATTCCAGATACGGCTCCAGAAAAATCGTTTGATGCAGATGATGACTATGATGATTTCGATGAATTTGATGACAATATAGATGTTGAAGATTACGACAATTTAGATTTTGACGAAAACTGGAACTAAATTAAGTTTATTTAAACTTTTTCGGTTTTACATCTTCGTAGTTTTGGTTTAAAAATATCAAGGCGTTTTTCAATATTTCACCCATATTTTTACACTTCTTGAATTTTTTGTCTTTGGTGTAACTGTAAATAGTTTGTTTTAACAAATTTACATTTTCCTCCTTCGAAATATTATCTACAGCCATACTATCTAAAAGTTTTTGTACACGAACCGAATAGCTTTTTAATCGCTTAACTAAAATAGAACGCTCTTCAATTTTATACTGGTCAATCGATAATTTTTGAAAGGTTTCCGAAACTAATTCAACCATTTTTACATTTTCTTTAAAAAACTGAGGTCGGTAAATATTAAACTTGCCTTCAAAAGACTGTTGGTCAAAATCTATCGCTCTAATTTTATAAACAACTTGGTCAAAATCGTGGGTTGGCACAATAACATAATTGTATGAACGCATATCTCCCAAAAGCCTAATCATACAACGTTCATTAAATTTCACAAACTCTTTAGCTATTTGAGATCTTTCAGATTTATCGCATTTAGGAAGAAATTTTTTAATAAACTCATCTCCGGGTATTCCAGCAATATGCTCTTCAATTAAAGTGTCTTTATATACTAAAAAATTAAGATTGTAAGGTGATAAAATATGTTCCAATTCCAAACCATAAATACGACTCGCATCGGCTATTTTAATATAAAAATAGGTGAAATTATCATTTAAAATATTTCTGATTTTAATTCTGAACGGTTTCGAATTCGCAAAAGAGCAAAAATCAATAGCATCAACACTAAGAAAAGGCAAAGTGTTCTCATTACCATCAGAGTGCAAAATAGTGTACACCTTTTTTAAAGAAAGATCTATTTCTTGTCTGTCAAATTCATTATAGTAAACCCGAACCCATAATGTATCATTATCCTCTTTATCGTATACTATAATCGACCCTTGAAAACGCAGTAAATCGTCATAAAATATAGGTAATTTTATATTTCTATTGTAATCGGTAAGATATTCATTTAACTCCGTCGAAATTGTATACGAAGGCTTCCTTTTCGAAATTTTTAAATCTTGCATATATTAAAACTTATTCAAATTTAAAGCTTTTTACTAGTAAATTCAACAACAACTCAAAATTAAATTTATTAATTTGGGCGTTACCACAAGGGTCGGGCTTTCCATTACAATCTTTTTTTCGTGCCTCAAAAAAAGGATTTCCATTGCAATCCCTAACGCAATAAAAACAATGACGATACTGTTTATTTTAACAAACATGTAACAAAAAACAGGAACTATCGTCATACTTTAGTATCATTACTACATAAAATCTTCATTCTATAAAAAATTACAACTTGGAGCCAATACTTACAATTAGCAATCTTACCAAAAAATTTGGATATTTAACCGCTGTTAAAGATTTATCGTTTACCATAAACAAAGGCAATGTTTACGGCATTTTAGGACCAAATGGCAGCGGAAAATCTACAACTTTAGGCATTGTCTTAAATGTTGTAAATAAAACCCATGGAGATTTTAAATGGTTCAATGGCCAAGTCACAACCCACGATGCATTAAAAAAAGTAGGCGCCATAATAGAACGACCAAACTTTTATCCTTACATGTCGGCTACTCAAAACCTTAAACTAGTTTGTAAAATTAAAGGGGTAGAATTCAATAAAATAGAAGAAAAATTAGAAATAGTCGGATTACTGGAGCGCAAAAATAGCAAATTCAGCACCTTTTCTTTAGGAATGAAACAACGTTTGGCCATTGCCTCTGCTTTACTAAACGATCCCGAAATATTAATACTGGATGAACCCACGAATGGATTAGATCCACAAGGTATTCATCAAATTCGAGAAATTATAAAACAAATAGCTATAAAAGGAACAACCATTTTATTAGCATCCCATTTATTAGACGAAGTAGAAAAAGTATGTTCGCATGTTGTGGTGCTTAGAAAAGGGGAGAAATTATATTCAGGTCGAGTTGATGAAATGATTTCAAGTCATGGTTTCTTCGAACTTAAAAGCAATCAACAAGACGAATTAATTAAATTTATTGAAAGCCTTCCAGCCATTGGAAAAGTAAAAGTGAAAGACAATTTAATAACCGCATTTTTAAACGAGCCTTTTAAATCTGATGATTTTAATAAATTACTATTTCAAAATGGTATTACACTTACCCATTTAGTGCAACGTAAAGAAAGTTTAGAAGAACAATTTTTACAACTAACTGATAATAACTAATTCCAAAATCAACCTAATGTTCCGACTTTTAAATTTAGAATTACAAAAGCTATTACTTAACCGAACAAGTACAGTACTTATCTTTATATCATTCGTTTTACCGTTCTTCGTTATTTTACTTTCTTCATTTAAAATAGATGTTTTTGGTTTTTTCACCTTAGAATTGGGCGAATTAGGCATTTTCAACTTTCCATTAATTTGGCATATTACAACTTTTTTTGCGTCTCAATTTAAGTTCTTTTTTGCCATTGTGGTTGTAAGCATGATTGGGAACGAATACAGCAACAAAACATTAAAACAAAACTTAATAGACGGATTAAGTAAAAAGGAATTTATATTATCAAAATTTTACACCATTGTATTCTTTTCACTAATCTCTACGGTATTAATTACACTTATTTCCTTTTGTATAGGCATGTATTACTCCAGTTATAATGAAGTCTCAATTATAATGAGTGAAACCAATTTTTTAGTGGCCTATTTTGTAAAACTTATTGGTTTTTTTAGTTTATGTTTATTTCTTGGAATGCTTGTAAAACGATCGGCATTTGCACTGGCGTTTTTATTTATACTTTTTATCCTAGAATGGATTCTATTTGGTATTATGGCATGGAAAATAAACGGTAACATTGCCGAAAAAATTCAAAATTTCTTTCCATTAAAATCTATGCATAAACTTATCGATCAACCTTTTCAACGAGTGGTTATGACTAAGTTTCCAGACAAAGCTAATTTAGGCTACGACTATGCTGTTCATTGGTATGAAATTGCCATCGTTCTATGTTGGACAGCTATATTTATCTTTTTATCGTACAGATTGTTAAAAAAGCGAGATTTGTAATATCTTTTAATAGATTTGTTATGTATGGTAAAAAAACTATTAATAGCAGTCATTTTTTTAATTGGAGGTTTTAGCTTTGCGCAAAACCAAGCTTCCAACTGGTATTTTGGTATTGGTGCGGGAATTAAATTTAACCCACTTGACAATTCTGTTTCGTCGGTAAACGATGGAAAGTTATCTACTATTGAAGGCTGTACCTCTATATCTGACGATTCTGGAAATTTATTATTTTATACCGATGGCTCTACAGTTCTGAATAAAAATCATAAAATCATGTTAAAAGGAACAGGACTCTATTGGTGATTCTTCCAGTACACAATCTGCAATTATTAGTACCTAAACCAAACGACCCTAATATTTACTATATTTTTACCGTTGATAATCAAAAAAACGTAAATGACAATACCAATTTAGGATTAAATTATTCGGAGGTTGACATGAGACTTGATGGCGGCCTTGGTGCATTGACGACTACCAAAAATTATAATCTGGTTAAAGAATCATCTGAAAAAGTAACAGCTGTAATCAAAGATTGCTTAACAAAATCTATTTGGGTGGTAACTTTTGCTTCTAAAGATCAAATATCAGACACGTTTGATACTTTTTATGCGTTTGAAGTTAGCAATGCTGGCGTAAGTACAACACCTGTCACTTCAACGTTTAATACACTCGGTATTACTGATGGTAGAGGGAATTTAAAATTATCGCCCGATGGTACTAAAATGGCATGTGCGAATGCCTCTGAAGGCTTATTTTTATTTGATTTCGATGCCAATACAGGGATTGTAAGCAATCCGCTACGAATAAATATAACGGGTAGAAATATTAATCCTTATGGTGTGGAGTTTTCTCCGAATAGCAAATTACTTTATATTCATTATTCTAATGATTTTTTTGGTCAGGGAGGGGATGATCCTTCAAATCATTCATCTTCCTTGGTTCAATATAATCTCATCGCATCAAATATTGAAAGTTCCGCTGTTATTCTGGACAACAGACAACTTTATAGAGGTGGATTGCAACTAGGTCCTAATGGTAAAATATACAGGGCTTTAAGTGCTTCATATAATCAAGGTACACAATATTTGGGAGTTATAAATAATCCTAATAGTCTAGGAGTTTCGAGCGGCTATCAACATAATGCTGTTAATTTATCTCCAAATTATTCATCTCAAGGATTGCCTCCTTTTATCGCATCATTTTTTGCAGAAAAAATTGATATTATTGGAAAATCAAGTTCCACATCAACAAGCTTACCATTATGTGATGGTGATATATATACTTTAAAGGGACCAAATATTTCTACAGCAACATACACTTGGACTCTTAATGATTTACCCCTACCAGAAAGCGATTTTGATTTGATAATTTCACAACCAGGTGTTTACAAAGTTATAATTGACCCAAAGACAGGAGATTGTGAGTCGTTATTGGAAGGTATTGCTGTGGTAACATATAACCCCAATCCTGTGGCTTACAACGCCACACTCACACAATGTGATGAAGACGGAATTCCTGGTGGTTTCACTAGATTTAATTTAAACGAAGCTAATAATGCCTTAATTGGTAACGTTAGCGGTTTGTCCACTAAATTTTATTCTGATTTGGCTAGAACGGTAGAATTAAATGCCAACAATTTTAATTATGATACAGATAACCCACAACCAATCTTTGTAAATGTAATCAATACTAGTACGGGGTGTTTTGATACTTCCGAATTAACTCTAAATGCAAGCTTAACTCAAATAAATGATTTTGACTATCCATTGTGTGATGAACTTAGTTCCGAAGACGGATTAAACACTTTTAATTTCAATAATATAACACCAGAAATTCAATCTTTTAATAGTTTAACTTATCCAATTATATACTACAAGACCTTTGAAGATGCTTTATTAGAACAAAATAATTTAAGCACTTCATTCAAAAACGATATTGCTTACCTGCAAACCATTTATATCCGTATAGAAAGCAATAATATTTGTTATGGCATTGGCAAAGTAAATTTAATTGTAAATAAATTACCTACACTTGAAACAAATAACACCACCTTGTATTGCCTTAATAAATTCCCTGAGACCATTACTTTAAATGCAGGTGTACTTAATGATACACCCAACAATTATAGCTATTTATGGTCAACAGGAGAAAGCTCCTATCAAATTGATATTAATGAAGCAAAAAAATACACCGTTACTGTTACAAATAATCTAACCAACTGTTCTAAAGAAAGGATTATTAGTGTTGAACCTTCTAATATTGCCACTTTCAGTACTACAGAACCTTATAAAATTATAGATGCTTCACAAAATAATATGGTTTCTGTTTTTGTAACTGGTGAAGGCATTTATGAGTATAGATTATTGGATGAAAACAATGTTATTTATGCGCCATACCAAGAAAGCAATACATTTCAAAACGTAAAACCTGGTATTTATTCAATAACAGTACGAGATATTAAAAACAACTGTGGTACTACCTCTCCTCTCAACATATCGGTTATTGGATTCCCAAAAGTTTTCACTCCAAATGGAGATGGATACAATGACACTTGGCAAGTATATGGTATTTCCTTTCAACCCAATTCTAAAATCTTTATTTTTGATAGATTTGGAAAATTGTTAAAAGAATTAAACCCTCTAGGCGAAGGCTGGAACGGGATAATAAACGGAGAAAGGCTTCCTACCGATGATTATTGGTTTTCGATAAAACTACAGGATGGAAGAATATTTAAAAATCATTTCACTTTAAAACGTTAAATGTTTACTCAAAATCGAATTAAAAATGCATGTCGTGCTATTAATTTGACCCGTCCTGAAATAAGGCTACATAGTTTTAAACATTATGTATAGAAATGTCAAATTTATCAAACGGTATTTAGAACCTTTTAATAATATAAATTGTCTTGAAGACGATGAAATTGTGGTTTGTTGCAAAAGTGAAACAAACCGGTGAATCTTTCGATGTAAAAGGTCATTTTAGTTTAAAGCGCTAGCACATAAATTTTGTGTAATTTTGCAAAATGCAGTTTAAAATTGAATCCGAATTTAGTCCTACAGGCGATCAGCCAGAAGCCATAAAACAACTCGTGGCCGGTATTTGTTCAAATGAAAAATATCAAACCCTACTTGGTGTAACCGGTTCTGGAAAAACCTTTACAGTGGCTAATGTGATTCAAGAAGTTCAAAAACCCACATTAGTTCTTGCCCATAACAAAACTTTAGCGGCTCAGTTGTATTCAGAATTCAAACAATTTTTCCCAAATAATGCTGTGGAATATTTTGTATCGTACTACGATTATTACCAACCCGAAGCCTATATCCCTGTTTCTGGAGTTTATATTGAAAAAGATTTATCTATAAACGAAGAAATTGAGAAGATGCGTTTAAGTGCGACATCTTCACTACTTTCAGGCAGACGTGATGTTTTAGTGGTTGCATCGGTTTCGTGTATTTATGGAATTGGAAATCCTGTTGAATTTCAAAAAAACGTGATTACACTAAAACGGGATCAGGTTATATCGAGAACAAAATTATTGCATAAACTAGTACAAAGTTTGTATTCGCGTACCGAAAGTGAATTTAAACATGGTAACTTCAGAATAAAAGGCGATACCGTTGATATTTTTCCAAGTTATGCCGATGATGCATTTAGAATTCACTTTTTTGGTGATGAAATTGAGGACATGGAATCATTCAATATTCAAACAAATCAGGTCATTGAAAAATACGATTTGCTTACTATCTATCCTGCTAATATGTTCGTGACGTCACCTGATGTATTGCAAGGCGCCATCAAAGAAATTCAGGACGATTTGGTTTTACAACACGATTATTTTAAAGAAATAGGTAAACATTTAGAAGCGAAACGTCTTAAAGAACGTACCGAATTCGATTTAGAAATGATTCGAGAATTAGGATATTGTTCTGGTATTGAAAATTACTCAAGATACCTTGATGGTCGCTTACCAGGAACACGTCCGTTCTGCTTATTAGATTATTTTCCTGAGGATTATTTAATGGTGATTGATGAAAGTCATGTTACTATTTCACAGGTGCATGCTATGTATGGTGGTGATAGAAGTAGAAAAGAGAACCTAGTGGAATATGGTTTTAGGTTACCCGCTGCCATGGACAATCGCCCATTAAAATTTGAAGAATTTGAGGCTATTCAAAATCAGGTAATTTATGTAAGTGCTACACCTGCGGATTATGAACTTAAAAAATCAGATGGTATATATGTTGAGCAAGTTATTCGTCCGACTGGTTTATTGGATCCTATTATTGAAATTCGCCCAAGTTTAAACCAGATTGATGATTTAATTGAAGAAATTCAGCAACGTGTTGAAAAAGATGAACGTACTTTAGTTACTACATTAACGAAACGTATGGCTGAAGAACTTACAAAGTATTTAGACAGAATTCAAATTCGTTGCCGTTATATCCATAGTGATGTGGATACTTTAGAGCGTGTAGAAATTATGCAGGATTTACGTAAAGGCTTATTTGATGTACTTGTTGGTGTTAATTTACTACGTGAAGGTTTAGATTTACCAGAAGTCTCTTTGGTAGCCATTTTAGACGCCGATAAAGAAGGATTTTTACGTTCGGCGCGTTCGCTTACCCAAACAGTTGGCAGAGCCGCTAGAAATCTTAATGGTAAAGCGATCATGTATGCTGACAAAATTACCAACAGTATGCAAAAAACCATTGATGAAACCGATTACAGACGCGAAAAACAAATAGCATACAATACCAAACACAACATCACTCCTACTGCCTTAAATAAAAGTTTGGATAACGCATTAACAAAAAATTCGGTAAGTACTTATAGTTATGAGCTAGAAGCTTTAAAAGCTGCCGAACCAGAAAGTGAATACTTGAGTAAAACAGAATTGGAAAAGAAAATTCGTGACAAGCGCAAACTTATGGAAGAGGCTGCAAAAGCATTAGACTTTATTGTGGCTGCAAAATTGCGTGATGACATTAAGAGTTACCAATTAAAACTAGAAAAGCTAAAAGTTTAAACTTTTAGCTTTTCTATACCCAAAGTAGGTCAAATATTAAAACACAGCAATTATATTTTAGCAGGTTGGCTTAATTATATTGTGTTTTAAAAATATCTATCAACACATCGGGTGGAACGATTTTATTTGGAAAACTCTCCATTAAATATAATACTTTTGTAATTGATTCATGGCTTAATCCCATTCGTAACCCAAAATTATAAAGTTTAATAACACTTTTCGAATTATTATCTCCCTGATTTTCTATATTCATTAGTAAAACCAAACGATGAAACTGTACGATACGTTCACTATGTGATTTTAAATGGATATAGTTTATAGGATGTTCTATTAGATAGTCAAAATCTTCACGTGAAATCTCTAATTGTTTAGCTACTCCTAGTAAAAAATTATATTCTATACGCTTTATGTCTTTATCGTACTTCGCGAAAGCTATCATTTCGGACAGCAGACTTAGTTTTTCTACTCGATTAATCATTATATGAGGGATTAATTAATTACTATATAAAGATACACACAACAATAATTTAATAATCGTGGATATTATGTAACTTATCGAAAACACAAGCGTATTTGGTCGTATATTTTATTAATTTCATCTCGAAAAAAATAATTCAACCTAAAAATATTACTAAATAATTAAAAAAAAATAATATTGCAACATTCTGATATTCAATCATTTAAAATACATAAAGAATCATATATTTCTGAGATATAAAAGATAATTTTAAGGTATCTTTACAAAAATTACAAAAACGCTAGAATTACTGTGAGTTAATTGCACTATCGATAAACGGTAATCTTAAATTCAGCTTAAAAATATGGAAATGACAAACAATGATATTTTAAAAAAATTACGTGTGGCATTGAAGCTTCGAGACGATGATATTGTAAAGATTTTAGAACTTGTTGATTTTAGAATTTCTAAAAGTGAATTAGGTGCGTTCTTCAGAAGCGAGGACCATCCGAAATATATGGAGTGTGGCGACCAAATATTAAGAAACTTTTTAAATGGCTTGGTAATTCATTTGCGTGGACCAATGCCTGATAAAAGAGCAAAAGCACAAAATTCCAGAAATGAATCATTTGAAAATAAATCGAAACCTAATGTAGTTTCTACTAAATCTGGAATTAATAAAAACTTCAATAAATTAAAACCACAAAAAAAGAGCAACGATTAAAGTTGCTCTTTTTTTTATATATAAGATGATGCTGAAATAAATTCAGTGTTACAAGTAATTTTATTAAGCTAATACTTGCTGTACTTTATCGGCAGCTTCTTGAAACTCCGTTGCGCTCATAACATCCAATCCGGAATTATCAATTAATTCTTTAGCGATATCTGCATTGGTTCCTTGCAAACGTACAATGATTGGTACATTAATGTTTCCCATGTTTTTATAAGCGTCAATAATCCCTTGAGCAACACGATCGCAACGCACAATGCCTCCAAAAATATTTATTAAAATAGCTTTTACAGCTGGGTCTTTTAAAATAATCTTAAACGCGGCTTCAACACGAGCAGCATCAGCAGTACCACCAACATCTAAAAAGTTTGCTGGCTCTCCTCCTGCTTGTTTTATCAAATCCATAGTTGCCATAGCCAATCCAGCACCATTCACCATACATCCCACATTACCATCTAAATCAACGTAGTTTAAACCTAGTTCCCCCGCTTCAACTTCAATAGCACTTTCTTCGCGAACATCACGTAAATCAACATATTTTTTATGTCTGAAAAGTGAATTATCATCAATAGTTACTTTAGCATCCACAGCTAAGATTTTATTATCGCTTGTTTTTAAAACAGGATTAATTTCAAATAAAGAAGCATCCGATTTTACATAAGCAGTATACAAACAAGTAACAAACTTTGTCATTTCTTTAAAAGCGTTACCAGATAATCCTAAATTAAAAGCGATACGTCTAGCCTGAAATGCTAATAAACCAACGGTTGGATCAATTTCTTCAGTAAAAATTAAATGTGGTGTTTCTTCAGCAACTTTCTCAATATCCATACCGCCTTCGGTTGAATACATAATCATATTACGTCCTGTGCCTCTATTTAATAACACAGACATATAAAACTCACTTGTTTCACTTTCACCTGGATAATAAACATCTTCGGCAATTAAAACCTGATGTACTCTTTTTCCAGCAGCAGACGTTTGAGGAGTAATAAGATTCATTCCTATAATTTGTCCTGCAATTTCTTCTACTTCTTTAAGATTTTTAGCAAGTTTAACACCACCTCCTTTACCACGACCACCTGCATGAACTTGTGCTTTTATAACATACCAACTTGTTCCTGTTTCTGATGTTAAGTGTTTTGCAGCAACTACTGCGTCTTGAGCATTCTGAGCAACAATACCACGTTGTATGCGTACTCCAAAACTGCTTAATATTTCTTTGCCTTGATATTCGTGTAAATTCATAATTAGCTAAATCGTTATAGTTGCGCAAATGTAAATAATCATGATAACTTACCCTAATATTTAATTATGAAAACTATCATTTTACCCCAAACAATTTTAAAATGTTATATATTTAACATTTTGTTTAATTTGTGTAATTTTTAATTTATTTCTTTTTTATTTATTCTAAAGAAATATCTTTGACGAAAATTAGAAAATTATGTTGGAAAATCAATTGCTTAAAATAGCACAAGATTTTGGAAGTCCGGTTTATGTTTATGATGCCGAAAAAATTGAGTCTCAGTATAAAAGACTCACTAATGCTTTTAAGAGTGTAAAAAGTCTGAAAATAAATTATGCCGTTAAAGCACTGTCAAATATATCTATATTAAAACTTTTTAACTCATTAGGGTCAGGAATAGACACAGTTTCTATACAAGAAGTTCAATTGGGATTAGCCGCTGGTTTTCTACCAAAACAAATTATTTTTACACCTAATGGTGTTTCTTTATCTGAAATTGAAGAAGCCGCTAAATTAGGAGTTGAAATTAATATCGATAATTTATCAATTTTAGAGCAATTTGGAACAAAACATCCAAAAACGCCAGTATGTATTCGTATTAATCCACATGTTATGGCCGGAGGAAATGCCAATATTTCTGTAGGTCATATAGACTCTAAATTTGGGATTTCCATTCATCAAATACCTCATATTTTACGCATTGTCGAAAACACTAAAATGAGAATTAACGGTATACATATGCATACTGGTAGCGATATTTTAGATATTGAAGTATTTTTATACGCCAGTGAAATATTATTTGAAACTGCAAAACAATTCAAAAATTTAGATTTTATCGATTTTGGTTCCGGTTTTAAGGTACCATACAAACCGGGAGATATTGAAACTAATATTGAAGAATTAGGTGAAAAACTATCGAAAAAGTTTAACGATTTCTGCAAAGAATATGGTAAAGATTTAACATTAGCTTTTGAACCTGGGAAATTTTTAGTTAGCGAATCTGGAAATTTTTTAACTAAAGTCAATGCGATTAAGCAAACAACTTCAACTGTATTTGCACAAGTTGATTCTGGATTTAATCATTTAATAAGACCTATGTTTTATGGTTCTCACCACGAAATTATAAATATATCAAATCCAGAAGGGCGTGAACGTTTCTATACTGTGGTTGGCTATATTTGTGAAACCGATACTTTTGGAAACAACAGACGTATTAATGAAATTAATGAAGGTGATATTCTGCAATTTAAAAATGCCGGTGCCTACTGTTTTTCTATGGCAAGTAATTACAACTCCAGATTCCGACCAGCAGAAGTATTATGGTATAAAGACCAAGCACACCTTATTAGAAAAAGAGAAACATTTGATGATATTTTAAATAATCAAATTGAAGTAGATTTCACTTCTAAAAAAACAAACGAATTAGTTAAATAAACTATTCAAATTTTAAACTATTCAATAATGCTTAACATATGTTAAGCATTATTTTGTTCTACACTATATTTCATGAATATTAATTAATATATTTGTTAATATTCAATATTTTCTTTAATATTACCATATATACTCTCCCTAAGTCTTTTTAAAGTTGAATTAATTTTCCATAAAGACTTTATGCCAAAATCTAATATTACATTCTTATTTAAATTAAATAAAGCAATTTTATTCTTTCTGCTTTGTTTTCAACTTTCATTTAGTCAGAACGTCTCAATAGACAGTCTTAATTTGTTGCTTTCAAAAGAAACTAAAGACATTCATAAATTAGAAATCTTAGAAGAAATTGTAACTATTGCATCGGAATCCGATTTTAAAATAGCCTTAACTTATGCACAACAAGCTGTAAAACTTGCAAATATCTTACAAAGCAAAAAATGGCAACCTGTATTTAATGAAATGAAAGGGAGAATTCATGCCAACTTATTAGAACTAGATTCTGCTTCTTATCATTTTGATAAAGCCTTAAAAGAATATACCGCAATTGATAACAAAAAGGGACAAGCCACAACACTTTTTAAAATTGGTTGGGTTTATAAAAAAAGAAGCGATTTAAAGAATGCAATGCAATGCGATTTAAAAGCATTAACCCTTATGGAGTCTATAAATGATGAATCGGGAATTGCAGGTGCAAATACACGCATTTCTGAAGATTTATATAGACAAGAACGATATAAGGAATCTTTAGATTATGCCTTAAAAAACATAGATTTTTGCAAAAAAAACAAGCTAAATGAAGAACTAGTTTATAGCTATAGTAATGCCGGAAGTGCCCATATTGGAATGAGCAATTATGAAGATTCGTTTACTTATTTTGATAAAGCACTCACTTTAGCTAAATCACTTGGCTTTAGCCCAATTTATTTATGTGATTTCTTGAACAACCGAGGAAATGCACTTAAAAGATTAGGTAAATACTCGGATGCGATGATTGACTATGAAAACGCTTTAAATCTTTCAAAACAAACAAATTACAGAAATGCCACCGTTACTGTAACTGCCAATTTGGGAGAAATTAATCTTCTTACTGGTAATTATAAAGAAGCATTAAAATACCAACTTCAAACAGTTCAATTTCAGGAAGAAGATGATGACCTAGCCAACCTAACCGAAAATTACGGTCATCTAAGTACTATTTATGAAAAATTAGACAATTACCCATTGGCTTTAGAATATCAAAAAAAAGCTAGGATAATGCGAGATAGTACTGCTAAAATAGAAAGCGACAAAACCATGTCGAATCTATTAACACAATACGAAATAGAAAAAAAAGAAAATACCATAGCATCGCAAAAAACACAACTTGCACAGCAACGATTGGTACAATGGCTAAGTATAGGATTTGCCGGATTACTTTTAGGTTTTTTATTTTTTGGATATAGAAGTTACGTAGCTCGCACAAAATCGAATCAATTATTAGCTGCGAAAAATCAACAAAACGAATTATTGCTAAAAGAAATCCATCATCGCGTTAAAAATAATCTCGAACTCGTTAAAAGTTTAATTGCATTACAGTCGGCACAATTAGCAGATTCTGCAACAAAAGATGCTATGATTGCCAGCCAAAACCGCGTTCAATCCATGGGCATTATTCACCAAAAATTATATCAAGGTGATAATTTAGGAAGTGTTGAAATGAAAGACTACTTTCTTAATTTAGGAGAAGGCATTATAGACACCTTTAATGCCGAAGATCAGGTAAAAATTGAATGTGCTATGGATAATCTCGAATTAGATGTAGATACGGCAGTTCCCATTGGTTTAATTGTTAACGAACTACTTACCAATGCTTTAAAATATGCTTTTCCTAAAAATGCGAAGGGTAACATATCAATAAGTTTATTAAAAACTAATTCCGAAACATTAACACTCAAAGTAGTTGATAATGGTATTGGCAAAATAATGGGATTAGCACCAAAAGGCACTGGTTTTGGTTCTCAACTGATCAAATTACTGACGCAGCAACTTAATGGCGAAATGCAAGAAGACTCTCAAAATGGAACTTCTGTTTTATTTCATTTTAAATTAAACAAGGCAGCATAAATGACTAAAAAAACTAAAATATTAATTGTTGAAGACGAAATGATAATCGCTGCAAACATTTCGTTACAACTTACAAATTTAGGCTATGAAGTAACTGGTATTTTGTCAAGAGGTGAAGAAGCCTTATTACATATTGAGCAACAACAACCAGATATTTTACTTTTAGATATCAATTTAAAAGGTAACATTGATGGCATCGAAACGGCTCAAATAATGCAAAAAACATTTAATATTCCTATTATTTATTTAACAGCAAATGCTGATGAAGTAAATTTCAATCGAGCAAAATCGACCCATCCTTATGCCTTTATATCTAAACCATTCAAAAAATTAGACCTAGAACGTGCTATAGAGTTAACAATAAACAGGGTTAAATCTGAAAATGAACAAGGAACAACTTCCATAGAAAAAATTGATCCTTTTATATTAAGTGACAGTATTTTTGTGCGGCATCTTGAAAAAATGGTACGTGTAGATATAAAAGATATTTTATATATAGAAGCTGAACGAAATTATTGCCGCATTTATTCAAAAATTAAAGAATATTTATTGGTAATGACGTTAAAAGATCTGGACGAAAAATTACCGCAAAAACATTTTATTCGAGTACATCGCTCCTTCATTGTTAATCTCTCCCAAATAGATGAAGTAGCTACAAGTCATATTGTAATTGCTAAAAAAGCGATTCCTGTGAGTAAGTCTTTAAAAGAAGAATTACTCAACCGGCTGCAAACCATTTAAGCATCATTCACCCCCTATTATTTAATTATTAGCATTAGATAAATAAAAAGCCGTTTTCGGACAGTAAACCATACTTTTCGTCCTAAATCGCTTTCATTTAACTTTGATTATGAGTTACTTAGATACATAATCTACAGTGACACTGATTAATTAGCTTATTAAGTTTAATAATTATGAATATTAATAAAGCTATTTAAATATAACAGCAAAACAAGTAACCAACCATACCCAAACCTCACAATTTCTTAATGATGAAGGGTTGTGAGGTTTTAAAAACAATTAAAATAACAAAAAAAACAGGCAGAATTTTTGGGAGAGAATTATTGGTAATAGTAAAAAATCAGTCTTAAAATTTAAGAGGGAATAAGTTAGTCACTAAAACTATTGCCAACTGCCTGTTTTTATAATAATATACATTTCATGAAAAAAGTAGGTATTATTGGCGGTGCTGGTTTTATTGGAAGCTATATAACCAAGCGATTTTTAGAAAACGGTTTTGAAGTAAAAGTATCTACTACAGATATTTCAATTAAGGAAAAATACGAACATTTGATGGAGCTTAACTTTTCCGATCATTTGTACATTAGTGAACTTAACGTTGAAGATAAAAACCTATTACGAGAATTTGTAAAAGATTGCGATGTTATAATTCATGGTGGCACGCCATTTCAGCTAGATGTTAAAGATCCTCAATCCGAACTTTTCAACCCGACCATAAAAGGAACAGAGAATTTTTTAGAAGCTGTAAATGAAACACCTAGTATAGACAAAGTAGTATTAATAGCATCTGTAGCCGCTTATAATACAAATTTTCCAATGCCCGCAGGTGGTAAAACGTCGCTTGATATCTTTAGCGAAAATGATACCCCTTTTATAAGTGAGGAAAGTCATCCATATGCGCAAGCAAAGTTTATTGCTAACCAAACAGTTAATAATTTCATTAAAAATCATCCTAAACTTGATTTTGAAATCACCAGTGTTTCACCGGTGATGGTTATGGGAAAATCTTTATCGAAACGGGAAGATTCAACTTCAACTGGCTTACAATATTTATTTAAAAACAAAATTGCACCAAACCCGTTTATCCAAATGTTTTATGATACTGATATCGATTGTGCTATAGTCGATGTTAAGGATGTAGCAGAAGGTGTTTATAAAGCTGCCACGATATCAGGATTACATGGCAAGAATTTTTTATTAAGTAGCGAAACCTTTACGGTTTCAGACGTTTCGTTAATGCTGAACAACAAACTGCCAAAAAACAAACCCAAAATAATTTATCAAAACCAACTGGCAAAGCAACAATTGGGATTACCGTTTCAATCGGTTTTGAAAACTCTAGAGCAATACAATGCATAAATTATTACAATCTTCAATATTTTAAAATCATGACAAAGGAATTACCACAATGGTCAAAAAAAGAATTAAAAATTTACATCCTTCTGCTTTGTGCGAAAACAGACAGTAAAGTATCAAAAGTAGAAATCAATTTAATAAAGTCAAGAGTAAATGCCGTAACCTTCGATAGTATATATAAAGAGTTTTGTGAAGATGACGAGGATACCAGTTTTGAAAAGATAGAATATGTAATAGGTAGACACGAATACTCAGCTAAAGAACTTAGCGAATTGAAAATGGAAGTCATTGAAGTTTTTAATTCAGATAAAAATTTTAGTAATGAAGAACGCTATTTAGTAAAGGTCCTTGACAACATTTTATATTAACATACAAATTAAACCATTAAATATTAATTAATTAAAACCAAAAACAATGAAAAAACAAACATTATTATTCGTTCTTGCCCTCTCAAGTATGCTCGTTACGTTCGGGCAGAAAAAAACAAATGGAACCATTTATTTGGAACATCCTGCAATTGCAGTAGTTGAAAATATGACAAAAGCTTTTGTTAGTGGGGATTCAGACAAAGTTGCCAGTTATTTAGCAGACGATTTTAAATCATTTAATGGAGTCGGTGTGAATGCTAATGATAAAGGACAAGATAAAGAAGCCTATGCAAAAAGCGCAAAAGGCTGGCATGATGCAATTGATTATTTTTCTATTACTCGTACAAAAGGTGCCTATCCCGATGCTTTAGAATATAAAGAAAGTAATCAAAAGGATGTTGTTTGGGTACAAACCTGGGAAGATTTAAAAGGTATGCATAAAAAAACAGGTGTAAAAATAAATATGCCAATGCATAAACTTTTTGTTGTTAACAAAGACAATAAAATACAGACCATAATAAATTACACAAACCAAAGTATACCTGATGAAATTGGCGACAGCTATGTGAATAGAACCAATGGCACCATTTACAACCACCACGACAACATAAATACAGTTCGTAAAGTAATGTATACTTATGAAAATGGCGACCTAGACAAAACCATGAGCTATTATAGCGATGATGCCAGATTCTCTGACATCAATACTGAATTTGGGAAATCGCTTTCCAAAGCCGAAATTACACCTATGTGGAAAAAGTTTTTAGACGACTATGAAATAGTAAGTATCGATATGATTGGTTACCCTGATTATTTGGAATATGAAATGGGGAATGGTCGTGAAGTACTTTCATGGTGGAACTATCGTTTAATTCGCAAATCAGATAAAAAAGCTATTACATTGCCTTTTCATTTTAGCGATAGCTTTGATGCCGACGGAAAAATTGTTGCTGAAATGGCTTATTACAGTCCAACACTTTTAAACGCTAAATAACCATTTTTAATTTAAAGGCGGTTTACAACCAAAACCGCCTTTAAATTATTCAATATTATATCATTCTTCCCTAAGTCTTTTTAGTAATAATAGTATTGTAAAAAGACCATATGCAAAATTTATCATCTTTTTATTTTCAATAATTAAAGCAGCACCTAAATCATAGCTTATTTAATTAATTATTGCGTGCACATAAAATTAAAAAATAGAAACTATGATTAAACTGACAGTAGTTTACAGTCACCCAACAGATATTTTAACTTTTGAAAATTATTATATGAATACACACTTGACCAAAGCAGCAAAAATAACCGGACATCAAAAATTGGAGCTTACCAATTTTTTAAGTGGTCCTGACGGAGCTAAACCAAATTTTTACCGAATGACTGAATTTTGCTATCACAATTCTGAAGCTATGCAAAAAGCATGAATTCACCTACATGTCATGCCACAGCAACCCACCTTACAAACTTTGCCAATGGAGGAGCAACATTATTAGTCGGCTCCATTTAATAAATATACTAACTATCAAACCAACCAAAAATGAAAAAGATTCTTAAACTTTCGCTTTATGTCTGTTTTGCATTGAGCTTAATAACATCAAATGATTGTATTAGTCAAAATTATGATAGTAAAAAATACAACTTTGAGCAAATAGCAAAAGAACGGGCTTACGCAAAAGATGAAAATGACGTCAAAACAACAATAAATCATTTTTTGTCTTTATCAGGTAATTACGACTTTGAGGACATGGAAAAAATAATGACTAATAAACCAAATTATACAATCCATTTTAGTGATGGTCCTTCTGCCTATGTTAAAACTGATGCCATTTCGTATGTGTATGGCGTTCCACTCTCACAAAACATAAACTACTTCACATTAAAAAAGGAAAGCGATATCTGGAAAATAGTAAACACCTCGTTTACTTCTACCCCAGTTACATCAGATAAAATAATTTTTGACCTTATGAGTTTTGCAAAAGATTATGCAAAGGCTTGGTGTAGTCAAAACCCCGATTCTGTTGCCTTCTTTTTTGCGGAAGAAGGGTCATTGATAATAAATAATGGAAAGCCCTCCATAGGAAGAACTGCCATTGCTAAAGATGCTGAACGCTTTATGAACGCCTTCCCAGATATGGTTGTCACCATGGACCGCATAGTTTCAACTTTAAATGGAATAGAGTTTCATTGGACGTTAACAGGAACAAATACAGGGATACATGGCACAGGAAAAAAAGTAAAAATAAGTGGTTTTGAATTATGGAAAATGGACAACAATGGCTTGATAAAACAATCTAAGGGTAGTTTTGATACCGAAGACTATAACAGTCAACTTAATGAAGGTTTTAAGAATCAATTTTGAAGTTAAAAACAACTAATCAACATGAAATCAGAGTCAGCCACTGCAGAAGTAAAAGATATTGAAGCTTTCAAAAAAAACAATTTAATATTATCTGAAAACCCAGTTTTACGTTACTTAACATTTTCGGCGTTATATCTGGCTCAAGGTATTCCTGAAGGCATCACTTATTTTGCTATTCCTGCGTGGTTGGCCATGAACAATAAAACTCCAATCGAAATTGCCAGCTTTGTTGCAGTAATTGGTATTCCCTGGAGTTTTAAAATTCTTATCGCCCCACTAATGGATCGATTTACCATTCTATCTATGGGGAGAAAACGCCCATGGGTTATTTTTGGGCAGTTAGGATTAATAATAAGTTTTTTAGCAATTGGTTTAGTAGTAGACCCATTAAATAATTTAAACGGATTAATGATAGCTGGTTTTTTTATTAGCTTTTTTGGTGCTTTTCAAGATGTGGCAACCGATGGCATGGCAATAGATATTGTGCCAATTAACCAGCAAGCCAGAGCCAATGGTTTAATGTGGGGTTCAAAAATTATAGGCACATCATTGGCATTAGTAATTGGAACAGCCTTAATTAACATTTTGGGTTTTACAACTGCAATTTCCTCGTTATCTATTGCGGTTGCGTTTATCATATTAGTTCCAATTTGTTTTAGGGAACGTCCTTATGAAAAAATACTGCCCTGGACTAAAGGTAAGCCATCTAAAGAATCAAAAAAAGCGCAACTTAAGAGTTGGAGTCAGATATTTAAAAACCTTTTTAAAGTAGTTGTTCTACCATCAACCATTTTTATGGGTATTGCATCTATTATTAATGGTACCATGTACGGTTTAATCGATACTTTTTTGCCAATTTTCACAATACAAGAATTAGGTTGGACCAACACCTCGTTTTCACAAGTATATTCAATAACGACGGTAGTTGGTGGTTTTTTTGGAATGTTTGCAGGAGGCGCTTTGGTTGATTTTTTTGGTGATAAAAAGATGATAATAATTTACCTGATTGCAACTATGGTATTAATCATTAGTCTTGCATTATTACCTAATTTATGGGGAAATGATAAATTCATCTTTGGGTTTATTTTATTATACTATCTATTTTACACATTTCTCTGTATTGCCATGTTTGCAGCTAGTATGAAATTATGTTGGCAAACAGTGGCCGCTACACAATTCACGTTATTTATGGCTCTATCTAATATGGGACGTGCGGTTGGTTCTGGACTAGTAGGAACATTTGAAGCGCTTATGTCTTGGGAATATGTTTTATTATGTACCGCAATTTCACCTCTGCTAACCATCATTTTTATTAAACTATTAAATTTTAATAAACATCGAATCGCTATCAATAATTTTCAAACTAATTAATTATAAATAACCCTCTAAAACTAAACACAATGAAAAATTCAGTAAAACTATTTCTTTTATTAATTGGATTAAGCATCATGTCTTGCCACGATGCAAAACTTGAAAAAGACATTAAAATGTATTCCGACACATGGGATCATATTGTTAATGATGGGAATCTAGACCTCATCAACAACACAAATTTCACCGAAGACATTACAATGATATCTAGTCCGGAAAACATTGTTGGCATTGATAATTTTAAAGCCTTTTACCAGAACTTCATTACTGGATTTTCAGATATTCAATTTACAGTGGTTGATATATTTGGTGAAGGTGATAATATTATAAAACATTGGAATTTTAAAGGTAAACACACTGGTGATTTCTTCGGAATTCCTGCCACTGGAAAATCGGTAGATATTGAGGGTGTTACACTAGCGAAAATGAAAGATGGCAAAATAGCACAAGAACAAGACTTTATGGATAATATGTTGTTTATGCAACAATTGGGTATTGTGTCTTCACCTGAAAACATAAGCATCATTGATGGTCTTTACAAAGCATTTGCAATAGGAGATATTCCTAATGTGCTTGGAGTTATGGATGCAAAAATCGTTTGGAATGAAGCGGAAAGCAACAACTTGGCCGATGGAAATCCATATATAGGCCCAGAAGCAGTCTTAAAAGGCGTTTTTGAACGTGTTATAGGAGGACATGAATATTTCAAATTAGCAGATATCGAGCTTCACGATATGAGCAATAATCAAGTATTAGCAACATTACGCTATGACGCAAAATTCATGAAAAGTGGCAAAGTTTACAATGCACAAGCGGCCCACCTTTGGACATTAAAAGATGGAAAAATCATTGCTTTTCAGCAATATGTGGATACTAAAAAGCTTGCGGATTCGGAGAAGAAATAAATCTGCTACTAGATAAGATTTGCATAATTATAATATAAATTTTATTTAAAAAACCATTTCTAAAACATATCATATGAAACTTTTAAAATATAGTTTTTTACTTTTTGCTTTCGCCTTTATTTCTTGTAATAACTCGAAGTCCGAAAGCAAAAGCAGCACAGCGGAAATAATAACTAAACAGTTACCATACTTTACTTATCAGAAAGAAAATGTTTTCCCTGGTGATGGCAGCTTACTGCGTGCTGAAGACGGGGTTGCCTTAGCCGATGGACGTATTATAGTAGTCGACCAAGCCAAAGGCCTCCGATTAATAGAAAAAGATGGCTCCAATCGTTCTTTTGGAAATTTTGTTGATGCTGGGTTTGTACACCTTCCACCCAATCAAATTGCATCTCCCAATGGTATGATATTGGAACATGATGGAAAACATATCCTCATGTCTGACGTAGCCGATGGTAAAATTTATCGTATAAATGTGTCCACAGAAGAAGTAGAAATGATATACGATCATCCGTATGGTGTAAATACTATTTACAGGGATAAAACGGGTGCTCTTTGGTTTTCCCAATCTACAGAGAGTACTAATCTGGGAGAATTGTTTCGCGATGTCAATTTACCCGCACCTCTTGGTGCTATTTATAGAATGTCAGATCTAAAAAGTGCGCCTACCAAAATTATGGACAGTATTTATTTTGCAAATGGCATCACAATGGATGCGGACGAAAAACACCTTTTTGTTGCTGAAACCATGATGGATAGAGTGCATTCATTTGAAGTGGATACTAAGAGTGGCGCCGCCAAATATATGGGTGTTGTGGCCAATGTGGGATCTCCCGATAATATATTAATAGATCAAGAAGGCAGGTTAATCGTTGCTTCCCCTCTCTATAACCAGATAATTATGGTCGATTTTAAAAATCATTCCCAACATATCATTTTTGATGGTTCTACTAAAGAGAATTTAAAGAATACAAACGAATGGAATCGAAGAAGTCATTTGGGTATGGAGCGACTTGAATTACTTTCTCCAGATTTAACCCGTCCACTTCCAGGATTGCTAACAGGCATGTTCTTTTCTACAGACGGAAAAACACTTTATATAACGAATTTAGGAAATGACCTTTTAAAGTATGATTTATAATATTATGAAAACTATGAAAAACAAAGTAGTATTAATAACAGGAGCAAGTAGTGGTATCGGAAAATCAACAGCCGAAGCATTCGCAATGAAAGGTGCAAACGTGGTGGTTGCGGCACGCCGAAAAGAGGAATTGGATAGTTTGGTCGCTTCCATCGAAGCAAAAGGCGGAAAAGCCTCTGCCATCCAAACAGATGTTTCCAACGCAAAAAGTGTGGAGCAAATGGTTGCTCATACCATTAAAACCTTTGGTCGATTAGATTATGCAGTCAACAGCGCTGGCATTGAAGGCAAATTGGGAAGTGTCATTGATTTAGCAGAAGAAGACTGGGACAAAGTGATAAACATCAACCTAAAAGGCACATTTCTATGCATGAAGTATCAAGCCAAAGCGATGATGTTATTAGGCAATGGTGGTTCTATAGTGAATATTGGTTCGGTTAACTCATTTCTAGGTTTTCCAACGGGGTCAGCTTATGTTACTTCAAAACATGGCCTAATCGGATTAACATCGAGTGCTTCTGCCGAATTGGGACCACATGGCATCAGAGTTAATCTTTTGTGCCCAGGAATTACCGTCACACCTATGCACGAACGCTTGAGAGGCGTTATTGGAGATGACATTTACGACAAAGGAATATTGCCTACTGTTCATCTTCAAAGGGCTGGAAAACCGGAAGAAATGGCAAAAGCCATTCTGTTTTTATGTTCAGATGAATCGAGTTACATAAGTGGTTCGACACTTACGGTAGATGGAGGACTTACATTGACGTTGTAGCCCGTTGATTAACTATGATAAAAAAAAACGGCGAAACCGAAAACCGATTAGAGTATGTATTAAAAAAGTAAATTCAAAAATCATGATACAAACAATTGTAACCAGACACAAAGTAGGCAATATTGAAACATGGCTTAAGGGGCACCAAGATAGACTTGATGCCTTCGCACCTGCTATATCTAGCCTTCAAACATTTCAAGATACAAATGATCCCAATTTGGTAGTTTTAGTAGTTGAAGTTACCGATATGAAAAAATTTGAAGCCATCTTAAATGATCCTTCACTTAAAGCGTTAAAAAACAAGCACACGGTTCTAGAACCGATAACGGTGTCTATGCCAGTAAAAGTTTAAGTATGAACGCTGTTGAATTTATTCAAATGGATGGACAGTTCTATCTGGCTGTCCATTCGATTAATATTAGTAGCTAGGTTCAACCAAAATATTAGCACAATCTAACACTGAATTTAATTTATATAGTTTAAAAGACAACCGAAAATGAAAACAACAAAATTTATAACATTATTAATTCTAGTATTAACAATAACACTTTTTTGCACTGGCTGTCTAGAAAAAACTAAGGCAGAACCAGCGGTAGAACCTGTTGTAAAAACTGAAACACACGAATATTTTAATCTTCGTCCGGAAGTGGAGAAAGCTTACGGGTATTCGCATGCAGTAAAAATTGGAAACGATATTAAAATTTCTGGAGCTGTAAGCATGGACGATGAAGGCAACCCAACGGCCGTGGGAGATTTTGAGCAACAAATGAAAAACTGTTATTCAGATTTAGATAAAGTTTTAAAACATTTTGGCTGCACTTTCAATGACGTTATTGTTGAAAATATATTTACAACCAATATGCCTAAGTTTTTAGAGGTTGCAGCGTATAGAAATGACATTTATAAAAAACAATTTCCAACAGGTTCCTGGTTAGGGGTTAAAGAATTAGCGCTACCAGAATTTATGATTGAAATTGAATTAGAAGTACATAAAACAGAATAATCACGCCAACAAAACTATTGTATTTAAAACGGATAATAAACCCATTAACCCATGAAAAACACATTCATTTTTTCACTCTTAGCATTCATCATTTTAATTGGTTGCAATAAAAAACAAGAGACCACTATCGAGACAGGTATTAAAACTTCTTATTTCGATTATTCCAACAGTGATGACCAAAATACAGGAGGCATCAAAATGATTCCTATTACAACCCCAAAAGGCACCTTTAATGTGTGGACTAAACGGGTTGGTAACAATCCGAAAATGAAAGTGTTATTGCTTCATGGTGGTCCAGGTGGCACACACGAATTTTTTGAAAATTTTGATGGTTATCTTCCTAATGAAGAAATAGAATACATCTATTATGACCAACTTGATTCTTATTACAGCGACAAACCTAACGATTCCACCTTGTGGACCATAGAGCATTTTGTGGAAGAAGTAGAACAAGTACGAAAAGCTTTGAATTTAAATAAAGATAATTTCTACTTATTTGGACAATCGTGGGGTGGCATTTTGGCCATGGAATATGCTTTTAAATATCAGCAAAATATAAAAGGATTGATTATCTCGAATATGATGGCGAGTATTCCCGAATATGAAAAATATGCAGCCGAAGTTTTAGGTCCACAATTGCCCCCCGAAGTTTATAAAGAAATAAAGGATATGGAAGCTAAAGAAGACTTTGGGAATCCCAGATACACAGAACTTGTTACGCAACATTATTACACTCAACATGTGCTTCATCTACCTCTAGATAAATGGCCAGAATTTATCAATCGCGCTTTTTCACACCTCAATCCCAACATATACATTTATATGCAAGGTTATAGCGAGTTTGGAGTAACAGGTAACGCGACTTTAAAAGGATGGGATGTTTCAGATAAATTAAAAAACTTAAGCATTCCAACCTTAATGATTGGCGGTAAATATGACACCATGGATCCTAAATACATGGAATGGATGAGTAACCAAGTAAAACATGGCCGCAGTTTAACTACCAATGGAGCTCATTGATCACAATATGATGACCCTGAAACTTATTTTACCGGATTAATAAAATTTATTAAAGATGTGAATGACGGCTCGTTTTAAGCCTTAATTAAAGCATTAAATAACTAAAACCAACCAAAATGCAACTAAAACAAACTTTAATTATTGCTCTTTTACTCAGTGTAATAAGCATTACATCGTGGGAACTTTTTTGGCGTTGGGAAGGAGTCTACCCTACATTAGATGATAACGAAGCACTTTGGGCGGTACAACGATCCAGAGTTGAAAAAGCCAACAGTAATGAAATACTGCTTATGGGTTCATCACGAGTCCTTTTTGATATTCAGTTGAATGAATGGGAAGCCGAAACAGGAATTCGACCAATTCAACTGGCGTCAGTTGGCAGTTCGCCTTTACCTATTTTTCATGATGTTGTTAATAATACAGCGTTTAATGGAACTATTCTAGTTGGTGTGACACCCGGATTATTTTTTTCAACCACATTCCCACAGGCACAACCCTGGCAATGGCCACAATCTAAGGTAGATTACTACAAAAAAAGAACCTATGCGCAGATTTCGAACCATTTTTTATCCTTACCTCTTCAAGAAAATCTGGCTTTTTTAAGTGATGATCAAGGCGTTGATGGTATCAAATTAAAAGAATTAATTGGAAAAATTAATACAGGAAATCGCGTTGTCGACCCCATGCCACCTTTTCATGAATTTGGAGAAATTGCCATAGATCGAAATACGGTGATGAAACAAATTACAGTTACAGATACTGCTTATGCCAATTCTGTAATTAAAGTATGGCAATTTTTTATGAAAGGTGCAGCAAGTGGACCTCCACCCGATAAAGAAGGAACTATGGCATTCTTTTTAAAAGATTTAAAAAAATTTCAGGCCCGTGGTGGTCATGTTATTTTAGTAAGATGCCCTTCAAGTGGTTCTTTAAGAGCAGGTGAAAATATGGGAGTTCCTAGAGCTAAATTTTGGGACGATTTAGTAAAAGAAGCCAAAGTTAAGAGTTATCATTTTGAGGATTATAATCAATTAAAGAATCTCATATGTCCGGAAGAATCTCATCTATCGGCTGAAGACGCAAAGTATTTTACAACAGAACTTGTAAAAATAATGATAGCCGATGGCGCATTATCTAATCTTAAAACCAACTAACTATGCTATTTAATTCATTAAGTTTCGTTGTATTTTTAGTTGTTGTTTTAGCACTATACTATTCAAAAATATTTAATTGGACTGGTAAAAAACGCATGCTACTATTTGCTAGTTATATTTTTTATGGCATATGGAATCCGCCTTTGGTAATCTTACTTTGGATTTCAACTGTCGTCGATTGGATTACAGGAAAAAAACTAGCTACCGAAGATAATCAACGCAAAAGAGTGCTTTGGTTATTGTTAAGTATGGCCGTTAATTTAGGCTTTTTAACCTTCTTTAAATACCGAGATTTCTTAGTAGAAAATTTCACAGTTGTAGTCAATTCATATGGTTATGGATATAAAACGCAGCCCATGGACATTATTTTACCCATGGGAATCTCATTCTACACCTTTCAAACCATGTCTTACACCATCGACATGTATTTAAAAAGAACTGAACGCGCCAAAACATTCTTAGATTTCGCACTTTACGTAACGTTTTTTCCACAATTGGTAGCAGGTCCGATTGTAAGAGCACAAGATTTAATTTCACAATTTTATGAAGAAAAGAAAGCCACAGTAAATCAATTTATCTGGGGTCTTTTTTTACTAACCTTAGGACTTTTTCAAAAAGTAGTAATGGCAGATACGATGCTTTCAGATTCGGTTGAAAAAGTATTTGGTTCCGATAAAATTTTAAATTTCTGGGATGCTTGGATGGGCACATTAGCTTTTTCTGGTCAGATATTTTTTGACTTTGCCGGTTATTCAACTTGTGCTATTGGTATCGCCTTAATGCTTGGTATTATTTTGCCAGACAACTTTAAATACCCTTATGGGTCCTTAGGTTTTTCTGATTTATGGAAACGATGGCATATAACCTTATCATCATGGTTACGCGATTATTTGTACATCCCTTTAGGCGGAAATCGATTCGGAGTCGTAAGAATGTATGCCGCTTTAATGATAACAATGTTATTAGGTGGATTGTGGCATGGCGCAGCGTGGACTTTTATTGTTTGGGGAGGTTTACATGGCACTTACCTTATTTTAGAAAGGTTGCAACGCCAATATATTCCTTTTAAAATAACCGCTTGGAACGGCATGTTTCTGGCATTTACCACATTTACATGTGTTAATATTACTTGGGTGTTTTTTAGAGCTAAAGAATTTAAGACTGCTTGGAATATGATAACTTCAATGTTTTATTTAAATCCAGAAGGAGAAAAAGTATTAGCAACATTTGATATTTTAAAAGTCGGTGTTATCATCGGTATACTTTTTTTATGTCATTGGTTTATGAGAAACTCTTCGGTGGAAGCTATTTCAAAAAAAATATCACCAATGGTATTAGCTATCGTTTGGGCTATCATGTTTTTCTTGATTGTCATCGCACAAGGCAGTGGTGAACAATTTATTTATTTTCAATTTTAATTAATTAAAATCAACCAATTATGAAAACTGCAATAATTACAGGCACAAGTAAAGGCATAGGCCTTGAAACCGCGCTTGCTTTTGGAAGAGCAGGCTATAAAGTATTCGCAACCATGCGGAATCCAGAAAAGGCAACAGACTTTAAACAAAAAATTAAAGCTGAATCTTTAGCAATAACAATTTCTGCTATGGATGTAGATTCAGATACTTCAGTTAAAAAAGGTTTGAATGCTATTCTTAAAGAAGTTGGCTCTATTGACGTGCTCGTAAATAATGCGGGTATAGAACGTCATGGTTCTGTTGAAGAATTATCCATGAAAGATTTTAAGGATGTAATGGAAACTAATTATTTTGGAGTGCTTCGATGTGTAAAAGCTGTACTTCCTGAAATGCGAAAAAACCGTAAGGGTTGTATCATTAATATTGCTTCGGTTGCTGGTCATATTGCTAACAGCCCATTGGGTGGTTATGCTGCTAGTAAGTTTGCACTTGAAGCAATAAGTGAAGCTTTAGCACAAGAAGTTAAACCCTTTAATATTAGGGTAGCCATTGTGGAACCCGGTATTATCAATACACAAATGGCTCAGGATATTAAAATTCCTGGTAAATCTATTTATCCACACTCAAATCGATTTGGAGGTCTTTTTGCTGCATCACTAAAAACACCTACGCCAGCAACACTAGTAGCAAATAAGATTATGGAAATAGCCACTAGTAAATCCTGGAAATTAAGACATCCTGTTGGTCCAGATGCCGAACCATTTATTGCCTGGAGAGCCTCAATGAGTGATGAGGAATGGATAAATTGGAATGCCGCCAATGATGAGGATTGGTACAAAGCTGTAGAACAAGATTTTGGTCTGAATGCCAGATAATCAATTTTTATAGAAATGAAAAAAATAAAAACGGAGATGCCGAAAACCGAAAATAGTAGGCTAAATTAAAATATAATAAAATGAAACAAACCGTTATAGGCCGACATAAAGTCGGAAATTTTGACAAATGGCTTAAAGGTCATCAAGACCGCGTAAACTTATTTGCGCCTGCAGTATCCAGTTTTAGAACATTTCAGGATTCAAATGATCCTAATTCCATACTCATAGTTTTTGAAGGTGCTGATTTAGAAATGCTTGGGGCTATAATCAATGATCCAAAGACCAAAGCAAAGAAAGACGAACATACGGTTTTAGAACCAGTAATATTGTCGTTGCAGGTCGCAACGTAGAATGAAACTTAACTTTCCAGAAGCATCTTTCTTAAAATAAAATATAGAAAGATGCTATTTGAAACTACGGCATCCTGATGGTCCAGACGCAGAATCATTTAATGCCTGGAGAGCCACAATGAGTGATGAGGAATGGATAGATTGGAATGCAGCCAATAATGAGGATTGGTATAAATCTGTAGGACAAGATTTTGGTTTTAACGCTAGATAAAATTTTATGAATTCAAGTAATAATCTAATAGCACCTATAAAACATGACGATAGAATTGAATTTCTTGATGTTTTACGCGGTATTGCTATTCAATTTATTTTTATGGCTAATATCGTATACTTCTCTGGCTATTTCTTTTTTCCGGAAGATTTTCGAAATCCAGATTATGTATTCGCCTCAGATAAGGCATTAGATTTTATTTCTTTCGCTTTAATTGACGGTAAGTTTTATTCCATCTTTTCTTTGCTTTTTGGAATAGGCTGTATTATTCAATATGAAAAATCAATAAAAAACAATAAACCATTTGCCCCTTTTTTTATAAGTAGGATGTTTTGGCTATTCATTTTTGGAGGTTTTCACTTAGTTGGTTTTTGGCTTGGCGATATTTTAACATTATATGCAATCTTAGGTTTTGTTTTAATTCTCTTTGTGAAAATTCCAGATAAAAAATTATTATGGATTGCAGGGGTTTTAATTTTATTACCACTTGTAAATTGGTTTGTTATTAATACATTAAACTTAAACTATACAAAACCTTTTTTTAAAGCCAGTGCATACATTTGGGAATATTTTGGCTACCCTACTACAGAATGGAATGGTAAGAAGTTTATCCAATTTAAATATTATTTACTTAACGATGCTTGGTCTGGTTTTTTTAAAATGAATTTAGGAAATGTTTTTGTTAGAATTGGAAGCCTTCTTGATGAGGGTCGTATATTTAAAGTACTTGGTGTTTTCATAATTGGATTATGGGCTGGGAGAAATATATTAAGAAATCAGCTTCTTCAAAACGTCAAACTTCTTAAAAAAATAACTTTATTTGGAATACTTATAGGTTTACCAATAAGCATTTTAAGAACTTATATTGAGTTTTTTGGTGATGATTCTAATTTAAACAGCTTCCTTAAAACCTTAACTTATGCCTTGGGCACAGTGCCATTGGCTCTTGGTTATGCTTCACTATTAGCTCTGATTTATGCTAATAAACCAAATTTATTAAATAGAATTGCTCCTGTTGGAAAAATGGCCTTTACCAATTATATCTCTCAAACCATAATATCAATATTATTGTTTTATAGCATTGGATTTGGACTTGTTGGCCAATTTGGATTTACGGTTATCATAGCAATTGCCTTAATTATTTTTCTTTGTCAAGTTATAATAAGTACCATGTGGCTAAGAAAATTCAGATATGGACCGCTTGAATGGATATGGCGGCAATTTACTTATAAGAGAAGGCTACCATTATTAAAAAATACCAAATTTTAATTATTTACTAACTTTCGTTTTTTATTTTGATTGCAATGATTTTTGCATTTTATTAATTCAGTAAAAAAAACATGTTAATATCTAGATAGACATATGTGCTAGTTTAACTATTTATTAATTAAAAAGATAAGTATGAAAAAAGAAGAACAAGAATTAAAAAGGAGCATTGGCCTCTGGGGATTGTCTGCAAATATTATAAATACCGTTGTAGGTGCAGGCATATTTGTAATTCCTGGCATTGTTGCTGCTGGTTTAGGTTCTGCAAGTATTTTTGCTTATTTATTTTGTGGTATTTTAATCATTTTAGTCATGCTATGCTTTGCTGAAGTGGGTAGCAAAATTACACATCCAGGTGGTGCATATGCCTATTTGGAAGAGACTTTCGGGAAATTTACCGGATTTATAGCCGCTATTTTATTTTTAATTGCAACAATATCCAGCGATGCTGCCATAGCTAATGCTTTAATAGATATTATAGGCTCCTTTTTTTCTGTTTTTCAAATTAAGTTAGTCAAAATATTATTTTTTATGATACTTTTTTCTGGATTAGCCTACATCAATATTAAAGGAGCCAAACAAGGAGCTCGGTTCGTAATGATGATTACTTTTATCAAAATAATACCTTTATTGGCTATTGTTTTTATTGGTCTTAAAGATATTGAAATTATGAATCTTTATTGGGAAACCATACCTCCTCTAAAGGATTTGGGAGAAACTTCCTTAATACTTTTCTTTGCGTTTGTAGGAGCAGAATCGGGTTTATCTATCAGTGGAGAGGTGAAAAATCCCAAAAATACAATCCCACGTGCCATATTTCTAAGTGTTTTTGGAGTTTTGATTCTTTATATATTAATCCAAACAGTGGCTCAAGGGGCATTAGGTGATGCTTTGGCTTTATATCAAGAAAACCCATTAGGTGAATTAGCAAAATCTATTTTTGGACCTATTGGATTAACTTTAATTACTATTGGTGCGGCAGTTTCCATGTTTGGAACATTAAGCAGCGAAATATTTGGAATGCCCAGAGTACTTTTTAGTGCTGCAAAAGACAAGATAATACCTATTCAAATACTTTCTTCAGTTCATAAAAAATATATCACACCATACGTCGCCATTATAGTTTATTCTGCCTGCGGATTTTTATTTGCTTCATTTGGTGGATTTAAGCAATTGGCTATAATGTCCAGTGCGGCCATATTAATTATTTATTTAGGTGTTGCACTTGCAGTTATAAAACTAAGAAGAAAAGAAGGTAACACATTCAAAACGTGAAACTTTTAGAATTCCAGGTGGCTATTCTGTTCCAATACTGTCAGTTTTGATTATTCTCCTATTCCTTTCTAATTTAACTAAAAACGAGATAATTTCTTCTGCTATTTTTATTGGAGTTCTAGCTATTATTTATGTGCTTATTAAGAAGTTTAAAAAATAACTCACAATTAAAATATTTAGAAACATACATTAAAACCTTCTTAACGAAGGCAAAATCTCAATTTAATAAATTATCGAAATTGTAAGTAAATCATAATTTTACTCCTTTATTTTCCCAGTAAACACATTCACTTTAGAATTAAATGGGTTTCCCGAAGCGCGACGTAGCAAAACAACTTGCCCACAATGCCAAAGCGCATCTGAAATGGGTCCGTTTATAATATTCCAAAAAGGGACTTCAGTATTTTCAAGTTGAAAAGATGCTTCTGTATTTCTTAAAACATCAGACACAGCTTTAAAATTCAGTAAGGTTTGTTTACGTTTCTCTTCAAAAGAGAGTTCTGACTTATTGGTGTCTTTATTATCAGTTAAAGCACTATTTCGAATAAATTTTGATAACCCATAAATATGATCAATAGTTTCGGATGTTGCACGCCCTGTCTCACTTGGTTTATACGCCAAATCCTCAATGCGCAATCCATCAGTAGCCCAATAATACCTAAAACCCAAACCATCAATCATTCTAGCGACTACAGCATTTGCAGTATAGCTTTCTGGGTAATCTGGTATTTCAGAATACGGAATTACATCATTATTTTGAGCCATCATAAAAACTGAATTTATTAGAATTAAAATAAGAATTATATTTTTCATCTTATATTATTTAACTCCATATTTATCAAACAAATAAACTAAGGCCGTCATGGTTGCAGCGCCTAATTCTAATTCGCGTTTATTTACCGCATCAAAAGTGTCGTTACTGGCATGATGATAATCAAAATAGCGTTGAGAATCTGGCCTTAAACCTGCCAAAACATTTTTATCTGTTTTTAGTGGACCAACGTCGGAACCACTTCCTCCCTTTTCAAAATAATGAATTAAATACGGCTTAAAGAGTTCTTGCCAACTTAAAACCTGATTAAAATTAGCATCACTACAATCAAAAGAAAAACCTCTTGGTGTAAAGCCTCCAGAATCACTTTCTAATGCAAATACATGGTTTTCATTATTGCGTTTAACCTCGGCGGCATATTTAATAGCGCCGGTGCCATTATATTCTTCATCCATAAATAGAACAACTCGAATACTTCTTTTTGGTTTTATGCCAGTTTCTTTAAGTAATCGCAACACATCCATAGACTGTACGACACCTGCTCCATCATCGTGCGAACCATCGCCCAAATCCCATGAATCTAAATGACCTCCAACAACCATATATTCATTTGGAAATTGAGTGCCCGTAATTTCACCAATTACATTATAAGATTGTACATCTTTAAGTTGCTGACAATTTTGCTTAAAATATAATTTAATGTTTTTGTCTAACTGCAACATGGTACTCAATATTTGGGCATCGTTTGTACTTATGGCCGCAGATGGTATACGCTTTTCAATTGGTAAATCATCGTAAGTCATACTACCTGTA
Source organism: uncultured Flavobacteriaceae bacterium (assembly GCA_963698455.1). Lineage (GTDB taxonomy): Bacteria > Bacteroidota > Bacteroidia > Flavobacteriales > Flavobacteriaceae > Mariniflexile. The sequence continues at coordinate 685,131 of CAVOQU010000007.1, read as the reverse complement.
TGGGGCAAATCGTCTAATCGTAAATTCATCGACCTCACAATAACACCTACGGCTCCATATTTTGAAGCTTCAACGGCTCCTTCATAGCGCTGATTTACACAACCACCATAAGCTTCAAACGTATGAATTAAATCTGCTTGCATTGGTCGGTTATAAAAAACAATTTTACCTTCAATATTCGACTTTCCTAAGGATACCAATTCTTCAAAAGATTTAACTTCTACAACATTGGCTTTTATACCAAGTGCAGGCGTTGGAACCGAACCGCCTAAAGCACATATATTAACTATATTTGTTTTGCCTGGAGTAGTTTCGATATAAGCATATTCTTTAGCTCCACGAACCCATCTTGGAACCATAACAGGTTGTAACCAGACTTTATCGAGTCCTAATTTATCAAGTTCTTCTTTGGTGTAGGCAACAGCTCTTTCAGCACCCAAAGATCCTGATAAACGACTTCCAATTTGATTTGACAAATGATTTAACCAGGCGTAACTTTTACCGTTGGTTAAAGAGGTTTTATATATATTTTTTAGAATAGCTTCATCTGATTGTGAATAAATATTTGTTGCGAAAATGAAACAACATATTAAGGCAAGTGTTTTTAGCATAATTTGGTTTTAATTTGAATTTTTAAAAATAGTGTTTATTATACCTTGACTATCTAAAAGAAATCATAAAAAACTATTCACTTTCTAATTGCTGTTTATATAAATCTAAATTCGCTTTAATATCATCATCAAGTTCTGGTTCTTGAATATCATTATACCCTTTTAAAGTATCATACATAATTTTCGCCACCAAATAACGAGCGGAATCTTTATCATCTGCAGGAATGTTATACCATGGCGCATGTTGTTTGGAAGTTCTGTTAATGGCATCTTCATAACATTCTTGATATTTGTCCCAAAGTTTGCGTTCTTTTAAATCGCCCGGAGAGAATTTCCAGTTTTTTTCTTGTTTTTCTAAACGACGTAATAATCGGTGTTTTTGCTCTTGCTTTGAAAGGTTTAAAAAGAATTTAAAAATGACGGTACCATTTTCGGTAAGATGCTTTTCAAAATTATTTATTTGTTCAAAACGGGTATCCCAAAACGCCTCATTTATATCCTCTATAGAATTTACTGATGGAATATTTTCACCCAAAATATAACCCGGATGCACTCTGGTAACCAGTACATTTTCATAATGTGTTCTGTTAAAAACACCAAATTTTCCTCGTGATGGTAGCGCTATATAATGGCGCCACAAATAATCATGATTTAATTCTAATTCGGTAGGTACTTTAAAACTATGTACAATAATACCACGGGAATTAAATTCTTTAAACACCTCACGAATTAAACTATCCTTACCCGAAGTATCCATCCCTTGAAGACAAACCAAAACCGCATATTTTCCATGTGCATACATGGTATCTTGTAGTTTTCCTAATTTTTTTCTAATGTCTTCTAACTCGTCGTCAGCGTTTTTAATTTCTAATTTTGTCTGACTGTTTTTCAAGGATATTTTTGAGGTTACTTTGAAATCTTCAGGTGAATAATTTATCATTTTTATACATGGTTATAATTAATTTTATAAATATACTAAAACAATAAATTCTTTATGAAGCTTATCAATTTGAAAAAAATTAGTACTTTAGTCGACCCTACTTATTAACCTAACCAAATTACCATGAAAAAAATTTCCCTGTTTTTCTTGATTTTTATTGTTTATTCAGAATTTCAAGCGCAAAACTCACCTTGTGAAAATGCAGATTCGAACCTCATTTACGCCTATTCAAACGTAAAAGATGCTTACGAATCTAACAACGTTCAACATCTAAAGTATTATGCAGACAAGTCATTAAAATCATTTGAAGAAGCAAAAGTTAATTTAAAAAAATGCGGTTGCGATACCGCTTTTGAGTTAGCCTTTAATGCCAAAGAACTCATGGCTAAAGTTGAGGCTGCTAGCACATTTGAAGACGGCCGATTTTTTGTAAAAAGAGCTAAAGAAATAACTCAAAACTGTATTACCGAAATAAATAAATGCACGCTTCAAGCTAATAAGAAAGTAGAAAAAATAGCCACTAATGAAGATAAAGGTGGTGATGAATTAAAATCTTTGCAACTTGAAAAAGATAAGCTAGAGCAACAACGATTAGCACTTAAATTAAAAGAAGAAGAGATTATTAAAAAACTAGATGCTCAAAAAAGTAAGGAACTTCATTTACAAAAAGAAGCACTAATTAAAGACCATAAAACAGTCCTTAATTTAACTATAACTACGTGCAATAAAGTCTTAAAAACTTATGGAAGTACTACAGAATTATCAATTTATGACAAAAATGATACCGCATTACTTTCAGAAAATGTGGAAACTATTAAAGCACATTATTTAAATATTACAAAAGAAATAAATACTCAATACACTGAAAAACTTAATCTCTGTAAAGTGAATTAATTGAATAAAAAAAGCGAGTTCCTTTGTAAGAACTCGCTTTTTTTTCTGTGTGTTTATTATAATTTAGACGCGAATAATTTCACATCTTGTTCACTTATTTCAGTGCCTCCAAGAATTATCAATCGTTCTACCACATTACGTAGCTCCCGAATATTTCCGGTCCAATCGTAATCCTGTAGCAGTTTTATAGCTTTGTCTGTAAACACTTTTTTGGCAGTCCCTTGTTCTCCAGCTATTTTTTCGGTAAAGTGATTAACTAATAATGGGATATCATCTCGTCTTTCGTTTAAAGAAGGAACATGTATTAAAATAACCGCTAATCTGTGATACAAATCTTCACGGAATCGACTTTCGGCAATTTCCTTTTTTAAATCTTTATTAGTTGCTGCTACCACGCGAACATTCACTTTAATATCTTTATCACTTCCAACACGCTGAATACGGCTTTCTTGCAAAGCCCGAAGCACTTTAGCCTGCGCCGATAAACTCATATCACCTATTTCATCTAAAAAAATTGTTCCACCATTAGCTGCTTCAAATTTTCCAGCCCTATCTTTTACTGCACTTGTAAATGCGCCTTTAACATGACCGAATAGTTCACTTTCTATTAATTCACTTGGTATAGCAGCACAATTCACCTCAATCATTGGTCCGTTAGCGCGTTCACTTTTTTGGTGCAACCAATGTGCTACTAATTCTTTACCTGTTCCGTTTGGTCCTGTTATAAGTACACGAGCATCGGTTTGAGCTACTTTTTCAATAATATCTTTTATATGTGAAATGGCATCACTTTCGCCAATCATTTCAAAATTCTTGCTTACTTTCTTTTTTAGCAATTTATTTTCAACAACCAGTTCTTTTCTATCTAACGCATTACGCACCGTATTTAAAAGTCTGTTTAAATCGGGTGGTTTCGATATATAATCGAAAGCCCCTATCCGCATGGTGTTTACTGCGGTATCTAAATCTCCATGTCCAGAAATCATAACAATGGGTATTTCTGGCTTTATTTTTTTTGTGGCCTCTAAAACCTCAACACCGTCCATTTTTGGCATTTTGATATCGCAAAGAATAAGATCGTAATCGTCATTTTTAATTTTCTCTATACCCGCTAATCCATCTTCGGCTTCCTCAACTTGGTAAGTATCATTTTCTTCCGAAAGTATTTTTACGAGCACCCTTCTTATGGCAGCTTCATCTTCAATTATTAAAATTTTTGGCATATTCTATTTAGATTTAAGATGATAGATAAAAGTTTAAAGATATCTACCATCAAATATTTGTGTTATTTGTGTGTGTTTTTAAATCCTGAGATAATTTTTTCCCATTCTTCATTTTCTTAAAATTACGTCTTGACAAAATCTTTATTCTATGTGTCTTTATTCTGTGATATAATATGAATATCTCTTTGTGGAAATGGAATAGTAATATTGTTTTCCCTAAACAATCTATCAATTTCAAATCGGACATCACTCTTAGGAAAACGTGCATTAAAACTATCATTAATGGTAAATGCTACTTTAAAATTTAAAGAACTTTCTCCAAAATCAGTAAATAATACATTTGGCTCCGGTTCTTTAAAAATATCTTTATGATCTTGAACGGCACGCAATAACAATTTTTTTACCAATTGAACATCGCTACCATAAGCAACGCCTACCTCCACAGATTCTCGTGTGGTAGTGCCATTTTGAGTCCAGTTATACAAACTGTTTTCTAAATATAAATGATTAGGTATTATTAGTATTTTATTATCGGCCGTTATGGCTCTGGTCGTTCTTAATTTTATTTCCTCTACTCTACCTACTTTACCTTCTAATTCTATAATATCACCTACATGGACTGTCTGGTCTACCAATATAAAGATTCCTGAAATTATATCTTGAAACAAGGTTTGTAGTGCTAAACCAATACCAATTAATAAAGCCGCGGAAGCTGCAAAAATACCTGTAACGTTAATACCTAATGTATGGAAGGTGATAAGCATGATAAGAAAGTAAATCAACCAGTTCCCATAAGAAAATATCACCTTGAATTTTCTTTTATCTACCAAAGGAAGGTTTCTGGTTATAAGTTTTCTTATAATCGTTAATAAGACTCTTGCTATAATTAAAACTATCGTAAGTATTATAAAATCCATAATACTTATACTAATATGCTCCGTAATATTATAAGGTTCGGTTAGTATTTTTAATATCTCTTTCATCTTTATTCTAATATTTTATCCATTTTACTAGTTCTTTGTAGGTTGGTTTTTTACCATACATTAAAATACCCACGCGGTAAATTTTTGCAGCGAACCACACCGTAAACATAAACGTTGCTACTAACAACAATAATGATATCAATTGCTGCCACAATGGAACGCCAAATGGAATACGCATTAACATAACAACTGGTGATGTTAATGGAATAAACGAAAACACCGTTGAAACGGTTCCATGAGGATCTTCAATAACTGTAAAGATACCAATATAAACAGCTAAAATTAAGGGCATAATTATAGGTAACATAAATTGTTGTGTATCTGTTTCATTATCTACTGCAGCTCCAATGGCGGCATAAAACGAACTATACAATAAATAACCTCCTATAAAAAACAATATAAATGCAATGACTAAATTAAGCAACGGTAAGTTATAAAAAGCCGAAAAAGCATTTTGCAATTCCATATTCAATTCAGGGTTAGCCATAGCTTGTTGCATCATGTCTTGTTGTGGTGTATGCACATCAATACCAAAAATAACGGAAACAATAACCATTAAAATACCTCCAATAATTATCCAAATAACAAATTGAGTAATACCTGCCAAAGAAGTGCCGATAATTTTACCGAGCATGAGCTGAATTGGTTTTACCGATGAAATAATAACTTCTATAATTCTACTGGTTTTTTCTTCAATAACACTGCGCATGATCATATTACCATAAATGATGATGAACATAAAGAGTAAATACCCAGCAAGACCACCAAAAATAAGTTTTACAACACTATCAATTTTTGAGCTCTTTTCACCCGCAAAACTTTCTTGTGCAATATTCACTCTTACTTTGGAAGCATTAATCATATCTACATCAACACCATTTTCTAGAAGTTTTGCATTAGTAAGTTTTTTTTCTAATTTACTTTCTAAATCTGAAATTAAACTAAGCGATGGAGACTCCTCAGAATAAAACTTGATATGATTTGAAATATTATCAATATTTTCAACCCTATCAATATGTAACAAACCTACCGAACCGATTTCTTTTGTCAATATTTTAGCATCATTTAGCGACATGTTTTCTAAAACATTATAAATTGTTTTATCAGTACTCTCAAAAACACCACTTGCTAATCCCGATTCGTCTAACACCGTAATAGTGCGAACTTTATCATTATTTAATTGTGACAAATAAGCAACTAATGAAATTAATGCAATCATTATAATCGGACTCAAAATAGTCATAACTATAAATGATTTGTTTTTAACTTTCGTTAAATATTCACGTTTTATGATAAGAGGTAAATGATTCATCTTACTTACTGTTCTTTACTGTTTGAATAAAAATATCGCTCACACTAGGAATCAATTCAACAAAATGAGAAACGTCTCCTTTTGATGCTAAAAAATGCAACAAATCATTAGGCTTATCGCCTGTATTTAGTTTAATATTGAGTTTTAAATCATCCTCTAATGTTTTAAAATTTGCCAGAGACACATTAAATTTTTGTGATAATTCTGCTTTTAAATATTCATTATTGGGTGCATGAATACCTACTTCGAACGTGTTAATTTTATATTGACGTTGTATGTCAACCAGTTTTCCGTCAAGAATTTTATTCGATTTATGAATTAAAGCAATATCATCGCATAATTCCTCAACCGATTCCATTCTATGTGTTGAAAAAATAACGGTTGCCCCTTCTTCACGTAAACGTAAAATTTCGTCTTTTATTAAATTAGCATTTATGGGGTCGAAACCAGAAAAAGGTTCATCAAAAATCAAGAGTTTTGGTTGATGCAAAACAGTCACCACAAACTGAATTTTTTGCGCCATCCCTTTCGATAATTCCTGGATTTTCTTATTCCACCAATCGCCAATTTCCAAACGTTCGAACCAATATTTTAATCGTTCTTTAGCCTCTGCTTTACTTAAACCTTTTAACTGTGCCAAATACAAAGCCTGTTCCCCTACTTTCATCGTTTTATACAAACCACGTTCTTCTGGCAAATAACCAATATCTTTAATATGATTTGCGTTAAGTGATTCACCATCTAAATGCACTGTACCTGTATCTGGCATAGTGATTTGATTAATAATGCGTATTAATGTGGTTTTTCCGGCACCATTAGGACCTAACAATCCAAAAATGCTTCCTTTTGGAACTGATATTGATACATTATTTAGGGCTTTAAAGTCTCCAAAATTTTTAGAAACTTGGTTAACTTCTAGTAAGTTACTCATTCGTGTTTTTAAATTGACTTGTAGTTGGTAAATATATTAAATGTTACGCGACCAATTATGCGCTTTAAGCATAATTTAAGAATTAATTGTTTAATTATTAAAGGCTATTTTTTAAAAAACCTAATCCAAAAAAATGCATATTAAAAAACAAAACCCACCCTTAAAAAAGATTAAGGATGGGAAAAAAATTGCTATGAAAAAGAAAAATTATCACTAAAATTAATTAGTGATATTCAAATATATGTTTTTTTTTCTAAAAACTCTTAAAACTAAACAGGAACTTTTCAAAAAACAATCGATTAATTGATGATTTTTTTATCCCTTTATTTTTAAGAAAACATATCTTTTACTTTTTCAAAAAATGATTTATCGCTACTGTCTGGTTTTGGCTCAAAATGCTCATCGTTTTGCATGGTTTCAAAAAATTCGCGTTGTTGTTTGCTTAATGTTTTTGGTGTCCACACATTAACATGAACTAATAAATCGCCTTTACCATAACCGTTTATACTTGGTATTCCTTTTCCGCGTAAGCGTAATATTTTACCAGACTGTACACCAGCTTCTACTTTAATACGTACTTTACCTGTAACCGTATCTATTTCTTTTGAAGTTCCTAAAACCGCATCAGGATAACTCACATATAAATCGTAATGTAAATTATCGCCTTCACGTTGTAGCTTATCGTGTTGCTCTTCTTCTATAACAACTATCATATCGCCCGAAATACCATTTCCAGGTGCTTCGTTACCTTTTCCAGATACTTTAAGTTGCATGCCGTCTACAACACCTGCTGGTATTTTGATAGAAACTGTTTCTTCTGCAACTTTTAACCCTTGAGCATCAGCATCGGCAGGTTTTTTATCTATAGTTTGTCCTGCACCACCACACACATTACATGGTGCCGATGTTTGCATTCTACCTAAAATAGTATTTGCGATTCGGGTAACTTGCCCAGATCCATGACATGTAGAACAGGTTTTATAAGTAGTTCCTGGTGCCTGAACTTTTCGTTTTACTTTAATTTTTTTCTCAACACCATTAGCAATTTCTTCTAAAGTAAGTTTTACGCGAATACGCAGATTACTTCCTTTAACACGACGCTGACCACCGCCACCTCCAAAACCAGAAAAGCCACCACTAAAGCCGCCACCGCCAAAAATATCACCAAACTGACTGAATATGTCATCCATATTCATTCCGCCACCGCCAAAGCCACCTCCGCCTTCAAAGGCTTGGTGTCCATATTGGTCGTAACGTGCTTTTTTGTTGTCATCACTTAAAACCTCGTAAGCTTCCGCTGCTTCCTTAAATTTAGCCTCCGCTGCTTTGTCGTCTGGGTTTTTATCTGGGTGATATTCTATTGCCTTTTTACGGTATGCTTTTTTAATTTCGGCAGCTGTAGCACCTTTACTTATGCCTAATATTTCGTAGTAATCTCTTTTCGCCATGTTTTAGTTTTATTGTCCGATAATAACTTTTGGAAAACGAATTACTTTATCGCCAAGTTTATATCCTTTTTCAATAATATCTATAATTTTTCCTTTTAAATCATCCGATGGCGCAGGAATTTGTGTAATAGCTTCATGATTATCGGCATTAAATGCTTCGCCTTTTTCAACAGTAATTACTTTAAGTCCTTTTTGCTCTAACGTACTAATTAATTTTTGGTAAATTAATAACACCCCTTTGCGTAAAGCTTCAGCTTCTTTATCATCATTAAAATGACTTAATGCGCGTTCAAAATCGTCAAGAACTGGCAGTAATGTTTTCATCACATCTTCACTCGCTGTCGAAAATAACTCGATACGTTCTTTTGAGGTACGTCTTTTATAATTTTCAAACTCTGCAAAAAGACGTAAAAACTTGTCTTTTTCTTGCTTTAATTCTCCTTGAAGTTTTTCTTCAACCGTTTGTTCTTCAATGACTTGCTCATTACCTTCCACAGTTTCTGTTTGTGCAGAATCTATTTGTTCTTTATCTAAGTCTTTTTTATCTTTTTTACTCATCGTAAATTCAAATTTTTGCAATACTAAAATTAGTTGGCAAAAGTACTGCCAATATTATAAAAATGTCATAATGTCACTAAATTATTTTTTTGTTTTTTTGACAAATTGATTGTGAAAAGTCTTTTATCTCAATTTACTTTGACAGAAAAATTCCTAACTTCGTTAGTAGTTGGTTTGAACAATTGAAAAAATTATAACTTAATTTTACACACGATATGAAAGACTCCTTATTTCTATCATTACTATTTCTAAATATAATAGCAACTTCTTGCAATTTCCAGACTGAAAAAACTGAAAAGAAAGACATAACTCCAGAACCATTTTGGAATTTGGAAAAAGCAAAAATTCAAGCCTTGCAATATAATTCTCCTGAACAATGGGAAACAAAAACTTTAAAAAAGGAAGTAGAGAGTTTAACAGAATATCCTCGCCCTGACTTACCTCTTTATGACTCTCCTTTTCCAACACCAGAATATGTATCGCCAGGAAATGGAATTGGTCCAGTTGAGACAGAAATAAGCGGTAAAACCATAAAAGGACAATCTGCTATAATAGCAAAAGGAAAACATAGTGAACATTTATTCGGGCAAAAAGATGATAAATATGTTAGCTATTTTACGATTTTGACAATTTCTGACGGAAAAGATTCCGAAACTCCATCAAACGCATCATCGAGAAATCATCCCAACTATCTTTCTGAAGGAAGTTTAAACATATCAACAAAGAGCAGAGTAGATTGGGTGGCTATTCAATTGGCAGATGGAAATGCATATGCAATTGTAAACGGAAGAATTTTTGACTTAAGAGTTGGTAGATTAATTTTAGTCGCACCACAGAAAGACGGTTCAATCCGATTTTATCAAACTGATGCAGAACCTATGAATTCAGAAGAACGAGAAAACTTCATTAAAAAATTAAGAACCGAGAAGAAAATAATCGAATTCTTTAAAGATGATAATAACATTTAAAAAAATCCTATTTGTAACAACATGTCCAATTAATTATTTAGATCAAACTTACTTCAGCAAATCATCTAAAGCTGGTTGTAAATGGTGATATTCAAATTCAAAGCCCAAATCTTCAATTTTTTTACAGCAAACACGCTGACTTTCAAATAATAATGTATGCATGTCGCCTAAAACAAGTTTCATAAAAAACTTCGGGATATTTGGTAAAAAAAGCGGTTTACCTAAAGTATTAGCTATTGCTTTTGTTAGTTCTTTGTTTGTTACTGGGTTCGGTGCAACCCCATTATAAACGCCTTCTAAATTGCGATTTAAAACATATAAAAATAGTTGCGCCAAATCTGAAATATGTATCCACGACTGCCATTGTTTCCCTGATCCAAAAGCAGCTCCTACACCAAATTTTATCGGCTTGGTCATTTCTGAAAGTGCTCCTCCCTTATTTGATAATACCAAACCAATCCTGATTTTAGAAACTTTAATATTCAATTTCGAAAAGGTATCTACTTCTTGTTCCCAAACTTTTACGACGTCTCCTAAAAAAGAATCGGAAGGCATATTATACGTTTCATCATAATAATTAATTAAGGAATCTGGATAAATACCAATCGCACTTGCTGAAATTACTTGTTTTATGGAGTGTGTTGTACTTTCTAGGGTGTTGAATATTAATTGAGTAGTTTCTTTTCTGCTGCTTAAAATTTCCTTTTTATAGGATGGTGTCCATCGTTTCGAAACTGATGCGCCAGCTAAGTGAATAATGGCATCAACACCTATAAAGCAATTGGCATCAATCTCTTGCCTGCTTGGATTCCAATAAAATCCTATGGTTTTATCTGATTGGTTAATTTTAGATTTACTTGTAGTTAAATAGTTGACATCGATACCGTTTTCATGGCAAGATTTTATAATTTCCTGTCCGATGAGTCCCGTTGCCCCAGTTATTAAAACCCGCATTTTCAATTTTTATTTAAAGTTACGAAATGTTACTACCAAGTACTAAGGTTTTGTATTAGGTTTAACAAAACAATTGATAATTTATAATTGATAATGGATAATTGATAATTGATAATTGATAATTGATAATTGATAATTGATAATTGATAATTGATAATGTAAAATTAAAAAAGTACATCAAAGTTTAAAAATGCCAAGCAAGTTCTTAACAATTATCTATACAAACGAAGAATTTTTTCTGCAACTGAAATCTGAGACTGAATTCTGTGACTATTTTGTGGCTCTGAGCATTTCGCGTTTTCCAGGTGGGCCAGGGAGTTTTTCAACCTTAAAACCAACTGTTTGCATCGCACGACGCACGCTTCCTTTTGCGGCATAAGTTACCAATACACCTTTTTCTTTTAAGGCATCGTACATGCTTTGAAAAATGGCTTCAGTCCATAATTCTGGTTGAACGCGTGCACCAAAGGCGTCAAAATATATAAGATTATAAGTGTCCTTTTCTTTAATTTTCGAAAAGAATCGGTTTTGTTTTGTTAATGAAAAATTATTTGAAATACCATGTTTTTCTTCCCAAGAAACTTCATGCATCGTTTTAAAAAAAGATTCGTTACTTTTAGATTTTAATTGTGTAGGATAATTAAGTTGAGTGATTTCATCCATTGCGACCGGATATCCTTCAACTCCAAAATAATCGATTTTGATATTTAACTTTTCAGCTTCTATTAAAGTAATAAAAGCATTTAAACCAGTACCGAAACCTATTTCTAGTATAGAAATTTGATTTCTATTTCCTAAATCATAAAAATATTGTAATCCATGTTTTATAAACACATGATAGGCTTCTTGTATAGCGCCATGTTTTGAATGGTATTGTTCGTCCCATTCTGGCAAATGAATAGTGGAAGATCCATCGGCAGTTATTACAATCTCTCTTTCCAAATTTATTGTTTTAATAAAACACCATCGGCTTCAAAAGAAAAGGTTTTTTTTGGTTCTGTAATACTTTCAATTTCTTCTTCGTTTTTACCAGCATCTTCAGCATAATGACGTAATTCATCAACCGGCACTTCATTTACAAAAGCTTTACCATTTATAATTACTTCTTTACCAGCTATATCCTTAGGCATAAAAAATCCATAATCTTTAAACTTTACCATAACTTCATTTCCATCTTCCAAATTTAAAGTCATCCAACAGCCTTTTGATTGGCAAACACTTATAACTTTAGCACTCATTTTAGAGTTTATACTATCGCCAACCTGCATGGATTTATAATGTGTTGCCATTAAGGAAGCTTTAATCGCATCGTCAGCGATAATTTCCTTTCCAAAAGATTTATAACTTATTTTATCAGAATCTTTAGCTTGAGCGCCAACTTTATCATTACCTATACTTATTAATAAAACACAAATAGATAAAAATATTATATTCTTCATAATTTGAAAATTTAAATTTTTAATTGAATTGTTGTAAATATAACCCTTTTTTAAAAACGATTTTACTTAAATTTGCAGTACAAAATAATGAGACTTATGAACGCAATAATCAATGACATAGAGATTATTAAGGCGAAAACTTCTAAAATAACTGAAGTAGATTTTGATAATTTAAAATTTGGCAGTGTTTTTTCAGACCATATGCTTGAATGCAATTATAAAAACGGCGCATGGGAAGCACCTAAAGTAGTGCCTTACCACGCATTTACATTAGATCCGTCGTCGAAAATTTTTCACTATGGTCAATCTGTTTTTGAAGGCATGAAAGCCTATAAAGATGCGAATGAAGATGTCTGGTTATTTCGTCCATTAGAAAATTTTAAACGTTTAAATATTTCATCGAAACGTTTAGCAATTCCTGAATTACCGCAAGCTTATTTTATGGACGGTTTGAAAGCGCTTTTAAAAGTTGATAAAGATTGGATTCCTACGAAAGAAGGAAGTTCATTATACATACGTCCATTTGTATTTGCAACAGGAAAAGGATTTCATGCATCACCTGCCGATGAGTACAAATTTATAATTTGTACTGCTCCATCTGGCTCATATTTTTCAGGAAAAGTAAAAGTTTTAATTGAAGAAACGTATTCGCGTTCTGCAAACGGTGGTGTTGGTTTTGCTAAAGCTGGAGGTAATTATGCTGGTCAGTTTTACCCAACTCAATTGGCTGTTGCAAAAGGTTACCAACAAGTTATTTGGACTGATGATACCAATCATGAGTATATTGAAGAAGCTGGTGCGATGAATATTTTTATAAGAATAAATGACACGCTTATTACAGGCACCAACAAGTGACAGTATTTTAGATGGTATTACCCGTAAAAGTATTATTGATTTAGCTAAAGCTGAAAATATAGCTGTTGAAGTTAGAAAAATATCAGTAAAAGAAGTGGTTGAAGCTGCTAAAAATGGTAGTTTAAAAGAAATGTTTGGCGCAGGAACTGCTGCTGTTATATCGCCTATTGATGGGTTTGGATTTCAAGGTACAGATTATGATTTACCTAAATTAGATAAAACTTATGCCAGTTATTTAAAGAAACGCATTACAGATATACAAACTAATAAATCCGAAGATCCTTTTGGATGGCGAATATAAAGCTTTCTAATAATTACATATAATAAAAAGGAGAAGCGTTTTGCTTCTCCTTTTTTTATTTCTTTAAAATAGAATCTATATTCGGTTTAAAATAATTTGGCCCTTTTAATACTTTTCCATCTTCTCTATAAATAGGGTTGCCATCTTCACCTAATTTACTCATATTACTACGTTGTATTTCATCAAAAACTTCTTCAATTTTGTATTGCATACCATGTTCTATAATGGTTCCACATAAAATGTAAAGCAGATCTCCCAAAGCATCGGCTACTTCAACTAAATCATTATTATTAGCAGCTTCAAGATACTCCTCATTTTCCTCTTTCATTAAATTAAAACGCAACATATTTTTATCATTCCCTAAATCTGCTTTAGGCGTTTCACTATGTCCTAATTTAAATGCTGTATGAAATGCTTTTACTGCTTCTATTTTATTTTTCATAAATAATTGTGTTTTTCATTTCTTCGAAGGCAAAAATCCCAACTTGTTTTTTATTAAATTTGCATAAAAATAAGTATATGTTTAGCAAAGGTCAAATCATTTTTGGAGTTTTATTTTTTATCGTCTTCGCTATTGTTATAGCATATACATACCGAAAAGATTTAAAAATACATAAACGTTTTTACTCCGGAAGCATTTGGGTTCTCATCGCCTTTATTTCCTTTATTTTATTTATTGCTGCGATTAAATTTTTCTTTAAATAATTGATTTTCATATTTTTTTTTAAAAAAAACAACTATTCTAGACTGGGAAAATCTCATTTATACCTGTTATATAATTAGTTGAATAATTTGACGCAACCTTTTATTTAATTATGCATCTAATTAATAACTAAACAATCCAACAAATGAAAATTCTAATTATTATTAGTGTTCTTATTGTTATAAATTTAATTCTTTTAGCTTTTAGTGTAAACAAAAAAACAGAACCTTAATTAAGATTCTGTTTTAAAAGTATATTACTTAATTCTGAATTAATTTACCTCAGGTAAAAAATTGAATTTTTTGCTATATTCCAACATTTGCTCTTCAAATGTTAATGGTTGTATAACTTCTACTCCAATAATTTCTCCAGCATCATTGGTTTTAGGAACTAAAACCGGATTTACAAACCCTGAATATGGTGCAGATTTAAACTGCTTATTACGCTCTAAAATTTCGGCATGTAGTGCTTGGTCTACCTTAACACCATAACCTTCTACTAAAGCTTCAACTGCTTTATAATCACCTTCTGATTTTATACGTTGCGTTTCACGTAATAATTGACCAAAAAGCTGGTGAAGTTTACCATAATCATTAATATTAAAATACGTTTTTCCATCACGTGTAATTTTTTCAATAACATTATCTACTTTTCCTTTTTCAAAAACCCAAGCAGACACCCACAGTCTGTTACGCATATGTGCTTCTTCAACATCATCGCCTAAATTTAAACGAATTAAGTTGTGTTATTAATCCATTTCGAATGTATCCATCGTAAGCTGCCATTCCAGTTTTTTTCCAATCATCGACTAAACCTAATTCTTGAATTTTACTATCATACAGATAATATAATGCCACTAAATCGGCACGACCTTCTTCTAATGTTGAAGCGTAATTTTTTAAGGTTTCTTTAGTCTCACCAACTCCAGGGTTTAATTGACCAGACGCATGCCCTACAACTTCATGTAATGCGGTATGCAATTTATCGGCTAATTTTCCATAAGTTTCTTCTAATTCCAATTCTTCTTTATCATTAACAAATTCCTTTAACCTTTCTGAGCCTCCAGCATTATTATATGAATCGACTATATTTCCTAATGAGACCGATTTACTTCCTACCTCAGCACGAATCCAATTCGCATTCGGTAAGTTAACTCCAATAGGCGTGCTTGGTGATGCGTCCCCTGCTTCTCCTGCTACATTAACCGTTTTATATGAAACACCTACAACATTTTTCTTCTTATGAGATTCTATTAATGGTGAATTATCTTCAAACCATTGTGCATTATCAGATAATACTGACATTTTTTTAGACATGTCAAAATCTTTTATTTGTACTATAGTTTCGTAAGAACCGCTATAGCCTAATGGATCGTTATACACTTCAATAAAACTATTAATATAATCTATATTGCCTTCGGTAGCCGTTGTCCATGCCACATTATAGTCGTCCCAAGTTTGTAAATCGCCTGTTTTATAATAGTTAATTAATAAGCCTAATGCATTAGCTTGTTTTTCGTTTTCGGCAACACCTTTAGCGAGTTCAAGCCATTTAACTATTTCATCTATCGCAGTACCATATAATCCTCCAGATTTATAAACCCGCTCTTTTAAAACTCCGTTCTCTTTTACCAGTTGAGAATTCAAACCAAAAGACAATGGTTTTAATGGATCTGGTGATTTTTTTGTTGCATAAAATTTTTCAACATCTTTGTTTGTTACACCCGGACCATAAAAATTAACGGCAGATAGTGCCACATTATCTACTCCTTTTGCCTGATTTACTTTTTTAGAATCAATGTCATTAAAAATAACATCGAAAGCTTCACCTTCTAAAACGGTGTTCGTATCTGTTAATAATTGTTTTAAATAGTCTGAAGAAAATTCAGGCTTCATTTTATCGTTAGAATAATGATGATGAATACCATTACTAAACCAAATACGTTTTATATATGTATCGAATGCATTCCAATCATTTGTGCTTTTATCCCCACTATAATTTGTAAAGATACTTTCAAGCGCTTTTCTAATTTTAAGATTGTGCTTGTAATTTTGATCCCAAATAATATCGCGCCCAGATAAACCTGCTTGGGTTAAATAATACACCAATTTTTGCTCCTTTAAGGTTAAATTCTCCCACCCTGGTATTTGATAACGTAGTATTTTAATGTCTGCAAATTGCTCTACATTATATTCAAAAGGTGCTACTTCAACTTTTAAATCCGTTTGATTTTCTTTTGATTTATCGTTTCCACATGAAAACAATAGTGTACCTGTAAGTACAAAACTTAATAATAACTTTAGTTTCATTTCAATTATATTTAATTTTCTTATAAAAAAGTGACAATTAACGCTACTCAATTATTGAATATTGCCTAATAAGCCTTTTTAATTGTTGAATATTTATTTTTTGCCTTGCAAATATAATAATTTATTAACGATAATTTTAATTTGATTATCTTTGATTTATAATTCTCCCAAAAAAAATAAAATGAAAGCCACTAAGTATATTTTCTTTCTATTATTAATTGCCATTATAGGAACAGCCATCTATATTGCTGTGCAACCAAATACGTTTGAAGTTAGCAGAACCAGAACTATAAGCGCCCCAGCTGCAGTTATTTACGACAATGTTATCGACTTTAAAAACTGGAAAGATTGGTCGTCGTGGGCGGAAGCTGATAAAGACATGAAAATTACGCTACCAAATTTAACCAGTGGTGTTAATGGATGGTATTCTTGGGAAGATAAAGATGGCATTGGTACGATGAAAACACTTGAAACTGTCGCAAATTCAACAATAAAACAAGAAATGCAATTTGCTGATTTTCCTTCTTCAGACATAAAATGGGAATTCAAATCTAACAACAACGGAACTACCGATGTCACTTGGACACTTTCTGGAAAAGATTTGCCTTTTGGTTTTAAGGCGTATTCAATTTTTAGTGGTGGTATGGAAAAACAAATCGCTCCACATTACGAACGTAGTCTGGAGAAATTAGACAGTATTGTGATTGCGGACATGAAAAAATACAGCATTACAGTAAATGGCGTAACTAATCATAGTGGTGGTTATTATTTGTATAACACGGCATCTTGTAAAATTGATGAAATAGGAAGTAAAGTATCTCAAATGCTACCCAAAGTTGTTAAGTATGCTGAAGAAAATCATATTACACAAGCTGGCGCTCCTTTTGTAAATTATATTAAATGGGATGTTGAAAACAATGCCGCTATATTTGCATGCTGCGTACCTACTTCCGAACGCGTTATCACAACCGAAGGAGATATAATTACAGGTGAATTACCTAGTTTTAAAGCTATAAAAACAACCTTAAAGGGAAATTACAGTAACTTAAAAGAGGCATGGGAAACAAGCATGAAATATATACCTAAACAAGGTTTTGAATTTACTGAGAATGGCCCCATGATAGAAGCGTATATCACCGATATGAAAAACACACCAAATCCGGCCAATTGGATAACCGAAATTTATATTGCTATTAAAGACACATTAAAATAAATGAAGCAAATTTTACTTGTTTTTTTGGGTGGCGGTATTGGTAGTGTATTACGCTATGTTCTCGGGAAATATTTAAACAACGCAGAAAATTCATTTCCGTACGGAACGTTCTTAGCGAATATTTTAGGAAGTTTACTTATTGGTATTATTTTAGGATTCGCAGCAAAAAATGATACACTCTCACAAAACCAAACTTTACTTCTTGCTACGGGATTTTGTGGAGGTTTTACAACATTTTCAACCTTTGCGTATGAAAACCATGTGTTTTTAAAATCAGGCGATTTCACAAGTTTTGCTTTTTACACTATTGCCAGTTTTGTAATTGGTTTTTTAGCTGTTTTCTTAGGAATGTATTTGACTAAATAAAAATATTTAAATGAATAATTTTGTACACTACCAAGGCGTTGACAATTATGCTATAATAAGCATTAATAACGGTAAAGCTAATGCGCTTTCACATGAAGTAATTAGCGGCTTGACTCAAGCACTTAAAAAGGCCAAAAGTGAAAAACGTGTGGTTATATTAACGGGGAAAACTGGAATTTTTTCAGGTGGCTTTGATTTAAATACAATGAAAGAAGGTCCAGATGCCGCAAAGGCTTTGGTAAATTCCGGGTCTGAATTAGTATTAACAATGACAACATTTCCATTACCAATAATTGCTGCTTGTAATGGTCATGCTATTGCAAAAGGCGCTTTTTTATTATTAGCATGTGATTACAGAATAGGTTCCGAAGGTAATTTTAAAATAGGTTTAAACGAAGTCATGATAGGAATGACTATGCATCATGTTGGCATTGCAATTGCACAATCTAGGTTAGCTCCTGTTTATGTGCAGAGGTGTGTTAATAATGCTGAAATATTTAATCCCTTTGATGCTGTAACAGCTGGTTTTTTAGATAAAGTAGTTCCTGAAAATGATTTACTCGCAACTGCTATTAAGGTTGCTACAAATGTTTGGACAACTTAATTTACAAGCTCATGCAGAAACAAAATTAAAAGTTCGAAAAAAATATATAAGAATACTTAAAAAAGCTATTAAAAAAGATAAGGGCAATAAAATTTCTATAAATTCTTAAAAGAGATAGTTGTTAATAAAGTAGGACTTCGCTATATAAATTTTTAAACTTTATTTGTAAATCTAAAATTACAGCTAGTGCTTTCCAAAAGCCTTGACCCCTGCTTCAACTCTTGTTTTTAAATAATTTTCTCTGGGTACAATCGGGCAAGAATACTTGTCGTTATAGGCACAATATGGATTATATGCTTTGTTAAAATCTATAATCATCGTGTCACCTTCGGGAAATCTGGCATCTATATAACGTCCGCCTCCGTAACTTTCCAATCCGTTTGTTTCATCTGAAAAAGGCAAAAACAAATAATCTTCATATCCTTCGGTTTCTATTAACCCTATATTTTGATAAATATTAAGCTTAAAAGTTTTTCCTTTTAATTCAAACGACAATTCACCATACTTTACATAAATAGGACGTCTCGCTGTCGAAGTTTTCATTTCGAACGGTTTTTCATCTGGAAATCTTTCAAACTTAGCAGAAACTATATATGTAGAATCGAACTTAAAAAACTCCAAGCCTTTAAAATGCTTTATATCTTCATCTTTTAATGGTGACGTTGAAGCATCTTTATATTCTGCATTTAGTTCACGCTGAAACTCAGTTTCTCCGAGTAAAGGCTGTTTTTTTTGGGCACAACTAAATAAGGAACTAACAGTTATTAAAAAAATGACGAATTTCTTCATTAATATAGATTGTTTTATTTCAAAAGTACAACTTACAATTATTTTCTATATGTTTGTACTTCATAAAAAAATAAAAATGCGCCATAAGGTCACCATTTGTAAGATACAATACACCACTTCGCTTAGTAGAAGTCGGGTTTGTTATATATTGTGGTGATATTATTATAAAATATTACAATATGTAAAAGTCCGACTTAACCGTCGGACTTTTTATTTTCATACCAATCAAACTCATGAATTATTTATTTAACAAATACATAGACAGTTTTAAGGGCTTATCTCAAGAAATATGGTGGCTTGCTTTAATAACTTTCATAAACAGAGCGGGTACTATGGTTATTCCATTTTTATCTCTGTACCTAAAAGAAGATTTACATTTTACTATAAGTGACGTGGGCTGGGTAATGAGCGCGTTTGGTTTAGGCTCAGTAGCGGGTTCCTGGTTAGGTGGCAAGCTAACCGACAAAATTGGATTTTACAAAGTTATGGTAAGAAGCCTACTTACTACAGGCGTTTTATTTATTGCATTGCAATTTTTAAATTCGTTTGCCGCTATTTGTATTGGTATTTTTTTAGTGATGCTGGTTGCAGATACGTTTAGACCTGCCATGTTTGTTGCTTTAAGTGCATATAGCAAACCAGAAAACAAAACACGGTCGCTAACATTAATTCGATTAGCAATAAACTTAGGTTTTTCGGCAGGACCTGCTATTGGCGGGCTTATTATTACCGGATTAGGCTATTCTGGTTTATTTTGGATAGATGGTATTACCTGTATTATCGCTACTTTGGTTATGATAAAAGTACTGCATCCAAAGAAAGCAAAAGTTTCAGATATATTTATTGTAGAAAACCCTGTTTCGGCATACCATGATAGAGCATTTCTAATATTTTTAGTAGCCATGATTTTATTTGGTGTTGTGTTTTTACAATATTTTTCTACTATCACCATTTATTATAAAGATATTCATGCATTGAGTGAATTTCAAATAGGGCTTATTTTAGGTATAAATGGATTACTTATTTTTATTTTTGAAATGCCTTTAATAAAATGGTTGGAAAATACTAAATACACAAAATTAGGACTTATGTATTTTGGTGCTATTCTAACAGGATTAAGCTTTTTGATATTAAATTTCACCTCTTGGTCTGGAGTTTTAATAATTGGAATGATTTTAATGACCGTAGGTGAAATGGTAGCATTCCCATTTTCTAATGCATTTGCCGTAAATAGAGCGCAAAAAGGAAATCAAGGAGAATATATGGCTTTATATTCTATGTCTTTTTCTATTGCTCATATTTTTGGTCATAATGCTGGTTTACAAATGACTGCTTCATTTGGGTTTGATAATACCTGGTATATAGTATCAGGTATCGCAGCTTTATGTGCGTTAATACTATTTGTTTTAAACCGAAAATTAAATTCTAAAAGATTACTATAATGATAACACAGGCTTTACTTCTTTATATCGAATTACATGAGACAACACTATTTGCGTTTTTGTTTCGCCATAAACAATAAGCTGATCTATAAAGGTTTCTAAATGTTTTTGGTTTTTTAAAACCACTTCCATTACAATATTTTCATTTCCAGTAATTCGATAACAATTTAAAACTTCATCATAGGTTTTTACTTTTTCTAAAAAAGGTTTTAGTTTTCCAATAAATGCGTGTAAAGTAATGATTGCTTTTAATTGATAACCCATATCTAATGGAGAAACAACAGTTTTATAACCTAAAATAATGCCAGCATCTTCCATCTTTTTAATGCGTTCTGAAACTGCTGGAGAACTTATACCTACTTGTCTTCCAATTTCGGCGTTAGATAGTCGAGCATTTTCTTGCAAACACTTCAAAATCTTCCAGTTAAGCGCATCTAAATTCATTTCTAAAGAAATTTAACTATAAATAATTAATTTTTAAAGTAAATATACGTTTTTACTTTAAAATACAAAGTAGAATGTTAATTCTTGTGAGTAATTTTGATATAATTGCTAAGAGAAAAATAAAATGTTAACGAATACCCCATCAAACCTATCGGATTTACCGATTTATAAAAAGGCTATTGAGATATTTGCTTTATCGCAAAATATCTCCATGTATTTAACACATGATTTATCAGCTTTAAGAAGTGATGGTACAGAAGATTCTAATATTTATTTTTCTGGCGATATTGTTCAACAATCGGTTTCATTAGCTCCTGAAATTGTAAATGCAGAATTAGAACGCTTTTCTGATAAAAAACATAAACATATTGCTTCGTTAAAACGACTTACAAATATGCTTTATAAAAATTCTTACCGATTAGAATGTTCTAATAGTAACGGAAAAGATTTTTTACCAATTTTACGAAGTGAACTAAAAAAATTCAAACAATTACAACGCAGTTGGATGTTGACTTTGTAAAAAAGATTGATGCCAAGTATTAAATATAAAAGTCTCGCTTCTACGGGACTTTTTTTGTACAAAAAAATCCTTGCATTTTATTGCAAGGATTCTTAAAAAAACAACTGAGAGTCTTGTTCTTTTAATCTGTATATTGACCATATTGACCGTTAATAGTCGATTCTATTTCAAAATATCTTTCAGATTTAATAAAATTCATTAACCAATCTAAATGATTTTTTGATTGTCTTTTAAAATTATAATTAAGTGTAGTTTTCATAGGATTTAAGTTTTAATTATTTGGGTAAATAATGCTTACTTGTTGTCGTAATCAAGATAAAAATACGCCCGATGTTTGGATACTAAAAATTTTATAAAATATTTTAGTTTAATAGTTTAAATAAAACTACAACGTGTTTTTATTTGCAAAAAAAAGCGATAAAACAACCTATTGAAAAGTTATTTTATCGCTTTTGGAATTCAATAAACACATTTAACTACATATTTCTTCTATACTGCCCTCCTACTTCAAACAAGGCATTGGTAATTTGCCCCAATGAACAAACTTTACAAACTTCCATTAATGCTTCAAAAATATTTTCATTATGAATGGCTTTCTGTTGAAGGTCTTTTAATAAGGCATCCGTATCATTTACTTTATGAAGATTTTCTAATGTTTTTATTTGAAACTGTTTTTCTTCTTCGGTAGCTCGAATAACTTCCGCAGGTAAAATTGTTGGTGAGCCTTTACTACTTAAAAAGGTATTTACACCAATAATTGGAAACTCTCCATTATGTTTTAAAGTTTCATAATACAAACTTTCTTCTTGTATTTTACTGCGTTGGTACATGGTTTCCATAGCACCTAAAACACCACCACGTTCTGTAATTCTGTCGAATTCCAAAAGCACCGCTTCTTCAACCAAATCGGTTAATTCTTCAATAATAAAAGAACCTTGAATTGGGTTTTCATTTTTTGTTAAACCTAATTCTTTATTTATAATTAATTGAATCGCCATCGCTCGTCGTACAGATTCTTCGGTAGGGGTGGTAATCGCTTCATCGTAAGCATTGGTGTGTAGTGAATTACAATTATCATAAATAGCATAAAGTGCTTGTAGTGTTGTGCGTATGTCATTAAAATCAATTTCCTGTGCATGTAAACTTCTGCCTGATGTTTGAATATGATATTTAAGCATTTGAGCACGTTCATTAGCACCATATTTATTTTTCATAGCTTTTGCCCAAATTTTTCGAGCTACTCGACCAATAACAGCATATTCTGGGTCGATACCATTAGAGAAAAAGAAGGATAAGTTTGGTCCGAATTTATTAATATCCATACCACGACTTAAATAATATTCTACATAAGTAAAACCATTCGATAAGGTTAAAGCCAATTGTGTGATAGGATTTGCACCGGCTTCAGCAATATGATATCCAGAAATAGACACCGAATAAAAATTACGAACATTGTTATTAATAAAATATTCCTGTACATCGCCCATTAAACGTAGTGCAAATTCTGTTGAAAAAATACAAGTGTTTTGCGCTTGGTCTTCTTTTAAAATATCAGCCTGAACCGTTCCACGAACTTGCGTTATCGTTTTTATTTTTATATCGTTATAAATCTCAGAAGCTCAAAACTTGATTTCCGGTAACACCTAAAAGCATTAAGCCTAAACCATTATTTCCTTCTGGTAATTCACCATTATATTTTGGTTGTTCTTTACCTTTATAAAGTTGCGCAATTTTAGCCTCAACCTCTTTTTCAAGACCATTTTCTTTGATGTAGATTTCGCATTGTTGATCTATAGCTGCATTCATAAAAAAACCTAATAGCATTGGTGCTGGTCCGTTAATAGTCATACTAACCGAAGTCATTACATTTGCTAAATCAAATCCAGAATACAATTTTTTGGCATCATCTAAACAACAAATACTTACGCCTGCATTACCAATTTTTCCATAAATATCTGGTCGTAAATCAGGGTCGTTTCCATAAAGTGTCACACTATCAAAAGCAGTTGATAATCGTTTTGCTGGCAATCCTGCGCTTACATAATGAAAACGACTATTGGTGCGTTCTGGTCCACCTTCGCCAGCAAACATTCTTGCAGGATCTTCTCCTGTTCGTTTAAATGGATATAATCCAGAAGTAAACGGAAATTCTCCAGGCACATTTTCCTGTAAAACCCATTTTAAAATATCCCCCCAAGCCTGATACTTTGGCAATGCTACTTTTGGAATTTGTAAATGTGATAGAGACTCAGTATGTGTTTCTATTTTTATTTCTTTATCGCGAACTTTAAATGCATAAATTGGGTTTTTATACTTATTTACCTTTTCATCCCAACTGGTGATAATTTCCCAATTATGAGGATCGAGATTTAACTTTACACGGTCGAATTCTCCAATAAGCAATTTGATGAAGTCCTTATTTTCTGCTTTCGTAAGTTTAAAAATCTCATCACTATTTAATCCGTTTTTATCAAGAAAAGATTGCTTCGTATTACTCGCAATGAGGTTTGAAACTGATTCTAAAGTTTTATAAATACCATAAAGCTTTTGAGCAACTTCTACCTGCGTATTTGCTTTTTCATCATAAGCGCGGTTATTTTCAGCAATTTCAGATAAATAACGTGTTCTACTTGGAGGAATAATAAATATTTTTTCACTCATTTCATCTGAAATATGAAATGTAGATTTTAGATCTGAATTCGTTTTTTCAACCAATTTATCCATGACCGCCTTATAAAGCGTATTCATTCCTGGGTCATTGAATTGAGAAGCTATAGTTCCAAAAACAGGCAATTGGTCTTGAGGCGTATCCCAAAGATTATTGTTGCGCATGTATTGTTTTTTCACATCCCGCAAAGCATCCAAAGAGCCTCGCTTATCGAATTTATTTATGGCAACTAAATCAGCAAAATCAAGCATATCAATTTTTTCTAACTGTGTTGCAGCACCAAATTCTGGTGTCATAACATACAAAGACACATCGCTATGCTCTATAATTTCAGTGTCAGATTGCCCAATTCCAGAAGTTTCTAAAATAATCAAATCGTATTCGGCAGCTTTCAACACTTCTATAGCTTCATGTACATATTTTGACAATGCTAAATTAGATTGTCGGGTTGCCAAACTACGCATATAAACACGTGAATTGTTAATAGCATTCATTCTTATTCTATCTCCCAATAATGCGCCTCCCGTTTTTCGTTTTGATGGATCAACAGATATTATACCAACCGTTTTCTTAGGAAAATCAATTAAAAAACGACGCACCAATTCATCTACCAAAGACGATTTACCTGCTCCACCTGTTCCTGTAATTCCTAAAACAGGGGTTTTAGAGTTTTTGTTTTTATTATGAATTGTTTCAAGCGTTTTTTTTGCGACTTCAGGAAAATTTTCAGCCGAAGAAATAATACGGGCAATATCCTTTGTGTTTTTATTCTTAAGTGAATTAACTTCTATATCTAATTTATCACCAATAGCAAAATCAGATTGTTTAACCAAATCATTTATCATCCCTTGTAAACCCATTTCACGTCCATCATCCGGAGAATAAATACGGGTTATACCATAATCCATCAACGCTTTAATTTCGGATGGTAATATAACACCGCCTCCGCCTCCAAAAATCTTAATATGATTAGCTCCTTTTTCCTTAAGCAAATCATACATATATTTAAAATACTCATTGTGTCCACCCTGATAGGATGTTAAACAAATAGCATTTACATCTTCCTGAATTGCCGTATTAACCACTTCTTCTACACTTCTATCATGACCTAAATGAATCACCTCAACACCTGTGGCCTGAATTATTCGACGCATAATATTAATGGAAGCATCGTGGCCGTCAAACAAAGATGCAGCGGTTACAATTCTTACTTTATGTTTTGGTTTATATGGTGCTATCTGCATCATTTTAAAATATATTAATTTATATGGTTCAAATTTACGAAATATTCAAAAAAACTAATCATTTGCAAACGATTATCTAAAATTATAATCGCCATTATATCGATTCTAATTTTTAGGTTAATTTTGAAGTTAAATCATTTTAAATCAAATGCAAAAGATTACTATTTTAATTCATTGTAAAGACCGTCCAAATATTATTGCTTCTGTCACCAATTTTATTGCACAAAAAGATGGCAATATTGTTTATATCGATCAACACGTTGATAGAGAACAAAATATCTTTTTTATGCGTTTGGAAAGTGAATTTGTTAAAGAGTCGTTTTCAGCAGATGCTTTTAGAGACGCCTTTAAAAACTCATTAGCGGATGAATTTGCTATGAAATGGCGTATTTATTCTTCAGCTAGAAAACCAAAAATGGCATTATTTATTTCTAAATACGATCATTGTTTATATGATTTATTAGGACGTTATAATTCTGGAGAACTAAATTTAGAAATACCTTTTATAATAAGTAATCACTTAGATTTAAAATCAATTGCCGATAATTTTAAAATCCCATTTTATCATATTCCAGTTACGAAAGACACAAAAGCTGAAGCAGAACAAAAACAACTGGAATTACTTGAAAAACACCAAATAGACTTTATAGTTTTGGCGAGGTATATGCAAATTATTTCTGAAAAATTAATCAAAAAGTACCCAAACAAAATTATTAACATTCACCATTCGTTTTTACCAGCGTTTGTTGGGGCAAAACCATATCATTCAGCCTTTAAGCGAGGGGTTAAAATAATAGGTGCTACCAGTCATTATGTAACCGAAGAATTAGATGCAGGCCCTATCATAGACCAAGGTGTTGCACATGTTTCACACACCCATTCAATCGAAGATTTAATTGCCAAAGGACGTGATTTAGAAAAAATAGTATTGGCCAATGCGGTTAAACTACATACAAACAGAAAAGTAATGGTTTACAACAATAAAACGGTTATTTTCTCATAAATAACTATATTTACCATTCTTAAAACCCCAAATTCAAATAATCATGATTCGTAAATTTTTAGTTTTCCTTTTAGTTTTTAATTTAACTGCATGTGCAGAATTACAACAAGTTGTTAATCAATTACCTCAAGGTGGCGTTGGCATTGGAAATGATGAAATAGCCTCTGGTTTAAGACAAGCATTAGATTTAGGTATAGAAAAACAAGTTACCAAACTAACACAAACTGATGGGTTTTATAAAAATGAATTAGTTAAAATTTTATTACCTGAAGAATTACAAAAAGTAGATAAAGGCCTTAGAGATATTGGTTTAAGTAAATTGGCTGATGAAGGTTTGAAAGTACTTAAATAGAGCCGCTGAAGATGCTGTAAAAGAAGCAACACCTATTTTTATTGATGCGGTTAAAGGCATAACATTTGCCGATGCCAAAAACATTTTACTTGGTAGTAATGATGCCGCAACTCAATATTTAACAAGTAAAACACAAACTGCTTTATACGATAAATTTAACCCTGTGATTAAAAATTCGTTTAGTAAAGTTGGCGCTGATGAAATTTGGAGCAATCTTATTACTAGATATAACAGCATTCCTTTTACAGCAGATGTAAATCCAAATTTAACAGATTACGTAACTGGTGAAGCATTAAAAGGTGTTTATACCATGATTGCTGTTGAAGAAAAGGAAATTCGTACAAATTTAGCATCTAGAACGACCGATTTGTTGAAAAAAGTGTTTGCTCTGCAAGACTAAAACCCACATTCTTATTGGGTTTTTTAGTGATTGAAAAAATAATTAAATATTCTTTTTCATTTCTGAATAAAAAATGTATATTTAATTACTTGTTATTCAGTCATCTATATGAGAATTAATAATATTATAAAAAATCGTCAAAAAAAACTCGATGAGCGGTACAAAGAACTCATGGAGCAAGCATACAATTTCCGTCAAACAGATTCAGAGCTTAGTGATCTTTCAGAATTTAAAGCCATGAGACTTCTCAATAAACTAAATGCGCTAAAGTATTTTACAAGAAATCAAGTTAATTCTTAGTTTACGTTTATTTAATTTTTCTTTAACTTTTTAGTGACATCTAATACACTCAAACTTCCGTACTTTATAAAAAAAAGAAGTTATGAGTCCACATTTTTGTAAAGTTGGTAAAATCAAACCCAACTTAAATAAGTTAAAGAGTTTAAAGCAATTTGAAATACAAATTTCAAACTTCGTTGAAGACATCCGAAAAGTTAATTACCCTAAAACAGTAAACGGATAATTATTTTGATAAAATAGTTTGCATTTCTTGTTGAAGTTCTTTTGCTTTAGTTGCTGCAACTTGAGCAAAATCTTCTTTATTAGATGCATAAATAATACCTCTTGAAGAATTTATTAACAAACCAACATTGGCATTCATCCCATATTTGCAAACGTCCTGTCAAATTACCGCCTTGGGCACCAACCCCCGGTACCAACAAGAAGTTATCTGGAATAATGTTTCTAATGTCTGCCAAATACTCCGCTTTAGTTGCACCAACAACATACATTAAGTTTTCAGAATTTTTCCAGGTTTTAGAAGTTTCTAACACTTGTTTATACAACTCTTTACCATCTACTGTTTTAGTCTGAAAATCGAATGCGCCCTGGTTTGAAGTTAAGGCCAATAAAATGGTGTGTTTATTTTCGAAGGCTAAAAAAGGCTCTACTGAATCTTTTCCCATATAGGGCGCCACTGTAACCGAATCGAAAGCTAAATCTTCAAAAAAAGCTTTGGCATACATGGTACTGGTGTTACCAATATCACCACGTTTTGCATCAGCAATGGTGAAAATTTCTGGATGGTTTTTGTTTAAATAATTGATGGTTTTTTCTAAAGCTTTCCAACCTTTTAAACCATAAGCTTCGTAAAATGCCGTATTTGGTTTATAAGCTACACATAAATGATGTGTTGCATCGATTATAGCTTTGTTGAAGGCAAAAATAGGATCTTCTTCTTTTAAAAGATGTGGTGGTATTTTATTTAAATCTACATCTAACCCAATACATAGAAAGGATTTCTTTTTTTGGATTTGATATACTAATTGGCTTGTGTAGTCATATATAAAAAAGCCTCGAAAATGAGGCTATTATTTAAATTACATCACTATTAGCTTTTAACTTTTCGGTGTTATCTGCTAATTGTAGTTCATCAATAATTCTTTGAATATCGCCATTTACAATATTCGATAAATCGTATAATGTTAAGCCAATTCTATGATCGGTTACGCGTCCTTGAGAATAATTATATGTTCTAATTTTAGCACTTCTATCACCCGAAGTTACCATCGTACCACGTTTTGCAGCATCTTCAGCATTTTTCTTAGCTAGCTCCATTTCGTATAAACGTGAACGTAATACTCTAAATGCTTTCTCTTTATTTTTATGTTGTGATTTTTGATCTTGACATTGTGCCACCAATCCTGTTGGTAAATGCGTTAAACGAACTGCAGAATAAGTAGTATTTACAGACTGACCACCAGGACCTGAAGAACAGAAAAAATCAATTCGTACCTCCTTTGGATTTATTTCAACATCAAACTCTTCAGCTTCTGGAAACACCATAACAGTGGCAGCACTTGTATGCACACGCCCTTGGGTTTCGGTTTGTGGTACACGTTGAACACGGTGTACGCCTGCTTCAAATTTTAAGGTTCCGTATACATCTTCACCAGAAACTTCAAACTGAATTTCTTTAAAACCACCATTAGTACCTTCACTAAAATCGACAGTATCAACTTTCCAACCTTTGCTCTCGCAATATTTGGTATACATTCTAAACAAATCGCCAGCAAATATACTCGCCTCATCACCACCTGTTCCTGCACGTAGTTCTACTACTGCATTTTTAGAATCTTCTGGGTCTTTCGGTATTAAAAGGAATTTTATTTCGTCTTCTAATTCTTGGAATACTCTCTTTTGCCTCGTCGTATTGCATTTTAGCCATTTCAACCATTTCTGGGTCGCCACCTTCTGAAATAATAGCCTCTGCTTCCGCAAAATTATCAGTTGCCTCAATATACTCTTCACGTTTCCCCATGAGTACCTTAAGATCTTTATATTCTTTATTTAACGCAATGTAACGCTTCTGGTCGGTCATAATATCTGGTTGAATGATTAAATCACTAACCTCATCAAAACGTTGCTTTACTATTTGTAATTTGTCTAACATTTACTTTTTAAATTGTGTGTCAAAAATACGATAAATTATGAATTTTTAATACCGATGGATATTTCTATTCATTATAATTTTTTAATAATTTGAAACCTATACAGTTTTTGTCTGTTTTAAAAAATAATTAGCTATAAATAAAAAGGAAGTCAATTTTAAAAACCAACTTCCTTTAAACACCAATTATATAATAACTATTAACCGCATTTAGAAGAACCACAATCTTTACAGGTTAAGCAGCCTTCTTGATATATTAAATTTTCAGATTTACAATTTTCACACGTATGGCCTTTGGCTTGTGTACCATCTTCCACATAACGCTTTAATGCTCTCACAACCCCATTTTTCCATGTGTTGATGGATGCACTATCGAGTTGTAAACTGTTAATTAAATCGACTATTTTATCAATTGGCATTCCATGGCGAAGTGTACTTGAAATAAGTTTTGCATAGTTCCAAAACTCTGGATTAAATTTATGCGACAAGCCTTCGATAGTGGTTTTATAACCTCTTATGTTTTTATATTGAAAATCATAACTGCGAAGATCCATCTTCATTTCTGTTTTTTATTATTAAGCCTTCGTTTACCCAACGCGGAATTAAAATACCATCTTCATCATCGGCTAAACCTGTAAATATTTCATAAGGTTTCTCATCGATTATACCTATAAAGGCAATCCATTTTTCTTTACTATTTTGAAAACGAACTACATCGGCTTCTAAAGTCTCCGGACGTTTTTTAGGAAATGCCGTTAGTATGTTTTGCGTTTTATCATCCTTTTCATCATTCGCAAGTAACACCCCAGAACGTGAACCATCTCTATAAACGGTAACACCTTTACAACCAACTTCCCATGCTTTTAAATACAACGAACCAACTAATTCTTCGGTGGCATCGCTTGGTAAATTGATGGTAACACTTATAGAATGGTCTACCCATTTTTGAATTGCTCCCTGCATACTTACTTTACTCATCCAATCTACATCATTGGACGTGGCTTTATGATATGGCGATTTTTTGATTAGTTTATCAATTTCCTTTTGAGTGAAATTTCTATTGGTATCGATACCAGTAACTTCCATCCATTGTTTGAAACGTTGATGAAACACCACATATTCTTCCCAAGAATCCCCCACTTCGTCAACAAAATCGATGCGTGCTTCTTTATCATTAGGATTCACTTTTCTTCTTCGCTTGTAAACTGGTAAAAATACGGGCTCTATACCTGAAGTGGTTTGAGTCATTAAACTCGTTGTTCCAGTTGGTGCAATGGTAAGTAAAGCGATATTGCGTCTGCCATATTCCAGCATTTCATAATAAAGTTTACTATCTGCTTCTTTTAATCGTTGAATAAAAGGATTGTTTTTTTCACGTTCAGCATCAAAAACCGAAAATGCACCACGCTCTTTTGCCAAATGCACAGAACCTCTATAAGCTTCTAATGCAATAGTTTTATGTACTTCTAAAGAAAATGCATTGCCAGCTTCACTACCATATTGAATTCCTAATGCTGCTAACATATCGCCTTCGGCAGTGATGCCAATACCAGTTCTTCTACCTTCCTGCGCTTTAGTTTTTATGTTAATCCACAAATTACGTTCGGTTGCTTTAACTTCATCTAATTCCGGATCTTCTTCAATTTTTAGCAAAATATTATCAATTTTCTCTAACTCCAAATCGATAATATCATCCATAATACGTTGAGCCGCTGCAACATGTTTTTTAAATAAATCAAAATTAAAACTAGCCTCTTTAGTAAAAGGATTATCTACATACGAAAACAAATTAATAGCCAATAATCTACATGAATCGTAAGGACATAACGGAATTTCTCCACATGGATTCGTTGATACTGTTTTATAACCTAAATCTGCATAACAATCTGGCACCGATTCTCTTATAATAGTATCCCAGAACAAAATACCTGGTTCGGCAGATTTCCAGGCGTTATAAACAATTTTTTTCCATAATGAGTTGGCATCAATGGTTTTTGACACTTTGGGATTACTACTAAAGATTGGATATTTTTGAGTGTATTCTGATCCATTTTTAACAGCTTCCATAAAAGCATCATCAATTCTAACTGATACATTGGCGCCTGTAACTTTTCCTTGTTCTAATTTGGCGTTGATAAAATCTTCCGCATCCGGATGATTAATGGAAACAGACAACATGAGTGCACCTCTTCTACCATCTTGAGCTACTTCTCTTGTAGAATTTGAATAACGTTCCATAAAAGGAACAATGCCCGTTGAACTTAAGGCTGAATTGTTTACTGCTGATCCTTTTGGACGAATATGTGACAAATCATGACCAACACCACCACGACGTTTCATTAGTTGAACCTGTTCCTGATCAATTTTCATGACGCCACCATAAGAATCGGAATTTCCTGAATTGCCAATAACAAAACAATTTGATAGGGATGCAATTTGAAATGGGTTGCCAATTCCTGCCATTGGGCTTCCTTGCGGAACAATGTATTTAAAGTCTTTAATTAAATCAAAAATGTCATCTTCAGACAATGGGTTTGTATATTTTGTCTCAACTCTTGCCAGTTCTTTTGCAATACGACGATGCATATCGTTAGGCGTTAACTCATAAATATTTCCTTGAGAATCTTTCAAGGCATATTTATTAAGCCATACACGAGCTGCAAGATCATCTTGGTTAAAATATTCTAATGAGGCATTAAAAGATTCATCCTGAGAATAGGTTTTGAGAGGTGTTTTGGTGACATTTAGATTCATTGTTATTTTAATTTTAGGTTATATTAGAAATAGCCATAAAATAACAAAATAAAAGAGACTTAATACATGATAAAAATCATAAAGTTTACAGAGAACTTTAGTTAAATATTTGATTATCAACGTTTTAATTATTTATTAACAATAAAAAGTTAACAAATTTTTTAATATACTTACAAATCCGTTTAATTAAAAATCGACAGCAACACCTATACCCAAAAATTGTTTCCATTGTATTTTGGCACCAGCTTCATCATAAACATCAACAACATCAGTTGCTTTTGTTGTCTTTACATCATCATCGTATCGTAGGTGAGAACCCAGGGTCGCTTTAACAAAGCTATTCACTTTAAAATCGAAATCAATTCTCCAATCTATATCTACATTCCCAAAATTATTGAGATAGTCACTATAGAGACTTACTTGATGTTTAACTTTTATATTAGTTGCAACTTCCATTTCGTAACTATTATTTATTAAAATTCCAACCTCTCGCCTAATATTTTCGCCTGGAATAATAAGGTTACCCGCACTATCATAAACAGCTGGTTTCACTCCAAATTTACCAGCATTCGCTAGAGTTTCATCTAAAACAAATGTGGCTTTTAAAGTTACGGGAGAAAAGTAAAATGAAAATTCTTCGATGTTTTTACCATATTCCATACCGCCACCAAAAAACAAATACCCAGGTGCTAGCAACCTAGATATTGGCGTATCTTTATCCGGATACTTATAACCATTTGCAAATTGTGTTCTAAAATTAAGTTTCGCAGAATAATACCAGTTTGAAATACTGTCTGGCTTGTAACCAATATCTGAATTCAACTCAAATATATCATCCGTTTTACGTAACTCTCTGTCCTCTTGCTTATTAACTCCATACCTTAGCATCGCATTATTTCGCCATGTAAAATACTTATCGCTATAATTAGCAGAAGATTCTGCACCTAAAAGACCTGAAATTGAATTACTTCCTCCCGAATTCCAATTAATAAATGCAACCTCGCTTAAATAAAATGATGCTTTGTTTTTCTGAACCCATACAGGCCCGTCGTATTTTGGTTTTTTAGATTTTAAGAATAATGAATCTGGTTGTGCGGATATAAATTGAAAAAAGAAACAAACTACTATTAAAAAAATATTCTTCATATTGGTGTTAAGCTTTTTAATAAAATACATTTTTTGTCAAAAATTATTCCATTTTTAGTAAAAGTTGAAAATCAATAATTAAACTCTCCAAATTCACTTTTTATTGTGAGTTTTTTAGTTTTTGAAGGTTCAACCTTTCCAATAATTTTAGCATTAACATTAAATGATTTAGAAATATTTATTATGTCTTCTGCAATTTCAGGAGCTACATATATTTCCATTCTGTGACCACAGTTAAACACCTGGTACATCTCTTTCCAATCTGTTTTACTTTGATCTTGAATTAATTTAAACAGCGGCGGTACAGCGAACATATTGTCTTTTATAATATGGAATTCATCTACAAAATGAAGAATTTTTGTTTGTGCTCCACCAGAACAATGTACCATCCCGTGAACCATATCGCTTTTATATTTCTCTAATATTTTTTTAATAATTGGCGCATAAGTACGTGTAGGTGACAATACTAATTTACCTGCATTTATTGGTGAATCTTCAACAGCATCGGTTAATTTTACAGAGCCAGAATACACCAAGTCTTCGGGTACTGCTGCATCAAAACTTTCCGGGTATTTTTTAGCTAAGTATATATTGAACACATCGTGTCTTGCAGACGTTAACCCATTACTTCCCATACCCCCATTGTATTCTTTTTCGTAAGTTGCTTGACCAAAACTTTCCAACCCAACTATAACATCACCCGCTTTTATGTTGGCATTATTAATAACGTCTTTGCGTTTCATTCTTGCAGTTACAGTAGAATCTACTATAATAGTTCTAACTAAATCGCCCACATCGGCGGTTTCTCCACCTGTTGAATGAATAGTAACGCCGAAATTTTTTAATTCTGTAATTAATTCTTCGGTACCATTGATGATTGCCGAAAGCACTTCACCTGGAATTAAGTTTTTATTTCTTCCTATGGTAGACGAAAGCATGATATTATCGGTTGCGCCCACACATAGCAAATCGTCAATATTCATTATCAATGCATCTTGCGCAATCCCTTTCCAAACAGAAATATCGCCTGTTTCTTTCCAATACATGTAAGCCAGCGAAGATTTTGTTCCTGCTCCATCGGCATGCATTATTAAACAATAATCGTCATCATTCGTTAAATAATCAGGAACAATTTTGCAAAATGCTTTAGGAAATAATCCTTTATCTATATTTTTAATAGCATTATGAACATCTTCTTTGGATGCTGACACACCACGCTGTGCATAACGTTTTGAAACTTCTTGACTCATAATATTTTATTGTGCTGCAAATTTAATTTTTTGAATTAAAAAATCCCGCTTTTTACAACGGGATTTATCAATAAACTTATTAACGAGTAAAAAGCAACTCTCTATATTTTGTTAGTGGCCATATCTCATCATCAACCAATAATTCTAATTTATCACAATGTTTACGAATATCGTCGAACAAAGGTTTTACATTATTACAATATGCCATGGCTTTCTTTTCTAATTCTACAATAGCATTTGCCTTTTTGCGTTCATTAGTCAATTTAGTAACATTTGCATTGATGTTCTCAATGTGACTTGAAATTTCTTCTATTAAGCTTATTTGTTCCTGTGCAACTGTTCGGAATTTTTCTTCGAAAATTTCCTTTAAGCCTTTTACATTTTCTATAAGTATGTTTTGATACTTTACTGCCGTAGGTACAATATGATTTCGTGCAATATCTCCCAAAACTCTGCCTTCTATTTGAATATGCATAATATATGCTTCCATTTCAATTTCATAGCGCGCTTCAGATTCTATTTTACTCATCACGTTCATATCTTCAAATAACGCAATTGATTTTTTTGAGATTTTTGCTTTTAAAGCTTCTGGCGTTGTTTTGTTATTACTCAATCCACGTTTTTTAGCTTCATCCTCCCAAGCTTTTCCGTACCCGTTACCTTCAAAGAGGATGGCTTTTGTAGATTTAATATATTCTCTTAACACATTAAAAACTGCTTCATCTTTCTTTAAATCTTTCTTTTCAACCAAAAGATCAACTTCTTTTTTAAAATCGATTAATTGTTTTGCAACGATTGTATTTAAAACAGTCATGGGGTTTCCACAATTCGCCATAGAACCAACCGCTCTGAATTCAAATTTATTTCCAGTAAATGCAAACGGAGATGTTCTGTTTCTATCGGTATTATCAAGTAAAACATCAGGGATTTTACCAACCACATTCAATTTAAGTTCTGTTTTTTCCTCTGGTGATAATTTCCCTTTGGTAACGCCTTCTAATTCTTCTAAAACTTTAGTTAATTGTTCACCTATAAATACGGACATAATAGCTGGAGGCGCTTCGTTTGCGCCTAATCTATGATCATTACTAGCCGAAGCAATAGAGGCTCTCAGTAATTCTTCATTTTCATGAACTGCTTTTATAGTATTAATAAAAAAGGTTAAAAACTGAAGATTACTCATAGGTGTTTTACCAGGCGCCAATAAATTAACTCCAGTATCTGTAGAAAGTGACCAATTATTATGTTTACCCGAACCATTTATTCCTGCAAATGGTTTTTCGTGTAAAAGCACTTTAAAGTTATGGCGAGCTGCCACTCGCCCCATAATATCCATTAAAAGTGAGTTATGATCTACTGCTAAATTTGCTTCTTCATATATTGGTGCGAGTTCAAATTGATTTGGAGCTACTTCATTATGGCGCGTTTTAACCGGTATTCCTAAAAGCATACATTCATTTTCCAACTCCCGCATAAAATTTAAAGCTCGGCTTGGAATGGATCCAAAATAATGATCGTCTAGTTGTTGTCCTTTTGCAGATGAATGTCCCAATAATGTTCTCCCAGTTAAGGTAATATCTGGTCTGCTGGCTGCAAGTAGCCTGTCAATTAAAAAATATTCTTGTTCCCATCCTAATGAAGATGTTACCTTTTTTACGTTTTTATCGAAATATTTACATACATCTGTAGCGGCATTATCTACGGCATTTAATGCTCTCAACAAAGGTGTTTTATAATCTAATGCTTCACCCGTATATGCTACAAAAATAGTTGGAATACAAAGTGTCGTACCATATATAAACGCGGGTGATGTTGGATCCCAAGCGGTATACCCTCTTGCCTCAAATGTATTTCTAATGCCTCCGCTCGGGAAACTTGATGCATCAGGCTCTTGCTGTACCAACTGGCTACCTCCAAACTTTTCAACAGCCATTCCGCTGCCTATAGTTTCAAAAAAAGCATCGTGTTTTTCGGCAGTTGTTCCTGTTAATGGTTGAAACCAGTGCGTATAATGTGTAACACCTTTTGATAAGGCCCAATCTTTCATGGATGATGCTACCTGGTCTGCTATATTTCTATCAATTTTTTTTCCAAATTGAATCGCATTCATAACCCCCATAAAAGCATCTTTTGTTAAATATTGGCGCATCGTGTTTTCATTAAAAACATTTTTTCCAAATAAATCTGATCGACGTTCTTTTTCTTCAATAATTATAGGTTTATTAGCTAAAGATTCTTTGATGGCATAAAAGCGTAGTGTAGACATTTGTTATAATTAATTTAAAATGAATTAGGATGCAAAAGTAATAATATCGTTGTCAATATGATTTTCAAATATTAAGAATTTTTCATTTTTTATATAAATAAATATGCTTTTTTTAATAGATACCCTAAAAAAATAGGGGATAAACAAAAATATCTTAAGACTTTATTAAATCACACCTATACATTTGAAGTGTCTGAATAAAAATATATATTTGTTGGAATTATTATTAAATTATCATTTTATAAAATATTTATTATGGCAAAAATTAAATTAGAATACATTTGGTTAGATGGTTACTTCCCTACTCAGAACATGAGAAGTAAAACCAAAGTTGAAGAGCATGAAAACTTTAAAGGTACACTTGAAGAATTAGAAAATTGGTCTTTTGATGGATCTTCTACAAAACAAGCAGAAGGAGGATCTTCGGATTGTTTGTTAGTACCAGTTGCTATTTATCCAGATCCAGAACGTGTAAACGGATATTTAGTAATGACTGAGGTTTATAGTGCTGACGGAACGCCTCATCCTTCTAATGGTAGAGCTACCATTGATGATGATGATAATGATTTCTGGTTTGGTTTTGAGCAAGAGTACTTTATAATGGATACAGCAACTCAGTTACCTTTAGGTTTCCCAGTTGGAGGTTATCCAAAACCTCAAGGTATGTACTACTGCTCTGTTGGAGGATTAAATACTCATGGTAGAGATTTAGTTGAAGAGCATGCCGATTTATGTATTGCTGCAGGATTAAACTTTGAAGGTATTAACCAAGAAGTAGCTTGCGGACAATGGGAATTCCAATTATTCGCTAAAGGCGCTAAATTAGCTGGTGACGAACTTTGGATTGCTAGATATTTACTAGACAGATTAACTGAAAAATATGGCTATTTTATTGAGTACCATCCAAAACCACTTGGTAAAGATATGGACTGGAATGGTTCTGGTATGCACGCAAACTTCTCCAATTCTATATTAAGAACTTGCGGTGATAAAGAAGTTTTTGCTAAAATTTGTGAGGCTTTCCGTCCTGTAGTTGAAGAACACATTGCAGTTTATGGTGAGTTTAACGACCAACGTTTAACTGGATTACACGAAACAGCATCTATCCATGATTTCTCTTGGGGAGTTTCAGATAGAGGTGCTTCAATACGAATTCCATTAATCGCTGTTAATAAAGGTTGGAAAGGTTGGTTAGAAGACAGACGTCCTGCTTCAAACGGAGATCCATACAAAATTGCTGGAAGAATTATTAAAACTGTTAAATCTGCAAAGATTTAATTATATAATATATTTGTTCATAATAAAAAAGGGTTTGCTAAATGGCAAACCCTTTTTTATTTATAATTAATTCTTACCTATTCATGCATGAATAATAACATCATGAAAATTCCATAGGCAAATACCAAACAGAATCCTTTAAACCTATTTATTTCATACTTCTTCCCAAGAAACACTAATGGTATTAATATAAAAGCAAACCCAAGCATCCAAAAAATATCGCGAGAAAGAATTAATGGCTCGGTAACTGGTATTGGTTTTATCATAGCTGTTAAACCCAAAACAGAAGCGATATTAAAAATATTAGATCCTATTAAATTTCCTAGCGAAATGGCTTTTTCTTGTTTTGCCGCTGCAATTACAGAGGCCGCCAATTCCGGAACGCTAGTACCAACTGCAATTAAAGACACTCCTATTACGGCTTCACTCACACCAATAGACAAAGCAATTTCTTTAGCGCCTTTTACTAACCAATCACTTCCAAAATATAAAGCAACCGCACCAATAGCCAACCAAATAAATATTTTAAAATTAGAGACAATACTAAGTGTGTCATCAACTTCTTCAATAATTACATCGTTTTTAGCACTTTTAATTAAAACAATTAAAAATAAAAACAATCCTATAAATAAGATAGCTCCTTCAAAAGAAGAAAGTACATTGTCATTTTTTAGAAAATAGTATGATACAATTGAAAAAATCATCATTACAGGCCAATTAAGTTTGTAAAACGATTTATCTACCGCAATACTACCTACTATAGCAGTAATACCTAAAACCAAACCAATATTGGCAATATTAGAACCCACCACATTATTAATGGCTATTGCCGGTGAACCAGATAACGCAGCCTGAAGACTTACAAGTAATTCTGGTACAGATGTAGCGAAAGATACTACCGTCATACCAATAACCATTTTAGAAATATTAAACTTAAAGGATAAAGCGACAGACGACCGTACAAGAAACTCACCACCTACTACCAATAAAGTAAACCCTAAAACAACCAAGACAATACTCATGAAAATATTTTTTGCGAAGATAAATGAAAGTTAAAAGTTATATGTTACATGTTATAAGTTTTTTGAAAACTTAAAATTTAGTTAAATAACTATATACGTAGTTGTATAACTATAAAAATAGTTATATGTTTGTTTTGCGTTAGGGATAGCAGTGAAAATCCTTTTTGTGAGGCACGAACAAAAAGATTATAACCCTTAGACTACGCTCTGGATAAACTCCTAGCCCAACCTCCTGCCCTGAGCGGAGTCGAAGGGTGTGGTAACGCCCAAAATATTAAATTAATGGAAAAACTAACAAATAAGGAAGAAGAAATAATGCATATTTTATGGAAGCTTGAAAAAGCATTTGTGAAAGATGTCCTAGCCGAAATTAAGGATGATAAGCCACACTACAATACCTTATCTACTATAATTAGAAATCTGGAAGAGAAAAAATATGTTGGTTATAATGCCTACGGAAAAACACACCAGTACTTCCCTATTGTGAGCAAGGAAGATTATAAAAAACGTTTTATGACTGCGGCCATTGATAACTATTTTAATAATTCGTATAAAAATGTCGTGTCGTTTTTTGCCAAAGAAGAAAAAATTAGTGTTGAAGAATTGAAAGAAATAATAGCTTTAATTGAAAACCAAAAATAGAAATGGAATATTTACTTAAAACAAGTGCTCTAGTTGCGATTTTTTATTTGTGCTACAAATTATTTTTAGAACGCGATACTTTTTTTGAATCGAATAGATGGTTCTTATTAATTGGGCTAGTATCCTCTTTTATAATCCCATTTTTGGTAATCCCTATATATGTTGAACAGACATCAATAGATTTATCTCAATATGTTTTCTCTAATCAAATACCACAACAAAACACAGAAAAACCATTTAATGTTTTAGACTATTTGCCTTTTGTTTACTTAACAGGTTTTGTATTTTTTTCTGTTCGCTTTATTTTTCAATTTTTTTCTCTGGCTTTAGTTATTCTAAAGAATAAAGGTGAAAGAAATGGTAGTTACGTCTATATTAAAACCACCAATAATGTATCACCGTTTTCATTTTTTAATTGGATAGTTTTCAACCCGGATCAATTTAGAAAACACGAACTCGAGCAAATAATTACACACGAAAAAGCACATGCTAATCAAAGTCATTCGCTCGATATTTTATTAACGCATTTAAGTTGTACAGTTCTTTGGTTTAATCCATTTATCTGGTTTTACAACAAAGATTTAAAACAAAATCTGGAATTTATAGCCGACAAGATTACAGCTAACAAAACAGAATGCAAAAAAAGTTACCAATACACATTACTTAAAACAAGTGTGCCAACTCATCAAATGGCATTAAGCAATAATTTTTATAATTCATTAATCAAAAAACGAATCGTTATGTTACACAAATCAAAATCAAAAAAAATCAATCAATTAAAGTATACTTTAGTAATTCCAGTACTGGCGTTATTTTTAATGAGCTTTAACACAAAGGAAATTTATGTTAATAAGGCAAAAAAACCTATAATAGTAAGCCTATCTAACAATGACATTATTGAAGTTATTATTACTAAAAATTTCACAGACGATGAACTGGAAAACTTAAAACTCAAGTTGAAATCGGAAGGATTCAATGCTAAATTTAAAGGAATTAAACGCAACACTAATGGTGAAATTACAGCCATTAAAATTGAAGTTAGCTCTAAATCAGCCAACTCAAATTTCGATATTGATTCAAGCGAAGCTATCAAACCAATTAAAATAAGTATAGAAAATAACGGTAAAAACATTTCCATAGGAAATAGCAATATTAAAAAGGGAAAGCATATGGTGTTTGTATCTGATGAAGATGAATCGCATGAAATTAACCATACTGGAGGCGAAAAAAACGTATTTATTATTAAAACTAACGACTCTGACAACAATATAATTAAGGAGGAAATAATTATAAAAAATGGTGATACCACACGTCTGGTAAAAAATCATAAAGGACATAACATTAAAA
Source organism: uncultured Flavobacteriaceae bacterium (assembly GCA_963698455.1). Classification (GTDB taxonomy): domain Bacteria; phylum Bacteroidota; class Bacteroidia; order Flavobacteriales; family Flavobacteriaceae; genus Mariniflexile. Next base: position 643,503 of record CAVOQU010000007.1, on the reverse strand, counting down.
TGGATTCCAATGATGATGTTATGTTTATAAGTAAAGATGATAAAGACAAAAAGATTCAAAAGATTATTAAAATAAAGAATAATGGCAATGAAGATGAAATGTCCTGGACACCCACTGATGGTGAAAAAGTTACTATAAATGGCAAAAAGGAAACGAAGGTTAGAATAATTTCAACTGATGAGAAAGCTCCATTAATGATGCTGGATGGCAAAGAAATAAGCAATGAAGAAATGAATAATATTGACCCAAACACTATAGATAAAGTTGAAGTTTTAAAAGATGAAAACGCGAGCAGAAAATATGGTGATAAAGGAAAAAATGGTGTTGTAATTATCACTACAAAAAATGAAAATGAATCAAAATACACCGTTAAATTAAGTGGTGAAGCTTTATATTTAGTTGATGGAAAAGAAGTAAAAAAAGAAGTTGTTGATAAAATGAATCCTGATAATATAGCATCGGTTAATGTTTTAAAAGGTGACGCTGCAATAAAAAAACACGGAGAAAAAGCAAAAGATGGTGTCGTGGAAATCACTACTAAAAAGTAAAACTAAACAGTCTTACTAAATTAAAAAAGGCACTCTTTACGAGTGCCTTTTTTATGTCATAAAAACTTATAATAGATGAAAAACTAAAATACTGGCAAATTTTGAAAAAATATTCTTGATTAAGTTTTACTATTTTTGTAATATGAAACAGCAAGTATTCAAAATTTTAGCGAAGGTTAATAAATTTGTCTTTCCTAGTTATTCTAAACAGCAATTAGATTTAATTAAAGCAAGCAAACTGCAAATGGCCATTATTGGCTGGAGGTGGTTTGTTACAAAAAATGCTCTAGATTAAATCGTTTATAAAAATGATTTTAAAACTATAAATTAATCTTTGATTATTATTGCTACAGTTCTCACTTTTAAAAGACAAAAAAACCTTACTATTTAGTAAGGTTTTTTTGTCTTCTTAAATTTTAAATTTTATTTTTCCCACATTCTCTCAATTTCTTCAAGAGATTTCCCTTTCGTTTCTGGTATAAATTTATATGTAAATACAATAATGATTATAATAAAAACCACGAAAATAAAATAGGGTAATGAACCATTCCAAAACTCATTATTATTAACCTCACTTGCTGTTACCATTGGAAATGATTGTGAAACAAAATAATTACCTGCCCATTGAACAGCTACTGCAACAGACATTGCCACACTTCTTATTTTATTTGGAAACATTTCAGATAACAACACCCAAACAACGGGTCCCATAGACATGGCAAACGACGCTATAAATATAAGGACTCCAAGAAGCGACAAGAAACCTATTGATTGTTGTTGTAATGTAACTCCCAATAGCATAAACCCTATTAACATACCAACTGAACCAATATAAACTAGAGGCTTTCTTCCAAATTTATCAACGGTTGCCATGGCAATAAATGTGAAAATTAAGTTTATAAATGCAAGAAGTATTTGCTGTAATAATACATCATCTTTACCAAAGCCTAACGCTTTTTCAAATATGTCTGCTCCATAATACAGTACGGCATTAATTCCTGTAAATTGCTGTAATATTGAGAACACAGAGCCAATAACGATAATAATAAATATACCTTTAGAAAAGTAATTAATTTTCTCACCTTTATTTTCTAATCTTAATGACTCTTCTATTTCTTTAAATTCAATTTTCGCATTTTCTTCACCATGAATGCTTACTAAAACTTTAAGTGATTCTTCTTTTCTGCCTTTTAATGCTAACCAGCGTGGGCTTTTGGGTACAAAGAACAACAATATCATAAACAAAAAACTTGGTATAAGTTCAGACCAGAACATGCGTCGCCATCCAAACTGAATATTTTCAGCCTCAGTAAGTGTGCTTCCTATGAAGTAGGTAGCCAAAAACACAATAAAAAACCCAATAACTATTGCTAACTGATAATACGATACTAAGTTCCCTCTTCTACTCGCTGGAGCAATTTCAGCGATATATGTTGGTGCATTCATAGATGCAATACCAATTCCTAATCCACCAATTAATCTAAAAATAACTAACAAAGCTACTGATTCTGGAAAAATACTTGGTAAACCAGAACCCCACGCGGAAATCGTAAAAAGTACTGCCGAAATTATTAATGAGTTTTTCCTACCTATTCTATTACTTAAAGGTCCAGAAACAATAGCACCGACAAAACATCCAATTAATGCGCTTCCTACCACAAACCCTTGTGAAGTTGCATCCAATTCAAAATATTTTGTTAGAAAGAATTGGGCTCCGTTTATAACTCCAGTATCATAACCGAATAATAAGCCTCCCAATGCAGAAACTGATGTGATTAATAATAAATATTTTTTTTGATTCATAATTAAATAGTCTTAGTTAGTTAGTTTATTTTTTTGTTTAGTATTTGAATAGTGGGATGTTATTTAGCACAATTTGTAAAGCTAAAATTATTTTTTAAAAAAACTTAGAAAACTAATAAATAAATTAAACTGCATCAAGAACAACTAAGGTTTAATTGGCTGGCCAATCATTGCATGTATAATTTAAATGTAATAAAAGCAAGGATTAAAGATATTTAGGATAGATTAAAAAAGTTTAATTTATGGATTTTATAGATAATTCAATAAATAGAGGCGTTTGCGATAACAGTTATGCTATAAATGGGCTCTTAGTTGAAGTGGTATATATTTCAGAACGAAATACAATAACCGCAGTAGGGAATTTTTAATACGGGTAAACCTTTATAAATATTACTTATTAAAATTACCTTAATTCTAAGTGTTTCTGAAAATATTCTGCAAACAATAAAACAAAAAAGGCTTCAATCTCTTGAAACCTTTATTATCATTGTGACCTCGACTGGATTCAAACCAGTAACCTCTTGAGCCGTAATCAAGTGCGCTATTCAGTTGCGCCACGAGGCCTTTTTTGTGGCTGCAAATATAGTATTTTTATTAAAACTCCACCAATTTTTTTACAAATTTGTAATTCACTACTTTTGACCTCGATTAAAAAATTATTACTTACAAATTGACACCTTAATAATAAGCGTTAAAATTATTTGATAATAATGAATTTAATACTAGTTACACTAAATTTCGTTTATAAAATAGACTTATGGATTATATATTAAACCCTTGGCCATGGTATGTTTCTGGCCCATTAATATCTGTGGTAATGGCGCTTTTACTTTATCATGGAAAAACATTTGGTATGTCGTCCAATCTTAAAACCATGTGCACCATGGTTGGTGCCGATAAATTTTCAGATTTTTTTAAAATAAATTGGAAAGATTATACATGGAATTTATTCGTAGTAGCTGGCGCAATAATTGGTGGGTTTATTGGTAGTCATTACTTATCAAATGATACTGTAACTGATTTGAACCCAACTACTATAGGAGAATTAAAAAATCTTGGATTCAATAATATTGGTGCGCATTTAGTACCGGATGAACTTTATAGCTGGGACTCCGTAGCTTCTCCAAAAGGCTTAATCCTCCTTATTATAGGCGGGTTACTTGTTGGTTTTGGAACACGATATGCTGATGGTTGTACCTCCGGACATGCTATTAGCGGACTTAGCAGTTTACAAAAACCTTCGCTTATTGCGGTTATTGGTTTTTTTATAGGCGGATTAATAATGGCTAACTTTATTTTACCCTTAATTTTTTAACAAATGAAATATTTTAAATTTTTATTGATTGGCATGTTTTTCGGGATTGTTCTGGTAAAATCTGAAGCAGTTTCCTGGTACCGTATTTACGAAATGTTTCGATTTCAATCGTTTCACATGTATGGCATTATTGGAACTGCGATAGCAACTGGTATTTTAATCCTTCAAATATCAAAAAAAGGCTATATAAAAAGTGTATTAGGCAGTGAAATTATTGTTCCACTTAAAGAAAATGGGTTTGTTCGCTATATAATTGGCGGTACCATTTTCGGACTTGGCTGGGCGCTAATTGGAGCTTGCCCTGGCCCCTTGTACATACTTTTAGGAACCGGAGTTTATAGCATGCTTATAGTAATTGCTGCTGCTATGGTCGGTACATTTATTTACGGTGTAATAAAACACAAATTGCCGCATTAAAACTTTTGCGTTCAAACGAATATTAACAAAAGTGACAAATGTCACATTACTATTTGTTCAAGTTTTTTATATTTGATATTCTTCTTATGAAGTTTATTAATTAACCGAAATTACAGTTTCTATGAAAAAAAATATGGGTTCAGCCGATAAAGGCATTAGAGTAGCTATTGCTATTGTTATAGCGCTTTTATATTATTTTAATGTTATTGAAGGTATTTTAGCATATATTTTGATGGCTTTTGCTATTATATTCTTATTAACTAGTTTTGTGAGTTTTTGTCCGCTTTATACTCTTTTTGGAATGAACACCTGTAAAATAAAAAAATGACAACAACCTTAGAAGTTCAAAATTTAAAATGCCACGGATGTGCCAATACAATTACCACTAAATTATCAAATTTAGAAGGTATTAAAGATGTTTTGGTAAATAATGAAACTAAGAGTGTCTCATTTTTTTATGAAAATGACAAAACGTTAGAAGGCGCCAAAGATTTATTAAACAGCATTGGTTATCCTATAGTTGGAGAAAAGAACGCTATTACTACCAAAGCAAAATCTTTTGTTAGTTGCGCTATTGGAAGAATGGATAATTAATTTAAACTAATTCTGCGCTTAAACCTGCTTCAAGAAGCATAGAACAACGTGGTTTTAAATCGTCGAAAGCTCCGGTTTTTACGGTACATTTACCTTTGTAATGAACGAGAAGCGCGCATTGTTCTGCTTGTTCTGAAGTGTGATCGCAAGCATGAATAAGCATTTCAATAACGTGATCGAAGGTATTAACATCGTCATTAAATAGCACTATCTCGTTTTGAGTAAGTACTTCCTCTTCTAAAAGTAATTCTACAGATGTTTTTTCTCTGGTACTCATCACTAATTTTTTACTAATTTAAAAATTTTAACGCAACCCAATGGTTTCTTTCTAATTTTTCATCAAATTTTAACATATGCTTTTCACATTCCTCTTGAATAACTGGAATATCATCATTGTAAAATCCGCTTAAAAACAAAATACCACCCTTATTTAAACACGACACATAGGTCCCCAAGTCGTTTAGCAAAATGTTACGGTTAATATTAGCAATAATAATATCGTATTTTCTACCTTTTAAAACACTCGCATCACCTTCTATGACTGTTATGTTTTTACAGTTATTGCGTTCTACATTTTCTAAACTATTTAAATAGCACCAATTATCATAATCGACCGCATCAAGTAGTTTTGCACCTTTTATTTCTGCTAAAATTGCTAAAACGCCGGTTCCGCAACCCATATCTAAAACCGTTTTATTAGTAAAATCGTTTTTTAAAATATGCTGAATCATCATATGCGTGGTTTCGTGATGCCCTGTACCGAAACTCATCTTTGGTTCAATAATGATATCGTATTGAGTATTTGGTTTCTCATGAAATGGTGCACGAACCGTACACACATTATCTACGACTATAGGATTAAAATTCTTTTCCCATTCTTCATTCCAATTGGTTTGCTCAATTTCGTTGAATGTGAAATTAATTTTAAATTCATTTGAATTTAAAATTTGAATATCGTCAAGTATAGACGCATTCCATTCTTCTTTTTGAATGTATGCTGTAACACCATCTTCTGTTTCTACAAAACTTTCAAAACCTGCATAACCGAGTTCCGCAATAAGTATTTCTACTCCTGGTTGAATGGGTGTTACTTTAAACTCGTAACCTATGTAAATGATGTTTGACATATTGTCTAAAATTTATAAACGTAATCGCCATTGGAAAGTGCGTTAGCGATAGAAACGGCATCCTTTTTGGCGCCCAAAAAGCGCCAAAAAGATACAGTGTATAGCGCGACCCATGGGTAACGCCTATAAAGTTATTAAATTAAAATGCGTTTACAATTGCAAAAAAGTCGTCTGCATTAAGAGCAGCACCACCAATTAAACCGCCATCTACATCAGGCTTGCCAAAAATTTCTTGTGCGTTGTTTGGTTTCACACTTCCTCCGTATAAAATGGAAACGCTATTCGCTAAATCTGCACCGTATTTATTGCTCAAGGTTTTACGAATGAACGCGTGCATATCTTGTGCTTGCTCCGGACTTGCAGTTTCACCAGTTCCAATAGCCCAAACAGGCTCGTAGGCCAACACGATGTTTTTAAATGCAGATGCTTCTAAATGAAATAAACCGTTTTTAATTTGGCTTCCAACTACATTTTCGTGATTTCCTGATTTTCTATCGGCTAAAACTTCACCAAAACAGAAAATAACTCGTAAATTGTTGGCTAAGGCTGCATCTACTTTTTTAGCCAAAATTTCGTCTGTTTCGTTGAAATATTCACGACGTTCACTATGGCCTAAAATAACGGTTTTAATACCTACACTTTTAAGCATACTTGCACTTATTTCGCCCGTATATGCTCCGTTAGCTGCAAAATGCATGTTTTGTGCAATGACTTCTATTTTTGAACCTTTTAAAGCGGTAAATGCGTGATGTAAATTGGTAAATGTTGGCGCTACCATAACTTCTGCATTCGAAGTTTGCTTTTTGCTCATTAAATCTGTTAATAATGATTCTGTTTGAGCTAAATCATTATTCATTTTCCAATTTCCTGCTACTATTTGTTTTCTCATTTTTAATTTACCCTTTTAATATGAAGGGATTTTTATTAATGGTTTATAAAATTTCTGTTATTTTTTTATCGTCTGCTTCTATAGCTTTGAATAGTTTTATGGTTCCGTTTGCATCTACTACCATGTATCTTGGTATCCAATCTAATTGTACAAATTCTCCGAAAGGTCCTTTCCAACCCGATTGCATAAAGTAATGCTGACCCTGTACATTATATTTGTCGATACCTTTTTTCCAAGCCTCTTGTGTTTTATCTAATGATAAAAACACATAAGTTACGTTTCCAAATTTCTTCTGAAGATCTTTAACTTTAGGCATCCCTTTTATACAATCACTACACCAAGAAGCCCAAATATCAATAATAATTGTTTTACCTTTATTAGTATCTAAAATATCTTTGAAAGTTGTAGAACTACCATCTAGTTTAATAAACGAATCGTTTAAAGCGGATTCTGAAAATACTTTAGGGGTTTCCTGCGCTTTGCAGCCTGTAAAACTTAATAAGAAGATTAAAATGTATTTTAATTTTTTCATGTTTTTAATTATTAGATTTCTGCCTCGACAGAAACGGCAAATTTACTGAAGTTTTACTTTAGGGTCTAACCAAACGTAAATAATATCTACGAAAATATTAATAATAATAAAGAGTAATGCTATTATTAACACCGAACCCATAATTACTGGTAAGTCTAAAGTGTTTAAGGCATTAACAATTTCTTTACCAAGTCCGTTCCAACCAAAAATATACTCTACAAAAACAGCACCTGCCAACATAGATGCAAACCAACCTGAAATTGCCGTAACCACTGGGTTTAAAGCATTTTTTACAGCATGTCTTTTTATAATTTGAAATTCGCTTAAACCCTTTGCTCTGGCTGTACGGATGTAATCTTGATTGAAAACTTCGAGTAATGAATTCCTCATAAGCTGAATCACTACCGCTAACGGACGAATACCTAAAACAATCGCAGGAAGTATGAGATTTTTTAGTTTTAGATGATTGGATTCTCCAAAATCATCTAACTCGTATAGACTACCTGTCATTTCTAAATTGGTGTATTTATGAAGCACAAAACCAAAAAACCAAGCGAATAAAATAGCACTGAAAAACGATGGAACACTCATCCCTAACGTACTGAGTATCTGTATCGTTTTATCAAGCCAGGTATCTTTATAAAGCGCAGACATAATACCCAAGATAATACCAATAAAAATTGCAATAATTATGGCAGAAACGGCAAGTACAAACGTATTTGGTAGTGTTTCGCCCAATACTTCACTTACTTTTTTACCTTGTTTGGTAAAGGATTCTCGTAAATACGGAAATTTTAAAACCGTGGTAGTATTCCCAATTGAAAACAATGTTACAGATGAATATTTCCCTGCTTTTAAAAATGTGTAATCTGTTGCTTTTTTTGAATGAAAAGATATTGGCAATAAGTCGTTTAAATAATAAAAATACTGAGTACTTACAGGTTTATCGAACCCATATTTTTGCTTCACAGTAGCCAATTGTTCGCTGTCTTCATTTTGCCCTAACATCATTTGCGCAGGGTCTCCGGGAAGCACATTAAATAATAAGAAAATAACAGTGACCACCCCAAATAATGTAAGTAAAGCGTATGTGATTTTATTTAAAAGGTAACTTATCAAATAGTTTATTTGTTGATGCGTTAATTTGTTTAAAACTTCGGTTGAAAACTACAATTTTAAATCGTCGATATCATTCCAGTGCACTTTTTGTTTTACTGTTCCTTTATCCAATTCTAAAATTCCAGGATTTGAACGCACTACTGTTTTTAGTGCTTTTTCATCACATAAATACCAATTAAATTTCAAATTATAAAGCTTATTGATTTTCTGTTTATCATCTTCACTTGATGCTGTTAAACCTATCACTTTATAACCTTTTTTAATGGCTTCATCAGACAAGGCTTTTAGTTTTTCAGCACCTGCCTTTTCCATTTTTTCTAAGCTATAAGATACAATTACAATAAGATTTTCTTCAGATAAAAAATGCTGTGTTAAATCTTCATCTGGAGATTCTATTGAAAAATCAACAACTGAGGGTTGGTAACCTTCTTTTATCATTTTGGTATCTACACTCACAAAATCACCGTCAACCGAAGGGTAAGAACCATTAGTTGTAATGACTTTATCTTCACCATTTATTTTAAATTTCCAATAATATTCAACCACTGGTTTAGCGGCATCTTTAGGAATACGCATCCCTTCAGCTATATTCTTTCCTATTTTATAGGCTCTAAAATCGACTACCGGTAAATGCATAAGTACATGATACCCCAACCAGAAACTAAAAATAAAACTTAACAGAGCCAAAATTGTGGTTTGCAAACTGCTAAACACTGGTTTTATATGCTTTACTCCTAAAAACAAAACAAGTATAAAGACGAGTAAAACAACATCTTTAGTAAAGCTTTCCCAAGGCGTTAGCTTTAAGGCATCTCCAAAACATCCACAGTCTTTAACTTTATCAAAATAAGCTGAATAAAAGGTCAAAAACGTGAAAAAGACAATCATTACTAACAAACTCCAGACAGTAAATTTAGGTTTGTATCCGATAATTAAAAACACACCTAAAACAACCTCAAATACCACTACTAAAACCGAAATTATAAGTGCATAAGGTTCTAAAAATGGTATATTTAAAACATCGACACTAAAGTATTCCTGCAATTTATATGAAAATCCTAACGGGTCGTTTAGTTTTATTAATCCTGAAATGATGAACAAAACACCAACAAATATTCTTGATATGCTTACTAAATATTTCATAATTTTTGTCATTCCTGTGAAGGCAGGAATCTTATTAATTGAAACTCATTTTTTATAATGGATTCCTGAATTCACAGGAATGATAATTATTTTTCATTTAAATGTATCATAGCAAAAACAGCATAATTTACCATATCCTGATAATTAGCATCAATGCCTTCGCTAACAATAGTTTTACCCGCATTATCTTCAATTTGTTTAACGCGCAATAATTTTTGTAAAATCAAATCGGTTAAACTACTAACACGCATATCGCGCCACGCTTCCCCATAATCATGGTTTTTATCTTCCATTAATTTTTTGGTAATGCCAACATGTTTTTCGTATAACTTGGTAGCTTGATCAGTAGATAAATCAGGTTGTTCAACCACGCCTTTTTCTAACTGAATTAAAGCCATGATACTGTAATTTATAATCCCAATAAATTCACTGATTTCATCTTCATCTACTTTTCTAACCGCGTTTTGTTGAAGTCCTCGAATTCGTTGTGCTTTTATAAAAATTTGATCGGTAAGCGATGGCAAACGTAATATGCGCCATGCACTTCCATAATCGGACATTTTTTTGATGAATAAACTTTTACAGGTATCTATAACGGCATCGTATTGTTTTGAAGTATCTTGCATGTATTAAAACAAATTTTGTGTAAATTTCGCTTAAATAGTTCAAAGTTCAAAAGTTTAATGTTTAAAGTTTTTAAGACTCTTTTTGATGTTTCAAATTTAAAGTTTTAGGTTTGGCATTTGATTTTTAAAATATTGGAATCTTATTATTATGACCATTAATTGCAAAGGAAAACTTATTGATTTAGCATCGCCAAAAGTGATGGGGATTTTAAATATTACACCCGATTCGTTTTATGATGGTGACAAACATAAAAATGAAACTTCCATATTAATGCACGTTGAATCTATGCTTAATGCAGGTGCTACTTTTATTGATATTGGCGCTTACAGTTCCAGGCCAAATGCCGATTTTGTTACTGAAGAAGTTGAATTACAGCGCATTGTACCAATTATTGAAACCGTTTTAAAGAAATTCCCTGAAGCATTACTTTCTGTTGATACTTTTCGAAGTAATGTAGCTAAACAATGTGTCGAAGCTGGTGCAGCTTTAATAAATGACATATCTGCAGGAAAATTAGATGAAATCATGTTGCAAACGGTTGCCACCTTACATGTTCCTTATATTATGATGCATATGAAAGGAACCCCACAAACCATGCAGCAACACACTAATTATGATAATTTAACCAAAGATATTTTGTTTTATTTCTCCGAACGCCTTGCAACTGCTAAAGCTTTAGGAATTGTTGATGTTATTATCGACCCGGGATTTGGCTTTGCAAAAACTTTAAAGCAGAATTACTTGTTACTAAACCATTTGGAATTATTTAAAATGATTGAAAAACCAATTTTGGTTGGTGTATCCAGAAAATCTATGATATACAAAACATTAGAAACTACAGCTAACGACGCTTTAAATGGCACAACCGTGTTAAACACTATTGCATTGCAAAAAGGCGCATCGATTTTACGGGTTCATGATGTTAAAGAAGCTATGGAAACCATAAAACTTGTTGAAGCGTTGAATTGTTGAATCGTTTAAAAATATGAAAATTACATACTTTCTTATTACAATACTGCTTTTCAATTCCTGTGGACAGGATAAAGTTTTACAACTTCCAGAAATTAGTCATTCAGAAATTTCAAAAATAAATGATGTATCTGCTGCTTATTTATTTTATGATGAAACCAAAACAGACAGTGTTGAACTTAACCGAAGAAATTTAATAAGTTCTACAAATTGGTTAATAAATGTAGATAAACGTTTGACAATCAATCAAGTTATTCCTCATATTAAATTTTTACAAGAGAAGAAAAGAAATTCTAGTCATAAAAAAGAAAACTCTAAAAATTATTTTACTTGCAATAACACTAGTAAAAAGAATTTAGGATTTATTGAGTTTACAGATGTTGTTTATGATGATAAAGAATCTAATGTCAATTTCAAAAATCAAAATAGCCACCTAGAACAGGTTATTAAAATTAAAGTACATTCACTTGATTCGATTAAAATTTCATTTCTCTGGAAGGACACTATCTTTTTAAACACTTCAAATAAAAACGACCTTTTAGAACATTTAGAAAGTAATATCACAAATGAAAGTAATGCGCTTATTTTTTCTGAATTAAGAGAATCGTTATCATTTCAAGACTATATTTCTTTTAAATCATTGTTATTAAAATTAGATTTAGAAAATGTTACTATATCCAACTACGAATTCATTTTTAATTAAGCATATTTTACTAAATTTACCAAAACCCATAAGCCTTGGAAATCTTTAATGACCTTTTAAAATTCTCAGTAATTGATGTTATAGATGTTTTTCTGGTAGCACTACTACTCTACTACATTTACAAACTTGTAAAAGGAACAGTTGCCATTAATATTTTTATTGGAATCATTATTATTTATCTGGTTTGGCGACTTACTAATTTCTTAAACATGGAATTGCTTTCGGGTATTTTTGGAGGCTTTATGAAAGTGGGAATTATAGCTTTAATAGTAGTGTTTCAACCAGAAATTAGAAAGTTTTTATTAATGGTGGGCTCCACAAATTTTAGTAAAAGAGGAAAACTTTTCAAGCAATTTGCATTTTTAAAAACGGAGAATACTGACGAAACTAACGTTGATGCTATTTTAGCGGCTTGTATTAAAATGGCAAACTCTAAAACGGGTGCTTTAATTGTTTTTGAACGTAACAACAACTTAGATTTTTTAAGCACTACAGGCGATGAAATGAATATAAAAGTGACTCAACCTATTATAGAAAGTATCTTTTTTAAGAACAGCCCGTTACATGATGGCGCCATTATAGTGAGCAATAATATTGTAAAAGCAACACGTGTTATTCTGCCATTAAACAACGAAAAAGTCATTCCAAAACGGTTTGGTTTACGTCATAGAGCCGCTATAGGAGTAACAGAAAAAACGGATGCTTTAGCACTTGCAGTTAGTGAAGAAACAGGACACATCTCTTACTTTAAAGATGGTGAATTTGTTGTTTTTGATGATGTTACACAACTTAATTTAATGATTAAAAGGGATTTAGCTTAAACAACTTCCTCTTTTAAAAACTGCACTTCGTATAGGTTTTTATAATATCCGTTTTCTTTTTTAAGAAGTTGCTCATGCGTGCCGTGTTCAACAATTTTACCAGCATCCATTACTAAAATTTTATTAGCTTTTTTAACTGTTGCAAGTCTGTGAGCAATTACAATAGACGTTCTACCATTCGTCATTTTATCGGTAGCATTTTGAATGAGTTGCTCTGAATGTGAATCTACAGACGAAGTCGCTTCATCCAATACCAAAATACTTGGATTGGTTACATACGCTCTTAAAAACGAAATAAGTTGACGCTGACCGGAAGAGAGCATCACACCGCGTTCTTTCACATTATAATGATAGCCACCTGGTAAGCTCGCAATAAAATCATGTACACCAATTTCTTTGGCAGCTTTTTGTACTTGTTCTTCAGTAATTTCTGGATTATTAAGTGTTATATTGTTTAAAATGGTATCGGCAAACAAAAACACATTTTGTAAAACCACGGCAATTTGAGTACGTAGTGAGGATAAAGTAAATTGTTTTATATCTAAGCCATCAATAGAAATTACTCCGTCTTCAATTTCATAAAAACGATTCAATAAATTAATAATAGTAGATTTCCCCGCACCAGTAGCACCAACAATAGCAACTGTTTCGCCCGATTTTACATCAAAAGAAACACCTTTTAAAACTGGTTCAGCTTCCACATAACTAAAAACTACCTTATTAAAATTAATATTACCCTTAAAATGTTCTGCTACCAATGTGCCTGTATCATCAATTTGCGAGGTTGTATCTAACACTTTAAAAACTCTCGTGGCAGCAACCATACCCATTTGAAGAGTATTAAAATTATCTGCCATTTGCCTTAATGGTCTGAATAACATTGGAATAAACATAACAAACGCAATTAAATCTCCTTGAGAAACCTCGGTACCATGCATCACAACGCTTAAACCACCATACCAGGCAATTAACCCAATACTTATGGAGGACACTAAATCGGCCAGAGGAAAGAAAATGGAGTTATACCAAACGGTTTTTAACCAGCCTTTTTTATGGCGTTCATTTATGTCTACAAAATTTCTATAATCAATTTTTTCCCGCGTAAAAAGTTGGAGAATTTTCATTCCAGTAATTCTTTCCTGTACAAAAGAATTTAGGTTAGACACTTCATTTCTAACTTCTTCAAAAGCCACTTTCATATACTTTTGAAAAATTCTGGTGGCATACATTAGCAAAGGCATCATAATAAATACGATTAAACTCAATCGCCAATTAATGTAAACCATCACCCCAAAGACTACTATCATAGCCAACAAATCCCTAAATATGGTAAACAAACCTTGTCCAAAAATATCGGCGATACGTTCCATATCGGTAACTGCTCTGGTAATTAAAACACCTACCGATGAATTATCGTAATACTTCATTTTAAAACTTAGTAGATGGTTGAACAGTTTCACGCGCACATCCTTTACTAAATTTTGCCCTAACCAAGCAGCATAATATATAAACGTAAGCTGAAAAATAGTTTGAAAAATTAAAACCACAAACATGATTACCACATAAAATAAAAAGCTTTTGGGCTGTTTAACTGCAATACTATTATCTATGGCATATTTGGTTATATAAGGTGTCGCCGTAGATAAAATAGCCAACAAAACCACCAAAATAAGCAACCCAATAAAGATAGCCTTATAGGGTTTTATGTACTGAAACAGTCGTTTAAACAATACAACATCAAAAAAATTATCTTTCCCTTTCGCCATTATATTTTTATATCGTTAGGATATTCAATTTTTGTTAAATATAGAGCATGCGCAGGAACGGAAAATCCGGCTTCACTCCTGTTCTTTGATTTTATGATGGTGTGTAAATCTTCAACTTGTAATTTACCCAAACCTATTTGCACCATAGTACCAACAATAGCACGCACCATATTTCGTAAAAAACGATCGGCTTTTATTGCAAAGTGAAGCTCATTATTTTCGAAAAACCATTCTGCTTTCATAATGTCACAATGATACGTTTTTACGTCGGTATTTACTTTTGAAAAGCATTGAAAATCTTTATACTGAAATAGAATTTGTGATGCTTCTTTCATTTTTTCAACATCTAAATCCTGTTTCACGTAATAAGCATAATCAAAATTGAATACATTCTTTTGTAAAGTGATTCTATATAGATAGGTTCTGCTTAAAGCGTTAAATCGGGCATGCGCATCATCTTTCACTTTAAACATATCATGAATTGCAATGTCTTTTGGCAAAAAAGAATTGAGCTTAAAAATTAAATCGGTTTCATTAAAAGCTAATTCACTATCAAAATGGGCAAACATTTGTTGGGCGTGCACACCCGTATCCGTCCTGCCAGCACCTAAAATCGAAATCGGTTCCTTTAAAAGCAAACACAACCCTTTTTCTATAACTTCTTGTACAGAAATGTCTTTGGGCTGATTTTGCCACCCATGATACGCACTACCATTGTAAGAAAGTTCTAGAAAATACCGCAATTTGTTTTCATACTTTTAATGAAAAGCAAAGATAGACAGTTTTGCCTTTCTACCGAATGCATCAATCTTAATTAAATATTAAAAGATTTTTTTTTGGCGTTACCCTAGCGGGTCGGGCTTTACGCTACAAGTCCTCGTTCGTGCCTCACTCCGGGCTTTTCGCTCCAATCCCTAACGTACCTGTTTGATATGTAAAAGTTAAACCGAATGGTTATTAAAAACTTCATTGACCATAAAAAAACTCATTTCAGCACTAAAAAGAAATTAGATTATTTTCTGATAATGCAACAAAATGTACATGTTGTAAAATAAAAACAATTATATTATTTTTTCATTTCAACTACCCAAATACCTCTTAACTCATTAGTTGCATAGCCAGTTCCTTTATCGTTTGGATATTGTTTATTAATGGTGCTTAAAGTTTTTGCATCAATATCTGTGGTTTTATTACCATGACATTTAATACACATATCGTCGGTAATAATGGGGTAATACCCAATCATTTTACCATTTTGCTCAAATACTTTAGGTTTTGTATTTCCTTGTTGTAGCAACTCTTGCTTTGCAGAAACAATGTATTCTAATTCCTTTTGGTTAGCGGCATTATTTGGATTTCTATTTTTATCAGAAACGCGTTTTATACTTGCCTTTAAATTTGTTGCCATACTATCCGTAAGAGGTATTGCCTTTACTTTACAAAAATCTACTGCGCCATGCACGCCCTTATCTTGAATTGCTTTTAATAGGTTTTTACCTAAAACAGCTTTGGTAGCGAATGCTATACTTTGCCCTTTTTTAAGATAACTATCAACATCATTTTCAGCGTTCCCTACGCCGGCATTTGTTTCTTGTTTAGGCTGATTTTCAAACTTATATGAGTTTTCTTCTTTTTTTGTTTTCTGATTGCAACTAAACAATAATATGCCAATTGCAATAATTATAATTTGTATTTTCATTTGTTCTGTTTTTCAGATAACGCGTATAGCAACGTTATGGTTCGGTTTCAATACTTTTTATATGTTTTAACGAATTTAATTATATTTTATGACGATTTCAAGAAAACCACACGATTAGTTTGCAACTGTTTAATGCGATTATTTATAACTTTACCAACTAACAATTCAGTTGCAATTAATGACCAAAATTCTTCTACTTTCTGATACGCATAGTTATATGGATGATGACATTTTAAAATATGTTAAACAAGCTGATGAAGTCTGGCATGCTGGCGATATTGGCGATTTAAAAGTAAGTGATGCCATAAAACAATTAAAACCATTACGAGCTGTTTACGGTAATATCGATGATGCTAAAATGAGGGGTGAATTTCCTGAAAACAATCGGTTTATGTGCGAAGGTGTTGATGTTTGGATAACACATATTGGTGGTTATCCAGGTGCTTATAATATGAGAGTTCGTGAAGAAATTAGACTTAACCCACCTAAACTATTTATCTGCGGGCATTCGCATATTTTAAAAGTAATGCCCGATAAAAAGCTAAATCTATTACATATGAATCCGGGGGCGGTTGGTAAACACGGATTTCATAAAGTTCGTACCATGCTTCGTTTTACGATTGATGGTAGTAAAATTGATAATCTGGAAGTTATTGAGTTTCCGAAGTAATTAATAAATGCTTCTCAATTGAATTTGATTTTCAATTAAACCTTATTTTATCCATGTTTTGCGTCATTGCGAGGCACGAAGCAATCTTCAAAATTTTGAAAATCAATCAACAGATTACTTCCCTCTGTTCGTAATGACGACTCATTTAACTTTTCAGACAGCTATCTCGTTTTTTATGTTAATATTTTCCCAAACCACAGCATTCATTAGCTAAGATTATGTCAATCGATTCATAAATCGTAAATTTGTACCCATTTTAAAAATAGTAAAACATAATTAATTATGAGTCAAGTAAAAGAGAATGATACCGTAAGAGTACATTACACAGGAAAATTAAGCAATGGTCAAGTTTTTGACAGTTCACTGGAAAGAGAGCCGTTGGAAATAAGTTTAGGTCAAGGCAATCTGATTCCTGGTTTTGAAAAAGGCGTGGTAAACATGAAGGTAAATGAGAAAAAAACAGTTAATATACCCTTTGCAGAAGCATACGGCGATGTGCAACAAGAATTGTTTCACGAAGTAAAGAAAGATGAGTTACCACAGGACATGACTCCTGAAGTTGGTATGGGGTTGGCTTCAAAAAATCCTGATGGTACTGAAGTGCAATTTCGTGTAGCAGAAGTTCATGAAAACCATATTATTATAGATGCTAACCATCCTTTAGCAGGACAAGATTTAATATTCGATTTAGAGCTTGTTGAAATAAAATAACATTTTGTTATAGTAAAAGTTAAAAAGTCTGGAAACTCTCCAGACTTTTTTATGCCTTATTTTTTAAAAAACTCACTTAAGTGTTTCCTGTTTTTTTGTAGTTAGTTCGTTGTCCGCGTTAGGGATTGAAGCCATTCGAATATCTGTTGATATTCTTAACCTTTTTAAAACTGACATACAATGTACTTTGTTGAGAACTACAATTTGACAGATTGCCACGTCCTTCGTCCTCGCAATAGCGTTTTAAAAAGATTTAGCGCAAAGCCCGACCCTTGGGTAACGCCAAAAAAATAAAACTAAAAAACCCAAAGCTTTCACTCTGGGTTTTAACGCACTAATACTACTAAGATATAAGGTTTTATCGCAATCTATCTACAGATTTTACGAGATCTTCATCCTTCTTGATGGCCTTATTGGCTAAAGCCAAAAACACGATAGAAACAATAGGGAGAAGCATCCCAATACCTTTCTCAGAAACCGCCGTTTCTCCAGATACATTTAGAGATTGATACACAAAAAATCCTAGTAAAATAAAGTTTAATATGATGTTAAGTCGTCCCAACATAAATTGAGACTTCCTGTTTTTATACTTAAATATGGTTATTAATGATAATAATGCTGAACCAAGAAACAAACCTAAATACAGCAAATTATCTTTAGCATACACTATAACATCGCCATTTGTAACCCATAAATGCAATACAAATATTAATCCCGCCGATATAATGGCAGCGATTAATAAATATACGGTTTGGATGCGTTGCAACATAAAAATGTAATATACTTAAGCGCAAAAATAATAGTTTCTTTTATAAAATAAGCGTAAAAAATTAAAATAAAGTTGTATAATTGCAGTAATAATTCTCAACAACCACAAGTAGAGGTTGTTAATTCTTCAGAATAAAAATCAATTTTTTCAGAATAATCAAATTTATATTCAAAAAAACATATTCAATTAAACATCAATGTTTGAAATTTCACAATTAAACGAAAAGAAACTCTCTGACTTACAAGAGATTGCACAGAAATTGAACGTCCCAAAATATCGTTCTTTAAAAAAAGCAGATTTAGTTTATCAAATACTAGATCATCAGGCTACCAACCCAAAAGCTGTGGCCGCAGTAATAGAACCAACACCAGCACCTATCGTTAGTACTCCAGAAAAAAGAGAAGTAAAAAAACCTAGACAACGTGTTGTAAAACCTGCTAAAAGCACACCTTTAAAACAAGAAGGAAAAACTGTAGTTGAAAATACAGTAGCTCCTGCGGAAATTAAAGAGAAAGCGCCTCAAGAAACTAAGGAAGCTAAAAAAACTGTTAACACGCCCAAACCTAGAGTTCAAAACGAGCGTCAAAACGATAAACCACAAAAACCACCACATCAAAAAAGAGAGCATAACCCAAATCAGCCTCAAAAAAATCAGCCTCAACATAAAAATCAAAAAAATGGTAATGTAGATGCTGGTAATAAAGATAGCAGAAACCGCTATCGTGAACCAGATTTTGAATTTGATGCCATCATTGAAAGTGAAGGTGTTTTAGACATTATGCAAGATGGCTATGGTTTTTTACGTTCTTCAGATTACAACTATTTATCGTCTCCAGATGATATTTATGTATCACAATCTCAAATTAGATTGTTTGGATTAAAAAAAGGTGATACTGTATTAGGACATGTTAGACCTCCAAAAGAAGGTGAAAAATATTTCCCTTTAATAAAAGTAATAAGAATTAATGGTCAGAAACCAGAAGTTGTAAGAGACCGTGTTTCTTTTGAGCATTTAACACCACTATTCCCAAAAGAGAAATTCAATTTAGCTGAAAAACAAAGTACTATTTCTACACGAATTATGGATTTGTTCTCGCCTATTGGTAAAGGACAACGTGGTATGATTGTTTCGCAACCTAAAACGGGTAAAACCATGTTACTTAAAGATGTTGCCAACGCTATTGCTGCCAACCATCCTGAAGTTTATTTAATGATTTTATTGATTGATGAGCGTCCGGAAGAGGTAACCGATATGCAACGTAATGTACGTGGCGAAGTAATATCTTCAACATTTGATAAAGAAGCACATGAGCACGTTAAAATTGCCGATATCGTTTTAGAAAAAGCAAAACGACTTGTAGAATGCGGACACGATGTAGTCATTCTTTTAGATTCTATTACACGTTTAGCGAGAGCTTACAATACAGTACAACCAGCATCTGGAAAAATATTAAGTGGTGGTGTTGATGCGAATGCACTTCACAAACCAAAACGTTTTTTTGGAGCTGCACGTAATATTGAAAACGGTGGTTCTTTAACTATAATAGCTACAGCACTTACTGAAACTGGTTCTAAAATGGATGAAGTAATTTTTGAAGAATTTAAAGGAACCGGTAACATGGAACTACAGTTGGATAGAAAAATATCTAATCGTAGAATTTTCCCTGCTATCGATTTAACATCTTCAAGTACTCGTAGAGATGATTTATTGTTAGACGAAAATACCATTCAACGTATGTGGGTTATGCGCAAATACCTTGCAGACATGAACCCTGTTGAAGCCATGGAGTTTATTAACGATCGTTTCAAACAAACCAGAAATAACGAAGAATTTTTAATATCCATGAATGGATAATTAAAAAAGTATGCCTTGATGTGGAGTATCGAGGTTTCTATTAAGATTGTCATTCCCTTAAAAACGGGAAACAGTAACTAAACATTAAACTAAACTTAAAAGCCTTAACAAATTTCTGTTAAGGCTTTTTATTTATGTGTATTTAATAATTAATATATTTAAATTTTCAAGTCTATTTAATTTCTTTTGACATCAATTCTAGAACACCAATCGCTTTATGAGCATCCTTAACATCAACAAAAATGTGATCGTGATAATAACCCGCTACAACATTACAACTTATATTGTGTTTTGTTAGTGCTTGCGAAAATGCTGCTGTTAAACCAACGGCTTCAAGTGCGGAATGTACCATTAAGGTTATCCAAGATGCTACAAATTCATATTTAAGATTCAATTCGTCGGCTTTACTACGTTCAACAACAATGGTTACGCCTTCATTCTCTTTAAATTCAAATAATGTAGACTGTCTATCAATAGCATTAATATCAATTACAGATGTAAAAACATACTCGCCTTCATTCAATTTAGGTCGCATGCCTCGAATTAATAAAGCCAAATTACTTTCACCCTTCATCTTTTCCTTTTAATTATTAAAATTGAAATTATTTAGTTGGAATATTTTTTAATATCTCTAAAACAAATTTCCAGTATTTTTTAACTGAAGAAATTTGAGCGCGCTCATCTGGAGAATGTGCTCCTTTGATGTTAGGGCCGAAACTAATCATATCCATATCTGGATAATTTTGCCCCAGAATTCCACATTCCAATCCCGCATGACACGCCGCTACATGTGCTTTTTCTCCATTTAAATCTTCATATAATTGAGACATTATCTTCAAAATAGGTGATTCCATATTTGGTGTCCATCCAGGATAATCGCCAGTTAATTCTACTTCACAACCTGTTAATTCAAATGTAGAGCGTAACGTATTCGCCAGATCCATTTTAGAACTTTCAACTGATGAACGCGTTAAGCAGGCTATTTTAATTTTACCATTTTTTACAACCACCCTAGCAAGGTTGTTCGAAGTTTCTACTAACTCAGGAATATCGGCACTCATTCTATAAACGCCATTTTGTGCTGCATAAATAGCACGGGTAAATCCTTCCTGAACACCCAAATCCATTATTTTTTCTGGTGTCTCAATTTTAGAAATTAAAATAACCAAATCTGGTTCCATCGTTTTCAACTCCGTTTTTATAGCTTCGGCCAATTCGGTAGTTTCTGCTATAAACGATTCTTCATTAATCGAATCAATAGCTACAATTGCCTTACTTTCTCTAGGAATCGCGTTACGCAAGCTACCGCCATCAATTTCAGATATGCGCAATCCAAAATTCTCAAAACCGTCAAATAACAATCGGTTCATTATTTTATTAGCATTCCCCAACCCTTCGTGAATCTGCATACCAGAATGACCACCTTGCAAGCCTTTTACAGTTATTTTGAAACCTATTTTAAACTCTGGTGTTTCTTCTTCAGTATAAGTTCTTGTTGCTGTAACATCAATACCACCGGCACATCCTACACCAATTTCATCATCTTCTTCCGTATCTAAATTTAAAAGAATTCCGCCAGTAAGCAATCCACCTTTTAAGCCTTTTGCACCTGTCATACCTGTTTCTTCATCAATCGTAAATAAAGCTTCAATAGCAGGATGTGGAATATCAGTACTTTCTAAAATTGCCATAATGGTTGCAACGCCTAAACCATTGTCTGCACCAAGTGTTGTACCTCTAGCACGAACCCAATCGCCGTAAACATACATATCGATTCCTTGATTACTAAAATCGAACTCGGTATCGTTATTTTTTTGGTGCACCATATCTAAATGTGATTGCAAAACAACAGTGGTTCTGTTTTCCATTCCAGCTGTGGCAGGTTTTTTTATAATAATATTACCTACTTCATCTTCGATGGTTTCTAATCCTAAATTCTTGCCAAAATCTTTCATAAAAGCTCTGACCCGTTCTTCTTTTTTTGAGGGACGAGGTACGGCATTTAAATCGGCGAATTTATTCCAAAGTTGTTCTGGTTTTAATTGTCTTATTTCTGAATTCATAATGTTTGCTTTAAGTTGAACAAAGATAGTATATCTATTCAGGATTAGTAAACATTTCCTTATTTTTGAAACATGCTGAAAAACACAAAAACCTTAATTGCGCTTTCGCTAATTCCTCAATATCTATTGATAAAATGGGTTTCAAGATATCCGGAGTTTATTGAAACATATTATAGCAATGGCTTTTATTTATACATTTCTAAACTTTTTAGATTTGCGTTAGGTTGGATTCCGTTTTCGTTTGGTGATTTGGTATATGCCCTAGCTATTATTTACATAATCAGGTGGTTTTATGTGAACCGAAAACGCTTAGGTAAAGACACAAGGCAATATATTATTGATGTGGCAAGTGCTGTGGCCATTGTTTATTTTGCTTTCCATCTATTATGGGGGCTGAATTATTACCGATTACCATTACATAAAAGTTTAAGTTTAAAATCTGAATACACAACTGAACAACTTGTAAAGATAACTACAAATTTAATTATGAAATCGAATGCCATTTATAATAAAATTGCTGGAGATGATACTTTGAAAATAGATATTCCTTATAGTAAAAGTGAGATTTTAAATTTAGCGCCATTAGGTTATAATAATTTAAAAAAAACCTTTCCAAATTTGGAATACCACCCCAAAAGTGCTAAAAAATCATTATTTAGTTACCCATTAACCTATATGGGTTTTAGTGGGTATTTAAACCCATTAACCAACGAAGCTCAGGTAGACGCCTTAATTCCAGTCTATTTATTTCCTACCACCACATCACACGAAATGGCCCATCAATTGGGGTATGCCGCAGAAAATGAAGCTAATTTTATTGGTTGTTTAGCAGCTATAAACCATGACGATATTTATTTTAATTATTCTGGGTATACTTTTGCGTTACGCTTTTGCCTCAATGAAATAGCCCGACGCGATGAAACTTTATTTGAAGAACTTTACCAATCTGTTAATAAAGGTGTTTTAAATAATTTCAAGGAAGCGCGCGATTTTTGGGATGCCTACCAAAACCCGATGGAGCCAATATTTAAAATAACCTATAGTTCGTACTTAAAAGCGAATCATCAAGCAAAAGGTATGGAAAGCTATAGCTATGTCGTGGCGCTTTTCGTTAATTATTTTGAAAACAACACCGATTAATTTTTTTACAATTACTTTTGCTAATAGTATGAATAAAGTTATTTCAAGTATTCAAAATCCACTTATCCGACAACTGGTTCAACTAAAAGACAAGTCGCGCGAACGCAAAAAAAGTGGTTTGTTTTTAATAGAAGGTGAACGCGAAATAATGCTGGCGCAAAAAGGTGGTTATCAGTTGGAAAGTATTTTATTCAGTCCAGATATTATTTCTGAAGCAAAAATCAACAAATTAACAAATCAACAAATAAAATTAATTGAGGTTTCTACAGATGTTTATCAAAAATTAGCATATCGAGATACAACAGAAGGTATTATAGCAGTTGCTAAAAGTAAGAGTCATAATATAACTGAAATTACATTTAAATCGAAAAATCCTCTAATTTTAATTGCTGAAGCACCTGAAAAACCAGGTAACATCGGTGCCATTTTAAGAACTGCTGATGCCGCAAATGTTGATGCTGTTATTATTGCAAACCCAAAATCTGATATGTACAACCCTAATATTATTCGTTCTAGTGTTGGTTGTGTGTTTACTAATAACATTGTAACGGGTTCAACATCAGAAATTATTGGGTTTCTAAAAGAAAAGAAAATAAATATCTACTGTGCTGCATTGCAAGCTTCAGTTAATTACAATACCCAAGATTTTACCAAACCAACCGCCATTGTTGTTGGAACGGAAGCTACTGGTTTAAGTGACGCGTGGTTAGAAAGTGCTACTCAAAATATTATTATACCTATGCAAGGCGAAATAGATTCTATGAATGTGTCGGTTGCGGCGGGAATTCTTATTTTTGAAGCAAAAAGACAACGCGATTTTAAATGAACCGTCATTGCGAGTCGTTTTTTACGACGACGCAATCTCTTAAAAAATATTATAAATCATTAACAATCAAATTGCCATGACTTTTTTAAAGTCTCGCAATGACAAAAGAACATGACATCAACAACATTATTCTATATCATCATCGCCATTTTAATCATCAATTTTATTGTTGATAAAGTTTTAGATGCGTTAAACGCTAAACATTTTAACGATACACTTCCTAAAGATTTACAGGATGTTTATGATGAAACCGAATATAAAAAATCACAAAACTATAAAGCGACTAACTATAAATTTGGGATTTTAACTTCCACGTTTTCCATTGTTTTAACTTTAGGTTTTTTAATATTTGATGGTTTTGAATTTGTTGATAACATCGCCAGAAGTTACAGCTACAATCCTATTATTATTGCCCTTATTTTCTTTGGAATCATTATGATCGGCAGTGATATTATTACCACCCCTTTTTCATATTATAGCACATTTGTTATTGAAGAAAAATTCGGATTTAATAAAACGACTGTTAAAACATTCATCTTCGATAAAATAAAAGGTTGGTTAATGATGGCTATTGTTGGCGGTGGTATTTTAGCACTTATTATTTGGTTTTATCAATTTACAGGAACCAATTTTTGGCTGTATGCTTGGGGACTTGTTGCCATTTTTGTACTGTTTATGAATATGTTTTACTCTAAACTTATTGTACCTTTATTTAACAAACAAACACCTCTGGAGGCTGGAGGTTTACGTGATAAAATTGCTACGTATGCAGAAACTGTCGGTTTTAAATTGGATAAAATTTTTATAATTGATGGTTCTAAACGCAGTACCAAAGCAAACGCTTATTTTTCTGGTTTTGGTAGTGAAAAACGTGTGACACTTTATGACACCTTGATTAATGATTTGGATGAAGATGAAATTGTAGCGGTGTTAGCTCATGAAGTGGGACATTACAAAAAGAAGCATGTTATTTTTAATTTAATATCCTCTATTTTATTAACCGGATTAACGCTTTATATTTTGTCTTTGTTTATTTCAAATCCTATGTTATCGAATGCGCTGGGTGTTGAAATACCCAGTTTTCATATTAGTTTAATTGCTTTTGGCATGCTGTACTCACCCATTTCGGAAATTACAGGTTTAATAATGAATCTGTTTTCTAGAAAATTTGAATACCAGGCAGACGATTATGCTAAAAACACCTTTAAAGCAGAACCTTTAATCACATCGCTTAAAAAATTATCTAAAAATAGCTTGAGTAATTTAACGCCTCATCCCGCTTATGTTTTTATGCATTATTCGCATCCTACGTTATTGGAACGGATTAGGAATTTAAAACATTGAATCAACAAAAAATCGGCAACTATTATAAAATCATCTTTGATGACAAATAACAATTACCGATTAAATTATTCAATCAATAACTATGTTTGGAAACTTCTCAACCAATGTTATTGATAAACCTTTTTAATGCGAGACGCGGTAAATGACATTCGCTCCGCCGCCTGCAACATATATGTCACCGGATGGACCAACGGCGACCCCATCAAACCACCAGGTATTAGGTGCACCAAGACCAGGTGCGCTAAGTTCAAGATTTTCCGCAATGGTGGTCACATTACTTCCTGGATTTTTAGACAAGTCAATTCTGGATAAAGTAGAAGTACCCGTTTCTACCACCACCAGGCTTCCTTCTTTTTCAAATGCCAACCCTTCGGGATTTGAAAGGCCGGAGGCCACTAAAACCGGAGTTTGTGGGGTAACGCCATCAAAATCGATCTGCCAGATTTCGCCGGTTAACCAGTCTGCTGCCCATAAGATTACACCATCCGTGGCTAGGCCACTGGCCTCATTTAAAGGTGCTATCAGTGAATAACCTTCGGCCATGACCACGCCACCCAGTCCAAGATCGGACACTACAACCTTACCATTGACCCTGACGGCATCAATAGGAAAGACCATGGAATACTCTTTAATGAATTTATCTGTTTGAGGGCTCCAGACTTGAACCACTTCACCGAACCAGGAAGTAACCAACAGATTTTCTCCATCTGCCTGCACTGCAAAAGGCATTGTCAATTTATCGGGCTCAGCTACTAAATAACCTTTGTATACTTCTTCCTCTTTGCCAGTGAGGCCATTGAATTGTCGCATTCTAAACAAGTCGCCCACAAAAACGTCATCCTTTTTGTCCGATCCTTGCAAGACTGCCACGCCCATCGGGCCTATCATACCACCACCACTGATGGTACGGGCTTGTCCACTGGGCAGTATCTGAACGATCCAGCCAAAATCGGCATTAGAGACATAGAGAGTGCCATCTTTATCAAAGGCAAGGTTGTCAAGCCCCGGTTCGAGGGTAGTTAAAAGTGTTTTTTCTCCGGTGTCAATATTAACTTTGAAGACTTCACCTGTTTGATCGAGTACGGTAAGTAGTCCATCCGGACCGAATTTTGCGGCAACAGGATAAGTGAATCCGTCTGCTACAACCTTCGCTGTTCCATCATTATAAGGGTCGGATGTAGATGGGCCATCAACTCCTACGCTGATAATTTGTTTGAAAAGAAATGAAGGGCCATATAAACGACCATCAGGACCAAAGTCAAATGCATTTAAAAATCCAAGAGGATAAGTACCTTGAACATAGGGAACTATAGCACGTGGTGCTTCAACCAGATTAGGATCCAGCTCATAGAGCCCGTCACCCTGAAAATCTAGTGCCACAAACAGGCGCCCATCATCTGAGAAGGTAATAGGATTCACTCCGGGGGCAACCTCTTGGTAACCCAGCAGGGTTCCATCCAGACTCATTCGCCCTACAAAATTGGTGATGATATCCGTAAAATAAAAGGATTTGCCGTCAGGATGAAAAACAAGATCATCAGGACCCAGAACACCGTGGCCCACTCCAAATTGTTTAAGAATCTTACCGTTTTGTTTATTCATAACTGTAATGTTCTGACCGAAAAAACTTGCAATGTAAAGGTTGTCATCGGGTCCAAAGTAAATTCCATTGGTTCCATGCAGCTCAGCGCCTCTGGCTAATACTTTCAAAGTAGATTTTTCGCCCTTCTGAGATTTGGCACTCATTGCCTCTAGACTTATTTCAGACTCCAGAGCTTTATCCTGGCTACATGAATATGTAAACAGAATTACAAATAACAGTGTAAACTTTAAAATTGTTTTCATAATTGGTTGATTTTAATTGGTTATATAATCGTTTAGTAATTTCAAATACAGAAGTTGCTATTAATCACAACCATACTACACAATAACATAAACCAAATCAAATAGGAAGTAAACAGAGGCACTGCAAAGTTTTATATCAAAAAAAAACTAAAATTATAAAAGTGCTATTAATTAAGGTGGGAGAGATACTATAGGTATTTAATCAAATGTAGTGAAAATTTTAATGCGAATCAAAAACAACCATTATTAATTATCAAACAATCAATGACTTATGATAAAATAATGATATATCTGCTTTTTAATAAACTTTAATAAACAATTCATCAATTAAGTTTTAAGTTAAATTATTATTTTAAAGAATTAAATTAGAAACATGATTGAGCTCTATAAAAGACGTTCTCAATGAGATGAAACACCAAAAACAAAACTAAAAACGGATTGTTAATTTGAAACGCTAACCGCGTTAACGATTGCAGCGACATCCTTTTTAACTTGATAGGAATAAATTAACCAAAAACTAAAATTAGACAGATTGCTACAGTCGTTCCTCCTTCGCAATGACGTTAAAAAGATATAGCGAAACATTTATGTTCACGAATTCATTAATTTAAAATATATAATCATGAATAAAAGCGTGTTAAAACGCCCAAAACCAAACAATTGAATCATTATTAGTTAATTACAAATATTTGATTACCTTTGCCGCTTGAAATAATTCCTCAGAGTGAGGATGTGTTACTAGGAGTTTAGGTTTAAGTATGTCGATTCGCTTCTTATGTAACACCACATAACAAATCGAATACTTATACACGAATGAACACATTCCAAGATTTAGGTCTTAATGAGGACCTTTTACACGCTATTACCGATTTAGGTTTTACTAAACCTAGCGAAGTTCAAGACAAAGCAATCCCTATTTTATTAGAAACTGAAACCGATTTAGTGGCGTTAGCCCAAACCGGAACAGGAAAAACGGCTGCTTTTGGTTTTCCGATGCTTCAAAAAATTAATATTGAAAGCAGAACTACACAAGGATTAATTTTATCGCCTACCCGCGAACTTTGTTTACAAATTACAAACGAAATGAAACTTTACGGTAAATACTGTAAAGGATTAAACGTGGTTGCTGTTTACGGTGGTGCTAGTATTACTGACCAAGCAAGAGATATAAAAAAAGGCGCTCAAATTATTGTTGCTACGCCTGGACGTATAAAAGATATGATTAGCAGACGTTTGGTTGATATTTCTAAAATTGAATATGCTGTTTTAGATGAAGCCGATGAGATGCTAAATATGGGTTTTTATGAAGATATTACCGATATTTTATCGAACACACCAGAAGATAAATGTACCTGGTTATTTTCGGCGACTATGCCGAGAGAGGTTTCTGTAATTGCCAAAAAATTCATGGAAAACCCGAAAGAAATTACGGTTGGAAATAGAAATGAAAGTACTAGTCAGGTTTCGCACGAATACTATTTAGTAAACTCAAGAGACCGTTATAGCGCTTTAAAACGATTAGCAGATGCAAATCCTGATATATTCTCAGTAGTATTTTGTAGAACGAAACGCGATACACAAAAAGTAGCTGAACAACTTATTGAAGATGGTTATAGCGCCGGTGCCTTACATGGCGATTTAAGTCAGAACCAACGTGATTTGGTAATGAATTCGTTTAGAAAAAACCAAATACAAATGCTTGTTGCTACCGATGTAGCGGCACGTGGTATTGATGTTGATGATATTACACACGTTATAAACTACCAGTTGCCAGATGAACCTGAAATTTATACACACCGGTCTGGTAGAACTGGACGTGCAGGTAAAACAGGAATCTCTATGGTTATTGTTTCTAAAAGTGAAGTGCGTAAAATAAAAAGTATTGAGCGTATTATTAACAAAGCCTTCGAGAAAAAAGAAATTCCAGATGGTGCCGATATATGTGAAGTACAATTAATGTCACTTGCCAATAAAATTCATAATACAGAAATTAATCACGAAATTGATAAGCATTTATCAAGCATTAATGAATTGTTTGAAGACACTTCAAAAGATGAATTAATTAAAAAATTCTTTTCTGTTGAATTCACTCGTTTCTATAACTATTATCAAAAATCTAAAAACCTGAATGTTTCGGGTGCTGATATTCGCGAAAGAGATGGCGATCGTGACGGTGGACGAGATGGTGGTCGTGATTTTGGAGGAAGCTCTGATTCAACACGTTATTTTATAAACGTTGGTAGTAAAGATGGTTTTGACTGGATGCAGTTAAAAGACTTCTTAAAAGAAGTTTTAGAACTTGGAAGAGACGACGTATTTAAAGTGGAAGTTAAAGATAGCTTCTCGTTCTTTAATACTGAAAATGAATTAAAAGATAAAATATTAGCCTTCTTTACTGATTATAAACACAACGGACGTTTTGTAAATGTTGAAGTTTCTGAAAACCGCGGTGGTGGTGGAAGACGCAACGACAGACGTAGCAGTGGTGGCGGAAGACGCGATGATAGAAAAGGTGGAGAAAGACGCAGTAGCGGCGGTGATAGACGTTCTAGTTCAAGAGGAGATTCTGGAGGCAGAAGCGAAAGAAGAAGTAGTGACGAGTCCAGACCAAGACGCTCAGGAAGCGATTCTAAATCGGGTAGTTCAGCTCCAAACAGAGCTGCAAGACGTTCAGGTGCTGATTCTAATTCAAGTGATTCTGGAATTTCAAGACCAAGACGTTCTAGACGCTAATTAAAAGTAACTGTTAATTTTAAGTCAAAATAAATATAGAAACAGATTATTATTTTTTTGTTTAGTATTTTTATAACCTAATTAGAGTTACAAAGTAATCACATGAAAAATAACCTACTCCTTTTATTAGTTTTATTTACGTCATCTATTGTTATGGCACAACAAACTGACAAAATAACTGGGGAGGTGGTTAATTCTTCTACAGGAGAAGCACTAGAAAGCGTAAATATTGTTAATTTGAATCAGGTTGTAGGAACTGCAACTAACAGCGAAGGCAAATTTCAAATTTTCGCAAAAGTAAATGATACGCTGCATTTCTCTTATTTAGGTTTTAAATCTATAAGGGTTAGGGTTACTAACGACTGGTTTAAATTTGGTAGTTCTAAAATTCAATTAACGGAATTAGCACTAGCGCTAGAGGAAGTGGTTGTAAATCAGTTAAAATTAACAGGTTATTTAGAAGTAGATATTAAACAAGTTCCTATTATTAATAATAATTATCGCTATAGTATTTCAGGTTTACCTAGCACAGGTTACGAAGCAGATTCGCCAGGAACATTAACTAAGATTGTTGGCTCTATTTTTAATCCCGCAGATTTTTTACATCGCATGTTTGGTAAAAAACCTAACGAAATGCGAAAGTTGAAAAAGATGAAAGAGGATGATGAAATTAGAAATTTATTAGCCACAAGATTTGATAGAGAAATGCTTACCGCTTTATTGCAGATTGATCGCGTAGATCTTGATGAAATTGTTAGTAGATGCAATTACTCAAAAGGTTTTATACAGTCTGCTAACGATTTGCAACTATTAGATGCCATTAGCGAATGCTACGAAGAATATAAAGTTTTAAATAGAAATAGAAAATAAAAAAAGGAAGCAATAGCTTCCTTTTTTTATTTATTAAGAGGTTTTATTTATCTAAATTTAACTTTCAAGAATCATTTTTAAACTTGACAACCCTTCTTCAAAATCTTTACCAACCGTTTTATCCATATTAAAAAATAACATAAAAACATTAAAAGGCATTGGGTTTTTACCGGTAAACCC
Organism: uncultured Flavobacteriaceae bacterium; assembly: GCA_963698455.1. Lineage (GTDB taxonomy): Bacteria > Bacteroidota > Bacteroidia > Flavobacteriales > Flavobacteriaceae > Mariniflexile. Next base: position 612,425 of record CAVOQU010000007.1, on the reverse strand, counting down.
CCAGGTTACATTGGTTCTGTTTTTGGTTAATGCTTCAACTCTTAAATAGGCATCCGATTCCGATTTCCATGGTTTTAAAAATCTTAATTTGGAGTTTACTTCATGGTTTTCTGTAATACTTAAAATCTCTTGCTCTCCCATTCCAACGTCCTTATTGCCTTCCCATTTAGCAATAAAACCAACCTCGCCATCAACCCCGATATAAGTTTGTTTCATACTTGGATCTTTCTTTTTCCAAGGCGACCAGTCATCTTGATTTTTAATAAATTTTAAATAATTAAAAATTTCGGAAACGGGTTTGCTAATAACAATACTCCTATTCACCTCGTAGTTTTGTGGCGCTACAAACATTATAATTATTACCGACACTATAACACCAATTAAAATATATAGTAAAACAATCATAACCAATTAGTTTTTAATAACTTAAATATACGAAAAAATACGATTACATGTAAAAACGTTCTACAATTTCATCATAACTTCTTATCGTTTTTTTTATCCAATATAATCGCTTTTCAAGCATTTCTTCCTCTGTTAATTGCCAATTAACATTGGTTTTTCTAAGCTTCGTTGTAACATGCTCTAAAATTATAGCTGCCGACACCGAAATATTTAAACTTTCTGTAAAACCAACCATCGGTATTTTTAAAAAACAATCTGCAGCATTTAAAACATCATCAGACAATCCTTCCGTTTCTCTTCCAAAGAAAAAACAAGACTTTTTGGTGACATCGAAATCATGTAATTCGCAATCGTTAGTGTGAGGTGTAGTAGCAACAATTTGGTAACCTTTCAGTTTTAAATCAGCCATACAATCTTTTACTGAACGAAACCTGTTTAAATCTACCCACTTTTGTGCTCCCATGGCTATTTCTCTGTCAATACGCTTAGAATTTCGTTCTTCAATAATATTAACTTCCTGTATCCCGAAAACATCACAACTGCGTATTACTGCACTTGTATTATGTAACTGGTATACATCTTCAGTAGCAACCGTAAAATGTTTGGTACGCTGAGACAATACTCTAGAAAATTTTTCTTTTCTGGATTCGGTTAAATAGCCTTCTAAATAATCTAGAAGTTTTAAATCGGTCATACTTTAAGATATAAATCGAATTTAATAAAAATTCATGATTTCTTAAATATACATTTTAGTTTCTAAGGAACAGGATCATAACCGGAACCTCCCCATGGATGACAACTAAATATTCTCTTAATGGCAAGCCAACCGCCTTTAAATAATCCGTGTTTTTGCAAGGCTTCTTTGGTATAATGTGAACATGTAGGTTGATATCTACAGGTCGCAGGCATTAATGGTGATAAAAGGGTTTGATACACTTTTATCAAAAACAAAAAAGGTGCTATGAGTAGTTTCTTCATTTGTTTTTTGTGAGTTGTTAAGTTGTTTAGTCGACGACCATTTAACAACATTCGGCTTAACTACAAACTAGTTTACAGAAAACGATGTGCCTTCTTTGCCATCTTTTAATTGAATACCAGCTTCAGCTAATTCATCTCGAATTTTATCGGACATGGCAAAATCTTTATTTTCCCTAGCTTCTTGTCTTAGCTTAATTAAAATATCTACGGCACCAGCTAATTTATCGGTTCCTAATTCTGTTTTAGTCACATTTTCAAGACCCAAAATATCGAACACAAAAGCATTTATAGTGTTCTTCATAACTGATAAATCTATCAGTATTTATCGTTTCAGAACCATCTTTAACCTGATTGATATATTTAACAGCCTCGAACAAATTAGCGATTAATATGGGCGTATTAAAATCGTCGTTCATGGCATCGTAACACGACTGTTTCCATTTATTTATATCAATAGATGATGTTTCAGAAGAATGTAATTCATCTAAAAGATTAATAGCATCCATTAATCTGTAAAACCCTTTTTCACTGGCTAACAAACCATCATTTGTAAAATCTAAAATGCTTCTGTAATGTGCCTGAAGCATAAAGAAACGAGCCACACTTGGTGTAAAAGCTTTGGTGATGTTTGAGTTTTCTCCAGTAAAAATTTCACCAGGTAAAATATAATTACCTGTAGATTTTGCCATTTTTTTACCGTTCATAATAAGCATATTGGCATGCATCCAGTAATTTACAGGCGCTTGTCCTTTAGCCGCTTCATTCTGAGCAATTTCACATTCGTGATGCGGAAATTTTAAATCCATTCCGCCACCATGTATATCAAAATGTTCTCCCAAATATTTGGTACTCATAGCGGTACATTCTAAATGCCAACCTGGAAATCCATCGCTCCAGGGTGATGGCCAACGCATAATATGTTGTGGTTCGGCTTTCTTCCAAAGTGCAAAATCTTGTGGATTTTTTTTGTCTGATTGACCATCTAATTCTCGGGTATTATGAATTAAATCTTCAAGTTTACGCTTGCTTAATATTCCGTAATTATGGGTTTCGTTAAACTTATGTACATCAAAATAAACAGAGCCATTTACTTCGTATGCATAACCATTTTCTAAAATAGTTTTAATAAGTTCTATTTGTTCAATAATATGACCAGTCGCGGTAGGTTCAATACTCGGTGGTAAAAAATTGAATATGTTTAATATATTGTGAAAGTCTACAGTGTAGCGTTGTACTACTTCCATAGGTTCTATCTGTTCCAGACGTGCTTTTTTAGCAATTCGGTCTTCACCTTCATCGGCATCATTTTCTAAATGACCAGCATCTGTAATGTTTCTAACGTATCGAATTTTATAACCAAGGTGCTTTAAATAACGAAAAATAACATCAAAAGACATAAAGGTTCTAACGTTTCCTAAGTGCACATTGCTATACACCGTTGGACCACAAACATACATCCCCACATAACCTTCGTTAATAGGTTTAAATATTTCTTTGGTGCCGGAAAGTGAATTGTATATTTTTATTTGATGCTGCTGAAAAAGTTGCATTGATGTTAAGTTGTTTGGTGTTAAGTTGTTAAGCGTTTAAAACTTGGTTTCTAACTTGATGTAATCTAAAAATTCTCTACGTGTATTTTTTTCTTTAAATTTTCCTCCAAACTCTGAGGTTACTGTACTGCTATCAACATCTCTGATACCTCTTGAATTTACACATAAATGCTTTGCGTCAATTACACAAGCCACATCCTGAGTATTTAAAACTTCTTGTAGTTCTTTTACTATTTGAATAGTTAATCGTTCTTGTACTTGAGGTCGTTTTGCGTAATAATCTACAATACGATTCATTTTTGATAAGCCAACAACAGAACCATTAGAAATGTAAGCGATATGTGCTCTACCAACTATAGGTAATAAATGATGCTCGCAAGTTGAATAAACGGTAATGTTTTTTTCAACTAACATTTCACCATATTTATATTTATTTTCGAAAGTAGAAGCACTTGGCTTTTTCTTTGGATCTAAACCTCCAAAAATCTCTTTAACAAACATTTTAGCAACACGGTTTGGTGTCCCATTTAAACTATCGTCTGTTAAATCAAGCCCGAGTGTTTCCATAATATGGCGAACATCATCCTTAATTATATCTATTTTTTCTTCATTTGAAAGCTTAAAAGCATCATTCCGCATTGGTGTATCAGACGATGTTCCAACATGGTCATCTCCCAAAGATTCAAATTCTTCTATATTATTTTCAATTTTCATGTGTCTTTTTTATTGTTTTTTATAGGTCACATGTTGCTTCCATATAGTCATTTTCATGAGTGTCTATAGTGCGTTATGGAAGTTTCATCTGCGAAAATATTCTCGTTTTTAGTCTGCAAAGATAAGCAAAACACTTTTCTTATGTTTTGTAATATTAAACAATTAATTTTATTGTATCTGTCTGCAGTTTAGTAAAAAGATTACAACAAAATAAAAAGCTTGAATTTTTAAATTCAAGCTTTATTAAAAATTTATTTCGAACTATAATTTATATATTAAAACTCAATGATAATGTCACGTTAGAATTTTTTTTGTCAATTACCGCTGCATCTGTTAAACCAACATTGTATAATGGTGTTTCGTCGGTACGGTTCGCTTGGTCGTAGGTAAGATCTAATTTAGTGTTACCAAAATTATAACCAATACCAAGTGAGTAGCCCGTTAAATCGCCAACAGTAAATCCGTTTTTATAAGGACTTTCTTCAAAACGATATCCGCCTCTAAAACTAAATTGTTTCACTTTATATTCACCACCAAATCTATATGTTGAGGCGTCAGTTAGCACATTACTCATTACATTATTCTGGTCTGCAAAGAAAGCATCCGATGTTGGTTTAAACTTTGTTGTACTATAATCTTTTCGTGAATAATCAAAACTCAACAACCCTTGTGTGCCAAATATATATGCCAAACTTCCTGTTATTTTTGATGGGGTTTGTAGTTTATATGTTGGATAGACATTAACTGTTTGTGGGTTAATTACTTGTGTTGCATTGAACCTCCGTTATCCTTAACAGTCGATAAATATTGTGTAGTTTCTTCTTCTATGTTGTACCAAGTAGGAGAATCGTAAGTAACTCCAACTCTAAATTCATGGCTTAATTTTAAAATACCTCCTAGTTGAAACGAAAATCCATTTCCTCTGGTTGATAAGGTATTTTCAAAATCGATACTTTTTATAATTGATCCCGCATTCGAATTATCTTCAAATAACAATGTTGAACGTTGGTAATCTATAAAATGTGAGTTTAAATTTAATCCCAAATATAAATTTTCATCATATTGTGCAGCCATGTTAAATGTTATTTTTCCATTATAACCAGTTGAAGCATACGAATAATCGTGACTAAAAGTTCCATTAGCTAAATTAGAAAAATAAGTTGTGTTTGTCATCATTGTTAATATCATCAGGCTCTAAAATAAATGATTCGAATCCTAAAAATGCTTGTTGATGTCCAAATCCAAATACTTACCAATTTCAGAATAAGCATTTCAGCTAATGATTCACCATCTAAGCAGAAATTTCATCTAGTCTTTTTCCATCGGCATAATTTAAAAAATACAAAGTCTATAGATTGATTATTAGGATTAGTTCCTCTTGCATTCCAATAATCATCATAATTATTAGTTCTGTCATAAGCAACACCTATTGTAAATTTTCTCCAGGGAGAATTGCTTCTGTTTGCAAATACAAATGATGCACCACCTTGACTAATATCAAAATTGGAATCACTGCTATTTGTAAATCCATTAAAATATTGTGTATCGTTAGATGTTTCAACGTTCGATAAGGTAAAAGATGCATGACTGCTACTAAACACAGCCGAACCTGCTGGATTTATGCTAACTGCACTCATATCACCTCCAAGTGCTCCAAAAGCACCACTTAATGCTCTAAAACGAGCAGTTCCTTGAATTTCACTTTGTGAATATCGCAATGCATCAGAAATGTCTTGTGCATTAAGAGCGGACATAGATAATATGCCTATAAATAGTAGGTTTAACTTTTTCATAGTTTGTTTTTTTTATTTTCTTAAGATTTTATCCACGTCTTCTTCCACCACTAGATGATCCAGAACTATTCGAACTACTACTGCTTGAAGATCTAGTTGTAGATCCTGAGTTAGAAGAACTTGATCTAGAACTTGAACTTCTGCTAGGTGTGTAGGTAGAGTTACTAGATGACGATTTGGAATAGTTTCCAGAATTACCACTGCTTCTGGTAGTTGACGGCTTGTAAACACTAGACGAACTTCTTCTTACTGATGAAGACGATCTTGATGTTGAATTTACCGATGGCGTATTATAACCAGTAGTTCTTCTTTGAGTATTAGAATAAACACGTGTTCCGTTAGAATTGTTTTGTCTACTATTATATGTAGAAGATGGCGATGAACTATTTACACTGCTTCTTCTAGCGGTACTATATTTTGATGTCACATTATTTGATGGACTTGAAACACTGCTACGTCTTGTAGTATTTGAATTATTATTACCAGCTATGTATCTTGAAGTTCCAGAATAATTGCTTCCTCTTCTGCTTGCGCTATAAGAAACACCTCTACCAGAATAGTATCTATTGTTACCGTAGTAACCATAATTATTATAGCCATAGTAACCATAATTTCTGTAAGGATTGCCATAATATCCATAACCCCAAGGATTGTTATAACCCCAGCTATTATAAAAACCACCATAAAACGAGTTATTCCAATAAGGGTCATAATAACCCCAATCATTCCAACCATAAGTATAACCCCAACGGTTGTAGTAAGGTCTACTCCACCATAAATTATTAAAACCAAAACCAATTCCAGAATTAATATTAATAGTTACATTACTATTATCTTGACCCCAACCAGCATAACCTTGGTAATTATTATTTTCATCATCACCTTCGTCGTAATTATTGCCTTCATAAGAATCAATGTCCGTAAACACTTCATCTCCAGCAACCATATATTCAGTCTCTAAAGATTTATTCTTAAAGTAATTTTTATAATAATTATTGTTTGAATTTTCAGGAGCGACAGCGACAGTTTCTTCATACTGAACTGTTCTAGGTGTATCTCCATATATACCATCATTATCTACGCCCACATATTGATAAGAACCACATGAAGATAAGCCAAGTACCAAGCTAAACGCTGCTAAGTATGGCATTTTTTTTAGAAAGTAGGTTTTTAATTGCATATCTCTTGATTTTTATTGTTGAACAAAACAAAAATAGTTAGTTTTGCTGAACTATTTTATATCTAATATAGTCACAATATTTGTGCCAAAACAATTATATGAGTAAAAAACTTACTAGTAGAACAGAGGATTATTCGAAATGGTATAACGAATTGGTTGTTAAAGCAGACCTAGCTGAGAACTCGGCGGTGCGTGGATGTATGGTAATTAAGCCTTACGGATATGCTATATGGGAGAAAATGCAGGCCGAATTAGATAAAATGTTTAAGGAAACTGGGCATCAAAACGCATATTTTCCATTATTTGTGCCGAAAAGTTTATTTGAAGCTGAAGAAAAAAATGCTGAAGGTTTTGCCAAAGAATGTGCCATTGTAACGCATTACAGATTGCAGGCCGATCCTGATAAACCAGGTAAATTACGTGTAGATCCAGAAGCTAAATTAGAGGAAGAATTAATTGTAAGACCAACGAGTGAGGCTATAATTTGGAACACTTATAGAAATTGGATTCAATCGTATAGAGACTTACCAATATTAATAAACCAATGGTGCTAATGTAGTTCGTTGGGAAATGCGAACCCGTTTATTTTTACGTACTGCGGAATTTTTATGGCAAGAAGGGCATACCGCACATGCTACTAAAGCAGAAGCCATAACTGAAGCAAAATTAATGAATAATGTGTATGCTACTTTTGCTGAGAATTTTATGGCGATACCAGTAATACAAGGTATTAAAACAGAAAGCGAACGATTTGCAGGAGCCGATGAAACCTTTTGTATTGAAGCGCTGATGCAAGATGGAAAAGCTTTACAAGCAGGTACATCTCACTTTTTAGGTCAGAATTTTGCGAAAGCATTTGATGTTAAATTTGCTAATAAAGAAGGAAAACAAGATTATGTTTGGGCAACATCATGGGGTGTATCTACACGCTTAATGGGTGCTTTAATTATGACACATAGTGATGATTTTGGTCTGGTATTACCTCCAAGTTTAGCGCCTAACCAAGTAGTTATTGTACCTATATATAAAAGTGAAGAGGAATTTGAAGCTGTCTCTAAGATTGCAAACGAAATTTTAAGTGGTTTAAGAGCCAAAGGTGTTACTGTAAAATTTGACGATAGAGATACACAACGCCCTGGCGCCAAATTTGCTCAACACGAGTTACAAGGCGTACCTTTACGTATTGCTATTGGGCCTAAAGATTTAGCAAATGGCACGGTTGAATTAGCCCGTAGAGATACTTTAACAAAAGAAACCGTTTCTATAAATGATTTGACTTCGAAAGTTGAGGGTTTATTAAAAGAAATTCAAGATGCTTTATTTCAAAAAGCGTTAAATTTTAGAGACTCCCACATCACGGAAGTAAATAATTTCGAAGAATTTAAAGATATTTTAGAAAATAAAACAGGTTTTGTTTCGGCGCATTGGGATGGAACCAATGAAACAGAAGAAAAAATAAAAGAGTTAACTAAAGCCACGATTCGCTGTATTCCTCTGGAAATGAAGGAGAAAGCTGGAGTTTGTGTATATTCAGGGAAGCCTTCAAAATGCAGAGTTTTGTTCGCGAAAGCTTACTAACAAATTTTTTTTGAAAAAAGTTTGCGCAGCTATTGCGACATTTAAAAATAGTTGTATTTTTGCATCCGCAATGGAAACGTTGTATGTTATTTGAAAAGTTTTGCAAGTTTAAATTATATATTTTATATTTGCGCACTTAAAACAAATGGCCCGTTCGTCTATCGGCTAGGACGCCAGGTTTTCATCCTGGTAAGAGGGGTTCGACTCCCCTACGGGCTACAATATTTTAATAATAAAAAGAAAAAATGGCAAATCATAAGTCAGCATTAAAAAGAATTAGAAGTAACGAAGCTAAACGCGTAGTTAATAAGTATCAGCATAAAACAACTCGTAATGCAATAAAAAAATTACGTGAGTTAACTGATAAAAAAGAGGCTGAAGCATCATTCCCTTCTGTAGTTTCTATGTTAGACAGATTAGCTAAGAAAAATGTTATTCATTTCAATAAAGCGGCAAACCTTAAATCTGGTTTAGCTAAGCATATCGCGGCTCTATAAGAAATTTTTGAAAAAATAAAATTTAAAAGCTTCTCGTAACTGAGAAGTTTTTTTTTGTCCATTTTTATATTAAAACAAGTTAAATATTTAAATAATCTCAAACTTTTGGAAAATAAAGCAGCAATTAAATTAATAGATAAAATTCTAGCTAACCTTGATAAAACAGGGATTAATACAGATAAATTAATCGACGATATTCAGCAATTAAGAACTTATGCCTTAGAAGCGCAAATTCCTTTGGTAGTTAAAGTTCTTAGATTAACTTATGAGCATATTGAAAAATATGGGTCATTTTTAATACCTGTGCTTGTTGATGAAGATGATGATGCAGAAGTTGAAAATGAACCTGTTGAAAGTTTGAAATATTTAATATCACTTATAAAAAATCTAAACAATAAAATAAATGTATCTGACCTAAAAGAATATAGAGACCTTTTAACCAATTTTTGATTAAAATAATCCATTCTTTTAAAATCGATTATAAATGAGACTGTCTGAAAAGGCAGTCTTTTTATTTGTAATATTTCTGGTAAATTCAAAACTTTAAAAATGAGGGATTAAGAAAAATTAGAATGCTCCGTTATTTATTCTTAAAATAATCAGTTTCAAAAGGCGTCTCTCCACTTCTTTTTAATTACTTAAAGTTATTATCTTTATAAAATGAAACATTTAGTTGTACTTACTGGAGCCGGAATGAGTGCAGAAAGCGGCATTAAAACTTTTCGAGATGCTGATGGGCTATGGGAAGGTCATGATGTTATGGAAGTAGCAACCCCAGAAGGCTATGCTGCCAATCCAGCACTTGTTTTAGACTTTTACAATCAAAGACGCAGACAGTTATTTGAAGTAGAACCCAATACCGCACATTTTGATTTAGCACAGCTTCAAAACCATTTTAAAGTCAGCATCATCACACAAAATGTCGATGATTTACATGAACGCGCTGGCAGTAATTATGTGGTTCATTTACATGGAGAATTACTTAAGGTAAGAAGTTCTTTTGACAGAAATGACATTTTAGATTGGAAAACCGATTTAGTGTTAGGCGATAAATGTGCAAAAGGTTATCAATTACGCCCGCATATTGTTTGGTTTGGTGAAGATGTCCCAATGATTGAAAAAGCTGTGGAAATCTGTGAAACCGCCGATATGCTTCTAATTATTGGAACATCTATGCAGGTTTATCCTGCAGCGAGTTTAATGCATTACGTGCCACAAAACATTCCTATATATTTTATTGACCCGAAACCTTCCATGGGCAGTAAACAAAATCTCACTGTCATTGCAGATAATGCAACTATTGGAATAAAAAAGGTGATTGAATCCATAATTACTCAATAAATTACCATCCATTTCTTATTATCTATTATAATGCATAATAAACCAATCAAATAACCAAAACCACCTATATATCTCCGATTAATCATTTAATTTTGGATACAAATTGGTTATTAAATTACTTAAATCTATGTGGTTACGAATTGGTTGCAAATTAAAATTTGAAATAGAAGTTCCTACACCTTTTATACTCATGTTACGCCCAAGAAGTGGCGCACAACAATGGGTAGAACGCGACGAATTTAAAATTAAACCAAATGTTCCTGTGGTAGAATATACAGACGATTATGGTAACCTTTGCCAACGTCTTGTCGCGCCTCCGGGGATTTTTTCGATAAAAACAAAGGCCGATGTTAAAACTTCGGAATTGGTCGACGTAGAACCAGAAGCACCGTTTGTAGAAATACAGTATTTACCGCATAACGTACTTGGCTATTTATTACCAAGTCGCTATTGCGAGTCAGATCGATTTAGCGATTTAGCCATGACTATTACCGCAGACCAATCACCAGGTTATAATCAAGTAGCTGCGATTGAAACATGGCTACGAGACAACATAAGTTATATTCCGGGAAGTAGTGATTTTCCAATTTCTGCCATCGAGGTTAATTTCAAACAATCTGGTGTTTGCCGTGATTTAGCACATTTAGGTATTGCCTTATGCCGAAGCCTCAGTATTCCTGCGCGTATGGTGGTAGGTTATTTATATAAGTTAGAACCTATGGATATGCATGCTTGGTTTGAAGCTTATGTTGGTGGGCGATGGTACACCTTCGATGCAACCCAGACTGGACCAAAAGGTGGCTACGTAGCAATTGGCTTCGGACATGATGCCGCAGATGTAGCAGTATTTAATCAATTTGGACCTTCTGTTTACCCAATGAAGCAATCGATTAGCGTAGATTTGATAGCTGGAAATTAGTCACCTATTTTATATTCAAATTTTGTAAGTCGTTTAACTTTATCTGACAAAGTCAAGTATCAACCTAATACTGCAAATCATTTTGTTTTAGATTTAGGTTTGGCATTCCTCTGTATTTATTTTAGACACTAATAGTTGACAAATTACTATTGATATCCAAAACTTACTTTAAATTCAAATAAGTATACAAACTAAAGAACACCAAAATAACACTAAAAACAAACAGATTAATTAAATACACCAAAGCACTTTTTACAAAAGAAAGGAAAAATTTATCTCCATAAAAGCGACGATGGGCAGGGAAAAAATAATAAAACATGAATAAAATACCTAATGTTTTCAAACTAAAATGAACCCAACCCAGAATAGGAGACAAACTTAATAAAGGTTTTAATTTGTCTACAAAGAAAAGTACTAAAATCATTATAAGCAGAAAAGAAAAATAGTGTAATGTAAATATGGCGTGATCAAAATAATAATACTTCTTTTTGTTATTAAAAAGCCATAAAATAAAAGCAAATATGGGCAGATAAATAAACAAAACTTTAGGCAAATTATTACTAAAGGACTCTGAAAACTCCTTAAATATCTCCTCTTCTGTGAGTTCTTCTTCTATTGTAAGCCACTTTTTAAGAAAGTAATTTTTTGCTGAATTAACCTTTATATTTTCGGCACCACTTTTTTGCAATGAATCTAATTCATTAATATTTTTAAAACCTATATTTATAATTCCTTTAGAATTAATCTCTTTAGTTTCCTTAAGCAACTTTTTAATTGTGTCGTTGTTATCTTGCGACAGCACACCTATTTTTGTCAATCCATCAATACCTCTCCTTTCAATATGTAATGAATCTATTGAAGGAATATTAGTCTTTCTTGTTGATGTTTCAGCAGAAGGAATTTTAATTTCTTTTGTTTCATTTGGAAAAACTGAAATGATAAAAAAAGTAATGAAACTTATAAAAATATAAAGTCTGATGGGATTCAAATAGTATAACCGCTTTCCGGACATATAGGCTTTAGATAAAGCCGCAGGTTTGAATAATAAATTAAAAATGGTTCTCCAAAATGCATTATCATAATGGGTGAAATCTTTAAAAAAATGACTAAAAATATGATAAAAACTTTTACGGGTTTCTGTGTTTTCTTGTCCACAATTTGGGCAAAAGCGTTCCTTAACAGTATAAGCACAGTTAAGGCAGGTTTTATCTTGGCGTAAAAGTACTTTTCCCATGAGTTGATATTGTAATCTATTTTTATTCTTTAATTAAATGATTTATTGGATATAGTAAATTGATTTAAAAATATTTCTCTTGCAATGAAACATTCATTAAACCAAATAAACCCTATGAAGCATTTTTAAATCCATTTGGTAATGGTCTGTAGATATAATAATTTAAGACTTCTTCAATTGCTACTTTTAATGCTTTATTAATTGGTAATACTATATTACCAAGCTGAAAATCAATTTGATTAAGATTCATATAATAATCGGTAAAAATAGGGACGTAAAGTCCTTTACTTATAGCTTCGTCAGCGCTTTTGTAACTACTATTTTGACCTTCTTTAATAATCGTACAAGTTGCCAACCTTAATTGCCCAATCTTATCCCTACTGCCTGCATTTCCAAAAAGACGACAAATAAGACCTCGGTATTTATAGTTTCCGCAACGTCCTTTATCATTATTCAATATTGTAAGTGGTTGATAAAGAAAGCAAACAGATTTTGTGGTGTTTTTTAACTCTATAAGTGTTTTTTCTGCTTCACCATTTAGAAAAAGATGAAATGCCCAGGGTAAAAATTCTAATGGAGACGCATCAATATTTGGTGTAGTGCAACATTTACCACAGCCTGCTATACAATTTAAATTTGCATGGACTTGAAATTCAGAAATTTCACGGTCGAGACATTCAAACAAATGTTCAACTTGCCTCACTTTAGATTCTATTGACATATATTTTTAGCTAATGTAGTCTATATTAAGTGAAATCTGTTTATAACAAAATTGAAAGTATACTCATTAGATATTCTTTTATCAATTAAACAACAAAACTTAACCGCCATCAGTACAATATAAAGCTTTCAATTTGAAATATATTTTCCTTGCCAGAGATTTTTTTCAACTAATTTTTTATCAATCTTATCAACTATCTCAAAATTTTTTAATCCTTTCCATTTAGGAGCAATTAATAGATCTGTTGGCGACTGACTAATAAACCTTTCAATAATGATATCAGGTCTTAAAAGCGCAATAAAGTCGGTAATTAAGTCTATATACTCTTCCAACGAAAATAAGCTGAATAATTCAGGATTCTTCTTCAATTGAATCGCCATGATAGTATGTTTTACAACTTGTAATTGGTGAAGCTTCAATGAATTGATTGGTAATTTTGAAATTTCTATAGCATGATTTAAAATATCTTCTTTAGTTTCTCCAGGTAATCCAATAATGAGGTGCGCTCCTAAATGTAATCCTTTGTTTTTTGACAGCTCGTAAGCCATAACCGTTTCTTCAAAAGAATGGCAGCGGTTTATTATATTAAGTGTTCGGTCTAGGGTGCTTTCAACTCCAAATTCTAAAGAAATATAATATTTATTTGATAATTCAGATAAAAAATCAATGAGATCTTTATTAATGCAATCTGGTCGTGTACCAATAACCAATCCTATAACTTTAGGATGACTAATAGCTTCTTTATACAATTCTTTTACTAAATCTATGTCGGCATATGTATTTGTGTATGCCTGGAAATAGGCTAAATATTGCTGTGTTTTATATTTTTTAGCAAAGAATTCGATGCCTTCTTCTAATTGCTGGGTAATGCTTTTGCCTGGTTTACAATAATCAGGACTAAACGTATTGTTATTGCAATAGGTGCACCCTCCTACTCCTTTTGTGCCATCTCGATTCGGACAAGTAAAACCTGTATTTAAAGACACTTTCTGAACCCGTTCAGAAAAACGCGCCTTTATAAAAGAAGAATAATCGTTGTAACGTTTGTTGTTGTTGAATTGCATTAAATTTACCATATCAAGATGCAAAAGTAATAATTAGCTACTTCAATATTTCACTAAAAATTAAAACATAATAAAGTCCTGCCAAAACAAATACAATACCTGCAACATATCGCATTGCTTTTTCAATTTTAGTTATTCTGTTATAAAAAGCACCTACACTATTTGCTGTGAAAGCTAATAGAAATGTAAATAAAAGAACGGGAAGCCCCGTGCCAAAAGCAAAAATTATTGGTAAGTACAGACCATCTGCACTAGATATTGTTATAGGTATTAGCATCCCAAAAAATAATGCAGCGCTATAGGGGCAAAAAGCTAAGGCAAATACAACACCAATAAAAAAAGCTCCTAACAAACTTTTTGTTTTAAATTTTTCTGAAATCTTATCTGAAAAATCAAATTTACCTAAAAAGTTAAGCTTGATAATATTGAGCATTATTAAACCTAAAATAATAAGTATTGGCCCTAAATATTTTTCACCGTTTTGATTAAAAAAGCGTGCGATATGAAATTTACTCGCACCAAAATAAAGTATTAAACCAATGGTAGTATAACTAAATGCCCTACCAAATGAATATATTAACCCGCTTAAAAGCACTTTCTTTTTGCTGGAAATATTTTTGGAAATATAAGCTGTAGCTGTAATATTTGTTGTTAGCGGACAAGGGCTAATTGCGGTCATTAGCCCTAATACAAAAGCGGATATAAAAGGCACATTAGAACTTTCTAATAGCGATTGCAAATAATCCATTAAAGAAATTTTAATTCGTTTTCAATTTTTAGTTTCAATTCCTTAGCAAAAGCTTCTTGTTCATTTCCTTTCATAAAAGCAAAATTTGTTAAGTCGATATGTTTTTCATTGCCACCGCTTATAACATTTAAATAAAGAGCAGTTCCTGAAGCTTCAAATGATTCTGCAATTTTTTTGTTTTCCTTTTTGTCTACATTAATAACTTGAAATGTAATTTTACCTTCTTTAACTTCTTTCGCAAAATAAGTGTCAAGTGTATATTTAGTACTGGCTTCAATGGCATTGCAGGTCATACACCTGTGTGTAGAATGAAAATCGATAACTTCTATTTTAGAAATAGTTTCATCTTTTGTAACTTTCTTAGTTTTATCTTGTCCATTACAAGATGCTATTATTAAACTGAAAACTAGAACTGATAATAATTTAAATTGTTTCATTTTTTATTTATTTATAGATTATAAAATTATATTAAATAAGTAACCTGATATTATGATACATACCGTTACAACTCCAAAGAAAATACCTATTAATTTTAAAGTCATTACTTTTTTAAGAAGCATAGCTTCTGGTAAAGATAATCCCACAACTCCCATCATGAATGCAATGGCGGTACCTAAAGGAATACCTTTTGCAACTAATACTTGAACTACGGGTAGTATTCCCGCGGCATTGGAATACATGGGGACTGCTACTATAGTAGCGATTGGAACTGCTAAAAGATTATCTTTATCCATATACTTTTCAAAAAAGCCTTCGGGAATATAACCGTGCATTAAGCCTCCAATAGCGATTCCAATTAGTACATAAGGCAAAACCCCTTTCAGAATTTTAAGCACCTCGTCCCAAATTATTGGCAAGCGTTGTTTAAAAGTTTGATTTTCCTCTTGAAAAATATCTTGCTCTCTTTGGGCGGTTGCTAAAACGTCTTTTACCCATGGTGTTAAATAATGTTCAAGTTTTAACTTTTGAAGAATTACTCCTGAAATCGTACCTAATAAAATGCCGCTTACAACATAAATAATAGTTGTTTTAACACCAAACAAGCCTACAAATAGACCTATTGCCACTTCATTCACTAGTGGCGATGTAATTAAAAATGCAAAAGTTACTCCTAATGGAATTCCCCCTCTTACAAAACCAATAAATAATGGAACTGATGAGCACGAGCAAAACGGCGTTACAACGCCAAACAAACTCGCCATGAGATATTCTAAACCATATAGTTTTTTGCGTGATAGAAAGTTTCTAACCTTATCTATTGGGAAGTAACTATTTACAATCCCCATAAAAAAGATGACCACAAAAAGAAGTATTAAAATCTTCGTAGTGTCGTATAAAAAGAAATTAAATGCTTCAGCTAAATGACTTTCGGGTTGCATTCCCAAAACATCATATACCAACCAATCTGCAATCTGCTGAATCCAATCGAACATATTATGCTATTTAACAACATCCAACTTATGAACAGCAATTTCCGCTAGAATTACTTTCAGGTTTATGTACCGTGGAATTTAGCAAATCCAATACTTCATTTTTTGATGGTACTCTACCTTTTATGGAAACAACACCATTTATTACTAAAGCTGGTGTTGTCATAACATTAAAGGTCATGATTTCCATAATATCCTCCACTTTTTCAATAGTTGCGTT
This sequence comes from uncultured Flavobacteriaceae bacterium, assembly GCA_963698455.1. Lineage (GTDB taxonomy): Bacteria > Bacteroidota > Bacteroidia > Flavobacteriales > Flavobacteriaceae > Mariniflexile. The sequence continues at coordinate 596,053 of CAVOQU010000007.1, read as the reverse complement.
AAGATTATTTTCTTTAACAACAGATTCAACAATGGTAGTCATGGTTTTACATTTTGCACATCCAGTTCCTAATACTTGAATTTTTGTAGTCATTTCATATAATTTGTTTATCGCAAATAAGCGATTTGATTATTAAAAAATATATCAATCGAAAAACGTTTGGAATAACGATTTGGCTAATTTCCAGTTTTCCTGATTGATACAATACTTTATTTTAGGTGATTCTAATTCACCTTGAATTAATCCTGCATTTTTCAACTCTTTTAAATGTTGAGAGACTGTTGATTGCGCAATTGGTAATACATCTACCAAATCGCCAGTAAAACAACAGGATTGATTTTCTAAATGTTTTAAAATTAAAACACGAGTAGGATGCCCTAAGGCTTTGGCAAATTTTGCTAAGGCCTCGGTATTTTCCTCATATATAATATGCTCTAAACTTCTTTTCATTTCTTATCGTAAATTTACGATTAGTTTTTTGATTATTACGAGTTTCACCAGAGATTTTTAATAAAATCTTATTTCTTTAAATCTATCTGTTTTAAATTTTCAATACGGTTTCTAACCAAGAAATCATCAATAGTTTCAAAGTGCTCGATAACGCGTTGATCTTTAAATTCAAATACTTTTTGAGAAAGTCCTTGTAGAAAATCACGGTCGTGAGATACTAAAATTAAAGTCCCGTCAAAAGATAATAAGGCTTCTTTTAGAACGTCTTTCGATTTTAAATCAAGGTGATTGGTTGGCTCATCCAGAATAAGCAAGTTAACAGGTTCTAAAAGGAGTTTCACCATGGCTAATCGGGTTTTTTCACCACCAGAAAGCATACTTACTTTTTTATCGATATCATCACCTCTAAACATAAACCCTCCTAAAATGGATTTTATTTGGGTTCGAATATCGCCCATGGCAACTTCATCAACCGTTTGGAAAATAGTCAAGTTTTCATCTAACAACGACGCTTGATTTTGTGCAAAATAACCAACCTTCACATTATGACCTAAAGCACATTTGCCTTCAAAATCTATTTCGCCCATAATGGCTTTTATCATGGTCGATTTTCCTTCCCCATTTCTTCCCACAAACGACACCTTCTCACCTCTGGAAATAGACATATTGGCGTTTTTAAACACCACATGCTCGTCGTAAGTTTTTGTTAAATCCTTTACCGTTACAGGATAATCGCCCGAACGTTGTGATGGTGGAAAACGCAATCTCAAAGCAGAAGTATCTACCTCATCTATTTCAATAATCTCTAATTTTTCAAGCATACGTTCCCGAGAAGTCACTTGATTGGTTTTAGAATAGGTTCCTTTAAAACGCTCAATAAACAACATATTATCGGCAATAAATTTTTGTTGTTCTTGGTAGGCTTTTATTTGATGTGCACGTCTGTCTTCACGTAATTGTAAATAATGTGAATAGTTCGCTTTATAATCGTAAATACGCCCCATAGTTACCTCAATGGTTCTATTGGTAATATTATCAATAAAGGCTTTATCATGCGATATTACCATGACTGCTTTTGCTTTGTTCAATAAAAAGTCTTCCAACCAAATTACCGATTCAATATCAATATGGTTTGTAGGCTCATCTAATAAAATTAAATCTGGTTTTTGTAGCAATATTTTAGCCAACTCAATACGCATACGGTATCCACCACTAAATTCACTGGTTAATCTCGTAAAATCATCCCGTTTAAAACCTAAACCACCTAAAGCTTTTTCTACTTCGGCATCATAATTTACATCTTCTAAAGCATAATATTTTTCACCTAAGTCGGATACCTTTTCAATAATACCCATGTATTCATCCGATTCGTAATCAGTTCTGGTTTCCAATTCTTTATTTAAGCGTGCCATTTCATCACGCATAACAAAAACATGCTGAAACGCTTTAGAAGCTTCTTCAAAAACAGTACAACTATCTTCCGTTAATAAATGCTGTGGTAAATAGGCAATAATCACATCCTTTGGATAACGTACATGCCCGCGGGATGCTTTTTGAACACCTGCAATAATCTTCATCATAGTAGATTTTCCTGCGCCATTTTTACCCATAAGGGCAATTTTATCATTTTCGTTAATAGTGAAGGATACCTCACTAAATAAGGCGCTTCCGCCAAATTCTACCGCTAAATTATCAATTGAAATCATAATAAATTTTTAAAGTTGCAAAGCTATAAAAAAGCAGCATAGTAAAAAGAATAAATATATTTATGAAAACAGTTGTTTATCAATCTATTAAAAATAGTATCTTCGCGCCTTATTTAGAAAAAAGCCTATTATGAAACGTATTAACGAATACAAAAAATTGTTTAGTGTTGAAAAAGAAATTGACCTTAAACAACTTAAAACCACTTACAGAAATTTGGTAAAAGAGTGGCATCCGGATAAGTTTCAAAAAGGCGATGAAAAAGCTATCGAAGCTGAATTAATGAGTCGTCAAATAATTGATGGTTATCATTTTTTGGTTAGTATCGCACCAGAAACAAAAGCTGCTAATTTGGAAGACTATAACGAAACCATTAATAGTCCTATTATGGATTGGCAACATAAAGGTTTGGTTTTAGAAATGACATTTTTAGATGGCAATACCTATGAATTTTTTGGTGTGAATAAGGCATTATATATAAAGATTTGTCAATCTGATAAACTAACACGTTTTGCAAAACGTAATGTTTTCAATTCTTTTATTTACAGAAAAATTAAGAAGAGCGAGGTAGCTGCCTAGGCCGTTAGACCATTCTATTGTTAGAATTCTTCTCTTCAATCCACTTACTCATAAACTTAGTGCTTTGCAGCGTATGATGCATTAGCATTTGCCCTGTGAAATTCTTAAGTCGTTTTTCGTTAAGTCGTTGTGAGGTTGTATCAATAATTGAATTAAGTTTTCGTTCCCATTCAGTTTTGTTGAAACGTTGATTTACAATTTGAAAACCATTTTGTTGTTTCTCAGTCCAAAGACTTTCATCCTGAAATAATTGGACTGCTTTATTGGCAAATTTTTGCGGCGTATCTTCAATAAAACCATTAACATTAAAACCACCAAACATTCCCTCTGCTCCTACTATTGTTGTAACACACGGCGTCCCATTTTGCATCGCATCTACCAGTTTCCCTTTTAATCCAGCACCAAAACGAATGGGCGCTAAACACACTTTAGCATTTTGCATAACTTCATTTACATCGTCGGCAAACCCTTTTATTAAAAAGCCTTCTTTTTCATTATGCAATTGATTTACTTTTTGAGATACATACGCTCCATAAATATGTATTTCTGCTATAGGAAGTTGTTTTCTAATTAATGGCCAAATGGTTTCTTTTAAATACAACACCGCATTGTAATTAGGCGCATGTAAAAAATTACCAATACTTATAAAATGTTGTCTTTCTTCAAACTTTGGAAGCTTTTGAATATGCTCTTCTGAAAGATTATCTAACATAAATGGTAAATACATTAGTAAATCTTCATCTACTTTAAATTGATTTTTAAGAATGTCTATTTCAGCTTCTGATATAATTAAACTTAATATCACTTCTATAAATACTCGCTATTTCGCGCTTTGCAGTGTCATTGAATAAATAGGATTTATTAAAGGTCTTTCCGTCTTTAAAAGCCTGATGTCTGCCTTTACGTAAGCAGTGTAAATCTTCGGTATCTAAAATTCTTAATAGCATCAGGGCATTGTTCGACAACACGCCAACCAAATTGTTCTTCCATCATAAAACGATCGAACAACACAATATTTGGATTTAAATTCTTAACAAACTTGTCAAAGCTGGTATGGTTTAATTCTATTGTAATTTGCGACACACCAATACTTTCTAAATTAAAAGCATTATCACTTTTTGCACAGGGACTTGCAAACGTAATTTGATAATTTTGAGATTGAAAAAATGCAATAAGCTGCATCATTCTACTACCAGCTGCAGAACTTTTTGGTTCTGGCCATACAAAACCAATGATTAATATTTTTATTGACACTAATTCATGAATATTTTACTGCTTACTTAAAAGATGAGATCTATAAACTACTCTGGCTTTGGTTCTAAACTATATTTAATACGTACCAGTTTAGCCCAATCGACAACAGATTTTATTTGAGCATTGGTAAGTTTTGCTTCGGTGTGTGTCCAAGTATATGAAGGCAACGGCATTTCTTTTTCCTCAACCATTTCAATTAACTCTTCGAGTTTATGGTCTTTACGTTTTACCGAATTACCAACCCAATCAGAAAAATTAAAATGTTTTTTTCCATCTTTTACATGTGCCGCCAACCAATAATTTACAGGTGTAATATTATTATACCATGGGTATCTGGTTACGTCGCTATGGCAATCGTAACAGGATTCTTTTAATATTAGTTTCACGTCTTCTGGCGGATTTGTTTCAGCTAAAAAAGCATCGACGGAAGCCAATGTACCTTCATTTTTTTGTGGTCCAAAAAATTGGGCAACAACTAAAGCAACTAATAAGATTAAAAATACTTTTTTTATTGTTTTCATTTTCTATAATTTAGAACTTTAAAAATAGTAAATAAAATATGACTTTAGAAGAATTTTATGAGGAATTAAGCGATGTAAATGCATCGCGTGAAAACCGATTAAAATATGCTAATATGGTTTTAAAAGACATGTGTTTGTTTCCGAAATTAATGGATATTATGTTTCGGGTTGATGATAAAGTTTCGAGTCGTGCAGCATGGGTATTTGAATTTGTATGCGCTGAATATATTTATGCTATAATTCCCTATTTAGATACTTTTACAAGCAATCTTAAAAAAGTACATCTCGATTCTTCCGTGAGACCAATTTCTAAAGTTTGTGGATTTATTGCCAGTACCTATTACTCAAAAGAACCTAATACTTTAAAAAAAGCTTTAAAACCCAAACATATAGAACGGATAATTGAAGTTTGTTTTGACTGGATGATTAACGATGAAAAAATAGCCCCTAAAGTATATGCTATGGAAACTTTGTTTTTATTTGGAAAAGACTACGATTGGATTCACCCAGAATTGGCTCAAATTTTAGAACAGGATTTCCCGACTCAAAGTGCGGGATATAAAGTAAGAGCAAAACGCATTCTCAAAAAAATTAATAAACATTTAAATTATTAAAGTTTCATAACATTTTTCAACTCAAGTTCAGAAATAGTTAAAAGCTTACTTCTTACTAATCTTGAAGTTAATATTTTCCAATTGTTATCGGCTTTAAAAATGCTTTTTAAGATAGGTTTTGCTTTATCAAACTCTTTGTTGTTTAACAAGTTAATGGCGTACCAATATTGCATTTCTAAATTTTCTGGAAACAAATTTTGAGCACTCAAATATAGTGTTTCTGCTTTTTTTGAGTTTCCTACCTCCATAGCCAAATCACCTTGATTCATATAATCATATGCCTTATGAACTTTAACAAGTCGCTCCAATTCTTCTATAGGATGGCTACTATCCTCCACTCGTAAATCCATAACCGTATCTTCCCATGAATTTCCTGTAGATTTTCCTTTAACTATTAAAATAGCTGCTGACTGACTTCCTCGAATATCACCCTTTTCGGCTTGAGCAGCCTTAAGAGCCGCCAATAACCGCTCACTAAGTGTCGCTTTTGTATTTTCAAAAGCATATGCCATAGCATCCCAAACTGTATTATTAAGCATCATGTTTGCCTGTGCCGAAAAATTCTTTCCTTGTTTATGTCCTGCTTCTACAATACACAAATCCCCTGTATGCGTGGCGACATTTCCATTAGCATCTAAAAATGCCACTTGTCTGTACATTTCACCAGAATCATTTGCTAATAAGGCATCTAACGCTTGTTGTGGCGATAAACCTTGTGCCATTAAAGCTAAGCCTTTTTGCCCATAACTTGGGTTTACTAAGGATTGTGTAGCTACCACACCAACCCCAGCCTGTCCGTAAGTTACTACACTTCCAACACTAAACCAGTGGCTTTGTACGGCAACACCTAAATCTCCAGTAACAGAATCTCTAGCAACTATGGAATAAGTATGAGTAAATGGCTCTGATTTTTTATATACTTGCGAAATAATACTTTGGCAATAAAAAAAAATTATGAGAAACGATAATTTATTCATTTTGAAAAAATATTTTTGTGTTAAGATAATACTTTTTAGTCTTTAGTCGTAGCTTGAAAAAGATTATCTTTGCAACTTCAAAAAACCAAACAGAACATGTCATTATCGCCTTTAAATGCCATCTCGCCAATTGATGGACGTTATAGAAGTAAAGTAAACGAATTAGCACCTTTTTTCTCGGAAGAAGCGCTAATAAAATACCGTGTTCTTGTTGAAATAGAATACTTTATTGCCTTATGTGAAATTCCGCTACCTCAACTTAAAGACGTAAATACTAATGTTTTTGATGATTTAAGAGCTATTTATAAAAACTTTACAAGTGACGATGCGCTTGCGATAAAAAAAATTGAAAGTGTTACAAATCATGATGTTAAAGCGGTTGAATATTTTATAAAAGAAAAATTTGACGCTTTAGGGTTATCTCAATTCAAAGAGTTTATTCATTTCGGATTAACATCTCAGGATATAAACAATACTGCAATTCCTTTAAGTATTAAGGAAGCCATAAACGATGTTTATGTTCCTGAATACTTGATAGTTTTAAATAAATTAAAAGCTTTATCTAAAGATTGGTCGGCAATCCCAATGCTTGCCAGAACTCACGGACAACCGGCTTCTCCTACCCGTTTAGGAAAAGAAATTGAAGTATTTGTAGTTAGATTACAAGAACAATTTAATTTATTAAACGATATACCAAGTGCCGCTAAATTTGGTGGTGCCACAGGTAATTTTAATGCTCACCATGTAGCTTACCCAAATATTGATTGGAAAGCTTTTGGAGGTAAATTTGTACAAGAAAAACTAGGGTTACATCATTCGTTCCCAACGACCCAAATAGAACATTACGACCATATGGCGGCATTGTTTGATACTTTAAAACGAATTAACACGATTATAATTGATTTAAACCGTGATATCTGGACTTACGTTTCCATGGAATACTTTAAGCAAAAAATTAAAGCGGGTGAAGTTGGCAGTTCCGCCATGCCACATAAAGTAAACCCTATTGATTTTGAAAACAGTGAAGGCAATTTAGGTATTGCTAACGCGATTTTTGAGCACTTATCGGCTAAATTGCCATTATCCAGATTACAACGCGATTTAACTGATAGTACCGTATTAAGAAATGTAGGTGTGCCATTTGGCCATACCTTAATTGGTTTTAAATCTACATTAAAAGGATTGGATAAATTATTGTTAAACGAATCTAAATTTGCTGAAGATTTAGAAAACAATTGGGCTGTGGTTGCCGAAGCTATTCAAACTATTTTACGTCGTGAAGGGTATCCGAATCCATATGAAGCATTAAAAGGATTAACCAGAACCAATGCGAAAATAAATAAAGACTCCATTTCAAATTTTATTGATACTTTAGAAGTGTCGAAGACAATAAAAGATGAATTAAAACGTATTACACCTAGTAATTATACAGGAATTTAAATAACATGTTAAGCAATAAACAGTCTCTCATTCTTTGTGGTTTAATGACCGGAGGGATTTTTATTACCGGAATTTTGGAAATTCTAGATAATTATATTGTTAAAACAATTTTAACTATCATTTTTATATTGATTATATCCAATATGATTTACGTGTTTACTAAATCTAAAAAAGAAAAGGAAAACGATATAAAAGAATAAAGGTTTGCCAATTATTATCAGCAAACCTTTATTCTTTCAACTTAACTCTAAGTTATTTAAAAAAACTCATAATATCTTGAAGTTGTCCTTCATCTACATTTGCTCCTTTTATAACACTAACCAAAGTCACCATTTTATCCGGACTCATATTATTACCTAATACTCTCACAATACCGAAGCCAAATTCTTTAGAACTTCCAAAAATAATTACTTCGTCTGCCTCCTCATCGTTGCCAATATATTTTACAATAATTTTATTTCCTTTATCACTAAACTCGACAAGATCGTTATACTTATCTGCACTTAAAATTGATTTAACTTTAGTTAATTCTGTTTTTAAGGTTTCAGAATTTGTTTCATTTGCTTTATAGCCTAGAAAATTTAATCTGGAAACCGAATTATACGCTTCTTTTTGTTCTTTTGTAAAATTAGATTCATCTATTTTTAACATGGATATTGGAATATCTTGTGTTAAAAAGTTTTTAGTTTCTTGATTATCTACAAAATAGCGTTGTAAACTGGCTTTATCGTTACAACTAACTAAAACAAACGTTGTAAATAATGTCAATAAAATGAGGTTGAAAGTCTTCTTCATAATTAATGAGTTATTTTTTCTTTTTCTCTAAATGATTACCTCCAGGTATATTCATTTTATCTGTTAATTTAGAAATTTCATTCAAATTAATGTCACCTGTTAATGAAACCACTACAGTTTCAATACGTCTTTGCTCGCCATTAATTTCAACACTTTCTTTCATAACCTTATTAATACCATTTACATAAATCAACAGCTCTTTTACATGGTTTGAATCTTTACCTTCTTTTACATAGAATTTTACATGGGCACCTTCATCTTTAACTTCCATTAGTTCTTCTAAAGAACTTGAACGAGACTTTACCCATTTTGTAATATCTGCCGAAATGGTTTTATTGTCGGTAACAATAGTTTTAAAACTTGTAATGCTACTTACCATATCCATATACGCTTTAGCTTCTGGATCGTCCACGTTTATACCCATTTTTGCTATCATTTGAAACATTTTAGGCTTAATGGATACATAGGTTACATCGGAATTGTCATTATATTTATCAAATATATCCTGAGCCATTCCTGAAAGAGGCAATAACATAATTGCCATTACGAGTACTATTATTTTCTTTTTCATTTTATTTGTGTTTAATTTATTCAACTTTTTCATGTGTTCGATTTTTGATTATTGTTTTTTAAAAATGATGCTTGTTCCTTTTTCAATTTCATTCAGATAATCTAATGTTACAGTTCCTTTTTTAACTTCGTCCAGATAATTTACTGTAGAAACTCCTTTATTAAAATGACCTGAAATCATAGCCAACGATTTTGTTACTTCGCTAAGTGCATCTTCGGGATTATTATAAGTGCCATAGGTATATTCTTCATAAGAAGAAATTACCGGTGTTTTAAAATAATACCCTAACGTAAGAACAGCCACTGCAGCTACCGCAATCCATTTATAGTTAAATACCTTTTTAGTTTTTAATGGAAGGTCTTTAGTAAATTGTTCTTGTTTATTTACCGAAAAATAGTCAAACATTGGTTTATACATTTCTAAATGTGGCGCTACAGTTTCTTGCGAAAAATAGTTTTTTAACTGCTGCTCTTCTTTAAGCGATGTTTCTCCGTTTTCGTACTTTTCAAGTAATTTTTCTATACTATTTAATACCATAATTATGAGTACTAGTTAATTTTTCTCTTATTGTTTTTCTGGCTCTGGACAAGGTTACTCGAACTGCTGTATTATTCATATCCAACATTTTTGCAATCTCGTCTAAGTCGTATTCTTCTATATCTCTTAATTGAATTATTAGTTTTTGTTGTTCAGGTAATTCTTCAATAATTCGTGCCACCCAATTAACACTATCATTTAATTCAATTTGTTTTTGTAAAGATGTGTTGCCATCTTCATAATTATTATGCACAATTTTTAAATTTTGTGCTTGTTTCGATTTCAACTTATCAAAACAAAAATTCTTTGTCATAGTCATTGAAAATGCTTCCACATTTTTATACTCTTCAATCTTTGCTTTGTTATTCCATAATTTCATTAACACCTCTTGTGTTGCATCTTCTGCTTCTTCTGTAGACACCAGTAATCGTTTTGCTAAACGAAACACTTTGTCTTTAAATGGCATTACAATATTTAAAAACTCTGTCTGAGTCATTTTTGATTTGGTTTGGTTTAAAAAAGCTTTATTAAGGCTGTTTGATATTACGACGAACGATAATCGAATTTGTTACAAATAATTTTAAATGTAAAATATTGTTTTTACATTTACCGTTATACAATGTAAATAAAGTAATATGAAAATAAAAATAACACCTCAAATCTTCGCTTTAACGTTTTTTATTTTAGCAGCAGTTGGCTGTAGTAAAAAAGATGATGAAGTTATAATTGAACAACCTCAACCAATTATTTTAAATAATGAAATTCACGATTTTATTTGGCTAGGACTAAATGAAGTTTACCTATATCAATCTAGTGTGCCTAATTTATCTGACAGTAAATTTTCCACTAAAGACGACTATTTCACTTTTTTAAATGGATACGATACTCCTGAATCTCTATTCAGTGCATTACTTTATCAAAAAAATGTTATAGATAAGTTTAGCTTTTTGGTTGATGATTATGTTGCCTTAGAAAACTCCTTTCAAGGAAATTCAATGACTGAAGGTTTAGATTTTAGATTAGTTAGGTTAAGTGGTTCAGATGATGTTTTTGGATATGTACGCTACGTGGCAAACCAATCGGATGCTTCCACAAAAAATATCAAGAGAGGTGATTTTTTTATGACTGTTGACGGAGCACAATTAACCATTAATAACTATTCAGATTTATTGTTTGGAGACAACAACACCTATACTTTAGGAATGGCAAACATTAATAATAATACAATTTCTTTAAATGGCTTAACAGTCTCTTTAACAAAAACAGATTTTACAGAAAACCCCATATTAATAAATAAAACTATAGACGTTGATGGTATTAAAATTGGTTATTTAATGTATAATAGCTTTGTATCAAACTTTGATAATGCTTTAAACGACGCATTTACTCAACTAAAAAATGACGGAATTACCGAATTGGTACTAGATTTAAGATATAACCCAGGTGGAAGTGTGAATTCTGCCATTTTATTATCTAGCATGATAACTGGTCAATTTACTAATGAAATATTTTCGACTGAAGTATGGAACCCAAAATATCAAGCTTATTTTACTACCAATAGTCCAGAATCATTAAATAATAGATTTACAGATGAATTATCAGACAATTTAGAAATTACAAGTCTAAATTTAAATAAAGTTTATATTTTAACAACTTCGGGTTCCGCTTCAGCGAGTGAACTCGTTATAAATTGTCTTGACCCTTACATTGATGTTGTACAAATTGGTACAAATACAACTGGTAAATTTACTGCATCAGTCACATTATATGATTCACCTAATTTTGGCAAGGCAAATGTAAATCCAAGACATAAATATGCTTTACAGCCACTTGTTTTGAAATCTGCCAATAAAAATGGTGTTTCAGATTATTTTAATGGACTAACCCCTGATTATTTAATTACTTATCAAACATCGTCGGGTGCAACAGCCGAAGGAGAAAACATTACAAACTTAGGCCTTTTAGGAGATATAAATGAACCTTTTTTAGCTAAAGCGATTTCACTTATAACAGGAACAACATTAAAATTCAATAAAACTTCGAAAGTAATTGGTTTAGATATTAAGGCAGTTGCCGAATCAAAAGATTTCACTCCACTAGGCAAAAACATGTATATCGATTTAAAAAAATAAAAATGATTTCACGAATTTTACGATAATGTAAGTAAATTTAGGTTTTATTAATCTACTTATATTAAAAGAAGTACATGAAAACAATTAAAGCCCTATTATTACTATGCGTTGTTTCTTTTTTAATTACCAGTTGCTTTAAAGACAACGATGACAGCCAGATATCTGCAAGTGAAATAAATGATTTTGTATGGAAAGGAATGAACACTTTCTATCTATATAAAGAAAACATTCCAAACCTTGCTAATAATAGATTTTCATCAGATACTGAATATGCTACATACTTGAATAGCTACTCAACTCCTGAAAATTTATTTGAAAGCTTAATTTATCAGCGAGAAACTGAAGATAAATATAGCTGGATTGTTGATGACTATATTGCATTAGAGCAATATTTTAGTGGAATTTCAACGAGTAACGGAATGGAATTTCAGCTCTTTATAGAACCAAATAGCACAACAAAAGTTTTTGGCATTGTTCGATTAGTTTTAGCAAATAGCGATGCTGAAGGTAAAGGGTTGAAACGTGGTGATATTTTTAATGCTATTAATGGAACCGCTTTAACAGTAAACAATTACAACACACTATTATCTCAAAATTCTTATTCAGTAAATCTAGCTACTTATAACAATAATGGAACTACAGAAACTATAGATGACGTTATTGAATCTAAAAATCAAGCCATCGCTCTTACCAAATTGCAATATTCTGAAAACCCAATATTCCTAACAAAAATTATAAATATTAACGGTCAAAATGTAGGCTATTTAATGTACAACGGATTTACCGCCAATTATGATGCTCAGCTCAACTCCGTTTTTGGTGATTTTAAAGCTAATAATGTACAGCATCTGGTTTTAGATTTACGATATAACCCGGGGGGTTCTGTAAATTCTGCAATATTATTATCCAGTATGATAACAGGTCAGTTTAATGGTGAAATTTTTAGTACAGAAAAATGGAATAATGAATTTCAAAATTATTTTGAAAATGAAAATCCCGAATTATTAATAAACAGATTCACAAACAACAATAAAGGAACTGCTTTAAATAGCTTAAATCTGTTGAAGGTTTATATTTTAGCAACTGAATCTTCTGCCTCTGCAAGTGAATTAGTAATAAATAGTTTAGATCCTTATATCGACGTTGTTCATATAGGAGAAAACACAACTGGAAAATATCAAGCATCTACTACGCTGTATGATTCGGAAAATTTTGGGCGTGAAGGTGCAAATCCAAATCACACGTATGCTATGCAACCACTTATTTTTAAATCTTTAAATAAAGTAGGTAAAACTGATTATTTTAACGGATTAACACCAGATATAGAAATTTCTGAAAGTTACTTAAATTTAGGCGTGATTGGCGATGAAAACGAAACACTACTTTCTGCTGCATTAGCCGCTATTTCAAATGCTACTGGTAAATTGGCCGAGATTAAGGCTAAATCTAAGCCTTTTTTAAAATCTTTTAAAAACAGTAATAGCTTTAAACCACTTAAAGACGACATGTATATAGATAAAGAACTTCCTTCTGATTTTTTAAGAAGAAATCTTAATAAATAAAAAAAAGCCCAATTCACATAAGGTAATTGGGCTCTTTAAATTTTATAAATTAATGTTCAATCCAACATTCACATTTCTTCCTTTTGTAGTGAAATCTACAATTTCAACATAATCTGTATTGAAAAGATTAGTTACACTTGCAAATAGTTTCAATTTGTTTTTTATTAATTTCTGACTAATGTAAAGATCTACTAAAGAAAATGAATTCAGCTTAACATTTTCATAGGTGGAAAAATCGGTGTCCATTCGGCTTCCCACAAATTGATAATTTAAAGATGCATAGGATTCATCTCGAAAAATTATATCCTAAGCCGCCATTAACTTTATGTTTTGGCATTCGTAAACGTGTCCCCTCCTTTAATTCGGTAAAAGTATAGTTGGCATTAAACGATAAATTTTTAATAATATTTATTTCAGCCTCAAGTTCTACACCATTTATAGTGGCATCAGTAGTGGCATTTTGATAACCAGTTGTGTAAATAATGGTATTTTCTTCTTTTCTTGTAAAGTACAACCCGTTGACTCTAAATCCTTTTTTATTCGAAAATTCTAAACCACCTTCAATAGTTCTGTTTTCTTCAGGTTCTAAATCAGGATTCGCTCCAAAAAATCCAAATAATTGAGATAAATTAGGCGCAATAAATGACGTCGCATAAGACCCTAAAACTTTTAAATAGCCTTCATTTACTGGAATACTATATGACGGGTTCAAACTGTAAACTAAATGTGAACCATATTCACTATGATTATTAAATCTGGCTCCTGCATTAAGGTTTAAACCAAATTTAGATACGTAAACAGCATTTAAATAGGGATCTGTATTGTTAAAACTTTCTTCGGTGGCGAACAAGCTTTTATAATTAGCATGGTTTACCCCGGCAATGGTATAAAAAGTTTCATCAAAAACATATTTGTTAAACGCGTCAACCACATAACTTTCACCTTCATGAGTAGTTGAAAAATCTGAAATCGTTTCTCTGTTTACTTTTGAATAGGCCGCATTAATTTGAACATTTCCATTGGTATAACTGAATTTAGGAGCTATGGCAAATCTGGTTTGTTTAGAAGTGTATTTATCATTAGTATCTGCAGGAGCATAAATTGGAGCAGGAAATCCATCGATATCTGTCTTTAACTTGTCGTAACTCATAAATGCAGATATTTCAAACGCCTCACTAAATATCATATCCTAATTTCAAATTGGTGTTAAATCTGGAAAAAGGATCCTTTTCAGGGTTTTCAGATTTTGTTGCAGATAAACCATCGGCGTATTTATTTCCAAAACTTGCCAAATAACTAAACTTATCTGCAGTACCATTAACCGATACATTATTGGTAAAACTGGAAGCATAATAATTTAAATCGTTCTGGGTTTGATTGGTTCCTATAACCGTTAAAAAACTAGCTGAAACATTATCTTTTGAAGCTTTTTTAGTTGTAATATTTATTACAGCCGTAGCAGCTGCATTTCCATATAATGTGCTCGCCGCTCCTTTGATAATTTCGATAGATTCCACAGTGTTTAAATCTAATAATCGCAAATCGAAATCATTAGAAACCAGTGATGGGTCATTCACTTGAATACCGTCAATAAGCACCAAAACTTGTCGGTTATTACCGCCTCTTACATAATACCCCAAATTCTGACCTTCTGCGCTTCTACTACCATTAATTTCAATACCACTTTTGGTATTTATTAATTCTGAAACACTTCTTCCTTGGCTATTCTCAATCTCTTTCTGCGAAATTTTAATAACCGTTTTACCTGAATGTTCACGTTTTAATGCAAAACGTGAGTCTGTAATTACAACTTCATCTAGTTGTTCTACTTTTGTTGAATCTGCCTTTTGTTGCGCAAAACCAACCAGTGATATACCAAAACACAGTACACCAAAAACTTTTGTTTTTTTGTTCATTTTAATGAATAATACTCGAGAACGCATGGATTAACATACAAACTTTTATCCCGAAAGTTTAACTTAATTGTTTTGAAAATGGCAGGTCTCCTGACTTGCGTCTTCATGTTGGTCTTCCCAAAGATTACTCTTCAGTGACAAGAAGTTTAACATGAAGCTTTTTAGCTTACAGTTGCGGGAACAGTTCTGGAATTACACCAGATTCCCTTTTAATTTATTCACGTGAAATGAACAAAACCAAAATTCGATGCGAAGGTAAATATTAACTTTAAAACAGTAACCGAAAACTTATTTTTTCTTAGTCAATTTATAAATTAAATATATAAATCCGACTAAAAAATGAGCAATTATTACGCCAGCTACTATATATATTGTTAAATTTGAACCATCGCGCATTGTTTATATTTGGCTCAAAAATAACAAGCATTAAAATATTTAAAAATGACAATTGTCATCTTATATTAATGAAATACAAATCGCTACTTTTAATTATTTTATTATCACTACTTGATTGCAAAAGTGATCCAAAAAAGCAATTAACATCAACAAAAGAAGGCATATCTCTTCAATTAAAATACGCCAAAGGCTTTTCGGTTATAGATTATGGCACTTATAAAATTTTAGAAATTAAAAATCCTTGGCCAAAGGCTGAAAAATCATATAGATTCGCGCTTTTAAATAATAATTTTGATGCTGATTTTTGGAATACAGAAAAAGTTCTATTTGATTCAGCAATCATAATCCCTATTAAAAAACTAGTTGTCACTTCCACCACTCATATTCCTGCGTTAGAGTTGCTAAATATTGAACAAACATTAGTAGGATTTCCAGGCACAGAATATATTTCCTCAGAAAAAACAAGACTTAGAATAGAGCAAGGATTGGTTCGCGACTTGGGAAAAAATGAAGGCATCAATACTGAAGTATTGTTGGAGTTAAAACCCGACGTTGTTATTGGTTTTGGTATAGACGGTAATAACAGAACCTTTGAAACGATAAAGAAATCGGGGATTCCTGTAATTTTTAATGGCGATTGGGTTGAAGAGTCACCTTTGGCAAAAGCAGAATGGATAAAGTTTTTCGGCGTTTTATTTAACAAAGAAAAAGAAGCCGATTCTATTTTCAACACGATTGAAACAAATTATATAGACGCAAAATTATTAGCTAAAAAAATTAAAAATCAGCCAACTATTTTAAGCGGAGCCATGCATAACGATATTTGGTTTTTACCGAATGGCACAAGTACCGAGGCGCAACTACTAAAAGATGCGAATACCAATTATTTATGGAGCGATTCAAAAGGAACTGGTAGTTTATCTCTTAATTTTGAAACGGTTTATTTAAAAGCTAAAAATGCCGAAATCTGGTTAAGTCCGTCAAATTATGCTAGCAAAGACGCTTTAAAAAATGGTAATTCGCAACATGCCATGTTTAATGCATTTAAAAATAATTCTATTTATTCTTCAATAAACACCACGGGAAAATCTGGTGGTATTTTATATTATGAAATGGGAACTACCCGACCCGATTTGGTACTAAAAGATCTTATTAAAATTTGTCATCCAGAATTATTAAAAAATTATGACCTTTACTTTTTTAAACACTTAGACTAATTGCCAAATTCAAATACATACAAACTTTCATTTTTAGTATTAATACTAGTGCTACTAATTTGTTTTTTTACTAACATAAGTTTAGGTTCGGTTTACATACCGGTAAAAGATGTATTTAATTCTTTGATTGGAAGTACAAGTGAACCAGAAACATGGCAAGATATTATTCAAAATTACCGATTACCAAAAGCCATTACTGCTATATTAGTTGGTTCTGGTTTGGGTATATCTGGATTATTAATGCAAACCTTATTTAGAAATCCTTTAGCAGGTCCATTTGTGTTGGGTATTAGTTCTGGTGCTAGTTTAGGCGTTGCACTGATTATTTTAGGTTCTTCAGTTTTTGGAGGCGTTTTTGTATCGCTTTTAATATCGAAATGGAGTATAGTAATTGCCGCTAGTTTAGGAAGTTTTTTAGTGTTGCTCGCTGTTTTAATGGTCTCCATAAAAGTGCGAGATACCATGGCTATACTCATTATAGGACTTATGTTTGCAAGTATTACAGCTGCTATTGTTAGTGTGCTTTCCTATTTTGGTTCTGCACAACAACTGCAACAATACATTTTCTGGGGTTTTGGTAGTTTAGGTAACTTATCTTGGGATGAATTATTTATATTTTTTATAATTTATAGCTTAGGTATCATTGTTAGTTTAACGTCTGTAAAGTCTTTAAACACCTTGCTTTTAGGGGAAAATTACGCCAAAAGTTTAGGCTTGAATATAAAAAGAAGTCGATTAGCTATTATTATCTCAACGAGTTTATTGGCCGGAACTATTACTGCATTCGCTGGCCCTATAGCGTTTATAGGTTTAGCAATTCCGCATTTAACACGACAGGTTTTTAATACATCAAATCATAAAATATTACTTCCAGCAGTTTTTTTATTTGGTTCCATAGTCATGCTTATTTGCGATAGCATTGCGCAAGTACCAAATAGCGATTACACATTACCTATTAACGCCATTACATCTTTAGTAGGAGCACCAGTTGTTATTTGGTTATTAGTTAGAAAACGAAAAATGGTATTTTGAAATAAACCAGTTAGATAGTTAGATAAAAAAATAAATCAGTGACAGACAAAAATCAACATATCATTTTAAAAACAAAAGATTTATCCATTGGATATGCTTCTAAAAAAGAACGCACTATAGTTGCTTCCGATATTAACATAGAATTGCATAGAGGTGAATTAGTTGGTTTAGTTGGTGGCAATGGCATTGGAAAATCTACATTATTAAGAACTGTTACCAATGTTCAAAATGCACTAGGAGGTGAAATTTATATAAATGAAAAACAGATAAAAAAGTATCCAGCACTTGATTTGGCTAAAGTGATGAGCTTAGTTTTAACCGAACAAATGATTTCTAAAAATTTATCAGTTTTTGAATTAGTCGCTTTAGGCAGACAACCATATACAAACTGGGTTGGTAATTTATCTGAAAACGACATTAGCATAGTCAACAACGCATTAACTCAAACTAATATATCTACTTTAAAACATAAAAGGTGCTATGAGTTAAGCGATGGTCAATTACAAAAAGTGATGATTGCACGCGCTTTAGCACAAGATACCGACTTGATTATTTTAGATGAACCCACCACGCATCTAGACATGTACCACAAAGCTTATATTCTGAAATTACTTCAGAAATTGGCGAAAGAAACTGGTAAAACCATACTGTTTTCATCACATGAAATAGATTTAGCCATTCAACTTTGTGATAGGTTAATTGTAATGTCTAAAGATAATGTGGTGTCCGATACTCCTTGCAATCTAATTTCCAATGGCACATTTAAATCATTATTCCCAAAAGATTTAATAGCCTTTGATGAGAAAACAGGAAGTTTTCGTGTGAAGAAGTAATATTACTTTCTTAATTTCTTGAAATTTACTATATTTACTCATCCCTTGTTCCCTAAGAACCAATCTAATACAGTGATTTTCAAACCCACTTATCTCAACTGGTTGCCATTATTTATTACTGATTTTTACTAACATTATTTCAAACATTATGAAAACTAAATTAACCATTTTGTTTACAACTATTATTCTGGTAACAACCGTTTTATATAAAACAAGAAATGTGGAAACCTTCGACTATTCTAAAAAAATTGGCATTAACTCAATTAGTTGCACAACCGCCAAATTTTTGCTTAAGAATATAGATACTACAAAACAGATTGCGCCTTTATTTGAAAACTTAGGAAACCACACATACATGGTAAGTACTAAAAACAAATTAGCACAACAATTTTTTAATCAAGGATTAAGGTTGACTTATGCTTTCAATCATGCAGAAGCTCACCGATCATTTATGGAAGCATCACGATTAGATCCCAAATGTGCCATGGCTTATTGGGGGCAAGCTTATGTTTTAGGACCTAATATTAACGACCCTGCTCCCGATGATGAACGCAAAAACAAATATAACGAAGCTATTAAAAAAGCGATGAAACTGACTGCTGAAGCAACTCCAAAAGAGCAAGCTCTCATTGAGGCATTAACTCATAGATATTCTAAAAATTTATCGAAAGATGTTTCTATTTTAAATATGGCGTATATGGAAGCTATGACAAAAGTAGCTGCTAAATACCCCAAAGATTCAGATATTCAAACTTTATACGCAGCTTCTGTAATGAATACGGTGCCTTGGAATTATTGGGACAAAGAAGGGAACCCATCACCAAACATTAAAGAAGCTAAAGCAGCTCTTGAAAAAGCGATGCAATTAAACCCTGATAATCCTGGTGCAAACCATTATTACATACATATGGTAGAACTTCCATATCCAGACTTAGGTGTGCCTAGTGCCGACAAATTGGGCGCTTTAATGCCTGCTGCTGGACACATCGTCCATATGCCATCTCATATTTACATTAGAGTAGGCAGATACAAAGATGCCGTAAAAACAAATCAACAAGCCATTTTAGCGGATGAAGATTATATTTCGCAATGTTTTGCCCAAGGAATGTATCCTTTAGGTTATTACCCTCATAATATTCATTTTCTTTGGTCGGCTTCAAGCCTTTTAGGAAATAGTAAAATAGCTATTGATGCTGCAAAAAAAACAGCAGAAAAAGTACCAGCAGGGGAAATGAAAGAACTTCATTTTTTACAAAATTTCGCTTCTACTCCACTTCTGGCGTATACAAGATTTGGAAAGTGGAATGATATTCTAACCTATCCAAAACCAAACGACAACCTCAAGCATTTAAAACTTATCTGGCATTATGCAAGGGGTATTGCATTTATCAGAAAAAATAATTTTAAAGAAGCTAAAGAAGAGCTTGATGCTATTAATATGATGATTAAAGACCCTGAAATGGAAACCATAATTGCCACAGGATTTGACTCAGGAACAACCATAGCAAAATTAGCCTTTGAAGTTGTTTCAGGTGAATTGGCTGGATTGGAAGGAAATTATAGTTTAGCAATTGAACACTTAAGAAAAGCTGTTGTTTTAGAAGATGGGTTAATATATAACGAACCAGCTGCATGGCATATTCCGACCAGACAAAACCTGGGAGCTATACTTATGAAAGCTAAAAAATATGAAGAAGCTGAAAAAATATATAATGAAGATTTACTAGTACTCAGACAAAATGGATGGTCGTTAACAGGCTTATATCATAGTCTAATAGCACAAGGTAAAATGGCAGAAGCAAAAAAAATAAAAAATGAATTTGATAAAGCTTGGAGTGATGCCGATATAATAATAGACACTTCTATCTTATAAAATAATTTAAAAAAAATCTTAATATCTCATAATATCATACTTCGTTCTTCCGACTAAAAAAATTATCTTTGGTCAAACTACTTATTAAATGAACGACAACCTTATTCTTATTCTTGCCATTTTAATTTCTGGAGGAATTGGTGCTTATATTGGAATGACTATTACTAAACTAAAAAGTAAAAGCGAACAAAGCACACTCGAGGAACGTCAGAATCAAATGCAATTAACTATTGATGAATTAAAACAGAACATTGATAAAATTGAAAAAGAACGTGAAGACATTCGTCGTGAAAAGGAATTATTAAATTCTGAATTAGCTATAAAAAATACTGAATACGAAAATCTGCATCAACTTAATTTAAAAAGGGAAGCAGAGATTGAATTACGACAAGAACAGCTACGCAAAGATTTTGAATTATTGGCTACCAAAATATTAGACGAAAAATCAGAAAAATTTACACTTCAGAATAAAGAAAATATCAAAAATATTTTAACGCCACTTCAGGAAAAAATAAAAACCTTTGAAGATAAAGTCGATTTAACTCAAAAAGAAAGCATTAGTATGCATTCAGCTTTAAAAGAGCAATTGTTAGGTTTAAAAGACCTGAACCAGCAAATGACCAAAGAAGCGACGAACCTAACCCGAGCCTTAAAAGGAGATAGTAAAATGCAAGGAAATTGGGGCGAATTGGTTTTGGAACGCGTGCTAGAAAAGTCTGGTTTAGAAAAAGACAGAGAATATTTTGTACAACAAAGTTTTACATTAGCAGATGGGTCGCGCGTATTGCCCGATGTGGTTTTACATCTTCCGGATGGTAAAAAAATGATTATTGATAGTAAAGTGTCTTTAACCGATTATGAACGTTTGGTAAATGCTGATGATGAAGATAAAGCACAATTTTTAAAAGCTCATGTTAACTCGGTTAAAAAACACGTAGACCAGCTTTCAGAAAAAAATTACCAAGATTTATACGACATAGAATCGCCCGATTTTGTACTCATGTTTATACCAATTGAACCCGCTTTTGCTGTGGTGGTAAACGATGACAATAGCATTTACAACAAAGCTTTTGAGAAAAATATAGTTATTGTTACACCATCCACTCTTTTAGCAACCTTGCGAACAATTGATAGTATGTGGAATAATGAAAAGCAACAACAAAACGCCATTGAAATTGCGCGACAAGCTGGTGCCCTTTATGATAAATTTGAAGGATTAATGAGTGATTTGATTGGGGTAGGAAAAAAGATAGATGCCACCAAATCAGATTATAATTCGGCAATGAATAAGTTATTTGATGGTAAAGGAAATTTAATTTCGAGTGTCGAAAAACTTAAAATATTGGGTGCCAAAGCTAAAAAAGCGCTCCCTGAAGCCATTTTAAAACGTGCAAATAAAGAAATAGAGTAATATGAAGATTTTAATTAAAATAGGTATTGGAATATTATTAGTTATTATAGGCGTTTTTTGTTTCTTTTATTTCGCTCATTATAGCGAAGGTGTTAGAGCAGGCGAATTGGTGAAATTTAGTCATAAAGGTTACTTTATAAAAACCTGGGAAGGTGAAATAAGTCAAGGCATTTCTGAAGCGCAAACCTTTGTTTTTTCAGTTGAAAACAATGAAAAACAAGTCATAGAAGACTTAAATAATTTTCAAGGAAAAATGGTTAAACTCCATTATTTTGAACGCTTCAAAACTTTCTTCTGGATAGGAGATACTAAATATTTTATAACAAAAGTAGAAGTGCAAAATTAAATATTAATCACTTAATTAAGTGATATATTTGTTTATCATGTAATAAAGTGATATATTTGTTTATCATTAATTAAATGATATAAAATTTTGTACTATGACAAGCGTTATAACAGGAGACATTATCAATTCCAGAAAACAAAAAGAACCAGAAGTGTGGATAAATACATTAAAAAATGCATTATCTAACTTAAGTTCTGATACCAAATACTGGGAGATATACAGAGGTGATAGTTTTCAAATAGAAATAAGAGATTATCATTCTAGTTTTACGGCTGCCATCTATATAAAAGCCTGTATACAAATGATTAAAGGTTTAGATGTTCGGTTAGCCATAGGCGTGGGAAACAAAACTTATGAGGGGAACGATGTGACGGAATCTAACGGAGAGGCTTTTGTTTTTTCGGGTGAAATTATGGAAACTTTAAAAAAGGAAAAACAGAATTTGCGCATAAAAACTAAGAATCCTGATATTGATAAAGAATTAAATTTATACTTTAAATTAGCGCTTATCACCATGGATAATTGGAGTGCTAATTCTGCCGAAATCGTAAAATTAAGCATCGAAAACCCTGATGCCTTACAAAGCGAGTTAGGGAAATTGATAGGTATTAATCAAAACTCCATAAGTAATCGTCAAAAACGCGCTCATTTAGAAGAAATTTTAGAGTTAGACCGCATGTACAGGCATAAAATTAGTTTAATATGATGATTTTAATAAAGCTTTTACTAGTTCACATCATTGGAGATTTTTTTCTTCAACCAAAAAAATGGATTAAAGAAAAAGAACAGAAAAAACTAAAATCGAATAAGTTATATCTACATGTACTAATTCATGTTGTTTTAACCAGTATTGTACTTTGGGATGCTTCATTATGGGGCCTTATTGCAACTATTGGCATCACACATTTCATAATTGACGCCACTAAACTTATCATTCAAAAGAAAAAGACAAAACGTTTATTGTTTTTTATTGACCAAATACTTCATATTACAATCATTTTTTTATGTTACTATCTTTTTACTGAAACTGTATTCGACCTAAATCATTTAGTGACTGAAAATAGCTTATTGCTCTTAGTTTGTTTGTTATTTCTAACGATTCCTACCTCAATAATTATGAAAACCATTTTTTTAAAGTGGAATATTTCAGAACTCACTAAAAATAACGAGTCACTAGAGGACGCAGGAAAATATATTGGTATTTTAGAACGCATTTTAGTGTTTATATTTATAATTGTGGGACATTGGGAAGCTGTTGGTTTTTTAATTACTGCAAAGTCTGTTTTTAGATTTGGCGATTTAAAAGAATCTAAACACAGGCAGCTTACTGAATATATATTAATAGGAACGCTAATTAGTTTTGGAATTGCCATAATAACAGGAATCATTTACATGTCAATAATCTAAATTTTTATGTTTAAAACTACTGAAGAATCGCACGTTACAATTACACAATTAATGCTACCATCCTATTCCAATTTTAGCGGAAAAATACATGGAGGCTATATTTTAAGCATGATGGACCAAATTGCTTTTGCATGTGCCTCTAAACATTCCAGAAATTATTGTGTTACAGCATCCGTAAATAAGGTAGATTTTTTAAATCCTATTGAAGTAGGCGAACTTGTAACACTTAAAGCATCTGTTAATTATACGGGTAGAACCTCCATGGTAATTGGTGTGAGGATTGAATCTGAAAACATTCAAACTGGCGAAAAGAAACATTGTAATTCATCCTATTTTACCATGGTATCTAAAGATAAAAATGGCAAAAATGTTCCTGTTCCCGGTATTATTTTAGATACTAAAGATAAAGTAAGACGTTTTGCCAGAAGTATTGCAAGACAAGAACAAGCAAAAAACAGAACCACTGCATTTAAAACTTCAGAATTTAAAATGGAATTATTTTTAGATTCTTTAAAAGATCAAAATGCCAAAATTGAATTATAGTAATTTAAATTATTATGAAATCATGAATTTAAGAAAAGCTTTTTTATATACTTTAATTTTGGGAAATTTAGGTTGTTCTAATGGAAATGATGACATGAATAGTGAGCCTATTCCAGATTCTACATCAAAAATTACATACACCAACGAAATTAAAACTATCATGATGAACAATTGTTATGACTGTCATAATAATCCAGCTTCAAATGGTGCTCCTATGTCATTAACAACGTATCAAGAAGTGAAAAATGCCGTTAATTCGCGAGGGTTAATAAATAGAATAAATAGCACAACAAACCCAATGCCTCCATCAGGAATAATGTCTTTAAACAACAAAGCTTTAATTCAACAATGGAAAGATGATGGACTATTAGAGTAATAAAAAATGAAATAAATAAAAAAGCCGCTAATAGCGGCTTTTTTATTATTTGTTAAGATACATTTTTCGTCTTGAGTATAATTCGTAAAACTCATCGTCCTTTAAACTATCTATAAATAAGATACTTTCTCCCGTACTTTTCATTTCTGGCCCTAGTTTCTTATTCACATTATGGAATTTATTAAAAGAGAATACTGGTTGCTTAATAGCATATCCTTTTAATTGTGGATTAAATTTGAAATCTTTAACTTTTTTCTCACCCAACATTACTTTAGTTGCATAATTTACATAAGGCTCTCCATATGCTTTTGCTATAAAAGGAACTGTTCTAGAAGCTCTTGGGTTTGCTTCTATGATGTAAACAATATCATCTTTAATAGCAAATTGAATATTTATTAAGTCCAACTGTATTTAAGGCTAAGGCTATTTTTTTAGTATGGTCTTTTATTTGTTGCATCACAAATTCACCTAAATTAAATGGAGGTAACATGGCATTACTATCACCAGAATGGATACCACATGGCTCAATATGTTCCATTATACCAATAATGTAAACATCTTCTCCATCACAAATAGCATCGGCTTCAGCTTCAATGGCTCCTTCTAAATAATGATCTAATAACAATTGATTCCCTGGCATCTGGCTTAATAAATCAACCACATGTTTTTCTAGTTCTTCTTTATTAATTACAATTTTCATTCCTTGTCCACCAAGTACATAAGAAGGTCGAACTAAAATTGGAAAATCTAAAACATCTGCAATCGCAGAAGCTTCATCTGCAGTTGTAGCAATATCAAATTCTGGATAAGGAATATTGTTTTCTTTTAATAAATTAGAAAAATGCCCTCTATCTTCTGCTAAATCTAATGATTCAAAACTTGTTCCTATAATTTTAACGCCCCATTTCGTTAATTTTTCAGCAAGTTTTAAAGCTGTTTGTCCACCTAATTGAACAATTACACCTTCAGGTTTTTCATGTTTAATAATATCGTAAATATGTTCCCAAAAAACAGGTTCAAAATATAATTTATCGGCTGTATCAAAATCGGTTGAAACCGTTTCTGGATTACAGTTAATCATAATAGTTTCGTAACCACATTCTGCTGCAGCTAAAACGCCGTGAACACAACAGTAATCAAACTCAATTCCTTGTCCAATTCGGTTTGGACCAGAACCTAAGAACAATTATTTTTTTCTTATCAGTTACAATACTTTCGTTATCTGCATAACGCTTACCATCGGCAGTTTCCATATCACTTTCAAAAGTTGAATAATAATATGGTGTTTTTGCTTTAAATTCGGCAGCACAAGTATCAACTAATTTATAAACACGATTAACATCCAAATTCTTCACGCTTATTATAAACCTGACTTTCCAAACAACCTAACATATGCGCTATTTGTCTGTCACCATAACCTTTTTGTTTTGCTTCCAGCAATAAGTCTTTTTCAATGGTATCAATTTTAAAAGTAGAAATTTCTTTTTGAAGCAGAAATAATTCTTCATATTGCTTTAAAAACCACATATCAATTTTTGTGATTTCATGAATTCTACTTAATGGAATTCCCATAGCAATGGCATCATAAATAATAAATACACGATCCCAAGATGCATAGGTAAGTTTTTCTATAATTTGATCGTAATTTTTATTTTCCTTTCCATCTGCACCTAACCCATTTCGTTTAATTTCAAGCGATTGTGTGGCTTTATGAAGTGCTTCTTGAAAAGAACGACCAATTCCCATAACTTCACCTACCGATTTCATTTGAAGTCCTAAAGTTCTATCAGATCCTTCAAATTTATCAAAATTCCAACGTGGTATTTTTACAATTACATAATCTAAAGTTGGTTCAAATAAAGCAGAAGTTGATTTTGTAATTTGATTTTTTAATTCATCTAAATGATACCCAATTGCTAATTTAGTAGCAATTTTTGCAATAGGATAACCTGTTGCTTTACTTGCTAATGCCGATGAACGCGATACACGTGGATTAATTTCAATAGCAATAATATCTTCTTTTTCATCTGGACTAACCGCAAACTGCACATTACATCCTCCAGCAAAATCACCAATACTGCGCATCATGTGTATAGCCATATCACGCATTTTCTGATATGTTTTATCACTTAAAGTCATTGCAGGAGCAACCGTAATAGAATCTCCTGTATGAATTCCCATCGGATCCATATTTTCTATAGAACAGATAATAACCACATTATCGTTATAATCTCTAAGTAACTCTAATTCATACTCTTTCCAACCAATTAATGCTTTATCAATCATTACTTCATGAATAGGAGAAATTTCTAATCCACGAGTTAATAACTCATCATAAGTTTCTTCATTATAAACAATAGAAGCTCCTGCTCCACCAAGTGTAAATGAAGCTCTAATTACTAATGGAAAACCATATTCTTGTGCAATTTCCTTTCCTTTTAAATAAGAAGTAGCAGTAGCCTGAGGCGCCATAGGAATCCCTATTTTAAGCATTAATTCCCTAAACTGCTCTCTATCTTCTGTAATATTAATGGCATCAATATCAACACCAATAATTTCTACATTAAAATCTTTCCAAATCCCTTTTTCATCTGCTTCAATACATAAATTTAATGCTGTTTGCCCTCCCATTGTTGGTAAAACAGCATCAATTTGTGGATGATCTTTTAAAATTTTGATAATAGATTTTGTAGTAAGTGGTAGCAAATAAATATGATCTGCCATGGAAGGGTCAGTCATAATTGTTGCTGGATTAGAATTGATAAGAACTGTTTCTATTCCATCTTCTCTAAGCGATCTTAAAGCTTGAGATCCAGCATAATCAAATTCACATGCTTGCCCAATAACAATAGGTCCTGAACCAATAATTAAGACAGTTTTTAATTTTGAATTTTTTGGCATTTTTATTTTTTAAATAGTGTTTTTTAATACGATGCAAAAATAGTAATTAGAAGATATAAAAAAAGGTGTTACACCTAAGTAACACCTTTAAAATATCAACAATTGTTAATCATTATTTTTTATGTCTTGTTTCAGATGACACAGACAATTTTTTTCTTCCTTTAGCTCTTCTACGAGCAAGTACTTTTCTTCCATTAGCAGAAGCCATTCTTTCTCTAAAACCATGTTTGTTTCTTCTCTTTCTTTTCGATGGCTGAAATGTTCTTTTACTCATTATCTTATATCTTTAAAATCTGAATTGTACTTTTTATTTAGTAATTTGGCTTCTTCAAAACCGAGGGCAAATATACAAAGAGTTTTTACTTTGACAAATGTTATTTTAAAAATAATTAAATTAATTTTTTTTACATAAAAGAATGCTAAAAACCTTTATTTAATTGGGTCAATTGGTTGTTTATTTGTTAATTATCTTTTAGTCAAATTTGATAAAAATTTAGTTTCTTTGCAATCTATATTAAAACAGACTGCAAAATAGGTCTGTAACAACGTTAAAATCACACAAAATGTACAATAAAATTATAAAACTTATTATAGCCGCTGGCATTATTGCTTTTGCCGTTTATCAATTTACAGAAGGTAATATAGGTAATGGTATCATGTTTATATTATTATCGTTAATATTTGTGTTTCTTTATTTTAAAAATGAATTTATTTTATTGGCTTTTTTAAGATTACGAAAACAAGATTTTGTAGGTGCTAAAAAATGGCTAGATAAAATTAAAAACCCTGAATCGGCTTTAGTAACCAAACAACAAGGTTATTATAACTATTTACATGGTTTAATGGTATCTCAAACCAATATGAATGACGCTGAAAAATATTTTAAAAAAGCTATTACATTAGGATTATCTATGGATCATGATTTAGCAATGGCCAAATTAAACTTATCGGGTATTGCATTTTCTAAACGAAGAAAACTAGAAGCTGAAAAACTACTTCAAGAAGCACAAAAATTAGATAAACAAGGCATGTTGACTGATCAAATTAAAATGATGAAGGAAAACATGAAACGTTCACAAATGCCTAATCAACATTTTGGTGCTGGTGGTTCTTTAAGAGCACAAAAAAGAAGAGGATAATTAATTATAATATCCTTTTTCTGGAATTTCGATAATATATTTTTTTCCAGATCTATTGTCTAGTTTAGGTTCTCGTAACCAAGGATTATGAATTTTTAGAATTTTATAATTAATTCCATATTGTTCAGCAAATTTTGTAAAATCGGTTATTTCCGTATTAACTTCTACTTTATAAGTTGGAACATTCGTATATAAATCTTTTTCTCTAAAATTAAACCCATATATCGCAGGATTGGTTAAAATTTCCTTTAACGCCACAATTCTAAATATATAACGTCCGGTTTCTTCACCTAATAATAAATCGTAATAATTTTTTACATTTTGCTCTCTTAAATATTTTGAAATCCCACCATTACCTGCATTATAAGCTGCAGCGGCAAGTGTCCATGACCCTAATTCTTCTTTAGATTTTAATAAGTATTTACATGCTACTTCTGTAGATTTTTCTAAATGATAACGTTCATCCACATTATCATTAACCTCCAATCCATTCTCTCTTCCAGTAGCAGGCATAATTTGCCAAACACCACGAGCTCCTGCTGGAGAAACAGCATTTGTTAAACCACTTTCTATTACTGCCAAATATTTAAAATCGTCTGGAATACCATTCTTAGCCAAAATAGGCTCAATAATTGGAAAATACTTCTTAGCACGTTTAAACATTAATAACCCATTAGACTGCCAATAGGTGTTAACTAGTAATTCTTTATCCATTCGCTCTAAAATATCAGGACTTTTAAGAGGCATCTTTTCGCCTGAAAAATCCAAATTAGCAGGTACTTGTAGCGCATAAACATTGTAATCGTTTATAAGTTTTTTCTCAAAATTCTCATCGGTTGGCGCATCTTGGAGGGCATAAATAAATAACGCACATAAACTTAATAATCCCACAAGCGCCAATATTTTCTGTATACTCTTCATTTTCAATAAGTTTTATTTTTTTTAAAGGTAAAAATTTTGTTTAGTTTTCTAAAATAATCCTTGGTAAATTTTCATTAAACCATTTATACTTGGTAATAATCATAATATGTGTCCCTCCTACAATTGTAATACAATTTGAGATGTTTTTTATTGGAAATACCGCATCATTGTCTCCATGTATGTGTACAACACTGGCATGATCGTTTTCTTGATTCCAACATACCATTTGTTTTATAGCCCAACTTAAATAATTACTATCATTTACCGACAAATATTTTTTATATAACTCTAAACGTTTTTTTATATTGCTACCAAAAGCATATTTAGCCAAAAGTTCTATATTACTTGCTAATTGTACAGGCAACAATTTATATGCCATGGTTGACTTAGCAAGCAACATTTTTTTAGGTAATTCATGCATAGACTTAACACTTGAAACAATTATAAGTTTCCGAACTGATATAAGCTTACTCATTTCCTGTACTAAAACACCTCCAAAGGACACTCCAAGTAGCACAATATTTTTGTGTTTTATAAAAGTAACCATTCTTAAAGCATAGTTTTCTATAGTTTCATTGTTAAGGGGAGTGATCCATTCTAATAAATGAATTTCAAACTGAGTTTCGGGTAATTTAATATATTCAAATATTTTTGGACTCGCTGCCATTCCAGGCATTAAATAAATATGTATTATTTTTTTTTCCATTTATTTTAACATGAAAACACTAATCAATATATCAATTCTAATAGTTTATTTTATAAGGGATTAACCAATGTTTTACTTTCTAATGATAATTATTTTATGTAAATTTGCAAAACAAAATTAGATAATAGTACTCACTATTTTCAAGTTTCCTTAGAATTAATAAAATACTTACCATGATTGATGTAGCAGAATTAATAGACAATGATTTTTTACGCCAATATGAACTGAAAATCGACAATCATTTAGCTAAAATTGAATACTCTTTACAAGAACGAAAGATTTTTTTAACAAAACTTGTTGTTCCTGAAGAAATTAATGAAGAAGGTTTCATTAAAGAATTTTTAGCTGCTGTTTTTGCTCAAATTGCAGAACGTAATTTAAGCATTGTGCCGACAAGTCCAGAAATTGCAAAGTTTGTTAGAAGTAACAGAAAATACAAACGTATGCTTCCTGTTGGGTTAAGAATCTGATTATTTAAAAATACAAACAAAAAAATCCGAAGTTTAATGCTTCGGATTTTTTTGTTTATATAGCTAATTCTTTCGCAAATTCTAATCTAACTATCCCATCGTCATCAATCTTTGTTAGTTTTATTTTATGTAAAGTATTTACTAATTCTGGGTTCCATGGTGTTTTTACTTTCACATAATTTTCAGTAAACCCATTTATATAACCATCTTTATTTTCACCCTCAAATAAAACAGTTCGTTCACTTCCAATCTGAGATTCATAAAATGCACGTCGTTTCTTAACCGATAAACCTCTCAACATTTTACTACGTTTACTCCTAACGTTCTTAGCTACCACACCATCCATTTCGACTGCTTCGGTATTATCGCGCTCGGAATACGTAAATACATGTAAATACGAAATATCTAATTCATTTAAAAAATTATAGGTTTCAAGAAAATGTGCGTCTGTTTCACCCGGAAAACCAACAATAACATCAACTCCTATACACGCGTTCGGCATGACTTCTTTTATTTTGGAAACCCTGTCAACATACAATTCGCGCATATAACGACGCTTCATTAATTTAAGAATTTCATTGCTTCCAGATTGCAGTGGAATATGAAAATGCGGAACAAATGCCCGTGATTTTGAAACCAAATCAATCGTTTCATTTTTCAATAAATTAGGTTCAATAGACGAAATACGTAATCGTTCAATCCCTTCAACTTTGTCTAATTCGGTTACTAAGTCTAAAAATGTATGTTCATGTTGCTTATTCCCAAACTCCCCTTTTCCATAATCGCCTATATTAACACCCGTTAAAACAATTTCTTTAATGTTTTGTGCGGAAATTTCTCTAGCGTTGTTTAATACATTCTCTACGGTATCGCTTCGTGAAATACCACGTGCTAGCGGAATGGTACAATAAGTACATTTATAGTCGCAACCATCCTGCACTTTTAAAAAGGCGCGGGTTCTATCTCCTATGGAATAGCTACCAACATAAAAATCGGCTTCTTCAATTTCGCAAGAATGCACTTCACCAAAATCGTTTTTAGAAAGATCGTTTAAATAATCGGTAATTTTAAATTTTTCGGTAGCACCTAAAACCAAATCAACACCGCCAACATCTGCTAACTCCTGTGGTTTTAATTGTGCATAACAGCCAACTGCAGCCACAAAGGCTTTAGAGTTCGCCTTTTGCGCTTGTTTTACGATGCTTTTAAATCGTTTGTCTGCATTTTCGGTTACCGAACAGGTATTAATGACATATATATCAGCCTTTTCAGTAAAATCAACACGGTCGAAACCTTCTTCTGTAAAACTTCTTGCAATGGTTGAAGTTTCAGAAAAATTAAGTTTACAACCTAAAGTATAAAAAGCGACTTTTTTTCGAGAATTCATTTCTTTTGTTAAAAGCTGCAAAGTTAATAAAAAAAGAGCGTTTCCAATAGAAACGCTCTTTAACAAAAAAAACCAATTAGGTTACTTTTTTGATACATTTGAGAAACAAGAGAGATACTAATAGCAAAATAATCTTCTTACTCTTAGGACACTTTGATTTTAAAAAGTCACATAATTTTTTTTAAACCCTATTAAATATTATAAATAGACAATAAAAACTTTATTTTTGAATTTCTTTAAGCCTTATAAAAATTGAAATATTTCATACTTGTTATAATAATATCACTTGCATTTTCTTGTAATAAGAAAAAAGTGAAAATTGATGATGCCGTTGTTTTTCGTTATAATGAACATAAAAATATTGGCTCACTCGATCCAGCATTTTCTAAAGATATTGCCGATATATGGGCAACCAATCAATTGTTTAACGGTTTGGTTCAAATGGATGAAAATTTAAACGTTCATCCTTGTATTGCTAAAGAATGGACTATTTCTGAAGACGCCCTTATATACTCATTTTCCATACGTAAAGACGTGTATTATCACAAACATGAACTCTTGGGAAAAGACTCCACGCGAACTGTAACAGCTCCCGATTTTGAATATAGTTTAAATCGTTTACTAGACAAACAAGTAGCGTCTCCGGGTAGCTGGGTGTTAGGTAAAGTCGAAAATTTTAAGGCAATAAACGATACCTTGTTTCAAATTCAACTAAAACAACCGTTTCCAGCATTTTTAGGGCTATTAACCATGAAATATTGCTCTGTGGTGCCTAAAGAAATTGTGGAACATTATGGAAGTGATTTTCGTTCGCACCCAATTGGTACAGGTCCATTCAAATTTAAACGCTGGGAAGAAAACATAAAATTAGTATTTCGAAGAAATGAAAACTATTTTGAAACAGATGAAAAAGGAGATAAGCTGCCCTATTTAGAAGCGATTTCCATTACTTTTTTACCAGATAAACAAAGTGAATTTTTACAATTCGCGCAAGGGAATATTGATTTTGTATCTGGTTTAGACGCCTCATATAAAGATGAAATATTAACTGCGGATGGCCAGCTCCGTAACTTATATTCGAAAGATGTGAATATGATTCGAGGGCCTTATTTAAACACTGAGTATTTAGCCTTTTATATGGACTCTAAATTGCCTGAAATTCAATCGGAACTGATTAGAAAAGCGGTAAACTACGGTTTTGATAGAAAAAAAATGATGATTTATTTAAGAAATGGTGTTGGAATTCCTGCACATGGTGGCTTTATTCCAAAAGGAATGCCTGGTTATAATGAGTCTATTGGTTTTACGTTTCAACCGGAAAAAGCAAAACAATTAATTGCACAGTTTAAAAAAGAAACAGGCAATAAAAATCCCGAAATATCTATTACAACCACTGGTAATTACTTGAGTTTTTGTGAATATATACAACGTGAGCTTCAAAAAATAGGACTATTAGTTAATGTGGATGTTATTCCTGCAGCGACTTTAAAAGATGCGAAAGCCAATGGCAAACTCGATATGTTTCGAGCCAGTTGGGTCGCTGATTATCCCGATGCTGAAAATTATTTATCCCTTTATTACAGTAAAAATTTCGCGCCAAACGGTCCTAATTACACACATTACAAAAGTGATTTATTTGACACTTGGTATGAAAAAGCTTTTACCGAAACGAATACCCTTTCTAGAGAACAACTTTATACAAAAATGGATTCATTAGTTATGCAAGAAGCCCCTGTGGTACCATTATTTTATGATGAAGTAGTACGTTTTACCAGGAAAAACGTGATAGATTTAGGAATAAATCCTATTAATTTATTGGAATTGAAACAAGTGAAAAAACGTTAATTTAAAGTAAAATAATAAATATCATCATCCCCTTTTCCACCCTCGCGTTTAGATGAAAAATAACCTGTTTTATTTAGAGTATTAATAACAAAACAAAAATCATCCTTATTACTGTTTATGGGTTTGGGTAATTTTTCTGCTTTATCAAATGTTCCATCTTTATTAGTTTTACTTTTATAAATATCATAACCTCCAAATCCATTGGGTCTGTCGGATGCAAAATACAAAGTATTATCGGCACTAATAAAAGGAAATATTTCTTTGCTATAAGAATTCACTTTACTGCCTAAATTTTTTGGTTCGCTGTAAATATTATCACCTAAAATATCGACCTTAAAAATATCAGAACCTCCCTTAGTTGTTTCTTTTCCTCCCCTGATGTTTGATATAAAATATAATGTTTTACCATCTTTACTAATGGCAGGATGTGCATAACGAATATTTAGGATTACAAAATGAAGGTGTTTTAAAATTTGTCCAACCAACGCCATTTTTAAATTCACCAATCTTTAATTTGAAAGTTATCTTCATTAATATCTTTACCTTCAAAAATGGTGGTTATATAAAGCTGGTCTCCTTTTGGTGAAACTGTAGCGGCTGTGATATAGAAAATTTTCTGGTCTGGATCTATTTCAATATTTTTTAAATTCTGAATACTACCGTCATCAGATATATCACCTTCGAAAATGGTTAATATTGGATTTCCTTGAAAACGTTTAATTCGATCCTTTTTATCTAATAAAAATGATGTACAAAATATTTTAGAATCATTAATCAACATTAAACCGAAATGGGGATATTCGGTATTCATCTCCAGATTATTTACAGTATATTTTTCAGATTGAGAAAACCCAAAAAAACAAATCAGAAAAGATAAAAATACGAGAGACTTAAACATAAAAAACAAATTGTTGTAATCAAATATAACAATTTGTTTTTAAATGTATTGATAATGAATAATCTACGTTTTTATTATAACTAAATTACTCGCGACGGTACTTTTTTGTTTCTTCAAAAACATGCTCAAAAATCGCCTTATCTTTTTCTGTAAATTCAACATTACGTCTGGCCATTACAATTTCTGCTACTTCAAATGCTTTTTTAGTTAGGTAAGTTGTAAAACCTCCGTTTCCGCCCCAGCTAAAACTTGGTACAAAATTTCTTGGAAATCCACTTCCAAAAATATTAGCACTAACACCTACAACAGTTCCCGTATTAAACATGGTATTTATGCCACATTTACTATGGTCGCCCATCATAAGTCCACAAAACTGCAGACCAGTTCTAGCAAAACCTTCGGTTTGATAATCCCAAAGTCGTACTTCAGCATAATTATTTTTTAAGTTTGAATTATTGGTGTCTGCTCCTAAATTACACCATTCACCTAAAACAGAATTTCCTAAAAACCCATCATGTCCTTTATTAGAATAGCCAAATAATACAGAATTATTTACTTCGCCTCCTACTTTACTGTAAGGTCCTACTGTAGTTGGTCCATAAATTTTAGCTCCCAATTTTAATCCAGCATTCTTCACACAATGCTAACGGTCCGCGAACTATAGAACCTTCCATTATTTCTGCATTTTTTCCTATATAAATTGGTCCATTACTGGCATTAAGAGTTGTAAATTCTAATTTAGCACCTTCTTCAATAAAAATATTTTCGGCAGCTATGACATTATTACTCGATGGAATTGGTTTAGAGACTCTACCATCTGTAATTAAGTTAAAATCTTCTTGAATAGCTTCTCCATTTTTTGAAAAAATATCCCAGGTATTTTCTATTTTTAGAATATCGTCATTAAATTCTATAGCTTCGTATGTATCGAAATTTACTGGTTCCTGTGTATCTTTTATAAAGAAAGCAATCACATCTTCCTCTTTAAAAATAGCCTGATTTTCTTGTAAATTTTTAACCATTTCTACCAATTCTAAATTTGGAAGATACGATGCATTAATCATGATATTCTCATCCATTTCTACCATGGGATATTTATCGGATAAATAATCTTCGGTAACAGTCGTTGTAGTAGAATCCAGATACATTTCCCATTTTTCTCGAATGGTTAATATGCCAACTCGTATATCGGCTACTGGGCGCGTAAAAGTAAAAGGTAATAGATTATTTCGTGATGGACCATCAAAAAGAATATAGTTCATTTTCAAGTTAGAAATTAGAAATTAGAAGTTAGAAGCGATATACTTTAACCGGTAACTTTATTACAATATCAAAAATAGACTAATTGTATAAAATAAAAAAGCCTTCTATATAAATATGAAGGCTTTGTATAATAGTTTTACTAGGTTTATTTACTAAACTTAGCGTATTTGGTTTTGAATTTATCAATACGACCAGCAGTATCTACTAATTTAGATTTACCTGTGTAGTATGGATGAGATGTTCTTGAAATCTCCATTTTAACAAGTGGATATTCAACACCATCAACTTCTAGTGTTTCAGATGTACTTGCTGTAGATTTTGTTAAAAAAACATCTTCATTAGACATGTCTTTAAATGCTACTATTCTGTAATTTCCTGGATGTATATCTTTTTTCATCTGTATGATTTTATTCTTTTCTTTTTGTCAAATGTAACACTTTAAGGTGTTTCATCGCTTAAAGCTTTATATTCGTTTCAATTTTAGAAGTGCAAAAATAAGTATTTTTTACAATTCTACAATACTTTTTTATAATTTTTATTTACAAAAAAATGTAACGATTTAGTATCTTTGAATACTAACTACATAACTAACACAATAAACTTAATATTATGGACAAAACTTTAAAATCAATCGCAACTAATTACGGCCTTTATTTAGGTGTTTTAATGGCATTACTTACAGTTATTTCGTACGCAGTTAATTTAGAATTATTAACTAATATGTGGTATGGAATTTTTATTTTGATAGCCATTATCGCTTTCGGAATTATTTCGGTTGCAAAATTAAAACAAGCACAAAATGGCTTTGCTAGTTTTAAAGAAGCGTTTAGTTCTTATTTTATTACGGTAATTATAGGATTGGTAATTAGCACATTCGTTTCTTATTTATCTATTTAATTTTATAGATACTGATGCTGCTGATGTTTTAAAAGAAAAAACCATCGAAAAAACAGTTCAAATGATGGAAAACTTTAACACGCCTAACGAAGCTATTGCTGCTGCAGTCGATCAAATTGAATCTCAAAACCAATGGTCTATTGGAAATATTCTTAAAGGATTAGCTGGTTACACAGTATTTTTTAGTGTTATTGGATTAATTGTTGCGGCAGCGATGAAAAAAAGTAAGCCTGACACCGAATAAATTCTGTATTTTTGAAGCATCAACATTTTGAAAGCTTTTAAATGAACATATCAGTAGTCATACCACTACTTAACGAACAAGAATCTTTAACCGAATTACATGATTGGATTGCAAATGTTATGCAATCCAATCATTTTTCATACGAAATTATTTTTATTGATGATGGCAGTACCGATGATTCCTGGGGAACCATTTCGACATTATCATCTCTAAACAAAAACGTAAAAGGTATTCGGTTTTTAAAGAATTTTGGAAAATCACAAGCTTTACATGCTGGTTTTGAAAAAGCTACTGGTGATGTTATAATTACTATGGACGCCGATTTGCAAGACAGTCCAGACGAAATCCCAGAGCTTTATAACTATGATTATAAACGATGGTTTCGATCTGGTTTCTGGCTGGAAAAAGAAACGCTACGATTCGGTTATATCTAAAAACTTACCATCAAAATTATTTAACTGGGCAGCGAAAAAAACATCAGGTGTAAAACTTCATGATTTTAATTGCGGACTAAAAGCTTATAGTTTAGAAGTTATTAAAAATATTGATGTTCATGGTGAAATGCATCGATACATTCCCGTTTTAGCAAAAAATGCAGGTTTCTCTAAAATAACCGAAAAAGTAGTACAACATCAAGCCAGAAAATATGGTGTAACGAAATTTGGCATGGACCGTTTTGTACACGGTTTTCTAGATTTAATTACCATTTGGTTTTTATCACGCTTTGGCAAACGGCCCATGCATTTATTTGGAGCTTTAGGTTTTATTATGTTCGCTATTGGGTTTGGTTTTGCATTATATTTGGGAATAGATAAAATATTTTTAAATCCTGCCGGAAGATTAATTACAGAACGTCCTCAATTTTATTTGGCATTGTCTACCATGATTATTGGTACACAATTTTTTGTGGCTGGTTTTTTAGGTGAAATTATTTTACGCACCAAACAAGGCAAAAAACTTTATTTAATTAAAGATGAATTAAATTTAAATTAATAACTTTCAAATTCAAAACAGTTCACTTTAAAATAGTAACTTTTACAAAATTATTCTTTGCACTTGTTTACTTTAAAACATATTTTTTAGACATTATGATACACATCGAACCAAAAATTTTAGAAAGAATCAACTCATGGTTAACACCTACTTTTGATGAAGAAACACAATCTATTATTAAAAATAGTATTGCGAACAACCCAAGAGACATTCAAGAAAGTTTTTATAAAGATCTAGAATTTGGTACCGGTGGTATGCGTGGTGTTATGGGTGTTGGGACAAACCGCATCAATAAATATACACTAGGAAAAAGCACACAAGGGTTAAGTAATTATTTAAATAAATCATTTCCAAACGAAACACCCAAAGCGGTAATAGCTTTTGATTGTAGAAATAATAGCAAATCTCTGGCTAAAGTTAGTTGCAGATGTGTTTTCGGCCAATGGCATACAAGTATTTCTGTTTGAAGATTTGCGTGCTACTCCAGAATTATCATTTGCAGTTAAGCATTTAAATTGCCACTGTGGCATTGTTTTAACAGCATCACACAACCCGCCAGAATATAATGGATACAAAGTGTATTGGCAAGATGGCGGACAATTAGTTCCACCTCAAGATGGTGAAATTATTAATGTTATCGATAGTTTAAAATATTCAGATATAAAGTTTCAACCAAATAATTCATTAATCAAATATATTGGTAAAGAAGTTGATGATGTATTTATAAACGAATCTGTTAAAAATGCTAGTTTTAATACTTCAAAAGAAGCAAAAGATAATTTAAAAATTGTTTTTACATCACTTCATGGAACTTCAATTACAGCAGTTCCAGAAACTTTAAAGCGTGCAGGATTTAAAAATGTACATATTGTTAAAGAACAGGAAGTACCAGACGGTAATTTCCCAACAGTAGCTTCTCCAAACCCAGAAGAACCTGCCGCTTTAAAAATGGCTTTAGAATTAGCTGAGAAAGTAAATGCCGATATTGTTATTGGAACCGATCCTGATTGTGACAGATTAGGTGTGGCAGTTCGTAATTCAGAAAACAAATTACAATTACTAAACGGAAATCAAACCATGTTAATGATGACCGCTTTCTTATTAAAACATTGGAAAGCAAATGGGAAAATTAAAGGAAAAGAATTTATAGCATCAACCATTGTATCTACTCCAATGCTTACTAAACTAGCAGATTCATATGGTGTTGAAAGTAAAATTGTACTAACCGGATTTAAATGGATTGCAAAACTAATTAAAGATTTCCCAGAGCTTGATTTTGTTGGTGGAGGTGAAGAAAGTTTTGGCTATATGGTTGGTGATTTTGTTCGTGATAAAGATGCAGTGACGTCAACCTTGTTAGCTTGTGAAATTGCAGCTCAAGCCAAAGGAAATGGTAGTTCTTTATACGATGAACTTATCAAATTATATGTAGAACATGGTTTTTATAAAGAAAAATTAGTGTCGCTAACCAAAAAAGGAATTGAAGGTGCTCAAGAAATCACCCAAATGATGATTGATGCACGCGAAAATCCGCTTAAAGTTGTTAATGGTTCTAAAGTTTTAAAAATTGAAGATTACGATTTATCAATATCAAAAAACATTCAAACTGGAAAAGAGAGTATAATTGATATTCCAAAATCGAATGTAATTATATACTATTTAGAAGATGGTAGTCAGGTAGCATTGAGACCAAGTGGTACCGAACCTAAAATAAAATTCTATGTAAGTGTTAATACTAAATTAAATTCTGCCGCCGATTTTAAACAAACCGAAGCCTTATTAGACGCCAAGGCGGAAGCTATTTTAAAAGACATGAAATTAATTTAATAACCCTTATCTTTGCCAAAAATTTACATGCTTTTATGGTAACCATAAAAGCATGTTTTATAAACAGACAAATCTTAGTTAATGAACCAATTTGTAAATATTCTAAAGTATGCAAAGCCTTATAAACGTTATGCTTTAGGACACATTATATCAAACATATTATACGCATTATTTGGTGCTTTGTCTTTTGTTGCTTTAATACCTATGTTGGATATTTTATTCGAGCAAAAAGACAAAACACAAGTTATTACAAAACCGGTATATGAAGGTATTGCCCACTTAAATACTTTCTATAAAGACTATTTGTCTTATCAGGTTAATTTGTATGCAGACAATGATCCACAAAAAGCATTATTGTACGTAGTTGGTTTAATTATTATTCTATTTCTTTTAAAGAATATATTTGGGTATTTAGCAAATTACTGGATGGTTTTTTTAAGAAATGGCGTCGTACGAGATTTAAGAAATAAGGTTTATAAAAAAACGGTGGAATTACCACTTTCTTACTTTTCTGAACAAAAAAAAGGAGATATTATGTCGCGTGTAACAAATGATGTTACCACGCTTCAATACTCCATGCTTCCCGTATTAGAACTTATTGCCAGAGAGCCATTAACTATTATATTTACCATAATAATGATGCTTATCATTAGCGTAAAACTTACATTGTTTGTATTTATATTTATTCCATTATCCGGCATTATTATTTCACGAATTGGTAAAAGTCTTAAACGAAAATCAGATCGCGTTCAAACCGAACAAGGTATTATTTTATCTATTTTAGAAGAAACTTTAACGGGGCTTCGCATTATAAAAGGGTTTAATGCTGAAGACAAATTTGATAACAAATTTCAGGAATCTTCAAAACGTTCCTATCATTTTTCAAATAAATTATTTAATCGTCAAAATTTAGCAACCCCAGCAAGCGAATTTTTAGGCATTTTAGTAATTTCAATTTTACTTTGGTATGGCGGTCAATTAGTACTTGTAGACAAATCGCTCGATGGTAGTTCTTTTATTGCATACATGGGTTTAGCCTATAATATTATGGTTCCTGCCAAAGCAATAGCACGTGGATTGTACAACATTAAACAAGGTAACGCCGCTGCGGAAAGAATACAAGAAATTATAGATAGTCCAAACCCATTAAAAGATAAAGAAAATGCGATTGTTAAAACAGGTTTTGATTCTGAAATAGTATTTGAAAACATCTCATTTAAATATCAGGATGAATACGTATTAAAAAACTTTTCATTAACAATCCCTAAAGGAAAAACTGTGGCGCTTGTTGGTCAATCTGGTAGTGGTAAATCCA
This sequence comes from uncultured Flavobacteriaceae bacterium, assembly GCA_963698455.1. Taxonomy (GTDB): domain Bacteria; phylum Bacteroidota; class Bacteroidia; order Flavobacteriales; family Flavobacteriaceae; genus Mariniflexile. Next base: position 554,761 of record CAVOQU010000007.1, on the reverse strand, counting down.
CTATAGCCAATTTAATTACCCGCTTTTACGATGTAAATGAAGGACGTATTTTAATTGATTCTTTGGATATTCGCGATTTAACAACAAAATCATTACGCAATCAATTAGGAATTGTAACTCAAGATGCGATACTTTTTAACGACAGTATTAAAAACAATTTAAAATTGGGCAATGATAAAGCAACCGACGACGAAATTGTTGAAGCATTAAAAGTGGCGAATGCCTGGGAGTTTGTAAAAGATTTACCAAATGGCATTGAAACGAATATTGGTGACTCTGGAAATAAACTTTCTGGCGGACAAAAGCAACGTTTAAGTATAGCCCGTGCAGTACTTAAAAGCCCTCCAATAATGGTTTTAGACGAAGCCACTTCGGCGCTGGATACCGAAAGCGAGCGATTGGTACAAGTAGCCTTAGAAAATATGATGAAAAACAGAACATCAATTGTTATTGCACACCGTCTTTCTACGATTCAGAATGCTGACGAAATTATAGTTTTAAATAAAGGTGAAATAGTAGAAAAGGGCAAACACTCACAGCTTATTACTAAAAATGGTGTTTACAAAAAACTGGTAGACATGCAAAGTTTTGAATAAGAAATTAAAGCCATAAAAAATAAAAAAGGATAGAGATTTGGGCTTCTATCCTTTTTTTTGTTCATGTTAGACTTGGGGACGACTAACAACATAAGTAGGGTTCTGAAGCAAACTTATAACAAATAATCATGTCCCACAAGAAAAAATGTATTTTATCGTATTTATAATGTATTTCATCGATATAATATTTTTTATTTAATTGATTTTCAATGGATTAATTTTTTAATAAAAATTTGATAAATCCCATTAAACTTTTAGTAATTTAATCAGTCTAAAATATAAACACATTTTGTGATTGACGAAATAGACCTGTTACAACAATTAAAGTCGGAGACACATAAGGAACAAGCCTTTAGAACACTGATTACGCTGTATAAAGAGCGCCTATATTGGCATATCCGAAATATTGTAAAATCGCATGACGATGCAGATGATGTGCTTCAAAACACTTTTATTAAAGTATTTAAAAATATTGATAATTTTAAAGGAGATAGTAAACTATTTTCATGGATGTATCGTATTGCAACCAACGAATCCATAACTTTTATTAATCATAATGCAAAACGCTTACAAACAACCAGTGAAGAAGTACAACAATTAGCATTAAACAATTTAGCATCTGATGTGTATTTTGAAGGTAGCGACATTCAAATAAAATTACAAAAAGCCATTGCTACATTACCAGAAAAACAACAATTAGTATTTAATATGAAATATTTTCAGGATCTTAAGTATTCTGAGTTATCAGAGATTTTAGAAACCAGTGAAGGCGCTTTAAAAGCCTCATATCACATAGCTGTAAAAAAAATCGAAGCTTATTTAACTGAAGATTAAACCTTTTATAAAATTTTAAGTCTTATTAATAAGATGAACACAAATAAATTACATAATATTAAGGAAACAGGATTTAAAGTTCCAAAGGATTATTTTGGCTCTTTGGAAGATGTCATTTTAACCGATTTAAAATTAAAAGAAATGGCACCGGAATCTGGTTATAAAGTGCCTGCCAATTATTTTGATTCTTTGGAACAAAAAATTACAAATGCTATAGTACCAGAAAAAGAAGTTAAAGTTATTAAACTTTTTACATGGCGAAAAGCGGCATATGTGTCAGCGGTTGCAGCAAGTTTAATTTTAATGTTTAATATATTTTTTAACAATACTAACAATGTAACTATAGAAAATATTGAAACAGCAAGTATTGAGAATTATATTATAAATGAAGATTTAGAAACTAGTGAAATTGCATCTTTATTTACTGATGAAGATTTATCTGAAGTCCAATTAATTCATGACGGTTATAGTTCTGAACTATTAGAAGACTACATTTTTGATAATGTAGAAATTGAAGATATTATTACAAAATAAAACATAATGAAAACACTTACATCCATATTATTTATATTAAGTTTTTCGCTATTAACGGTTGCGCAAGGAAATAGAGATAAAATTAAAACATTAAAAATTGCTTATATCACTGAAAAGTTGAATTTAAGCGAAAAAGAAGCACAACAATTTTGGCCTATTTATAACAGCTTTGAAGAAGACATGTCTAACTTAAAAAAACAAGCTTACGAGACCAGAAAAAAAACAGATGTAAATGTGATTTCAGACAGCGAAGCTGTTCAGGTTTTAAAAGAAATGCGAGCTAACGACAACAAAAAACAAGCTCTTGAGAATGAATTTATTGATCGGTTATCAAAGGTGATTTCAGCAAAAAAAATTATACTTATGCATAAAATTGACGACGATTTTAAAAGAAAAATGTTTGAAGAATATAAAAAGCGTGGTCGTCAATAATTAAGAATTCAGAAAGTATATAAAAGAGACATTTAAAGGTCTCTTTTTTTATTCTCTAAAAGTAAGTTTCGAAATTCTACCGGAACCTGCAGCGTAAGCAATACTATCGTTTAAAAATCGAATCGTATAATAACCTTCGTCACTTAAATGTTTCCAAGAATTCCCGGAATCATTACTGAAATCAATTCCTTGAAATCCTATAGCGACAAGCTCCTTCCCTGATCCATTTGGCACATATTGCACACAACTTCTATATCCTGGATTTTGGTTTTCAGCCACCAATTTCCATGTTTTACCACCATCTGTCGTTCTTATTTTGTTTGTTGCGTTATCCTCTGGTTTCGTGTAATCGCCACCAATAGCAAATCCAATTTTATCATCATAAAAATCAATGGAATACATTCCAGTAGTTTCAAGTCCTTGCACTACAGGTGTATTATAAACTTCCCATGTTTTTCCTTTATTTGGTGAATATAACACCCTACTTGATTTTCCGCCTGTTGCAACCCAAGTATTATCGCCTACAGTAGCTATATTGGTGTTGCTGGCAGCAAAAGCAGCTTCGCCTTCTTTAACTTTTGGTAAATCATCACAAGATAATTTTTTCCAAGATTTACCACCATCGCGCGTAATAATCACACTTATACAAGCATCGGTTGGATCGCCTATGGCGATACCTTCTAAGTCGTTCCAGAAAACCATAGAATCGTAGAATGCTTTATCGTTATTTTCTCTATATACTAATTGCATCTTTCCGTTATCTCCAGTTTTAAATAAAACTGCAGGACTTTCAATACTCAGCATAAAAAAATCTGTTGAAGTATGGGCAACCGATCTAAAATGTAGCTTTAAGCTATCCAATTCTTGCCAAGTAGTATTCCAACTATTTTTTAATGGATTAAAAAGGCCAAATGCGCCATCGTTCGCAGCAAAAGCTAAACTACCATCATTTAAAATATCTATAGCGCGAATACTTAATAACGAATCCTCATAAATTATTTCAATTTCTACTTTCGAAATGTTTCGTGGTTTAAAGGTTTCCTTTTTTCCACATGAAAACAAGAAAATAGCACAGGCTATCAATAGAATTGAATGTTTCATAATGTTTAATTTTTTGTAAAAATAGAAAAGCTCCATGAACAATCATGAAGCTTTTTAAACTATTCAACCAAATAAAGTTTTTAAAAATAACCTTATAACCTTTTTTTTAATATTTAGATAAATAAACTATTCAAATCTTTTACTCAGTTCTATTTTTCAAATAAAAGCTTCATAACAATCGCTATGAAGCTTTTAATAACTAACCACTAATCAAATAATTACTCTAAATCTTATAATATATTTTGAACCAATCTTACATAATTGTTTATTCTAATAACATCGTCTTGTAGTCCTCGCCCTTACGGATAATTGCTCGCATTGCCTTTTTTCGGGTTTCTTCTTTAGGCCTACAAAAACAGCTTTCTCATTCATTTATTTACTCAATTTTTAATGTCTTCAAGTAATTAATTTCCTCCAGGACCTCCAGGACCGCCAGTGCCACCAGTACCAGGCTCTCCGGTTGGTCCCATTTCTCCTCCAATTTGTGTAACTGTGCTGTTTATGGTAAATGAATCACCTGAATCAGTTCCTCCGCTATAGGTTCCGGAAGTGTATAATCCGTTAACTTCGGTTCCATTGCTTACGGTTCCTCCTGTATAGATTTTATATGTTTGACCTGTTTCTAATTTAGCATTGGAATAAATTATGGTTATTACCCTATTTGGCACTTCATAAGTAAGGGCTTCAGTACCATCTTCTGATTGAATATTTAGTATCTGATTTGCATTTATTCCATCAAAAATCACTGAATTTTGAGTACTCTCGCTTTCTGTTGGAAATGAGGTATTCAATCCTAATCCCAATATTGTTCCTCCTGTAATTTTAAATATATTATCATCGCAATCAAAACTACCATCTGGCTCATCAACCCTAACTGCTATGGCAATAGTGGTTCCGCCTGTAATTGTAATGCCTGCATTACTGTCAATGGCATCATTAAGTGTAGTGTACACATAGATATTTCCTCCGTTGATATATAAATTTCCACCAGAATTAAGGCCATCATCATAAGAATTGATATTTATGCTTCCGTCATTAATGGTCATAACACCTTTTGCTTCAATACCTTCACCTTCAGATGTATTTATAGTAAAATCGCCACCATTTATGGTTACATAAGGCGTAATGGTATCATCTGGTTCTTCCTCATCATCAATATCGTATGAGGCAGCAATGCCATCATCAGCAGCATTTATGATAAATGTTCCATCATTGATAATAATATAGCCTTCCTCACAATCTAAACCATCGCTATCTACTGTTAAGTTGATTGTACCTCCATCTACAATAATATAATCGTTGGTGTGAATGCCATCGGATGCTGCTTGGGTAACCGTAATTGTTCCACTAATTACCCTCACATAATCATCACTTGCTATGCCGTGTTTGTAGAGTCCAGCAACGTTAAGAGCACCTGAACCGCTAAAAACCAATTGCCCTTCGCTAAAAAATGCTGCTTTTGCATCTTCATCATCAGGAATATTGCTGTAGGTTGATGCGTCGGTCAAGTTGTTTGTACCTTCCAATACCACAAAACTTGTTTTTGAGGATTGGATATTTATAGCAGGACCATCAGCATTTGTGATACTTAAATCATTTAACGCTAATTTGAATTTTTTATCGCTATAGATTTTCAACATACCATCGGCTGTTGTTCCTGAAACTTCATAAGCAACTGCAGAAATAGTGGAATTAATGGTTACATCTGCTCCGTCTTGTGTAATTACCACATCATTAGGAACAGGGTTTGTAATTGTTGCCGACGTATTGGAAAATACAATTTGTATTGTGTTTTCAAAAGTAGCGTTCTCTACTAAATCATCTTCATCGTATCCTGTATTATCGGTATCACCTTCGGCTGTACCTGATATGTTTGCGTCTGTTATTGCAATATCTTCTGAATTAGATATAATTTCGTCGCTATCATCATCACTACTACACGCATTGAATGTTAATAGTGAAGCACTAAATATTAATGCTACAAAAAATAGGTTTAAACTTTTTTTAATCGTCTTCATTTGTTTGGTTTTTTTAATTTATATCTCTTACTAATCGTACATAGTTATAATAGCGCTCGGCATCTTCCCCTGCAGGACCATCTTCATCCTTAGTATCGAAACGTACAGCTCCTGCTCCATGAAAATCCTCCCCTTCACTATTTACAGCCCTACCAAATGCCACATACCAGGCATAGTAATATGGCTTACCACTTGTAAATGGAGCGGAAGTCCCTGTCCAGTAATACCCATAATCATCATCATAGCCTGCTTCTTGAACATCACTAGGTAATTTTGTGCAAGAAAACACAGGATTAATGGCAGGACCAACTTTCTCACTATCGGTTGCCGTAGGTGAATAGGAATAATCCACAATACCTTGAAGCTCTTTTACATTTGGCAAGCGCCAATCGGTATACCCAGCCAATTGGGAACTTTCGGCATAATCCAAAGCATCTTCCCAGTCCAAGGTAACACCACCATCATCCTGTGCCCACATTAATCCTGTAGCATTGTCAGTTATAGTGCCATCGCCATTGTTTATAAATTCATTAATGCCATAATCTCCACCACGAACAGCCCTTACATATTTTCCACCCACAGGACCACTAGAGTTTGCTGCATATGCTTTAATATGACCTGTGACATGGTTAACCCCAAAGGCCGCATTACTTCCACCTTCTTCAGTTACCCCAACGTAATAGTTATTGGCCCAAAATTGTTCATCTTTGCTTACCTCTCCACTCGCCAAATCAAAATAACTTATATCCAAGTAAGGCCATCCCGAACTAAAATCACTTATTGAAAAGAGTTCTTTTAAGGTGGGCATTCGCCAATCATCATAATTCGACAATTCTAAATTATCGCAATACTTTACTGCTTCTGACCAGGTGTAATCATCAGAAGAAGGTACTTGTTGCCACATTAAACCCGTATTGTGATCCGTTACCGTGCCATCTCCATTGTCTGTATAGGACATAGTCTTCCCTTTTAAGTAGGTTGCATCTTGACCATAAAAATCATCACTTTCACTAATACTGCTTACAACAGCACCATCATTGTCATATAATGTAACCTGACCTGTTGCAATTTGTACATAATTATTTATGGTTAACTCTGTATTTGTTATATAAGAATTACTATCATCTACTGTATCGGTATTATCATCATTGCTGCATGCCATACTACCAAATGCTAGTAATGCCAATATGCTAATACTTTTAATACCTTTAAGTTTTATAGTTTTCATAATTTATTAATTTATAGTTCTCACTAATCTTACATAATTGCATATTCCTATGTTAAATCACCTTTTAATCTATTTATAGCTTAAGTCTAACATAATTTAATTAGCATCACGAACCAATCGTATGAAGATAGGAACCGAATCTTCTATGCCTGAATTTTCTTCAGTTTTTGAAACAAAAACTACAGAACCTGCACCATGTAAATCATAACCTTGCATATCTACATTATATCCTGAAGCATATATCCAAGCATAAATGGTACCTCCATCTTCGGTTTCACTTCCTTGTATCGGATTGGAAGTACTTGACCAGTAAAATGGATAATTGGTCTGCTCGATGGTTCCATTAACCATATTTGTGACCTTTGTAAGATTAAATACACTTGTATCCATAGCAGGAATTTTTGTAGCCGAGTAATCTGCAATACTTTGCAATTCTTTGATGTTAGGTAATCTCCAATCATTATAACCAGCAATTGTAGCAGCTTCGGCATAGGCTAAAGCTTCTTTCCAGTATAAATACTCTCCATTATCGTCTTGCGACCACATTAAACCAGTGGCTTTATCGGTAACCGTTTTGTCTCCATTGTCAACAAAGTCGTTGATACCGTAGTTTGTGTTCCCACGAACTGCACGTACAAATCTGTTACCACTCATGGCTTTAATATGTCCTGTCCAATCGTTTACAATCCAATACGGATCACCTTGCACTTGCTCGTTTTGATATTCACTTTCAATAAGGTAAGCATTGCTTGTCCATGAATGATGCTGATTCATTTGTGTACCATCTCCCGTTAGATTAAAATAGTTGGTATCTATCCATGGCCATCCTGTTGAAAAATCTCTAATAGACCATAACTCTTTCACCGTTGGCATACGCCAATCGTTATAACCTCCAGTTGTTAAGGACTCACAGTATTGAGAAGCCTGACTCCAAGACATGGTTGAACTTGATTGATTCTGTCCCCAAATTAAACCAGTAACGTTATCTGTGATTGTACCATCACCATTATTGGTATAGCTTGGTGCTGTTCCAGAGTATTGAGAATCTTGTCCGTAAAAATCCTCACCTACCGAAGGACAATTTATCTGTTCGGCATCTCCATAGCATAAATTCTGGTTTGTATCCACAATTGGATAAGCATTATCTAAAGATATTTCTTGAGATGTTTCGTCTGTTGTTTCATTATCACTAGTACAAGAAACAAATGCTGTAAGGGTAATAAACATTCCAAAAATTATGGATGCTGTTTTTTTTGAATTCGAAAATCGTTTCATCTTTAATTATTTTAAAATTATTTTAGATTTGAGCTATTTTTCTTTTTGGTTTTGTTGCTATTAATATTTTATTCTTCTTGATTTATTGTTTAATGTTATGAATATTTAGATGTGATTATTTTTAATTTCTTGTGCGATTTATTGTTAAATAAATCACAAAAAAAGACCCTAGAAAATCTAGAGTCTTAATTAAACTATTAGCGCTTTGCACTAATAGGTATCAACAAAAAATAACCAATTTATTTTAATTTAAATAACTACTTACGGCAGAAGCTCTACTAGTAGCATGTGTTTTTAAAGTTGAAACTGCTGAGTAAAATGAACTGCTACTACTTAAAAAGGTATATCCCGAAACTTCTGTAGTTGCATAAGGCGCTACTAAAGCAGCATAAGTATCATAAACGCCCTGAATGTATGATGTTGAAAAAGGACCTTCTATAGTTTCTTTAACATAGGCATCGTATTTTGCTTTATAAACTGCATCACTATACAAATAACCTATTAATGGCCAGCTTGATGCACTTAACCCTGAAAAATTTAATGGTAACGAACCTCCATTTTTACCAGTTTGTAGTGCTTCATTATTGTCCCAAGGAATCCACGTTAATTTATTGGTAGCTGGATTATTGTATAAATAATAGTTATGCGGCATTCTGCCATAGGTATCCCAATTTTGGATAACCGTATTAACTGCTAGATATTTAAGAAATACATCGGTGTCTAAAACAGCATCTACACCTGTTCTCCAAGTTGCAGGATCGGTAGTTCTTGTAGTGGCATGTAGTGCACCAAACAAGGCTTTAATATCGGTCCAATCGGCTGCATCTTCATTCGTTTTTTTCTCAAATCCTTCTTCATTAAATGTTCCTGCAGTGAAACTTGCTCCATTATCTTCTGGTTTATAAAGATTTCCATCTCCATTTGAAAATTGCGTATCAATAACCGTGTCGTCAACTTCTTCTACTAATGTGTACAATCCAAAATATTCTGGACCATTACCATGATCGACATACAAGGTATAGAAAGCAGTATGCGACATGGCTAAACCAGCATTTTTAAATACTTCGGCAGCTACTTTCTCTCTTAACATCGAACTATCAAGATAATTGTTTTTAAGACTGAATTTTTTGAAGCCATAAAAGCGTTGATTATCTATTTGTGGATAATCGTCTTCATACTCATCAAAATCCATTTTGAATGCCAGTTTTAGAATTCCACTTCCCCAACTGCTTGCTAAACTGGAATTTCCTTTAAAACGAACTCCAACTTTGTACCATTGTTTTCCGTTATAATAAACCTCAGCAGGTACCATCATTGGGTCTTCATCTAAAAAAGTATTGCCGTTTGACCTACCAAAAGTTCCATATAAAGATGTCATATTGGCTAACATAGCTGCCCAATTTTCGCTAGAAATAACAAAATCAAACCGTTTTACCGCGGTATCATCAAATACTTCATCAAAATTTGGTTCTGCATCTTTACTATGTGTTTCGGTGGTCCAATCTGTGGCTACGAAATCTGTGTCTTCTAGCACTACCTCTTCTTCTTCATCTATTGATTCTTTAGTTGAGCATCCTATAATTACATAAGCATTTATAAACACGATGCTTAATAGTACTGATAGTTTTAAAATTGTATTTTTCATATTTATTTATTTTTAAAAGTGTATTTATAGGATAGTCCTATTATGTTTGTAGTTTCTGGTAAATTCACATTTAACTCTTTTTCGATGCGATAGTATAGGCCAATTTTGCCATATTCTTTCATATCGTAATCGGTACCAAATGTTAATCGGTATTTATCGAAACCACCAGCTTCTCCTTTTTCGAAATGATTATAAATTTCGGCTGAAAATTGAGGATCGAGTTTCCAGTTTTTAATATTGTATTCTATACCTGTTTTAAATCGGATGTGCTGATTTGCATAATCACCATCTTCACTTGAAACAGATAAATCGTTTTTATTTTGATATCTCAAGCGGTAATCCAATTTAAAATCGTTGATTTTGTGCTTGTATTTAGCATCGAACTGAAATCTTAAATGGTTTTCATAACCTTGAATGTTACCTTCCGTATCGTTTTGTCTAATAAACCTAAGACCACCTGCAAGACTAAAGTTTTTATTTACGGAATATTCCGTTTGCAGTTCTGTAAAATACTCGTCAACCAACGAAATATCTTCTTTTAACCGGAGTTGCTCTGCTAATTCAAAACTCCATTTTTTATTTAGTTTATATTCAATTTCAACAGAACTCCATAAATTTAAATTTTTAGAATCTTCTGTTTGCGCATAAATAGTATTTGAAAATAAAACACTTAACAGCAACATGAATAAACATAAATGTTTAAAGCTTTTTTCCTTTTTCATAATCCATTATTAATTTGTGATTTCTTGATTGCCGTTGAAATAAAAGATGGTAACCTTTGCCGTATCTCTTAAAAAATTAACTTCACCAATGGTTATTCGGTTTATAATTAAACCTGTTCTGTTTTCCAAATCACTTTTTAATATCGCATAGTTTTCTGGCTTAATGTTTTCAATATTTTCGTAAATGATGGATTTGGACTCTTCTTGTTTTAAAGACCAATATCTTTCGATAAGCACAAGAACTCCTACAATGATTACGTTAACTCCCATAATTTCGGCGTAGCTCATTTTTTTGTTAGCCAACGCGTTTATTACAGAGATGCCAATTACAACAAATAAATAAGTAACTTCTTTTTGAGAAATGGCATCTGTTCTATAACGAAGAATACCAAAAATGGCAAATAAACCAAGTGCCATTCCAAGGTCCATTTCAAATTTTTTAAGCGCAAAACACAGAAAAAACACGATAAGACTAATTAGGTAATAGGTAAAAACAAAGTCTTTTCGTTTTGAAAACGGGTAATAAATAAAACGGATTATTATGGTTAAGAATGTTAAATTGATGAACAGTCTGAACATCATTTTATAAAAATCGTCATTGAAGATTGGGATATCTAAAAATTCCATAGGTTATGTTTTTTAAGCTGTTATTTTATTAATTTTTATTAGTTTTTCTTTAAATCGATTGTATTTTAAGTTGTCGTAAATACTAATCATACCTATGCAATATTTACTAATGCTATAAGGATTTATTTGTTTGGATTTTAATTCTTGTACTATTGGCGAGCTTCTATTAAAGCGTTCTTGTTTTAATTCAATTATCACTAAATTTTCGTAGGTTTTAAACGTGCCATTTTTTTTAAAAGAAAGATTTAAATCTATCGTTAATCGTTCTTTGGCAGCTTTATTAACCAATGTAACTCTGTTAAATTGATTCCAGATTATAGGTTCTAAGTCATAAGTTTCTTGGGTGGTTTTTTGAATAAATTCTATTGATTTTTCTAATAAATCGGGTTCAAAATCTGGTATAGACGTTCTCGTTTTAGTTGTATTCCCTTTACCATCTTTTTGTTTAATTTCAAGAAAACAGATATCAGATTCAACATACTTACGAATTCTAATTTTGGTTCTATTATTTTTTCCGTTATGATGATCTTTATAAAATTTTTGCTCAGGCGTATCAAAATACAACGAGGAATAAGTAGTAATTCTATTGCCTTTAATTTCAACAACTCTATATTGATCTTGAACACGTTTTAAAATTGGAGCCAAATCTTTTTCATGAATTACAAATTTGGTATCTGTACGTTTCATCAACTTCACATCGTCCATCTCTTCCAAAGAAATGGGTGCTAAATGTTGTATTTCCCTTTTTACATTATTTGATATTTGCAACATGACTTTATCCGAATTAATTAAACCTTATTTCTTAAGTTTTCAATAAACATTTTTAACTGCGCAGCTATCCTGTTTAAAATATTAGATGCTATTAGTTTTAAAAACTTGTGCGTTAATTTAACATTAAGTAATTGTTAATTTTTAAAGCGTTATTTTTCAAGTGTTTGTATACAAAACTTTTTTTTGAATTATAAATTGATAGAACTAAATGTGTGCGTTTTTACAGGTTTCTGTTGAACCTGTGTGTCAGTCATATTTATAAAACAAAAGGCTTCACAAAACGCTTGTAAAGCCTTTCAAAATAAACTACTAATCAACCAATCAAATCGTTTAAAAATAAACGTGTCTATTTCTTATAAAAAATTATTATTCTTTCTTCTCGCCTTTATTTTGTTTTGGGGCTTTTTCTAATTCTGCTTTCGATAAAAACCCATCTTTATTGGTATCTACCTTAGCAAAATCTTTTTCCAATGGCCCTTTTACTTCTTCTTTACTTAATTTACCATCTTTATTAGAATCCATCATCTTAATCAACTCATCAATACTTGGTTCTTTTTTCTGCGAAGTATCTTGTTGTTCCCCTTTTTGTTTTCCGCCTTTGCTATTAGGTTTTGGTGCTTTTTCCAATTCTGCCTTGGTTAAAAAACCATCTTTATCGGTATCAATTTTAGCGAAATCATCTTTTAAAGGACCACTTACTTCTTTTGATGATAATTTTCCATCTTTATTGGAATCCATCATTTTTATTAACTCCTCGGTACTTGGTGGCTGTTGTCTGTTTTGATTTTGGTTAGCGGATTGCGCATAAGCACCCATTGTAAATAAACCTGCCATTAGTGCGAAAAGCATTCCTGCTTTTAAATTGTTATGTTTCATATTTTTTGTTTGATATTATTATGGTTTTTTAGATGCTAACCATTTAAAAAACTTGCGCTGTTAACTTTATTTTAACTTTCTACCGATTATTTAAAAGAAAAAATCCTGTCAAACAACTTGCTGAACAGGATTTTATATAATATTTAAAAAATTATTCTGGTCTTGGTGGAGGTCCGCCTTCTGGTGGAGGACCACCATCTGTCATGTTACCTGGTGGAGGCCCGCCTTCTCGCATACCCTCTTGTGGCGGTGGCCCACCATCTCCTGGTCTCATACCCTTAGGGCCTCCGCTCAATGCATCGCGTATTATTTGCTCAAAACGTTCTTTCTGATTTTCTGTACATATATTTCGAATGGCTCTTAAATGATTAAGCATCAACTTTTCATGAGCCATTTCCTTTTCTCCTAGTAAATTCAAAATAGAATCAATTTCAACATCCGAAACATTTTCTTTAATTATCAACCTACCTAATTCGTCTTTAAATACTCTTATTTCTTCTGAAGATTTAATCATACTTTCATGATGTCCGTTATCAATTTTTTCAAATTGCTTTATTTGTGCATCATCAAATTCCAAAGCTTTTACTATAAACTCAGCAGGTCCTCCATTTCCTTTTCCTTTTCCAATGTCATTTGTTTTCGAAACCGTAGGAGTCAAATAATTGTATAGAAAAAACCCATTTACAACCACCAAAAAAACAAGTAATATATATAGAATTATATTTTTTTTCATGCTCATTTATTTTAAATTCAAAAACGATTCGTTCGAACTCGAAGAAAGCCCATAAGTTTCTGCAAACTCGTTAACATTCGCTACGTATTGGTTCGAATTGTATTCCTTTAACGCCAAAACATTTAAAACAACAAAACAAACCAATGTTGCCAATTGTAATTGAGGTGTAAACCAACTCCAAACAACCTGTTGCTTCTCTTTCTCAGCAAACATACGTTCCATAGTTTTATCCTTAAAAAAAGGAGATATATTCACGTTTTCAATAGCGTCCATAGCTGCGAATGTGTCATCTATTTTCTTTTGAATATTGTAATTTGTTTCCATTTTTTCTTGTTTATACTATTTTAGATGCAATAACGTTTAAAAACTTGCGTTACACATCATTTTTATAAAAATCCCCCAATAAATCTTGTAAATTTTTCTTCGCCCGAAACATTAACGACTCTATCGAAGAAATACTTTTTTCTGTAATCTCGCTTACCTCTTCATAGCTTTTACCATCTACTTTACAAAGTGTAAACACCACCTTTTGCGCTTCTGGTAATTGATTAATTGCTTTAAATAAGGTTTCACTTTTCTCCTTGTTTTCTAATAATATCCCTGGATGATTCATGTCTGTAAAATACGTCGTCTTATCAAAAGGAATAGCATTCCCCATTATCGATTGCACAAATCCAAATCGTTTTTTAGTGCTTTTCTTCCTTATAAACTCCAAACATTTATTGGTTGTAATTTTATAAATCCATGTTGAAAGTTTCGAATTACCTTTAAATTTATCAATAGAATTGAAAACTTCAACAAAAACATCCTGAGCAATATCTTCAGCATCTTCTTTGTTTGGCACAAACGACATACAGGTAGCAAATACTTTTTGCTCAAAATCGTCAATAAGTTTGCTATAAGCACTTCTATTACCAACTCTTAATTCCTTTATAAATTTCTCTTCTTCCAACAAGTATAATTATGCCTCCAAAAATATAAAATTAATATGCTAATTAACCTTACCTTTGCAACCTTATTTAATTAAAATGCGATTACACAGAAATTTATGCTTTTCGGTTATTGATGGTTTAACCTTGATTTTTAATGAAGGAAACTATGCCGATAAAGTTATTCAGCAATTATTAAAACGCGATAAACGTTGGGGCGCACGCGATAGAGGGTTTGTTGCAGAAACAACTTATGATATTGTACGTTGGAAACGATTATATGCTGAAATTGCTGAAGTAAAAGAACCTTTCGACAGAGATAATTTGTGGCGTATGTTTGCTGTTTGGGCAACCTTAAAAGGTATTAAATTACCGGATTGGACTTACTTTGAAAATACACCGACCCGAAAAATAAAAGGACGATTTGATGAGCTTTCAAAAATTAGAAAATTTAAAGAATCTATTCCTGATTGGTTAGATGAATTAGGTGAAAAGGAATTAGGTAAAGAAGTTTGGACAAATGAAATTGCGGCTTTAAATGAACAAGCCGATGTTATTTTAAGAGTTAACACTTTAAAAACGACTAAAGAAAAATTACAAACTGAATTATTCGATTTAGGTATTGAATCTGAATATTTACCAGATTACCCAAATGCATTAAAATTAAAAGAACGTGCAAACGTATTTACAACCGAAGCTTTTAAAAATGGTTTCTTTGAAGTACAAGATGCGTCTTCGCAATTGGTTGCTGAATTTTTAAACGTACAACCAGGTATGCGTGTGGTAGACGCTTGTGCCGGAGCTGGTGGAAAAACATTGCATATTGCTTCTTTAATGGAGAATAAAGGGCAAATTATAGCAATGGATATTTATGCAAATAAACTCAATGAATTAAAGCGTCGTGCAAAACGAAATGGCGCTCATAATATCGAACCTCGTGCTATCGATTCTACTAAAGTGATTAAAAAACTTTACGATAAAGCCGACCGTGTTTTAATTGATGCACCATGTTCCGGAATAGGTGTTTTACGCAGAAACCCGGATGCTAAATGGAAATTACAACCTGATTTTATTGAAAAAATAAAAGTTACGCAACAAGAGATTTTACAACAATACTCCAGAATGGTAAAAGTTGGCGGGCAATTAGTTTACGCAACGTGTTCGGTATTACCTTCTGAAAATCAAAACCAAGTAAGCACGTTTTTAAAATCGGAAGCTGGAGCCAATTTCTCTTTGATTAAAGATAAAAAGATACTTTCTCATAAAACCGGCTATGACGGATTTTACATGGCACTTTTAGAACGGAAAGCATAACAATCCTAAGCGACTTAACACAGTCGCTTTTTTTATGTTCAAAACTCTTGAATAACTCGAGTTATTCATTTTAAAAATTAAATGGAAATACGGTGAAAAAAAGTAAATTTGCACTTTTAATATACACATTCAAATAATCACATAATGATTCATTTCTTTGGAAACATAACCAGTAAGGTATTTGCTGTTCAAACAACAAAAGAATTATCAACCGAAACCATCACTAAATTAGTCTGGTTATTTGGCATCCAGCCAAAAATAGAACAAGCATCACTCGATGCTTTTTTTGTTGGTCCACGCGCTGCTATGATAACACCTTGGAGTACAAATGCTGTTGAAATTACGCAGAATATGGGTATTTCTGACATTATTACGTATTGAAGAATTTCAATCAGTTGCTGAAGATTTCAAAGGATTCGACCCTATGATCTCTGAAAAATTCAATGGATTAAATCAAGACTCATTTACTATAAATATCAAGCCAGAACCAATTCTTAATATAAAGGATATTGCTGCTTACAACCAAAAAGAAGGCTTATCATTAAGTGATGAAGAAATAGCCTATTTAGATGGTGTCTCAAAAAAAATTGGTCGACCGCTAACAGATTCTGAAGTATTTGGATTTTCTCAAGTAAATTCAGAACACTGTCGCCATAAAATATTCAATGGAACATTTGTAATTGATGGAGTTGAAAAACCGACTTCGCTTTTCAAACTGATTAAAGAAACTTCAAAACAACATCCAAACACTATAGTTTCGGCATATAAAGATAATGTGGCTTTTATTGAAGGTCCCAAAGTGGAACAATTTGCACCAAAAACGGCTGACAAACCTGACTTTTACGAAACAAAAGAATACGAATCGGTTATTTCACTAAAAGCTGAAACACATAATTTCCCAACAACAGTAGAGCCTTTTAATGGTGCTGCAACAGGTTCGGGCGGAGAAATACGAGATAGACTGGCAGGAGGAAAAGGTTCGTTACCATTGGCGGGAACTGCTGTTTATATGACATCTTATTCACGATTGGACGAAAACAGAACATGGGAAAAAGCATTTCCAGAACGCAAATGGCTGTACCAAACCCCGATGGATATTTTAATAAAAGCGTCAAACGGTGCATCCGATTTTGGAAATAAATTCGGGCAACCACTTATTTGTGGTTCTGTTTTAACTTTTGAACATGAAGAAGAAGCTCGCAAACTTGGTTTCGATAAAGTCATTATGCAGGCTGGAGGAATTGGTTATGGTAAACGAGACCAAGCTTTAAAAGACAAACCACAAACTGGTGATAAAATAGTGATTCTTGGTGGTGAAAACTACCGAATTGGAATGGGAGGCGCTGCTGTTTCTTCGTCAGATACAGGAGAATTTGCATCAGGCATTGAATTAAATGCTGTACAACGTTCCAACCCAGAAATGCAAAAACGTGCTGCTAATGCAATACGAGGCATGGTGGAAAGCGATAAAAATTTCATCGTTTCTATTCATGATCATGGTGCTGGCGGACATTTAAATTGTTTGTCAGAATTAGTTGAAGATACTGGTGGAAAAATAGATTTAGATGCTTTACCTGTTGGTGATCCAACACTTTCTGACAAAGAAATTATTGGCAACGAATCGCAAGAACGTATGGGCTTAGTGATTGATAAAGATCATATTGATATTCTTCAGCGTATTGCAGACAGAGAACGTTCTCCTATGTATACTGTTGGTGATGTTACTGGGGACGACCGATTTACATTCCAATCTAAAACTAAAGGTAATAAGCCAATGGATTTAGCTATGGAAGATATGTTTGGAAGTTCGCCTAAAACCATCATGAACGATAAAACCATCAAAAGAAATTATAGCGAAATAAATTATAATTCAGATAACTTTCATAATTACTTAGAACAAGTTTTACAGTTAGAAGCTGTGGCTTGTAAAGATTGGTTAACAAATAAAGTAGACCGATGTGTTGGTGGTAAAGTTGCCAAACAACAATGTGTTGGTCCGTTACAACTGCCTTTAAATAATGTAGGCGTAATGGCACTGGATTATAAGGGAAAAGAAGGTATTGCTACTTCTATTGGACACTCCCCTATTTCTGGATTAATCAATCCGGTTGCAGGAAGTAGAAATGCTATTACCGAAGCTCTAACAAATCTAATGTGGGCACCTTTAAAAGATGAATTACAATCGGTTTCGTTATCGGCAAACTGGATGTGGCCATGTAAAAATGAAGGTGAAGATGCTCGTTTATATCAAGCTGTTGAAGCGGTTTCAGAATTTGCAATTGATTTAGGCATCAATGTTCCAACAGGAAAAGATTCCTTATCCATGAAACAAAAATATCCTGATGGCGATGTAATTTCACCAGGAACCGTTATTATTTCGGCAGCAGGAAACTGTAATGATATAACTAATGTGGTGGAACCAGTTTTTCAAAAAAATGTGGGTAATATTTATTATATCAACATATCTCAAGATGAGTTTAAATTAGGCGGAAGTTCATTTGCACAAGTATTAAATAAAATTGGTAACGATGCTCCAACGGTAAAAAGTGCTGCTTACGTTAAAACCGTTTTCAATACCATTCAAAAATTAATTAAAGACAAACAAATTGTTGCAGGACACGATGTGGCTTCAGGTGGTTTAATTACCACTTTATTAGAGTTATGTTTTGCTGATAACAATTTGGGAGCCAATTTAAACCTATCAGCTTTAGCCGAAAAGGATTCCGTTAAAATGTTGTTTTCTGAAAATGCAGGAATTGTAATTCAAGCAAAAGACGCATCTATTGAAGCCGTTTTATCAAAAGCAAATATTCAATTCTTTAACATTGGAAAAGTAACAGAAAGTAATTCACTTGAAATTATTAACAATGGCCAAACCTTATCGTTTTCAATCTCAGAATTAAGAGATACTTGGTATAAAACATCATTCCTTTTAGACCAAAAACAAACGGCCAACAATTTAGCTGAAGCTCGATTCAACAATTACAAAAATCAGGCACTTCAATATACATTCCCAAAACATTTTACCGGGAAACTTGCGGATGTCATTGCGAGTGGAACGAAGCAATCTGTTTCTAATAAAGAGATTGCTTCGTCGCAAACTCCTCGCAATGACGGAAAAAGGCCAAAAGCAGCCATTCTACGTGAAAAAGGAAGTAACTCAGAGCGTGAAATGGCAAATGCCATGTACTTAGCGGGTTTTGATGTGAAAGACGTTCATATGACCGATTTAATTTCGGGTCGTGAAACTTTAGAAGATATTCAATTTTTAGGTGCTGTTGGAGGATTCTCAAATTCTGATGTTTTAGGGTCTGCAAAAGGTTGGGCAGGTGCCATTAAATACAATGAAAAAGCTAATAAAGTGATTCAGGATTTCTTCAATAGAAAAGACACCTTATCGGTTGGCATTTGTAATGGTTGTCAGTTATTTATGGAATTAGAAGAAATAAATCCTGAGCATGAAATTCACGGGAAAATGCTTCATAATGATTCTCATAAACATGAAAGCGGGTTTACATCTGTAATAATACAGGAGAATAATTCTGTTATGTTATCTACACTTGCAGGTTCTAATTTAGGTGTTTGGATATCTCATGGTGAAGGAAAATTCAAATTACCATATACAGAAGACCAATATAATATTGTTGCTAAATATGGTTATTACGAATATCCCCATAATCCAAATGGGTCTGATTTTAACACCGCTATGATGTGTGATAAAACGGGGCGTCATTTAGTTACTATGCCACATATTGAACGTTCCACTTTCCAATGGAATTGGGCGTATTATCCACAAGATAGAAATGATGAAGTTTCACCTTGGTTAGAAGCGTTCGTGAACGCGAGAAAATGGTTTGAAATTAAATAAATTCTTTAAAATCAGAACTTATCGTTTTTATAAGTTCTGTTTTTCCTGAAAATTATAACAAAATATATAATTTCTTCTTTGGCTAAAATTTCATTTATGAAAATTCCTAAAAAGTACAAATACATTATTGAATTAGGAAAAGCACTGCATGTTTACGGAATTCCTTCCTACAAAATTCAAACTTATTTAACTAAAGTAGCTAAAACACAAGGTATTCATGGTACTTTTATGGATTTACCCACCTGGATAAATTATGTTTTTTATGAAGGTGATACATCTTATAATTACATTGAATGTATTCCTCCTGGCGTATTAAACTTGGGGGCTTTATCTCGCATCGAAGAAGTGACTAATAAGGTCATTTTAAACGAGATAAATAATGAAGATGTAGAAAACGAATTAGAATTAATTAATAAAGAAGCTAAAAAATTAAATCATTTTACATTAACGCTATCATATGCTATAGGAGCTGGTGCTTTTAGTTTAATGATTGGCAGCAACTGGATTTCTTTAATTTTTGCCGTTTTATTTGGACCTCTTGTTTATTTGTTTGTGTTTTTATCAACTAAATCGAGTTATTTTGAAACAGTTTTAGAATCTTTAATTTCGTTTGTTGTAACCGTTTTAGCGTGTTTATTATATTTAGTTTTCCCGGAGTTTAATGTTGGTATTACCATTTTATCGGCTATCATTATTTTTATACCCGGTTTGGCAATTACAACTGCTTTAGAAGAAATTACATCAAAAAACTTAGTTTCTGGAGGTGCAAAATTATTCGATGCCATTATTTCTTTATTTAAACAGTTTTTTGGCGTTTTATTAGGCATAGGCATCATGTCTTCCGTCATAGATTTCAAACAACTAGCTCATGTTTCTGATTTACCAAAATGGATTATGTTTTGTGGAATACCATTGTTTTCGATTAGTCTTCTTGCAATTTTTCAAGTTCGTAAAAAAGACATGTTTTTAGGGGTAATTACAGGCGGTGCTGTTTTCTTTTTAACCGTTTTATTCTCAGGTTTTGGGGTTTTAATGAGCACTTTTATTGGGACAATTGCGGCTGTAGCCATTAGTAATTTGTTTAGCAGAATTACTAAATCTCCCAAAACCGTATATTTAACTCAAGGCATTATAATGCTTGTTCCAGGAAGTAAATCTTTTATGGGGCTTAGTAATTCATTTTTAAATTCATCAATAATTACTGCCGATAATTTATATGAACAAGTGGCATTTATATTGATGGGAATCATTGGAGGCTTGTTATTTGCTGGTGTTTTTAGAAAAAAATAAAAATGACATTATTATAATTGAACAGTTAAAAAATTAAGATGAATGATTATTATTTAATACAAAAATCCCGGTTTCATTTAAATGAAATCGGGATTTTCTAAGGATATAAATATAATCTAACTAATTAATTTTCACTTATCTCTACCAAATAAATAGCCATAAAACATTCCTACAAAAACGGCTCCTCCTACAATGTTCCCTAAAGTTGCCGGAATTAAATTTTTAACTAAAAAGGTGGTCCAAGTTATATCTACGCCTTCAAAAATAGCTAAAGGAATAAAATACATATTAGCAATACTGTGCTCAAAACCCATAGTTACAAAAGCCATAACCGGTAACCAAATCGCAAATATTTTCCCAGTCGTGTCTTTTGCTGCCATACCTTGCCAAACAGCTAAACAAACCAACCAATTGGCTCCAATACCTTTAAGAAAAGTTACTAAAAACGTGTGACTTGTTTTTGATACTGCAACTTGTTGAACGGAATCCATATAAGGTGCCCCACTAACAATGTGGGTTAAATGTGTAATAACGTAGGCTACAAAAATAGCACCGATAAAATTGCCAACATACACCAATCCCCAGTTTTTAAGAACGACACCAATACTTTGTTTTTTATTTAAAAGATTAGGCATAAAATAAGCATTATTACCAGTAAAAAGTTCTGCGCCCAATATTACAACTAAAATAAGTCCGAGCGGAAATGCAGCACCAAATAAGAATTTGGTTATTCCAGGGTTTTCGACAGCTAATCCCGGTGAACCGCCACCAACGATAATAGCTAATAATCCGCCAAATGCAACATAGGCTCCTGCCAAAAAAGCAAGAATCAATGTTTTCTTTATTTTATATTCACCTTTAGTTAGGGCTAAAGTGTTTACTATATTTATAACTTCCTTTGGGGTATTCATAGTAACCTAATTATATTGCTATATCTACTTGGTTTAATTTATTTTTACTTTTTTAAAATATTTTTTTAAAATATTTGATGCTGCTATTAATTCTTCGGGCGTATTTTCTCTTGCATCTTTTAATTGATATTCCCAACCCAAAGCATCCCATTTATGAACACCTAATTTATGATAAGGTTGAATTTCTATTTTCTCAATAGTTACATAATCTCTAAAATATTTTCCCATGGCGTGCAGTAATTCAGGTTTATTTGTTATTCCTGGAATTAGAACATAGCGTAACCACATATTTTTACCTGATGCTTCTCTGTATTCCGCGAAATTAAATGTTGTTTCTTTACAGCTCACACCAGTTAAAGCTAAATATCCTTCTTCAGTCATATGCTTAATATCTAGCATAACTAAATCTGCATAGTCATCTAAAAGTTCTTTTGAAAAACTATTTAAAATTCTTCCGTTAGTATCAATATTGGTATGAATACCTTCTTCCTTTAATCTTTTAAAAAACGGTATTAATTCTTTGGCTTGTAATAAAGGTTCTCCGCCAGAGACAGTAACGCCTCCTTTTTTTCCAAAATAAGGTTTCATTTTAAGAGCCATTTGTACGAGTTCTTCAATATCATATTCCGTTCCTCCTGAAGTTTCGATAGAATCTGGATTATGACAATACAAACATTTTAGCTTGCAACCTTGTAAAAAAACTACCCAACGAATTCCCGGACCGTCATGAGTTCCAAACGATTCTATCGAATGCACTCTCAATGTATTTTCTTCTGTTTTGATAATTTTCTTATTTAGTGTTCTTATTAAAAGCATTGAAAGAGGATTAAATCCTCTTTCAATGCTGTAATATAGTTGAAATTACATTGATTCGTGAAACGAACGCGTAATAACCTCTAATTGTTGTTCTCTAGTTAACCTCACAAAGTTTACGGCGTAACCTGAAACACGAATGGTTAATTGAGGATATTCATCTGGATTTTCCATTGCATCCAACAACATTTCTTTGTTTAAAACATTCACGTTTAAATGTTGTGCATTTCTAGAAAAATAGCCATCTAAAGTCGTTGCTAAATTTTCAATTTGTTCTTCTTCATCTGCACCTAAAGATTTTGGTACAATTGAGAATGTATTTGAAATACCATCTTTAGAATCGTCGTAATTTATTTTTGAAACTGAATTTAACGATGCAATAGCTCCATTACAGTCACGACCATGCATTGGGTTTGCTCCTGGTGCAAAAGGAATTCCTTGCGCTCTGCCATCTGGTGTTGCGCCCGTTTTTTTACCGTAAGATACGTTTGATGTAATTGTTAAAACCGACATTGTTGGCTCTGCATCTTTATAAACTGGTAATTGTTTTAATTCAGTTATTAAATTCTGCAACGGCATTACTTGCTAAAAAGTCAACCCTATCGTCATCATTTCCATACATTGGAAATTCACCTTCAATTTGGAAATCTACAGTTAAGCCTTCTTCGTTTCTAATTGGTTTAACTTTAGCATATTTTATTGCAGATAATGAATCGGCTACAATAGACAATCCAGCAATTCCATAAGCAATATTTATACCTGGGTTTGTATCAATTAATGCCATTTGAGCTTTTTCGTAATAATATTTATCGTGCATATAATGTATAATATTCATAGAATCGTTATACACTCTAGCAACTTCTTTCATAGCAATTCTAAAGTTTGCCATTACTTTATCAAAATCTAAATACTCATCAGTGTAAGCCGGAATTCCATCAACAATTTGTGTTCCAGTAAACTCACAACGACCTCCATTTAAAGCTAATAATAATGTTTTAGCTAAATTTGTACGAGCACCAAAGAACTGAATAGATTTTCCTAATTCTTGGTAAGATACACAACATGCAATTCCGTAATCATCAGAACCTCTTTTTGTACGCATTAAATCATCATTTTCAAACTGAATTGAAGAGGTGTCAATAGCTACTTTTGCACAATAATTTTTAAAATTTTGAGGTAAATTTTCAGACCATAATATCGTGATATTTGGTTCTGGAGAAGCACCCAAATTGTATAAGGTATGTAAAAAACGGAATGACGTTTTAGTAACTTTAGTTCTTCCGTCGGCTAACATACCACCAATAGCTTCTGTTACCCATGTTGGATCTCCTGCAAATATTTCATCGTAAGCTTCCATACGTAAGTGACGCACCATACGTAATTTCATTACAAATTGATCAATGAATTCTTGAGCTTCTACTTCGGTAATTAAACCTGCTTCTAAATCTTTTTCAATAAAAATATCTAAGAATGATGACACATTACCTAAAGACATAGCTGCACCATCTTGTTCTTTTACTGCCGCTAAATAAGACATGTATGTCCATTGCACAGCTTCTTGAGCATTTTCGGCAGGACGAGATAAATCTAAACCATATTCTTTACCCATTTCAATAATCTCTTTTAAAGCTTTAATTTGCTCTGAAACTTCTTCACGTAAACGAATAACTTTATCGGTCATAGGGCCAGTAATACCAGCTAAATCTTGCTTTTTTGCTTCAATTAAACGAGTAACGCCATATAACGCAATTCTACGGTAATCTCCAATAATTCTTCCACGTGCATAATTATCAGGTAAACCTGTTAAAAATCCTAAAGAACGGAATTTTTTAATTTCATCTGTATAAGCATCAAAAACACCATCGTTATGAGATTTTACATATTTATTAAATAAATCTGAAAGCTGGTCGTTTGGTTTTAAACCATGTTCAGATAAAGCTTTTTCAACCACTTTAAAACCTCCAAAAGGTTTCATAGCTCTTTTTAATAATTCGTCGGTTTGTAAACCAACTATTACTTCATTTTCTCTATCTATATATCCAGCTTTAAAAGCGCTAATTCCAGAAACTATATCGGTATCTACGGCACGAACACCATTTCTTTGTCTCTCTTCTTTGGTGCCTTGTTTACAGATTTCCCATAATTTTTTAGTTTTTTCACTTGGACCCACCAAAAATTCATGCGTTCCATGGTATGGGGTAATATTTTTTGTAACAAAGTCTCTTAAGTTTATCGCTTCACTCCAAATACCTGTTTTAAAAATTTTAGTCTTCATATATTTAAATTTATTATCCTTTTGTATTTTAAGTGTGCAAAAATAAAACCTAAACAAAGTTGAAAAACTGACAAATGTCATTAAAAATGCACTTTTTTTTGAAATGAAGTTTACGAAAACGTTTGAATTATTTTTTTAATAAAATTTTTTTAACACGAATTATTTTCGGTAATATTTTTCAGATTATTAGAACATCATATTTAAGGAAGCATCTTTTTTTATTTTTAAAAATATTATAAGAGCAACAATTCAGTAATAAATAAAAAGAAATTATACACGTATTAAATAAAAAGCGAATATTTTAGTAAGATAAATTGCTAATTAAGTTTTATAAATTGATGAAGAACTATTTATTGATAGTATTTTTTTTAATTCCTGTTTATTTGTTCTCGCAAGATGAAGAAAATATAGTAAAACGTATTTTTTATAGAGATAGTGTTCTTGCTATTGAACGATGGTATGGTATTGATAATAAACTTGACAGCCTTAAAACTTACTATAAATCGGGTGAGTTAAATGAAGATTTTCATTATATAAATGGTTATTTTGATGGTCAATCCTATAAATTCAATAAAAAAGGAGAAAAACTTACAACTTGGGAATTTGAAAAAAGTAAACTAATTACACGAACTGATCATAAAATGGAGTTCAATATAAAAACCGAGGAGAAAGTAAAAAATGCGCATATTAAATTAATTGGTTTAAATGAAAAGTTAAAACTAAACCCTAATGATTTTAAATCAACTTTTCAACGTGCCAGTATAAGAAATTATCTAGGCAACAATGTATTAGCACAAAATGATTTCAAGAAAATCGAGAAAAATATCTTAAAAATTCAAGAAACTAAAAAAATCCCAGAAAAAATGTTGGGTAGTGTTTTTGACCATCTAGCCAATATTTATCAAAGTTATGAGATGGAAAATCATACCATTCATTACAAATTAAAAGCTTTAAAGGCGTCGCCAAAAGAAAGCAGACTATACCATAACCTCGGGTCTTATCTTGTTTCTATTAAATCCTATAGATTGGGCATTGAATATTTAAATAAAGCTATAGAAATGGTTCCTAATCATTCGTTTGCTAATTGGGTCCTCGCTGTAGCATATACTGACTTAGAAGATTATGAAAAAGCTATGACTTGCATAAATATTGCTTTTAAAAATGAATCAAACATATATAAACGAGGAGAAGGAACTGCGGAAACCGATTTATGGACCATTCGTGGTTTTTTATACCACAAATTAGGTGAAACCGAAAAAGGAATTGCCGATTTAGAAGTAGCATTAAATATTAATAGTGATAATTCTTTTGCTTTAAGAAATCTTGGAGTTATTTATTACGATATGGGAAATTATAATAAATCATGTGAATTATTACAAAAAGCTAAAAAATTAGGATATGAAAAAACACATGATAGATTCGATTTGGAAGACTACTTGCAATTTTCTTGCAACAATAAGACCCCAGAAAATCCTTTAAAAAGATCGTCTAAACTTCCCTTTATTTATCCTAATCCGGTAAAAACTGTTATCAATATTTCCAATTTAGAATTCAAACGTTTCAATTATTCTATATATAATTTTGAATCTAAATTATTAAAACAAGGCGTTTCTAATAATGAGCCGATAGATGTAAACGGGCTTCCTTCTGGTCTTTATATATTAAATGTAGAATCGAATGGTATAAAACATTCTTTTAAAGTTGTTAAAGACTAATTAAAGTGATACAAAAAAAAAGCCTGAAGTAAAATTTATTACCTCAGGCTTTTAAATCTAAAAAAATATTGGAAAAGAATTATTGTGAATTTGCTTTAATAGCTGCTTGTGCTGCCGCAATTCGTGCAATTGGCACCCTGTATGGTGAACAACTAACATAATTTAATCCCGTGTTAAAACAGAACTCAACAGAACTCGGTTCACCACCGTGTTCTCCACAAATACCAACTTTTAAATTTGGTTTAACTTGTCTACCTTTTTCTGTTCCCATTTGAACTAATTGCCCAACACCTTCTTGATCTAAAACTTCAAACGGATCAGCTTTTAGAATTCCTTTTTCAATATACAATGGTAAAAACTTACCGGCGTCATCACGAGATAAACCAAATGCCATTTGAGTTAAATCGTTAGTACCATAAGAGAAGAAATCTGCTTTTTCAGCAATTAAATGTGCTGTTAAAGCTGCTCTAGGAATTTCAATCATTGTTCCTACCAAATAATCGATAGTATCATTTCTTTCTTCAAAAACTTTATTTGCTGTTTCTCTAATTATAGCTTCCTGATTTAAAAACTCTGGCAGTGTACTTACTAATGGCACCATAATTTCAGGTCGGGCATCAATACCTTTTGCTTTTAAATTTAATGCAGCCTCAATAATAGCTCTTGCTTGCATTTCAGTAATTTCAGGGTATGAAATTCCTAAACGGCAACCACGATGACCTAGCATAGGGTTAAATTCTTCTAGTTCGATCACTTTTGCTTTAATGGCTTCGATTGAAATGTCCATGTCCTCCGCTAAGCTACGTTGTGTTTCCAATTGATGAGGCACAAATTCGTGTAATGGTGGATCCAATAAACGAACAGTTACCGGTAAACCTTCCATGGCTTCAAAAATGCCTTCAAAATCTTCACGTTGCATTGGTAATAATAAATCTAAAGCATGTTTTCTACCTTTTACGGTGTCTGCTAAAATCATTTCACGCATCGCTTTAATCCTGTCAACTTCAAAAAACATATGTTCAGTTCTTGTCAATCCAATACCTTGTGCTCCAAATCTACGAGCAACTTTGGCATCTTTAGGGGAGTCGGCATTTGTTCGAACATCCATTGTACGGTATTTGTCTGACAATTCCATAATTTCAGCAAATTCACCACTTAATTCTGGTTCGATGGTGGCCACTTTTCCTTCAATAATATTTCCGGTAGAGCCATTTAATGAAATCCAATCTCCTTCATGATATTCTTTACCATCGGCTATTAAAGTTCTCGTTTTATAATTTATCTTAATTCCTCCAGCTCCAGATACACAACATTTACCCATACCTCTGGCAACTACGGCAGCATGAGAAGTCATACCACCACGAGCAGTTAAAATACCTTTAGCTATATTCATTCCTTCTAAATCTTCTGGAGAAGTTTCAATACGTGTTAAAATAGTGTATTTGTATTTATTAGCTTCATCGGCAAAAAACACTATCTGTCCGGTCGCTGCTCCTGGTGAAGCAGGTAATCCTTGAGCAATTACATGCGCTTTTTTCAACGCTTTCGGGTCAAATATTGGATGTAAGAGCTCGTCTAACTTATTAGGTTCTATGCGCAATAATGCTTGTTTTTCATCAATAATTCCTTGTTTAAGCATATCAATCGCTATTTTAACCATGGCAGCACCAGTACGTTTACCATTTCTAGTTTGCAAAATCCAAAGTTTACCATCTTGCATAGTAAACTCCATATCTTGCATGTCTTTATAATGATTTTCTAGCTTTTCTTGATATGTATTTAATTCTTCAAATATTTTCGGCATTAATTCTTCTAATGAAGGGTAATTTAATGCTCTATCTTCTTCTTCAACTCTGGCTAATTCTGCCCATCTAAGTGATCCTAATTTGGTAATTTGTTGTGGTGTTCTTGT
The DNA here is from genome assembly GCA_963698455.1 of uncultured Flavobacteriaceae bacterium. Taxonomy (GTDB): domain Bacteria; phylum Bacteroidota; class Bacteroidia; order Flavobacteriales; family Flavobacteriaceae; genus Mariniflexile. The sequence continues at coordinate 526,342 of CAVOQU010000007.1, read as the reverse complement.
TCCTGCTACCACGTCTTCACCTTGTGCATTAATTAAATATTCACCGTTAAAAACATCTTCACCAGTTCCTGCATCACGAGTAAAACAAACACCTGTTCCAGAATTAAGTACCCATATTACCATATACCATGGCCTGTACATTCACAGCAGTACCCCAATCGGCAGGATATCCATGCATATTACGATAATAGACTGCTCTATCGCCATTCCAGCTATTAAATACCGCAACTACTGCTCCCCATAATTGATCCCATGGATTTGTAGGGAATTCTTGTTTTGTTCTTCTTTTAACCGCAGCTTTAAAATCGTACACAAGATCCTTTAAATCTTGAGTAGAGAATTCTGTATCTAAATTTATATTACGTTTTTCCTTTAAATGCTCCATTATTTCTTCAAATGGATCAATATCTATTTTTGATTCTGGCTTCATACCTAAAACAACATCGCCATACATTTGAATAAAACGACGATACGAATCCCAGGCAAATCGTTCGTTTCCAGTTTTCTCAGCTAAACCAATAACAACGTCATCATTTAAACCTAAATTTAAAACCGTATCCATCATTCCGGGCATGGAGACTCTTGCTCCTGAACGAACGGATACTAATAATGGGTTATCCTTATCACCAAATTTGCTACCCATTAAAGTTTCAATATTGAAAATTGCTGCTTCAACTTCGGGTTTTATCATATCAACCACCGTATCTTTTCCTAATAAATTATATTCGGTACAAACTTCGGTTGTTATTGTAAAACCTGGAGGAACTGGTATTCCAATAGCACTCATTTCAGCTAAATTGGCACCTTTACCTCCTAAAAGATTCTTCATTTTACTATTTCCGTCGGCAACTTTATTACCAAACTTATACACTCTTGTTTTTACATCTTGTAAGATTTCCATAATATTAAAATTTGCTTCAATTAAAAGGTATGAAATTAGACACTAAAAAGTTTTTTTTCAATGACTTATGTCATATAATTAAATTGATATTTTTTTGATATATGGAAGACAATTCATAAATTCAACATAATTATTTTGGGCACTATTTTGACTTTATTTGAAAATCATATTTAATTTCATACTTTGCATGGCACGAAACTCATCAAAAAAATTAAATGGCAGATATAACTAGAATTTTTGACTTTCCTTATCATCAATTAGCAACATATAAGTTAGAGAAGGCATTCACCACAAAATATAATGGTGTGTGGGAATCTATTTCTACTCAAGAATTTGTTGATAGAGCAAATGCCATTAGCAGAGGGTTGTTACGTTTAGGAATTAAACCAAATGATAAAATTGCAGTTATTTCTTCAACAAACAGAACAGAATGGAATATTTTAGATATTGGCGTATTGCAAACTGGCGCTCAAAACGTGCCTATTTATCCAACTATTGCTTCTGAAGATTATGAATATATTATAAACCATTCTGAAGCAGTTTATTGTTTTGTATCTGATATCGAAGTGTTAAAGAAATTAAACTCAATTAAGAAAAACACAACACTAAAAAAAGTATATACTTTTGATGAAATTGATGGGGAAAATCATTGGTCTGATGTTTTAAATTTAGGAGAAGATAAAAGCAATCAAAATGAAGTTGAAATAAGAAAGCAAAAAATTAAACCTAACGATTTGGCCACATTAATTTATACTTCTGGAACCACTGGAAAACCAAAAGGTGTTATGCTTTCTCATAACAATTTAGTATCTAATGTTTTAGATAGCGAAAAACGCGTTCCATTCCATTATGGAAAATCTAAAGCTTTAAGTTTTCTTCCAATTTGCCATGTCTTTGAACGTATGATTTTATATTTATACATGAACTGTGGTGTAGAAATATATTTTGCTGAGTCTATTGAAAAAATGAGTGAAAATTTAAAAGAAATTAAACCAACTGTTATGACGGCGGTACCTCGTTTATACGAAAAAGTATTCGATAGTATCATGGCAAAAGGTTCCGAATTGAACGGCATTAAAAAAATGATGTTTTATTGGGCTGTTGATTTAGGTTTAAAATATGAGCCTTATGGTAAAAATGGGTGGTGGTACGCATTTCAATTAGGCATTGCTCGCAAACTAATTTTCAGCAAATGGCGAGCAGGATTAGGTGGTAATTTAGAACTTATGGTTTCTGGAAGTGCAGCGTTACAGGCTCGATTAACACGAGTATTTGCCGCGGCAAAATTACCAATTATGGAAGGTTATGGACTTACAGAAACATCACCAGTAGTTTCTGTAAACGATATGCGAAATGGTGGATTCAGAATAGGAACTGTTGGAAAAATAATAGACAATCTTGATGTTAAAATTGCTCAAGATGGTGAAATTCTTGTAAAAGGTCCAAACGTGATGCTTGGCTATTATAAAGACCCGGTAAAAACTGCTGAAGTTATGACAGGGGATTATTTTCATACGGGAGATATTGGTGAAATTGATTCCGATGGCTTTTTAAAGATTACCGATCGTAAAAAGGAAATGTTTAAAACTTCTGGTGGAAAATATGTTGCACCAGCACTGCTTGAAAATGAGTTTAAACAATCCAGATTCATAGACCAAATTATGGTAATTGGTGATGGTGAAAAAATGCCTGCTGCACTAATTCAAATAAATTTTGTATTTGTTAAAGAATGGGCAAAAAGGCATAAAATTGTTTTAAAATCGATCGATGACATTATTAATAGTGCCGAATTACATGAACGCATCCAAGAAGAAATTGATGTTGCAAACAAAAATTTTGGAAACTGGGAGCAAATAAAAAAATTCGAGATCACTCCAGAAGTTTGGTCGATTGAGGGTGGACATTTAACACCTACTATGAAATTAAAAAGAAAGGCTATTAAAGAAAAATATACCAGCCTTATAGAAAAAATTTATAGACCTTAATAAAATTACCCCTTATTTTTCTTTTTTAGTACGTTAAATTTATACTATTTATTATGCATGCATAATAAATTTTTATATATTTGAAGCAATCTACCAAAAAACTATGAAAGAAATAACAATCGATTATATATTGAGAACCACTTGGTTGGCGGTTCAAAAAATGTATAACGAAGAAGCTTCAAAATATGATAGCACCATGGCTACTGGGTTTACCTTGTTAAGTATAGACCGGGAAAAAGGAACACCCTCTACTGCGTTAGGGCCTTTAATGGGCATGGAAGCAACCAGTTTATCAAGAATATTAAAAACTATGGAGGCTAAAGGATTAATTGAGCGTAGACCAAACCCAGATGATGGTAGAGGTGTAATTATTCATCTTACTGAGTTTGGACATGAAAAGAGAGCTTATTCGAAAGAAAGAGTTTTAACTTTCAATGAAGCCATTAAGAAAAATATTTCAGAAGAAAAACTAAAGCACTTTCATGAAGTGGCTAATGTAATTAGTGAAATGATTTCAAATAAAAAAATATACGACCAAAACGACAAGTAACAAAATGAGCAAAAGACGAATTAAAAAAGTAGCCATTATTGGTTCTGGAATTATGGGAAGCGGTATAGCATGTCATTTCGCCAATATTGGTGTAGATGTGTTATTGCTAGATATTGTTCCGCGAGAATTAAATGATGCTGAAAAAGCAAAAGGGTTAACCTTGGAAAGCAAAGTAGTAAGAAATCGATTGGTAAATGATGCCTTGACTGCTTCATTAAAATCGAAACCATCACCTATTTATCATGCTAATTTTGCAAATCGCATTACTACAGGAAATTTGGAAGATGATATTGCAAAAGTAAAGGATGTAGATTGGATAATGGAAGTAGTTGTTGAACGCTTAGATATTAAAAAACAAGTATTTGAAAAACTAGAAAAACATAGAACTCCAGGTACTTTAATTACATGTAATACTTCGGGGATTCCTATTCATTTTATGAGTGAGGGTCGTTCTGAAGATTTCCAAAAACATTTTTGTGGAACTCACTTTTTCAATCCTGCACGTTATTTAAAATTATTCGAAATCATTCCTGGACCAAAAACAGATGCTTCTGTTTTAGAATTCCTAAATGGTTATGGTGAGCAGTTTCTAGGTAAAACGTCTGTTATAGCCAAAGACACCCCTGCATTTATAGGAAACAGAATTGGAATTTTTGGAATACAAAGTTTATTTCATCAAGTAAAATCATTAGGATTAACGGTTGAAGAAATTGATAAATTAACTGGTCCAGTTATTGGTCGTCCAAAATCGGCGACTTTTAGAACTGTAGACGTTGTTGGATTAGATACTTTGGTACATGTTGCTAATGGAATTTATGAAAATTGCCCAAACGACGAAGTACATGAGCTTTTTAAATTACCAGATTTCATCAATAAAATGATGGAAAACAAATGGTTGGGAAGCAAAACTGGACAAGGTTTTTATAAAAAAGAAGGCAGAGATATTTTAGCATTAGATCTAAATACTTTTGAATATAAGCCCACGAAAAAAACTAGTTTTGCCACTTTAGAATTAACCAAAACTATTGATAAAGTTATTGATCGTTTTAAAGTTTTAGTTTCAGGAAAAGACAAAGCAGCGATTTTTATAGAAAAAACTTTGCTTCCATGTTTGCTTATGTATCAAATAGAATTCCTGAAATTACAGACGAATTATATAAAATAGATGATGCCATGAAAGCTGGTTTTGGTTGGGAACATGGTCCTTTCCAAATTTGGGACGCCATAGGTGTTGAAAAGGGTATTGAAATAATGAGAGGCGAAGGTTTAGAACCAGCTGCATGGGTAAATCATATGCTTGCTTCAGGCAGTAAATCGTTTTATACTGTAAAAGATGGCGCTACTTATGTCTACGATATCCCTACTAAAAATCAAGAAAAAATACCTGGACAAGATGCTTTTATTATTTTAGATAACATTAGAAAATCAAAAGAAGTATTTAAAAACACAGGGGTTGTTATTGAAGATTTAGGTGACGGTATTTTAAATTGTGAATTTCAATCTAAAATGAATACCATCGGCGGTGATGTATTAGCAGGATTAAACAAGGCTGTTGATTTAGCAGAAAAAGATTTCGAAGGTTTAATTATTGGAAACCAGGGTGCTAATTTCTCAGTTGGTGCGAACATAGGTATGATTTTTATGATGGCTGTTGAACAAGAATACGATGAATTAAATGCTGCCATAAAATATTTTCAAGATACAATGATGCGTATGCGTTATTCGTCTATTCCAACGATATCTGCTCCACATGGTATGACACTTGGTGGTGGATGTGAGTTATCTATGCACGCTGATAAAGTAGTTGCTGCAGCAGAAACATATATAGGATTAGTAGAATTCGGAGTTGGTGTTATCCCTGGTGGAGGCGGTTCTAAAGAAATGGCATTAAGAGCCTCTGATACCTTCAAAAAAGGTGATGTAGAATTAAATACATTACAAGAATATTTCTTAACTATTGGAATGGCAAAAGTTGCAACTTCTGCTTACGAAGCGTTCGATTTGGGTATTCTTCAAAAAGGAAAAGATATAGTTGTAGTTAATAAAGATCGCCAATTAGCAATGGCTAAAGCACATGCCAGATTAATGGCAGATGCCGGTTATACACAACCCGTAAAACGTAACGACGTTAAAGTTCTTGGTAAGCAAGCATTGGGAATGTTTTTAGTTGGAACTGATGCCATGCAAGACAGTAATTATATTAGCGAACACGACCAAAAAATAGCTAATAAACTAGCTTATGTGATGGCTGGAGGAGATTTATCAGAACCTACTCTTGTAAGTGAGCAATATTTATTAGATCTAGAACGCGAAGCTTTTTTAAGTTTATGTACAGAACGTAAAACTTTAGAACGTATTCAACACATGTTAAAAACAGGAAAACCACTTCGCAACTAGTTGCGATGCTATAAGCCCTATGCTATAAGCAATAGGCAAACATTATATACAAACATAAAGCTTAGAGCATATAGCCTAAAGCCAAAAGCATAGAAAAAATGAAACAAGCATATATAGTAAAAGCATATAGAACAGCAGTAGGTAAAGCTCCAAAAGGTGTTTTTCGTTTTAAACGGGCAGACGAATTAGGTGCGGAAACCATTCAACACATGATGAAAGAATTACCAAACCTGGATGTAACACGTATTGATGACGTCATGGTTGGTAACGCGATGCCAGAAGGTGCACAAGGACTTAACATGGCACGATTTATATCATTAATTGGTTTAAATAGTGTTGAGGTGCCTGGTGTAACCATAAATCGTTTCTGTTCTTCAGGTATTGAAACCATAGGAATGGCAACGGCTAAAATTCAAGCAGGCATGGCAGATTGTATTATTGCAGGCGGTTCTGAAAGCATGAGTTCTGTGCCTATGACAGGTTTTAAACCCGAATTGAACTACGAAACCGTAAAGGCTGGTCATGAAAATTATTACTGGGGCATGGGAAATACTGCCGAGGCTGTGGCCAACCAATTTAAAATTTCTAGAGAAGATCAAGATGTGTTTGCTTATAATTCACATATGAAAGCATTGAAGGCGCTGTCGGAAAACAGGTTTAAAGAGCAAATTGTACCAATTGATGTTAATGAAATTTATATTGATTCAAATGGAAAAAAAGCAACAAAATCATATACAGTAACGACAGATGAAGGGCCTCGTGCAGGAACAAGTATTGAAGCACTTGCTAAACTACGTGCGGTTTTTGCAGCAGGTGGAAGTGTAACTGCTGGAAACTCATCTCAAATGAGTGATGGTGCTGCATTTGTTATGGTAATGAGCGAAGACATGGTAAAAGAATTAAATCTTGAACCTATTGCACGTTTGGTAAGTTATGCTGCGGCAGGTGTTGAACCAAGAATCATGGGTATTGGTCCTGTAAAAGCAATTCCAAAAGCATTAAAACAAGCCGGTTTAGAGCAAAAAGATTTAGGGTTAATCGAATTGAACGAAGCTTTCGCTTCACAATCATTAGCTGTAATTAGAGAATTAAATCTAAATCCAGATATTATAAATGTAAATGGTGGTGCCATTGCATTAGGACATCCACTAGGTTGCACAGGAGCAAAACTTTCGGTTCAGTTATTTGATGAAATGCGAAAACAAAATATGAAGGGTAAATATGGCGCAGTAACCATGTGTGTAGGTACAGGGCAAGGTGCCTGTGGAATATTTGAATTTTTAAATTAAGAAATAAGAATAAATAGTAATGGAAGCAACAAAAAAAGATATTTTAAGAGGCGGTCAATTTTTAGTTAAAGAAACAAAATGTGAAGACATTTTTACTCCTGAAGATTTCACGGAAGAACAAGTGATGATGAAGGAAGCTGTCATGGAGTTTAATGAGCGTGAAATTATAGCTCATAAAGCACGTTTTGAAGCAAAAGATTATGCATTAACTGAAGAAGTTATGCGTAAGGCTGGTGAACTTGGATTTTTAGGTGTAGCGGTTCCTGAAGCATATGGTGGTTTAGGTATGGGATTTGTGTCAACAGCTTTAACATGCGACTACATTTCAAGCGGAACTGGTTCTTTTAGTACTGCATTTGGTGCACATACTGGAATTGGTACTTTGCCAATAATATTATATGGAACTGAAGAGCAAAAACAGAAATACATTCCAAAACTGGCAACCGGTGAATGGTTTGGTGCTTATTGTTTAACTGAACCAGGGGCCGGAAGTGATGCTAATTCAGGAAAAACAACTGCTACGCTTTCTCAAGACGGGAAAAGTTATAAAATCAACGGACAAAAAATGTGGATTTCAAATGCAGGTTTTTGTCGTTTAATGATTGTTTTCGCGCGTATTGAAAACGATAAAAATATTACAGGTTTTATTATAGAATTTGATAAAAACAACCCTAACGGCATTGTTTTAGGCGAAGAAGAACACAAATTAGGTATTCGTTCCTCATCAACGCGCCAAGTATTCTTTAATGACACGGTTGTTCCAGTAGAAAACATGTTATCAGAAAGAGGTAACGGGTTTAAAATTGCAATGAATGCTTTAAACGTGGGTCGTATTAAATTAGCGGCTGCTTGTCTTGATTCACAAAGAAGAATTTTAACAACTGCTGTGCAATATGCTAACGAACGTAAACAATTTAATACACCAATTGCAGATTTTGGAGCTATTAAATATAAACTGGCAGAAATGACGACTAATGCTTATGCTGGCGAATCTGCTACGTATAGAGCTGCTAAAAATATTGAAGACCGTATTGCCATGCGTCAGGCTTCCGGTAACACGCATCAAGAAGCAGAACTTAAAGGTGTGGAAGAATACGCTATTGAATGCTCCATTTTAAAAGTGGCAGTATCTGAAGACGTGCAAAATTGTGCTGATGAGGGTATTCAAATATTTGGAGGCATGGGATTCTCTGAAGACACCCCTATGGAAGCTGCTTGGAGAGATGCTCGTATTGCCAGAATCTATGAAGGTACCAATGAAATTAACAGGATGTTATCTGTAGGTATGCTTGTAAAAAAAGCAATGAAAGGGCATGTAGATTTATTAGGTCCTGCAACAGCCGTTGCAAATGAACTTATGGGAATTCCTTCTTTCGATACGCCTGATTATTCAGAATTATTTTCTGAAGAGAAAGATATGATTGCAAAAATTAAGAAAGTATTCTTGATGGTAGCTGGTGCCGCTGCACAAAAATTCGGTGAAAAACTGGATGACCAACAACAGTTATTAATTGCGGCTTCTGACATTTTGATTGAAATTTATATGGCAGAATCAACCATCCTAAGAACAGAGAAAAACGTTAAACGTTTTGGTGAGAAAGCACAAGAAATTCAAATCGCTATGGCTAAATTATATTTATATAACGCCGTTTCTATAGTAGAGAAAAATGGAAAAGAAAGTATTATTTCTTTTGCTGAAGGCGATGAGCAACGTATGATGTTAATGGGCTTAAAACGTTTTGTAAAATATACAAACTATCCAGACATTGTAGATTTACGTAGAGCAATTGCTGAAAAAGTAAAATCTGAAAATAAATATTGTTTTTAAAAAGAATTAACTATAGTGACTAACTCAATTTTGTAAGCGCTTCAAATTAATTTTTGAAGCGCTTATCTATTTTATTACTTTAGAAAAAAATTAACCAATGAAAAAATTAGTTCTTACCATCCTACTTTTATCACCTTTAATGATTTTTGCTCAAAAAGAGATGATTCTTGAACCTAAATTAGAAAATATTGCGTGGATTTCGGGCAATTGGAAAGGTGAAGCTTTTGGTGGACTAACCGAAGAAAACTGGAGTACACCTTCTGCCGGTTCAATGATGGCTACTTTTAAATTAATCGATAATAATAAAGTTGTTTTTTATGAAATAGAAATTATTCGTGAAGTTGAAAATACGTTAATACTACAATTAAAACATTTTAATAACGATTTAAAAGGTTGGGAAATAAAAGATGAAACTATCGATTTTCATTTAAAGGAAATCACGTCAACCAAGGTTATTTTTGAAGGCATGGTTTTTGAAAAGGTAAATGAGAATGAAATGAACGTTTATGTAGATATCCTTCAAGATAATGGCAGCGTCGAAACCGTGAAATTCAACTATAAAAAATAAATTTAAACTACCATTTAAAACTAATAATTAGACTATGATTAATCGGTTCTTATATACTACAATCCTACTTTGTTTTTCGTTTTTAACAATGCAGGCTCAATTGCTTCAAGAAAAAAACAAATTCACAAAACAAGATACTTTGCGAGGTTCCATTACACCAGAACGCACTTGGTGGGACTTAACCTATTACCATTTAGATATTAAAGTAAATCCAGATAGCAAATACATTTCTGGAAAAAATACCATTCAATATAAAGTATTAGAAAACAACTCTGTATTACAAATAGATTTGCAGGCTCCTTTAGTGATCACGAAGGTTGTTCAAAATGGCGAAACCTTGCAAGTTCAAGATGTTGGTAATGCACATTATATAAAATTAGTTAGCAATCAAGATATTGGAAGTGTTCAATCCTTAGATGTTTATTATGAAGGTCATCCAAAAGAAGCCGTAAATGCTCCTTGGGATGGTGGTTTTTCATGGAAAAAAGACCAAAACGGAAATGATTTTGTGGCAACCTCTTGCCAAGGATTGGGCGCCAGTGTTTGGTGGCCAAATAAAGACCATATGTACGACGAGGTAGATAGTATGCTTATTAGTGTCAATGTCCCTAAAAACCTTATGAATATTTCTAACGGACGGTTACGAAAAATTGAAGAATTCACAGATACAAAGACATACCATTGGTTTGTTGCCAATCCAATAAATAATTATGGAGTTAATGTAAATATTGGAGATTATGTACATTTTTCTGAAGTCTTTGATGGTATTAGTGGAAATTTAGATATGGATTATTATGTTCTTAGAGATAATCTAGAAAAAGCAAAAGAACACTTTAAAGATGCGCCAAAAATGATGAAGGCATTCGAGCATTGGTTTGGCCCGTATCCATTTTACAAAGATGGTTATAAACTTGTAGAAGTACCTTATTTAGGGATGGAGCACCAAAGTTCTGTTACCTATGGCAACAAATATTTAAATGGCTATTTAGGTAGCGATCGATCTGGAACTGGATGGGGATTAAAGTTCGATTATATCATTATACATGAATCTGGTCATGAGTGGTTTGCTAATAATATAACATACAAAGACATAGCCGACATGTGGGTACATGAAGGTTTTACATGTTATTCTGAAAACTTATTTCTGGATTATTATTACGGTAAAAAAGCCGCATCAGAGTACGTTATCGGGCTTAGAAGAAATATTCAAAATGACCGACCGATAATAGGACGTTATGATGTAAATAATGAAGGTCCTGGCGATATGTACGATAAAGGCGCCAATATTCTTCACACACTTAGACAACTAATTGAAGACGATGAAAAATGGCGACAAATTTTACGTGGTTTGAATCAGTACTTTTTACCATCAAACGGTTACTACAAAACAAATTGAAGATTATTTATCGAAAGAAACAGGAATTGATTTAACTGAATTTTTCAATCAATACCTAAGAACCACCAAAATTCCGACTTTGGAATATGCCATTCAAAAAAACATCTTAAAATACAGATGGGCTAATATTGTTGAAAAATTTGATATGCCAATTCAAGTCACTATTAATGGTGAAGAACAATGGCTATTTCCAAATGCGGAATGGAAAACATTGACCACGAATAGCAAAAATGTTTCCTTCGAAATTGATCCGGATTTTTATGTTGAAACTAAAAAGCTATAGACCTTTTGGAAATTACTGAATTCTATTTTAAAACAGATATAGAATGGCGCGAATGGTTGCACGAAAACCACAAATCGTTCAAAGGCGTTTACCTCATCTTCTATAAAGTAGAACATGAAAACGATTCTATGCGTTGGGAAGAAGCCGTAAAGGTAGCATTGTGCTATGGCTGGATAGATTCAACCGTTAAAAGTTTGGGCGATGGAAAACGCAGACAATATTTTACTCCCAGAAATGAAAAAAGTGTATGGAGTGCTTTAAATAAAAAATATATTGAAGAACTTATTGCTTCAAATTTAATGCATCCCAGTGGTTTGGAAAAAATAGAAATTGGCAAACAAAATGGTAGTTGGACTGCATTAGATGCTGTTGAAAATGGCATCATACCCGAAGATTTACAATTTGAATTTGATAAAAATACTCAGGCTTTTGAAAATTATCAAAACTTCGCACCGTCTTACCGAAAAAGTTATTTGTATTGGTTAAATCAGGCTAAAAGAGAAGCAACCAGACAAAAACGCATAACTGAAATAATTCAATTATGCGCCAACAATATTAAAAGCAGAGGTGATTGGTAATTATATTCCGCTTATAAAACTTCCATAAGGATCTTTAAATTGAGTGCCTTCTGTAAAACGATGTTTGCTTAATTGCTTAAATTCTACTAATGCCCAAAGCACAAATTCTTTCACAAAATAAGTGTCTTCAACCGCCATATTTGGCTGGTATTTTCCCAATAAATCATTTAAAGGAGAAATAGCATCTAACAACCTTTTATATTCTTTGTCTCTTAAATCATCTAACAATTCAAAACCATCTTTCTGATTAAAAAACCAAGACACAATATCGTCGTATGGACTTTCATCTTCTTGCTTTTTAAGTTTTTCAATTTTCGGAAAAAACTCTTCAAACAAACTTTTTACAGCGTCACCAATAAGATTATAAGCCACCACAGCAGCTCCCTCCTGCTCTCCCTCATAAACCAGTTCTACTTTCCCTGTGATTGATGGAATGATGCCCACAAAATCGCTTAATCGTACCATGGTTGTTTTATCTCCAACAACTAATGCCCGACGTTCAGCAGTACTTAATAAATTTTCTAAAGCAGTTATACTTAAACGAGCACTCACACCACTTTTTGCATCAATAAAATCACTTTCCCTAGCTTCAAAAACAATTTGCTCTAATAAATCCCTGGCTAAATCGGGCACTTTAACAGTTTGCTTTTGCGACTCTACTAACTTAGCCTCTTGCTCCGTAATTAATCTGGCCGTTTCAATATCTACCGGATAATGCGTTAATATTTGCGACCCTATTCTATCTTTTAGAGGGGTTACAATACTACCTCTATTGGTATAATCTTCAGGATTTGCTGTAAATAAAAATTGAATATCTAATGGTAATCTCACTTTAAAACCTCGTATTTGAATATCGCCTTCCTGTAAAATATTAAAAAGGGCTACTTGTATTCTTGCCTGTAAGTCTGGCAACTCATTAATTACAAAAATGCAACGATTCGCACGTGGAATCATGCCGTAATGTATAACACGATCATCTGCATAACTCAATTTTAAGTTTGCTGCTTTAATCGGGTCTACATCTCCAATAATATCAGCCACCGTAACATCCGGTGTTGCCAGCTTTTCGGCAAAACGTTCACTTCTATGTAGCCATGCAATTGGAGTGTCATTTCCTTTTTCCTTTATTAACTCGATGGCAAAACGGGAAATTGGCTTTAATGGGTCGTCATTTACTTCTGAGCCTTCAACGTATGGAATATATTCATCTAACAAATTCAACATTAAACGTGCTAGTCTTGTTTTTGCTTGTCCACGTAATCCCAATAAATTGATATTATGCCTTGATAAAATAGCGCGTTCCAATTCTGGAATAACGGTATTCTCATATCCATGGACACCTTCAAAAGTGGTTTCCTTATTTTTTAATTTCTGAATAAGATTATCTCGTAATTCATCTTTAATTGATTTTGATTGATAACCAGATTTCTTTAACTCGCCTAATGTATTTATATTTTCAATTTTCATAAATTTCCTTTCTTCAATTTTTTTAACCTCTTATTCTCTTTTTTCTATTAGTTTCATAATCTTCAAAAATCATTTCACCTAAGCCTTTCAAACCTGTATAAAATGCTTTTCCTTGGTTTGCATAGGTAAACTCTCTAACAAATTGCATCAAATAGGAGTCTTTTGCTATCATAAATGTTGTAATAGGAATATGCAAACGTCTAGCTTGCTGTGCCATTGCATAACATTTGTTTACAATATGCCTATCTAAACCATTACTGTTTTTATAATATTCGCCATCTGGCAACCTTATACAACTGGGTTTCCCATCGGTTATCATAAAAATTTGCTTGTTGGTGTTTCGCTTTCGCCGAAGTAAATCCATGGCCAATTGCAAACCAGCTACTGTGTTGGTGTGATACGGTCCGACTTTTAAATATGGTAAATCCTTTAATCTCAATTTGCCAAGCATCATTTCCAAATACTAAAATATCTAAGGTGTCTTTTGGGTAACGTGTAGTAATTAACTCTGCCAATGCCATGGCTACTTTTTTAGCAGGCGTTATTCTATCTTCACCATAAAGAATCATACTGTGGCTAATATCAATCATGAGCACTGTACTCATTTGTGATTTATGAAGTGTCTCTTCAACAACCAAATCGTCTTCTGAAATAGTAAAATCACCTATTCCATGATTGATTTGTGCATTCTTTAAGCTTTCGGTCATAGAAACTTTATCTAATGCATCACCAAACTGATAGTTTCTATAATCACCTGTATGCTCATCACCTATTCCAGGGCTTTTACTTTTATGATTACCTTGACCGCTGCGTTTTATTTTTCCGAAAATTTGATCTAAAGCCTGTTTCCTAATGGCACGTTCAGTTTTTGCAGTAATTGACATGCCTCCACTTTTACCATCGGGCTCAATTTCTTCTCTTATATAGCCTTTTTTCTTAAGATCTTCAATAAAATCATCAATAGTATAATCCGGTGTAGTTAACTCGTATTCTTTATCTAACTCACGTAACCAATCTATGGCTTCATCAAAATCGCCAGAAGTATGCGTAATTAATTCTTTAAATACATCAAAAAGTTTATCGAAAGGTGATTGGGATAGGTGATTCGTAATTTTTAAAAACGAAACCTTTTCTTGAAGTCGTATTTTTTATCATAGCCGTATAAAAATACATATTTTTATACAAAAATAAAGCTCCTACAATAAGATTTATCTATACTTTAACATGTATAGATTATGGTTATTACTCAACGCGTTTTAAATCTTCTATACTCTCAATTCTAATTTGTTTTCCAATTATAGAAATTAAACCTTCTTTTTTAAATTGAGATAACACACGAATGGCCGATTCTGTTGCTGTACCTACAATATTTGCAAAATCTTCACGAGATAATAAAACACTCAATGTTTTATCTGGATTTACGCCGAAACTATCATGAATATAAACTAAGGTTTCTGCTAAACGTTGTCTCACAGATTTTTGTGCCATATTAACTATAATATCATCGGCTTCTTTTAAATCATGAGCCATTTCTTTTAAAATCTCAAATGAAAATTTGGCATTATTTTGTAAATCATTAATTATTTCATGTTTAGGTATAAAACAAACTTCCATATCATTTAAAGCAACGGCTTGCAAATTTGATGCTTCTTCAGTAATTAGTGATCGCTGCCCAAGTAATTGCCCTTTAACAACCATTTTAACTATTTGGTCTTTTCCATTTTCACTTAATTTTGAAAGCTTACAAATACCATCCTTAACACAATAAATACCGTTAATTATTTCACCTTCTTCAAAAATAACTTCACCCTTTTTTATAACCCGTGTAGTTTTACAACCTGAAATCCTAACAAGCTCTTCGTTTGTTAAAGATTTTAGTGCGTTAAACTGTTTTATAATGCATTGTTCACATTTACCCATACTAACTAATTGAAGTTTTGTAAAATTACTTAAAATTATTGAAAAGGCATTCTAAATATTAATTTAGTGCAATACCAAAAAAGGAATATTTTTATAATAACTTAATTCTTTAACTGTTGGATGAAATAAAATTTTCTGAAAATAATTCAAGTTCTTTGCTAACATGGCAATTAGATTAATACCTTGGCTGTCAACAAATTTTTGAACAGCATCTTCTATATATTTATTAGTTAAAAAATGAAAACTATGATTGTAATTACTAAAATAATCGTCTAAATATTCTTTATTTTTTTGCTGATCGTCGCTTAGTTCCGTGCCTTTATTTACATGTAACACTCTAACAGATGATTTGTGTGTTTCTATAATATCGCTAATAGGCTGTAAAGTTTCAGTAGGATAAAATATTGAAAAATCTGTAGGAAATACAATTTCTTTGGGCACTTTAAATTTTGCGTTTTCAGGTACAATTAATGTTGTACATTTTACTTTTGTTATTACATCTCCGGTATTACTTCCTATAGCTAGTTTTTCTAAATCGGAAGCTCCTTTTGTTCCCATAACAATAAGATCAATGTGCTTTTCTGCTACATGTTTTCGTATAGAATTAATAATATAAGTATTATCTGTTAACGTAAAAAACCTATGTTTACCACTTAGATTCGATTGATTAATTCGCTTTATTGTTTCTTGTAAAAGTTTTTTAGAAGATTTTATAAGTACACCTGGTATAATACCATTTGATGCTTTTTGCGGTATTTCGAAACCTGCTACATCTTTTATTGTATTAACGTGTAAAAAATAAAAATTACATGAAGAATTACTAAAAAAATGAAGTGCATATTCAATTGCATTCCATGAATTTTCAGAAAAGTCTGTAGGGATTAAAATATTCTTCATTCGTAATTTTGTCTTCTAAAAAACAAAAGTAAAGGCATGAAGTTTAATGATATATGACCAATATCATATTTTGACCTTATTCGTAAAAATTAGTTGATTTGTTTAAGTTTATCAATATCTAAAATTCTAATATTTCTGCCTTCAATTTCAATAATTCCTAAATCTTTAAAACCTGATAAGGTTCTAATTAAACTTTCTGTGGCGATACCAGCAACTCCTGCCAAATCATTACGCGAAATTCTAATAGCTTCTTCTGGTTTTCTATTTAGTTTTTCAGCAAATTTAAGAATCGTTATTGCCGTTCTTCTTTTAACAGAGCTATAAGCCATTTGTAATAATTGGTCTTTTACTCCAGTTATATCATTAGTTAACAATTGAATTAAGTCTAAGGTTACCTGATGATTGTTGCTAAGTACATCCTTAAGTTCGTTTTTTGAAATTGCAACTATCTTGGTGTCTTTAATAGCGGTAGCAGTTTCTTGATAGAGTATATTTTGTGTAAATGAAGTGTAACCGAACAAATCATCCTCTTGATGTAAAGCGGTTGTAAGTTCCTTTCCTTGTTCGTCTAGTTTATTACATTTAACTAATCCGTTAGAAATTAAATAAATATAATTTGAATTTTGTCCTTCTTCATAAATAATTTCACCTGCAGTATAATTTATTATTTTACCACTATCATCAAAGAAATTTTTAAGATCATTTAACGATTTCATTTCGGGCTCTTCAACCTTTATTTCATCATTATTTCCTCTTAAATCTTTTAATATTTCGGCTTTAGCTAAACGGCTTTCTATGGCGCTTAAAAGTTCTTCTTCTTCAAAAGGCTTCGTTATATAATCGTCCGCACCTAAATCCATACCCTTTCTAACATCTTTACGCTCGGTTTTTGCTGATAAAAATATAAATGGAATATGCTTCGTTTTTTCTTTATGCGCCAGAGCTTCCAATACACCATAACCATCCAGTTCAGGCATCATAATATCGCAAACAATAATGTTTGGTAACATATTGATTGCCATTTCCACTCCAACTTTTCCATTTGGTGCCGTTATTACATTATAATTAGATAATTCCAACAATTCTGCAGTATTTTCTCTTAAAGTAACATCGTCCTCTATCAATAAAATTTTGTTCATTGTTTCGCTTTATTTTGTAATTTGATGATAAATGTACTTCCTTTATTTTCTTCACTTATAAAACTTATGGTCCCTCCTAAATTTTCTAAATGACTCTTCACAATATTTAAACCTATTCCGGTTCCTTGAGTTAGTAAGGCGTTTTCTGCTCTAAAATAGCGATTAAATATACTTTTTTGATCATTAAGAGGTATGCCTATACCATTATCTTTAATTATAAAAGTGGTGAATTTTTCATCTTGCTTTATCTTTATATCTACAATTGTATTCTCAGATGAATATTTAATGGCGTTATGCACCAAGTTAGACAATGATAATTCCACTGTTTTTTCGTCTTGAAATAAAGACATTTCATCAATGTTCTCGGGATAGTTAATTTTTTGACCATCTTTTAATAACATATTAGCATTATAAACTACCTCATTTACAACTTTGCTTAATTTAAACGTACTGTAGTTATAATTAATTTTTCCCGTTTCTAATTTTTCAATAGATAAAAAGTCGTTTAAAATATTGTTAAGATAATGAACCTTATCTGAAATGGTTTTAACATGTTTATCACGTTTTTCCTGTTGTTCAGTTAATTTATATTTAGCCAACAACATGGCTGACGTTAAAATACCACTTAATGGCGTTTTAAATTCGTGAGACACCAATGATAAAAACTTAGTTTTCAATTCGTTAAGCTCCTTTTCTTTTTTTAGCGCATTATTTATTTCATTTTGAGCTTCGATACGTTTTTTAATTTCAATATCTCTTTCAAAATTTACCTTTTTTAACTCTAAAACAGTATTGGTTAATGTTTTCGTTCGGTCGTAAACTTTTTTTTCTAGTTCTGAATTTAATTCTTTTAGTTGTAGCTCTTGTTGTTTTCTAATTGTAATATCTATAACTAAAGCCATTATAAAAGACTCTCCTTCAATATTTAACGGATTTAAACCAGCTTCCACCGGAAAAACACTCCCATCCTTTCTTGCTCCAAACAAATCGCGACCTCGTCCCATTTGCCGGCTCTCTTTATGTTTTATAAATCCTTCAAAATGTGCGCCATGACCTGCATGATATTCTTGCGGAATTAAAATATTAAGTTCTTTTCCCGAAAGTTCCTTTTTACTATATCCAAACATTCTCTCAGCCGATGCATTTGTCAATACAATCTTCTGATTATTATCAACCACAACAACGCCTTCTGAAACTGATGCAAATAGCACATTAAAAATGTCTTTTTCGTTCTCTAACATTATAATATACTCCTTTCAGAATTCATAAAAATCCCTGTTACAAAAAGGAACTGCTTACTTATAAAAAAATAAAAACTTTTAAATTGGCTAACACCAAATTGTTTACACATACTCATACCTTAATTATTGAAGTGGTGTAAAATTAAACAAAACATGACAAATATCATATTTAAAAGTCGATGTTTTATTATTTTTGGCCAAGGTATTTTTGAGCAAATAATAAATGAGCAAACACACATGTTTTCATTGTGGTTTAGACGCATCTACATCTAATATTTATTTTGACGATAAAGCATTCTGTTGTTATGGTTGTAAAACTGTGTACGAAATATTTTCTGAAAACGATTTAACCTGCTATTACGATTTACAACAGGCTCCAGGCGCAACGCCTAAAGACATTGAAGGTAAATATAATTTTTTAGAAAACACTAAAATTATTGAGCAACTACTCGAGTTTAATGATGGCGAAAATCAAATTATTACACTATATATTCCACATATTCATTGTAGTTCCTGTATCTGGATTTTAGAAAATCTAAATAAATTAAATCCTTCAATTAGTGCTTCATTAGTAAACTTCGGCAAAAAAACTGTTAGGGTTACATTTAATGCTGAAACACTTTCATTAAAAAATCTTGTAGCATTATTAAGCAGTATTGGTTACGAACCGTTTATAAGTTTAGATGATTACAGTGTTGGCAAAAAACATATTGACAGAACGTTAATTTACAAATTAGGTATAGCCGGTTTTGCATTTGGAAATGTGATGTTTTTATCGTTTCCAGAATATTTTCAAGTTGGTGAATTTTGGTTAGAGCAATTTAAACCTATGTTTAGATGGCTCATGTTTACTTTTTCTTTACCTGTAGTTTTTTACTCTGCTCAAGATTATTTTATATCAGCTTATAAAGGACTTCGAGCCAAAATATTAAATATAGATGTTCCTATAGCTCTGGGTGTCACTGTCTTATTTTTAAGAAGTACTTTCGAAATTGTTTTCGATATGAGTTCAGGTTTTTTTGACAGCTTAACCGGATTGATTTTTTTCTTACTTCTTGGGAAATTTTTTCAACAAAAAACGTATTCTTTCTTATCTTTTGAACGTGATTACAAATCTTATTTCCCAATTGGAATCACCAAAATAAAACCTGATGGTACAGAGGAATCTGTTCAAGTTTATGATATTGAAAAAGGCGACCGACTTTTAATTAGAAATGAAGAATTGATACCCGCTGATTGTATCTTGATAAAAGGGAAAGCACAAATAGATTACAGTTTTGTAACTGGCGAGTCTAAAACAGTTTCTAAACAATCGGGAGACAAATTATATGCAGGAGGCAAACAATTAAATGGAAGTATCGAGGTAGATGTTTTAAAATCGGTTGAACAAAGTTATTTAACTCAACTTTGGAGCAACGATGTCTTTAAAAAAGATAAATCTTTAGGTTTCACCGATATCACCAACCAAATTAGTAAAAGATTCACGATTGGCGTTTTAATCATAGCTGCTTTGTCCACATCTTATTGGTTAATAGCAGATTCTAGTAAAGCATTAAATGTATTTACATCTGTTTTAATAATTGCCTGCCCTTGCGCATTGGCTCTGGCTGCTCCTTTTACTTTTGGCAATGTGTTGCGTATTTTAGGTAAGAAAAAATTCTACTTAAAAAACGCCAGTGTTGTAGAACAATTAGCAAAAATTAACACCCTGATATTCGATAAAACAGGTACTATTACTGCGAATAAAGAAACGAGTATTAGTTACGAAGGATTAAAACTTTCGAACGATGAAGAAACGTTATTAAAAAGCACATTACGTGGATCTAACCATCCATTGAGCAGATCACTTTATCAACTTTTAAATGATAATGATATTATTACTTTAGATGCTTACCAAGAGCATTTGGGAAAAGGCATTGAAGCTACTTACAATAGTAATAATATTAAAATTGGTTCGGCACCTTTTGTTGGTTATTCAACAGAAAGCGCTACTCTAAATACAACTGTTCACGTAAGTACAAACAATCAATACAAAGGGAAGTTCACTTTTTATAATGCCTACCGAAAAGGTCTCTCTCATTTATTCAATATCTTAAAAACAGAATACGACTTAGTAATTCTTTCTGGTGATAATGAAGGAGAGCGAGAAAATTTAACCAAATTATTACCTACAAAAACCAAATTACTTTTCAACCAAAAACCAGAAGACAAATTAGAATACATAAAATACCATCAAACCGAAGGCGCACATGTACTAATGATTGGCGATGGATTAAATGATGCTGGAGCTTTGGCGCAAAGCAATGTTGGTATTGCAATTTCTGAAAACGTCAATGTGTTTTCACCTGCTTGTGATGCTATTTTAGATGCATCAAAATTAAATCAATTATACAATTATATTAAGACATCAAAAAATGCCATAAAAATAATTAAATGGAGCTTTGTACTTTCATTTATTTATAATATCATTGGGCTGTCTTTTGCTGTTACAGGTCAATTATCGCCTGTTGTTGCCGCTATTTTAATGCCTTTAAGTTCTATCAGTATTGTAGTTTTTACGACTGCAGCAACTAATATATTAAGTCGAAAATTAGAGTAACATTAATGGATAAACTAATAATGAAAACATGACAAATGTCATATTTTAGACAAGCATATGAAAGTAATTTTGAAACATAACTTCAAGTAGGTATGAGTGTTATTTATGTTTTATTAACCATAAGCATTATTGTGGCTGTTGTCTTTTTTATTGCTTTTATTTTAGCAGTAAAAAGTGGACAGTTTGATGATAGTTATACCCCGTCTGTTAGAATGTTATTTGAAGACGAACTCGTTAAAGAAAAACCAAAAAAAACAATACTAACCAATAAAGATTAATTTTTACAACTATGGAAATGCAACAATTTCATTACGATAATAAAATCGTTACAAAATTCCTATATGCCACAATACTTTGGGGAGTTGTAGGAATGACCGTTGGCTTAATGCTAGCCTTATCTTTTTATTTTCCCTAATTATACGGAAGGTATTTCATGGCTAAGTTTTGGTCGATTGAGACCATTACATACCAATGCTGTTATTTTTGCATTTGTGGGTAATGCCATGTTTGCTGGTATTTACTACTCTTTACAACGTTTACTAAAAGCAAGAATGGCTAGCGATCTTTTAAGTAATATAAACTTTTGGGGATGGCAACTTATTATTGTTGCAGCGGCCATTACTTTACCATTAGGTTATACCAGTTCTAAAGAATATGCAGAATTAGAATGGCCTATTGATATTGCCATTGCACTTATTTGGGTAGTTTTTGGTATAAATATGATTTGGACTATTTTAAAAAGAAGACAACGTCATTTATATGTAGCCATTTGGTTTTACATAGCCACTTTTGTTACTGTTGCAGTACTTCATATTTTTAATAGTTTAGAACTTCCTGTAAGTGCTATGAAAAGTTATTCGGTGTATGCTGGTGTTCAGGATGCATTAGTACAATGGTGGTATGGGCATAATGCCGTGGCATTCTTTTTAACCACACCGTTTTTAGGATTAATGTATTATTTTGTACCTAAAGCAGCAAACAGACCTGTATATTCATATAGACTTTCTATTGTTCACTTCTGGTCGTTAATATTTATTTATATTTGGGCAGGACCTCATCACTTACTATATACAGCGTTACCAGAATGGGCTCAAAACTTAGGTGTTGCGTTTTCTGTAATGCTATTAATGCCATCATGGGGTGGTATGATAAACGGACTTATTAACACTTCGTGGTGCTTGGGATAAAGTACGAATTGATCCTGTTTTAAAATTTTTAGTTGTTGCTATTACGGGTTACGGTATGGCAACTTTTGAAGGTCCAACATTATCATTAAAAAATGTTAATGCCATTGCACATTTTACCGATTGGATTATTGCCCACGTACACGTAGGTGCATTAGCATGGAACGGATTTATGGCATTTGGTATTATTTATTACTTAATCCCTAGATTATTTAAAACCAAATTATATTCTATCGGTTTAGCCAATTTACATTTCTGGTTGGGTACATTAGGTATTATTATGTACGCCTTACCTTTATACGTTGCTGGATTTCCTCAAGCAAGTATGTGGAAACAATTTAATCCTGACGGCACATTAACTTATGGTAACTTTTTAGAAACAGTAACTGAAATTATGCCAATGTATTGGATGCGTGCTATCGGTGGTACACTATACATTTTAGGTATGTTTATTTTGGTTTACAATATTATTGTAACTATTAAAAATGGTAACAAAGTTGAAGACGAATTAGCAGAAGCTCCTGCATTAGAACGCGTTACTAAAAAACGTACTGCTGGTGAAGGATGGCATACTTGGATAGAACGCAGACCGGTTCAATTAACAATATTGGCAACAGTAGCAATTTTAATTGGTGGTGTTGTTCAAATTGTACCAACCATTATGGTAAAATCTAATATACCAACTATAGCAAGTGTAAAACCATATACCCCTTTAGAATTAGAAGGACGCGATATATATATTCGTGAAGGATGTGTGGGTTGTCACTCGCAAATGATTCGTCCTTTTAGAAGTGAAGTAGAACGCTATGGCGAATACTCAAAAGCAGGAGAGTATGTTTACGACCATCCATTTTTATGGGGAAGTAAACGTACCGGACCAGACTTACATCGTATAGGTGGTAAATACTCAGACAACTGGCATTTTAACCATATGTACGATCCACAAAGTACCTCATCGGGTTCTATAATGCCACGTTACCAATGGTTAATTACAGACGAATTAGATAAATCGCAAACAGAAGCGAAAATGAAAGTAATGGTAACTCTTGGAGTACCGTATAGTGAGCAAGAAATTGCCAATGCACAAGCGCATATGCTGGAACAGGGAACAAAGATTGAACAAAACTTATATGCAGATCCTGATTTTGTGAATGCTTACGAAGCAGATAAAAAATATGCAGCCGAAAATGGTTTATCGTTTGTTGAAATGAAAAATAGAGAGATAGTTGCTGTAATCGCTTATTTACAGCGATTAGGAACAGACATTAAAGTAGAAACAGCGAATAACTAACCAATAAAAATTTAGAACTATGTTAAAATTTGTAAAAGGCTATATGGATAGTATTGATGGTATTGAAATTTACCCAATCATTTCATTACTTATATTTTTCACGTTTTTTGTAGTGCTTTTTTTATGGGTATTTACTGCTAAAAAAGAGTATATAAAAACAGTTAGTAACCTTCCATTAGAGAACCAAAACGACCAAATATTATGAGAAATTTAATTCCATCCTGGGTAAGAGTACCCATCGTATTCTTTATCATTTTCGGTGTTACAGAATATGTTATCGATTCTGGCGAACAACCTGCATTTATAAAATATCCGGCTGTACTTCTATTTCTTTTATTGGTGCTTTTATTATTAATATCTATTGAAGCCATATTAGGTGCTTTAGAAAACGTGATGCTTCATAAATTAGATGAAGAAGCAAAAGCGCGCTTTTTAGCAGAAAAAGAAAAAGACCTTGAATTTAATTGGATTAACACTATCTATACTAAACTAGTAGGAACCGCTAAACCCATTGAAGAAGAAGGCGAAATTATTTTAGACCATAACTATGATGGTATTAAAGAATTAGATAATAATTTACCACCTTGGTGGGTTTGGGGATTTTATGCATCAATTGTTTTTGCAGCCATTTATTTATTAAGATTTCAGGTTTTTAATGGCCCTACACAAATAGATGAATTAGAAACTGAATTAGCTCAAGCGAAACTTTCGATTGAAGAATACAAAAAAACGGCTAAAGATTTAGTAGATTTTAATACGGTGGAGTTACTAACCGATGCATCCGATATTAATGCGGGGAAGGCTATTTTTGAAGCTAACTGTGTGGCTTGCCATATGGCTGATGGTGGTGGTGGTATTGGACCAAACTTAACCGATAACCACTGGATATTAGGAGGCGATATTAAAAGCGTTTTTAAAACAGTATCTGAAGGTGGACGTTCTGGTAAAGGTATGATTGCTTGGAAAGCACAACTAAAACCAATAGAAATGGCACAAGTTGCGAGTTATGTTTTAACTTTTCAAGGGACAACCCCTGCTAATCCTAAAGCAGCTGAAGGCGATCTTTTTGGTGGTGCTAATACACAGGCTCCGGCAGAATTAGAAACAACTACAACAGATTCAATTAACTAAACTAAATAATTACTAATACCAAGAATAACTTTATTGAAATTTAATATTTTATTCTTGGTTTTCAATTAAATTATTTAACAATGGAAACCCCAGAAAACGAAAAATTTAGAGATTCTATTGCTACAATAGATGACAAAGGTAAGCGTGCTTGGGTATTTCCTAAAAAACCAAGTGGCAACTTATATAAATACAGAAAACTAGTTAGTTATTTTTTATTGGCCTTTCTATTTTTGTCACCTTTTATAAAAATAAACGGTAACCAATTTTTAATGTTTAATGTATTAGAACGTCGTTTTAATATTTTCGGATTTCCATTTTGGCCACAAGATTTTTATCTTTTTGTGATATCAATGCTTATTGGCGTTGTTTTTATTACGCTATTTACAGTTTCTTTTGGTCGTATTTTTTGTGGATGGATTTGTCCTCAAACCATTTTTATGGAAATGGTTTTTAGACGTATTGAATATTGGATTGAAGGTGACAGAGGTAAACAAATGCGCCTAGCTAAACAACCATGGAATGCTGAAAAAATTAGAAAGAAAGGATTAAAATTTGTTGTCTTTTTATTTATTTCGTTCCTTATTGCTAATGTTTTTCTGGCTTATTTAATTGGTAGCGATAAACTTATTCAATATATAAAAGATGGTCCATTTAGCCATACAAGCACACTTATTTCATTATTAATTTTTACGGCCGTATTTTATTTTGTTTTTGCCTGGTTTAGAGAACAGGTTTGTATAATTGCTTGTCCCTACGGTCGATTACAAGGAGTTCTTTTAGACACTAAATCCATTGTGGTAGCTTACGACCATAAACGTGGTGAAGCTGAAAATGGCAGAAAGAAATTTAGAAAAAATGAAGACAGAGAAGCTTTGGGTCATGGTGATTGTATTGATTGTTTTCAATGTGTAAATGTATGCCCGACAGGAATTGATATTAGAAATGGTACACAGTTAGAATGTGTAAACTGTACTGCTTGTATTGACGAATGCGACCATATTATGGAAAGTATTAATCTGCCAAAAGGATTAATACGATATGCAAGTGAAGAAAATATTGAAAATAAAACACCTTTTAAATTAACCGCAAGAATAAAAGGATACATAGCGGTATTAACCATTTTGATTGGTTTACTTACAGGTATGTTATTTTTAAGAAATGACGTTGAAGCCACAGTTTTAAGGTTACCTGGGCAATTATTTGAACATAAAGAAAACAATATTATAAGTAATGTTTTTACTTATAAATTAGTAAATAAAACTACTAATGATATTGAAAATGTGAGTTTTAAATTGCTATCGCACAAAGGGGAATTAAAACTAGTTGCTACCAGTAATAATTTTGTAGTTCCAAGTCAAGGTATAGCAAAGGGTACCATATTTATTGAAATTAATAATGCCGCTTTATCAGGCGATAGAAATAAGATTAAAATTGGTGTTTACAAAGGTGAAACATTGATTGAATCTACAACGGCTAATTTTTTAGGACCAAGGAGTTTTAAATAGACGTCATTACGAGAAGGTACGACGAAGTAATCTCTTCGAATTGAAAAGATTGCCACAGCAAATAAAAATTTGCTTCGCAATGACTTAAGAATTGGCTGATTGGTGCATTAGGGATTGAGGCGACATCCTTTTTTGAAAAAAGATATAGCCGAAAGCCCGACCCGAGGTAACGAGGGAAATGCCATAAAAATAAATAGTTTAACAAAAATAGAATTTCCTTCCTTCGAGGGAATGAAAAAATATTCTAACCATGAAAATTAATTGGGGAACCGGAATTGTACTTGCTTTTATAGGCTTTATTAGCTTTATAATGTACTTTATTATTACGATGAATGTGGATAAAAAATACGAGCATGACTTAGTTACGGAAGATTATTATGCCGAAGAATTAGATTACCAGAATGACATTAATAAACTTGAAAACTCAAAGAAATTAAGCGAAAATATTAGTTATAAAAAAACTGAAGAAGGGTTGATTATTTATTTTCCAAATAATTTAGATCCTGAAAAAATAACTGGAAAAGTGTTCCTATATAGACCATCTAACAAACAATTAGATTTTGATACTGCTATTTCATTATCTAAACCTTATTTGCTCATACCTGACAAACGTTTGGTAGATGGTCGTTGGAACATTAAAATAGATTGGCAATATAAAGGAATTTCTTATTTATTTAAAGAATCTATAAATTATTAATATGCTTTTTTCGGCATTTTTATTGGGATTATTAGGAAGCTTTCACTGCGTAGGTATGTGTGGGCCTATTGCGTTTATGCTCCCTGTAGACCGGACAAATGCGTTTAAAAAAATATCTCAAATTACTATTTATCATGTTGGCAGATTATTTGCTTACAGCTTAATTGGACTCATTTTTGGGCTAATTGGTAAAAGCCTTTATATATTTGGGTTTCAGCAACAGCTTTCTATTGCAATTGGAGTCTTAATGATTGTAATTGTATTAATACCACAATCTACATTTAATAAGTACAATTTTTCTAAGCCTATTTATAAAGTAATATCAAAAGTTAAATCTTCATTAGGAAGTGCTCTAAAGAAAAAAACAGCAGACACTTTTTTAACCATTGGTTTTCTTAACGGTTTTTTACCTTGTGGATTGGTTTATATGGCTTTATTTGCGGCTATTGCAGGAGGAAATGCTTTAAATGGAAGCTTATATATGGCTGTTTTTGGACTTGGAACCATACCATTAATGACGACTGCAATTTATTTTGGTCACTTTTTAAAAGGTTCTGCAAGACAAAAAATACAAAAGGCGATTCCGGTTTTTGTAGTTATTATAGGTGTTCTTTTTATACTACGTGGTTTAGGCTTGGGTATTCCTTACATCTCACCTGCCCCAGTTAACGAAATCGTTTCTGGAGCTATTAATTGTCATTAGTTAATTTTCTACAAATCAAACATTAATACCCCTATTTATTTTCCTTGATAGTTTATATTTATCATTGATTGATAAAAATAATAGTTTTATTTTCTTTTTTAATAGTATTACTATTATATTTGCAACCAAATTGAATTAATTATGAAATCATATACTTTCAAATTTAAAAATTGTAGTTCCTGAAAAAATATTATATAAAAGATCCGGAATCGTCTGAATTAGGAAAACGTATTGTTGAAAATAGTATTATTATTAATTGATGAGATTGGTTTTGATTCTTTTACTTTTAAAAAACTAGGTGAAAATAATAGGCTCAAATGAAAGTTCGATTTATAGATATTTTGAAAGTAAGCATAAATTATTGCTCTACTTATCATCATGGTATTGGGCTTGGATTGAATATCAATTGGTTTTTGAAACACATAGTATTTCTGATAACAAAGAAAAATTAATCAAAGCGATAGAAATTGTTATGTAGAACCATAAAAGAAGACAATAACTTTTCACATATTAATGAGGTGGTACTTAATACTATTATTATTAACGAAAATTCAAAATCCTTTTTAACGAAAGAAGTAGACAAAGAAAATAAGGATGGTTATTTTGTAATTTACAAACGCATTGTAAAGCGCTTGAGAGATATGATACAAAATGCACAACCTAATTACCCATTATGCCATCTTCTCTGGCAAGTACCATTTTAGAAGGTAGTTTACATCAACATTTTTTAAAAGACCATTTTACATCAATAACAGATTGCAAAAAAAATGTATCTCCTACAGATTTTTTTATTAACCTCTACTATAAATACCTTAAAAATATAGTTATGTCACAACCTATAATGACACCTTGGCAACGTTTATTTGGCCTTCTACAACTAGAAAAAAGAGATATTCGACAAATTTTTTATTACGCTATTTTTTCAGGTATTGTAGCTTTATCACTTCCGCTTGGAATTCAAGCAATAATAAATTTAATACAAGGTGCACAAATATCAACCTCATGGGTAGTTTTGGTGGTTTTGGTAACTATTGGGTGTTGCTTTTACTGGTGCATTACAACTTATGCAATTACGCATTATTGAAACCATACAACAACGTATTTTTACAAGATCTTCATTTGAATTAAGTTATCGTTTTCCGAAGATAAAAATGGCAGAATTACGCAAATATTATCCACCAGAATTAGCGAATCGATTTTTTGACACATTAGCCATTCAAAAAGGCTTATCAAAAATTTTAATTGATGTTCCAACAGCAGTTTTACAGATTTTGTTTGCTTTAATTCTTCTTTCTTTTTATCATCCGTTCTTTATTGTTTTTGGTATTCTATTGTTAGGACTTATTTACGTAGTATTCAAATATACTGCAAAAAAAGGGCTTGAAACCAGTTTAAAAGAATCAAAAAACAAATACAAAGTTGCACATTGGATTCAAGAAGTAGCACGAACCGTTATTAGCTTTAAACTTTCGGGAAGTACTAGTTTGGGTATTAAGAAAAAATGATGATTTAGTATATGATTATTTAGAAGCGAGAGAAAGTCATTTTAAAGTTTTAAGGCTTCAGTTTATTCAAATGATAAGTTTTAAAGTCATTGTAACTGCTAGTTTATTATTAATTGGTGGTGCTTTGGTTTTAAATCAAGAAATGAATATTGGACAATTTGTTGCTGCCGAAATTATTATTTTATTGGTAATTGCTTCTGTTGAAAAACTAATTCTTGGGTTAGAATCATTTTATGATGTATTAACATCTATTGAAAAAATAGGTCAGATTGTAGATAAAGATTTAGAAGTCCCAAGAAGGAGAAACGCACAGTTTTTAAGGACAGCTTAAACATAGAGTTGGATAATGTATCATACAAAGTTCCTAACAGAGAAAAAGCATATTTTAAAAAATATATCCTTAAAAATTACTGAAAAAAGTAGAATTCTTGTAAAAGGCGAAAGTGGTTCAGGTAAATCAACCCTATTTCGTATTAATTCTGGGTATTAATGAACCTACTTCTGGAAATGTATATGTTAACAACATGTCTATAAATAGTTTACACTTAAATCATTACCGCTCTCAATTAGGCATATCC
Source organism: uncultured Flavobacteriaceae bacterium (assembly GCA_963698455.1). Classification (GTDB taxonomy): domain Bacteria; phylum Bacteroidota; class Bacteroidia; order Flavobacteriales; family Flavobacteriaceae; genus Mariniflexile. Next base: position 496,710 of record CAVOQU010000007.1, on the reverse strand, counting down.
TTATCTGAAGAATCTCCATTTGAAGGTACAATAAAAGAAAATTTAACCTTTGGAAATATTAAAATTTCAGATGAAAATATTTATAATATTCTTGATAATGTTGGACTTACCCAATTTATTAAAGAACAACCAATGGGACTGCAAACCATCATAAATGCTGAAGGCAACCAAATGTCTTACACCATTGCCAAAAAAATTATTTTGGCCAGAGCTATTTTAAAAGAACCCAAAATACTAATTCTTGAAGATCCCTTAGACCGTTTTGACCAAGTAGAAATGAAAAATATTATAGATTATTTAACCGATAAAAGTCAGACCCTGGGCCTTAATAGTAGTAAGTACCAGCAAAAACTGGAAAGAAAAATGTGATGAACTTATATTGTTAGAAAAAGGAAAAGCTATTTTTCAAAAAATTTAATACCATGCTAAATATATCCCATAATACAGTTAACCATAAAGTAGATATAAATCAATTTAAATCTGCCCAAAAAATATTCAATATTGACTATTATAAGCAATTTAACAAATTCTTATTGGCCATTTCTATCATAATAATAATTGTACTTTTTTTACCATGGACCCAAAACATTACAGGGCAAGGTCAAGTAACCACATTAAAACTAAACCAGCGCCCGCAAACCATCCAGTCTCAAATTCCAGGACGTATCGAAGAGTGGTTTGTACAGGAAGGTGATTATGTAAAGAAAGGCGATACTATTTTAAGAATATCAGAAGTTAAAAGTGAGTATTTTGATGACAAATTAGTAGAACGAACTAACGAACAAATTACAGCTAAATCATCTTCGGTAATGCGTATCAATCGTAAAGTAGGCGCCCTAAACAGACAAGTTTCAGCTATATTAAATGAGCAACAATTAAAAATTCAGCAAACTAAAAATAAATTGATGCAAGCGCACTTAAAAGTAAAAAGTGACAGCATTGATTTGGAAGCTGCAAAAACCAACATTAGTATTGCAGAAAAACAGTTCAATCGTATTCAAACACTTCAAGATGAAGGTTTAAAAGCGGTTAAAGATGTAGAAGAAAAACGCTTGAAACTTCAAGAAACACAAGCAAAACTAATTTCTCAAGAAAACAAATATTTAGCAAGCAAAAACGAAATTCTAAATGCACAAATAGAATTATCTCGAATAAATGCTGAATACACAGATAAAATTTCGAAAGCTCAAAGTGATATGTTCACTGCTAAATCAAGTCAATTTGATACCGAAGCACAAGTAACCAAATTAGAAAATGAATATACCAATTATAAAATGCGTAATAACCTGCTATATGTTACAGCTCCACAAAGTGGCTATATAAACAAAGCAATAACAGATGGTATTGGCATTAACTTTTAAAGAAGGTGAAGAATTAGTAGGCATTATGCCATCGCAATATGATTTGGCAGTAGAAACCTTCGTAAAACCTATAGATTTACCATTACTTCATATCGGTGAAAAGGTTCGTGTTCAATTTGATGGTTGGCCTGCCATTGTTTTTAGCGGTTGGCCTAATGTTTCATACGGAACTTATGGTGCCAAAGTAGTAGCCATTGAAAATTTTATTAGTGATAATGGAAAATATCGAGTTTTATTAGTTCCAGACTCAAACGATCAAAAATGGCCTGAAGCCATAAGAGTTGGGTCAGGAGCACGAACCATTGCCTTATTAGAAGATGTGCCTATTTGGTTTGAATTATGGCGACAAATTAACAGCTTCCCTCCTAACTATTACCAGCCAAAAAACACGAATAAATCAGTTTTAAAGGGTAAAAAATAATGAGAGTTTTTATACTTGGCATACTTTTATTTGTAAGCGGAATTATTTCTGCTCAAGACACTACATCTGTTATTTCTTTGGCTGAATATTTAGGTTATGTAAAAACCTACCACCCCATAGTAAAACAAGCTAACTTGATCATTAATGAAAGTGAAGCAAAACTTATGAAAGCGCGTGGTGCATTCGACCCAAAACTGGAAGTAGATTACGACAGAAAAAAATTTAAGAACACCGAATACTACGATAAACTCAATGCCTCGTTTAAAATACCAACTTGGTATGGCGTTGAGTTAAAAGGAAATTTCGAAGAAAACGATGGTTTCTATTTAAACCCAGAAGCCACAGTTCCTGAAGATGGATTATACAGCGTAGGCGTTTCAGTATCGATTGCTCAGGGATTTTTAGCCAATAAACGCATGACCATGCTAAAACAAGGCAAATTGTTTGTGAAACAAGCCAAAGCAGATAGGCAATTATTAGTGAATAGCATTTTGTATGAGGCCACATTAACATATTTTAATTGGCTTAAAACCTACAATGAAAAACGTGTCTATGAAAATTTTCTTGAAAATGCTCAAACAAGATTTAATGGCATCAAAACGAATTATGAAGTAGGTGAAATGGCGGCAATTGATACCTTGGAAGCCCGCATCGTGTTAAACGACAGAAAATTAAATCTTGAAAAATCCCGTATAAAATACATTAAGTCATCCTTAGAATTATCAAATTACTTATGGCTTAACGATAATACACCTATTGAAATTAAAGATCATATTCATCCTGATATTAATACTTTTACAACTATTGATGAAACACTCAATACGGCGGCATTAAATATTGAAAACTTAGATTTAGAAAATCATCCGAAGCTTCAATCATTAGATTATAAAGTTCAAAGTTTAACATTAGAAAAACGCTTGCAGCTAAATAACTTACTTCCTAAAATAGACTTGCAATATAACTTTTTATCACAAACGCCAGAAGTTACTCAATCCTTTAGTACTTCCGCATATAAAAGCGGATTGAGTATTAGTTTTCCCTTGTTTTTAAGAAAGGAACGTGCGGATTTAAAATTGGCGAAACTTAAATTATTAAACACGGAATTAGAAATTAAATCTACCAAAATTACCTTAAGAAATAAGATTGATGCTATAAATCAAGAATTAGATTCTTATATTATACAAAACAAATTCACCAAAACCATTGTAGCAGATTACCATACCATGCTTAATGCCGAAGAACGAAAATTCTTTTTAGGTGAAAGTTCTTTGTTTTTAGTAAATTCAAGAGAGTCAAAATTAATCGACGCCAAACTAAAAGCTATTGAAATTGAAACTGATTTTTTCAATACTAAAGCAAGTTTATTTAATGTATTAGCAACTTCCGTAGATTAAACGTACAAAAAAAGAGCAGCTATTTTACTAACTACCCTTTTTTTCAAATTAGTCACGCTATTAATTAATTTGTTAAATTTTAAATGTTATTACTGGCAAAGTAGCATGATTTGCTACGTCTTCGCCTATACTACCTTCAAAAAAATGAGCTAATCCTTTTTTACCACGTGTAGGTACCGCAATAATATCTGCTCCTATTTTTGCTGAGAAATGTATAATTCCGTCTTCTGCTGTATAATCAGATACATAATGTACATCTTTCATTCTATCTAAATTACGATCGGCTTTGGTGAAAAAATTAACGACACTTTTTTCGATTTCCGACGAACTTTTAAATCTTTCGTTAGGTAAATTCACATAAACCATGCGGAATTTTGAACCTATTTTATTAAACAACTTAACGGCATTTATATAAGGTTTAATAGATTCTTCAGCGAAATCGCATGCAAAAACAACGTTCTCAAAATTCACATCGACGACACTGCTTTTAACAACCAATACGGGAATATCGGCATTTCTAACAACACGTTCGGTATTAGAACCAATAAAAAATTCTTTTACGCCACTGCTACCATGAGACCCCATAACTATTAAGTCGGCATCATTTTTATGCGCTACATCATTAACTTCACTAAACACCTTAAAGTGTTTGATAATTGGTGTGACTTTAAGATCTTTTAAATAATCCTTTTCAAGAAATTTTTCGAACTTTTGTTCGGACAATTTATAAAAGTAAACTGCTTTTTCATATTGCAATCCGTCGGACGCAGTAAGCATAATATCAGACATTTCGAGCATATGTAAAGCTAGTAATCTCTGAGTTATTAATTTTTGCCAATTTCGCAGCAGTTTTCAAGGCATATTCTGAGTGTTCAGAAAAATCGATAGGTACAATAATTTTTTTCATCAGATTTGGGTTTTAATTAAACAGTCATTGAAAACAACTGGGTATCTGGTTGTTTTCTTTGTAATAGTAAATCGAAAGCCATACAAATGTTTCTAACAAATGGCCGGCCTTTTGTTGTTACCTCAATATAATTTGAATTTATATGGAGTAAACCATCAACTTCCATTTCCTTTAATCTAATTAACACCTCTGGAAGTTCACTAAAATAAAGCGAATCTTGTGTCCAACTTGTTTTAAACTGACACATTAAATTAAGTATATGTTTTCTAATTATTAAATCTTCTTTGTTTAAACTATGACCTCTGTAAACAGGAATAATATTTTCATTTAACAAATTATAATACGATTCAATGCTTTTTTCGTTTTGAGCAAACCCGTACCAACTATCACTAATTGAAGATACTCCCAAACCAATCATAGCCTGTGTTTTTGATGCCGTATAGCCCATAAAGTTTCTATGCAATTTACCATTTAACATCGATTTGTAAAGCGTATCGGTTGGTAATGCGAAATGATCCATGCCAATTTCATGATATCCAACTTCTGTTAATAATTGTTTTCCTAATTGGTATTGTTGTCTTTTTAATTCTGCCGAAGGTAAATTGGATTCGTTAAATCCGCGTTGCCCGTTTCCTTTAATCCAAGGTACATGCGCATAGCTATAAAATGCCAATCGATCTGGCTGTAATTCTTTAGTTTTTAAAATGGTTTCTTGTACGTGCTCAATAGTTTGAAAAGGCAATCCAAAAATAATATCATGGCCAACAGAAGTATATCCTATTTCTCTGGCTAATTCTGTAGCACGTTTAACATTTTCAAAAGGTTGGATTCTATGAATCGCTTTTTGCACTGTTTCATTATAGTCTTGAACGCCATAACTTACCCGCCTAAAACCAACGTCATAAAGTGCTTGTAAATGCTCTCGGGTTGTATTGTTAGGGTGGCCTTCAAAACTAAATTCATAATCTTCCGCGAGTATAGATTTATTTAAAATACCATTTATCAATCGTTTTAAATTGTCTGGACTAAAAAAAGTTGGCGTACCACCACCAAGGTGCATTTCTTTAATTATTGGTTTTTTATCAAATAATTCTAAATATAAACTCCATTCTTTTAAAACCGCGTTTATATAAGGTGATTCCACATTATGCTGCGTAGTGATGCGTTTATTACAACCACAAAATGTACATAAACTTTCGCAATAAGGTAAATGAATATATATACTAATACCTTCTGAGATGTTGCTTTCGCTGAAAGATTTTATTACAGATGATTTCCAATTTTTTAATGAAAATGTATCCTGATTCCAATACGGAACGGTAGGATAACTTGTATAACGAGGACCTGCTATATTGTATTTATTTACTAAAAAACTTGACATACCTAACTTTTATATTCAAAAATATGGGAACAGCACAATTAAAAACATGATATATATCATATTGTTATTTGCAAATAGCCAATATATACATTAACTTTCGGATAAATAAAACATTAATAAAAAAATGAAAAAAGTAAGTTTATTATTTATGGCTTTGGCATTAAGTATCACTTCATGCAAAAAAGTAACTAAAGACACCGTATCTATTGAAGCAGAAACTGTTACAAATGAAACTGGCACTAAAGAAATCACAATTGCACTAACACCTAAAAGCGATAGCAATGTAAGTGGAACTGTTGTTTTTACTGAAGAAAATGGCATAGTAAATATGACGGCAATAATGAGTGGATTAGAACCAGGTGAACATGCTATACATATACACCAATCGTCTGATTGTTCATCTCCTGATGGAAAATCGGCTGGCGGACACTGGAATCCTACTAATCAACCTCATGGAAAATGGGGTGTTGAATCCGGCTACCACAAAGGTGATATTGGAAATTTTAAAGCAGATGAAAATGGAGATGCTACTATCTCAATCTCAACGGATGAATGGTGTATTGGCTGTGGAGACGAGACTAAAGATATTATTGGTAAAGGCATTATTGTACACGCTGGTTTAGATGATTTTACCACCCAACCTACTGGTGATGCCGGTGGACGTGTAAGTTGTGGAGGTATTATAGAATAATTTTAAATAAATTTATATGATTTAAGCTGCTTTAACGAGCAGCTTTTTTAATTTTACACGATAAATAAATAAAGTATGAATCCATCGGCTAATGGCTGGATAAAAAAATTGCTAAAAGAAGTTGCTAAAAACAATTCTTTTTTAAACGTTGAAAGCGAAACATTTTATAGCGCCTTAAGAGATTGTGGTTTTATTTATGGAAGTAATTTTGATGTTGTTTGCGATGTAATTAAAAATAAAGATTTTACTGAAGAAGAACTTTGTAAAACCAACTTATGTTTAGCGCTTTTGTACACACATTCAAATGCCAATGCAGATAAACCTTTTATTGAGAGTGCCATTAATTTTTACACTGAGATTAATAACTTAAAAAATCACATTTTTTCGGGTTTCTTGGAGAAAAAAAATCGAATGAACAACTCGAAAAAATAATTCAGAAACGTATTCAAATTGATGATAATTTCATTACCAAAAACTTTAATTACTTTATAATTAATGCATTACTCTATGTAGATATTTTAGCATATCAAGAGTATTTAAAACACAAATCTATTTCTATTGAATATATAAAAAACTTAGAAGCTTCGATAGAAACCATATCATTAAATGTCCTTGATTCTAAAGAATCTAAAAACCAATATGATATAAGTTTAATTAAACTTTTTGAAGCCTCTTTACGTTTTCAAAATAGTGAATCAATAACTTATGCAGATGCTATATCAAATTTAAAATTCAACCTTGAAAAATATTATATTTTAGATTTAGCATGTATGGCAACCTGGAGTGACAAAACCATTGATAAAAACGAAAAATTATTTTTAATCCAATTAAGTACAGATTTACAAGTAGATTCATCGCATATTAATCAATCTATAAAAACCGTAAATTCCTTTTACACCGACACATAAAGAACATATTGCTTTATTAAATTCAAACAATATGGTACAGAGTTTTTACAAAAACTCTAGCAAAATGGTAAAGAAATTAATTACCAGAAATAGTAAACGGTTGTATCAAGAATTAAAAGATAGCAAAGAATTAATGGTGCTACTTACACAATCTACCTTAAGAGATTTAACTAGGGAAGAACAAAAAAAGGTACAAGAGCAACTTTTAGATATTTTTAAATCCATTCCTAGTCTAGCCATATTTATGCTACCTGGTGGTGCATTGCTATTGCCATTAGTGGTGAAATTTATTCCAAAATTACTACCTTCTGCTTTTGATGAAAACAGAATTGAAGAGTAATATAATTATTCTCTATTTTTTTCATAAATTTACACTTACTTCATACTAACTATTAAACCTGTCTATACTTTTGAAAACATCGTACTCTATTAAAGAAATTAACGCTGTGTTAAATGGCGAGCTAATTGGATCAACTACTCAAAAAATTGAAGGTCCGGAGCAACTACAAAATGCCAAAAACAAGCATATTACTTTTATAGGAAGCATGAAATATGTAAAATATTGGGCAGACTCAAAAGCCTGTGCAGCCATTATAAATGATAATTTAACTGTGGAACCTGGTGAAAATCGTGCATTAATAAAAGTTAAAAATGCCGATTTAGCAATGGCTAAAATTTTAGAATTATTTAATCCGCCAGCACCAGAATTTACTGTAGATATTCACCCTACAGCTGTAATACACGAAACTGCTAAAATTGGAAATGGCTGCAAAATTGGTGCAAATTGTTATGTGGGTAAAGATGTAGAATTAGGCAAAGGTGTTATTTTATACCCTAATGTTTGTGTGTTTGATGAAACCATTATAGGTGATAATACCGTAGTTTGGTCTGGAACGGTTATTAGAGAACGTTGTATAATTGGAAGCAACTGTATTTTTCACACCAATGTAAGTATTGGTGCCGATGGTTTTGGATACAGACCAAGCGATGATGGTAGAGGCTTAGTGAAAATACCACAAATTGGAAATGTTATCATTGGGCATTATGTTGAAATTGGTGCCAACTCGTGTGTAGATAGAGCTAAATTTAGTTCCACAATTATTGGGGATGGCTGTAAAATTGATAACCTAGTACAAATTGCACATAATAGTATTATGGGACGTTCTTGTATTATGGCAGGACATAGCGGACTTGCAGGTTCTGTAACTCTTGGAGATGGTGTTATTATTGGTGGAAGTGCTTCCATTAAAGACCATACCACTATACATTCTGGCGCCACCGTTGGTGCTGGCTCTGGTGTTGTTGGCGATGTTGAAGCTGGAAAAACCGTTTTAGGATATCCTGCACAGGATGCCAGAGACATGCTTAAACAATGGGTAGCTATGCGTCAGTTTATGAAAAAGTAGTAATACTTTTTTGAGACCTAAGAAATAGATTAAATTTGCGTCGCTTTTTGCGTTAGGGATTGCAGCGACATCCTTTTGAAAACATGAATAAAATAAGATTGGGACTACTAGAGATTTAGCAGATTGCTTCATCTTTTGTCTGATAAATGACTTTTAAAAAGATATAGCGAAATATTTATATTCATGAGTTCCTTAATTTGAAATAATATGCACGAATAAAAGCCCGACCCTTGTGGTAACGCATAAATAAAAACAGAAAAATGATAAAGAACATTGAAAATATAGAATTAGAGTTTTTAAAAATTGAAGACTACAAAGAGTTAAAAGAAGTAATGATTGAAGCTTATACCACAATGCCAGGGTCGTATTGGGGAGAAAAGCAAATTAAAACTTTAGTTGATAAATTTCCCGCAGGACAGGTTATTATTAAAGTGAATGGTCAACTTGCTGGTTGCGCATTATCTATTATTTTAGATTACAATCAATTTGACGATCACCATACTTACGAAGACATTACAGGGAATTTTACATTTAGTACTCATACCGATAGAGGTGATGTACTTTATGGCATTGATGTTTTTATAAAATCTGAGTATCGTGGATTAAGACTGGGCAGACGTTTATATGATTACCGAAAAGAATTAGCTGAAAAATTAAATCTAAGAGGCATTGCATTTGGTGGTAGAATTCCAAATTATCATAAGTATGCAGCCACTATGAGCCCAAAAGAATATATTGATAGTGTTAGAAGAAAAGAAATTCACGATCCAGTATTAAATTTTCAAATATCTAATGACTTTCATCCGTCAAAAATTTTAAAAGGCTATTTGGAAGGCGATAAAGCATCGAATGAATTTGCAGTGCTTCTAGAGTGGGACAATATTTATTACGAAAAGAAATCTACCAAAGCCATTACGAAGAAAAAGGTTGTGCGACTTGGTTTAATACAATGGCAAATGCGCTTGTACAAATCCATGGAAGATTTAATGCAACAAGCCGAATTTTTTATTGATTCAGTTTCAAATTATAGATCAGATTTCGCGTTGTTTCCTGAATTTTTTAATGCACCGTTGATGGCAGATCACAATCACATGCCAGAAAGTCAAGCGATTAGAGAATTAGCCGCTTACACTCCAATAATTGTTAAAAAGTTTTCTGAACTCGCCATTTCTTACAACATTAATGTGATTACTGGTAGTATGCCAGAATTAAGAGGTGACTTATTATATAATGTAGGTTATTTATGCCGACGTGATGGTACTACCGAACGTTATGAAAAACTACACGTTACACCTGATGAAGCGAAGGTTTGGGGAATGCAAGGTGGAAATATTTTAAAAACATATGATACCGACTGTGGAAAAATAGGAATTCTAATTTGTTACGATTCTGAATTTCCAGAATTAAGTAGAATTTTGGCAGATGAAGGCATGGATATTTTGTTTATTCCGTTTTTAACCGATACGCAAAATGGGTATTCCCGAGTGCGCCATTGCGCACAAGCAAGAGCCATTGAAAACGAATGTTACGTCGCCATTGCCGGCAGTGTTGGTAATTTACCAAAAGTACATAATATGGATATTCAGTTTGCACAATCTATGGTATTTACGCCTTGTGATTTTGCGTTTCCTGCTAATGGTATTAAAGCTGAAGCGACTACGAATACAGAAATGATTTTGATAGCCGATGTTGATATTGATATGCTTCGCGAACTGAATCAATTTGGTAGCGTAAGAAATCTTAAAGACCGAAGAACAGATTTATTCGAGTTGAGAAAAAAGTGATGCGCATTGCATAAGTAATGAAAATAAAAAAACTTGATAAAGAATTAAGTGCGATTTTAAAAGAAATCATTGGCAATGAATCTAAAATAAATTCAATTATTTCAGAAATTGACGAAGGTTATAAATTAAGCGCTAAAAACTTATGTCGATATTTAATTTTAAGAAGTTTTGACTTAAGAAAATATCATGACAGTTTATCTGATTATGGTGTATCGTCTTTAGGTACATCCGAAGGTTATGTTTATAGCAACCTCTATAATGTTATTAAAAATTTAAAATTAATACAAGGACTCCCATTCGATGAAAAGTCTGAAATCGAATTAATTGGTTATAAAAAAAGCAAATACATCGTAAAGCAAAATGGCAATAAGCTGTTTAACGATGTTCGTAAAAACCACTTTACTGAAATCATGGTTACGCTTCCAAACGAAGCCGCTAACGACAAATCCATTATAAAAGAATTTGTGCTTAGCGGCATGAAAATAGCGCGTATAAATTTAAGTCATGGTGATGTTGACATATGGTCAAAGATGATAGCTATTATTCAAGAAATTAAAATTGAAACCAACAAGGACATAAGAATATACATGGACTTATCTGGTCCCAAAATAAGAACCTCTCAAATTGAAATAAAAAGTAAAAAAGGAAAAATAAAAAATAGTGTTAAAGTAAAAGTTGGCGACCATATTATTTTAACGAAAAGAAACACTCTAGGAAGAAAATCTGAATTTGGAAGTAATAATGAACAAGTTCAAAAAGCTGAAATTGGTGTATCTCTGCCTCAAATAATCGATGACGTTAAAATAGACGATTTAGTATTATTTGATGATGGCATGATAAAATCTGTGGTAGTTTCTATAGAAAAAGATAATATAGAATTGCTCATTACAGATTGCTACAAATCGAAAATATCATCTCATAAAGGGATAAACCTACCCAATACCATATTAAAACTTCCGGCCCTAACACCCAAAGACATAGAAAGTTTACCATTTATTTGCCAGCATGCAGACATTGTTGGTTATTCGTTTGTACGATCGGGAGATGACGTGAAGTTTTTGTACGAGCAATTAAGTTTATATGAATCTAAAAACTTAGGCGTTGTTTTTAAAATTGAAAACAACGAAGCGTTTGAAAACTTGCCTCATATTTTATTGGAAGGCATGAAACGCAATAAAATTGGGGTAATGATTGCAAGAGGTGATTTGGCCGTAGAAATTGGGTTTGAGCGAATATCTGAAGTTCAAAATCAAATTCTCTGGATTTGTGAAGCAGCACATATACCTGTTATATGGGCGACTCAGGTTCTTGAAAATTTAGCAAAAACAGGCGTTCCAACAAGAGCCGAAATTAGCGATATTGTTCAGGGAATTCAAGCAGAATGTATTATGTTAAATAAAGGTCCATATATTAATGAAGCCATTAAAATCTTAAAAAATATTTCCGAAAGAATGGAAGCCCACTCTTTTAAGAAAAAGAATTCTTTAAGAGCTTTAAACATTGCCATAAATTCTACATCCCAGCTCTTTGATAAGAATAAAGACAATATCTAAAACTAGCTAAATAAAAATTTAAATTTGATTTAGCACAAATACCAGTACAATTCGCGTATATTAATTGACTGTAAAATATATATAAAAAAACCAACAATGATGTCGGTTTTTTTTGTTTATCTATGAATTCAATTTTACAGAATCAACTTATTATTTGATAATCACTTCTGTTTTTTTTGCTCCATCTTTTGTTGAAAATTCGACCCCATCGCCATCAACCTTAAGTGATGTTCCATCACTTTCTTTAGCTTTTGGTGTTTCAACTTGCTTTTCAATTATAATAGTTTCTGTTTTTGCTTTCTCTTCTCTACAACTTACAATTGCAAAAATGGCTAAACTAGCGAGTATTAATGTTACTTTTTTCATCTTCAAAGGTTGTTTATTATTATAGTCGCAAGGTATCGCAGATTCTAACTATTTAAATTACAGCTATTTTTAAATATGTTATAGAATTACCATTTTTTATAATGATATTTCATAAACATTATTCGAAAAACATAAAGTTTCGTGGAAAACGACACATTTGAAATGAATAATTATTTAAATTACAGTAAAAACCTTAATGTCACTTTTTCATTATTGATCCATTAATCAAGGCTAATTTTAGGTAATTACCATTTACTATTTAAAGTAAATCAAATTCCCAAACATGAACCAAAATCAGGACAGATTCGTGGTAAGATAATCCATGTATGAATAAAAAAAAGGATAATAAAAAGAATTCCAATGATCAGTGCATGACTAATATAAACACCATCATCTCCATCAGGTTTAATTTTTGACCACAACAATCCAAAACTTCCTACTACAAATAAAAGGAATGGCAATCCAGAAAATAAAACAAGAAAATTTAGACTAAAATGTTCCTGAAGAATACCGTAAAAAACAAAACCAATAATTAAAGATAGTATGAGTAGAATCCAATAAATAATATTTCTAGTACTTTTTTTCAACTTATCCATTTTATGTGATTTTTGAATAGTTTAAAAATACTCTCTATTTTAATGATAGCAAATGATAAATATCAATTTCACTATTTTATAAAACTTCAATAAAACATAACACTAAAACTCAAATTTTAAATAATCGTTTAACTCTCAAGTTTCAACAATAAATTAGGGTCAGGGCAATTATTCAAATAAAAATTTAAGTCTTTACTGCTACAAACACCAGGATAATCGCCATTAAAACCCTGTAAATTTTTAATAATTTGAAAATGTAAATGTGGTGAGTAATCGCCATTAACAGAAGCATCTCCTAAAGCAGCTATTTGTTCACCCTGTTTAAAGACCTGATCGACTTTTAAATGTTCGATTGATGCCAAACTTAAATGCCCGTAAAGCGTGTAAAATTCAATAGTATCGATATAATGTTTTAAAATAATGGTTGGACCATAATCACCATAATTCATATTATTTTTAAAACTATGCACCGTGGCATCAAGTGGCGCGTAAACAGGCGTTTCAGCATGACACCACAAATCCATTCCTATATGAATATTACGTTCGCCATCACTGTTTAAATTAAAATAACTGCTACGTTTATAAATGGTTCTTACTTCGTTATAACCACCAAATGCAACCTTGGCATCATGTTTTTTGATAAAATCGTCAATATAATTTCCTAATCTGGATGAAGAAGAAAGGTCGATATTTTGAAGATCTTTATTATCCTCTGATAAATCTAAGGCAACATATACGGCTTTCTTTATATCATCATTTAAAACACATAATGGTTTATGACTTATATTAAATAGGAATTCTGAAAAATCTATCTGCTTCACAAGAAATGTCTTTCCTCAAAAATATAAAAATATTACTCAAATTAGATTTAAATATTTTTAAGCAGAATCCAATTATTAGAAAAAATCAAATCGTGATATTAATTGTTTTTTGAGAATACCGGAATAATTAATTTCCAATTTGCTAATTACTCAATTAAAGGTTTAAAACGATTATATTCAGACTTTTTTAAAATAAATTATAAAAGCTTTTTGATGAAATCTAAATGATTTTTAACAACTAAGAACTAAACTAAATATCTGATATTATTTATGGAATTACTAGCAACTATTGCACAGCAATCAACCGAGCTCATTCAACAAAGTTCTTGAAAATATAACTTCTGAAAAATATAAAAACCCAAATTTGATTGTTAGAGCTCCCGATGAAATACTTCTTAAAGAAAAAAAATATACAATTTTAATTACTATGACTGCAATTTATGGAGATTCAAATAGAGGAATGATATATTTTTCTGTTATTAATAATGAAAGTAAAATCATCGAGTCGGTTGATAGATATGACTTCAATGATAGTCCTATAAATAATCCGAAAACTGAAAACAGAATTAAAAAGGTATTGTTGAAAATAACAAATACGTAGCATAACGCCTTATAATAATAAAGCGTAGTTTAGAGCTTAATCGAGAGTTCGTGCAATTTTGATAAGTCTTATTTTCCTACTAAAAATATTCACACACAAAACCACGCTATTCTTATACATAAACGCTCAACGAATAACCTAAATTTTTATTTTAGTTTATTCATTTACAGCATCTGCATACAAATCAAAATCGGCCGCTTCGGTAATTTTTACAGTTGTAAATTCACCTGTTTTTAAATAGAATTTTGAGGCATCAATAAGTACTTCGTTATCTACATCTGGTGAATCAAATTCGGTTCGTCCAACAAAATAATTTCCTTCTTTTCTATCAATAACTACTTTAAAGGTCTCTCCTATTTTTGTTTGGTTTAATTCCCAAGAAATCTGAGATTGAATTTCCATAATTTCGTTAGCACGCTCCTGCTTAACTTCTTCTGGAACGTCATCTTCTAAATTAAAAGCATGGGTATTTTCTTCATGCGAATATGTAAAACAACCCAATCGTTCAAAACGCATCTCCTTTACCCATTCTTTAAGCGTTTGGTAATCCTCCTCCGTTTCACCAGGATACCCAACTATTAAGGTAGTTCTTATGGTCATATTAGGAACAGCCGCTCTAAAATCTTTAAGTAACTGTGTAGTTTTTTCTTTGGTGGTTCCACGACGCATACTTTTCAAAATAGAATCTGAAATATGCTGTAATGGAATATCTATATAATTACAAATTTTAGGTTCTCGGTTCATCACTTCCAACACATCCATCGGGAAACCTGTCGGGAACGCATAATGCAAACGAATCCATTCAATACCCTCTACTTTTACCAAGGCTTCCAATAGCTCTGATAGGTTTCGTTTTTTATATAAATCGAGTCCGTAATAGGTTAAATCTTGTGCAATTAGAATAAGTTCTTTAACACCTTTGGCGGCTAACTTTTCAGCTTCAATAATTATATCTTCAATCGGTGTACTTTTATGTTTTCCACGCATTAATGGAATCGCACAAAAACTACAAGGTCTATCACAACCTTCAGCTATTTTTAAATAAGCATAATTTTTTGGTGTGGTTGTTAACCGTTCCCCAATTAATTCATGTTTATAATCGGCACCCAATGCTTTTAGTAAAGCGGGTAATTCTGTGGTGCCAAAATATTCATCTACATTCGGAATTTCCTTTTGCAAATCTGGTTTATAACGCTCACTTAAACATCCTGTTACAAATACTTTATCTACTTCACCATCTTCCTTTTTCTGCATAAATTCCAAAATGGTATTTATGCTTTCTTCTTTGGCATTATTAATAAAACCACAGGTGTTAATAACTACAATGTTCCCTTCTTCTTCATGTACCACATCCTTACCACTTGCTTTTAACTGCCCCATTAACACTTCGCTGTCGTACACATTTTTACTGCATCCAAGAGTTACTACGTTGATTCTATTCTTTTTAAGCGATTTCGTTCTCATACCAAAATTTAAGTGTGCAAAGATACATAATGATTTAAGATTGACGATTTTTGATTGACGATTTTTGAATTCTGAGATTTTTACCGATTAAGAGTAATGAATTTTAAGTTTCAACCTTTTAACCATCAACTTTTTAACACTATTTATTAAACCTTTTATATATTTGAGTGTCCTATTATTAAAACCTGCTATATGAAACCTATTTTCTATTTATTCCTTCTTGTTACAATTTCGTTTTTTAATTGCTCGAAAGACGATCCAGCTGACCCGAACCCATCACCAGAAGCACTTTATTTTCCACCAATAAATTCGGAGACCTGGGAAACAAAATCTATAACCGAATTAGGTTGGAAAAAAAGTGAAGAACAACCTCTTTATGATTTTTTAGAAACAAATACAACAGATGCTTTTATCATTTTAAAAGACGGAAAAATAGTTATTGAAAAATATTTCGGCACTTTTAATGCTACAAAAGTCCATTCTTGGAATTCTGCAGCCAAAACCTTAACCGCTTATACTGCCGGAATTGCACAAGAAGAAGGTTTTTTATCTATTAATAACCCTTCCTCAAATTATATGGGCGTGGGCTGGTCTTCTTTGACTCCAGAACAAGAAGTAAAAATTACAGTTCTAAACCATTTAACAATGACAACCGGACTGGATTATACGGTTCCAGTTAATTTCTGTACCGATAAGGATTGCTTAACATATAAAAATGAACCAAACACTTATTGGTATTATCATCAGGCAGCTTACACTTTACTAGACAACATTATTACTGGTGCTGTAAATCAAGACTTTAAAGACTATTTTAATACCAAATTACGGAATAAAATAGGAATGACAGGAACTTGGATAAAAACAGGCTATTTGAATCTTTATTTTAGTAATGCCAGAAGTATGGCACGATTTGGTTTATTAAATTTAAATAAAGGTGTTTGGGACAAAACAACAATTTTGGCTGATACAAATTATATTAATGCCATGACAAATACCTCTCAAGATTTAAACAAATCTTATGGGTATCTATATTGGTTGAATGGAAAAAGCAATTTCAAAATCCCTGGATCTGAAACTTTATTTACGGGTAAACTGATACCAAATGCACCAGATGACTTAATTGCAGGCTTAGGTGCTTTTGACCAAAAACTTTACATTATCCCAAGTAAAGGATTAGTTATTGTGCGTATGGGAGATAGTGGTGATGAAGATGAGCTAGGACCAACAGAATTTGATAATAATCTTTGGGCAAAAATTAATGCGTTGATTGATTAAGATAAGATTCCCTCCTTCGAGGGAATGACAAAAGTATTTACTTAAAAAACGAATCGACGAATTCGAATTTATTAAATACCTGTAAATCTTCAATACCTTCTCCCACTCCAATATATTTTACAGGAATTTTAAATTGGTCTGAAATACCAATCACAACACCACCTTTTGCAGTTCCGTCTAATTTTGTAACGGCTAATGAAGTCACTTCGGTTGCTGCTGTAAACTGTTTTGCTTGCTCAAATGCATTCTGACCTGTTGAACCATCTAAAACCAATAAGACATCATTAGGCGTATTGTCAACCACTTTTTGCATCACACGTTTTACTTTAGTAAGCTCGTTCATGAGGTTTACTTTATTGTGTAAACGACCTGCGGTATCAATAATAACCACATCGGCATTTTGAGAAACCGCACTAGTTAAGGTATCGAATGCTACAGAAGCAGGATCACTGCCCATAGATTGTTTTACTAATGGTACACCTACCCTATCTGCCCAAACCTGAAGTTGATCTATCGCAGCAGCTCTAAAGGTATCGGCAGCACCTAATACCACATTGTAACCTTGCTTTTTAAATTGGTAAGCCATTTTACCAATGGTGGTGGTTTTACCAACACCATTTACGCCAACAACCATAATAACATATGGTTTTTTATCTTGTGGAACAGTGAATTCGGAGTCATTTCCTGAATTGGTTTCACTTAACAAACCTGCTATTTCTTCACGTAAAATTGTGTTTAGCTCATCGGTTCCTAAATATTTATCTTTAGAAACGCGCGCTTCTATTCGTTTGATGATTTTCAAAGTCGTATTCACACCTACATCGCTGGAAACAAGCACTTCTTCAAGTTTATCTAATACATCGTCATCAACTTTAGATTTTCCAGCTACGGCTTTATTTAATTTGCCAAAAAAACTAGTTTTAGATTGCTCTAAACCTTTATCGAGGGTTTCCTTTTTTTCTGAGGAAAATATTTTTTTAAAAAAACTCATTTTTCTAAGTTGATTTGTTGATTCGTTTATTTGTTAAAATGTCCGTTATTTAATGCGTTAGGGATTGAAGCGACATCCTTTTTAAAATATTTTAAATGAATTATTGATGGGAACTAGAAACTGGCAGATTGCCACGTTCTTCGTCCTCGCAATGACGTTTTAAAAAGATATAGCGTAAAGCCCGACCCTTGTGGTAACGCCCACATTATTAGTACAATTTCCTTACCGCAAATTTTTACTGCTATTATGGCAGAAACGAATCAAATATAAACATAAAAAAGCTGCAATCAATAAAGAAAGCAGCTTGTTATATTTTAATAAACTAGTTTTTACTTTTTACTAAAAAAGTCGTCAGCCATTTCTGGAGCCATGATTGACTCAACAAACATGTAAGCACCCGTTTTAGGTGATTTTACCATTTTAATAGCTTTTGTTAATCTTTTAGAAGATGTTGCTGTTTGTAACGATGCTACGGTTTTCTTTGCCATGACTTATTATTTTATCTCTTTATGAACTGTCATACGCTTAAGGATAGGATTAAATTTTTTAATCTCCATTCTATCTGGCGTATTCTTTTTATTTTTAGTTGTAATGTATCTTGAAGTTCCTGCTTGACCAGACTCCTTATGCTCTGTACATTCTAATATTACTTGTATTCTATTACCTCTCTTTGCCATTTTTTTTGCTTATTAAATACAGCTATTATTTTAAAAATCCTTTAGATTTTGCATCCTTAATTGCTGCAGTAATACCTATTTTATTTATAGTTTTTAAAGCAGATGTAGAAACTTTTAAAGTTATCCAGCTGTCTTCTTCTGGAATGTAAAAACGTTTCTTAACTAAATTCGCATTAAATTTACGTTTAGTTCTATTCATTGCATGAGACACGTTGTTTCCAACCATTGCCTTCTTACCTGTAAGTTCACAAACTCTTGACATTATTATATAACTTTAAATTTCTTGTTGCTTAAAATCGAGGTGCAAATATACAAATTCTTTATATTATGACAACTTAAATATTATCAATTTTTAAAAATTTCTTTTAGAAGCATTTCGAGTGCTTTATTTACCGCTTTATTTATCACTTTTACGCGATGGATTTCCTAACATAAATTTCTCAGAGAAGACCTTGTCTTTAGTAGCAATAGCAATAAAAACGGTACCTACTTCTGCCTGAGAATCGCCTTTATCAGGACCTGCATTTCCGGTAGTTGCAATGGCATAATCTGATTGAAATATGCGTAATGCATTCTTTGCCATGGATTCTGCAACCTGCGAACTCACCACCGAATATGAGTTAATATCACCCTTCAGAAACGCCTAAAACATTTATTTTAGATTCTGTTGCATACGTTACAACGCCTCCTTTAAAATAAGCCGACGCTCCCGGATGTACTGTAAATTGTTCTGCTACCGCACCTCCTGTACAACTTTCGGCGATGGCTAAAGTTTTGCCCAATTTGGTTAATTGATTTGCTATAATGACCTCAACAGACCCATCTTCTTCTTCAAAACCAGCAAATTCATCTTTTATAAGTGGTATAACTTTATCTATTTCGGCTTGGACACTTCTATTTACTTCCTTTACATCAAATCCTTTTGATGATAAACGCAGTCTCATTTTACCTAAACTTGGTAAATAGGCTAACTTAATATGCTTTGGTAAGGCATCTTCCCATACTTCAATTCTATCTGCCAAGGCGCTTTCACCTATACCATAAACCAATAATGTTTTATGTAATATATAAGGGCAATTATACTTTTCTTTTAGTTTTGGAATAACCGATTCCTCAATAAGTGTGTTCATTTCATAAGGCACACCTGGAAGGGAAATAAAAACCTTATCATCCTTTTCCATCCACATCCCTGGAGCTGTACCTAATTTATTCATCAGTACTTTGGCTTTCGAAGGTACTAAGGCTTGATCTTGATTAACTTGTAACAACAGACCACCAACATAATTTTTCCAGAGTTCTTCAATATTTTTTAAAACTGAAGCATCTCTTATTAGAGTATCATTAAAATATTCTGCTATGGTTTTTTTAGTAATATCGTCTTTTGTGGGCCCTAATCCACCTGTAAGAATAATAACATCAACATTGCTCTCGGCATCTTTTAGTGCTTTAAGTATATGTGATTTATCATCCTGAACTGACGTAATTTGATAAACAGAGATACCAATTTTATTGAGTTGTTTAGCTATAAATGCAGAATTGGTATCAATCACCTGACCAATAAGTAGCTCGTCGCCTATGGTGATTATTTCTGCAAGCATTATAAATTAAAATCTGTTTTTATTTCGGCAACGGCTTTATCCACCGCTGAAATAACAATTTCTAATTGTGATGAAATATCTAAATCCTTTTTTTCAAACTTGCCCCAGTCCTGTACTTCGATTAAAGTTTCTAGAACCCCTAATTCAAATAAATCGATGGTGGGTTTCATTTTATGAGCTGCCTGATATGCATTATGATAATCGTTTTCTGCCACCGCTTTTTTAAGTCGTTCAGCATCTTCTGGTACTTCTTCTAAAAAGGCTTCAGCCAACGTTGCAATAAAATCCTCATCGCCATCGGCTAACTCACGAACTCTAAATAATTTGTAATGTTGTTCCATTTATTTAACTGTTATTGAAAACATTTCTTTGTCTTCTATAAATCCCTTAAGTTTATCATTTGCAATTACTTTGCCTACTCCTGCCGGAGTTCCGGTAAATATAATATCTCCTATCTTTAAAGTAAAATATTTCGACACATATTCTATTAATTCATCAATTTTCCAAAGCATGTGGCTTGTATTTCCTAATTGTACAAAATTATCATTTTTTTTTAAAGAAAATTCAATCGCATTCACATCTTTAATATCTGAAACTGGCATCCATTTACCTACAACGGCTGCGCCATCGAATGATTTTGCCTTTTCCCATGGCAAACCTTTACTTTTTAATTCGCTTTGTAAATCACGTGCAGTGAAATCGATTCCTAACCCTATTTCATCATAATATTTATGAGCAAATTTTCTATCGATATGCTTTCCTATTCTATTGATTTTAACCAAAATCTCCACTTCGTAATGCACGTCGTTTGAAAAGTCTGGAATAAAAAATGGCTGTTTTTTTAGCAGAATAGAGGTGTCTGGTTTTAAAAACACCACCGGATCTGTTGGTTTTTCGTTATCTAATTCTTTTATATGTTCGGTGTAATTACGACCGACGCAGATGATTTTCATTATCGTTTGTTGTTTGTTGTTTGTTGTTTGTTGTTTGTTGTTTGTTATTAGTTGTTGAATCAAATAAACGACTCCACGACAAACGACTAAACTTATTACCCTAATTTATTGTTGAAACTTCTCAATTTAATGGCCGTAAGCACCTTTTTTGTATACAACGGAAAATCAGCATTAAGCAACCAACCAAAATAACCTGGTTCGGTTTCTAAGATTTCTGTCACTAATTTTCCTTTATGTTTTCCGAAAGAAAAACATTCTTCTCCCTTTTTATTATAAGTTATAAATCCTGCAAAATCTGCAAATTGTTTTCTTGAACTAAATTCCGCCAAAAATTTGGTGTCATTTTCAATTTCATCATATTTTGCTATTTGTGCTTTTAAAACCTCGAAAGTTGCTCTGGTGTCTGCTTCTGCCCCATGGGCTCCTTCCAATTCTTCATTACAATAAAACCTGTAAGCGGCACTTAAAGTGCGTTGTTCCATTTTATGATAAATAGTTTGTACATCAACAGCTACTCGGTTTTTCATATCAAAGTCTACCTCAGCTCGAAGCAATTCTTCTGCCAATAATGGAATATCAAATCTATTAGAATTAAAACCTCCTAAATCTGAATCTTTAATCATATTATAAACATCTTTGGCAACTTCTTTAAACGTTGGTTTATCGGCAACATCTTCGTTTGTAATACCATGTATAGCAATCACTTCTTTTGGAATTACCATTTCTGGATTTACCAACCATGTTCTGCTTTCTTCCTTTCCATTAGGGTGTACTTTTAAAACAGCAATTTCTACTATTCTATCAGTTGTTATGTTGACACCTGTTGTTTCGAGGTCGAAAAAACAGATGGGTTTTGTTAGATTTAATTGCATTCTAGTTTTATTAATTAATTTTCATTTCGTTAAAATAAGCTTCTCTATAAATATTCCATTGTTCATCATCGAATAGCTTCTTGAAATTAATATCGTAAGCATCATATCTCACGTAAAATTCTCCATTAGACTTTAAGATTAATTGTTTAAAAAAATAATCTTTATGTTTAAAAAGTTTTTTTATAAGATGAGCATAATCCTTATTCCATTTCACTTTTTGAGCGTTTATATCAAACCCCTTGTTGTAACCATAAAAAAATAATGGTAATACATCCTTAAACTTTCTGTGTTTTTTTAAGATTGATTGGGTAATTTTATTGAAAGTTTTATAACTATATTCACATTCATGATATTTGGCTTTCCTATATAGCCTTCCATCAAAATAGACTCCATTAAATTTTGAAGTTCCCATAACCTCTCCTAAACTGTCTCGGAAAATCAACAAATCCCTTTTTGGAAATTCATTTCGAGTAATTAAAGTATCTTTATAATATATAGACAAAGTTTTAAGAGTGTCAATGTTGCTTCTCGAGCTAAACATTTTAAAAAGTTGGGATTTTACAACCGGACTAAGTTGCCCAAATACATGGTTAGGTATTAACTCTTGAACTACTAATGTATCGGATGAATACCTAATACCACCGTAAAATTTAGAATGTATTTTAGTATTAAAACTAACTTTATCTATTTCATTTTCATTAATATCGAAATACAAAGTGTCCTTTTGTGAGAAAGCATTTAATGAAAATAGCTGAATGAACACAAAAACACTAAAACAAATAATGCCATCGCAACATATTGTTTTCATTTATTTTAATATAATTTAGAAATCATTACAATTTAAATAAAAATCCAACCTTTAAAACAGTAGGACATCTAAAACTTTCGTTTGCTTTTTATATTTCTCTATTACTATCCCAAGCTTCTAAATAATCTTTTACAGCTTTCACAAACTGTCCTCCTAAAGCGCCATTAACAACACGGTGGTCGTAAGAATGTGATAAAAACATGCGGTAGCGAATGCCTATAAAATCACCTTCAGTAGTTTCAATAACCGCAGGTACTTTACGAATCGCTCCTAAAGCCAGAATTCCGACTTGAGGTTGATTGATAATAGGCGTTCCCATGATGCTTCCAAAAGTTCCCACGTTGGTAACCGTATAGGTTCCTCCTTGAATATCATCTGGTTTTAGTTGGTTTGCACGTGCTCTACTTGCTAAATCGTTGACCTGTTTTGTCATACCAACTAAATTAAGCTGGTCAGCATTTTTAATAACAGGAACAATTAAATTACCGTCGGCTAACGACGCAGCCATTCCTAAATTTATATTTTTCTTTTTAACGATAGTATCTCCTTGTAATGAAATGTTCATCATCGGGAAATCGCGTAGTGCTTTAGCAACCGCTTCCATAAAAATGGGCGTAAAGGTTAAATTTTCTCCTTCACGTTTTAAAAACGCATCTTTAACTTTATTACGCCAATTCCATATTTTGGTAACATCTGCCTCAATAAAACTTTGTACGTGCGCCGATTTTTGAACAGACTCGACCATGTGATGCGCAATAAGTTTGCCCATTCTGGTCATTTCAATAATCTCATCTTCACCACTTATTACAACAGGTGTTGTAATCGGTTTTGGCTTTTCTGGCTGTATTGTTTCAACAACCGGTGTTTCCACTTTTGGCACTACCTGCTGCGGTTTACCTGATCGATTTTCAATAAAAACTAAAATATCATTTTTAGTTACACGATTATCTGTACCTGTTCCGACAATACTATCTAATTCTTCTTGTGATACGCCTTCTTCTTTAGCAATATTTTTAACTAATGGCGAATAAAAGCGGTCTTCGTTTGAAGCTATAGATTTAACCGCTTCTTGTGCTATAGCAATAGTTCTGACTAACAATTTCAGCCGCTTTTTCTTTTTCTAAAATAGGTTGTTCAGTATCAGCATTAACAGATTCTATTCCTTCATTATCTTCATCATCACCTTCGGTTTCAATGATTGCGATAGTTTGCCCTACTTGGACCACATCATTTTCATTAAAAAATTTCTCAATTAAAATACCATCTACTTCACTCGGTACTTCGCTATCAACTTTATCGGTAGCAATTTCTAGTACCGCTTCATCAAGTTCTATAGTGTCTCCAACTTCTTTTAACCAAGATGTTATAGTTGCTTCTGCAACACTTTCTCCCATTTTTGGTAACTTTAGCTCAAACTTTGCCATATCAATAACGTAATACTTATTTTTTAATTTCTGTTTGCAAAATTACTTAAAAAACATTGATTTCTTTAAATTATTTACATTTAAACTATTTAAAAATCACAACTTCTCCCCGACTTATAGCATTGTCACTTCCTAGTGCAAAATGAGAGTTTTTGGGTAAAATCTTGTAAGTAATAGATTTATCCTTATGAGTTTTACTAATTATTTCAATTAGTTCTTTATAACTTATTGTATTGTTATCAAAAATAACTTCTGAATTATTTTCGAGGTTATCTAAGTTCGATTGTAGCTTTATTTTTTTAGACAAAACTGCTTGCAAAGAATCGTTCATTTTATCTGAAAGCAAAACGTAACCACTTATATGTTTTTCTTGATTTACCGACGATTTTCTTAACAAATAAACCAGTCTTATCCCCAACCAAACCAGCATATCGAACAATACATTTTTTTTGAAATGCTTTTTATAGAATATTTGCATAGCGCCATAAAAACGGCGTGCATAGTGTTTGTCCCTTAAAGTGCTTTCCCCTTTAAAATGTAACACTGTTGTCGATCCGACGTAGTAATTTTTATACCCCGATTTTAAAACTTTATAAGACAAATCGATGTCCTCTCCATACATAAAATAATCCTCATCAAAACCACCAACTTTATTAAACACTTCTCGCTTTATCAGCATAAAAGCACCTACTAAAATATCTACTTTTCCTGATTCATTTTCATTTAAGTGATTAGCATAGTATGCCTTAGAGTTTCCAAATAATTTTTTAAATGCAGCATTAACATAAGGTATGTTGCGCTTACTTTCAGGAAGAAAATCACCAGCCCCGTTTATAAGCTTACATCCTACAACACCTAGCTTTTCTTTATTTGAAGCAAAATTTAAAAGCGACGTAAAGGTGTCTTCTGCAACTACTGTATCGGGATTTAGAATACATAAATACTCGCCTTTTGCTCGAGAAACACCTATATTATTTCCCTTTGAAAATCCAAAATTTTCATTGTTTTCAATAAGTATAACTTCTGGAAACAACGTTTTTATCATCTCGCAACTTTCGTCTTCAGAATTATTATCAACCACAATAATTTCTGCATCTAGAGTAGCGATAGCAGCTTGAACGCTTTTAATACAAAGTTCTAAAAAGTACCGAACATTATAATTTAGTATGACAACAGATAATTTCAAATGGCAGCTATAATTTTAGAGAGGCTTCAAATGGCACACGGTTAACAATACTTCTTCCAAGCGTAATTTCATCAGCATATTCCAACTCGTCACCAACCGATATACCCCTGGCTATTGTTGATGTATAAATGCTATAATCTTGAATTTGCTTATAAATATAAAAATTGGTGGTATCGCCTTCCATTGTTGAACTTAATGCGAATATGAGTTCTTTTATTTTTCCTTCCTTTACTTTATTTACTAAAGAGACAATGTTTAGATCGTGAGGACCAATACCATCCATAGGTGAAATTTTCCCGCCTAGAACATGGTACAATCCTTTAAAAGAACTGGTGTTTTCTATAGCCATTACGTCTCTTATATCTTCAACCACACAAACAAGCGTGTTGTCTCTATTAGAGTTTGAGCAAATTTCACACAAATCTACATCGCTAATATTATGACACGACTTACAAAATTTAACATCATTACGCATTTTTTGTAATGCTTCTGATAATGCTGTTGTTTGCTCCTTTGGTTGCTTTAGCATATGCAACACCAAACGTAGCGCGGTACGCTTACCTATTCCAGGTAATTGCGACATTTCATTAACTGCCCTTTCTAATAGTTTTGATGAAAATTCCATAGCTGCGAATTTACAATAAATGTTTGTTTCTATGCCAATGTAAATTTTGAATTCTTTATTTGTATATTTCGCCTTCATTCAAAAAAAGCTATGCAACCTATACACGTTTTACTACTCATTGTAATCTATTTTGGCGTTTTAATTTTTGTTTCATACCTCACAGGAAAAGAGGATAGTAATGAATCTTTTTTTAGGGCAAACAAATCATCTCCTTGGTTTTTAGTTGCGTTTGGAATGATTGGTGCTTCACTTAGTGGAGTAACTTTTATTTCTGTACCGGGCGATGTGGGTGGTAACATGTTTGGTTATATGCAAGTGGTTTTTGGTTACTTGCTTGGATATATGGTAATTGCCTTTGTACTGCTACCCATTTATTATCGCTTGAATGTAACTTCTATTTATGAATATTTAGGTGATAGATTTGGTATTGTAAGTCATAAAACTGGTGCAGCATTCTTTTTTGTTTCGAGAGTGTTAGGTTCTGCATTCCGGCTATTTTTAGTGGCAAGTGTTTTACACGAATTTGTTTTTAAACATTGGAATTTTCCTTTCCCAGTTACAGTTATAATTTCAGTTTTACTCATTTTAGCATACACATTTAAGGGTGGTATAAAGACGGTGGTTTGGACCGATACCATTCAAACTTTGCTTATGTTAATTGCATTAGTAGTAACCATTGTACTTATTTACCAACAAATGGGCTGGGGATTAGGCGATTTTATTGGAAGTGAAGCCATTAAACAGTACGACCAAATATTCTTTTTTGATGACATTTTGGCTAAAAATCACTTTGTAAAACAGTTTGTTGGAGGTATGTTTATTGCTATTTGTATGACGGGTTTAGACCAAGATATGATGCAAAAAAATCTAACCTGTAAGTCGTTAAAGGACGCTCAAAAAAACATGGTTAGTTTTAGTATCGTTTTGATATTTGTCAATTTTATATTTTTATTATTAGGCGCCTTATTATTTGTTTATGCTAGCGAAAAAGGCATTGAAATTCCTGTGGTGAATGGTGTTGTTAAAACCGACTTATTATACCCTGAAATTGCTCTAAATTCCGATTTGGGATTATCTGTCGCTATATTTTTCATGTTAGGTTTAATTGCTGCAGCATATAGTAGTGCCGATAGTGCGCTAACTGCTTTAACAACATCTTTTTGTATTGATTTTTTAAATATAGAAAAACGCGAATTAAGTACCCAAAAAAACACCCGAAAAAAAGTACATGTAGGTATGAGTGTTTTGATGATTATAGTAATTATCTGCTTTTATTACATACTTAATCAAAGTGTGATAAGTGGTATTTTAACTGTTGCAGGCTATACATATGGGCCACTGTTAGGATTGTTTGCCTTTGGTATACTTACAAAATTTAAAATCAATGACAAATTAGTGCCTTATGTTGCATTGGCATCTGTTGCTATTTGCTATATTATTGCCAATATCCCTTCAGAATATTTAGGGGGTTATAAATTTGGTTATGAATTATTAGTTGTAAATGGACTATTAACCTTTTTAGGATTAATATTGATTCGTAGAAAGTAAAACCAAAGAACAAGCCTCTTCAAATTTAATATTGTTTTCCTTTAAAATTTTATAAAGTTCAGGATTCTCGGTTCCCGGATTAAATATAACACGTTTCGGTTTTATCGAAACTATATAATCGTAATAGTCTTTCTGGTTTTTTGGATTTAAATACAATGTTATGGTATCAATGTCTTTAAAAGGCAAAAGTTCATGGCTAATATTTACTCCAGCCACAACACCCTCCTTTAACCCAAAAGCAACAGTCTCTATATTATTGCTTACAAGTTTATGTATTACAAAATTTGAATATTTATTTGTTTTCAAAGACGCTCCTAGCACCAAAGTTTTTTTATTCATATGTTAAAAAGATGTTAATACAACACAAATATAGTAACAGAACACAAACTTTATCGTCTATTTTGTAATCAATCAAAAAACCAATC
This sequence comes from uncultured Flavobacteriaceae bacterium, assembly GCA_963698455.1. GTDB lineage: Bacteria > Bacteroidota > Bacteroidia > Flavobacteriales > Flavobacteriaceae > Mariniflexile. The sequence continues at coordinate 468,674 of CAVOQU010000007.1, read as the reverse complement.
AAAATGAAAAAGCTTTTATTAGCTTGTGCGTTATTGTTTTCTTTAGTCAATAACACATATGCGAACAATCCAAATTTAAACGACGACAAAACTGGGACTATTACTGGAAAAGTATTAGACGCTGTACTTATGCAACCCTTACCGTATGTAAATATTATTATTAAAAATACCAAAGAGGAAATATTAACGGGGAGCATAACATCAGACGATGGAACCTTTAAAATTGAAAAAATTGCCGAAGGAAAAATTATTGTGAGTATTCAGTATATAGGATACAAAACAGTACGAAAAGAAGTAACAATTGGTAAAGGAAATTACAATATAAATCTTGGAAATATACTTCTCGATGAAGTTGCCCAAGGATTGGATGAAGTTACCGTAATTGCTGAAACTTCATCTATTCAACAAAAAGTAGACAGAAAAGTTATTACAATTGGCAAAGACTTAGCGGCAACCGGAAGTGCTTCAGAGCTAATGATTGGTATTCCATCTGTTAGTGTGGATGCCCAAACAGGCGATATAAGTTTACGAGGAAATTCGAATGTTCGGGTTATGGTTGATGGTAAATTATCTAACATTCCTACTGCGCAGTTACTAAAACAAATTCCTTCAACAGCAATAAAATCAATTGAATTAATAACTAATCCTTCAGCAAAATATAATCCAGAGGGCATGAGCGGAATAATTAATATTGTGCTTCATAAAAACACCATGATTGGTTTAAATGGTAATATTAGCTTAGGTTTAACTCATGAAATAGACGCTAAATTTAATAGCTCACTTGACATGAATTACCGCAACGGAAAATTTAATTTATACGGAAGCTACAGTAACAATATTTCTAAAAACAATAACAGAGGATTTATATCGAGACCTGAAAACAACTCTGAGCAATTTTTTAAATTTTTAGACAAAAGACAGTCTCATTTATATAAAGTTGGTGTTGATTACTATTTAGATGATAAAAATACCATGTCTGTTTTTACTACTCAAAACACTTCAATTAGTGGCACTACTGGCCAAACTGAAGCCATATTTAACAATAATTCGGCTTTTAATCAGAGTCAAATTTTCTTAGCTGAAAGTGACAATCAATCATCACAATATAATTTCGATTATAAACACGATTTTTCTAAAGAAGGCCATAACATTGAATTGGAAGTAGACTATAATATTTTTAATAATGATGCTCCTGCCGATTTTAAATTCTTATTAGGCCCAAATCAAAATTATAAAGATTTTAATAATACAGAAAGAGAAAGCACTACTATTAATTTAGATTATGCCAATCCTTTATCTGAAAAATCAAAATTAGAATTAGGTTTAGAAGCACGATTATTTAACTCAATTATTGCTTACGCTTCTACGGGAGATTCATTTAATAATGATGGTGTATTAAGACCTACACCAAGTACAGATTTTGATTATACCAGAGATATTTATTCAGCCTATATTAACTTTAATAAACAGTTTGAAAAATGGAGCTATCAATTTGGTTTGCGTGCTGAAACTGTGCAAGAAGATGCTTTAGCACTTTCGTCTGAAGCTGCAAGCACTCAAACCTTTAAAAATGATTATTTTGAATTGTATCCATCCGTATTCTTTACTTACACACCTTCAGAAAAAAACTCATACCAATTAAGCTATAGTCGTCGTGTAGACCGCCCTGGAATCGGACAAGTTAATCCAATTAAAGAATGGAGTTCACCATTAATTTCATCATATGGTAATATTAATTTAAGTCCACAATTCACAAATTCTTTAGAAGCAAACTATACAAAAACATTGAATAACCGAAAAGGAACTGTTACAGGAGGTCTGTTTTACAGAATGATATCTGATGAAATTAATAGAGCGTTATTTATTGATAGAAGTGATGTCACTTCTGGTCGTATAATACTAACACATGATAACTTTGATGACACGTCTGCATATGGTTTAGAATTATCTTCGAATTACAAACCTACAAAATGGTGGAATATTAACTCAAGTTTCGATTTATACTCACAATCGCAAAAAGGAATTGCTGAAAATTTAACTGCGCCCTTAGAAACAGCAACGGTTGCAGATATTGAAACTAACATTGATAAAATAGATAATGTTGCTTGGAATTTTAGAATGTATAACAACTTTAGCTTAAGCAAAACTGTTTCTTTTACTGCTTTTGGTTTTTACAGAGGTAAAAACAAAACATTACAATTCGATATGGAACCAATGTATTTTGTAAATATTGGTGCTCGAATTGGGTTTGCTAAAGGAAAAGGAACCTTTAGTTTAAATTACAACGATATTTTTGATACCATGGAATTTGCATTTAAAGGCACAAAACCATTTGTTCAAAACGGTGCCTTTAATTGGGAAAGCAACACCTGGAATGCTGGATTATCTTATAGATTTGGTGGTGGAAAATATAGAGCAAAGTCTAGAAAAAACAGAGATGATAACGAAAAATCAGGTGGCGGAGGCTTCTTGTAAAGTTAAAATTTAATAATCTGCATTTTAGTTGATGGTTAGTATCATGTTAGATTATTAAATAAGAAAACCCAAAGTAAAACTACTTTGGGTTTTTGCTTTTTAAAGTTAATTACTTGTGTTAATTTAAAAAAAAACAAAATCTAACACAATAAAAACAATAGCAATACGTTAAACGTAATATACAATCTAGCCAAACGAGAATATAATTATTTTAGAGTTAGTCACTTACACATAATAAATTCGTAAAACGGGATTCGTATATTTATACAAAAACTCGAAATCAAATGGTTTCGAGTTTTATCATTTATGTTAAAAAAAGTTAAATATTTAATTTAATGCAATAATTTTCAATTTATTACGTCTAATATAAAAGATACTTCATATTAGTAATAGTGTTAGTTGAAGTTGATTAATAGCTAGAAAAACCCGAAACTTTGCAGTTTCGGGTTTTTCGTTTTTATATTTCTATACAAATAAAATAATTTAAGACCATTTAATTATGGCACTCGCCCAAGTAAATCCACTACCAAAAGCTGCAAGTACTATAGTGTCGTCTTTTTTAATTTTTCCTTCTTCCCAAGCTTCTGTTAGTGCAATAATTACAGAAGCGGCTGTAGTATTTCCATACTTCATAATATTATTAAATACCTTATCGTCACTTAATCCAAATTTCCTTTGAATAAATTGTGCTATACGCAAGTTCGCTTGATGCGGAATTAACATATCGATATCTTCTTTTTGCAATCCATTTTTTTGCAGACCCTCAACAATAACTTCACTAAATCGAACAACTGCATGTTTAAACACAAACGTACCATCCATATATGGGTAATACGATATATCTTCCTCGTCAGATTCAATAATTTCTGGCACCCAATGCTTTATACTTGGTGAAGCTACAATTAACTTATCGGCATACTTTCCTTCACTATGCAAATGCGTAGATAAAATACCTTTAGTGTTATCTTCTTCTCTTGAAAGTACACACGCACCTGCCCCATCACCAAAAATAACGGTAACGCCTCTTCCACGTGTAGATTTATCTAAACCATTACTATGATATTCTGCACCAATTACCAAAATGTTTTTATACATGCCAGTTTTGATAAACTGGTCTGCCACAGAAATAGCATATACAAAACCAGAACATTGATTTCTAACATCCAATGCTCCAACAGTTCGCATATCCAGCAAATCTTGAATTTGAACACCACAACCAGGAAAATAATAATCTGGACTTAAGGTTGCAAATACAATAAAATCGATATCATCTTTAGTTAAACCAGCACGTTCAATGGCTATTTTTGCTGCTTTTGCTCCCATAACTGCCGAAGTATCATCGCTGCCTTCTTTTATCCAACGGCGTTCTTGAATACCTGTTCGCTCCTGAATCCACTCATCATTGGTATCCATCATTTTAGATAAATCATCGTTTGTTACCACATTTTCTGGGAGATACTTACCTAATCCTGTAATTTTTGAATTGTACATTGTATGTTAATTATCTTTATAAAAGTTATTTGTGATTAAATTTAACAAATTATTAAAATTATCAGCAAAAAAATAGAAATAATTAACAAAATATAATCAATTCACACTCAAAAATTAAATTATCAATTCTTATTTTTACAAGCATAACTAATTCATTATCATATCTCAATTTTCACATTAACAAAGTCTATAAAAATGAAAAAAACATTATTGCTATTTATCTTATTGGCAAGTATTTTTTGTTATTCACAAGAAACTACTTTATATCAAAAACCAACTAAAGAAATTTTAGAGTTAGCAGAAGCTTCCTTAGCACCAATTATTAAAATAGATAGTAAAGGAAATAACATTGTTTTTCTTAACAGAAGTAATTATAAATCTATAGAAGAATTATCAGAAGAAGAACTACGTTTAGGTGGTTTAAGAATTAATCCAGTAACCAATATTGGTAGCAGAACAAGATATTATACAGGAATTAATGTGAAGATTGGGAAAAAAGGCACCATTCAAAACGTTTCTGGTTTACCCGATAATGTACGTTTAGCAAATTTTACTTGGTCTCCAGATGAAAAACTCATGGCTTTTACAAACACAGTAAGCAAGGGTGTTGAATTATGGATACTTGATATTGCATCAGCAAAAGCGACAAAAATAAATCAATCGAATTTAAATGCTAATATAGGCGATGCCTTTACTTGGTTTAAAGATAGCAAAGCGCTGTTGGTGAAAACAATTCCAAACACTAAGCAACCACTTATAAATACAAAAGAAGCTATTCCCACTGGTCCAACAATTTCCATGAGTGAAGCTGGCGTTGAAGCACAAAACAGAACCTATCAAGATTTGCTAAAAAATAAAAACGACGAATTTAATTTTGAGCAATTAGTTTTAGCAGATATTTATAAAATAGACTTAAACGGCTCATCATCCCTTTGGAAAAGCAGCGATATGTATTTAAATACCTCGTTTTCACCTGATGGCAATTATATTATGGTTACCACTATAAAAAAACCGTTCTCTTATTTAGTGCCTTATTCCAGATTTCCATCAACCACAACCATTTATAAATCTAACGGCGATTTTGTAAAAACCTTTTTAGAAGTGCCACTTATTGAAGATTTACCTAAAGGTTTTATGGCAGAACGTAAAGGAAAAAGAGATTTAAACTGGAGAAACGACAAACCTGCTACTTTGTTTTGGGCTGAAGCCTTAGATGAAGGGAATCCAGAAAACAGTGTACCTTTTAGAGATGAAGTATTCCAACAAGAGGCGCCATTTAATGGTGCGGTTACTTCAATCTTAAAAACAAAAGACCGCTTTCGAAGTATTATTTGGGGCAACGATGCCGTAGCCATTGCTTACGATTATTGGTGGAACACAAGAAATACAAGAACTTATGTTTTTAACCCTTCAAACGCTTCAAAAACACCTACTGTGCTTTTTGATAGAAATTATCAAGATGTTTACAGTGACCCTGGCAACTTTGTCACAATTAAAAATATTTTTGATGAATCTGTTCTTGATTTAGATAACAACCAAGCCTTCTTATTAGGTGATGGTTATAGTGATAAAGGGAAATTTCCGTTTGTTGATGAAATAAATTTAGAAACTAAAAAAACCAATCGCTTATACCATTCCAAATTAACAGATAAACTTGAAAACATTGTTTTTGCACTAAACGCCAAAGGTGGTGAAATTGTAGTTCAATTAGAATCGAAAAGCGAATACCCTAATTATTATATAAGAAACATTAAAAAACGCATGGCACCCATTGCGCTTACTCAATTTGAAAACCCTTTTAAAAGTATCCAAAATGTTTACAAAGAAGTTATTAAATACAAACGAGAAGATGGTTTAGAGCTAACTGGCACGTTATACCTACCTACAAATTATGAAAAGGGTAAAAAATACCCATGATTATGTGGGCATACCCAAGAGAATACAAAGATAAAAGTAGTGCAGGACAAAACACGTCTAATCCAAATGAATTTACATACCCTAGCTACGGTTCCCCAATTTATTGGGTAACAAAAGGCTATGTTGTTTTAGATGACGCTTCGTTCCCAATTGTTGGTGAAGGCACTGAAGAACCTAACGACACGTTTATAAAACAGTTGGTTGATAATGCCAAAGCTGCTATCGATGCTGTTGATAACATGGGATTTATTAATAGAAATAAAGTGGCGGTTGGTGGTCATTCTTATGGTGCATTTATGACAGCCAATTTATTAGCGCATTCCAGCTTATTTGCTGCAGGTATTGCCAGAAGTGGTGCTTATAACAGAACATTAACACCTTTTGGTTTTCAAAGTGAAGAACGAAATTACTGGGAAGCACCAGAAGTATACAACACCATGTCACCTTTTATGCACGCACACACTATGAAAACGCCGTTGCTTTTAATTCATGGTGAAGCTGATAATAATTCCGGAACATATCCATTACAAAGTGAACGTTATTTTAATGCTTTAAAAGGACTGGGAGCACCAGTACGATTAGTCATGCTTCCTAAAGAAAGTCATGGTTATGCTGCCAAAGAATCTATTTTACATATGCTTTGGGAACAAGATCAATGGCTTGAAAAACATCTAAAAAACAACTAAATTTCATAAAAATATAATTACAAAAATTAAGACCCATCTTTCAAGATGGGTTTTTAATTAAATGTCAGTTTGTCACATTTTTACTCTTGGTACTTTTTTTGACTACTAACTATCTATAAATTAAATTTAAGTATAATCAGTTTTTCGCTTTCGCGGAAAAGAAAAAATAATTATTCATTATGACAAAAGGAAATATTAATGTATCAGTAGAAAACATTTTTCCACTCATTAAAAAATTCTTGTATAGCGACCACGAAATATTTTTACGTGAGCTAATTAGTAATGGTACCGACGCCACTTTAAAACTTAAACACCTTACAAGTGTAGGAGAAACTAAAGCTGAGTATGGTAATCCACAAATTGAAGTTAAAGTAGATAAGAAAGGGAAAAAATTACACATTATTGACCAAGGTTTAGGTATGACAGCTGAAGAAGTTGAAAAATACATTAACCAAATTGCCTTTTCTGGAGCTGAAGAATTTTTAGATAAATACAAAGATTCTGCAAAAGATTCAGGTATTATAGGTCATTTTGGTCTTGGATTTTATTCTGCATTTATGGTTGCCGAAAAAGTTGAGATTATTACAAAATCGCATACTGGCGCACCTGCTGCTCACTGGACCTGTGATGGCTCACCAGAATTCACTTTAGAACCTTCAGATAGAACAGAAAGAGGAACAGAAATCATCCTTCATATTGCTGAAGATTCAACTGAATTCTTAGAAGAAGCTCGAATTCGCACGTTGTTATTGAAGTATAACAAGTTTATGCCTATTCCAATTAAATTTGGAACTAAAGAAATAAATGATCCAGATTTCAAACCAAAAACAACAAAAGATAAAGACGGCAAAGAGACCACCGAACCTCATAAAAAAATTACAGTTGACAACATTATCAACAATCCAAATCCGGCTTGGACAAAACAACCAACCGATTTAGAAGATAAAGATTATAAACATTTTTATCACGAATTATACCCTTCACAATTTGAAGAACCTTTATTCAACATTCATTTAAATGTAGATTATCCATTCAACTTAACAGGTATTTTGTATTTCCCAAAACTGTCTAACGACATGCAAATACAAAAAGATAAAATTCAACTGTACCAAAATCAAGTTTATGTTACAGATAATGTAGAAGGTATTGTACCAGAATTTTTAACGATGCTTCGTGGTGTTATTGATTCTCCAGACATTCCGTTAAACGTATCACGTAGTTATTTACAAGCTGATGGGGCAGTTAAAAAGATTTCCTCTTACATTACCAGAAAAGTAGCCGATAAATTAAAGTCGTTATTTAATGATAATCGTGAAGATTTTGAAGCAAAATGGAACGATATTAAAATTGTGATTGAATACGGTATGCTTTCTGAAGATAAATTCTTTGAAAAAGCAGATGCATTTGCATTATATCCTACTGTTGATGGCACTTACTTTACATACGATGAATTATTCAATAAAATAAAGGCAAATCAAACTGATAAAGATGGTAAGTTGGTTATTTTATATGCATCTAATAATGACGCACAACATGCTTATATCGAATCTGCGAAAGCAAAAGGATATGAAGTGTTAATGTTAGATTCGCCAATTATATCGCATTTAATTCAGAAGTTAGAAAGTACTAAAGAAAATATTTCGTTTGCACGTGTTGATGGCGATCATATCGAAAACTTAATTAAGAAAGATGAAACAACTATTTCTAAATTAACAGAAGAGCAAAAAACAACTTTGGAAACTCTTTTGAAAGAAGTAATTCCATCTGAAAAATTCATGGTTCAGTTAGAAGCTATGGATAGCGAAGCATCGCCATTTATCATCACGCAACCAGAATTTATGCGCCGTATGAAAGAGATGCAACAAACTGGCGGTGGCGGTATGTTTGGCATGGGTAATATGCCAGAAATGTACAACCTAGTAGTAAACACAAACTCAAAATTAGTTGGTGAAATTTTAGAAACAAAAACTAAAAACAAACAAGAGCGTTTAATTACCCAAAGTTTAGATTTAGCACGTTTATCGCAAGGCTTATTAAAAGGTGAAGAACTTACCAAATTTATTAAGCGTAGTTATGATATGATTAAATAAAATATTTATCATTCCTGCATAGGTACAAATATATACAAATCAAAAACCACTTTGCATAAGCGAAGTGGTTTTTAGTTTTTAAACTAGACTTAGAATCAATTCTATTTTAAAAAGACAATATGGAAATTTACAAATACTTATAATGAGTATTCATGCAAATTAAAAAGCCACTTACAAAATAACGTTTTTATAAGTATTCTATCTAAAATAAAATTCAAAATATTTTAACATCACTATCTTGTTATATGATACTAAATAAGTATTTAGAATAAATTAACAATAAAAACCATGGGAAATGAATTAATTATTAATTTCACTCCAACTGGAATGATTCCTACTAAAAGCATGACACCACATGTACCTGTTAGTGTCTCTGAAATTGTTGAAGATGTACATCGTGCTTCCGAAATAGGCATCACTATAGTTCATTTACACGCAAGAGATCCTATTACACAAGTACCAACTTTTAAAAAAGAAATATATGGTGAAATAATAGAGGGTATTCGAAAATATGCTCCATATTTGGTGCTATGTAACTCATTAAGTGGACGAGATTTTAGTGAATTAGAACAACGAGGAGATCCATTATTCCTGGATGGAGAATTGAAGCCTGATATGGGTAGCTTAACTTTGAGTTCTTTAAATTTTAACAAAACAGCAAGTGTGAACTCACCCAATATGATTCAGGACTTAGCCAATCTAATGAAATCAAAAGGAATTGTTCCCGAACTTGAAGCCTTTGATATAGGTATGGTAAATTATGCAAAATATCTTATAAAGAAAGAGTTGATAAAACCTCCTTATTATTTTAATCTCTTATTTGGCAACATTGCTTGCTCACAAGCAAATTTGCTCCATGCAGGGGTTATGATTAATGATCTTCCAGAAAATTCACTTTGGAGTTTAGCTGGAATTGGTGATGATCAACTAAAAATGAATTCTCTTTCTATAGCAATCGGCGGTGGCGTTCGAGTTGGTTTAGAAGATAATATTTGGTATGATTCTTCTAGAACAAAATTAGCAACTAACGGTGATTTAATAAAAAGAATTCATACAATAGCCCATGCAAATGATAGAGAAATAATGACCCCACAAGAATTTAGATTAAAAATGAATTTAGAATCTGGCAATGGCCAATACGGGCGTAAGAATTAATATTATTATATGGAAATTAAAAAAAGTCAGAATATTTCAATTTTTAAAAGATTTTGGATTATAATAAATAATGGGTTACTATTATTTGGTATAAGAAATAGGTTAGCGAAAATAGGTATAGATATCGACCCTTATTATTGGGTACAGGAAGAGGTTGAAGAATGTCAAGAGCCTAAAATTAAAGGAGATTCAACAGAATATTTGCTGCGGTATTTAGATGCTGAAGAACTGAAATTAATTACTAGTTATTTAACTATTTCTGAACGAGAAAAAATGATTCAAGGTTTAAACAATGGTCAAATATGTATTGGTTTAGAACATAATAACGAAATTGCGGCTTATATGTTTATTGAATTAAATGATTTCACTTTTCATAATAGAACATTTAAATTGAAAGACAATGAAGCTTATCTTTTGAATATGTGGACGTTCCATTCATATCGTAGCAAGAATATAGCTCCTTATTTACGCTACCAAAGTTATCAATTGTTAAAAAAACAAGGAAGGGATATAAAGTATAGTGTTACTCAATATTTTAATAAATCATCTATAAAATTTAAAAAGAAATTAAATTCAAAACATCTTAAACTTTATCTTAGTATTATTCTATTTAAAAAATATTATTGGAATTTTCTTTTACGCGATTATAAATAGCATACTTTATTATTAGCTCGCAATTTCATCGACGAATATCTCAACTTTAAAAGGCTCTAAAAGGTGAATAGCTTACCAAATTCATTAAGCGTAGTTATGAGATAATTAAGTAAGAATCATTCCCTCGAAGGAGGGAATCTCATTCTGTTATCTAAAAATTTTTCGAGTTAACAGAAGGCATAAACACAAAAAAACCACTTCAAAGAGAAGTGGTTTTTTTATTTACAGTGTCAATAAAAACATAGTTAGCCAATACTTCAAAATCTTACTTATTTATCAGTACCCAAAGCTCTACCTCTTCAGATGCACGCCAATGTTGATCGCGCTTTGTTTTTTCAGAAGCAGATTTCACTGTTCTTTTTAAACAGTTTTCTAATTGAAATCTCCCGCCATCGGTCAGTTCCTTCTCTATAGGATGGTCTTTTGTTACATTAGTTATCTGCGCTAAATTTGAAAATAAAATAACGAGCTTTCCATCAGTTAACAATCTTCTTTTTGCCTCTGTAAAAAATTCAGGAAACAGGTTTTCATTGTAATAAATAGCTTCATCATATCTATCCAACTCATTTGATGTTGGCAACCACGGCGGATTAAAAACAATCAATTCGGTCTGCTTTTCCCACTTACCAAAAAGATGCCCAAAATCTAATTCTATTTTTCTGGACAACTTGGTGTCTCCCATAAACTCTTTAAGTCCAACAATGGCATTAGGATTTGTGTCTGTTCCAAAAACCATCTGAAAACCATGTTTTATCATTTGAAAAGAAAGTACACCACTCCCAATCCCAACATCTATAGCAGACTTTTTAGGTCCTTCATAACGTTTTAACCAATTATCAAAAAGTATCAAATGATCAAAACGTGTTGGGAAATAAGTACCGTAATATGGATGTAGTTTATTTCGCAAGACTGGAATTAAAATACCATTCTGGTACCATTGCCAAGAACTATTTAATCCTTGTACTTGAGGAAAAGGAAGCAAAAAACGACTAGTTTCTGGATACAATTTTTCTAACCAACCAATAGATGGTGATTTTTTCACAGCTAATTTATAATCATCAATTTCTAATAAAATAAGATTTGACAACCTATGATATTCTGAACGATATTCGCGTTGCTCTTGAAAAGTCATATTAGGAAACTTTCTTTTAAGATGAATCTGCAGCTCCTTAAGAAGAAACAATCCATTGCTATAAAACTCTGTTATTAGTACAGGCTTACCAGATTCCAGTGTTTTAATCGTACGATTCACATCTGTAGCGCGACTAAACAAATCTATTTTTTTTCCAGACACAATTGGTTCTGGCTTGTTTACTTTTATATCTGTGGTCATTGATTGGTTGAATATTATTAGCAAAGGTACTTCTTAAAAACCGGTATAGTTACAATACCAAAATAATATCGATTTACATATAAATTAAAAAACATAGGTATTTAAATTTGAAAAAATGACCGATAATTTTGAAATTGAAATGCTTGAATGAAAACTATTACCAACAATGTTTAAAAATAATTGCTATTTTTAAACAAAATTTAAGGTTGTTGCAGTATAGTTACATCTGATTTTCCTTCAGAAAAAATCGCGTATTCAAACTCAACTTACTATCCTGCAAAAGTTAAACGAACAGTGAAAATCCTCTCCACCAACATAGCAAAACCAACCACCATTATTTTTTGCGGTGAAGAGGTAATTACAGGTATTTATAAAACCCCAACCAATCAACCTATTTATTTAGGAAAAGAAACGGTTGAAGGCGATGAAGTATCAGACAGAGAAGTACACGGTGGCGAGTTTAAAGCTTGTTATTTGTTTTCAGAGAACCAGTATCCATACTGGAAAAACCTGTACCCACATTTAGATTGGAATTATGGCATGTTTGGTGAAAATTTAACCGTTTCAAATTTAGATGAAACCAAAATTCATATTGGAGATATTTATAAACTAGGTTCGGCATTAGTACAAATAACCCAACCACGAGAACCTTGTTATAAATTCGGTGTAAAATTTGGAAACCAAAAAGTGCTTAAGCAATTTGTGAGACACGGCTGTCCTGGCACTTATGTTCGCGTTTTAGAAGCAGGATTCGTTAAAACAGGCGATGAATTTATACTTATAAAGGAAGCAAAAAATAGTTTAACAATCTCACAATTTTTTAAATTGATTTTTTCTAAAAACAAAAACCAAGAACATCTGCAATTGGCAATACATAACGATGCGCTTCCTCCAAAAAAACGTAATGATCTTACGTCTATTTATCGAATAATTCCTGCCAATTAAAATTCTATTAAGTACTTATACTTTTGAAGTATATTTGCGCAACTAAATAATTAGATGACAATCACTTTACTTTCTTCACCTTTACAAGGCTTTACCGATTTTAGATTTCGCAATGCCTTTCATCATTATTTTGGAGGTATCGATACGTTTTATGCACCTTACATTCGGCTAGATGGAAAAATGATTATTAAATCATCCTATCAACGCGATTTACAACCCGAAAACAATACTACTTTAGAGGTTATTCCGCAAGTAATGACTAACGATGCCGATGAATTTCTGTTTGTGGTTAAATATATTCAACAATTAGGCTATAAAGAACTTAACTGGAATTTAGGCTGTCCCTACCCTATGGTCACCAAACAAGGTATGGGTTCCGGACTTATTTGCAATCCTGAAAAAATTAATCACATTCTGGAGCGTGTTCATAACGAAACCGATGTTATTGTCTCTATGAAAATGCGCATGGGTTACGAAACCCCCGAAGAAATTTTAGACGTATTTCCTATATTAGACAAATATCCACTTAAAAATATTGCGATACATGCACGGATTGGAAAGCAACTTTATAAAGGTGGCGTTAATTTAGAAGCGTTTCAGCGTTGTATTGATAGCACCAAACACAAACTCTATTATAATGGCGATATCACGACGGTTGCCAAGTTTAAAGAAATGCAGGAGCGCTTTCCTAGTATCGATCATTTTATGATTGGTCGCGGATTAATTGCCGATCCTTTTTTACCGAGTATGATTAAAAACAACACTACGGAATATCCTTTAGACAGATGGAAAATTTTTAGTGAATTTCACGATACCATTTACCAACAGTACGATGCCGCACTCTCCGGACCAACACCCATCAAAATGAAAATGTTAGGCTTTTGGGAATACTTTTCACAATCGTTTTCCAATCCTCAAAAAACCTATAAAAAAATCAAAAAAGCAGGTAATCCAAGAGACTTACACACAAGCAGTTGCCGAAATTTTGAATAACGAGAAATAATTAAGAATTAAGTTTTAGAATTAAGAATTAAGAATTAAGAATCAAGAAAACTAAAAAATCCAAATTCAAACTGACTAGTATTTTTTAGATTTTTTCCATTTAGCTTTACAACTTTGATTCTTTGCGCCTTTGCGGCTTTGCGAGACATAAACCTTTCCAAGTACAAGTTTTCAATTATATTTGTTTAATATTTTAAAACACCATTTTGAAAGACCTTTTACTCATTACGCCACCGTTTACACAATTAAACACGCCTTATCCTGCAACGGCATATCTTAAAGGTTTTTTAAATACCAAAAACATCGGTGCCTTTCAAATGGATTTAGGTATTGAAGTGATTTTAGAATTATTCTCAAAAAAGACCTTTCAAGAAATATTTGATTCGGCTTTTAAAAACGACGGCATTGTTTCAGAAAATTGCCAAAGAATCTATTCGCTTAAAGATTCCTATTTACAGCCATTAAATGATGTTATAGCGTTTCTTCAAGGTAAAAAACCAACTTTTGCCAGACAAATTTGTACCGATAATTATCTGCCACAAGCATCACGATTTAACCAGCTAGACGATATGGATTGGGCTTTTGGCTCCATGGGTTTACAAGATAAAGCGAAACATTTAGCAACTTTATATCTTGAAGATTTATCCGATTTCATTATTGAATGCATTGATCCCAATTTTGGTTTTAGCCGCTATGCCGAACGTTTGGGCCAAAGTGCGAATTCGTTTGATGAATTATACGAACATTTACAAATAGAACCCACCTTTATAGATGACATAACATTAAAAATTCTTGAGGAAAGACTACAAACAGTTCTACCTAAATTAGTCTGTTTTTCAGTGCCTTTTCCTGGGAATTTATATAGTGCGTTTCGTTGTGCGCAGCACATAAAATCGAATTATCCAACTATTAAAATTGCAATGGGTGGAGGATTTCCAAATACAGAATTACGCTCTGTTACAGATATTCGCGTATTTGAGTTTTTCGATTTTATTACTTTGGATGATGGCGAATTACCTATTGAATTATTATATAACCATGTCACATCGAGCGCAGTCGAGATGTCTTTCAAACGCACATCCCTTTTAGAAAACGGTGCCATTGTTTATAAAAATAACAGTGCCAAAACAGACTATAAACAAAGTGATATTGGCACGCCTGATTATTCCGATTTACTTTTAACCGAATATATTTCCGTTATAGAAATCGCCAATCCGATGCACAGTCTTTGGAGCGATGGCCGATGGAACAAACTCACCATGGCACACGGGTGTTATTGGGGCAAATGTACATTTTGTGATATTTCTTTAGATTACATAAAAATTTACGAACCCATTGCTGCCAAACTACTGGTAGATCGCATGGAACAAATTATTGAGCAAACCTCTGAAACTGGTTTCCATTTTGTTGATGAAGCGGCACCTCCTGCCCTCATGAAAGCGCTTGCTTTAGAAATTATAAAACGCAAACTCACAGTTACATGGTGGACGAATATTCGCTTTGAGAAAAACTTCACCAAAGATTTGTGTTTATTACTAAAAGCATCAGGTTGTATTGCGGTTTCTGGTGGCTTGGAAGTGGCTTCCGATCGATTATTAGCACTTATCGATAAAGGCGTTACGGTAGAACAGGTAGCGCAGGTGACTCGCAATTTTACCGAAGCCAACATTATGGTGCATTCGTATTTAATGTATGGCTACCCAACCCAAACCATTCAGGAAACTGTTGATAGTTTAGAAATGGTGCGTCAGTTATTCGAAATTGGTGTTTTACAATCGGGATTCTGGCATCAGTTTGCGTTAACAGCACATAGCCCGATTGGATTAAATCCGTCCGATTATCATATTATACCCAACAAAAAAACCATCACGTTTGCCAACAACGACATAGAATTTACAGACACTACTGGGATTGACCATAATCAATTTAGTTTCGGATTAAAAAAATCGCTTTTTAATTTTATGCACGGTATTGGTTTTGAACTACCGTTGCAGGAATGGTTCGATTTTAAAATTCCAAAAACAAGTATTAAACCTGATTTTATAAATAATTGCCTAGAAACCGAAACGCATTTCAACATAAAACCAACAGCAAAAATATTGTGGTTAGGTACAAAACCTTTGGTTTCCGAACAATCTAAAACCAAAAAAGGTGAAACCTATTTTTCATTAAAACTAACATTTCATAGTACAACTGATGTTTTTGATGTTACTTTAGACAAAGAAAAAGGCAACTGGTTTTTAAATATTTTAGATGATTTAAGTCCAAATAACAATCATTTAAAATCGTTTTCAGAATTAAAAAAAGATTTTGAAACTCATTTTGAAAACTTTGAATTATTTTGGTATTCTAAACCTATCAACGTTTTGCGAGACAAAGGATTATTGGTTTTATAAAAAATTTAAATTACTTTAATTTTCTAACGATGCTCACAGAAATCAACCCAAAACTTCCCATGCGGAATAAAGCCATCACAAAAGACTATTATATAAACCAATTAGGCTTTCAGGAATTTGGAAGCGCGGACTTCGAAGATTACCTAATGGTGCAAAAAGACCAAATTCAAATTCACTTTTTTCAATTTAAAGAACTCAATCCGAAAGAAAATTACGGACAGATTTATATTAGAACCAATGATATTGATGGACTTTATAAATCATTCTTAGACAGAAAATTGAGCATACATCCTAATGGAAAACTACAAATAAAACCCTGGGGACAAAAAGAATTTTCGATGCTCGACCCTGATAATAACTTGCTTACGTTTGGGCAAAGTGTATAATATAAAGCAACATTTACTTTGCATTACAACTTATCCAATTGGTTACTCTTTTTATCCTCACTAATCGTCCAAAAGAAGCCGACAAAAAAGAACTGATCTGCTGCTGGCTGTAACGAACGTCGATTAAAATTCCCATTCACATCGGGCGTATTAGCATATTGGTAGCCATTAATATTTTTAAAACCCAACACATTATTTACTGAAGCATATAGTATTTTTTGCGGACTAATTAAATACGCCCAATTCACACTTAAACTGTTATATGTCTTTGTTTTATCGTTTAAAAAACCAGGTTCGTTTGGATTGGTAAATGTTCTTCCTGATGCAAATGCATAACTAAATCCAACCTGACTTCGCCAATCGTTTATCCAATATTTTCCTACCACCGATACATTATGGGTATTCGCAAAATTGGGTTGTGCTTCCATGCTGAAGTTTTTATAATCACGCTTGGTATCTAATAACGAATAACTCACCCAGTAATCCACATTTTTAATGGATTTACTGTCGCGGAAAAAGAAATCAATCCCTTTTGCAAATCCGTATCCATCGTTGTTATAATTGCTATTAAAATCGGCAAACTCTGTATCATACTTCACCAAGTTATTGTACTTTTTATAATAGGCTTCGGCTCTAAAAAGTTTCCGGTCGCCATTGTATTGATAATTAGCTATATAATGTGAAGTGTTTTGTGCTTTTAAATCTTGTTCGAATTTTAAAATAGCACTCGATGGGTTTTGATAAAAGTTCCCGTAAGCTAATGACAACTGACTTTTACCAGATATTTTATAAGCCAGCGACACTCGAGGTGCCATTGAAAAATCCTTAAACAACTGGCTGTATTCGGCACGTACACCGGTTTTGAAAGCAAGGTTTTTCGATATAAATATATCGGCTTCCGTAAATGCTGCTGCAATATTATCATCATACCCGTATTTTGCGTTGTTTACAGACGTATCGTTGTAGGTTTCTTTAAAATTCGTAGCAAAGTATTCCGCTCCAAAATAAAGTTTAAAACGATTGCTTATTCTGTTTCTAAATTTAAGCTTAGCATGCAATGAATTTTCAACATCTTCAATAGCGCTATCTATTATGTTTAAATCGTTATTGCCATGGGTATAACTCATACCTCCAAAAACTGTCCAGGTTTCATTTAAGTCCCCTTCATAAGAACTATTCAAATAAAGGTTTTGATTATTCAACTTAAAATGAACACCCTCGGTGTAATTAATATCTTCCTGAGTTAGTTCAAAACTAGTAGCATCAAAAGCGCCGTATAATTTAAACAAACCTTTATTGGTTTTTTTACGAAATACGGTTTCACCAGAAACGGTTTCAAAAGGTTTTTTCCAATTGTTCCGACTCGGAAAAATAGCATTATAAGGCGCCAAATTAATATACGATACATTAAAACTCAACGAACTTTTATCCCATTTCTGGGTATTTCCAATACCACCACCAAGACTCATAATAGCAATATCTGTTTTTTCCTGATCGGGTTCATCAATCGTGTTTAATAGCAAAACACTTGATAAAGCTTGACCATATTCCGCAGAATAACCACCTGTTGAAAACGTAATACCATCAAACAAAAAAGGAGAATAACGCCCACGGGTTGGCGTATTATTGGTAGTTGGCGAATAGGGTGTAAACACGCGAATACCATCAATAAAAATTTGTGTTTCCTCGGCATCACCACCACGTACAAACAATCGGCCATCTTCAGCAACCGTTGTTGTTCCTGGCAAGGTTTGCAATGCGCCCACAAAATCACCTAAAGCACTTGCAGTAGTCACTACATCTAAAGGTTTTAGAACATTCACTTTACTGTTATCTCCAGCCGAAAATGTTCCTGCCGACAAAACAACAGCATCCAGCGTATTTACATCTTCACGAAGTTTTACTACTAAATTTTTCATATAAGACACATCGCCCAACATAGTAAAAGTTTCGAAAGACATATATGATACTTTTAATGTTTGCGAACCGGATTTATTTGTTTTAAACGAAAACGTGCCAGTTTCATCTGTTGTGCTTCCATCGTATGTACCTGCCAAATAAACGTTAGCTCCCATTATTGGCGTTCCATTTGTTTCCATAACTTTTCCATTAATTACAGATTGCGCATTTAATTGAAGCGAAATGAATATGCCAAAAAGGAGTACAAGTATTTTCATAGTATGATTGATTGTTCGTTTTTTATTGATACCACAAATTTGAAACATTATAAAACAGTTGGAAACATAAAATTACTGAATTGTAATATTTCTATGATGAATTGAATATATTTGAGAAAACAGGCGACATGTTAACTAAATCTGAGAGAATTTTTTCAACAATTTTTACCATTATATTGTTAGCCGAATTAATTTGTGATAACATTGAAAGTCTAAATTCATGGCATTACTTAACCAAGCCATTGATACTTATTTCACTTATTATTTACTTTTTAAAACAGGAGAATAACCTCGATACAAAATCAAAATACTTAACACTCGCGGCATTACTTTTTTCACTTTTAGGCGATGTCCTTTTAATGTTTGCTAATATATCTTCTAACTTTTTTATAAGTGGTTTACTGGCCTTTTTGATGGCCCATATTATGTATATTTTGGTGTTTATAAAGAAGAAAAACACACATAAAAAAGCATCCTTTTTAATACTATTTTTATTAATCTATGGCGTTGGTATTTTCTACTTTTTGAAAGATGGATTGGGTGACATGTTGGTTCCAGTCATTTTGTATATGCTGGTAATTTTAACCATGGTAATAACCGCTTTTTTACGACACGAAAGCGTTTCGAAAATGAGTTACAATTTAGTCTTTCTGGGTGCAATATTTTTTGTAACTTCGGATAGTTTATTGGCCTTAAATAAATTTTACGAGCCTTTTGAAACGGCAGGAATTCTCATCATGCTAACCTACGCCATCGCACAATATCTTATCGTTTTAGGGCTTAAAAAACAACAATAGACAAAATCTATTCTATTAAGTTAATAATTTAGCAATCAGATTATTAAATATATTTATCCAACTATTTCTTTAACTTATTAAACGGACGGATAATAAGTCGTGCTGCCTTGTCAAAATTGATGTAATTGTAGCACCAATTAAAGAAAACGATCACTCTGTTTCTAAAACCAACCAAAGCCATAAGGTGCACAAACATCCAGATAAACCATGCAAAAAAGCCGCTAAATTTATAGCGCTTTAAATCTACAACAGCCTTGTTTCTACCCACTGTTGCCATCGATCCTTTGTCAATATATTTGAATTCTTTTAGTGGTTTTCCCTGTATTAATCTAATGATGTTTTTACCTAAAAGTTGCCCCTGCTGTATGGCCGGTTGAGCGACTTGCGGATGCCCGTTTGGATAGTCATCCGAAGCCATTAAAGCAATATCTCCCAAAGCATAAATATCACTATATCCTTCCACCTGATTATAGGCATTTACTTTATATCTATTTGATCGCTCCATTAAAGCTTCTGCCTTTAATCCTGCAACTAAATCGCCCGTAACTCCTGCAGCCCAAATTAAAGTTTCAGATTCTAATTTCAGACTTAAATTAGTGGCTACTTTTTTACCATCATAATCTTTTACAAAGGTGTTGCAATGAACTAGCACCCCTAGTTTAGTAAGAAACTTTGCTGCCTTTTTCGATGCCTCTTCACTCATTGTAGGCAAGACACGCGCACTCCCTTCTAATAAATAAATCTGCATGTCGGCAGGAATCAAATCGCGATAATCTTTCGGTAAAATATGGTTTTTTAATTCTGCTATAGCTCCGGCAAGTTCAACGCCTGTTGGACCGCCACCAACAATCACAAAATTTAAAAGTGCTTTTCTTGTGGCTTTATCTTCGGTAATTGCTGCCTGTTCAAAATTCTGCAATATCAAACTTCTAATATTCAAAGCTTGAGGCACTTTTTTCATAGGCATGCTATAAGTTTCAATAGCTTTATTTCCAAAGTAATTGGTTTTTGTTCCCGTTGCAATTACTAAATAGTCGTAACTAATAACTCCAATATCGGTATAAATTTGTTTCGCATCTGCATCAATATTTCGCACTTTCGTCATACGGAAGTACATATTGTTATAACGCTTTATAATTTTCCTAAGCGGATATGCAATAGAATCGGGTTCTAATCCAGCAGAAGATACCTGATATAATAAGGGTTGGAAAGTATGATAATTTCGCTTGTCAATCAGCACAACCTGCGCGGGTTTATTTCCTAATGCTTTAGCCAAATTAATACCAGCAAAACCACCACCAATGATTACAACTCGTGGATTACTAACTTGGGGAATATTCATGATGTATACAAAAATTTTGCGCAAAGATATAATGCCGCAAGTTTATTAGCTATATATAAAACATTATTTTTACCAAGCTGTAACATTTTAAAACATTAAGCTACTTACAGTGTAACTAAACCACCGATTTGAATAAGGAACTAGAACATAGTTTTGTTGAATTGCTAGAAAAGCACCAGAATATTGTACATAAGGTATGCCGTTTGTATACCAATAATTATGATGCTCATAACGATTTATTTCAGGAAATAACCATACAACTATGGAAAGCATATCCAAAGTTTCGTGGTGACGCGAAGTTTAGTACCTGGATGTATCGTGTTGGATTAAATACAGCGATAACGCTATATAGAAAATCAAAACGCACTATAAATACACAAGACTTTGGTGCTGTGGAATTTAAAATAACCGCAGAGGCTTACGATGATACTGAAGAACAACAACTTAAAGTACTTTACAAAGCAGTGCACCAATTAAACGATATTGAAAAAGCACTTATATTTTTATACTTAGAAGACAAAGATTATAGCGAAATTAGTGACACTATGGGTATTAGTGAAGTGAATGCCAGAGTGAAGATGAATCGAATAAAAAACAAACTTAGAACCATACTTAATCCGTAACCACATGGATGAATTAGATATTCTCAAAAAAGACTGGAACAAGGAAAAACCAGAGCATAAAAAACTATCTACTCAAGATATTTACCCGATGCTGCAAAAAAAATCATCCTCTATTGTTAAAACACTGTTTTACATAAGCATCGCCGAACTTGTATTTTGGATTTTAGTGAACACCATCCCCTATTTTACGTCGGATAGTTACAGAGAACAATTAGACGCCATTTATACAAACGAATACATATTAACCGCAATAAACATAGTTAGTTACGGCGTTATTTTGCTATTTATTTATCTGTTATTTAAGGCACACAAAGCCATTTCGGTGACGGATAATGCTAAAAAATTAATGGAAAGCATATTAAAAACCCGGAAAGTCATTAAATACTACGTTATTTATAATTTAGTCGTAGCATTTATATCGATCATAGCTGGTATATATATTGCTATATCACACGATCCTAAATTAACAGACACATTTACTCATTTAGACCGAAAACAGACACTGCTCGTTTATTCCATATTCATTGCAACAACGGCTATTTTTATATTTGTAATCTGGCTGTTTTACAAACTTTTATATGGTTTCTTGCTAAAACGCCTCAACCTAAATTATAAAGAATTAAAGAAGCTGGAAGTATAAAAAGTGCTTGGGCGTTACCCCTCTATCGGGTCGGGCTTTTTACTATATTTTTTTTAAAGCTTCGCTTCGATATCTTCAACCAAATAATATTTTGGTTTCGATAGTCTCAAAAAAGAATGCCGTTTCAATCCCTAACGCAGAAAATCCGTTACCTCAACAACAGCACCCACTGGCATCGTGTTTAGTTGTATAGCACCAACCCGAACCCGAACCAATCGTAACGTTGGAAAACCCACTGCCGAAGTCATTTTGCGTACCTGTCTAAACTTTCCTTCGTTAAGTGTTAACGAAATCCATGAGGTGGGTCCATGTCTATCATCTCTTATTTTTTGAGAACGTATTGGTAATTCTGGAATAATATCTAATTTAAAAACTTTACAAGGTTTGGTCTGGTATTTTTTACCCTCAAAACCTATCTCCACTCCTTTTGCTAGTTGTTCAATGGCTTCCATAGTAATATGGCCATTAACCTGAGCATAATATTCTTTGTCTACTTTTTTGCTATTTACAAAATCACTCATTTTCCCATCGGTGGTGAGCAATAACAAGCCTTCCGATTTTTCATCCAGCCTGCCAATCGCCATAATCCCTTCCGGAAAATCGTGTAAATCGCCTAAAAACTTTTTTGATTGTTGTTTGCTCGCATTGCTTGCAAACTGACTTAAATACCCATAGGGCTTATAGATAATGAAATGGCGATGTATTGTTTTATGTTCTGTCATTTAATCTGTTCTAAAAACATGATACTACGTCATTGCGAACGATAGTGAAGCAATCTCATAAATGTTTTATCCCGATATTAACAACCAAGCATTTTATTAAACAGATTACTTCGTCCTTCGTCCTCGTAATGACGGAAAATAAACTAAACACTTGCATTCAAAATATTATAAACCAGTTCTTTGCTTGGTTTTTGTCCGTTTATCTTTTCGCGAATCACTTCAAAAGTTACCTTAAAATCACATCCCGATTTATATTCACTACACCCATAAGCGGTGTTTCCCTTTATCACGGTGCCTTTTTTGCATTTCGGACAGGTCAATGCATCTGGAATTTCTTTTTTTGGTGATTTCTTAGATTCAAATTTAAGCTTGAAATCAGCATCAAAACGCAACAAACCTTCCACAGTACCCGTACTTATTTTAAAGTCTTTTAAATTGACTGTAGAACCTTTTTGAAGCAATCTCAAGTATTGCTTCTCCGATATTATTTTATCCGCATAAGTAAAAGGCAAAACAAAATCGCAACCGGCTTTATAGTTTTCACAACCATAAGCCGATTTCCCTTTTATAATGTTGGCTTTTTTGCATTTCGGGCAAACCTCAGCCAAAATACCTGCTGCTTTCTTTTTCTCTGCTTTGGCTGCGCGTTTTTGCACCGTTACCGCATGTGAAATGTTCGCACGAACGGTTTCACTGCGTACTTCGTAAACCAAAGCATCCACCATGCGTTTCATGTTGTTTATAAACGCGCCGGCAGTAAATGTGCCTTTTTCAATATCTTTTAATTGCTTTTCCCACGAGCCTGTTAGTTCTGCCGATTTTAATATATCGTTTTGAATGGTATCAATCAACTGAATTCCCGTTTGAGTTGGCAACACCTGTTTTTTATTTCTAACTATATATTTGCGTTTAAAAAGTGTTTCTATAATATTGGCCCGGGTAGATGGTCGTCCAATACCGTTTTCTTTCATTAAATCGCGTAACTCTTCATCGTCCACTTCTTTCCCTGCGGTTTCCATAGCACGTAATAACGAAGCTTCTGTAAACTGATTAGGTGGTTTGGTTTCCTTTTCTAAAAACGAAGGTTCGTGTGGCCCTTTTTCACCTTTTACAAACGTTGGTAATAAATCGGCTTCTTTTTCTTTGGCTTTCGGGTCTTCAAAAACAACACGCCAGCCTTTTTTTAATATTTCTTTTCCGGTAGTTTTAAACGAAACATCGGCTGCTTTTCCAATAACCGTGGTGTTTGCTACCGAACAATCATCATAAAAAACCGCAATAAAACGCTTTACAATAATATCATACACCTGTTGCTGATTGTATTGCAAATTGCTTTGCATCCCGGTCGGGATAATCGCATGGTGATCGGTTACTTTTTTATCGTTAAAAACCTTGGTCGATTTTTTAATCTTTTTTCCTAAAAGTGGTTGTGTTAAAGCTGCATAATTGGTAAGCTTTTGCAAAATGCCTGATACTTTCGGATACACATCGTTTGGTAAAAAGGTAGTGTCTACTCTTGGGTAGGTTACTACTTTTTGCTCGTATAAGGTTTGCGCAATTTTAAGCGTTTCATCGGCCGAAAACCCAAATCTAGTATTGCAATACACCTGCAATCCTGTTAAATCGAACAGTTTTGGTGCATATTCGTTGCCCTTCTTTTTTTCGATCGATACAATTTCGAAATCGCTTTCTTTTACTTTATTGGCTAACAATTCGCCATCTTCCTTATTTAAAAAACGACCTTCTTCGTAGCTAAAAAGTGTATCTCGGTACATGGTTTGTAATTCCCAATACGGTTGCGGTTTAAAGTTTTCAATTTCTTTAAAACGGTTTACCACCATGGCTAAAGTTGGGGTTTGTACGCGTCCAACGGACAATACTTGTTTGTAACCACCATGTTTTACGGTGTACAAACGGGTGGCATTCATACCCAATAACCAGTCGCCAATGGCTCTAGAAAATCCTGCATAGTATAAATTATCGTAGTTTGCTGATGGTTTTAAGTTTTCAAAACCTTCTTTTATCGCTTCGGTGGTTAATGAGGAAATCCATAAGCGTTTTACTTCGCCTTTGTATTTTGCTTCGTTCATCACCCATCGCTGAATCAATTCTCCTTCTTGTCCAGCATCCCCGCAATTGATAACCAATTCGGCTTTATCAAATAAACTTTTTACAATTTTAAATTGCTTTTAAATTCCCGAATTTGCCACCACTTTGGTTTCAAATTTTTCGGGAAGCATGGGCAAATTGTTTAAATCCCAGCTTTTCCAATAGGGTTTATAATCGTTGGGTTCTTTTAAGGTACATAAATGCCCAAAGGTGTAAGTTACCGCATAGCCATTACCTTCATAATACCCATCGCGCTTGGTATTGGCGCCCAAAACGGATGCTATTTCGCGTGCTACACTTGGTTTTTCGGCAATACAGACCTTCATATTGTAATACTAATTTGAAACCGCAAAATAAGAATTTAGAAGTTGGTTTTAAAGCGAAATTGTTAGGAGTTATTAACGGATTTCAATTGGCAAAATAGCGTTGTTTTATTAATCAAGCAATGAAAATGTTGTAACTCATTCTAGATATCGTGTAACAGCGTCGTAAGTAAGGCCCCATACCTTTGGCATGTGATATATTTCACACCCAAATAATAAATAAACATATGAAAATTAAAACATTTTTAACGTCCCTATTCATGGTGTCAGTTATCTTATTCACTAGTTGTGACAATAATGATGACGAAGACGCTACAAACATTTCTACTGTTAATGAAACCTATCCAACTAATAACACAGCTGGTGTTTCACGTAATTCAGTTATTACCGCCACATTCAGTGAATCTATGAATGCGTCAACAATAACGACTTCCAGTTTTACTGTAAAACAAGGAACAACACAAGTTGCGGGTTCTGTTAGTTATTCTGGAAAAACGGCAACCTTTACTCCAACAAATGGTTTATTGGCTGGTAAAATTTATACAGCGACTGTAACAACAGCTGTTAAAAACCTTGCGGGTAATCCCATTGCAACGCCTATGATTTGGAATTTTACAACTGGAGGTACTTTAACGACGCTTAGTCCAGTAAATCTTGGTGCTGCAGCAAATTATGTTATTTTGGCTAAAACAGCCATTAATAACTCATCTACCTCAGTCATTACTGGTGATTTAGGATTAAGTCCTGCAGCAACATCTTATGTTACTGGATTAGCATTAACCAATGCCACAGGATATGCAACTTCGGCACAAATTACAGGAAAAATATATGCCGCAGATATGGCTTCTCCTACGCCAATTAATTTAACTACAGCAGTTGAAAATATGATTACTGCTTACAACGATGCAGCGGGTAGACCTTCTCCAGATTTTGTTGAATATGCAACTGGAAACCTTGGCGGAAAAACACTTGGGCCAGGTCTTTACAAATGGACAAATTCAGTGACCATACCGTCAGCAATGACTATTTCTGGAACAGCAACTGATGTTTGGATATTCCAGATTGCGGGTGACCTGAACATGAGTACAGGTATTAATATTACCTTGGCTGGTGGAGCCCAAGCTAAAAATATATTCTGGCAAGTAGCTGGTCAAGCAACTTTTGGAACCACTTCCCATTTTGAAGGTAATTTACTTTCAATGACAGGCATTACGTTACAAACAGGTGCAACCATGACGGGAAGAGCTCTGGCACAAACCGCAGTAATTCTTGATTCAAGTACGGTTACAAAACCACAATAAGTATTACAAATAAATTATAATAACGAAAGAGGTGAACTAAAAGGATCACCTCTTTTTTTTATAGAAGAATATAATAAATTGAAATTTGATTAAAGTCTGTATTAACGAGTTTTCATGGGTGGTAAATTGAAAGCTTCAGCTTCGTGCTCAAAATTATTGCGGTGTGACCCATCGCAAAATGGTTTGTTAGATGAATGCCCACAACGGCACACACCCAATACAGTTCTGCCCTCCAAACCATAGGCATTGCCTTGGCTGTCTACTATTTCGAAATCGCCCTCTATTTTTATAGAACCGTTGTTGTTAATGGTAAGTTTCGTCTTGCTCATAATCTTATATTTTTAATTGAATTCAAAGTTGGTTAAATATCTTTTGTTTTTGGAGGATTTATACGTTTTTTGTTTTTCTTTTTTATCATTTTCTGCATAAAGATATTATTTGGTAAGGATACCTCTTCCCCATCTTTTGTTTTTAATTTAATAAAGAAAAGACCGATATCACTAATTCTACCTTCAACTTCATAGTCTTTATCGATAATACTCACCGTATCATCTAATTTAAATGAATGATTAAAAAAGATGATGATGCCAGAAGTGATATTTGATAAATGCGACCATTGGGCAAATAATGCGATCCCAATAACGGCAAGTATTGAAGCCATAAACATGAATAACTCCGATTGATCTACGCCCCAAATAGTTAGGATAATAATTATTATAAGTAAAAGAAGTGCTACCTGGAATATTTTTTTGATAATTTTCCCTCTCGTTTTTTGCAATAAACTTTTGGTTACCGTTCTATCTATAAATTTAATGATTACCAATCGCATTAGTATGTATACCGCAATGGCTATGGCGGTTTGTAGTATTTTAATTTCTGTTAAATTCATTTAAACACTCAATAATTGTGGATAACGTTGTTTTGAAAGACCAGTTTTGTCTTGCTAATTTACTTATACTTTATTTAATCCAAAGTTGGTTAAATAAATTTAGGTTTTTGAGGATTTGGTCCTTTATTTTAATGATAGTGTGCTACACTTGGTTTTAGAAAGGAATTATTATAAGTTTTTAACGGGTTGAAATTGGGATGAGAGTAAATGTTTTAAGTGTTCGTTAAGGACATAGTTTACAAAGTTAAAGTCGCATGCTTTACACTAGATTTTGACTTAGTCTTATTGATACTTGTTTTTCACTTATTCGATTTCATCTTTTACTTGGGGTAACTCATTCTTATAATTTATTCAACATTTCAATCAAAATAACCTAAGCGATTTTGCACAAAAAAATCAATTTTTCTAATACTTTGTAAAAAGTTCGTCAATAGATAGATAGCGTTCACCGGTATCATAATTCATAGTTAGTATTGTTTCTTTACCATTTAAAGTGTGCAATTGTTTTCTAACAGCAGCTAAAGAAGCTCCTGTAGAAATACCTACCAAAATGCCTTCAGTTTTTGCCAAATTTTGAACTTCGGAAAATGCTTCCTCTTTTGTTATTTTAATGACGCCATCAATTGAATTTTTATTGAACACTTCTGGAAAAAAACCTGGTCCAATACCTTGTAAGGGATGAGGTCCTGGTTCTCCTCCAGAGATGATAGCAGAATCATTGGGCTCTACTGCTATGACCTTTAAATTCGGGAGTTTTTTCTTTAAACCTTCTGAAATACCGGTAATATGACCGCCAGTACCAACTCCAGTAATTAAATAATCTAATCCTTCAGGAAAATCATTGGCAATTTCTAAAGCAGTTGTTTTACGGTGTATTTCTGGGTTAGCTTGGTTTGTGAATTGTGAAGGCATCCACGCATTTTTATTATTTGCAACTAATTCATTCGCTTTTTCAATAGTGCCTTTTAAACCCAATTCTTTTGGAGTCAGCACGAGATTAGCTCCGTAAGCTGCCATTAAAGCCCTTCTTTCAACAGACATAGATTCAGGCATTACAAGAGTAAGTTTGTAATTTTTCACTGCAGCAACCATTGCTAAACCAATACCAGTATTTCCAGAGGTAGGCTCAATAATTTCTGTATCTGGAGTTAAAATATTTCTTTTTTCAGCATCCTCTATCATAGATAGTGCAATTCTGTCTTTAATGCTTCCTCCAGGATTAGCTTTTTCAAGTTTCATCCAAACATTTGCATTTGGAAATAATTTAGACAATCTTACAACAGGTGTGTTCCCAATGTTTTCTAAAATGTTATTTATTTTCATATTTAATATATTATTGAATTAGTTCTTAATACTTTTTCAAAATAATATTAGCATTGAAGAATTGATTCCTCGTAAGGTATGACAATAAATTAACTTAAGTTTTGTTGAATGAAGGATAACGTATGGTGAATATGATTCCGTGATAATGAATTATATTCGAAGTTAAACGAAGTTAGTTTTTTTTCTGGCAAAATCAATTTGAAAATCTTATTAAAATTTCACTTTAAAAAGTCATTTTCATGAGTAATTTTTGAGATTACTATTAAAAATACATCATAAGATTGCTTAGTCGTGACTCCTCGTAATGACGTTAATTTATTGAAATGACGTAAACATAATACTTTTCGTCATTGCGAATGGAATGAAGCAATCTGTTTATTGTAAATTAACTTGGAGTAAGTATCGTGAGATTGCTTTACTTCGACTGCGCTCAGTATAAACTCAGTTCCTTCTCTATATGACGTTTAAAAAACCAAATCATCATAAACAACTTCCTGCGCTGTTTCTTCTACATTGCCAAAATAGTTTTTCCCGCGTAATTTATTTACGGTATAGGCCTTAAGGTCTTGCTCCGGGTAGGGTTGCATGAGGTTTTGGATGTCCTGAAAATCGACATCCGTTTCTTTTGGTTTTAACCAGGCATCTTCTAAGGCTTCTTGCAGAATTAATGGCATTCGCGCTTCTTTTAATTTTGGGTTGTTATGAATTTTAGACATCAGCGGGTTGCCTTTTGTAGTAACAATACTAAAAGTTTTTATTAATCCGTTAGTTTTTGGATTTTTCCATTCGCTCCACAATCCTGCCAATGCCATTGGGCTTTGGTCTTTTTTCTGAATAAAAAACGGAAAGGTTTTTTTGTGGTAATGGTGATGCTCGTAAAAGCCATCGATAAAAATAAGGCAG
Source organism: uncultured Flavobacteriaceae bacterium (assembly GCA_963698455.1). Taxonomy (GTDB): domain Bacteria; phylum Bacteroidota; class Bacteroidia; order Flavobacteriales; family Flavobacteriaceae; genus Mariniflexile. The sequence continues at coordinate 438,995 of CAVOQU010000007.1, read as the reverse complement.
CGGTTATGTTTTGCCGCATCGCGAAAGGAGGGTTTTTCGAAAATGGTTTCGCCACGGGCATTTAGCGTGTTGTTCCATGTTTTTAGGAGTTGTTCTTCATCGCGCACCCAATGTGGTACCAAACCCCAGGTTGCGACTTCGGGAAAATCAGGTGATTCGTTAGTGTATATTAATAATTCCGGATGACTAAAACCTGATGCGTGATGTAATGGCAGGTCTGTAAAAGGAATGAGCTTTTCCTTTATTTCTTGGATAGCGCGTAAATCGCCACGGCGTTCTGCACGTCGTAATTGCGATTCGTAACTTGCTTTAATGTCGTAGCACATGGTTTTTTATGGTTGCCATACCAAATTAGTTATTTTTTGCTAATTAACCATATTCACATTTTGACTTATTATATACAATAGATTGTCAGTTCGAGTGATTTTCGATAGAAAATTGTATCGAGAACCTTGTTTTATTAGCAATTTTTTTATTCTCGATACTAATTTTACTCATTTTCAATCGTAAAATTCACTCGAATTGACAAATTTTATTTACAATGATGCATTCCGTACTATTACGCCTTTGCGTTAGGGGTTGTAGCGGCATCCTTTTTTGAGACTATCGAAACCAAAATATTTTTTGGATGAAGATATCGAAGCGAAGCTTTAAAAAAGATAGAGCGAAAAACCCGACCCGAAGGGTAACGCCCAAATTTATCATGTTTTGATTGTGACATTTGTTACACAACTAGCTTCTAATATTTTCATATTATTTGTAAAAAAGCTATACTTTTATAGCCGGATTTTTTGTTTAAAATTAATTTCCTAATTTACGGTACTATACCATTATATCGACAGGTTTTATAGTATGCATTATAATTAAATTCCCTATGGTAAATAATAATATACTTATTGAAGATCAATATAGAAGATCGAGTTTATTTGAAAAAGAAAATGTGAATTATCTGGTTCGGGTTTTAAAACGGTTTAACACGGTGCCGAAAATAAACAACATAAATATTATTACATCGGTTACCGAGCCTAATGCCTTTAAAATTGTGCCTAATAAATCGATTACCATTGGTGCATTACTTTTGAACAAACCAGTTTTAGCTTTAGTTTATTTGCGTTATGGTATTGAATGGCAACTTTGGTATAAAGCTTTGAGTGGAGATAAAAAAGACACGGTGTTATGTGATATTGCAGCGCTTAAAGTGACCCGGATATTTTATAATTTATTGCCTAATGATGATAAAGAAAAATTAAAACCACTTGATTATTTTTTAATTAATTTGATTAAGAGTGATGAGGATTTAGATACAGAATCTTTATTAAAATATGAAGGACTACAGGCTTTTCATGGGTTAAAAAACACAAATAAGGTATTTAAAGATTCGTGGAAACCCATTCTTGAAAATCTGGCAAAACCAACCGAATATTTATTAATGTCTGGTGGTGATCTTAGATTGAATATTGACGAGGTGGAATTGCTGAACAAATATGGTTGCAGACCTTTCCCGAGACCCGATGCTTTTACTTTTGCCTCATCGACCGCAACGAGCGTCTCAAATTTTGCTTTTGATAAAACAGATAAGGTGAGAAGTATATTAATTGGAAACAGCTTGAAAAATGGTTTTAAAAATGCCACTATCGAGTTTTCTGAATTACTAAAAAATAACCTGCATAAAATATTTAAAATAAATGATGCCTGCGAAATCATTTTTTCACCTTCGGGTACCGATTCTTCGCTTCAAATAGCTGCGATTACTCAAATTATTTCTGATAAGGAAATTACGCATGTTTTAGTGGCATCTGATGAAACCGGTAGTGGTGTACCTTCGGCATTAAAAGGTTGTCATTTTGAAAATACAACAGCGCTTAATTTCCCAGTTAAAAAGGGCGATAAAATTGAAGGTTTTAGAGATATCGATTTAATTAAAATCCCTTTTAGAGATGAAAATGGTGATTTAAAATCGTCTGATCAATTAGATAAAGAAGTTTTTAATGCCATTTCTGAAACAAATAAATTAGGCAGACATGTGGTGTTACATGCCATGGATCAATCGAAATTAGGCTATCAATCACCTAGTGAAGAAATGATTAAAAATTTGGATTCGCTTGAGAATTTATCCATGCAAATTATTGTAGATGGTTCGCAACTTAGGTTAGACCCGAAAGACATTCAGAACTATTTAAACAAAGACTATATTGTTACCATAACAGGAAGTAAATACTTTACCGGCCCTCCTTATGCAGGCGCCTTGATTTTGCCTGAAAGTGTTAGTACAATAATCAATTCTGTAAAATCCAAACTGCCAGAAGGCTTGACCCAATATTATAATCATTCTGATTGGCCAACTTCGTGGTACTGTTCAAATGATTTATCTGAAGGATTTAATTATGGCTCTTATATGCGTTGGAACGCTGCCATAGTTGAAATGGACCGCTATTATAAAACACCTATTCTGTATAGAAACATGGGTATAGAGATGTTTTGCAATTTTGTTGAAGATTCTGTAAAAGATGCCTCTTTTTTAGAACCACTTTACGGTGAGGAAACAAAAACTAATACATATTACAGTGAAGAATTCGGAATACGAAATATACGCACCATTTTCCCTTTCTTTATTCTTAAAAACAATGAAGCATTATCTATTGATAATGTGAAAAAACTCTATACCTTATTAAATTCTGACATTTCCGAACAGTTTCAAGATGCTTCATTAGAAATTATTAGGCTTGCTGCCCAAAAATGTCATACCGGGCAAGCGGTTAACGTAAAATACAATCACAAGACTGAAAGTGCTATTTTAAGAATTAGTTTGGGTGCACGGGTTATTTCTGAAAGTTGGGTAAACCGAGATATTAGTCTCTTTTTTAGAAATATAGAGGCACAAATGAATCAGGTGACTGTTATAATTAAAAAAATAGAATTGATATTGAGTCATCCTGACTTGTTAAAATAAATCAGATATAAAAAGTCTAAGTTTATTGGCGAGCGTAAATTATTTGAAGGAATATTTTTTTGTAGGTTCTCCTGCCTTCGCAGAAATTAATCGGCTTCCATTTCCATTATTAAATTGGCTATTAAAGCTGTCCATCCTGTTTGATGCGACGCACCTAAACCTTTACCGTTATCACCATCGAAAAACTCGTAAAAGAAATGCAGATTTTTAAAGTGTTCATCTTTGGTAAAATGTTTTCCTGTGTTATCGGCATGGTATTGAAATTTACCTTCAGTATTAGGTTCAAATAGTTTTACTAATCGTTTCGTGAGCTCGTTAGCAATTTGCTTTAAATTAAGTTTATTACCAGAACCCGTTGGGAATTCATATTGATATGTATCTCCATAAAAAGTATAATACTTGCGTAACGACTGTATAATCATGTAATTTAATGGCATCCAGATAGGACCGCGCCAGTTGGAGTTGCCACCGAACATATCGGAGCGACTCTCGCCAGATTCATACTGAATTTGATGATGCCCATGGTGCTGAAAAACAAATGGATGTTTTTCGTGGTACTTAGATAATGAACGAATGCCGTAATCTGATAAAAACTCGTCTTCATCCAGCAATCGTTTAAGTAAATGTTCTAACCTGAAACCGCGCATAATGGCGAACAGGTAATTACCTTCTTCATTGGTTTCATCTAAATTTGAAATTAGCGACGCCAAATCGGGGCGGGTTCTCATTATTTCATTGGCCCTGTGTCTAAAATGCTTTAATTCTTCGAACAGATCTTTATGCATAATTTCGACTGCAAACATAGGTATTACACCCACTAAAGAGCGTACCCTTAAAAGATCGGTGGCACCACTTGACATTTCCACTACATCATAGTAAAAATTATCCTGGTCGTCCCAAAGTGAAATATCCTTTTTACCAATGTGGTGCATAGCCCAGGCAATATTTAAAAAATGCCTAAAAAACTTAATCGCAGATTCTTCGTATATTTTATTGGTTTTTGAAAGTTCGAGCGCCATACGTAGCATATTAAGCGTAAACATCGCCATCCAACTTGTGGCATCTGCCTGTTGCATTCTTTTAATACCGGGTGGCATATGGTTGCGATCGAATACTCCAATATTATCCAATCCTAAAAAACCTCCTTCAAAAAGATCGGTACCGCTTTTATCTTTTTGGTTTACCCACCAAGTAAAATTAATAACGAGTTTTTGGAAAGCTTTTTCCAAAAATATGGTATCGCCATTTCCAGTGTAGTTTTTATCTTTTTCGTAAACATTCCACACGGCATAAGAATGTACCGGCGGATTTACATCACTAAAATTCCACTCATATGCAGGAATTTGACCGTTAGGATGCATGTAATTTTCTTTTAGCACCAATAGCAATTGTTCTTTTGCGAAAAACGGATCGATTTCTACAAAAGAGGCCATATGAAAGGCTAAATCCCAGGCGGCATACCATGGATATTCCCATTTATCAGGCATTGAAATAACATGTCTGTTAGTTAGATGTTTCCAATTATAATTTCTTGGGTAAGCTCTATGTGCTTGCATTTCATCCTGACCGCCAAATAACCACTTGTATACATCGTTATAATAGAATTGCTTTGTCCAAAGCAAGCCAGAAAAGGCGCTTTTAGCAATAGCTCGATGCGCTTCTGGAATTTTAGCATTGATGGTTTCATTATAAAACGCTTCACATTCAGATATTCTTTCGCTAAATATGGCATCAAAATCAACCCAAGGATTTTGTACTTTCGTTTTACTTAAGCGCACTCTTATACTTTTTTCTTCTCCAGCTTTTAGATTAAATTTATGCCAAACAGCTAATTTTGAGCCGTTCTTTTTAGGATTTACGGTAGGTTTTCCACTTACTACATGATCGTTTATACCGTCTTTAACATAATCGGTATTATTAGCAGTTTTATAGAAAAGCATATTATTTGTCTCGTTCTCACAAAATAGCTGTTCGCCATTTTCATGATAGAAAAAATAATTACCATTTCTTGCACTTTTGGATTGCACACTGGTATTGGAAATTGAATTTATTTTTGGTCGTGAATGTTTCTTATTATGCTTCCAGAAATTTCGAAACCAAAGATGTGGAAGCACATGGATATCAGCAGATTTAGAGCCTCTGTTCACAACCGTCACTTTCATAAGAATATCATCTACATCTGCTTTGGCGTATTCTATATAACAATCGAAATAAGCATTGTTTTTAAAGCTACCAGTGTCTAGCAATTCGTATTCAAATTGATCTCGTCCTCTGCTCGCATTGGTACTTACTAATTCACTATATGGAAATTCCTTTTGAGGATATTTATATAGATACTTACAATATGAATGTGTTGGTGATGACACCTGATGAAAATAAAGTTCTTTAACATCTTCACCATGGTTACCTTGATTGTTGGTTAAACCAAACAGACGTTCTTTTATAATAGGGTCTTTGCCATTCCAGAAGGCAGGTGCTAAACATAATATTTCCCGCGAGTCGCAAAAACCAGCAATCCCTTCTTCTCCCCATCGGTAGGCATTACTGCGTGCCATTTCATGATTTACAAAATCCCAAGCATTTCCATGTTCGCTGTAATCTTCCCGAACAGTTCCCCATTGTCTTTCTGCTAAATATGGACCCCATTTCTTCCAGTTTTGGTAATTTTCGGATACCGCTAATCTTTCTGCTTCTATACCTTTCTGAATCATAAACTACTAAAATATGTGTTGGGATATTATTTAAATGAAAATAAAAATAAACTTTTTTACGTGAAGTGGCTACTGGCTAATGAAGTATTGCCTAATTGTTATTTTTGAAAGAATTCTTTTAAAATCTCATAATAAAAAGCAAGATAATTTAACGAACTCATACCACGATTGAAGTCAATAAATTAAGTTTCACAACAAAATAACGGTTTTAAACTTTCCAATTACGAAGTTTATCAAGCTCTTCCTGAGCCTTTAATTCTTCTTGAGAAACTACTTTTAAAAAAGATGGATGTTGCTCTATGGCATACTCAATTCTTTTTACAATATCTTCGGTAGATTCCTTTTCATAGTCAATAACCAAAGGTTCCTTAATTTCGAAAGATTGTAAAATATTTTTCTTTTTTACACGCAATCCTTTTTTATCGAACGAACGACGAAACCCATCAATAACAATAGGCACCACAACGGGTTTGTAACGTTTTATAATATGTGCTGTCCCTTTTCGAATTGGTTTAAAAGGTGTAGTAGTGCCTTGTGGAAAGGTAATAACCCAACCATCATCAAGCGCTTTTCCAATCGCAGAAATATCACTCATTTTCACCTGTCGATTCACATCTTGTCCTTCTGAACGCCATGTACGTTCTATACTTATAGAGCCCATATATGCCAAAATTTTTGGTAATAAGCCATCTTTCATGGTTTCTTTCGCGGCAACATAATATATGTTAAGCTTGGGGTTCCATAAATACCCTACATTTTTTATAGAATCTGTGCGTCCACTTAAACTGGCATTAAACACATGGAACATAGATACCACATCGGCAAAATAGGTTTGATGGTTTGATATGAACAATACGTTGGTATCAGGTAGATTTTTAATAATCTCAGAACCTTCTATTTGCAGCTCATTAAACCCACGGAAGCGTCTGTGCGTTAGAACTCCAAAAATTCTGATGAGCCACTTTTTTACAAAAAGTATATGTCCGAATGGATTTCGTTTAAATAATCCCATAAATCACACTTCAAAAATTGGTTAGTTTACAAATGTAATAATTCTATAATTTACATGAGTTGTTTTAATACGTCTTTAATTTCGCTTAGCATCATAGCAGTCGCTCCCCAAACTACATGATTGTTTAAATTAAACGCAGGCACCTCAACTTCAACACTATAAGATGTTCTTACTTTTTTAGTTATAATATTAGAATCATCAAAAAATTGACTTAATGACACTTCAATAATGGTCTCAACTTCCTCTTCCTGTCTAATAAACATCGGTGTTTCTTTCGAAATACCTAAAAATGGCAACACATAAAAATTACTTGGCGGTATATAAACTTCCGATAATTCACAAAGCACTTCAATTTTAGCAATAGGAACACCAATTTCTTCAAAAGTTTCTCTTACAGCGGCTTCTTGCAAAGAGGCATCTTGCTTTTCCAATTTACCACCCGGAAACGCAACTTGAGCAGAATGCACGCCCTTATAGGTGTTTCTTAAAATTAAAACAAAATTAGTTTGATGATTTTTGTCAGGATAAAACAAAGCTAATACACCCGCTCTTTTAGCATTTTTTATGGCGTCTGTTTGAAGTTTTAACAGGTCCTGTCTAAAAGGTGGCACCATTTTAAACTGAGATACTTGGGCTGGGAGCGGTATATTCTTTATTTTTGAAATTGAAATTAAAAATTCATCAAAATTCATTCTTTATGCGCGTTATTTTTCTTTTAAGTTTATTTTTTTTATTTCTGAATTGTGAAGATAAACAATCCTCTAAAAAAAATAAGATGGATTCTACCAAAACATTGGCAATTGAAAAAGAATTTGTAGAAGACATGGAAGACACTACCGAAACAGCAAAAAGACGCTATCCAAAACTAGACACCAAAAAAGCCATGTATTTCTTTTTGGATTACGAAAAAGCCAACAAGGAAAACAAAGTTCGTATTACAACCGATTTTGGGGCTATTGATATTTTGTTATTTGAGGAAACAAAATACCATCGAGCAAACTTTATATTTTTAACAAAACAGAACTATTTTAACGACACGCAGTTTTACCGAGTTATTAATAATTTTATGATTCAGGGCGGTAATAGCGATGACAAAAAAACAGCCCGAAAACGTGGTCATATTGGAAAATATTTATTGCCACCAGATACAGATCGTGGATTTAAACACGATAGAGGTGTAATTTCTATGCCAAGTAGCGAGATTGACAACCCACATAAATTAGCATCACCTTTTGAGTTTTTTATAGTTCAGCAAAAAGGAGGTTCACACTTTTTAGATGGCGATTATACTATATTTGGAAAGGTTATTGAAGGTATGGATGTCGTTGATAAAATTGCAGCTGTTGAACGCGATGAAGCGGACTGGCCTCTTCGAAATATTTTTATTAGAAAGGTGGAAATTATTAAATAATTTTGTTTGAATTTAAAAATGCGCCTTTTAAACTTTTTAACTTTCAACTTCATTCTTATACAAACTAGGTATACTAATTTTAAACTTCACCGCAACTAAGCGTACAATTATAACTACCAAACCTGAAATCACAAACACAATATTATTATCAATAGGTAATTTTCGAAGTAGAAAATAGGTAAAACCTCCTAGAATACAGGCTGTGGCATATATTTCTTTTCTGAAAATCACCGGTATTTCATTACAAAGTATATCTCTAATAACACCTCCAAAACAGGCTGTTATAGTACCTAAAGCAATACAAATAATAGGATGTAACCCCATAAACAACCCTTTTTCAATACCAACAACGGTATATAAACCAATACCAATAGTATCAAATAAAAACAAGGATATTCTTAAATAATTAAGCCGTTTTCTAAAAATAACAGAAAAAATTGTAGCGGCTAAAATAACGTAAACGTAAATCATATTTTCCATCCACGTTACAGGTGTTTCTCCAATAAGAACATCTCGTAACGTTCCGCCACCAACTGATGTTACAAAGGCAATAATAAGAACCCCAAACGCGTCCATTCTTTTTTCTAATGCGACCAATACTCCTGAAATGGCAAAGGCAATGGTTCCTAATATTTCTATAATATAAAAAAACATAATTTGTAATTAATTATTTTAGACACTTCAATTTGACTGCGCGCGATGCAAACTTCTTTTAGGGTAAGCGATTTACACACTTTTTACTAAGTGAAAGTAATTCTCTCCTTACATGTTTTGTGTATAATAGTTATAATCTTTTAAAATCGTGTTTAAAAATTCAATATCGTATAAGGCAGAATCAACTTTTAATACTTCCGATACTTTATTTCGCAATAATTTTAGTGTTTTATAATCACGATTCTTCTGTGAAATTTTAAACGTCTCTTTTATAATACGCACATCTTTATCGGAAAGTTGTGTTACATTTATAAATACCGGTTCATAATCTATATCAATATCTTCTAAAATAGTACTTGTAATTTTATGCTTCTGCTTAACGCTAATCACTACCGTTCCTGCGGCCGCATCACCGATGCGTTGTTTTTTATCGGAAAGTAAAATACTTAAAACACCTATAGACGCAAAAAACAACCAAATATCAACAATACGCAACATCCACCTAACTAGCAAATTGTACCATTGTGTTGGCGCTCCATCAACTCGCACAACTTTAATTTTCAATATCATTTTCCCAACGGTTTGCCCGCTAAAAATAATATGACATAGCACCGAATAAAACAAAGCCGGTAACATGAACAAAGCTAAAAATCCACGTTTCGTCCAACTATCGGCATCAAATATTGCCGATAGCTCTACCAGGTTCTCCATAATCATCATATAAGTCAACAAAATAAGACCATCAATTAAAAAGGCAACAAAACGTTCTCCTACTCCAATTAATTTGTAATCTAAGTTTACATTTTGTGCTGTGTTAATTGCTAAATTGCTCATTGAAATGTATATTCGTTCTTTATTAAAAAAGTTTTATGCGCGAAGCTTCTTTCGTTAAGCAAAATAAGGAAAAATGGATGGTTTTTGAAAGTGCATTACACAATAATGCAAAAATAAATCCAGATGACTTAGCTTCTTATTATATTCACCTTACAAACGATTTATCGTATGCTCAAACGTATTACCCAGAAAGTAAAACATTGCTCTACTTAAATTCGTTAGCTTCAGAAGCTCATCAAAAAATTTATATTACTAAAAGAGAATCTAAAAATAAAATAGTTTCGTTCTGGAAATATGAATTTCCACTGTTTTTTATAACCTATCAAAAAACACTGCTTTATGCCTTTCTTATATTTATGACAGCAGTTTCCATAGGTGTTGTTTCCACTTTAAATGATGATTCGTTTGTGCGTTTAATTTTGGGAGATAATTACGTAAACATGACCATTGAAAATATTGAAAAAGGTGAACCCATGGCTGTGTATAAAAGTGGCAGTAATATTGGCTCGTTTTTAGGTATTACCATCAATAATATTAGAGTGGCTATCATAGCATTCGCTTTTGGCGTATTTTTTAGTGTTGGTAGTATATACATACTTTTTAGTAATGGCATTATGCTGGGAGCATTTATTACTTTTTTTTACAATTATGGTATTTTAGAAAAAACATCTACCATTTGGTTACATGGCACGATAGAAATTTCAGTCATTGTGATTGCAGGCTGTGCAGGACTTGTTATGGGAAATAGCTTTTTGTTTCCTAAAACCTATTCAAGGCGCGTCGCTTTTACCAAAGGAGCCAAAGATGGTTTAAAGATAGTCGTAAGTACCATTCCGTTTTTTGTTATTGCCGGTTTTATTGAAGGATTTATTACCAGATATGGCGAACAAATGCCATTAATCTTATCCTATAGTATTATTAGTTGTTCCCTTTTTTTAATTATATATTACTATATCATTTACCCCATAAAACTGAATAAGATTTGCCAATCTGAACTTAATAAAACACAAGTCTCGTGAGTAAACAGTACATTGAATTCCGAAATAGAAACACCTTTGGAGACATTATAAACACCTATTTTTTATTTCTTAAATATAATTTTAAAAAATACACCTCCTTATACCTGCGCTATAATACTGTTAGTATTATAGTTTTAATTATAGCTTCGTACTTGTTGGTAACAGGTTTTATGGGTTTGGCCAGTAGAGATTTTAGATTTGGAATGAATAACGATGGCGACCACACCATTTATTTAATAGTTGGTGCCATTGTATTAGTGCTCATATTATTTATAACTGCACTTATAAATTACAGTTTTTCAAGTGCTTATTTATCCGAATACGTTAATAATGAAGGTGAAGTTGAATCTAAAAATATATGGCAAAAAATTAAGACAAATTTTGGCACCATTATTTTGTTCATTCTTTTGGGTATTGGTCTTTATATCGGGTATTTAATAGTGTCTATTATTTTTGCCTTTATCCCGGTTATAGGCATGTTTATACAGTACGGTTTAAGCTTTTTAATAACTGCTTTTTTTGGTTTATCCTTTATGTCAATTTTTTCTGATAACAAAAACTTAAGCGAAGCCATATCAGAAGGCTGGTCGTTTACATTTTCAAGTTTTGGAAAAGTAATTCTCTTTGGTTTAGTCATTGGCATTTTAAACTTAATGATCACCATGCTTATTATTTCCATACCAGGATTTATCATAGGTTTTTATGTTTATTTTTCATTAGAAAGTAATGTAGATTTGGCAACAAGTATATTTGCTAATGTTATTTTTACTTTAGGATTTGCAATGTTTTTATTGGCTTTTATTTATTCGCAAGCCCTGTCGCAAGTAGCATATGGCGTCTTATATTACAATATATACGAAGAAAATAACAACGTGTTTTTAAGAAGCAAAATAGATCAAATTGGTGTGAATGAATAGAAAATTGAAACATATTTCACTATCAACTTTTGGTGTATTCCTTTCCAATACCACCTTTTGTTTTGCACAAGATAGCATTCAAAAAGATTCGTCGAATATTAAAGTTACCTACTTTAAAGAAGCGATTAAAGAACGCTATAAAGGAGATGATTTTAATTATTCAATAAACGATACTGGCGGTATAAACCTTATTCAACGCGTTTTACAAAAGTTTTTTGGCTGGCTAAGTGATATTTTTGGTTTTGATATTGATTTCATTGATTACAAAACTCTTGAATATATTGTTTATGGTCTTTTGGGTGTTGCAACTTTATATCTTCTTATCAAATTTTTGATGCAAGCACCTATTAATTCGGTATTTAAAACTGAAAGTCAAAATATTAATGATTTTACCTATGTTGAAGAAAACCTTAATGAGGTGAATTTTGAAACCTTAATTGAAGATGCATTAAAAGAAAAAAACTACCGACTAGCAACCCGCTATTTATATCTTAAATCGTTAAAACTGCTTACCAATAAAGACATTATTGAATGGCATTATGACAAGACAAATAGCGAATACCTGAATGAAATTAAAAACGAAAATACAAAATCAGTATTCAAACGTATCTCTTATATATATGATTATGTTTGGTATGGTGAATTCCCGATTGATGAGGCCGTTTACAATAAAAATATATCTGATTTTGAAAAGATAAACACACTGCAACATGGATAAACGGTCTAAAATAGCATTATATGCCATTGGTGCTGTTATCGTTTTAATGATGATTGCAGAAATAACCAAACCCAAAGCTTTAAACTGGCGTGATTCGTATTCGGCTTCCGATAAAATTCCTTTAGGCTGTTATGTGCTTTATAATGAATTAGAAAACTTTTCAAATCAAACTATAGAAGTTTCAACCAAAAACAGTTTTGAAAGTTTAAAAGAATTAAAAGACTCAACGAAAACGATTAGTTTTTTTATAAATGATGGAATTTCGTTTGATAAACAAGCCTCTGAAGCGCTTTTAAAATATGTTGAAAAAGGAAATATAGTATTTATAAGTGCCAATTATTTTTATGGCAATTTGAGCGACACACTCAATATAAGTGTAGGTACCGACTCGAATGGGCTTTTTAAAAAACCATCATTAAATTCCTTCATTAACCCTAGTTTGAAAAAGAATGCAAAACGCTTTTCAGACGTCATTGAAAATAGTTATTTCACAAAAATAGATACGCTCCAAGCTATAGCCCTAGGTACCATTGAAATTGATAAAAATGATAAAATTAATAATGATACCATTCCGGACATCAATATCAACTTTATAAAAATGCCTTATGGAAGTAATAATGGTGCTTTTTATATACATACCAATCCTTTTGCATTTACAAATTATCATATGCTCAATGATAAAGAAGATTATGCGGCCACTGTTCTTTCATTTTTACCAAAACACCATATTATTTGGGATAATTATTATAAAAGTGGCAGAAAAATAATTACGAGTCCGTTGCGTTTTATACTTCAAAATCAAGCTTTAAAATGGGCATTTTATATCGCACTGTTATCGTTAATATTATTCGTTATTTTTAGAGGAAAACGAACACAACGTATAATCCCTGTTGTTGAACCTTTAAAAAACGCAACCTTAGATTTTACAAAAACAATTGGTGATTTATACTATCAACATGGCGATTTTACCAATATTATCACCAATAAAATTCAATATTTCTTAGAACAAATTCGTTCTAAATATTACTTAAACACCAATGAATTAAGCGAAGGTTTTATTTCTAAATTAGCCATTAAATCATCCAACAAAAAAGAAGACACAAAAGCATTAATAGACTATATTGTTTATTTAAAATCGAAGTCAAACCATACCGAAAAAGATTTAATTCAACTCAACAAACTCATAGAATCATTTACAAAACATACACTATAATGGAAGAACAAACTCCTGAAAATCAAGATATAAATTTTGAAAGCAGATTAGATTTAAAACCGCTTCAAGACCACGTTGAAGCCATTAAAAAAGAAATAGGTAAAATTATTGTTGGGCAAAACGAAATGATAGAATTGCTTATTATTTCGATACTTTCTAACGGACATACATTAATTGAAGGAGTTCCTGGTGTTGCGAAAACCATTACTGCAAAATTATTGGCTAAAACACTGGCGGTAGATTTTAGTAGAATTCAATTTACGCCAGATTTAATGCCTAGTGATATTTTAGGAACGTCTATTTTTAATGTAAAAACCAACGAATTTGAATATAAAAAAGGACCTATTTTTTCGAATGTTATTTTAATAGACGAGATAAACCGGGCACCAGCAAAAACACAAGCGGCTTTGTTTGAAGTTATGGGTGAACGACAAATAACTATGGATGGTACAAAATATGTTATGGATCCTCCTTTCTTAGTTTTTGCCACTCAAAACCCTATTGAACAAGAAGGAACTTACCGATTGCCAGAAGCACAATTAGACCGTTTTCTTTTTAAAATAGATGTTGATTATCCAACACTTGAAGACGAAATACAGATTTTATTAGAAAACCATCAAAGACAAGACACTCTGGATTTTGATGCTGTTATACCGGTTTTAAATGCGAAACAAATTGCACATTATCAAAGTTTGATTAAGCAGATTTTAGTTGAAAACCACCTTTTAACTTACATTGCCTCTATAGTTAATAACACGCGCACCAATGCAAATTTGTTTTTAGGCGCTTCACCAAGAGCTTCTATTGCGATACTAAATGCTGCAAAATCTAATGCCGCTATACAAGGAAGAGATTTTGTAACGCCAGACGATATTAAACGTTGTACAAGAGCCGTTTTAAAACACCGTCTGGTTTTAACACCCGAACGCGAAATGGAAGGTTTTACTGTTGAAAAAGTAATCGATCAAATTTTAGAAACTATTGAGATTCCTAGATAGTGAAACAATTTTTTAAAAATATCTATTTAAATAGTCGCTTTTTTATAAGTGTTGGAATACTTGTTTTCCTATTTATTCTGGCGTTTATATTTTCGGGGCTACTAGTCATTGCCCAAATGCTGTTTTTTGTGTTTTTAAGTTTAGTTGTTGTAGATTATTTTTTACTATTCAAACAAAAAGGTATTTCAGCATCTCGAATATTACCTGAAAAATTGAGTAATGGTGATGATAATCCTATTGAAATATCATTGCAAAATAATTACAGTTTTATAAGTTCAATAAAAATCATAGATGAATTGCCGTTTCAATATCAAAAAAGAGATTTTGAAATTAACATCAAATTAAACAAACAAGAACATAAAAAAATCACCTATACTTTACGTCCCTTAGAACGGGGTGAGTATTATTTTGGGAATTTAAATATTTATGTGACTAGTCCTATAAGTATTATTTCCAGACGTTTTCAATTTGGAAATGATGCCATGGTGCCTAACTATCCGTCGTTTTTACAATTAAAAAAGTATATGCTTCTGGCTTTTTCAAATAAGATATTTGAATATGGTTTAAAAAAAATACGTCGTATTGGTCATACCATGGAATTTGAGCAAATCAAAGATTATGTTCAAGGTGACGATTTGCGAAACATAAATTGGAAAGCTACTGCAAAAAGCAACAAATTAATGGTGAATCAATATCAGGATGAACGATCACAACCCGTTTATAGTGTTATTGATAAAGGACGTGTAATGAAAATGCCTTTTGAAGGATTGAGTTTATTAGATTATGCTATTAATGCCGCTTTGGTAATTAGTAATGTTGCTCTAAAAAAACAGGATAAAGCGGGAATTTTTTCATTTTCAAGAAAGGTGGAAAACAAAGTAGTTGCTGAACGCAGACCATCACAAATGAATAAAATTCTAGAAACACTTTACAATTTAAATACCGATTTTGTGGAGACCGACTTTTCTAGATTATATATTGATATAAAGCGAAATTTAAATCAGCGTAGTTTACTTTTATTATATACCAATTTTGAAACTTTAGACGCCTTATATCGACAACTCCCTTTTCTAATAGCTATTGCTAAAAATCATTTGTTAGTTGTTATATTTTTTGAAAACACCGAATTACAAAAACTAACACAAAAAAGTGTAAACAATACCTTTGAAATTTTTGAAAAAACTATTGCAGAAAAGTTTATTTACGAGAAGAAATTAATTGTGAATGAACTTCAAAAACATGGTATTCAAAGTATATTAACTGCACCAGAGCATCTAACGATAAACACTATTAATAAATATCTCGAAATTAAAGCTCGAGGTATGTTATAAAAAAAAAGACCTTCAATAAATTGAAAGTCTTTTTTTTTGTTACTTATAAGATTATATATTCTCAGCATCTCTTAAACCTTGAATGTATTGCGCTTTTTGAACTTGAGCTCTACGTTCTACAGATGGCTTTGTAAACTGTTTACGCGCGTTTAACTGACGTTTTGCGCCTGTTTTATCAAACTTACGTTTAAAACGCTTTAGCGCTCTATCTATATTTTCTCCTTCTTTAATTGGTATTATTAACATAGTGTCTTAACCTCCTCTCTTTTAGAATTTCCGAGTGCAAATATAAAATTATTTCTGAAATCTAAATTCAAAAATTATATTTTTTTATGTTGCTGTTTTATATTCCTTTTTATCGATGATAATCTTCGCCAAAATTTCTCTTAAGATCTCTGAAGTTCCCCCACCAATTGGTCCTAATCTGCTATCGCGAAACAATCTCGCCATCGGGTAACCTTCCATGTAACCATAACCTCCTAAAAACTGCAAACATTGATAAATAACTTCATCTGCCATTTTGGTTGATTTTAGCTTAGACATGGTAGCTTCTTTAACCATATATTGACCTTTATTTAATCGGTAAGTAACCGAGTAATTAAATTCTTTACAAATTTCTACTTCCGTACATAAATCGGCAATAGTATGTCTTAATGCCTGAAATTTATTAATCGATTTACCAAACGCATGACGTTCAGACATATATTGTAAAGCATACTCAATGGCATATTCAGCACGGGCATGTGCATTAATTCCCATTATTAAACGCTCTAAGGAAAAGTGCTGCATGATATAAGTGAAACCTTTATCTTCTTCCCCCATTAAATTATTTACTGGAATCTTAACATTATCGAAAGCTATTTCACCTGTATCAGAAGCGTTCCAACCCAATTTATTTAATTTGGTTGCTGAAACCCCTTTCATATCTCTATCTATCAGAAAAATACTAATACCCTTATTTCCTAATTCCGGACTTGTTTTTGCAGCGACAACAAGATAATCGCTATATACACCGTTCGTAATAAAGGTTTTAGAACCGTTTATAATATAATGGTCGCCATTTTTAACAGCCGTGGTTCGCATACCTGCAACATCACTTCCTCCAAAAGGCTCTGTTATACATAAACATCCAATTTTATCGCCAGCAATACTCGCTTTTAAATATTTTTGTTTGATGGTTTCATCGCCTTCGGCATTTAAATGAGTCATAGCTAAATATGCATGTGCCCAAATCGCCGCAGCAAAACCTCCAGAATTTATTTTTTGAAGTTCTTCCAAAAGAATTACCGTATAAAATAAATCTAGATTTAAACCACCGTATGTTTCAGGATAATTAATACCGAAGAAGCCCATATCTCCAAATTTCTTCCAAATAAATCTGTCAATAGTGCCTGTTTGTTCCCATTTTTCAATGTGTGGAACAACTTCTTTTTTCAAAAAAGACTTGTAAACTTTCTCTAAAAAGATTATGTTCTTCGGTGAAGTACATGCTATTCATTTCTTATTTCTTTTTCAATCGAGCGACAAATATAATTTAATTATATCTATTTTATTTACAGGAAAGTCTTTTACTTTTTTTAATTCATCAAACGACTTGTAACCATCTCTAAGTTTGCGCTGTTCAATAATTTGGTTTGCTAAATTATAATCTATATGCTGAATAGTAACCAACATGTCTACATTAGCAATATTTAAATTAACTTTTTTAATTACTCGGGGTGTTTTTACTGCAAACTCTTCAGAAATTCGTTCAATAACTTCAGGTGATAATCCGTACACATCCTGAAGTTGAATTTCATCTATAAAACCACCAATAAATTTGTTTCTGAACTTTATTATTCGATCTGAAATCACTTCGCCAACTCCATTTATTTTTTGAAGTTGTAGTGCTGTAGCTGTATTTAAATCTTGTTTTTGGGTAAATGTTTTAGGCTTATTGTTGGATGAATAATTAGATGTTGTTGTTTTTTGAGTTGTATTATTAACCCAATCAGGAAATTTAAAATAGGGTGAAATGGCATCTAAAAGAGAATCGGATATTTGTGTGACCTCCTGAAATTGCTTCGTCGAATTAATCCATTTATTCTGCTTTCTAAAATCAAATAATCTATCTATTTCCTCATTAGTCATTCCTAAAGAAGCCCCTTTAAAATCTGTAATATAATTAGGATTAAAAGGATATGTTTTTGGTTTTCTTGCTTCAATTTCAACCAATTTAAGGGAATCTATTTCATTTTGAAATTTTGATAATTCTGCTTGATCAACAGAAACCTCTTCAGAAGAAAATTCAATAAAAAAATAAAGACATTGTAATATAACAATAAGAAATAATAACAAAAAAATCCCATTTCGTTGTCTTTTAGAAAACATGAAATGAGATTTAAATGTGTTCATTTTTAACTATTACATATGATTAGTGATATCTTCAGCGCCGTCTTTAATTGCTTCCCTTTTTATTGAAATGGCATTAAGATAACGTTTCAATTCTTGTCTTACTTTTGGAAATAAGAATAACAGACCTATCATATTAGGAAATACTAATGCCAAAATCATTGCATCAGAGAATTTAATAACAGCATCTAATGTTGCTGCAGCACCAATGACTACAAATAATAAAAATAAAATTTTATAAACCATATCGGCAATTTTTCCTTTCCCAAATAAATATTTCCAAGATTGCAAACCATAATAAGACCAAGAAATCATTGTTGAAAAAGCAAATAAAACGATTGCTATTGTAAGTACATATGAAAAATGTGGTATTACCGAATCAAAAGCCATTGATGTTAAATCAACTCCATTAATGGTGTTTCCATTTGAATTTAAAATTACACTACTACCATGTTCAGCGGTATAGTTAAATACTGATTGAGCATCGGTACCATTAATATTAAAGAATATAATAACCAATGCTGTCATTGTACAAATAACAACCGTATCAATAAAAGGTTCTAACAGTGCAACAATACCTTCAGATGCTGGATATTTTGTACGCACAGCAGAGTGAGCAATTGCAGCAGAACCTGCGCCAGCTTCATTAGAAAATGCTGCTCTTTGAAAACCAACAATTAATACACCAACCATACCACCAAGTCCTGCCATTGGCGTAAAAGCGCCATCAATAATTAATGTAAATGCAAATCCAATATCACTTATGTTAGCAAAAATAATAACTAAAGAAGCTAAAATATAAAGTCCAGCCATAAATGGCACAATTTTCTCGGTAATTTTAGCAATACGTTTAATACCTCCAATAATAACGATACCTACTAAAACAGCAAGTATAATACCAATAATAACACCATTAGATCCACCATGCAATTTAAATAAGCGTACTAATTTGTACTGCTGCCTGATTAGATTGAAATGCATTTCCACCACCAAATGATGCACCAACACAAAGCACAGCAAATAAAACTCCCAATATTTTTCCAAAGGTACCAAAACCTATTTCCTTCATTCCTTTAGAAAGGTAATACATAGGACCTCCATAAATAGTTCCATCTGGACCAACATCTCTATATTTTACACCCAAGGTACATTCTACAAATTTTGTTGACATTCCTAAAAATCCACAAACAATCATCCAAAATGTTGCTCCTGGCCCACCAAGACCAATAGCTACGGCAACACCTGCAATATTACCTAAACCAACTGTTCCAGAAACTGCAGTTGCTAATGCTTGAAAATGAGAAACTTCACCATGTGCACTCTCATCTCTAATAGTATTTGGAATATCTTCAATTGCTAAAGCCTCATCATTATTATAAAGTTTATCAACACCATGTTTTTCAATATCTACATATTTACCTCTAACTGTATTAATAGCTGTCCAGAATCTTGTAATGTTTGGAAATTTGAAATAAATAGTAAAAAAGGTTGCACCAACAACCAAAAGCAATAACACAAAAGGAATATTATAACTTCCTAATGGAATTTTAGTAAGAACAAAACCTTCCCACCAAGTTGCAAAAGGCATGAATGCATCATTTACTTTTTCGTCAAGTCCTTTCTCAACTTCTTGCGCAAATATTAAAAATGGAATAATAAAAGTGACAATTGAAAGAAGATATTTCTTCATAAGAATTATTGAATTAGTTAATTTTTATTAAAGAATATTTATAAAAACCAGCAAGATGCTAAAAAAAAATGATTATTTAAAACATTACTAGTTAAATTCACTAATCTATATTGTATTCAGAATTTAATGCTTGAATTTGTTCTGGTCGACCTAAAACAATGATTTTAGAATTTGGAGCTAATTCAAACTCTGCTTCAGGATTTACAATATATTCACCTTTTTCATCTTTGTAACCAATTACGGAACAACCTGTTTTTCTTCTCAAGTCTAAATCTTTTATAGTTCCTGTTTTTCGATTTTTAAATAATTTTTCAACAGCAACTTCTTCAATATTGATATTTGATTTTCCAACAATTGAAAGATTGTCTATAAATTCCATTAAACCAGGTATTACCACTAAAGATGCCATATGGTCGCCACCAATTTTATCTGGTAAAATAACATTATTAGCACCTGCAAATTTTAATTTATCGTATGAAGATTCATTAGATGCACGACTAATAATATTTATGTTTTTATTTATTTGCCTTGTAGAAAGTACTACAAACAAGTTATCAGCATCATTTGGTAATGCCGAAATAAAACTAGAAGCACGATCTATTCCTGCTTGCATAAGCACTTCATCTTCATTGGCATTTCCAATAACATAAGGCACATTATCTTGCTGCATTCGCTCTTCCATTTCCCTATCTCTTTCAATAATTACGAATGATTTATTATAAGCCAACAACTTTCTGGCTGCTTGTTTTCCATTTCTGCCATAACCACAAATAACCACATGGTTTTTTAAACTATCTATCTTCTTTTGCATCCTTTTATATTTTAATTCTTCAACATCATTTTTACTTAAAATATACTCTGTAATAATAGAAAGGGCATAACCCATTATTAAAACACTTGATAATATTAAAAATATGGTAAAAATTTTAGACTGATCATCAAGAGGTACAACTTCACCAAAACCAACGGTGGTCATAGTAATAACAGTCATGTAAGTGGCATCAATCCATGAATATCCAGAAATCATTTTATAACCAAAAACCCCGACTAATAAAATAAAAACCATTAAAAAAATGGCCGTATAAATTCTGGTTCTAAAAAATCTTGCTACTGGGTTCATATATTATAAATCAAAAACTGATGAGCGTTTGGTATAAACTAAATCTTTTATTCGCATCCAAAACGCTAAAAACAAATACAATGCAAAACCAAAACCTAAAGTTACAAAGGTTAAATACATAAACGTTGTACGCACAACTTTTGTTCTGATACCTAAACGTTCTGCAATACGCTGACAAACATAGTAGCCATGTTTTTGAAAAAACAATAATGGTTTATAAAGACTGTTCATGCTGCAATTTAATATTTAGTTTACAAGTTTTAAAGTTTAAAGTTTAAAAGTTTTCAGTAAAATTTAATTACCTACCAGTTTATTACCAATAGCACATTGTAAACATTTATTTTTTGAGCAATATTCGGTTTTAAGTTGAATGAGTGCTTGCGAATGTAAAGATGATTTTGATATTTTTTTTAATTGATTAAATGCATCAATAATACTGTTTTTTTCTGAAGTGATTTCATTTGCAATTTCCAAAATTACCGCATCAATATCTTGTCCTTTTTGTTTGGCGTAACAGAATTTAATTGGCAAAATAGTATTGATTAGTAATAAATCTATAAATGATTTTGTAAGTGCTTTTGTTGTTGATTTTGATTGCTTTTGAAAGGTGTAATGCGTTTTCCAAAACTCGGAAGTTGCTACATTAAAAAGATTATAAAAATCATTTAATTTATTGGTTTCAATAACTTTTGAAAACAAATTTTGATGATTGCATATATAAACTTGCTAGTTGAGAAAGCCTGATGGTTGGAAAATTTGGTGGTCGTAATCTAAAAAACTGCACAGGTAAAACCTGATTATTTTCTAGTTTAAACTTTTGTTTTAAAAATTGATAATCTTTTACTAACTCTAAATAATAAGCATCTTGAAAATCCTGCTCTAATAAACCAGCTTGTCCAAATAATAATGCTTCTAAAGTTTGCTGATTTGATTGTGTTTTTCTAACAATTGAAAAATCTATAGATTTTGCCAAACTAAAAAAAGACTCACCATTTACTTTAAGTCCGAAATTTTTAGCCAACATAATAAATAACACTGCTTCCCAATCGTTTTTAGTTTCTTTTAAAAGTTCTTGAATAACATCTGCTTTTCGTTCTAAACGTTCAAAATACAATCGCTCAAGCCAATTTTTTAAAACAAAATCATCAATGAAGCAAAGTCGTTCTCACAATTAATCCATTTTCCGTTTTTAGAAAAAAGTTTTTCGTAATTATTTAAAACTTCTTTACTTACAAAATCTTTAAGTTGTAAAGTAGGAATTGCGGTGTTATCTTTTCTGAATATTTCGGTATCATGTTCCCAAACCACATGTAAAATAACATTATCATAAGCTTTATCTTGTTCATGATTATGCAAATACCAATCAGACGATTTTACATGAATTTCTACATTACCTGCCCAAAGTTGATTGCCTATTGTAAGTTGTGCATTAAAAAAATCAGGGCCAGAATTAAAATTATGCTGCCCAACTGTATTAACAAAAACAGCTTCATCCTTGAGTTGTTTTTAAATTATTTACATGAAACTTTTTATGTTTCCAGATGTAATGTAAAAAATCTTCTTGCATTGTACTAAACTAATAAAACCAACTCAATTTAAATACATATTTTTTTTGTATTTTAAAACAAACTATTTCATAAAAGAAGGGTCTAAATTATAAAATCTTCGAATTGTGAATCAAGAAGTTGAACTTATAAAAAAACTTAAAAATCCAAAGTTTAAAAATGAAGCCTTTAAGGATTTGCTTGATTTGTATCAAGAACGCCTCTACTGGCATATTCGGAAAATAGTTATTACCCACGATAATGCCAATGATGTTTTACAAGAAACCTTTATAAGAATTTTTAATGGCATAAATAAATTTGAAGAAAAAAGCTCGTTACATACTTGGATGTATAGAATTGCTTATAATGAATCGATTCGTTTTTTAGAAAAAAATAAAATTAAAAACTCAGTATCTATCGAACAAGATTCTAACGCCTACATCAAAAACCTAACTCAGGATAGTTTTTTCAATGGCAATGAATTGCAATTAAAATTGAATGAGGCCATATCTGAACTAACAGAAAAACAAAAACGGGTTTTTCAAATGAAATACTTTGACGATTTAAGTTTCCACGACATATCAGAAATTTTAAATATTAGTGAAAACACCTTGAAATCATCTTATTATAGTGCCGTAAAAACCATTGAAGAAAAAATATTAGCACGATGCTAAACAAACTATGTAACGAATTTCAGGTCTAACAGAAATTAAAACTTAAAAACACTATGAAAAATTCAAATCAACATAAAAAAGACATTTCAGAGCGACATAAAGAAAAGCTTGGAATGGACATTCCTGAAGATTTTTTTGCAAAATCAAAGGAAAACATTCTTAATAAAGTAATAAAGGAAGAAAAGCCTAAACAAACCATTTTCTGGTTGAGGCCAATGGTTGCATACCCTATGGCTGCCAGTATTTTTCTTGCGATTGCACTTACTTTTTGTATGCAAAATAAAGACGTAAAAAACACAGAACAGATTACAAATACGGAAGAAGTCAAACTAATGAATTCTGATTTTAATGAAGATGATTTTTTAGTATCATCATTAATGATATCAGACTCCGAAATGGACACCTATTTAGATAGTTACATTATTAATAATGTGGTGATTGAATCTGAATTATCTGAACAACAATTAGAAAATATTTTTATCAATTCTATTTTAATAGAAGACTCGTTAATAAACAGTTATATAGATAAAAGTCTGATTGAAAATATCGTGTTATAATTCAAACTATTTTAAAATTTTAGGTTCTAAGTAGTAGAACAGATTTAATAATATAAATTCAAAAGTCATGAAAACAACATCATTAAAAACAGTAATCGCATTATTTAGTTTAATAATGCTTTTAACAACAGGAAGTACTCTTTTTGCTCAGGAAGATGATTACACTCCAATCATGAATCAGTTAACGCTTCAGCAAAAAGAAATGTTACAAACTCAACGCCAGTTAATGTTAAAAAACCGAGAACAACTCCGAGCTTCTTTAACAGCTGAACAGTTAGCAATCTTGCAAGACAAAACTCAAACTAAAGATCAAATTAGATTGCGTTTGAGAGAAACTTTCACAGATGCTCAAAATCAAATGGTTCAAAGTCAAGAACGTCAATTACGTCAAGTAAGAGACCAATTTAGAGAAACATGTACTCAAGAACAAAGACAAATGCTACAAGAACAAATGCAACAAACCAGACAACAATCTGGTCAAGGTGAAATGAGAAATGGCGATGGTTTTGGAGGCAATGGAAGTAACGGAGAAAAAACAAGAACTAACGACGGAACTCGCACTGGAAATGGTGGCGGAAACGGAAATGGAAATGGAGGCAGTTAAAATCTTGTAAAGATGAAAACGCAATCCTTATTTAAAAAACAAATCTTAGCATTTTGGTTGCTGCTGTTTACAGCAGCAACCTCAGCTAATTTATATGCCCAGGAGCCAAAAACGGACGACATAGATTTACTTCTAGACGAACTCTTTTTTAACGACCAACAGTTTATGAATGATATTTTAGATTCATTCAACACCAATAATTTTATATACACGAATGTCTCTTTTAACAGCAATACATTTTTTACAGGTCGTGATTCTGGAATCGATCAATTTAATATAGTGCCACAAATATCTTATTACACTACTTCAGGATTTAACGTGAGTGTTTCTGGTATTTACTATGAAACTTTTAGTCCGAACTGGGATTTTACCAATATTTCATTAGGGTATTACAACACCATTGGTAAACAGAAATTATTGAATTATAACATTGGATATACCAGATATTTTTACTCCAATGGCTGGGATACATTTACAAATTCCATAGATTTAAGTCTTGGCATTCGAAATAAGAAACGAACTGTTGGTACAAAACTGGCAACTTCATTTTTGTTTGGAACAGATCAATCCTTTCAAGTTGTTTCGCGTAGCTACGCAAATTTAACTTTAGCTAAAGAAAATAATTTTACACTTAAATTCAGACCACAAATTAGTTTCGTAATTGCACAACAAACAACAGCTTTAGAACTACTAAATACTGTTGGCGATGTAACCACTATTGAATATGTTTATAACGATATCTTCGATTTATTAAACACTCAAGTAAATATCCCGCTTACATTAATAACCAAATCATGGGATTTCGAACTGGGATATAACATTAACTTTCCGTCTCGTGTTGCCACAGAACCTGAGCTAAAAACCACTGGTTATTTCAATTTATCAATAGGCTATTTAATTGATTTTAATTAAAATTCAATTCTAATAATAAAACACCACACGCTTGAAGTATTAAAAACTTAAGGTTTGTGATGCATTACATATGCTTAGTTATAAATGATAATTAATAATATTTTGAAGTAAAAAATACTGCTCAAAACCTTTAAAGTCGCTAAATTTAACCAAACTTTTAAATACATGGAAGAATTAACGCTTACAACACCAGCAGTACTGTTTTCTGCAATCTCATTAATTATGCTAGCATACACCAATCGCTTTTTAGCATACGCAGCAACTATAAGAGATTTACACAGCAAATACCAGAAAAATAAAAACAAGGTGTTAATCGCCCAAATACAAAATATAAAAAAACGGTTGTACTTAACTCGGTCTATGCAAATTTTTGGTATTTCCAGTTTATTACTTTGTGTATTAACCATGTTTTTAATTTACATACAACAACAATTTATGGCTATTTGGGTTTTTGGTGCTGCACTTATTTTACTAATTATATCGCTGGGATTATTAATTATGGAAATTCAGATTTCGGTAAAAGCATTAGAGCATCATATTAGTGATATTGAAAATAGCTAGAATTTATTTCTTTTATATGTAAAAAAAATAACTGACTTAGTTAAGTAGTGGGTATAGTTAGTTTAAACAGACCATATCCAAACAATGTAAGACATTTAATGGCAGTCGCGAGCTTCAAAATAGATTAGTTAAAATATTTTATAAATTGTAGTTACAATAATCCCTTTGCGATTATCTAGAGTAACAGACAATAATTGTTTTGCTTCTTTAACCTTAAAACTAAATGGTGGAGCTAATAAGTTTAAACCACTACGCTTTTTTAGCCTAGTACCTTGTCCTGATATAATCTCTTTATTTGGTATAAAATCTCCCTCGGGTAAATGCTCTGTTACAATAACATATTTATAATCGGTTAACTTACTCACTATACGATGTATCTCTGCATTCGACAAATGTTGTAAGACTTGCCGTAATAAAGCGCACTCCCCAAAGGGTAAATCATCTACTGCAATATCCAAACAGTAGAATTCTAAATTATCTTCTTTAAATTTTTCTTTATTGTATGTTATAAGGTCTGCTACAATATCTACAGCAACATACTTCTTTGTATGTTTTACCAATTTGTTCCCGACATTAAAATCCCCACAACCTAAATCGCATACCAAAAGAGGGCTTTTAAAAGAGTTTAAAAATGATATTAAAACATCGATATACGGATTCACTATATCAGGATGATGTGATCCTACACCTGAATAAAAATCAGATTTATTATCGCCCCAAAGTTTCATGGCATAAACCTGTTCCATAGCCTCTTTAGTTGGCCAAGGCTTCTTTATTCTTTTAGTTTCATTTTTCTTTTTCTTCATAAACACACCATTGGTCAAAACAAATAATATGAATTAGTGTTTTTTATAAAACTGACAACCCAATAAATATAAAACCTTTTACCACAAAGCGTGTAAATGCTTACTAATAATTTTCTTTCAGAAAACACGTTTATCTGCGTTAGGGATTGTAGTGGAAATCCTTTTTAAACTTTAAGCAACTATGCTTGGTTTGTACTAAAATTTAGCAGATTGCTTCGTCCTTTGTCCTCGCAATGACGTTTTAAAAAGATTGTAACGAAAAGCCCGACCCTTGTGGTAACGCCATAATTAATTTTTAAAAATACTACTCGAACCTAATGGCTTTCACTGGTGATATTTTGGTTACAATGTACGATGGCACTAAAAGCATGAGTAAACATAGGATGAGCGTGCCTAAATTTAACGCCAAAATGTAAGTAACACTTATATAAACCGGCGCTTCGGTTACATAATACACACTTGGGTCTAACGGAAAAAGTTTTAAATACTTTTGTGCAAAAAGCAAGCCTAAACCTATAATATTACCCCAAATTAAACCTAACACAATAAGGTATGTGGCGTTATATAAAAATAATTTTCGGATGCTCCAGTTATTACTTCCAAGTGCCTTTAAAATACCTATCATTTGGGTGCGCTCCAAAATCAAAACGAGTAATGCGGTTATCATGTTAATACCAGCAATAAGTATCATAATTCCAATAATGCCATATATGTTTTTGTCAAAAATATTTATCCACTCAAATACCGATGCGTATTTATCTGTTATGGTTTGTGTGTTGAGAGTTGATGGTGTGTTTTGATATATTTCGATGCCTTTTATTGGTAGCTCATCATAATTATCTATAAAGACCTCGAAATTACCTATTTCGTCTTTTTTCCAGTTGTTTATGCGCTGAATATGGCGAATATCGCCTAATAAATATTGGGCATCCAATTCTTGAAAACCTGAATTGTAAATACCTACTATTTTGTAAGTTATTATATTTGGAAGCTTTTCGGTATCATCTTTTGGAAACACCATTTGAAATGTTTCGTTTACTTTAAAACCTAATCTGTTCGCTAAATATTGAGAAATTAATACGTCTTCATTTCGGATTTTAGTGTAGTCTGGAAGTTTGCCTTCAATAAGAAATTCTTTAAAATATTCCCAATCGTAATCGGCTCCAACGCCTTTTAAATAGGCACCTTCAAAATCAGATTCGGTACGTATAACTCCAAATTTAGATGCAACCGCCTGAATATGTTTAACACCTTCAACCGATTTAAATTCTGGATAAAAATCCTGTTTATTAGAAATGGGTGCCACACTTTCTTGAGATGTGTTACTATCGAAATTTGAAATGGTTACATGCCCGTTAAACGCCACTACTTTGTCGCGTATTTTTTGCTGCAAGCCAATGCCTGTTGCAATGGCAACCATCATGACCACAATGCCAATAGCAATTGCTGCGATACCAATTTTTATTATTGGTGCCGATATACTACTTTTATACGCTTTACTACCAATAATGCGTTTAGCTATAAAATACTCGTAATTCAAATTATATGATGCCGTTTAATGTTTTCAAAAATACAGTTTTATTATTTGTTTTAGTCATGATTTCTTGTGCTTCTAAATCGAAAAATGATATCGATAAAAAAATTGAGATTCCTGTACCTGTTCAAGTAGTAAAAAACATTATTGTCGGTGCTAACCAAACGGATGTTTATTTACCTTATCTAAAAGGAAAACGCGTTGGAATTGTTGCGAATCAAACCTCGGTAATTTTTAAAAAAACTAGTCATATCCATTTGGTAGATTCGCTGCTTGCTTTAAAAATAAATGTGGTAAATGTTTTTGCCCCTGAACATGGATTTAGAGGAACAGCAGATGCAGGCGAACATATTAAAGATGGTGTTGATACTAAAACTGGGGTGCAAATCATCTCGCTTTATGGTGATAATAAAAAACCAAAACTTGAACAACTTTCTGGCGGAAAAAAATTAGAA
This sequence comes from uncultured Flavobacteriaceae bacterium, assembly GCA_963698455.1. GTDB lineage: Bacteria > Bacteroidota > Bacteroidia > Flavobacteriales > Flavobacteriaceae > Mariniflexile. Next base: position 410,379 of record CAVOQU010000007.1, on the reverse strand, counting down.
GATGATATTAATAAAGGTATCTCAAAAATTGAAGTGATGGTTTTTGATTTGCAGGATGTTGGCGTTCGTTTTTATACTTACATTTCCACCTTACACTACGTAATGGAAGCTTGTGCCGAAGCAAATATTCCGTTAATTGTTCTTGACAGACCCAACCCAAACGGACAATATATTGACGGCCCTATTTTAGAAATGGAGCACAAAAGTTTTGTTGGTATGCATCCAATTCCTGTAGCACATGGCATGACTATTGGAGAATATGCACATATGATAAATGGTGAAAAATGGTTGAGAAATGGTGTGCAATGCGAATTAAAAGTGATTCCTGTTAAAAATTACAATCATCAAATGGCATATAATTTACCTATAAAACCGAGTCCAAATTTACCGAATGATAAATCTATAAATCTGTACCCAAGTTTATGCTTTTTTGAAGGAACAAATGTAAGTGTTGGTCGTGGTACCGAGAGCCAGTTTCAGATTTTAGGAAGTCCGTTTTTAAACAAAACTAAATATAATTTTACCTTTACGCCACAACCAAATCAAGGTGCCAAATATCCCTTGCATCAAGGAAAACTTTGTTACGGAATGGATTTATCACATAGCAAAACATTAAACAGATTGGATTTAAGTTTCCTAATAAATGCCTATAAATCGACTCAAAACAAAGGAGAGTTTTTCAATGCCTTTTTTACTAAATTAGCTGGCTCTAAAAAACTACAGCAACAAATTGAAGCGGGTTTATCGGAAACCAATATTAAAGCGACATGGCAAAAAGGACTCGAGTCTTTTAGAGTAACAAGAGCAAAATATTTATTATACAAGTAATTATAAGATGAAGAGAATTATTGCGTCTTTAATGCTATTATTAAGTGGTGTTGGATTTAGCCAAACCCCTGATAGTCCCAATCAGATTAAAACTAAATCTGCCAAAAAACTAGCAAAAAAATTTTTACGAAAAGCAGATATTCCAGGTATGGCTATCTCGGTTTCGAAACATGGCGAAATTATATGGTCTGAAGGATTTGGATATTCGAGCAAAAAACCAAAAGTAAAGGTTAAACCAGATATTACTATTTTTAGAATAGCAAGTATCTCAAAATCTATTACGGCACTTGCTTTGGCAAAATTGGCAGAAGACAAAATTGTTGATTTAGATTCCAGTATCTATAAATACGTGCCTGATTATCCTAAAAAAGAATACGATTTTACAGTGCGCCAACTTGGAGGCAATTTATCTGGCATAAGACATTATAAGGACGATAATGAATACGCATTAAATAAAAAAATGTCCATTACAGAAGGGTTATCTCTCTTTAAAAATGATTCACTTTTATTTAAACCCGGAACAAAATTTAATTATACATCATTAGGTTATGTTTTATTAAGTGAAATAATTCAAAATGCTACAAAAGGGCCATTTGAAACTTTTATAAATGACACCATTTTTAAACCTTTGAGAATGGAACATTCCATGATAGATATTTCAGACGCCGACATTCCAAATAAAACACAATTTTATAGAAGTGCTTTCCTAAAAAAACCAGTAATTGCTGAACCTGTTGCAAATGAATTTAAAGTTGCTGGAGGCGGTTTTTTGTCGACTTCAGAAGATATTATAAAACTTGGCAACGAAATAATTTACTCTAAATTAATTTCAAAAGAAGCCATTAAAGAAATTATAACATCTCAACGTTTAAGTTCAGGGAATAAAACCGGTTATGGAATAGGATTTTCTACGGTAACATCATCAAATGGTACGCCAAAATTTTACCACACTGGTGGTGGTGTTGGTGCTTCAACTATACTCATGGTATATCCTGAAGAAGAATTAGTCATTACCGTATTAACAAATTTAACTGGTGTTACTATGTTAGATTTTGGTAATGCTTTAGAATCTATTTTTATTAATTTATAATCGTAGGTTTCTTGTATTTCTGAAATGGTTGTTTCAATAAATCTTTAATATTGCTGTTTTCCTTTTCATCTGGAAACACATCGACACCGTAGATAATTTTTTCTCTGTCTAATTCCATATATGTTCCTAAAAGTCTGTCCCATACAGAAAAAATATTTCCATAGTTGGAATCTGTATAAGGCAACATGTAATGATGATGTACTTTATGCATATCTGGAGACACTAAAACATAACTTAACAATTTATCGACCTTTTTTGGCATTTTAATATTGGCGTGTGTAAACTGTGTAGCTACTAAACTCATAGATTGATACAACATGACAATTCCCATCGGCGCTCCAATAACAACAACACCTACAAGTGTAAATGTAAAACGAATAACACTCTCTAAAGGATGATGCCTGTTGGCCGTTGTGGTATCTACTTTATGATCGGAATGGTGAACCAAATGAACCATCCAAAGAGGCTTTACTTTATGCTCCACAAAATGTGGTAAATAAGCCCCGAAAAAATCCATTAAAAAGACTCCTAAAATTATATATAACCATAAAGGCATTTCTGGTAGCCAGTTAAGAATTCCGAAATTATTGGCTATTACCCAATCTGCCGATTTTAGCAACAGAAAAGCTAATATAAAATTGATAATGACGGTGGTAATGGTAAAAAATATATTAGGAATAGCATGTTGCCATTTTTTATAATTGAATTTAAATAATGGCACTGCACCTTCCAACAACCAGAAAAAAGTAAGTCCACCTACTAAAATAATACTACGGTGTGCAGAAGGAATGGTTTCGAAATAGTTTAAAAGTGTTTCCAAAATATAATATTTATGTGCTAAATATAACTATTTTATTCTTCGTTTCATTTCTTCAACAATATTAAAAGCGGCCGGACAAATCGCCACATTCTTTAAAGTTAAATTGGAGATTTGTTGAAACTTTTTTCTGTCGGTATGCGGAAATTCTCTGCATGCTTTTGGTCGTACTTCATAAATCGAACAGTAATTATCGGCACCTAAAAAAGTACATGGTACACTTTGCAACACATAATCATTGTCTTCATCTATACGTAAATACTGATTTATAAATTGCTGCGTTTTCATTTTAAAATGTTTCGCAATGCGATCAACATCTTTATCGGTAAATAGTGGTCCTGTAGTTTTACAGCAATTGGCACATTCTAAACAATCGGTTTTTTTAAATTCTTCTTCATGTAATTCTTGCATGACATAATCCAAATTCTTTGGAGGTTTACTTTTTAGTTTCCCAAAGAATTTTTTGTTTTCGTTATGCTTATCTTTGGCGAGCTTTGGAAGATTATTTATAATGTCTTGCATGGTGTAAAAATAATACTTTTCGTCATTACGAAGGATGAATGACTGAAGTAATCTTTAAACTTGAAACCCTAAATTAAAAAATTGCCACGACTTAAAAAAGTCTAGCAATGACGTAAAACATCATGAAAGATTTATTTGGAAAAGCCTTATTAGATTACCAAAACGGACATTATACAGAAGATATTATTACATCTACAAATATCTCTGAAGAGGACGATTTACCTCTATCCTATTTATTTCGGACGTTTAAAAACATGCCGAAGCTTGAACAAGAAGCTTTAAAATTAGCAAACGGAACCATTTTAGATGTAGGGTGTGGTGCTGGTAGTCATAGTTTATATTTACAGGAAAAAGGATTTGAAATAAAAGCAATCGACATATCAACAGGTGCCATTGAAGTTTCTAAACTTCGTGGTGTTTTAAATGCTAAAGTGAAACATATTTTAGATGAAACTGAAACATTCGATACCATTTTGTTATTAATGAATGGCACTGGGATTTTTCAGGAATTAGTATACGTTTCACAATACTTAACACATTTAAAAAGCTTATTAAAACCCAACGGACAAATTTTAATTGATTCGTCAGACATTCAATATATGTACGAAGATGAAGATGGTGGTTTCTGGATGGATGCCAATTCTAATTACTATGGCGAACTCGACTATTTTTTAAGTTATAAAGGTGAAAAAGAAGTGCCAATGAAGTGGTTGTATCTAGATTTTGATACTTTAAATCTTGCTTGTGAAACTATTGGCTTAAAATGTAATATGGTTATAGAAGGAGACCATTATGATTATTTGGCTAGATTAATTCCTGAGTAGGCAGGAATCTCATCAATTTAAGCTTTTTCCTTCGAATTTTTTTTAAAAATATTGATTGACACATGTCATTACGAGAAAGCAATCGCTTGATACCACTAAAAAGTATAAAGTGATCTTATAAACGGATTGCTTCATTCCTTGCAAAGACGTTTTACGAAAACACCAGGAGATTCCTGCATTCACAGGAATTTAGAAATCAAACTTATAAGTAGCTCCTCCTAACAATTGAATACTTTGCACTGGGAAATTTTGCCAGCGCTGATACCCTTCATTAGCAATATTATTCGCTTTTATAAAGACCGATAATTGGTCGTTTATATGGTAACCGGCATGAGCATTTGCATCAAAATAACTATCTAAAGTTACTGTAAAAGGCGTTGCCGCTGTAAAGCCATCGTTTAAAAAGAACTGATCTTTTCGCTCGCCTACATAAAACAAATTAACACCCGCAAACCACTGCTCGTTTATTTGATAATCTAAGAACAAGGAGCCTTTAAAATCTGGTAAATTCCAAGCTTCAGCTTCATCATCAGAAGTATAACTAAATGATTCTGCTTTTATACTTAGGTTAAAATTTCTACTAACATCAACATTAATTTCTCCCGAAACACCTGCTGTTTTAACATGGTCGTATACAATCCCAAAGGAATTACCATAAGTGTAATTTTCAGATGCTAAGGTAATTTCATTGTTTCTAAACAGTGCTTTATTTCTTTCAGCTAAATAACGACCACTTATATTATAACTGATGTTGCTAGATAATTTTCCTTTTAAACCTACATATGCATTATACAGTTGGTCTGTTGGTCTAATATCTAATGTTGGAGACACAAACGGGTTTTCATTTGCAAAACTATAATAGGTGTTCTGAATTAAATCTCCTTGAAGTCCTCCATAAGCAATCAATATTTCATTTACTAAACGATAACTTGCTGTCACATTTGGGTATAAATAAATCTTACTTTGTGTAGCCACATTATCTCTTAAATAAAACAATGAAACGCCTAAATTTAATGTTAAATCGTCTTGTTTAAGTTGATACGTTGGCGAAATACCTAACTGGAAATTACCATATTTCGACTCATTATTTGAGCTATAACTTCTATCGAAATTTCCGCTTAAATAATCAATCACAACGTTGGTTGAAATTTCCATATCTTGAATAGGCACATCAGCTTTTGCTTTTAAAACAAAATTATTTTCTCCAGAACCTTGGTTATCGCCAAAGCGTCTAAAGAAGAAGCTTCCAGAATTAATATAGGTATCTTCAAAAGAAATATCGCCACCAAAATGAGCATCAAAAAATGAATGATCTACCTGGATACCATTAGTTAGTGCGTCTGCCATAACTGATTGTGGTACACCATACCAATTATAATTTTGGTGCTGAAAACCACCTTCTACATTCCAAGCCAAATCTCTTAGACGAGATGCGTAATTCACATTTACTTTTGTATTTGAAAAATTATCATCGAATTCCAGACCATCAATTCCTCCCCCAGATGACAGATCGACTTACATAACCGCCCACACTTTCTGTTCTGCTGATAGCATGATTTAAATAAACTTCACCTAAAAAAGTGGTGTACGAACCCACTCCAAATGTAGCATAGTTATCGTATAATTTAACTGCCTTTGCTTTATCTACAGTAGCAGCCTTTCCTTTTGCAGGTGTAAAAGTTGAAGCTACCGGAAACGAAAAAATATTATATTTAATTTCCTTTTTGGTTTGTGTAGTTTCATCATCTAACGTTGGGATTTCCTTTACCTTAAAAGCATCTGATATAGTTGGTGTGTAAGGTTTCACAACATCAATTACACCTGTATTTATAGTGTCGTTTGATTTCTTTTGTGAAAACACAAGGGTTACACTTAAAGTGAGAATTGCTAAGATTATATTTTTTATGTGCTTTCGCATATTTTATTATTTACGAATTTAGATTAATATACACTTCGACTGCGCTCAGTGTGACACTTTTTTCTTCTTACAAATTAATTTCCTCCTGTCTGAATTGACGAATTTGTTTTAGCCTCCATGGCTTTTATTTTACTTAATTCTGCTTTTGCTTCGGTAACAACATCATTAAACTCTGTGAAATTCTTAATGACACTTTCTAGAATATAAGTAGCTTGAAACGCATCATTTAAAGCATAAAAATTCTTAGCCATAAGCACTAATCCCTTGGCACTATAATATTTATACCCAGAAAAATCTTTAGCTAATTTTTGAACCGATGTATTTGATGCTTCATATTTACTTTCCTTATTTTTAAAATACGCGTTGTAAAACAAGGCTTCGGCAGCAGTTTCACCTGTGGCAACTGCTTCAACTTTAGCATACGCATCTTTTGCTTTGGTTTCATCGCCAGTTTTTATTGCAGATCGCGCGATTATAATATGTGCATCAGCTTTAATTTTGTTATCAAGTTTTGAATTAGCCAGTACTTTTTCAGCATAAGTAACGGCATTTTTATAACTTTCTAATTGATAATTGGCTTTCATTAAATTAGACTGTGCAAATACCACATTTTGAGGAAAATTAGCTTCTTCTTCTAATCGCTGTAGTATAGGAATGGCTTTATTCCAGCTTTTACTATCTAAATAAAATTGAGATAATCGTGATAATGCTTCTTCTGTATATTCACTCCTGGAAGCGTCCACAATATATTTATAATGCGGTGCAGAATTTTCGATTAGTCCTTTTTTATAATACAATTGCCCTACATAAAAATGCGCTTGTAATGTGTGAATTCCTCTTGGAAACTGATTTAAATATCCATTAAATTGTGTGATGGCCTTATCGGTATTATTGTCCAAATACTGCTTTTCGGCGGCTTCGTAGGTGGCATTATCCAAATCAGCATCAGTTACTTCCACATAATTTAGAGTTTTTACCCAAGACGCATATTCATTCACTCGACCCAAATCAATATATATTAAACGTGCAGTTGCTACCGATTGAATGGCTTCTGGTGTTCCTGGATATTCGCTTGCCACTTGTTTAAATTTACTTATAGCCTGGTCGTTATTTCTTCCGTTATAATAAACTAATCCTTGACGTAAAAGGGCTTTCGGAACGAACGTACTCATTTTATATTCTGAATTTAAGCGGTTGTAAACCTGTATGGCCTTATCTGTTTCGTTGGCTTTTACATATGTATTGCCAAGTTCATACATGGCATCATCACGAAGTTTCGATTTTGGATACTCTGAAATAAATTGTTCCAATTCTTTTATTTTTCTTGAATCTTGCCCAATATACCCAGCACTTATAGCTTTTTGAAAAAATGCGTAATCCGATTCTATGGCGCTTAATTTAATGGCATTTTCATATGCATTTATGGCGTTTTTATACTCACTTGATACAAAATATGCATCACCCAACCTCAGGTAGGCATCGTTCAAACGAACCTTATCCTCTTTTTTATTTGAAGCAATAAACTGATTAAAATAATTTGCAGTTTGTGAGTAATTTTTTAGCTTAAAATAGGTGTATGCTAAATTATAATCTATGTTTTTAAATTCTGGCGTTGATGATGACCCAGATAGTTGACTAAACTGTTTAAAACCAATTAAAGCACTATCATAGTTATTTAAATTATAATCGGTTTCTGCTTTCCAAAAAGTCGCTCTCGCAGTAAAATTAGCATCACGAGGTTCTTTTAAAGAGGCATCAAAAAGTTTTTTAGCTTCTATATAATTACTTTCATTATACAATTCTAAACCTCTATAAAATGCCACTTTCTGATAAGCCACTTTATTCTCAAAACTCTTATTACCTTCTAATAATTTAAGCGCTTCTTTATAGTTTTTAGAAGTAATATAAGAATCGATTAATAGCGTTTCAATCTCTGCTTTGTTTGTGGTTTTAGGGTATTTTTCTAAGTAACCCGCTAAAACCTGTGGAGCCGATTTATAAGGGTTTCCAATTTCATAACTTATTTTCGCATAATTTAACCAGGCATCTTCCTGAATTTTTAAGTCGAAATCCATTTCGGAAGCATTTTTAAAAGCATTTAAAGCTTCCTGTTTTTTATTTAATTTAATGTAGCTTTCACCTAAATGATAGTATGCATTTTGAGCTATAGAATTTGTGCCACCAATTATTTTATTGAATTCTGAGATGGCCTTTTCATAATCACCTTGTTTGTAATGTGCATAGCCCAATTGATAAAAATCGGTGTTACTCCATTTACCACTTTTCCCTTTGTAAGCTTGCAAATATGGAATAGCATCGACGTACTGTTTCAAATTAAAATAACTTTCGCCTATTATTTTTGAAAGCTCCGATACTTCATTGGCATCACTACCTTTTAATCTTGCTTTTGCCAATTGAATAGCTTTTTCAAAATTTCCTAATTTAAAATTTAAATCCGCTTGATAATAAGAGAGCTTTTCTTTATACTTTTCCTGGTTGCTTACCTGCTCAAAATATTTATTGGCACTTTCGTAATCATCACCTTCATAAGCCATAAAGCCAATATAATATTTAGCTTGCGACCCGTATTCTTTTGAATTTTCAACTCGCGTTAAATACTGTTTTGCCTCTTTATTTTGTTTACTTACAAATGCAGAATAGCCATTGTTGAAGTAAAATTTTTCCTTTTCAGCTCTACCTAAAGCATTTTCATCAACTTTATCGTACCATTTTCTCGCATATGCGAATTTAGAATTCTCGAAATAATAATCGGCTACATCTATATATGCGGTATTTTTTTTAGTACTTGTTGGATAGTCATTTACAAAACCTTCTATAAGTTGATCTGCATTTTGTTGATTTAAACGCACGGCACAATTGGCTATATAATAGGCACAATCTGAAAGTAAAACGTCTTCTTTTGCCGTTTTTTTCACAGTACCAAACAAGGATTGTGCTGCTAAATACTGCTGATTATTGTATAGTGTTAAGGCTTTTTGATATTCTACTAAATTACTGGTGTAAGTGGCAGATTGTTGCGCCCATATTTGAAAACTAAAACTTATTGCCACTAAAAGGGAAACACTGTTTTTTATAGTCATTAACGATTCGTTTTTTTAATTTAAAATCAAAGATAATTTATAATAAACCTTATAACGCAACAATCATGCTATAATTATAAACCGACTTATTAAAAGTTAAAAAAGATTAGAAATCTTATAAAAACAACACAAAATAGAATCAAAAACTATCCGATTAAATGCGTAAACTTTTTGCTCTAAGCTTTCGACTTTTAACTTTTATATAATACATTTACAACGTTTAAAAATAAGTAAACCCTATTATGTCAAATGCTATTTTACAATTAAAAGATGTTTCTATATATCAAGGAGATAGTCTGGTGCTTTCAAAAGTCAATGTTGAAATAAACAAAGGAGATTTTGTGTATTTAATTGGAAAAACAGGAACCGGAAAAAGTAGTTTTATGAAAACACTTTATGGCGACTTGCCCCTAACCGAAGGAGAAGGACATATTGTAGATTTCAATTTAAAAACCTTAAAAGAAAATGATATTCCTTTTTTAAGACGAAAATTAGGAGTTGTTTTTCAGGATTTTAAATTACTTTCTGATAGTACAATTAATGAAAATCTTTTATTTGTTTTAAGAGCCACCGGTTGGAAGGACAAAACTGAAATGAATAACCGTGTTGAAGCAGTTTTAAGTAAAGTAGACATGAAAACTAAAGGGTTTAAATATCCGCATGAACTTTCTGGTGGCGAACAACAACGCGTAGCCATTGCCAGAGCATTATTAAACAATCCTGAACTAATTCTGGCTGATGAACCTACTGGAAATTTAGATCCACAAACCAGTATTGAGGTTATGGAGGTTTTACAGGAAATAAATAAAAATGGAAATACTATTTTAATGGCAACTCACGATTATGCTTTGTTATTAAAATACCCAAGCAAAACATTAAAGTGCGATAACAATCAAGTTTTTGAGGTAGTTCAGAGGAAAGGATAAATTTTCATTTATTATGATGCAAATTATTACTCTTGATGATGTTATTGATGTTTATACAAAACTTAAATTAAGGGGGCTTCCTTTTATTTTATCTAAGTTGAACTTTAATAACATTAAAAGAACTAAAAGTGCTTTTAATGATATAAATATTGATTCGGCTAACAGTTGGATGATTCCAAAAATGCATGAAAGATGGAACCAACTCATTACTGGTAACTCGCAACTTGGGTTCAAAGATTATATTATTGCTAATATTCTAAATCGCCAAAGTGATATAAAAATATTGTCTCTTGGTAGCGGAAAATGTCATCATGAATTAGAATTTGCAAAACATCCAAATACTAAAGAAATAGTATGCCTGGATATTAGCGATGAGTTAATTAAAAACGCTAGAAATACTGCGCATCAAAATAACTTAAAAAATATTTCTTTTAAAGTTCAAGATGTTTACGAGTATAATTATCCTGAAAATTATTTTGACATTGTATTTTTCCATGCATCACTGCATCATTTTAAAAACATAGATAATTTTCTTAAAAACAATGTAAAATATACGCTCAATAAAAATGGTTTATTAATAATTAATGAATATGTTGGCCCTAACAGACTTCAATACCCAAAACATCAAAGAAAAGCTATTAATGCGTGCTTGAATCTCATTCCAAAAAAATTTAAAAAACGCTTTAAATTAAACTTTTTCAAAAATAAATTTTACGGATCTGGACTTATTAGAATGATTTTAGCTGATCCATCTGAATGTATTGAATCTGAAAACATTATTCCTTCTATTCATAGTCATTTTAATATTGTTTATGAAGGTCCTTTTGGAGGCAATATTTTAATTCCTGCATTAAAAGATTTAGGGCATCATTTCATAACACTCGATAATGAAAAAGAATTAATCTTGGAACGACTATTTAAGTTTGAAGATGAATACCTTAAGCACAATAAAAGTGATTATATTTTCGGTGTATATAAAAATGATAAATTCTAAAAAACTATGATTTCAGTTTTAATACCTGTCTATAATTATAACATTTGCGATTTAGTTAATAGCATTCATAAACAACTAATAGCTTCTGAAAAAGAATTTGAAATTATATGCTTAGACGATAATTCTAATCCGCAAATTATAAATGTAAATTCCATAATAAACTCATTATCAAATACTTCATACGTCTTATCTGAAAGAAATAATGGAATAGCTATTACACGCCAGTCATTAATAAAAAAAGCAAAATATAGTTGGATAATATTGCTAGATGCCGATGTTAAATTAAAAGATGCTTCATACATCACGAATTATTTTAACATAATAAAACAGAAATATGAAGTAGTATTTGGTGGTATTATTTATGAAGACAATCCTCCTGACGCGAACAGTTTATTAAGGTGGAAATATGGTGTAACTTACGAATCGGTAAGTGCTGAAAAAAGAAATAAAACACCATATAAAATTACTTCAGCGGCTAATATGCTGATTAAAAAAGATGTTTACATCAAATTTGCTTTAGATAGTATTGGAAATTCTTATGGAATGGATATTTATTTTGGTCCGCAATTAAAACTTAATAAAATACCTGTTTTACATATAGATAATAGTGTTTATCATTTAGGGCTTGAAAGTAGTATTAAATATAAAGAAAAGGTAGAGTTTGGAATAAGAACACTTCTCAATCTTTACAATAATAACGATATTAAAGAACATGAAAATGATTTACTTAAAGCTTTCATTTATTCAAAAAAAACCGGTCTAAACTATGTTTTTTTCGGGTTCTTTAAAGTTTTTAACGTCTTAATAAAGAAGAATTTATTATCTAAAAATCCGAAAATTATATTATTACAGTATTATAAGATTTTATATATGTGTTACTTTGACCTAAATAAAAACCAAAACAACTAGTTCAATGATCGAAACAACTCATACCACTGTTTCATAATACTATCTAAATTGAACTTACTAACACTTTCTTTAGCATTCCCTCCTAATTCCTTTCTCAAAGCTTCATTCTGAATCAACAGTTTAATTTTATTGGCATAAATTTGAATGTCATTATTTTCAATAAGCAAACCATTTTTTTCGTTTTTTATTACAGATTTTGGTCCTGATGCACTATCAAAAGCAATTACAGGCAACCCATAAGCCATAGCTTCTATTATCACTAATCCAAAAGCTTCAGAAGATGATGTATTTAAAAGCATAGAGGCATTGCTATATGCCTCTCCAATATTTTTTATTGGTGTGTGAAGCTTAACATGATTTTCCATTTTTAATTGCTCCACAAGTTTTTCAATAGTCTTTTTGCCATCCGCTTCGCCATAAATTTTAAGCGTCCAGTCTGGATATTCAACAACTACTTTTTTCCATATTTTTATTAAAATATCAAACTGCTTTTCAATGGAATGTCTACCAATTGCTATAACCACTTTATGTCTCAATTTATTTTGCTCTTGTGATGGACTAAACCAAAGTGGATTAGAAATAACAACAATATTATCAGTTTTCCAGTCTTCCCCATCTTCATCATTCAAAACAACGAAAGCTTTATACTTATAAAGGCTTTTATCTAAAATTAAATCAGCAAAGTTCTTTTTTAAGCCTTCTAAAAGTGTTGAATTATTAATTCGCCTGCTTCCATGCCTTTCATAAATTAATGCCGCTTTAGTTTTTATTAAATAAGGCAACAATGTTCCTTTAAAACCATTATCACAATTAATAATTATATTGGGATTTATTTCATTAACTAAATCTTGAATTAACATCTTATACTTCAAAAGCTTTCCAAATCCAAAATTTTTAATATCAATTTTATGGAAAACTATTTTGTTATTAAAGTCATAAAAAAAAGTATTAGATTTATTATTGGTGGTTATTACATGAATTGTGTATCCATACGTTTCAATTAAATAATTCAATTTAACCGAAAGCACCCTTGATACACCTCCAGAGCCTTGCAAATTAGTAGTTATATAGAGTAGCTTTGGCAACAAATTAATTTTTAATATTTATTAAATCCAACCATTGATTCCCAATGACTTCTATTGAAAATTTCAGTGTACTTTTTAACGCATTGTCCTTACACTTCTTATATAGAGATTTATCTAGTAACATTGTGTTTAACCCCATGGTTAATGCTGCCATATTTTGATCTTCAATTAACAACCCATTTTCTCCATGGGAGACAACTTCTTTAGGTCCAGTAGGACAATCGAAAGCAACAACTGGTGTGCCACAACAAAGGGCTTCTATTAAGACCATAGGATGTCCTTCATGCCAACTGCTCAAAACAAAAGCTTTAGCATTTTTCATATACTTATAAGGGTTTTCTTGAAATCCAAGAAAATGAACTTCATTTGTTACTCCTGCCTTTTTTGCTAAATTCTCATATTCTAATTTCTTTTTGCCTTGTCCTAGAATAACAAGATGAACCTTTTTTTCAGGAAGTATCGATTTAGAATAGGCTTCTATAAGTTTATCAAACTGTTTTTGGTTTGTATCAAAATGTCCTACTGCTATATAATATTCAAAATTTAATTCAATTGATTGTTCTTTTTTTATTGCAATACTACTTTCTATAATTGGGTTATAAATCATAGAAATATTATCGAGCAGAGGATACTTTATCTCAACTAATTCCTGCATTGCCTTGGTAATAGCTAAAATCTTGTATGCTTTCCCATAAATTGCATGAGTCCAAAATTTTGATTTAGGTAAATAAATCTCTAATTGAGAGCTATGAATAGTATAGATAGTTTTTTCTCGGTTATAAATAAATCTAGAAATTAAATACTCTTGAATTATTCTTTTTCTAAACCTGAAATCAATTATAAAATCAAATTGATGCTTTTTCATATACTTTCGAAAATATATGAATCGTTTTAACTTATTAAAAATCGTATTCGAACTACTTTTTAATTTTCCTAAATTATATAAGGTTCCTGAGTAATCATATCCAACTTCATCATGTATAATTATATTATGTACTTCAATACCTCTTTCATTAAAAAAATTAGACAGGTTAGCCATTACCCTCGCTGTTCCTCCTCCATGTAAATGAAATCCAACTAAAGCAATTTTTATCTGACTCATTATTATAAACTAAGTTTCTTCAAAAATAATTGATTTATTCATTAATTCTATTTTTCTTTATTCTAAATTTATACCATATTCGCATCATTAAATGACTTTGTTATCTGTACATCTTATTACTTACAATAACGAGCAACACATTGAAGACACACTTCAATCTATTTTAAAGCAAAAAGTAGATTTTGAATATGAAATTGTTGTTGGCGACGACTGCTCGACCGACAATACCTTGAAGATTATAAATAATTATGCTGCAACACATTCTGATCTTTTTAAGATTCATAAAAATGACTTACAACAAGGAATTCTTAAAAACTTTATAGCTACACTAGATAGATGTAGTGGTACTTTTATTTTTGATATTGCTGGTGATGATATGCTTAAAACCAACCATGCTTTGCAAAAAATGGTGAATGTACTTAATAATGATTCGAAATTAGGTTTTGTAGATTCTGGTTTTGACAGCTTTTATGAAAATACTAGTAAAACCATTTCTTTTAAAAACGAACCAATAATTAACAGTTCTAAAAACATCTATAAAGAAGCCTTATTATTAGGAAAAATTGCACCCATCGGGCATTGTTATAGAAAAGAATACCTCACAAAATATGTTGATTTTAACAGGTATTTAAGTATGAAAATAACTATTGATGACTATCCAATTTTAGTTGATATGGTTATGAATACAGATTTTGGAAGAATTAACGAATCTCTTGTTATATATAGAATTCATGAAAAATCTTTTTCTCATGAAAAAATATTTGAAAAACAATATTTTTTAGCAAATCAAATGAAAAATCTATTTGAATATTTTTCTGAAAAATATAATTTTGATAATAGCTTGATCGAAAACTTTAATAAAACGCATTACAATCAACTCCTTTTTTTTGCCGGTTATTTTCAAAACAAAAATTTAGGAAAGGAAATATTCTTAAAAATAAAATCAAAAAGCATAAAAGACTATATTCATTATTGGGCTAGCCAAAATAAGGTTTTCAGAAAGCTGGTTTCAATTTTTTAAAGCGTGTTGTATTTAACATACGCATCATAATCTTCTATATAGTCTTCTTCTTTATACACGTCAGAAGCGACTACCAAACAGACTGCACCTGAAGAAAAATTCTCTAATTCTCGCCAAATACCTGGTGTAATTAATAATCCTTTAGCAGGATTGTTAAGTGTAATTCTATTTGTCTCCATTCCATCTTTTACAATAACATCAAAACTTCCACTTAAAGCAATTAAAAACTGACTTAGAGCTTTATGTGCATGTCCGCCTCTATTTGATCCACTTGGCACATCAAACAAATAATAAACCCTTTGCATTTTAAATGGTATAACATCCTTTTCTATAACTGCAAGATTACCCCTAGGGTCGCTAATCTTTGGAATATCAAGAATTTTTAAATTATGTATGTTTGTTTTCATCAATAATTTTTTGATTTTTAAAAATGTACTTAACTAAAAATAGTATGATAATTAAATATACAACATATCTTAAAAAATGAGCTAACACAACACCTTCAACCCCAAATTTACCAACAAAATAAACACCAAACGCATAAAACAACACGTAGGAGATAACTTCTGTTATTATAAATAATTTCCATAATTTTTGAGCAATAAATTGATATGCCATAACAGCTGCAACAATTTTAACCAAATCTCCTATTAGCTGCCATTTAAACAAGCTTTGCATGGGTAAAAATTCTTTACTATATAAAAGTTGTATAATTATTTCTCTAAATACATAAATGCCCATAAACATAACGGCAAAGATTGGAATTATTATTTTATATATGTTAACCAGTTCTTTTATAAAAACCTGCAAATCAGTCATTTTTGCATATTTTGGTAATATATATAATGAATAAACTCCTGTCATAAATGACAAATAATAATTTGAAAGACTTAACATAGATGTCCAATAGCCCGCTTCCTGTATTGATAGTTTTTGAATTACATGATTTCTTAATTTAAGTTCTACAACATTCCCAAGAACGACGGCTGCAAAAGACATAACCATAAATACGAAAAGTTTATTCTTAAAAAATTTATGCAATTTAATTTTTAAGCCATAAAACAAATGCATATCACTTCTTGCAAAAATCAATAAGGTAATAATTTGAGATATTGGTGTTAATACAACAGCAAGTAAAGCACCATTTAAACCACAAAAAACAACTAACATTACAATAAAAAATGTAACTAACGCATAAGCGGTAAACGAAATAAAAGTGGCTTTTTTATAATTTGATTTTCCATTAATTATGGCAAAGTATAGATTGTATATTGCGGTAAAAGGCAAGGTAAAAGCAAGAATAATAAATAAATAACTATATTCTGGTGTATTAAACAAATAGTTACTCCAATAGCTTGATCCAAAAAACAAAACTAAAAAAATAATACTACTCCCAATTAAACTATATACTAAGGAGCTTTCGTATAATTTTTTTAACTCATTGGGTTTATCCTCAAACTCAGATTGATATTTTAAAACGCCCTGGTCTATTCCTAAAGTAGATACAAAACCAAATAAATTTAAAGCGTTTCTTAAGTTACCTAATAAAGCAATTCCATTTGGACCTAAATAAACAGCAACGAGTTTTTGTGAAACAAACCCTAATAGTGACCTTAAAATTACTCCAACAGAGTTTACAGAAAATAACTTAACTAAAAAAAGATCTTTATTTTTATTTTTAAAATCCACTAAAACTTATTTATTAAAGAGACTATATAAAAAATTTGATTTTTAGTTAATCCAGAATTTAAAGGTAAACTTAAAACTTCGTTTTGAACTTGTTCAGTTATTGGTAATTCGCAATCCTTAAACTCTTTATATGCCAATTGCTTATGAATAGCCACGGGATAATGCACAAGAGTTTCGACACCATTTTTATGTAAATATTTTTTAAGTTCATCTCTCTTTTTACTTCTTATTACAAAAAGATGAAAAACATGTTGATTAAAATCGATGCATTTTGGTAATACAATATTATTTGCGCTAATATTCTGAAAATAAATATTAGCTAAATTTTTACGCATTTTATTCTCTGAATCTAAATGCTTTAATTTAATTCTTAAAAAAGCTGCTTGTAATTCATCTAATCTGCAATTAAAACCTTTAATATCATTTTCGTAGGATGTTTTTCTGCCGTAATTTCTTAATTTAAATAATATGGTTGCAAGGTCTTGGTTATTAGTTGTAATGGCTCCGGCATCTCCCAATGCCCCTAAATTTTTTGTTGGATAAAAACTAAACGCCGCTACATGAGATACGTTTCCTGCTTTTCGCCCATCTAAATTTACAGCGCCATGTGCTTGAGCTGCGTCTTCAATTAATAATAGATTATATTTTTTTGAAATTTCCTCTAATGCCTCTACATTATATAATTGCCCATACAAATGAACACCCAAAATAGCTTTTGTTTTAGGTGTTATAACTTTTAAAATCTCTTTAGAATTAATATTAAAAGTCTCTATATCCGGCTCTATTAAAACAGGTTTTAAACCTGTGTTGCTTATAGCTAAAACAGTCGCTATATAGGTGTTTGCCGGAACAATAATTTCATCTCCTTTATTTAAAATTCCAAGTGCTTTATATCCTTCGAATATTAATTGAAGGGCATCGAGTCCAGAACTAACTCCTATACAAAATTTAGTGCCACAATACCTTCCAAACTCAGACTCGAAACTAGTAACTTGTTCACCTAAGATACAGGTTCCAGATTTTAAAAAATTATCAAATTCGTTTTTAAACTCATTCTTATAACGATCGTTAAGTAAGTTTAAATCTAGAAACTTAATCATATCATAATGTTGTTTAAAGCAGAGTAATTCTCAATTTGTATTTTATAAAAATCATGTACCACTGCCGAAGCTCCAAAACTTTGTTTCCAATTTAACAGACCTTCGTTAACATTTTTTCCTTCATTTTCGTTAGAAATTCCAAAATCAAAATATTCTTTATCTTTATAAATGTTGCTAATTAAATGATTTATAAGATAGTCTAAAGCGCCTATATTTTTATCTTTTTTTGTTGAAATATATTGTAAATGCACTACTTTATTTGATTCAAAAACCGTACAACCAGCAACCAATTCCTTATCAACATACACATTATAATGTTTAATATTATTTGGAAAACTCTCTCGTAACTTAGTAATTTCGCTCAAAGAATGCGTGGGTTTTGAATGATGCCTTGTCATTAAATTAGGAATTAATATATCGTTCCAAAAAGAAGATAAATCGGTTTCCAATGCAATTTTCATATCAATTTGTGTGGCCTTTTTTAATTGTCTTTTTCGTAAAGTTGAAAACGCATAAGTAGTAGTTAATTGAATGGCCATTGAGATATCTTTTCTGTAAGCTTCTGCTTTTAATATATAAAAAAGATAATCTAACTCATCGGATGGTCGAACGTTATATATTTTAGGCAATTGTTTTAAGAATAATGTGGATATTTTTTGTTCAAATAAAAACTTCAAAATGGCATAAAAAGAGTCTTTACAAACTTGAAATGAACTTTTATTTGATAATATTAAGCCTCCATAACTTAATCCTTGATGGGAATAAAGTTTATTTTCAACAATATTAGCTGGTAAAATACTAACCAATTTGTTTTTTTTAAAAACCATCAATGAATAATCTTGAAACCTTTCTTTATGATAGTCCATAAAATCCCTATTAAACAAGAATGTTGCATTCTTTGAATTTGTTACAAAACCATTCCAAAGAATTTTTAAATCAGGGTTATATTTTTTTACAGTATAAATTTTAAATTATTTTTTACTTAAACAAAAGCTAAAATTAAAGCTAATTAGTTACTTTTTCAAAAGTTACTTCTCCATTTTCATTAATATATTTGTAAACACCTGGTAAAGCATCTTCATTTACTATAGCTAGACTAAAGTCAGGTTGTAAATTAGATAAATATGATTCATCTTCACTTAAGTAAGTAAAAAGAATTCTGAATACATTTACTGAAGATTTTAATTTGTTATGATAATTAGGAACTTTACCATAAGGCCAATGTATAGCCAAAGAGGAACTAAAAATAGAATAGATTTTATCTCTATCATCTATTTTTTTATAAGACTCTAAAGTATATCCCATTCCAACATAACCTCCATGATCTGCCATTATTAAAACTAATGCATTAGGGTCACGCTCTTTTATTGTAGATATTGTTTTTGTTAATACATTATTAGACCTTTCTAATCTTTTTGTCCATGCTAGTTTTTCCTCCACAACACCTAATGAATGTATTTTTGAACCACTTATATGGCTTGGTGCTAAAATTTGTATAAAAAAGAATTTTGGTTTATCAATATTTTCTTCAATTCCCATTTTTAATGGAGTTACCACATCTTTCATCTCATCTAACCCTCTTCCAATATAAGATATATTATCATAGCTAATATTACAATAATCAAAGCCCATTTTTGGCTTGTTTAACAAAAGATAAGACATTTCCGTAATGTAATAACTTTTATAACCATTACTCTTAAAAACATCTAAGACAGTATTTTTAGAAATAATAATATCTCGATCATTAAGAACTTCCTTGTAATTTAAAACATTATTGTAATAATGGTGTTTCATCATTAAACTAGAAGTATTTGATGAAAGTGTAAAAGTATAATTACTTCTAAAATCATTGTAATAAGTGAAATCATTACTCTTTAGAAACTTTTCAAAAGTATTATCTTTTATATTATAGTATCCCTTTTTAAGTTCTGAAAAATTAACATAGCCATCCGGCTGTATGTAATAAACATTTGGTTTTTTTACAAATTCAACTTCAGCAATATTATCTGGTTGTTGCATCCATTCTTTTGAAATACTGTACTGTTTTATTATTGTGTTAGATAAAGCAAAAAAGCCAATAAAAGCGAAAATTAGCTGAATTACTACTAGTTTTTTTAGATGATTAAATAAAAAATACCCTGCTAAAAATGATATAATTAAAATACCTAAACTTATTTTTTTTTGAATATCTCCAAAAAGACAAACTTTTAATAAAAAGAGAAAAACAAAAACACTTAAAAAAGTGAGAACTCTTTTTTTATGCTTAATAAACTTAAGTTTAGTTACCACAAAAAACACTAAAAAAGGAATACCAATAAAAGTTAATAAAAAGTATGCTAAATGCGACAAACTATTTACTAATGTGTAATTATTTGAATAATAAAATAATATAGGATATAGCCCTACGGCAATGGCATATATAATAGGATAGTCCTCATTATTATTTAAAAACTCTGTTATGTGATTTCTTATTTTAGACATCATTCTTTCTTCTCAATAAGAATAAAACGCGCTCTGAATTATTGATACAAATTTCATCTATTGTTTCAAAGTAACTTAAATAATCCTTTCTAAAATTTTCAATTGTATAAAATTTAAAATGATTCTGAAATTCTCCTTTTGAAGACAATAAACGTTGCACCCATGAGTCATCTCTTTTAGGAAATTCAATAATTAAATATTTAGAAAAAGAAGCAAAAAAATTAGCCGACATTTTAAATGGGATATTACCTGACAATGTCATATGATGTATTAATGCTAAAGCCAAAGTTACATCTGGAGCAAAATTCTTTACTCTATTTATAAACGAGTCTCTCTCTTTATTGTTGAAACCGATACTTGGCGACGGATTTAAAACATCTAATACAAAAGGTATTATGTTTAATTCTTTATTAATCTTAATGGATTTATAATTTAAATCTACAGCGTTATTATCAATATCACATATCAAAGCAAGTTCAGGCTTATTTTGTAATTGCCTTACAAAAGTACCATCATTACCACCTACATCAATTAGGACTTTCGCTTTTAGTTTGTTAACCCAATTATTAATAATATCAGCTTTCTGTAAAAAAGCTTCATTGGTGTAATTCAATTTATTATAATAATCTCCCCATTCGCTATGTTCCTTTATGGATAACTTTTTTATATAATCGTATAAACTATTTATAATGTTTATTTGTCCTTTTTTAGAAAGTGTAATGGTTTTTATTTTTCCTTGATAATCTTCGTTGTGTTTATCTTCAAACTTTGCTAACAAATGAATATTTGAATACAAAAAAGGATTTAATTTAGTTTTAAAAGGTAGCATTGATGATATCATTCCAACAGGAATTCCATCAATAAAATTATTCATTAACTTTAAAGTTTGAGCACCATGGTAATGTGCTAAGACCAAAGGTCCTAAAAAGTGAGTAATAAATTGTTTAAAAGCTCGCCAAGGCAAGTTCTCTCTATAAAAATCAAATGACAAGGTATCAATAAAAATGGCCTTACCTTTGTAAAAAGCAACATTAAAAGCAGAAGCATCTTTAAGTGAGAAACTATGGTCTAAACAAAATTTCTGTATTTTAAGTGTTAATAAAGCGGCCTCTTTATATTGATTAAAAGACCATTCATAAGGATAAGTAATAAAAGGAATTTGTTCCGGCTGTATAACTATTTCATTTTCGTTTTGTGATACCTCCTTATGTTTAATTAGTAATTCTGCTCTAAATAGCTTTTCAAAAATTCCTTGCTCATTTAAAGCCTTATATTGATTAAAATAGATTAGATTTATATGGCGTTTAATTATACCATTATCTAAATAAACGTATCCTGAAGGATCTCTAAAAGAAGCTGAGTGATTTTGCTTATTGTTCACTATTTTTCTTGTTTTCTAAATCGGTATCGGTGACATTAATATCATCAAACATGTCCTCTTTTTTTTCAACACCAAAAAACAATTTAATTTTATACACTAAA
Source organism: uncultured Flavobacteriaceae bacterium (assembly GCA_963698455.1). GTDB lineage: Bacteria > Bacteroidota > Bacteroidia > Flavobacteriales > Flavobacteriaceae > Mariniflexile. The sequence continues at coordinate 388,490 of CAVOQU010000007.1, read as the reverse complement.
TTTTTAGAAAACAATATAACTCCAGCTACCGCTGCAATTATAGCCTGAATTACCATTGCACCTAACCCTGGATCAAAATAAAGAAATTGCATACATTATAATTTTAAACAAAAATAAACAAATTTATAACCCTAAGAGATAAATGTAGAGTTTTGTTAAATACATTAAAATCTCTACAAAAAACTACTCATCTAATCTATTATTATCAACCCCAAAAAGTGAACTACTAAAAATGAGTAATATAATAGCATAGTACATTACATAGCTTACAAAATGAGCAATTACAGCGCCTTTAACACTATCATATACATCGATAAAATAAATACTTGTTGTATATAATATAACAACCAAAAAGGCTTCGGTTAAAATATAATGCCAAAACATCTTTTTTGCAAGAAACTGATATGCAATCACCATGGATAATACTTTTAGAAAATCACCTAATAATTGCCATAAAAACAAATTTTCAACTGGTTGAAACTCATCAGTAAAAACAAAGCTAATTATTAATGATCTTAGAACGTACATTAAAACTAAGCCTCCCAGTAAAAAAGGTATAATAGTTTTATAAAAACTAAACACTTCTTTTCTAAACTCTTTAACATCGTCAATTTCTGAAAATCTAGGCAAAATATATAACGCCATTAATGAACTTGCCAACATTAAATAATATTTTGATATCCTAGTCATAGCTTCCCAAAAACCAGCATCTTTATAGCCAACATTATCTATTATATAGGAACGAATTGCTAAAGCGACTAATGGCAAAATAACGGCTGTAAAAAGTGCCATTAGTGAATAGGAACTCATTTTCTTTAAAAAACTAAAACTAATGCTATCTACTTTTATAAGGGATATTAATGACCGCCTGTTAATTATACCAACCAAAGTGATTAAAAAGATTAATGATTCGGCAATCACAACAGAAATTAACGCCCCAACAATTTTGTTCTGATATATTAAAAGTAACGCAATTGAAACGCTTAAAATCTGACCAATAATATTTATTACTATTAGGATTTTATACTTTGAAAATCCGTTCATTATAGAAAATGAAAACATGTTTAAAGCATAAAAAGGCAATACAATTGCAAATATCTTTATTACATTGGCATAGTTATTATATACCGGAAATATGATATTGTTAATTTGGTCTGCACTGAAGTAGCATACAAAAGACACTAAAATAGTCGACATAAAACCGACATAAAAAATTGTAGAAATGGTTTTGCTAAGTTCTACAACATTGTCTTTAAAGTCCGAAACATATTTTACGGCACCATTATAAAAACCAAGTATGGCAATTGTTTGAAACGAACTTACAAAATTTTGTAAGTTTCCTATAAGTGCTAATCCAGTAGGCCCTATAAATACCGCAATCGCCTTAGATGTTAACAACCCCGCTATTAATCTCGTTATTACTGAAACCGTTTGTAACGAAGTTATCTTAATTAAAACTTTGGTGTTTATATAGTCTATTAATCTTTTCAATAAATAAGTGTTTTCATTTGTTGATAATAAACAATTGAGATTTAAAAAATACACTATATAACAATAATTTGCTCATTTTATTCTCTAATCCCATTCAAAAAATTCAAATATACAAAATCATTTTACGCCTGAATATTAAATTCGATGTAATACGTACGATTTTACATACGTAATAATTTATATCTATTTTTTAATTAGGTAATACAAATTAATTATCAAAATAGCTGTGTTTGTTATTATAATTGGCATAGACAGTGGTTCTAATAAAAAGCCGTAAATCACAAAAAACAAACACCCAAGGGAATTTATTAATCGTAATTTAATAACAGATTTCATCAAGAATGAAACCAGAACCGTAGCCATAGCAACATATCCAACCCAGTTTACAAGCGTTATTCCAAGTAATTCCATAATTAATTTAATTTTTTAGGCTTTATATCGCCGTTAATTTTCCAATCAAAATACGCTAAAATGGCATTAAACAAATAAAATACATATTTAACAATATTGGCGATATTTCCCTGAATCGTATTTTTAATTACCTGAGCGATATTATAAAAAGACCAAGTTAAAAAAGTTTGTTCATATTTAAACGCTGTACTAATATTACCTACTAATGAAATACCAAAAATAATAGCAACAGTATGCTTAAAAATTCCATTTTCAATCGTAGTTCCAAATAAATAAAAACCCAGATAAACAAACGAATAAGAAGTTATAAACGCAGCCAAAACTAGTAACCAATAGCTATTGTCTATTTTTTTAATGCGTTCGCCTTCATGCCATTTTTTAGTCGCCAAAATAGCGATAATAAAAGTTAAAGGATATGTAATTATAGCCGAATGATTTCCAAATAAATAATCAATCAACCCAGAATTTACAGTAGTAAAAATACCGATAAAGTTACCGAGGTTTCGTTGCTTAACAATCATTCTGGCTGCCAATAGAGAAATTACAGCACCAATAGTTGCAAACAATCCAATAGGAAAAGCACCTTGTGAAATGTAACTACTAAAACCACGAAGAGGAACTCCAAATTGAATTCCTCCTTGATAATATATAGTTTCGTGAAAACCTTTGTAAATACAAATACTTAAAACTAAAATTACGCCTACAATATCTATATATTTTGAATGGGCAATTTTCCTTAAAAGGATATTATTTTGCTCCTGCAAAGGTAGGTTTTAAAATTTATTTCGTTTTCTATCTGTTTCAGATAAATATATTTTACGTAAACGAAGGTGGTTTGGTGTTACTTCAACGTATTCATCTTTTTGAATGTATTCCAAAGCTTCTTCTAACGAGAATTTTATAGCTGGTACAATTTTAGCTTTATCATCTGCTCCAGAAGAACGTACGTTACTTTGCTTTTTCATCTTCGTAATATTTACAGCCATATCGTCTTGACGAGAATTCTCACCAATAACCTGACCCTCGTAAACACTTTCACCTGGTTCAACAAAAAACTTACCTCTATCTTGTAATTTGTCAATAGAATAAGGAATTGCTGTACCATATTCCATAGATACTAAAGATCCAGAAATACGTCCTGGAATAGCGCCTTTTAAAGGCTGATATTCTTTAAAACGGTGTGCCATAATCGCTTCTCCAGCTGTTGCAGTTAGTAATTGGTTACGTAAACCTATAATACCCCGAGAAGGAATCATAAATTCGCATACCATACGATCGCCCTTGGCTTCCATAGATAGCATTTCACCTTTACGCAATGTCACAAACTCCACGGCTCTACCAGATACATTTTCTGGCAAATCAATTCTTAATTCTTCAATTGGCTCACATTTAACACCATCAATTTCCTTAATGATTACTTGTGGCTGACCAATTTGCATCTCATAACCTTCACGACGCATGGTTTCTATTAAAACAGATAAGTGCAAAACCCCACGTCCGAAAACCATAAATTTATCGGCACTACCAGTTTCACCTAAACGAAGTGCTAAGTTTTTCTCTAACTCTTTAGACAAACGATCTTTAATATGTCTAGATGTAACATATTTTCCGTCCTTACCAAAAAATGGTGAATCGTTAATAGTAAATAACATACTCATTGTAGGCTCATCTATAGCAATAGTTTTTAATCCTTCAGGATTTTCAAAATCTGCAACGGTATCCCCTATTTCAAAACCTTCTAATCCAACAATAGCACAAATATCACCTGTTTGAACTGAATCCACTTTTAAACGACCTAGTCCTTCAAAAACATGTAGTTCTTTTATTCTGTTTTTAACAATACTACCATCACGTCTTACTAAAGAGATGTTTTGACCCATTTTTAATTCTCCTCTTGTTAATCGTCCTATTGCAATTCGTCCTGTAAAAGACGAAAAATCTAAAGATGTAATTAACATTTGTGTATTACCTACAGGTATTTTTGGAGCAGGCACATGCTCTATAACCATATCTAATAAGGGCTCAATATTAGTTGTTTCATTTCTCCAATCGTCACTCATCCAGTTGTTTTTTGCCGACCCATAAACGGTTGGAAAATCTAACTGCCACTCTTCTGCACCTAATTCAAACATTAAATCAAACACTTTTTCATGTACTTCTTCTGGCGTACAGTTTTCTTTATCAACTTTATTTATTACAACACAAGGTTTCAAACCTAAATCAATCGCTTTTTGCAAAACGAAACGTGTTTGTGGCATTGGGCCTTCAAAAGCATCAACCAATAACAAAACACCATCTGCCATATTTAATACACGCTCCACTTCTCCTCCAAAATCCGCGTGACCAGGAGTATCAATAATATTTATTTTCGTGTCTTTGTAAATAACAGATACGTTTTTAGACGTAATAGTAATACCTCTTTCACGCTCTAAATCATTATTATCAAGAATTAAATCTCCTGTATTTTGATTGTCACGAAATAAATGACAGTGGTACATAATTTTATCAACCAACGTTGTTTTGCCGTGATCTACGTGTGCAATAATTGCAATGTTTTTAATATTAGCCATAATAGTGCCTTATTTTAAGCGTGCAAAGGTAATTATAAATAATGGATAAATAATATAATAATAATTTTTTGGACATTACCCTTTGTGGCAATTAAATTTTAAATTAATTTTACACGTAAGTCGCTATGCCACAAAGGGTCGCGCTATCCATTATATTCTTTTTTGCGCATAAGCGCGCACAAAAAAGAATGCCATTTCTATCCCTAATGCAGTAATCAGCGATAGTCATAGCTTACAATTTAAAAAGCGATTATTTATATTCATCATTAATCTTATCTTTGCAGCAATAAAATTTTAGAAATGAATCTTCAAGATATTCCAAAAATAAAACATACCAATTCAAATAATTTCTTCTTGTTATGTGGTCCTTGTGCTATCGAAGGCGAAGACATGGCGTTACGTATTGCCGAAAAAGTAATAACAATCACTAATAAATTAGAAATCCCTTATATTTTTAAAGGCAGTTTTAAAAAAGCAAATCGTAGCAGAGTTGATAGTTTTACAGGAATAGGAGACGAAAAAGCTTTAAAAATCCTTAAAAAGGTTTCAGAAACTTTTGATGTGCCAACGGTTACCGATATTCATGAAATATCTGACGCACATCTTGCTGCTCAATACGTAGATGTATTACAAATTCCTGCTTTTTTGGTTCGCCAAACCGATTTGTTGGTGGCTGCAGCTCAAACAGGAAAAGTAATAAACTTGAAAAAAGGACAATTTATGAGTCCGGAAAGCATGAAGCATGCCGTTCAAAAAATACACGATTCTGGCAACAAAAATGCCTGGATAACCGATCGTGGTACCATGTTTGGATACCAAGATATGATTGTCGATTTCCGAGGCATTCCAACTATGCGCCAATATGCGCCAACTGTTTTAGACGTTACACACTCATTACAACAGCCCAACCAAGTTGCTGGTGTTACCGGTGGTAGACCTGATATGATTGAAACCATAGCCCGAGCAGGAATAGTAAATAATGTAGATGGTTTATTTATTGAAACTCATTTCGACCCAGCTAACGCAAAAAGTGATGGCGCCAATATGCTACATTTAGATAATTTAGAAAAGTTACTTTCCAATTTAGTAGCCATTAGAAAAGTGATCAATACCTTATAATTAAGCCCAAAATATTTCAGATGATTCTTAAACCTATACTAGGTATAAGCTTATTTTTGCTTTCACTTAACTTAATCACTCAAAATTCTGAACCTAAAAAATACATTGCTTCAAACAAAGGAAAATTCTTGGTAAGCTGGGGAGGGAACATAGAAAACTTTCCTAAATAGGATATTCATTTTAAAGGTGAAGATTATGATTTTACAATAAAAGATACTTCTGCGAAAGACAAATCTATAGGTTGGAATATTGATTTTTTTAACCCAAAGAGAATAACCATACCAGAAACCAATGTTAAGGTAGGTCATTCCATTGTAGACTATTATACGGTTTCATTGGGTGTAGACCACATGAAATAAGTGATGCAAACAAATCTGAACAAAGTAGTTGATGGATATATAAATTTGCCTCCATGTGAAACTGGGTCTGCTTTTAATTGAACATACAACGATGAAAATACTTTTGTGTCAAAAGATTTTTTAAAATTTGAACACAGTAATGGATGATACTATGTGTTTGTAGAAATTGCGCAGGTTGATGATATCTCTTCAATTTTAAACCTTCAAAATACCGACAATTTTCAAATTAATATTACAGAAGGCGTTGGAGCAGGCGTACTATATCCAAAAACAAACACTACCCTACTTGAAAAAGACCGTTACGATGAATTTCAATTTGCAGGTTATGGTGTTTCTATAAATGCAGGATTAAATTTCACCTTTTTTAAACACTTTTTTATGCAGTTAGATTTAAAAGGTGGTTATATTGATATGCCGGATATTAGAACAAGTGGCAATACTGCCGAAAGCGCTTCACAACATTTCTTGTATTTACAACGTGTTATAGCCTTTGGTGGTGTTTTTAATATTTAAATTATCCTAACTTTTCTTTTTATTTTTCTTTTTAGTTTTACGTCTTTTTCTAGGCAAAACTTCTTCTGGGAAATGGGAATAAAATAGTCGAATTTTTTTCAGCGGCTATGTTTGATAAGGTTTGGTATAATCTTAATTTAATTGCCGATGGAGATTGATCTATTAATTTACCTGCTTCCAATAATTTACCAGCCGCCTGTTCTTCAGCTAAAGCTAATATAATACGAGCTCTTCTTGAACGTTCGGCTTCTGCCTGATTCGCCATCATACGCTTCATATTCTCAGGTAATTGAATGTCTTTGATTTTTACATCAATAATTTTAATACCCCATTCTTTAGTCTCTACTTCAACAATATTTTTTATATTATTTCCCATCTCTTCACGCTTTGATAAAATGGTATCCAACTCCACTTTACCACAAACATCCCGCAATGCAGCCTGAGATAGTTGCGTTATAGCAAATTTAAACTCCTCCACTTCTAATACTGCTTTTTCAGGATTTTGAATCTTAAAAAAAACAACACCATCAATACTACACGGAACATTATCTTCTGTCATTACTTCTTGTGACACCACATTAATGGTAATAACGCGAATATCTACAATTTGTATGGTCTCTATAAATGGAATAATCCACTTAAATCCAGGTTGAAGTGTTTTAATATACTTACCAAATCTAAATTTCAAAGCACGTTTGTATTCAAAAATAATTCGGATACCAGATAATAGAAATACAATAATTAAAACCGTAAACAATAATGGAGGATTCATGATAAATTTATTTAATGTTAACAATCAGTGAATTAGTATATAATATAGTCAATTATTAACAATTAATAAAAATATAATGCATAATTCAAATAAATTTATTTACTTTGTATTTCAAAGTACTTTTATATGGAATCGAATAATTATTTAAAAGACATAAGCGATATCAAAAATATGATGAACAAATCGTCTCGTTTTATTTCGCTTAGTGGCTTATCAGGAATATTAGCTGGTGTTTATGCCATAATAGGTGCGGCTATCGCCTATTGGGTAGTAACTACTTCCGTAAGAGGTTATCTTATTTTAGATGGTAAAATATTTGGAATCTGTGTATTTATTTTATTAATGGTAGCTCTATTTAGTATTGTAACGGCAATCATTTTAACCACAAGAAAAGCCAAAAAGAACGGAGTTAAAATCTGGGATGCGACTTCTAAACGGTTAATTATTAATTTTTTAATTCCTTTAGTAGTTGGCGGCCTCTATATTTTAATAATTCTGGGACAGGAAAAATATGGTCAAACTGGAGGGTTAATGCTTATTTTTTATGGATTAGCCCTGGTAAACGCATCAAAATATAGTATTGGTGATATTAGATATTTAGGTTATATTCAAATTGTTTTAGGATTAATTGGTTCTTTATATCCTGGTTATGGTTTTTGGCTTTGGGTTTTAGGTTTTGGTGTAATGCACATCGTCTATGGTACATGGATGCACTTTAAATATGATATTAATTAAATTACAAACACATGACAACACAAAATAAAAGATTAGGAGGCATTTTACTTTTTGCAACAATTATTCTCATCATTCCAATCATCGCTATGCAGTTTTCAAAAGAAGTTAATTGGACTTTATCTGATTTTATAGTTGCTGGTACACTATTATTTGGTACTGGTTTATTACTTGAGCTTGTTTTGAGGAAAGTAAAAAAAATAAGAACCCGCATCATACTATTTTCAATTATTATAGCATCACTTCTTATAACCTGGATAGAATTAGCAGTTGGAATATTTGGATCACCATTGGCAGGAAGTTAAACTTTTTTGAAAACATAAATTAGATTTCTGCGATAGCAGGAAGTACTAGATGAACATAATTCACAACATAAATAAAGTATTCGATCACAGAATTAGATTAGGCATTATGTCTATTTTAATGGTGAATGAGTACGCCGATTTTAATATGCTGAAAGAACTTTTAGAAGTAACTGACGGTAATTTAGCGAGCCATACGAAGGCATTAGAAACGGCAGAATATATTAAAGTTGAAAAGCTATTTATAGGACGTAAACCAAATACGCGATATAGCACGACCAAATTAGGTGAGCTTGAATTCAAAAAACATATAGACGCCCTCGAAAAAATAATAAACAAACACTAGCATTTTTTTTAATCTTTTACTTTGTAATTCAAAGTACTTTAAAACTACAATATGGAAAACACAAACACACCTCAGCAAAACAAATTCGGAAATTGGTTAAAAACATCAATCACAGCAAGAATGCTCATGGTAGGATTCTTAGTAATTATTTTACTCATTCCTTTAACCTACATTAATAGCTTAATAAAGGAACGTGCAGACAGACAAGAAAGCTGTTATTGATGAAATTAACGAGCAATGGGGAAATAAAGTTCTAATTTATGGCCCAATATTAAAAATTCCCTATAAAGTTTTTAAAGACAAAACGGTAACAGATAAGAACACGAAACACGTGTATACTGAAACTATTGAAGAAATAAAATTCGCCTATTTTCTTCCCGGAAAATTTAAACATTGTTACATCTATTAATCCTGAAGAAAAAAAACGAGGCATTTATGCTACTGCTGTTTATAATAGCGCCATGAAAATTACTGGTTCTTTTATAAAACCCGATTTTAATGAGTTGGACATAAAAACTGAAAACATAATTTGGGAAAAAGCAAAAATCATTATTCAATCATCAAATGTAAAAGGAGTGAATCAAGCAAATTTAAAAATTAACGAATTTGATTATAATTTAACTTCAAAATATGAAACAAAAACCAATTTTAACAGAAACGAATTAATACTTCATACTTTAGAATCAAAACCTCTAAATCAAAAAGATACTTCATTTACAAAAGCATTAACCTTTAATATTAATCTAGATATAAAAGGAAGTGAAAGCGTTCAATTTATCCCGATAGGTAAACAAACTAATGCACAAATTAGCTCTAATTGGAAAACGGCTAATTTCTTTGGACAATTTCTCCCTTATAATGGCGATAAAATAACGGAAAAAGGATTTGATGCCAAATGGAAAATATTGGATATAAACAGACCTTTTCAACAACAACATTTAACAGATTTACCCAATTTAAAAGAGTTTGTCTTTGGAGTTAATTTTATGATTCCAGTAGACGAATATCAAAAAAGCGAACGTTCAGCTAAATATGGTTTCTTAGTAATAGGCTTAACCTTTTTAATATTCTTTTTAATTCAAACTTTAAGTAAAATTAATATTCATCCGTTTCAATATTTAATGATTGGGTTGGCACTCACTATGTTTTATACACTTTTAGTTTCCATATCAGAACACAGTAACTTTTTAAAAGCCTATTTAATTGCAGGTATTTCAGTTATTGTTCTCATAACACTTTATTCAAAATCTATATTAAAAACGTTTAAATTTCCCATATTTATCGGGTTGTCTTTAACAGCGCTATATACTTTCATATTTGTAATAATTCAATTAGAAAATTATGCACTTTTAGTTGGTAGTATTGGTCTGTTCTTAATCTTGGCTATTGTGATGTTTATATCAAGAAAAATAGATTGGAATAACGGTTAATTTTATTAGTTGGTGATGTGTTTACCTCACTCCGAACCCTTTTTTGGTAAGAGTGGGGTTTATCACTCATCTTATAATAAAATATAGACATCTTTAACAAAAAAAGTATTATGACACTACAATTCAACAAAACATACACATTTCTTTTCATTGCTTTTTTTACAATTGAAGTACTAATAGCAACATTCATAACCCATGGTTTTATACGTTATACATTTGGCGATTATTTGGTAGTAATACTTCTCTATTGTTTCTTCAATAGTTTTATAAAAACAAGTTCAATCAAATTCGCGCTTGGCGTTTTAATATTTGCATATGTCATCGAGTTTTTGCAATTTTTAAGCCTGCTCGAATTTCATAATTTAAATAACAATCATTTAGTAAAACTCATATTAGGAAGCACATTTCATGTATCAGACCTTATTGCGTATACACTAGGAATTATAACTGTTTTAATTGTTGAATACACACTTAAGAAGAGTTGATTTGGAACTTTATAAAGTGTTTATTATTCGATATTTAAATCCTTAATGTAAGGATAAAAACTTACCCTTCCCTATTTTTATCTTGAATTCTTCGTACAATGGAAGTGGCTCTGTTTCGGGTTAAAAAACGAGGCAAAACAGCTAAAATTTTATTAAAATTTCCTGGAATAGCCACCGTTTTTCCTTTTTTCATGGCATTATAACCATATAGAGCCACTTTAGACGGACACGCCATATTAAAACTAATCTTATTATCCAATGTGTTTTCTGAAACTACACTTTGAAAATCAGTACTCGTAGGTCCAGGACATAAAGCTGTTACAGTTATTCCTGTACCAATTAACTCGTTTGCAATCGCTTCAGAAAATGATAGCATATACGCCTTTGATGCGTAGTAAATAGACATTAATGGCCCTGGTTGAAACGCAGCCAAAGAAGACATATTTAATATTTTACCGGATCCTCGTTTAAGCATCCCATCAAGCAATAATTTTGTTAAATGTGTGGTCGTTAAAATATGCAAATGCAACATGTCTGATTCTCGTTGCCAATCGGTACCAGAAAACGTACCAAACAAACCGAAACCTGCATTATTAATTAAAACATCAATTGCAACAGGATTAATCTCGTTGATGATTTCGTTAGCAACATTTGGTTTACTTAAATCTTTAATTATAATTTTAACCTGGCAATTGTAGGTATCATTTAACGCAGATTTCACTTTTAAAAGATTTGTTGCATCTATATCAACCAGTATTAAGTCATAATTATCTTTTGCCAATAAAACAGATAATTCATAACCTAACCCAGAAGCAGCACCAGTAACTAAAGCAGTTTTTGTCATTTAAATAATTTCAGCGCAAATTTATTCTTTTCCATCTACATAATCTTGTAAATAAGAAAAACGTTCCGTTAGTTTTCCGCTTTCTGTAATTTTTGCCCTTTGTAGAATACCATTGGTATCATTATCAAAAAATGCAGGAATAACATGTTGTAAAAACATCTCGCCAAATCCTTCACTGGCATCTTTAGGGAGTTCGCAGGGTAAATTATCTACTGCCATAACGGCAATAGCCTTTTCATCTTTATAATCTATTTCTTTTTCTGTTTGTGGGTTATACCCGTAAATAGGATCTGCAATAGTTGACGCTCTTAAAGTTGTTGCAACTGGTCCATCAACATCGCAACTAATATCTGCAACTACTTTAATATTAAAATCGGAAGATTTTACATTATCTCTGGTATATAAATACGGTGCGCCATCGCCATAAAAATGACCAGCAATATAGTAATCGGTTACTTTAGCAAAACGCATAAAATCAGATTTATACTCTTTAGGATTGTCAAAGAAATCAAACATATCGATCACCTTTCCGTCTTTACGTTTGTTATAATCAAGTACATCAATTTTACAATAGACCGGTTCATTAAAAACTTTGTTTAAATAATCTTCTACCGAAACACTTTTTATATGCATAGCATCCAGCATTTCTTGAGAACCATTGGCTACTTTACCACTACCGGTGAGTAGTATTTTAATATTAGGAACAGAAATTTTGTTCAATTGTTCTATTAACTTACCTTGGTCATGTATGGTTTCTGCTTTTGGCAAATTCCAAGAATGATATTTTAATCCCCATGCTCTAAACCCATTGTAAGCACCAACAATACCTGCATAACGACCAAAACCTATTAGTCTAAATCCTTTTTGGTTGACTATCGTTTCGTGGTCATATAATTCAATATTCCTTTCTAAAATAGCCTTTAGAAGTTTTCTGTTATAAGGCTGTTTTTTGATGGTGTGCGAAAAGAAAAAGTATTTCTTGTTAGGAATAAGATTCTCAATAGGCACTTCTTTTACACCAATTAGCACATCGCAATCGGATACATTGTTTGATACTTCAATTCCAGCTGTTTTATATTGATCGTCTGAAAATACACGAATATCAGATGATTCAACTTTAAAAACAGCTTCTGAAAATTGTTTTTTTGCTTCTGCTAATTTTGCAGGTGAAAAAACTACCCGACGATCTGGTGGTGTTTTGCGTTCTTTAATGATGGCAAATTTCATATTCTATATTTTTATGCTCCCAATAATGGTAAGTGTTTTCTTTTGTGATAGGTTAAAGCCAATAAAATGCAATGTTTTAATTCGGCTTCAGGAATTTCATCATTAAGATTAAATACAATGGCCCTATTCCCTTCAAAATTAAATTTGTTTTTATAAATAGTTTTAAAGGTTGGAACTAATTTAGAGGTGCATTTAAAATACATGGCATATTGGTATGGATTTTTAGCTTTCCAATCCATTCGTACCGTACTTCCGTGCTTAGTAACATAACTAGGTTCTCCCCATTTAAGGGTTTCTTCAAGTTTATCAAGACCTTCAATTTCGTACGCTACCTTATATACTAATTTTCGAAGATGAAGTAATTGTGGTTTTACTTCTTTAGGATACCTATTAAATACGTCTTTAACTTTTGGATTACTTACCAACTCTATATTGTTGTTTACTGTCACAAATTAATTTGGTATAAATTTTGCACTAATGTAATAGGTTTTGAATGGTTATACAAACTTTTTGATACCTTTGCACACCGCGTTAAGGATAACGCCAAAGTACTTTTAATTAATGGGGTCGACTGGTTTTGACAGCGAGATTAATTGAATTGTAAGCACGTCGTGTAATGACTTTGAAACACGTAAAAGACTAAGTCGAACTTTAAACGGCGAGAATAACTACGCTTTAGCTGCTTAATCTGAATAAAGTAAGATTGGCCTAGGTACACAAGGTGTACAAGCTTTATGTCTCCGGAAAGCCTTGGTTAACGGCGTTCCTTTTTGAGACATCGTAAATGTTAACATAGGAAGTAAAATGCTTTGATTTACTTTTGAAACTAAAGAAGATAAGTTATAAATAGGTTGTCTTTAACCAGCTTATAATCGAAAACCCAAGAAAAGAATAAACGTGTAGAAAGCCTTTTGGTTACTTGTTTGGACGAGAGTTCGATTCTCTCCGACTCCACTTATAAAAATCCTGTAAATAATAATTTGCAGGATTTTATTTTTGGATATGCTTGTAATTTGATGGCATTATTACTTGAACGTATAAATCACTTCTTTTAAGCCATTATTATTTAATGCTTTTATTTGTTTAAAGCCGTTTTTGACGTAAAAAGCATCTAATTTTAAATCTTCAATTGTTAACCAAAATTTCTGGTTTGGATATGTTTTTTTCAGATTATCTAACCAAACAGAGCCTAAATTTTGTTTTCTTTTTTCTTCAATTACAAAAATAAATCCTACATATAAAAAGCCTTTATTAAGCCACGTTTTTGCTTCATCTTTAGCATATAACATATCTGGAGGGCATTTAGAAAACACCAAACCACCCGCAATTATTTTATTATTATCTATAAGTAAATAACCTTTGGTTGTTTCTTTATAATCCTTCCAATATGGCACAATACCTTCTTGCCAATCTTTTGGAAGTATTTTAAAAAATGATGTGAAATTTATACAAGATTCGAAAGTCATTTTAACCTTTAAAAGTGATTTTTTACAATAAACCCCATGACCAAAGTTTGTCTGAATCTTCAGACCAACGATCGCCAATATCTGTGCGATAATAGCCATTATTGATTATAACATTGTTAATTCTATTATACATCATTCTTTGGGCATCCTTCATGGTAACTCCTACACCTGTTACTAAAACGGCAATTCCTGTGTTTCCCGTAATTAACCATTGGTCGTTTACCTTTTTTAAATGCATGGGATGAACGCCTTCTTTTCCATTTTTTCTAAAAACAACAACAGCATCTTTAGAAAACAGATTAAAGGTTTTTTTGTCTTCATAAGGAAATGGTGGAACTACAATAAAGGCCCCAACCTGAAATCCTTTTTTGACATTAATTTTAAATTGCTTTTTAGATGCTAATTTATAGAAAAACTCACCCATAGGTTCATTAATTCCTGCCCGCTGAATAAAAATTTGTGGATATCCGAAACGCGAAGTAAACTCCAAAGGATAAATACCATTACCGTTCACAATGCAGTTAATATCTATGTGTCCGATAAAATTATGTTTTGCTAGTGTATTTTGAAATTTTAACAAAGTAGCTTCGAAAATAGGCGAATCTTTAGTCCAAAACATGCTGGTTCCCATTTCGCCGGTAGAAACACCCAACTCTTTCGGAAACAGTTTTTTGTGTTCGAAAGTGATATTTATAGGGTAAATAAATTCATTGCCATTAAAAAATGCTGCAACAGAAACTTCGACACCTTTTACTTTTCTCTGTAATTGAAAGTTACCAAAATCATCGCCCCAAGATTTTTCATAAGCTTTTAAAACCCGAATAACATCTAATCCTTCATCGTCACTTCCAACAAATAACAATTGTTTAAGTTCTTGTGTTTCTCCGCAAGGTTTAATAACATAGGTATTAGGATTATTTTCAATATAAAGGATGGCATCATTAAATGAGGTAAACTCTTCGGAAGGAAGCACTTTTATTTTATGATTTTTTAATTCAGATTGCCCGAAATTTCTATCCAATTCCAACATATCGGTATATTCTGTGCCACCAATAACCAGTTTGCCTTTACGCCTAAGCTCGCCAGCGATTTTTCCAAAACCGGTATAATCGAATACGATTACATCAGCCCAATCAATGTGCTTTTCCCAATGGGTAACTTTTTTTACAAAACCATATCCTATTTCTTTCGAAGCTTTGTCGTCAATAAACATTTTAACATGGTGACCTTCTAATCTTATAGTATTTATAATATCTAAAGATTCGCCCCATCTCGATATAAAAAGAAAATTTAAACTCAGTGGTAATTCTGTTTTCACAAGGATTAATAAAATTTAATTTATAATTGAATTGAAGTTTTAAAATTCCCATCAAAAGTATGGAAATTACTAGTTTGTTGTATATACGGTTGAAAGTATATTATTAGTTTTTGTAATAAAAAAAAAGCCTATCAACAAAATGTTGACAGGCTTTTTAAAAGACAAACTGCTTCTATGCCGTTTTTTTCTTTTTATCTGCTCTATCTAAAGTATCGTACATTATAGGTGTTGCAATAAATAATGAAGAGTAGGTACCTACTACTATACCTATTATCAATGCAAACATAAACCCTCTAATAGATTCTCCACCAAAAATAAAGATGGCTAATAATACTACTAATGTTGTCGAGGAAGTATTTAATGTCCTACCTAATGTACTGCTTAAAGATACATCAACCACTTTATCTAAACTCCAGGTTGTGTGTTCGTTAAAATACTCTCTAATTCTATCAAAAACAATTACGGTATCATTTAACGAATATCCAATTACCGTTAATATCGCTGCAATAAAAGCCTGATCGATTTCCATACTAAAAGGCATAAATCTATATGTTAAAGAGAATACACCTAATACAATTAATACATCGTGGAATACTGCCAGAACTGCTCCAAGAGAAAACTGCCATCTTTTAAAACGTAATAAGATATATAAAAACACTACAATTAAAGACCCTAAAATTGCCCAGAATGATGCTTGTTTAATATCATCGGCAATGGTTGGACTTACTTTGTAGTATTTCATAACTCCAACAGTTTTGGTATCGGAATCACTAATGAAATCTTCATATGTAACACCCTCCAAATGTGGTTGCAATGTGGTGTATAGCATTTTTCTAATCGATTCATCAACCTCCGAACCGGTTTCATTAACTTTATACTTAGTGGTGATTTTTAATTGATTATCGGCTCCAAAAGTTTTGGCATCGGCACTTCCAAAAGCACCAACTAAAGTTGATGTAATTTCTGAAGCACTTACATCTTGTGCAAAACGTACCTGGTAAGTTCTACCCCCTACGAAATCAACTCCTTGATCTAAACTATTTGTAAACAAAGAACCTAAACTTACAAGAATAAACGCACTAGAAACAATATAAGCTACTCTACGTTTTTGTAAGAACTTAATATTAATGTTTCTGAATAAATTTTTAGTTAGAGCTGTTGTAAAATCTAATTTACCACCTCTGTTTAAATACCAATCAACTAATAATCTGGTGATAAATATGGCAGTAAATAAAGATGTGAAAATACCAATTAATAAGGTTGTTGCAAAGCCTTTAATAGGTCCTGTTCCAAAAATAAATAGTATTAGTGCGGTTAAACCAGTTGTAATGTTTGCATCTAAAATTGATGATAAAGCATTACTAAATCCATCTTGCACTGCTTCTTTTTGCCCTTTTCCTTTAGCTATCTCCTCTTTAGTACGCTCGAATATAATTACGTTCGCATCTACCGACATACCAATGGTTAATACGATACCCGCTATACCTGGTAAGGTTAATACTGCCCCGAGACCAGATAATATACCAAAAATTAAAATTATATTTAAAATCATGGCAATATCGGCATAACCACCTGCTTTACCATAATAAACAATCATCCAAACTAATACAAGAACCAAAGCAATCATGAAGGAAAGAGTACCACTTTGAATAGCTTCTTTACCTAATGACGGTCCTACAACCTCACTCGATATAATATCTGCACGCGCTGGTAATTTACCTGCACGTAAAACGTTTGCTAAATCGACTGCTTCGTTTAATGTAAAACTTCCTGAAATTTCAGAGCTTCCTCCCGAAATTGGACCAGTTGTTACGCCAGGAGCTGAATACACTATATTATCTAAAACAATAGCAATTTGACTTCCTTGCGTATATGCTTTTCCTGTCATTTCTTCCCAAATCTTAGCTCCTTTCGCATTCATTTGCATAGAAACTGTTGGCTTTCCTGTTTGTCCGAATGCATTACGAGCATCGTTTACAACAGCACCACTTAACTGAGGTATATTTTCTCTGTTTCCAACAAGTCCATATAAATCAATAACTTCACTATCTTTTTCTGGTTTACCGAATGCAAATTTTACATAACGCATTTCTACAGGAAGTAATGTTCTAACCTGTGGTAAATTTAAATAGTTTAATACAGTCTCTTTATCTTTAATTTCGAATTTGGCGATAATCGGACCACCTTGGTATCCCTGACCACGAATTAAATCGAATAATGGATTTACAGATGCAACAGCTGTAGAATCTGTAGCCGCTTCCCCTAAAAGATTATCGATTGTGTCATTTTTCGCGTTTTCTTCGTCTTGACTTTCAACTTCTCCAGTGGTCGGTTTTGTATTAACCACATCTTTTAAAACTTCGTTCGCTTGTGCTAAAAATTCAAAAAATTGCTCTCCTTTATAAGCATCCCAAAATTCAAGTTGGGCAGTACTTTGTAATAATTGAGTTGCACGTTCAACATCTTTAACCCCTGGTAATTCTACAAGAATTCTTCCTGAAGCTCCTAAACGCTGAATGTTTGGCGATGTAACTCCAAACTCATCGATACGTTTACGTAATACTTCAAAAGCAGAAACAATCGATTCGTCTATTTTAGTTTCGATTACTTTTTTAACCTGATCATCAGTCATACTACCTACAATATCACCATCCAGTGCTTTGGTATAAAAAATATCTGGTGATGCTAACTTAGTATCTCCTTTAATTTTATCAAATGCTATGAAAAAATCTTGTAAATATGTATTTTGACTGTTTTTCTGAAGTATTTCGGCATCATCTAACGCTTTATTAAAAACCGGGTTTTTAGTATTGTTAGCTAATCCTTTTAAAATGTCTTTTACAGAAACTTGTAAAATTACGTTTATACCACCTTTTAAATCAAGACCCAAATTCATGGCTTTTGCTTTAACATCGTTGTATGAGAATTTTGCAATTCCAATATTAAAAACGGTATCGGTTGCAATAGACTCCAAATACTTTGCTTCTTCTTGACTTCTTAAAGCACGATAATCCGGTTCTGATTCAGAAATTTTATTAATGGCGATTTCTGATGCGTTTCGCTCTATTTGATTTGCCTTAAATGTAAACGACAATTGGTAAATACTTACCAATCCGAATAAAAGCGCAAACAATTTTACTAATCCTCTATTTTGCATTTTTTTGTTATTTTGTCAAATTTCGAAGCTATTGTTTAATATCACTTCGTTCTTTAACAGTTTGTTTTTATGTTTATTTTAAATTTGTTGGTAAAAAATATATTCAAAGTTGGTGTTCCAACCCGCCAATAATTTATATATTTTTAAATTGATTTGAATAAAATAGGAAGCTATAGTTTTCGTTATTTCTTAAA
Organism: uncultured Flavobacteriaceae bacterium; assembly: GCA_963698455.1. Classification (GTDB taxonomy): domain Bacteria; phylum Bacteroidota; class Bacteroidia; order Flavobacteriales; family Flavobacteriaceae; genus Mariniflexile. Next base: position 369,754 of record CAVOQU010000007.1, on the reverse strand, counting down.
TGAATTTAACTAAAACTATAATAGCTACCCAATGACAGGTCCTGCCCTGCCTTCGGGAATATTGCCTGATGAATTATCTATTGCAAGTACCATGTTAAAATGTACTTTAAATGCCACGTTTGCAATTATACTCTCATCATTAGCATCAACATCATTATTAAAAATGATGTCATTTGGATAATAAAATCTATTGTAATCTTGTTTTAGAGTTATTACATACTTTCCATCCAAGCCTGATTGTGAATCGGTACTTTTATGGATTTCATAAACATCTAACTTATATGTTTTAGATTCTTTGTTTAAAGGATCTCGAGAACTATTTTCAACTTCGCTATTGGATGTGAAACCTATTTTAAGATTTTTCTCATTGGAAAGAATTTCTTTTATACTAGCAACATCGGAAGTACTGTAATAGGCAATTTTAAATTGTCCATTTTTCAATTCTTTTACCCGAAGTACATTAATACCAATGGCTTCCAATTGTTCTTTTACAATCTCGATAGTATTTTTAGCTTCACCCGAAGTTATATTAACATCTGTGAATTTCAATACAATTTCCTGATTAGGCACAGAAATTCTATTCTGATAAACTCCTAACAGTGTAAAGACAATTATTAAAGCACCAAAGTACCATTTCATTTTCATGCGCCAAATATAAAAATAAAGACTGTATTTCTACAGTCTTTATAAGAATATCTATTTAATTTATTTAATGCAAAAATTACAACAAATCGTTAACCGCTTTAACACCTGCTGCACTTTCTATCATATTTGCTTTTTCAGCATCATTAAGTTTTAAAATAATAATTTCTTCAATACCATTTTTACCTAAAACGACTGGCACACCAAGACAAATATCTTTAAATCCGTATTCACCTTCTAACATTACTGAACATGGAAATACTTTTTTCTGGTCGCAGGCAATCGCTTGAACTAACGAACTTACCGCTGCTCCTGGAGCATACCAAGCAGAAGTTCCTAATAATTTAGTAAGTGTTGCTCCACCGACTTTAGTATCTTCTAATACTTGTTTTAATCTATCTGCTTTTAAATATTCTGCAACAGGTACACCATTTCTAGTGGCTAAACGCGTTAATGGAATCATTCCAGTATCGCTATGTCCACCAATTACCATTCCATCAACATCGCTAATAGGTCCACCTAAAGCTTCTGCTAATCTGTATTTAAAACGAGCCGAATCTAAAGCACCTCCCATACCAATAATTCTGTTTTTTGGCAGGTTTGTAGATTTATGTACTAAGTAAGCCATGGTATCCATCGGGTTACTAACTACTATTATAATTGTTTTTGGCGAGTGTTGAATTAAACTAGATGAAACAGTTTTTACTATGCCTGCATTAATACCAATTAATTCTTCGCGTGTCATTCCAGGTTTACGTGGGATACCTGAAGTAATAACACAAATATCGCTATTTGCTGTTTTACTATAATCGTTCGTAATACCTGTAATTTTAGTATCAAAACCATTTAAAGATGCTGTTTGCATTAAATCCATGGCTTTACCTTCGGCATAACCTTCTTTAATGTCTAATAAAACAACTTCTGAAGCGAAATTTTTAATGGCAATGTACTCTGCACAACTTGCACCTACTGCGCCTGCACCTACTACTGTTACTTTCATGTTTTAGATTTTAATTAATTTTTTATAAATATTGTAATTACACTTAAATCGTATATAAATTATTTGCAATGCAAATTTGAAATTATAAAAGATTAAATTATATGATTTTAGTCACACAAAACTACAAATTTATCCGCTCTAAATAAAAAAAGTGCAAGATTAAATCTTGCACTTTTTAAACAACTAAACACTAAACTAACTAAAACTAAACAATTATTATATATGAAAACTATTATTATATCTTAAAATAAGTTATTTATCTAAATCCAAAATTAATACCGACTGAAAAAGCATCAAATTCTGCATACATGATATTCGGCATTTAATCTAAAAAACCCTAATTTCAACTTGGTTCCTATGGTTCCTCTTACGCCAGGCAACTTCACTAACTACAGAATTAATGGGTCTACATATCATTTCATGTTAAAGTTACACCGGAATTCCATTATTACCTTCTACGCGTAAGTACCTAATCACCTTCATTCTGATTCTGAGGTTCCTTTAATATATCCTACACCACCATAAAAATTATTTAAAATCAATGACCCTAAATTTGTTGATCCAATATTAGCTGAAACAACCAGGTGTCTGTTGCATTTTCTAAACGCTGATTTTCACCTTGAATACCAGAAGAATTACGTTAGATCATAAGAAGCATCTAAATGTGTATAGGCCACTAAGCCCGAAATGGCAATAGGCCATAATTTATCTGCAGGTCCAACCATTTTGCTAAATTCGTGTTGTAAACCAACACCATACATCTACTTCAAAGTAACATCATCTGTATTTATTTTTGGTACAAAACGTGCTTTAATCTCGGTTCCTTTAAATAATCCTAATCCTGCTTGAATAAAAGCGGTTGGTAACATGTCAATATTAGATCTTCTGCCAATCCTGTTGGTAATGTTATTTCTTCAGTTTGATTTCCAAAGATTGGATCATCGTACGTAACTTCTATTATGATTTCTGGATCATTATGTCCTAAAACCGATGCTACGTTTTGTGAACTTAGGTCCCTGTTTAAATTGAACATTAGTATATAACCCTGTATCCATTAAAAAAGATTTATTATCTTCTTTAACAGAAGCTGCATTAGCAATTACTGATATTTCAAATCCTCCTAATGGTTTTGCTCCTCCAGAATTAAACCAGTTGGCATTCATACTATACATAAGTCCATTTGTTCCTGGAGCTAAATAATCATTTGCGAAACGTTCAGCATCTTCTACACCAGCGGCAAGAAGTACATCTAAATCATTCTTGAGCTTTTGAAGAATAATGTTGCTAAAAACAACAAACATAAGTAGGGTTAATCTTTTTCATTATTTATAAATTTGAGTTAAACAAATATATTAAAAAAACTACACAAACAAACATTTTATCGTAATTTTTTGCTTTTAAACGATGTTTTTTTATAAAATCATTTAAAAATCAACTCTAAAACTCACGTTAGGTGTTAGGTTTAAAGAGGTATTATTTATTTGAATTGTAGTATTTGTGTCGTTCGGGTCCACTTTATAATAACGATTTATTATGTTTTTTGAATTCGTTAAATTAATAACGCCAAGCTTTAAAGCGGCGTTTATGGATTGGTAAATATCAAACTTATAACTTAACGAGGCATCTAAACGTTTAATTTCATCAAGATTTTTGCTATTGGGTGCGTCGTAATTTACAAATGTTGAATTTCCAGATTGTACGGTTTCATTTCCTTCAACTGGCGATGTATAAGGCTGACCAGAGCGCCAAACACCTCCTACTGATATTTTTAAGTTTTCTAAGATGTCGTAATTAAATCCAACAGAAACCGAATGTCGAATATCGGCATTATTAGGAAATACCGATGGCGTAAAAGTTTCAAACTTATAATTATTGATGGAATAGGTATAACTTACCCATATACTATAACTATTGGCCGTTTTATTAGCCAAAAACTCAAGTCCTTTTACAGTATAATCACCGATAGCATTCTTGTACTGAAAATTGTTATAAAAACCCTGATTACTTGCGGTAATACCTTCTACAACTTTATAAAAACCAGTAGCTTCGATATTTAGATTATTTTGATTGTATTCTATTCCAATAGAGCCTTGCTTACTCACTGAAATAGGTATGTTTCTATCGTTGGGGTTGGAAGAATTTTTCTCGTTTGCCAAAATCCATCGTCTGTTTTCAACTCCTAAAAAATCATCCTGAAAGTCAATTATTTGAGTAGCAGATTGGTTTTTAAATTCCCCTTCTAGTTTTACCGCAAACTGATTTGTTAATTTTTGCCTTACGTTTAAACGAGGCTCTATTACTAACTTTTTAAATTTTTGAAAATAATTAGCTCTAGCTCCAATTCTAAAAAAAGTACCGGCTTGTTTATATTCGGCTTGTGTATAAATAGCGTGATTTAGCAACACATCTTTCTTGGTTATATCGTATGAAGGTCTTGTAACAGTCGTTTCATTAAGTATACCCGTTTCGTTAAATTGATATCCGTTTAAAAGCGTTAAAAAGTCAGTTAATTTATAATAAGTATTAAATTTAAAACCAGTTTCAAGCACTTCATTCTTTTGGGTTAATAACTGGTCGGATTCAATTCTATAATCTTTGGCATCCACATTATATTTAGAATAATAGGTCGTAAAATGAGATTTTAATTTTGTATTCCAGTTAGCCATCCAATGCCCTCCAAACCCTAAATTCTTTTGTGCTAAATTACTTGATTTAGATGTTGTTTCACTGCCATTTGTAACACTTTCGTAATAATCTAAATTATTATTTATACCAATAACATTAACTCTAAACTTATGTTTTTCGTTTAAATCAAATAATAATTTTGCCGTATAATCGTAAAACACAAAATCTGATGTTGTGGTTTGATTATCTATATTTTCTCTATTAGTTTTTATATCACTATCCTGAAAACTCCTGTCAAAATAATTCGTATAAGTTGGTGTATTAAAAACATCTGTAATCGATCTTCTGCCAGAAATATGAAGCTCGAATTTTTTGGTGACAGGAATTTCTAAAAAAGCATCCGCATTTATTAAATTTGCACCTGCTCCACCAGAAAATTTTCCAGATAATTCGTTTTTAGTAAACATATTTATAGTACTGGAAACACCATCGCTAAACTCGCTGCTCGTTCCGTTTTTAGTAACAACTACTTTACTTGTTAGATTGGGATTATAAGCTGAAATCAAACCGAAAAAATGTCCAGAGTGATACATTTTTATGCCATCCCAAATCATCAGGTTTTGGTCGTTTGTGCCACCTCTTACATTTATATTTGCTATACTTTCATTAATACTTTCAACACCTGGCAAAGTTTGGATAGATTGCAATATATCGGGATCAGTCAATCCTGGTAAAATCCCAAATGCCTCCGTATTTAAAACTGTACTTCCATCTAATAATTTTTGAAATCCTGTGGTTAAGAATTTGGTGATGAGTACTTGGTTTAATTCTTCTTTATTTTCAATTAAAACTATTTCTATACAGTTATTATTTTCTGAAAAAAAATGTCGTGCAGGTAATAGCTCGCTTTTAAACCCAAGATATGAAAAAGAAATCATCGCATTTAAAGGGACATCATTTATCTGAAACTTTCCGTTTTCATTTGTTATCACTCCTTTATTTGTGTTTTGAATAACTACAGAAGCACCAAATAAGGCTTCTTTACTATTAGAAGCAAGCATAAAACCACATATTGAGATGGTTTTCTCGATAACCGATACCGTTATGTACCTATTATCTAAAGTTTTAAAATTTAATAAGGTATTAGAATTAAGATACGCTATGGTTTGTTGAAGATTAAACTCTGATGTTGGTTCTTCAATTATTACATTCGAAACATCGTCGAATGCATATGAAAACTTAACATCAAACTTTTGTTCTACGCCAGCTATAATTTCTGCAAGTGGTTTTTTAATTGTCTTATTTTGACTAAAACAAAAATTACCAATAAATAGCAGTATGTAAATAATACACTTACTACTTTTCATAATTGTATAGCGTTACAAGATTATTCTCTATTCTATAACTTAGTTTTAAAGGAATAGTAATTGATTGCAATGCTATATTTCTATCTTTATGAGTAAACGTACCAGTGATTAATTGTGTTTCGTCAACCCCTTTAAAAGACACCTTTAAATTGTATTGTCTTTCAAATTCAGCTATAACCTGAATCAATGGAATCTTCTCAAAACTTGTCTCCGCCTTCATCCACGAAGGATTTTCTGCATTAAATTCAGTAGCAACCTGAATACTTCCGTTAACCACTTTAAACGTTTTTCCTTTAGAAAGCTTAACTGTTTCATTATTATAAGTAACACTCACCAAGCCTTCATAACATTGCACTTCAAAGTAATTGTCGCGCTCTTTTACATTAAACTGTGTTCCTAATACCTGAATCGTTCCAGCATCGGTTGTAACCGTAAACTTTTTGCCTTTACTTACTTTGAAAAAGGCTTCACCATCTAAATCAAGATTTCGTTTATCCTTCCAAGTTTTTTTATTATACTTTAATGTTGAGGCTGCATTTAAAATAACTTCAGAATTATCTGGTAATAATAAGGTTTCGTTTTGTGCTAATTGTGTTTCAAAAACCATGTTATTATTAAAGAACAAAAAATAAGAAGAAGTAAGCATTACCACTAAAATAGCTGCTATCTTCATAAAGGTTTTAAAATTCAGCGGAATGACTTTCGGCTCCTTCTTAGTAAGCTTTCTTTCTTTGAATTCAGCTAATGCCTTTTGCGCATCTACTTGAGGCGCTTGCATTTGTTTGGCATAAAAAGCTATTTTCTCAAGCGTTTCAACATTTTCAGATTGTTTTAAATCTTTAATGCCTTGCTCTGTAAGCTCGTTATCAAACCACTTTAATATGTTATTTTCGTTTTTCATTTTTTTAATACTTCAACTTTAAGACAACTTAAAATATATTTACCCTACCCCATATCAAATATTTTCAATATGCTCCCTTAAAATTTTCAAAGCTCCAGACATTCTTTTTTCTACAGCTTTTTGCGAAATATCTAACATATCGGCTATTTCTCTATATTTTTTACCTTCTATTCTATTCAATAAAAATACCTCGCGCTGTGATTCTGTTAATAACGAAATAGCATTTTGGAGTTTCTTTTTAAATTCTTCTTCTTCTAAAATATATTCTGGGCTCTCGTTTGTTTTATCTAGATAAGGTGATGCTTTTGCATATGCCATAACTACCTTGTTATGTTTAATGGTATTTAAAAACAAATTATTAATGGTAGTAAATAAATAGGTTTTAGCTTTTGTGAAATCTATCTTAGAACAATTTTCCCAGATTTTAGAAAAGGCATCCTGCACAAAATCTAAGGCACCATCTTTATCTCCACACTTATAGTAAGCAAAGTTGCTAGCCGATTGCACATGTTCCAGATAAAAATTATTGAAATAGATTTCTTCACACAGTTTATTATCACTATTATTCATTAAAAATCTGTTTTTAGGGCGGGTTTAATTAAATACTTTTGCTAAAGTAGGGTAAATAAATTTTAAGTTGTCTTAGTTATGTAGGTATACAAATTGCCAAGAATAACCTAAATCTTTAAAATACACTTTTCAACAGGCATAAAATTAGTTGAAATTATTTTTAAAAAAAAGGTAGGGTAAAAATAAAGGTAGTTGTCTTACTTATAGAAAGGCGAAAAAGTCGCCATTAAAAAGAAAAATTTATAACCCAAAAATTTATTATCATGAAAAATTTAAAATTTATTACAAGCTTAGTCTTAACCGCATTATTAACTTTTACATCTTGTCAAGATGAAATTGATAATGAAAACGGACAAAACCCGAACACTAATAATTCTGACTCTACAACTGCAAGTAACCTGGAACGTACTTCTATGTATGATGGCAGTTTCGACGACTTTTTAGATGGTGTATCTTGTTCATCTATATTATTACCAGTTGTTGCAACGGTAAATGGCACGCAAGTGAGTATTATAACTCAATCTGATTATCAAGCTGTATTAAACATTTTAGGACAGTTTACTAACGACAATGATACGGTTACACTACAATTCCCTCTTAGTGTGAGATTGAGTAATTATACCGAAGTTGTGGTTGCAAATCAAGGTGAATATAACGCTATTGTTAGCGCCTGTGAAGCTCTGGAAGCTGCTGGAAAAGATGCTATTTCTTGTTTAGATATAGATTTCCCAATCACTATTTTAACCTATAGTTTAAACTTAGAACAAACAGGAAGTTTAGTAATTCAATCTGAGCAACAATTATATGCTTATATAAATGATATGAGCAGCACCGAATTATTTGCTGTAAATTACCCTATAACTGCATCATTTTCAGATAACACATCAGTATCTATTACGAGCGATTTAGATTTACAATCCAGTATTAACAATTGTTTAGGAATTGAAAGTGCAGAAGCTGAAGCAGAAAATCAAGCAAATAATTTAGAAACTATTTTAGCTGCTGGCATGTTTAAAGTACAATCTTTTGTAAATTCTGGAGTGAATACTGCAAACAATTATGCAAATTATACTATTGATTTCGCGAATAACTTATCAATTGTAGCAAAAAATACAGCCAATGCTACAGCACAAGATATACAAGGTACTTACGAAGTAACCTCAGAAACAGAAGTGTATTTAGACATTACTTTTTCAGGAAACGCGACATTCAATCTATTAAACAATAAATGGGAAGTAACGAGTTTTAGCAACTCATCAATCTCATTAAAAAGCACAACAAATGCTGCAGTCACATTAGTTTTGTCTCAAATTTAGTATCTACTTGATTTTTTGGTTGGTTACCATTATGTTTATGGTGAAGCAGCTGTTGGGAAACTGACAGCTGCTTATTTTAAAATAATATACAGATGAAAAAAATAATAACATTACTATTGATTTTTGGTTTTTTAGTTTCGTGTTCAAAAGAAGACACTGCTGACACTAATACTAACATCCCTGCTAATATAAAATTAGCAAATCAAAAAAACACAGGAAGCTCTTCGAACGATTTATTATCAGATATTACTTTTAAAAGTATGGTAATAGAATTGGTTTATGTTGAAGGTTTTGAGCCTACTCAAAACAGCATCAATAACTTTGTGAGTTTTTTAAATACCAGAACCTTTAAACCTAATGGCATAACAGTGGAAAAAAGAGCAATTACATCGCCTGGAAATTCAACTTATACCAATCAAGAAATTATAGCTATTGAAGATGCCAACCGCACTAAATACAATACGGAAAACCAAATTGCTGTTTGGGCTTTTTTTGCCAATGGCGAGTCTGCTAGCAATACGAATTCAGGTGTGATTTTAGGAACAGCCTATAGAAATACCTCATTTGTAATCTATCAAGAAACAATTGAAAATTTAAGCAATAGCGCTTTCGAACCTAACCGAAGCGTTTTAGAAACAACTGTCATTACACATGAATTTGGTCATATTTTAGGCCTTACAAATTTAGGCGCTTCTATGGTCACGAATCATGAAGACACCGCACATGCCAAACATTGCAATGTTGAAAGTTGCCTCATGTTTTGGGCCGCAGAAAGTGGCTCTGGTTTGGACAACTTAATAGGTGCAAACTCAGCACCGCAACTAGATGCCCAATGCATCGCCGATTTACAGGCGAATGGTGGCAAATAATAACATTTTTAACAAAAAAATATACTCATGAAATCAATAATAAAAATATTATTCATATTTACTATGGCATTAACGACCAATGCCCAAACAAATAAGTCGAATACCGGACTTAAAGGTGGTTATAATTTAGCAGCTGTAAGTTTTGATGGAGAAACTGAAACAGGACAAAGACATTCTTTTCATATAGGCTTTTATGCGGAATCATTTTTATCTGAAAGTGCAGCATTACAAATTGAATTACTATACTCGCAACAAGGCTACGAATTAAAAGATGGCAGCGGAACCTTTACCCAAAAATTAGACTATCTAAACCTACCTCTAATGCTGAAACTTTACCCAGACGAAGCCTTCTTTTTAGAAGTTGGTCCGCAAGTAGGTTTAGCAGTATCACACAAAGAAGCATACGACAGTGGTTTTGGTTTATTTGATACCTCTCAAGAATTTGATCCGAACAATTTTGATTGGGGCATGAACTTTGGTGCTGGTTTTAAAACAGAATCAGGTGTTTCGTTAGGCGTTAGATACCATTTAGGTTTAGGAAGTGTTTATGATGAAGGCAATCCTAAAAACCGCGTTTGGCAATTCTCTATTGGATTTGATTTTTAAATCCGTAAAACTTTACAACTTAAAATATTTTTATTAAAAATTTGGTAGGGTAAAAAACATTTTTGTTGTCTTATTAATGAAAGCGCTTAAAAAGCGAATTAAAAATATATTAATCTAAAATTTAAAGTTATGAAATTAATTAAAACACTTGGATTCATTTTAGTTATAGCAACTTCGTTTATAATAAATGCTCAAGAATCTGATAACTCCGATCAAAAAATAATTGATAAAGAATCATATTATCAAAAAAGAGCTTCGGAAGATGCTCAATACGAACAACAATTCAAGGCTGAAACAAAAGCCGAAGAAGAAGCCTTTTGGAAAGAACAAAAAGATTATGAAAATAATTTAAAGCGAGAAGACAGAAAAGCTCATAAAGCGTATATGAAAGGTAAAAAAGATGCTTACGCTAGTCATTACGAGCATTGTAATCATCATTGTCATCATAGTGATAACTATTACCACCATGCGTCTTTTTATTATTATAGATATGATAGCTATTATTACGACCGATATCCACGAAGAAATACAATAAGTACAGGCGTTCAGGTTAGAACTCCAAGTGTAAGTTTAGGATTATTTTAATTAGTAAATCTTTTGACAAAAAAAGAGGTTGTTTTTATATAAAAACAACCTCTTTTTATTTTTAAAATGAACAACTATTATGCATCAATCTTAGCATAAACAGCATTCTTTTCAATAAACTCTCTACGAGGTGGTACTTCATCACCCATAAGCATAGAGAAAATTCTATCGGCTTCTGTTCCATTATCTATTTGAACAACACGCATGGTTCTAAACTCCGGATTCATTGTTGTATCCCAAAGCTGTTCTGCATTCATCTCTCCAAGACCTTTGTAACGCTGAATACCTACACTTCCGCCAAACTCTTCCGCTATTCTGTCGCGCTCTTTATCACTCCAGGCGTATGCTTTCTTCTGACCTTTTTTAACTAAATATAAGGGAGGCGTTGCTATATAAATATGACCGTTCTCTATTAATTCTTTCATGTATCTAAAGAAGAACGTTAATATTAAAGTAGAAATATGACTACCATCAATATCGGCATCACACATAATAACCACTTTATGGTAGCGTAGTTTTGAAAGGTTTAAGGCTTTACTATCTTCTTCTGTTCCAATGGTTACTCCAAGTGCCGTAAAAATATTTTTTATCTCTTCGTTTTCAAAAACCTTATGTGTCATCGCTTTTTCAACATTCAAAATTTTACCTCTTAAAGGCAAAATAGCTTGAAATGCTCTGTCACGACCTTGTTTTGCTGTACCACCTGCAGAATCTCCCTCTACTAAAAACACTTCACATTTTGTGGGATCCTGCTCAGAACAATCACTTAATTTTCCAGGTAAACCACCCATACTCATGACTGATTTACGCTGTACCATATCACGTGCTTTTTGAGCAGCATGACGCGCTTGAGCAGCCAACATAACTTTTTGAACTATAATTTTAGCATCGTCTGGATGTTCTTCTAAATAATCGGTTAACATCTCAGATACTGCCTGACTTACAGATGCAGAAACTTCTCTATTTCCTAATTTGGTTTTGGTCTGACCTTCAAATTGAGGCTCCTGAACTTTTACCGAAATAATAGCTGTTAATCCTTCACGGAAATCATCACCTGCAATTTCGAATTTTAAATTCTTTAACATGCCAGATTCATCAGCATATTTCTTAAGCGTCATTGTTAATCCACGACGAAAACCCGATAAATGTGTTCCACCTTCGTGTGTGTTAATGTTGTTTACATACGAATGTAAATTTTCTGCGTAAGACGTATTATAAACCATAGCCACCTCTACAGGTACACCATTTTTTTCACCTTCAAAAGCAATCACGTCTTTCATTAAAGGCTCTCTATTTCCATCTAGAAACTTGATAAATTCTTTTAGACCTTCTGTAGAATGAAATGTTTCACCTTCATACTCGCCATCAGTTTTTTTAGATCTTTTATCTATTAAATGAATCGTAATACCTTTGTTTAAATAAGACAGTTCGCGTAATCTACTTGCCAAAGTATCATAATTATACTCTAATGTTTGCGTAAAAATGGTTGAATCTGGTCTAAAAGTAACTGTTGTTCCTCTTTTATCGGATGTACCTATTTCCTTTACAGGATACATAGCTTTACCACGTTCGTATTCTTGTTCGTAAACTTTTCCATCTCTGTAAACCGTAGCTCGTAAATGTTCAGACAGTGCATTCACACAACTTACACCAACACCGTGCAAACCACCAGACACTTTATAAGAATCTTTATCAAACTTACCCCCTGCTCCAATTTTAGTCATTACCACCTCAAGTGCCGAAACGCCTTCTTTTTTATGTAAATCTACAGGAATACCACGACCGTCATCTTCAGTAGTTATCGAATTATCTTCGTTAATTATGACTGTAATATTATTACAATGTCCAGCCAAGGCTTCATCAATCGAGTTATCTACAACCTCATAAACCAAATGGTGTAAACCTCTTGTACCAACATCTCCAATATACATCGATGGTCGCATACGTACGTGCTCCATACCTTCTAAGGCCTGAATACTATCTGCTGAATAATTGTGCTTGTTAAATTCTTCTTTAGGTTCGCTCATATTATTATTTAATATTGTTTATTTCTATTTTTTATTTCACAAAAAAAAGATGCCTTTAGCATCCTTTTGAATACAAACAAATATACGAAATTATCATGCCTTTAAAAAGCATTTTATCGACTCATTTATATAATTATCAACATTTGTTAATTACTTAAAAGTGTCTTAAATCGTCTAAAAAGCACCTTAAAATTGATTGTAATTGATTTTTTTAATGTTGGAAAAATGAAAAAACCAAAAGTGTCTTAAAACTCAAATTTTGACTTGATATACAAATAAAATTGCATCAGTTTATTCTGAGTTTTTAATTTAAGACTACGTTGATGTTTATCCTTTATAACCCATTTTAAATGACTAAATATCAATTATTTAACTTAATATTTTTTAATCCTGCAATCCTTTTTTTCGTATCTTTATATAAACCAACTAAATAACCAACCAATGAAAAAAATTAATTTATTATTCATCGCCCTTCTATTTTCTAGCTTATCGTTTTCGCAAATAAGCTATTTACAGTATCGAAATGTACCTCAAAAAGACGAAGCAAAGTTTATTGAGAGAGAAACCAAACAATGGTCTAAAGTAGCCAAAGCTGCTATTGCAAAAGGACAACTTAGCAGTTGGACTTTATGGAAAAAAATAGGTGTAACGAAAGTAGATGCTCCTAATTATGTGTTTGTTAACTCCTATAAAAGTCTAGATCAACTTAATGATGATTCAGTGTGGAGTGGAAATTTAAGTGCTTTAGGAAGTGTTAAACCAGAAGCAGTGGAAACCAATTCGTTTACAACAGTAACGTTTGATTATTACATTCAGCTCGAAGATGTTTTAGAAGGCGACTACAAATATTGCATTGTTAATTATGCGAAACCAACTAATCTTGCTGGTTTTATTGAAGAAAACAAGACACTTTGGAAACCGTTTCATGCAGCTAATATTAAAAATGGCAGTGGTATGACTTCTTGGGGAATGGCTTCGGTAATTTATCCAGCAGGAAATCAAGATAGATTTACAGTATTCACCTGGGATGGTTTCAACAAGCTGTCTGACGCTATGGAGATGTTAAGATTTACTCCCATGGATGCAAATGACACTACGAATCCTTGGGTTGACATTTTATCAAAAACCAAAATGAACGACTTTATGCCAAACGGATTTGAATACAGAATACTGTATGAACGCGTGCTGACTGTAGAATAAAATTTTATCGCTTAAAAAAACTTTTCATTCAATTTAAGGTGATTAAATTAAAGTAAATATTCGGAATCAATATAATTTGTAGAATCAACAATTTATATTCAAATTATTTAACAATTTCATAATACAGTATAGGATATCGTAAAAAATAGTGCTTGATTTATTATTTCTCTATATATTTGACAGGTAAATAAAAAATCATGACAACTAATAATAATAACAATTTCAATAATCCTAATTTTTAGGGTTCGGAAGGTTATTGTTTATAAATATATAAAGCCTTCCGAATTCGGAAGGCTTTTTTTAATTTAAAAAATAAGATATGAGTAAAATTATGACAGTCGACGTATTGTCGAGTATTAAAGGAGCGCAACCCAGTGAGGCGGTGAACAAATTATTTGATGTCATTAAGAATGCACAACCAACAAATAACAACTCCATTAATAACAATCATAATAATGCCGTGTCTATAAACGATTTAAGAGACGATATAGTGATTGAAAGTTCCGCAATCGAAAAGCAAATCATTATCGAAAATTTTCCGAAAGAAAAGAATGGTTATTTGGTGGTTTCTAAAGTTATAGAAGAATAATTATGGAATCTCAAATACATAAAATTCATCAACAACTGGTGAGCAAGACCATTTCTTGTACAGCATTAATTAAGGGGAAATTAAGTTTACTTAAGCCTAATTCCAACAACACCGTAAATTCCTTACTAGATACTCTTGCTTTAGACTTGGCAGCAAAAGTTGATGCAAAAATTGCCAAAGGCGAAACCATTGGTTTGTTAGAAGGCATTCCGTTTGGTATTAAAGATGTGTACATGCTACAAGGCACCTACACAACCGCAAGTTCAGATTTACTAAAAAATTACAAAGCTGCTTATACGGCGACAGCTATTCAAAAATTATTGGATGCTGGTGCTATTCCTATTGTAAAAGAAAACTGCGATAGTTTTGGTCATGGGTCTTCGAGTGAGAATACTATTTTTGGTGCTGTAAAAAACGCTATACATCCAGAGTTGGTTGCTGGTGGTTCCAGTGGTGGTTCTGCGGTAAATGTGGCAAAAGATTACACAGTATTCTCCATTGGTGGCGATACTGGCGGTTCTGTGCGTCAACCGGCTGGTTATAATCATGTGTATGGTTTAAAACCGACTTACGGCCGCATTTCGCGTTTTGGCTTAATGGCATATGCATCTTCTACAGACTGTGTTGGTCCTATTGCAAAATCGGTTGAAGATATTCGTATTGTACTGAATGTTATGAGTGGGAAAGATGTAAAAGACCAAACCACTTATGCCTCTTCAGAAATAAGCGAAACAAGTATTTTATATTCAAAAGAAATTAAAACTGTTGGATACTTCAAAAACTTTATTGAAAGTGAAGCTATTGATTCAAAAATAAAAACTGATTTTTTAACAGCTATTGAAAAAATAAAAGCGAAAGGCATTAAAGTAAAAGAACTGGATTTCTTTAAATCAGATATTCTGGTTTCTACGTATTACACCTTGGCTATGGCTGAAACAGCTTCCAATTTATCGCGCTTAGATGGTAGCAACTACGGCAACAGAATTGAAGATAAAAACCTTAAAGAATCCTACGCTGTAACACGTTCTGAAAATTTTTCGGAAGAAACAAAACGACGTATTGTTGGTGGAAATCAGGTATTATCTCAAGGGTTTTCAGATGAAATTTATTTAAAAGGATTAGCCTTAAGAGATTCAATTTCAGAAAATTTTGAAAACGATTTTAAAGAAGTTGATATCATCCTTTCGCCAGTTACTCCCGGTACACCACCAAAAATTGGAGAAAGCTTAAAAGACCCACACGCCATGTATTTAAGCGATGCGTACACCGTTGGTTTTAGCTTAGGACAACTGCCAACTTTAACTATTCCACAAGGTACAGAAACAGGCTTGCAAATAACGGCAGCAAAAAATAACGACGAACTTGTTTTGAAGTTTGCTAACTTCTTAAAAGACACGATATAATGGAACTGGAACAATTAGACGCGGCATTAAAAGCCCACGATTTAGAATTGGTTATCGGACTGGAAACTCACGTTCGATTAAATACAAAAACCAAGTTGTTTTGTTCTTGTCCCAATCAAGAAATAGACACTCCAAACCAAAATATTTGTTCTGTGTGTACAGGACAAATGGGTGTTTTACCTGCTATTAATAAAGAAGCCATTACAAAGGCTATCTACTTTGGAAAAGCAGTAAAATCATCGTTTGATAATGAAGTTATTTCCTGGGATAGAAAGCATTACGAATACCCGGACAACCCGAAAAACATTCAAATTACGCAGTTTCATAACCCTATAATTCCAGACGGACAAGTGTCTTGTTTCCGAAATGATGGATCTCAGTTTACGGTTAATTTAACGCAGGTTCACATTGAAGAAGACGCTGCTAAATTAATGCACGAAAAAACGGTTTCGCTAGTAGATTTTAACAAAGCCGGCGTACCCTTAATTGAGATTGTTACCGAACCTTGTATTCGTCATATTGAAGATGCTTCAATTTACGCACAATACATTCAACGTATAGTTCAAAATTTAAAAATTTCTGAAGCGAATCTTGAAAAAGGTGAGTTTAAATCGGATGTTTCGGTCTCTTTACGCAAAAAAAGAAGTTACGATTTAAACCCACGTACAGAAATAAAAAACTTGAATTCGTTCAAGTTTATGGTAGACGCTTTAAAGGAAGAAGTTGAAAAACAACTCAGTTATTTTATAGAACATAAAGAATTTAGACCAGACCAAACTACCGTTTTATGGGATGCCGATTTGAAGCAAACCAAAACCATGCGTAAAAAGGAGTTTGAAGCCGATTACCGTTTTATTTCGGAGCCTGATTTACCGTTTGTATCTATAAAAGATGTAGTTGAATCAATTCATGTCGAAACGAGTA
This sequence comes from uncultured Flavobacteriaceae bacterium, assembly GCA_963698455.1. GTDB lineage: Bacteria > Bacteroidota > Bacteroidia > Flavobacteriales > Flavobacteriaceae > Mariniflexile. The sequence goes on along the minus strand of CAVOQU010000007.1, from coordinate 353,130 downwards.
CGTTACCATTTGCCGTAGAATCTATATTAATTCATGGCGGTGTGTTGCCACAGGATGCTAAATTTTTTACTGCCGATTCGATTCGTTCCAACACTTTTGTTACAATAAACAACGCACTAAAAGACCCTTCTTTTGTCGCTAAAACATTAGTAAACAATATTGGCGCCGACGAATACGCAGATATACATAGAATTGAACACCTTATTGAAATTTTTCAGCTATTTAAAGATGAAAAAATAACATCGGTTTTAGTTCAAAATGCCATTACTTCTTATCTGAAAGATAGAAATTTTGATTACAATACCTATTTTGAAGAGAACACCATTTCTGAAGAAAAAATATTCGATGCGATTGCTAAAGTCATTTCAGAAAACGAAGCGATCGCCAACGATATTAAAGCAGGAAATCAAGGAAAAGCAGGTATACTTGTTGGAAAAATAATCGCCATTATTGGTAAAGGCGCTTCAGGGAAAGTAATTCGTGAAGGGATTTTAAATCAGTTAGCAGCAAATACAACCGAAAGCAATACGCTTCAAACGTGTAAAAACAAAAGCCGAAAGTCAAACATCTGCTAAAAAAGAACAGGAAGAAGTAGTACCTCAAATTCCTATTGTAATAAAAGAGGAATACAGAACGCATTTAATTACCGATATTTCCGAAACTAACATCAACAATAAAGTAACTTTTGCCGGTTGGGTCTCCAGTGTGCGCGATCATGGTGAATTAATATTTATAGATTTACGCGATTCGAGTACCGAAGTTTTCCAAGTGCGTTTAAGCAGAGAATCGTTCCCTAATTTAGACGAGCTAGTAAAACTAAAACCAGAGTCGGTTATAACTGTTTCAGGAACCATTGTGCAACGTAAAGAAGACGATTATAACACGGCTTTACGCACCGGAACCATAGAATTGGAAGCTTACGAATTAGATATTTTAAACCTATCGAGAACGCTGCCTTTCGAAATTAAACGTGCGACAAAAACCAACGAAAACATTCGCTTTCAGTATAAGTATTTAGACCACAGAAACGACGATGTTCGCCGTGTGATTGTCAACCGTCACAAGGTTATTAAATTACTGCGCGATATATTAGATGCCGAAAATTTCTTAGAAATTGAAACCCCTATTTTAAGTGCTGGAACCGATGAAGGTGCACGCGAATTTATAGTGCCAACACGTAAACAACCCGGAGCGTTTTACACGTTGCCACAAGCACCACAGCAGTTTAAACAAATGTTGATGGTGTCTGGGTACGAAAAGTATTTCCAGATTGCACGTTGCTTTAGAGACGAAGATTCTCGTGGCGACCGTCAACCAGAATTTACACAATTAGATATTGAAGTTGCCTATGCAAGTATGCAACAAATCATCGATTTAAACACCAAAATGTTTAATGAAGTGGTGACAAAAATATATGGTAATAAGTGGATATTACATCCGTTTGAAGTGATTACCTATCAAGACGCTATGGATTATTATGGTTGCGACCGTCCAGATTTACGTTTTGGTTTAAAACTTCAGGACATTACAGACATTGTAAAAGACACCACCTTCCAGGTATTTAGCAAACCTATTGAAGAAGGTGGTATTGTAAAATGTATAAAAGTAACAGCTAAAGAACAAGGTAACAAACGTTTATCTAAAGGGCAAATTGAAAAATTAACAGGCATTGCCCAACAACATGGTTTAGGTGGTTTAGCCTATATTATTGTTAATGAAAATGATTTACAATCGCCCATTATTAAATTTTTAGGCGAAGATATTGCGGCGGGAATAATTAAAGCTACTAATGCACAAGTTGGTGATATTGTATTTTTCTCAGCGGCAGATTATGCCACAGCGAATAAAGCTTTAGATGCTGTTCGTCAGGAACTTGGTAAGATGTTACATTTAATCAATGCAAAGGAATTACGCCCTGCTTGGGTAATTGATTTCCCGATGTTTGAAAAAACAGATGAAGGCCGCTGGACCTTTACCCACAACCCATTCTCGATGCCTGCGGTTTATGATCTTGATAAACACATGAATGGCAAAGAAGAAGAAATTGGCAGTATTATAGCACAACAATACGACCTAATATTGAATGGTTACGAAATTGGTGGTGGATCTGTGCGTGCACATAAACCTGAAATTTTAGAAGCCACTTACAAAAATATGGGCTACAACAAAGAAGAGATGCTTAAAAGTGTTGGCACCATGTATAAAGCATTCCATTACGGAGCACCGCCACACGGTGGTATTGCCTGGGGTGTTGACCGCTTGATGATGATTTTAGAGAAAAAAGCTTCGATACGTGAAGTTATGGCATTCCCGAAAACAGGCACCAGTGAAGATTTATTATTTGGTGCGCCTTCTATGTTGTCTGATAAAAAAGTGGAAGAAATGAATGTGAAAGTGATGAAGAAATAGATTGCATTTGTAACAACTTTATTTCTAAATAGATTAAAAAATCCTGATAGTTTTCTGTCGGGATTTTTTTGTTTTATAGTAGGATAAAATAATTATATTTACTAAGTAATAGTGATAAAACACTAACAGTACCCTTCTTCATTTACGGGTTATAACTTTTATATTATTATATAACGAATTGGTGGTCAATTGACTAAACAATAATTACAATAATAAAATTGAATTTTAAATTAAACAAGATAAATATGACAAAAAACACCGTATCGCTGCACCGTGTTTTTGCAGCGCCCGTAGAAAAAGTATTTAAAGCATTCACAGATGCTGATGCTATGGCTTCTTGGTTACCACCTTATGGATTTATATGTAAAGTACATAGTATGGACTTTAAAATTGGTGGAACCTACAAAATGTCGTTTTTAAATTTCACCACAGGAAGCGGACATTCGTTTGGAGGTAAATATTTAGAAATTACACCTAATGAATTACTAAAATATACCGACCAATTTGACGACCCAAAATTGCCAGGACAAATGATTACAACAATAAAATTTAAAAAGGTTTTATGTGGTACAGAACTATTTGCAACACAGGAAGGAATACCAGATATAATACCAATAGAAATGTGTTATTTAGGCTGGCAAGAATCATTAGATAAATTAAAACGTTTGGTTGAACCTAATATACCAGACGCATAAAAAATTAAATTATGGCACAAATTAATCCTTACATAAACTTTAATGGAAATGCCGAAGAAGCATTCACATTTTACAAGTCCGTTTTTGGCGGCGAGTTCGCAAAAATTATGCGTTTCAAAGACCTAACAAGTCCTGAATTCCCAGTGTCAGAAAAAGAAGCCAATAAAATAATGCACATTGCGTTGCCAATTGGAAAAAATATTTTAATGGCAAATGATGTTCCAGAAAGTATGGGACAAGTCAATGAAAACGAAAACAGGAGTAAAATTTCAATAAGTGCAGAAAGCAAACAAGAAGCAGACACATTATTTCATGGACTTTCGGTAGGTGGGCAAATAGAATTTCCCATTAGTGACAGCCCTTGGGGTTCTTATTTTGGCATGTTTAGAGACAAATACGGTATTGAATGGATGGTAGATTTTGACCCGAAATATAAAGGGCACATGTAGCCGAAGAAAAACAACCAACCATTCAACCCTATAAATCAAAATAATCTGAATTAATAAACCACAAACAAATCAGATATTTTTACCAGAAGGTTTCCTTAGAAGTGTAAGAATTACCGAAACAACTAACTGAGTTTTTACCTTAAAAAGGTAAACTTTAACATTCAGTTCCGACTTTTATAAAAACTTTAAGAGAATTAAGACTTAACTTTAAAACTTACTAAATTCTAAAACAAATTTCCACCTTCGTGGAAATGAAAAAACACTATTTCTATGAAAAAATCAACCTTTATTACCATGATTAGTTTTGTGCTAACTGTATTTGTTACGGTTAACGTAAATGCACAGGACTTTGCGAAATTAGACAAAAGCCCAATGGATGCGGCTTCTTTTCCAACTAGCTATAAAGATGCCAACAAGCTTATTAAAATTGTTTACAGCAGACCACAACTAAACGGACGTGAAGTAAGTGCATTAGCAAAAAAAGGTGAAGTATGGCGTACTGGGGCTAATGAAGCTCCTGAGTTAACATTTTACAAAGACATGAAATTTGGTGGTAAAGCTGTTAAAGCTGGTACTTATACATTTTATGTGATTCCTGGAGATAAAGAATGGACTGCTATAATTAGTAAAGATCTAAACGTTTGGGGTTCTTATTTTTATAAGGAAACAAATGATGTGGCACGTTTAAAAGTTCCTGTGACTTCGGGAGAGTCGCTTGATGCCTTTTCGATTGCTTTTACCGAGGACGGAAACACCGTGAAAATGCATTTAGGCTGGGGAACTGTTAGAGTCGCTGTTCCTTTTACAAAATAAATTAGTTTACTATTTAAATAAAAAAGAGGCTGTTTGTAAAGTTGGTGAATCGTCATTACGAACGCAGTGAAGTAATCTGTTTATTGATTACGAACAATTTACAGATTGCTTCGTCCCTCGCAATGACGCAAAAATATTCAATTTAGATACTATCTTTTTGTTGTGTATGTAATTAGAATACTTTGAAGACGTAACCCAAAAGCCAATATAAAATTATAAAGACAAAGATGGTGCCGAAACAGCCGCATTTGCCTCCTCCTATTTTTTTTGCTCCCCAGGCTGCTCCAATAATTCTTAATAATTTTTCCATAATATTTTAAATAGTTGCCAAATTAAGGTATATTTAAATACTTGTGTGTTTGTAGTGATACTTTCCATTTAGGGTTAGCCATTACGTACTCTACAATTTCAGGAATCACTTTATCACGCTTGCTCCATTCCGGTTGTAAATACAAAATGCAATCTTTATTTACTTTGGCTGCTTGTTCTTCCGCGAAGCGAAAATCGTCTTTGTTATAAACAATCACTTTTAGTTCATGAGCTTTTTCATAAACTTCTTTTGTAGGGAGTTTCATTTTTTTTGGTGAAAGACAAATCCAATCCCAGACTCCAGTTAATTTATAAGCCCCAGAAGTTTCAATATGTATTTGTAACCCTTCGGCTTTTAATTTTGTGGTTAAAGGCATCATATTCCAAGTTAAAGGTTCACCACCTGTAACTACTATGGTATTGCTAAATTTTTTAGCATTTTCAACAATTTTTGAAATATCGGTTGGTGGGTGTAAATTAGCATTCCAGCTTTCTTTTACATCGCACCAATGGCAACCTACATCGCAACCGCCTATTCTAACAAAATATGCAGCAGTGCCTTTATGGAAACCTTCACCCTGTATGGTGTAAAATTCTTCCATTAATGGCAACATATCACCTTTATTAACTAACGCTAATACCTCTTGATTCATTTCTAAATAATTAGGCTGCAAAGTTACATTTATTTAAAGAAATTAAACCTGTTATAATAAGGTATTGACAACCCAAATTCTATAAATATGTGCATTTCAACGATTTTATTTGCATTTCATCTTTTTTTTAATATCTTTGAATCGTTAAATGTAAATTGTTTTAATATATATGTCTCTCAACATAATAAAAAAATTATTACTCCTGGTAATAGTTTTAACTCACACATGTGTTTTTGCCCAAGTGGGCATTGGTACAACAAGCCCTGACAATTCGTCGATTCTACATGTAGAATCGACGAATCAAGGGGTTTTGGTGCCTCGATTAACTACGGCGCAACGAAATACCATTTCGAATCCAGCGAATGGCTTACTCATTTACAATAAGGACACAAATAAATTTCAATATAATTCGGGTACATCAGGCTCACCAGTTTGGTCTACCGTAGCTTCAAACCCAGTAGTAAGTGCTGATTCAGGAAATTTAATTTCTTCAGGCACCGATTCTGGTGCTTATTTAGCTTCAACTACTTATATGGGTAAATTTATAATCTCTGGAACTGGAAGTCAAACCATATCTGGTTTACCTTTTAAACCAAGTCTGATTAAATTTACTGCTTATGCCAACGTAGAATCTTATAATATAAATTCTGATAATGGCTCGGGAAACAACAATAATACATTCCAAAATGTTTTTGGATCCATGAATGGATTTGCCACCAATTATAGTAATGTTATAAATCAACAAGTTATTTTTAATGGAGGCAATGGGAACTCAATTAACGATATTTCCAGATATGCATCGAGTAGTCAAGCTATTGGTATTAGGTATTGCAATCAAAATGGAGACTTGTTAGGTTTAACAGCAGCTACAGTAACAAATTTTAATGCTACTGGTTTTACAATAAATATCACTAACCATACAGAAAACATTGTAGTGATATATGAAGCCTACCGATAATATAATTGTAATACAATTTTAGATAATTTATCCTAAACACAGTATCCTTAATTTATCTGTGAATTTTTTAAATGTAAATTGCAACCTCTCACTCTCTCATGATTAAAAAAGTATCTCTCATACTAATAATGTTCACTCATTGTTATGTTTTCGCCCAAGTTGGAATTGGAACAACGAATCCCAACGTTTCTTCAATTTTAGATATTGAATCTACAACTTAAGGTGTTTTACTGCCATGACTTTCTACCGCGCAACGAAATACTATTACAACACCACCAACGAGCCTGCTCATTTATAACACAAGTAGTAAAGAGTTTCAATTTAATTACGGAACTCCGGCATCCCCCAATTGGGTTAATACTGCCAGAAACATGTCTGTTAAGTATAGCAATACCAATACAACAACAAATATTAATACAATTGCGTTTACTAATATCCCTATTTTTGGCACCTTAAACTGGAACGACGACACAAGTCTTTATACTGTTTCAAGCAATACCTTAACTTTCAATCAAAGTGGCAGATATCGCATTATACTAAATATTACTTATACTGTTCCACTCGCATCGGGTAGCTCAGACAAAGATGTTGCAGTGCAAGCACAACTTGCCATTAATGGCACTGTTGTTGGCACCTAGGTTTCTACAGGATTTGTTAATGACGCCAGCAAATATGGTGATGCTTTTTTACATATAACAGAAGTATTAAACCTCAACATTGGGGATGTAATTAGCGTTAAAACTATTAGAGGCGGAAATACGGCGCCCGCGTATATGAAAAGTGCTGGTACTTCTAACATTTATATCGAAAAAATCTAAGCTCAATTTTATATTATTAGCATATTTTTTTCTTCTTTATATTTCATGTATTTTTATGAAAAATTATAAAACTATATGAACAGGAAGGAAACTTTTTTTAACTATATAAACGAAGGCAATACTTGCAAAGGCGATTTTATACCGGTTGGAGCTGCCATGCTCGATGGCGAAACAATAACAGATGCATTAGTTAAAATCCCATTAAAAACCCTGAATCGTCATGGACTCATTGCTGGAGCTACAGGTACTGGTAAAACTAAATCTCTACAAGTACTTGCTGAAAATTTAAGCGATAAAGGAATTCCTGTTCTACTAATGGATATTAAAGGTGATTTAAGTGGATTAGCGCAACCTAGTCCAGGACATCCAAAAATTGATGAACGTCATGCAAAAATTGGACTCCCGTTTGAATCTAAAAATTTTCCTGTTGAAGTTTTAACTTTATCTGAACAAAATGGTGTGCGATTAAGAGCTACGGTTAGTGAATTTGGCCCTGTATTGCTTTCAAGAATTTTAGATCTATCGGATGCGCAGTCGGGTGTTGTGGCAGTCATTTTTAAATACTGCGATGATAATAAAATGCCGTTGTTAGACTTAAAAGATTTTAAAAAAATATTACAATTTACAACCCAAGAGGGAAAAGCGGAATTTAGTGATGACTATGGGCATATCTCTACAGCATCTACAGGTGCTATATTGCGTAAGGTTGTAGAATTAGAACAACAAGGTGCCGATTTGTTTTTTGGAGAAACTTCTTTTGATACTCAAGATTTATTAAGAATTAATAATGAAGGAAAAGGGTATATAAATATTATTAGATTAACCGATATTCAAGATAGACCTAAGTTGTTTTCAACATTTATGCTGAGTTTGTTAGCGGAAATCTATTCAACCTTTCCAGAACAAGGTGATAGTGACAGACCTGAACTTATTATCTTTATAGATGAAGCCCATTTAATATTTAATGAAGCTTCAAAAGCATTACTCAATCAAATAGAAAGCATTGTAAAATTAATACGTAGTAAAGGAGTTGGTTTATATTTTGTTACTCAAAACCCAACCGATGTGCCCGAAGCAGTATTAAGTCAGTTAGGTTTAAAAATTCAACATGCACTTCGCGCATTTACAGCAAACGATAGAAAAGCCATTAAGCTTACCGCACAAAATTATCCAGATTCTGAATATTATGATACAGCCGATGTATTAACATCACTTGGTATTGGAGAAGCGTTGGTTTCTGCATTAGATGAAAAAGGGCGCCCTACGCCACTTGCAGCTACGATGATGCGTGCGCCTATGAGTAGAATGGATATTTTAACAGAAGATGAATTATCCTTATTGAATTCAAAATCGAAACTTGTTAAAAAATACAATGAAACGATCGATAGAGACAGTGCTTATGAAATGCTTAATAAAAAAATTGATTTGGCCGAAGCTGAAGAAGCAAAAGAAAAAGCCAAACTAGAGAAAGAAGCACTAGAAAAAGCAGAAACTAAACAACGTAGCACAACATCTTCTCGAAGAAAAAGCACAGCGATGAACCCTGTCATAAAAGTGCTTACTAGTGCTACTTTTATTCGTAGTGTATTTGGTATCTTAACAAAAGTTTTGAAGAAATAACGCTATAAATAAATTATTGTTTTTATTAACCCCTATTAAATAAATGAATCCATTCTTTTCAAAAATATTAATAGATATTGCTCGAAAAAGACTTGAAGCTAAACAAGTTAATAAGCCTGTTACCAAAAAGCAAATTGTACCCTTGGTTAGGAAATTTCAGGTTGAAATATCGCATGCCATTAAAGAATATATTTATATAATTATTGGGGTGTTATCTGCTGGATTTGGTTTAAAGGGATTTTTATTACCAAATAGATTTATTGATGGTGGTGCGACTGGTATATCCTTATTATTACAAAATGTTACTTCAATAGATTTGAGTTATTTTTTAATTCTAGTCAACCTTCCGTTTTTAATTTTAGCATCAAGAACGATCGGTTTAAAATTTGCATTACGGAGTATCGCAGCCATTACCCTATTAGCCTTTGTTGTACACTTTGTAGAATACCCAACCATTACAGAAGATAAATTACTGATTTCGGTATTTGGAGGCTTCTTTTTAGGATTAGGAATTGGGATGTCGATGCGAGGTGGAAGTGTAATTGATGGTACCGAAGTGCTCGCCATATTCTTAGGCAGAAAATTATCATTAACAATTGGTGATGTCCTTCTACTTATAAATATTATAATATTTTCGGCTGGCGCGTATATTCTTTCTGTTGAAATAGCTCTTTATGCCATATTAACTTATTTAGCAGCAGCTAAAACCGTAGATTTTGTAGTTGATGGTGTTGAAGAATATGTTGGGGTTACCATTATTTCTGAAAAACATGATGAATTACGTATCATGCTTATCGAAAAATTAAGAAGAGCTTGTACCATTTATGCTGGTAAAGGAGGATTCGGAACTACTGGAAAAAGCTACGATAAAGATATCATTTACACCATCGTAACCCGTTTGGAACTAGCAAAATTACAGACTGAAATTGATAAAATTGATAAAAAAGCATTTATAGTAATGGGCATTGTAAAAGATTTAAGAGGTGGCATGATAAAGAAGAAACCATTGAAAGACCATTAGTATTTAGAAAAAAATTATGTCACAAAAAAAATATACCATTCAAAATACCCCTTTTGTAGTTCCTACAACCGATGGAAAAGTGATTAAAGAACATTTTGGATTGGCAACTGATGGGAATTCTCAAATAAGCATTGCATACATGAACGCGCCTGCCGGATGGAGCGAACCTTTTCAAACACCCGAATTTGATGAATACACCTTCATTATAAGTGGCAAAAAACAGTTTATTATAGAAAATGAAACCGTAGTTTTAGAAGCAGGCCAGTCTATAAAAATAAATAAAAACACACGTGTACAATATTCGAATCCGTTCACAGAAAATTGTGAATATATTGCCATTTGCCGCCCAGCATTTTCTATGGATTTAGTAAATAGAGAAGCATAAATGAATCAACGACTTATAAAAACTATAGGAGGTACCATAAATTTTGTTAGTTACTTTTCTCCTTATTTTGCTGCACACTTAGCCATTAATTTATTTTCGCGACCTCAAAAAGGAAAAACTAAAATAAGTGAATCTAAATTTTTAAACACATCCATTAAAGAAGCACTTACTATTAACAACTTTTCAATAATGACGTATCGCTGGATGGGAACGAAAGACACCGTATTATTGGCACATGGTTGGGAAAGTAATGCGTCCAGATGGAAAAACTTAATTGAATTATTACAGTCTAACAATTATAATATTGTTGCTTTAGATGCACCTGCACATGGAAATTCAGGAAGTAAACTTTTTAATGCCTTAATGTACTCTGAATGCATTAGCCTGGTTGCAAAAAAATTTAATGCCAATATAATAATAGGTCATTCTGTAGGCGGTATGGCTAGTATTTTTGCACAGAAAAACCATCACATTCAATCTTTAAATAAATTGGTTTTACTAGGAGCTCCAGCCGATTTTTTAGGTGTGTTTAATCGTTATGAAAAAATGATGGGGTATAACGACAAAGTATCGAATGCGATGCACCAATATGTTTTAAAACATTATAATCATTTGCCAGAATACTTTTCTGCTGCTAATTTTTCAAAAGAAATAACAGCAAAAGGCCTCATTATTCATGATAAAAAAGACCGCATAATTCCCTTTAAAGATGCTTTAAAGTATAAAGAAAACTATTTTAATTCTGAGCTTATTTCTACAAGAGGTCAAGGTCATGGATTAAAATCGGAACAAGTTTACTCCCATATTTTAGAGTTTCTAAACACTTAGATTTATTGTACTTTTGACACATGGATCCCATAATGGGCATTTAGTAACAAAACCATTATTATTACCATATTTTTTTGATTGATTATATTTGGTTTTTGATTTTTTATTTAAATGGAAATAGAATTAAAACGTATTAATAAATTTTTAAGTGAAGTTGGGTATTGCTCGCGTAGAGAAGCCGATAAACTTATTGAAGCTGGCAGAGTAACTATTAATGGTGTTATCCCAGAAATGGGTACCAAAATAGCTCCCAGTGACGTGGTACATGTTGATGGAAAAGAAATTATTAATTCAAATGTAGCTTTTGTTTATCTCGCTTTTAATAAACCTGTTGGTATTGTTTGTACTACTGATACCAGTGTTGAAAAAGATAATATTATTGATTTTATAAACTATCCCAAACGCATATTTCCTATAGGCCGATTAGACAAACCAAGTGAAGGATTGATTCTTTTAACAGATGATGGCGATATAGTAAATAAAATTCTTCGAGCCAGTAATAACCATGAAAAGGAATATTTAGTTAAAGTAGACAAACCCATTTCTCAAACCTTTATTGAACGCATGTCTGGAGGTATTCCTCTTGAGGATTTAAATAAAGTTACCAATAAATGTAAAGTTGAAAAACTAAATACTTACGAGTTCAAAATTATTTTAACACAAGGATTAAACAGACAAATTCGCAGAATGTGCGAATACCTAAATTATGAGGTTGAAACATTAAAACGTGTTCGCATCATGAATATAAAACTTGACATACCGGTTGGTGAATACAGAGAACTTACGAAAGAAGAATTTAAAGAATTAAACATTTTGATTAGCGATTCAACTAAATTGTATAAATCCAACAAACTACACCGAAATTAATCCAAAACAATCAGCAAATTAAAAACTTTATATGGGAATTTTAAAAAACTCTCATTTAATATTGTAATTCTAATCATCCGCATTGCCAGTATCTTCGCAACAAAATAAATTTTGAAATTATGATACGAATATTAGCAATAATCTTAACCATTGGCGGAATGATAGCCTTAATTTTAGGTGTTTTGGGGATTTTTGGAAACAATTTAGTCGCGCTTAGCCCATGGGCTTTAACTATTTTAGGTGGTGTTTTTTTTATTTCAGGAGTTTCTATGCTTAAATATAGAAAAGATGAATCAACAGAAACAGTCAAATAGAGAGTTAGGTTAAACAATCTAAATAGAATTTTTTGTTTTTATACCTTCTGGAGTTGTACTAAATCGGGATAGTTTCCATGCTTTCTCTGAAGACTTAAAAAGCATTAATTAGTTATTTTCCAAAAAGCTTCTAAGAGTTTCTTAGCTTTATTTCTGTTAAATAAAATGGGAGATAAATAATTAAAAAATAAGGAATAACAAGCAATTGAACTACAAAAATGTAGTAAGGCCATTCCCCAAAAAAGTCTAATATAGAAGTAGATTTTGGTTTTTCATTCAAATAAAAATAGTTTGCTTTTAAAACTAAGTTTATAATCATCATAAAAATTAAATAAACCTGTAAAGCCAAAAAGGACTTCAAAACACTTTTAAGTTTAGGTCGCATATTTAAAACAAATGTGGCGTAAAAAATAATTATTAAAAGTCCTAAATGCACTGTCCAATATCTAAAATAATCGAAGGTAGGAAACCCTTCTAAAATATCAGGGGTTAAGACGCCTTGGCTAGTTCCTGCAATGATCCAAAACAACAGAATTTCGTACATCCAAAATTTTCTATAACAGGTAAATATTGGAATTAATAAGGCCATCAAACTACATAAATACAATGGTAAATCTGTTTCAATTTTATAGGTTCCCAGACTTATGGAATACAAATGAAAAGCTAAAACGACAATACTGACGAAATAACCTAAATAATTAAATACTAATACTTGTCGATTTTTAGATAATTGGGATTTCGCATATCTAATTATAAAAATGCAAAATATGATGGCAAGCATAATTGGTAGCACATGTTGAGTACTTCCAATAGTGACTCTATTATAAAAAAAAATTGCATTACAAATTAAAAAATTCATAATGCAATTTAGAAATTTATTTTAAAAGTTATTTATTTTGTCTTTCTCGAGCCAATAAAGTGTTTTTAAGTAACATGGCTATAGTCATTGGGCCTACGCCACCAGGAACCGGAGTAATAAAACTTGCTTTTTTACTAACACTTTCAAAATCTACATCACCAGCAAGTCTATAGCCACTTGCTTTAGTTGCATCTGGAACACGCGTAATACCCACGTCAATAATTACAACATCTTTTTTAACCATATCGCCCGTTAAAAATTCAGAAATACCAATGGCAGCCACAATAATATCGGCTTGTTTTGTAATTTCAGCTAAATTTTTAGAACGACTATGCACAACAGTTACCGTAGCATCTCCCGCCTTTCGTTTTTGACTCATTAAAATACTCATTGGGCGACCAACAATATGGCTTCTTCCCATAACTACCACATTTTTACCAGAAGTTTCAACTTGGTAGCGTTCCAGTAATTCGAGTATTCCGTATGGGGTTGCTGGTAAAAAAGTAGGCAAATCTAAAGCCATTTTCCCAACATTCGTTGGATGAAACCCATCTACATCTTTATCTGGATGTACCGCCATTAAAACCTTTTGCTCGTCGATATGTTTTGGTAATGGTAATTGAACAATAAACCCATCGATTGCATCATTGGTATTTAGTTCATTTATTTTTGATAATAATTCTTCTTCTGAAGTATAATCGGGTAAATCTATAAGTGTAGAATGAAATCCTATGCGCTGACAAGCTTTTACTTTTGCATTTACATAAGTCATACTTGCGCCATCAGTTCCAACTAAAATGGCCGCCAGATGTGGAACCTTCTCTCCTTTAGAAATCATAGCTTTTACATGTTCAGCTATTTCGTCTTTAATATCGTTACTTACTTTTTTACCGTCTAAAATTATCATTGTTTAGGTATTGAGTTCTAGGTTTTAGGTGTTGGGTATTTAATTGATGTAACTTTTAACTTTTAACTTTTAACTTTTAACTTTTAACTTTTAAATTATTTCATCCCTTGCATCATTTGCATCATCTTTTTGCCTCCGCCACCTTGCATCATTTTCATCATTTTACTCATTTGATTGAATTGTTTTAGCAATTGATTTACCGCTTGTACGGAAGTTCCGGAGCCTTTACCAATACGCATTTTTCTGCTAGCATTTATAATTGTAGGATTACTTCGCTCTTTTGGAGTCATTGAATGAATAATCGCTTCAATACCTTTAAACGCATCATCATCAATATCGACATCTTTTAGCATTTTTCCAGCACCGGGAATCATACCCATAAGGTCTTTCATATTCCCCATTTTTTTAATCTGCTGAATCTGTTTCAAGAAATCATCGAATCCAAATTGGTTTTTGGCAATCTTCTTTTGAAGTTTACGTGCTTCTTCTTCGTCGAACTGTTCTTGTGCACGCTCCACCAACGACACAACATCTCCCATTCCAAGAATACGGTCTGCCATACGTGCTGGATAAAACACATCAATCGCTTCCATTTTTTCACCCGTACCAATAAACTTAATAGGTTTATTTACGACCGATTTAATAGAAATTGCTGCTCCACCACGTGTATCACCATCTAACTTGGTTAAAATAACCCCATCAAAATTTAAAACATCGTTAAAGGCTTTTGCTGTATTAACCGCATCTTGTCCTGTCATAGAATCGACAACAAACAAGGTTTCTTGCGGCTGTACAGCTTTATGGATGTTCGATATTTCGGTCATCATCACCTCATCAACCGCTAAACGACCTGCGGTATCTATAATAACAACATTATATCCATTTGCTTTTGCATGAGCGATACCTGCTTTTGAAATAGCAACAGGATCGGTATTTCCTCTATCACTAAAAACCTCTACGCCTATTTGTTCTCCAACAATATGTAATTGGTCTATTGCAGCTGGACGATATATATCGCAGGCCACCAATAAAGGTTTTTTTGATTTTTTAGTTTTAAGATAATTAGCCAGTTTTCCAGAAAAGGTTGTTTTACCAGAGCCTTGTAAACCAGACATTAAAATAACACTTGGATTACCCGACAGATTAATACCTTCGGCATCGCCACCCATAAGTTCGGTTAACTCGTCTTTAACGATTTTAACCATTAACTGCCCCGGTTGTAACGATGTTAATACGTTTTGACCTAGTGCTTTATCTTTAACTTTTACGGTAAAGTCTTTTGCTATTTTAAAGTTAACATCGGCATCCAGTAAGGCGCGACGAACTTCTTTTAATGTTTCGGCTACGTTTACTTCGGTGATACTTCCGTGACCTTTAAGTACGTGTAAGGCTTTATCTAATTTTTCGCTTAAATTATTAAACATAATTCAGTTTTGTTTTTAAAAGTGCAAAGTTAATGATTTGAAGCGTATTATTGCCTTTGAATTTTATAAAAAAGATACTTCATTTTAAAGTGATTACTCTTTGTTGTTTGTTGCCTTTTGCGCTAGGGATAGTAGTGGAAAGCCCACAGCGAGGTACGAGCGAGGACTTGTAACGAATAGCCCGACCCTTGTGGTAGCGCCATTAAAAAAAGGACGATTATAAATAAAAAAAAGGTTGTCAAAAGAAATTTTGACAACCTTTATAAAGGGTACTTTACTAAATAATTAACCTAACCAACCGAAAAGATAAGTATCCCTTTTGTACCAAAAAAATAATTAATTTTTCTTTTCAAGGACTAATATTCTTTCAACGGATCCTGTAGAACTTAAATCTTTTAATTCAATTCTATTTGCAGATACGCTTACAATTTTCCATCTGTAATTTAATTCGTTAAACGGTGTTTGATCTTTAAAATACATTCCAAGATATAATCCGTTATTTCTATAAGCTAACCAAGAACCTACAATTAACTTATTAACTGGTGTTGTATTTGGATCTATAGTATTTGTAGCTTCTACTCTTCCATTTATCATGAAATCCATAGTGTAATTTTTGAATTGGTCTGTTGGATCGACAACATGGATTAAACCATCATCATATTTTGTAACTTCCCATTGACCGCTTATTAGTATGGCATCAATAAATTTTAAATCGTCATCAACATCTGGACAATGTCTTTCTAAAATCATTTTATTATTGGCATTCTCAAGTTTTATTAAACCCGGCTCTAAGAAGGTAATTAACCACTCTAGTTTTAAATCGGGTCTGCCTTCTAAATTAATTTGAAGAATGAAACCTATGTTTCTAACTCCTACTTCGTAAGTACCAGAAACAAACTCGCCATTAATTCTAATTTTAACTTCGTTGTTTGTTAAGAATTTTAATGGTGTTCCTATATAATCTTTTTCGTTATCTGCTCCATCAACACTTAGTCGCGCCACTCTCCAGTAACATTCTTGTAGATAGCTTTCTATGCGTTCTTTGGTAATATCTATTACTACATCGCAATTTTTCTTTAAGATGATTTTGTTTCCATTTGAGGTGAATAGTTTAATCTTTCCATATTCTATTTCGTAAACGAACCATTCCAAAGTGAAATCGACTAGAGTTTCAAATTCTAGTTTAATTAAAGCGCCATTGCTAGTTACTCGGGTAGACCAAGTACCTGTTAAAATATCGCCATTTCTTTTACGCACTTTTACAACGTTTTCCTCTTTAAATGTTAAAATGAATTCGCTATATACATCACTTAAACTAATAGCATTGCGTTGAAATTCGTAAACTACCCAAGGACAAGTTTTTAATAAAGCGTCTAAACGTTCTTTGGTAAAATCGTCGTCATGATAATCATTATCGTCATCTTCATCACAGGCGTCTTTGGCTTCTTTAATGGTTGCTGCTAACTCTGCATTATTATTTACGGTTACGGTAGAACCATCGGCTAAGACCATAGTAACAGGGAAATTTAAACTTGCGAAAACCTCAGCATTCATTACACGTTTAATAAATAGGTATAATTGTTTGTCGTTTTCAATTGTTACAACGTTAACATTTTGAAAATTTGCATTGTATACAGAAAAAGAAATTGGGTATTGAAAATCGATGCATTCTATATCGTCATCTTCTTCATCTTCACCTGTACATTCTTCGATTAATGCTTCTAAGGCATCATGATTTTGTATAACAACTTCCTCGTGATTAGCTAACACTATGGTAATTGGGAAAAATATTTCTAAATCGTCATCATCATCTTCAAATTCATTATAAATAGCTTCAATAGTTTTATAATCTTCTCTTGAATCTATAATAATTTCAATTCCATTAACTTTAACCGTAATAGGTAATTCTACAGATAAACAACTTGCTTTATCAATAATATTATCGTCAGACCCGTCCATTTTAGACGTGGCACTAATCATACTTGTTAATTCTGAAGTAGCAACAAGGGCTTCTTCCTGTGTAGGTTCAGTAATATCAATTAATTCCTCCTGACACGATGTAAACAATAAAAGGGCAAAAAAAGGTAATAGTAATAATGTTCTCATTTTAGTTTTCATGGTTCTTGATTTTTGGATTCAACATAGCTTTTTAAATATAAAACAGGATAACTTCAAAAATTCCTACCCTACTTTTATTTTTTTTTAATTTAGTACTCGAATTACTCATAAATAATGGAGAAACAATTACACGATAATGTTTGCGAAGAGCGTTTGTTTTCTTCAATTTTTAATAAACACGCCAAAGATTTACACAACTTTTTATATTATAGGTATGGCGATTTATTAAACCCTAAAGATAAAGTACAGGAAGCTTTTGTTAAGCTATGGGAAAATTGCGCGAAAGTTTCTCCAGACAAAGCAAAAAGTTTTGTTTTTACCACTGCAAATAATTTAATGTTGAACGAAGTGGCTCATCAAAAGGTTGTTTTAAAACACCACCAAACTAAACCAAAAACATATACTAATGAGAATCCTGAATTTTTAATGCTGGAATCTGAGTATATGGATAAACTACAAAAGGCCCTTTCAAATTTAACCGATGCCCAACGTGAAGCTTTTATGATGAACAGGATTGAAGGTAAACGTTTTAAAGAAATTGCTGAAATTTTAGGTATATCAACAAAAGCGGTTGAAAAACGTATTTATGGCGCTTTGGAAAAGTTGAGGAAGGATATAAAAGAGTTGTAAGTTAAAGTTAGAAGGTTAGAAGGTTAGAAGGTTAGAATACTAAACTTTATTACTTTGAATCTTAGAAATTTTGAAACTTTTTTCAAAAGTAGGGTAGGAAAAAATAAAAGTTAACTGTTATATAGTTGTAGAAGAAATCATGAACAAAGAAACTTTAATATCGAAATGGTTAAATAACGATCTAAATGATCAGGAACTTGAAGCGTTTAAAATGCTTGAAGATTATGATGATTTGATTAAGTTAAATGATAGCATGCAAGCTTTTAAAGCTAATGACTACGATACTTCCAGTGAATTAGAAAACGTTTTAAAAACCGTAAATACTACTAAAAAACAAGCCAGATACTGGGTAAAACCATTTATACGTATAGCAGCTATTCTTGCTATTTGCTTTAGCTTATACTATTATACAACTACAATAGATACTAAAATTACAACAGAGTTTGCTCAAAAAACAACTATTGAGCTACCTGATGCATCAAGTGTTTCGTTAAATGCAAAATCCCTCTTAGCATTTAATAAAAATTCGTGGAAAAATGAACGTGAAGTAACCTTGGAAGGCGAAGCTTTCTTTAAAGTTGCTAAAGGTTCATCTTTTCATGTTTTAACAAAATCTGGAACCGTAAAGGTTTATGGAACCCAATTTAATATAAAGCAACGGGACAATTATTTTGAGGTTATTTGCTACGAAGGATTAGTGGGCGTCACTTACAATTCTCAAGAAATAAAATTAAAACCTGGCGACAGTTTTTTAATTATTGATGGGAAACAAATTGCTAAAGAAAAAGAAAAACGCACCACACCTTCGTGGTTAAATAACGAAAGCACTTTTAAAAGTTTACCTTATAAAGAAGTTATAGCAGAATTTGAAAGACAATATCAAGTAGATATTACGCTACTAAATATTGATACAAATCAATTATTTACTGGAAGTTTTGGACATAATAATCTAGAGGTTGCTTTAAAGGCAATTACCTTACCTTTACACGTAACATATAGTAAAACAAACCATACTATAATCTTAAAGCGTGAGTAGAAAAGGGCTCCTTTCTATTTTTTATTTACTGTTTTTTTTGAATGTTGCCAATCTACAAGCGCAAACCATTCAAAAAGAAAAGCAATCCCTAATTTCTATTTTAAAAATTCTTGAAACACGATTCGGTATTAGTTTTTCTTATATTGACGATACGATTAAAGATAAAAAATCAATACTTCCTGATTCCGGCATAAGACTAGAAGAAGCGTTAGAATTGCTTAAAGCTGATACGCAGTTAGATTTCGAGTTATTAGATAACCGATTTGTGGTTATTAAAAAAATTATTGAACGCGAGACCAGTTCTTTTACTCCACAGCGCCTAGAGGAAGTTATAATAAGCAATTACCTAACTACGGGTATCATAAAATTTAACGATGGTTCCATTACTATAAAACCTGAATCTTTTGGTATTCTTCCTGGATTAATAGAACCAGATGTTTTGCAAACCATTCAAGCATTACCGGGTGTAATAAGTACCGACGAAACAGTGTCTAACATAAATGTTCGTGGTGGTACACACGATCAAAACTTATTACTTTGGGATGGTATAAAAATGTATCAATCGGGGCATTTTTTTGGGTTAATATCAGCCTTCAATCCATACACAACGAAACGAATCAATGTTTATAAAAATGGTACAAGCGCTAAATATGGTGATGGGATTTCGAGCGTTATAGATATGCAATTACCAAACGAAATTGACAACGAATTTAAAGCCGGATTAGGTTTTAATTTAATTAATGCAGATGGTTTTGCTAAAATACCGCTTTCAAAAAAAACCGAATTACAAATCTCTTCTCGTCGTTCGGTTACAGATTTAATACTAACCCCTACTTACGACCAATATTTTAAACGCATTTTTCAAGATTCAGATTTAACTAAGGAAAACAGAAATTTTAATTCCCAAAACGAACAGTTTTATTTTTATGATATTAATGTGAAATTCATATATGACATCACTGAATCAGATAGATTGAGAATCCATTTTTTAAACGTCAATAACAAATTAAATTACGACGAACAATCGACCGTTAACGATAGAAACGAAGCTTTTAATAGCAAGTTGTCACAACAAAACCTTGCTACCGGAATAACCTATACTAAAGATTGGAATGAAGCACTTTCCACAACCTCTCAAATTTATGTATCTAATTACGATTTAGATGCCACAAACTACGATATTACCAACAATCAACGTTTAATCCAAGAGAACGAAGTGTATGATGGCGCTGTTAAAATAGACATCAATTATACCCCAAACCATCAACTAAAAATAAATGGCGGGTATCATTTTACAGAAGTTGGTATTAGCAATTTGGAGGATGTTAACAATCCTGCCTTTAGAAGTTATATAAAAGAAGTGATTCGAAGTCATGCTGTTTATGCTGAAACTGGTTTACTATCTAACAACGCAAAAACGAATTTAAAAATAGGTGGAAGATTGAATTACCTTGCAAAATTTGATATGCTTTTTGCAGAACCCAGAGTGAGTTTTAGTCAACGCTTTTTAAATGATTTTAGAATTGAAATTTTGGGTGAATTTAAAAGTCAGACCACCACACAAATAATCGATTTACAAAACGACTTTTTAGGCATTGAAAAACGTCGATGGATTTTATCTAACAATAAAGACATTCCTGTTTTAAAAAGCAAACAAGTTTCAGCAGGTATTCATTACAACAAAAACAAATTACTTGTAAGTGTCGAAGCTTATATTAAGAAAGTTAAGGGTATTACAACCAGAAGTCAAGGTTTTCAAAATCAATACCAGTTTGTGAACGCCATTGGAAGCTATGAAATTAAAGGGATCGACCTTTTGCTGAATAAGCAATTTAGCGATATAGTAAGCGCTTGGGTTTCATATTCGTATAATACCAATAATTACACATTTGATACTTTAAACAATGGCAAAAAGTTTCCTAATAATGCCGATATAAGGCACGCCGTTGATTTTGCAGGTACTTTTACCCACAACGATTTTAAATTCGCGATGGGTTTAAATTGGCATTCTGGAAAACCCACTACTCTTCCAAATCCAAACAACAATCCAAGTGACAACGAAATTACCTATTCGAACCCTAATAGTTCTAATTTAAAAGATTACGTACGCGCGGATTGTTCTGCTACCTACCACTTCAATATTTATAATGATACTAAAGCAACATTAGGAGCATCCGTTTGGAATATTCTTAACAAAAAGAATATTATAAACGCTTACCATTCTTTAAATGATAACAACGATATTGTTAAAGTAGAAAACCAATCTTTAGGCATAACCCCAAATGTGAGTTTAAGAATTCATTTTTGAAATTCAATTTCATTTTAAATATAAAAATTACTTCAATTAAATTTTAATAAACGGAACAAAGCATTTCATATATTTGGTTTCAAAATATAAACCTTATGCTGTTAATAAACGTTTTAGAATTCTCACTTCCGTTTACCAATCCGGTACTAAAGTTTCTTATTATTTTAATAATCATTTTACTGGCTCCAATAGTTCTTAATAAATTAAGAATACCTCATATTTTAGGACTCATAGTTGCTGGTGCAGTTATAGGACCAAATGGATTTAATTTATTATTACGCGATAGTGGAGTTATATTATCTGGTACAGTAGGATTACTTTATATCATGTTTCTTGCAGGGTTGGAAATTGATATGAACGAGTTTAAAAAAAACAAGTTTAAAAGCCTTCTGTTTGGAATATTTACGTTTAGTATCCCCATGGTTTTTGGAATTTTAGTCGGTATTTTTGTGCTACAATTCAGCGTGCTAACATCTGTTCTGCTTGCAAGTATGTTTGCCTCGCACACACTTATCGCATACCCTATTTTAGGCAAATTCGGAGTAACCAAAAACCGATCTGTTAATCTCGTGGTTGGAGGAACCATGATAACCGACACTTTAGCACTTTTAGTACTGGCGGTGATAGTTGGCATGACTAAAGGATCTGTAAATAGCGAATTCTGGATTCGGCTTTTTATATCAGTGATAATATTCGGCTTTATTGTTTTACACATTTTCCCAATTATTGGCAGATGGTTTTTAAAACGCTATCAAGATAACATTTCACAATATATTTTTGTTTTAGTAATACTTTTTTTAGGGGCGTTTTTGGCCGAAGTTGCAGGTATTGAAGCTATTATTGGCGCATTACTTTCTGGTTTTGCACTAAACCGATTAATTCCTTCTACATCGCCATTAATGAACCGCATTGAGTTTGTGGGTAACGCCATTTTTATCCCATTCTTCCTTATTGGGGTGGGAATGTTAATTGATTATCGTGCATTTTTCACAGATTCTGAAACCATTTTAGTCGCTGTTGTCATGACGATTGCTGTAACATTAGCAAAGTTTATTGCGGCGTGGACCACGCAAAAATCCTTTAAATTTTCGGCAGATGAACGTCGTATCATTTTTGGTTTAAGCATTGCACATGCTGCTGTTACATTAGCAACAGTTTCGGTAGGTTATAACATCATTATCGGCGAAACCCCAACAGGTGAACCTATTAGGTTATTAGGTGATAGCATTTTAAATGGTACCATTATTATGATTTTAGTAACCTGTACCATATCCACATTTGTGGTTCAAAAAGGTGCTAGAAATCTATCTCTATTTCAATCTACTGCAAAAGACAAAAAGAATGGAATAAATGAAGAAAAGATTATAATTGCTATAAATAACACCGATACTGTTGAAGAATTAATTAGTTTAAGTTCTATAATAAAATCTAAAGAAAATAAAAATTCGCTTTTTGCATTGCATGTAATTAACAACGATACAACCGACGTTCATGCCGAAACAAGTGCTTTAAAATTACTTGATAAAGCGATAAAAATAGCTTCTTCTACAGATATTAAACTTAATAAATTATTACGTTATGATTTGAACATTATGAACGGGATTTTAAACGTAGCTAAAGAAAAAAAAGCTACCGATTTGATACTCGGACTACACGTTAAATCAAATATCTCCGAATCTTTTTTAGGCAGTTTAACCGAAGATGTTCTATCTAAATGTAACGCTACAAGTTTTATTTACAAAGCCTCTCAACCTATTGCTACCATAAAAAGACACATTATTATAATGCCAAATAATGTTGAAAACGAAGTTGGATTTCCATTTTGGCTGCTAAATATTTGGAATATATCGTACAACACCGGTGCAAAATTAATTTTTTACGGTACCGAACAAACCATAAAAGTGATTCAAAACATCCATTCTGAACATCCTATTGATGCCGACTTTATAACTTTCAATAGTTGGAATGATACAAAAACGCTATCAAGTAATATTAAGTTAGACGATAATATGATTTTTATATTAACCAGAAAAGACGAGCCTTCGTACTACAAAAACATAAAAAATATTTCCATTTATGTAAACCGATATTTTAAATCGAATAGTTTTATTTTAGTGTGTCCGATTATGAATTCTATTTCTGATAACGACACCATCGAGTTTAATAACCCTTCATTATTAGAGCCTTTAGAAAAGCTCGACGAAATAGGAAAAACAATTGCGAATGTATTTCGTAAAAAATAAAATTTTAAATACCGAAATACCTGCTTGGTACTATTTAGAATAATTTTTCTGAGATTTTTAACCAACTTCATAAAATACCTTTACATTTTAAATTCAAAAAGTGCAAGCTTAAGGTTGATAACCAATCATTTGTATTTTTTTACATGTACGTTTCGGATTACAGTTTTAGACGAAATGCTATTTTATTCATACAACAAGCTGACTTTGAACGAAAAAAATTCATTTTTTAAAAGACTAATTAATCTTTTTTTTACTTTGAGAAAAAATTAATGTATGGCATCACTAAATCCACTTGGTACTAATTTAGATTTAAGAAAGGCAAAACACCTTCTTAGACGTGCTTCTTTTAACTTTAGCAAGGAGCAACTAGATACTTTTGTTGGTATGTCAGCTGCGCAAGCTGTAAATAGTTTGATGGCAGTGTCACCGAACGCTTTACCCGAACCATTCGACCCGTTGCCAACAGAAGCTCCCGATGGGTTTTGGACGTCTTCTGCAGAGCTTCCCAATTCATTTTCTGGACAAGGTAGAAAACGAGGGGTCATTACCGCATGGTGGTGGTATAATGCCATGAACCAAATAAGTTTAAAACATAAATTATCGTTTTTCTTACACACCTGTTTTACGGTTGGTAAAGACGATGGTGTTGGGGCAGCCACTTATTTTTATGACTATATGCGTTTAATGGAGTTTTATGCTTTCGGTAATATTAAAACCTTAGCAAAAAAAATCACCTTAGATAATGGCATGCTGGATTATTTAGATAACACGCAAAACAATAAAAGTAATCCGAATGAAAATTACGCCAGAGAATATTTAGAACTCTTCACCATTTTAAAAGGAGAACAAATAGGCGCCGGCAATTATACAAATTATACAGAAATAGATATTCAACAAGCTGCAAAAGTGTTTTCCGGATTTAAAATTCAAGCAGATAGAAGCGCTATTGATCCCGATACTGGCATCCCAATGGGCTATATAAACTTCAATCAGCATGATACTAATAACAAAACATTCAGTGCTGCTTTTAATAATCAGGTTATTACTGGAAAAAGTATTGACACCGAAATATTTGACGAATTAAGCGATTTTGTCGACATGGTATTTAATCAACCTGAAACTGCCAAAGCCTATTGTAGAAGATTATATCGCTATTTTGTAAAAAGCAAGTGGACCGAGGAAGTTGAAACAGATATTATTACGCCATTAGCTCAAATATTAATCAACAACGATTACGAGATTTTACCTGTTGTAGAAACTCTACTTTCTAGCGAACATTTTTATGATGCCGATGACAGTGATGCTACCGATGAAATATTGGGAAGCATTATTAAAAGTCCGCTGCAATTGCTTTCAGAAATTTGCTCCATGTTTAGTGTCACGTTTCCAAGCCCAACAACAGATGCTTTAAATTATTACAACAACTTTTTCTATAGATTTATTCACAACAGTTTTTTTAAAGCTTCTGGCATGGATTTTTTCAATCCAGATGATGTGGCTGGTTATCCTGCATATTATCAAGAACCCGATTTTGACAGATATTGGTTTTCTTCAAACACCATAATAGGAAGATATAAGCTTATTGAAAGTTTAATAGAAGGAAAAAACACCATCGCTTCGGGTAATATATATGCATCGTTAGATACCGTTTTATTTGTGAAAAATAAAATTGCGAACGCTTCAGACCCAAATTTACTGGTTTCGGAAATGGCCGATTTATTATACCCGGAATCTATTGATGCTGATAGAATTGCATATTTTAAAACGTTTTTAGTAGATGAAGGTTTCCCAGATTATTATTGGACTGGGGTATGGAATCAATACCTCAACACCAATGATGATCTAACTGTAAAAACTCGTTTAGATGCATTAGTAATGGCTATGATTAATGCAGCCGAATTTCAATTAATGTAAATTATGAAAAGAAGAAATTTTATAAAACTTTCGGCAACAGCTTCAGTTATTGGTTTAACACCTTTTCAATTGCAAGCGGCTTTAAAATCATTTATGCCTTTTATGGAATGTCCAGACATTTCAAACAGGAAACTGGTTTTAATAAACTTAGCAGGTGCTAATGACGGCCTAAACACCGTGGTGCCACTAGACCAATATGATATTTACAGCAATTTAAGACCCACTATAAAAGTCCCAATTTCCGGTACCAATAAGTACATTAACTTAGATAACACGTTACCCGATAATCAACAAATTGGATTAAATCCAGCACTTATTGGAATTAAGTCGTTATACGACAAAGGTTATTTACGTGTTATGCAGTCGGTGGGATATCCTTCTCAAAATAAGAGTCATTTTAAATCAACCGATTTATATTTAACAGGAAACGACGGAAACAGCCTTTTAAATGGTGAAGACACAGGTTGGATGGGGCGTTTTATGGAATTATATTATTCCGATTTAATTGTAGAAACTTATCCGCTAGCTATCGAAATTGGCTCCAATAAAACATCACTCGGTTTTCATGCTGAAGAAGCACACGGATTATCCATAAACCTTACCGGACAAGATCCTGCTGGCTTTTATTCTGTTTTAAACGGATTGGGAGGTGTTCCGCCATTAAATTTCCCTGATTCGGACTATGGTGATCAATTAAGATTTTTAACCGATACCGATGCTTTATCAAACACTTATGCAGAATCTATTTCAAATGCATTTAATAGAGGCAAAAACGATATAAGTTATCCAGATAATGATTTATCTGATCAGTTAAAAACAGTGGCGCGATTAATTAGTGGCGATTTAGAAACTAAAATATATATGGTACGTATTTCTGGCTTCGACACACACGATGCGCAGGTACAAGGTTCGGGTGAAGTTTTAGGAAGACACTACGATTTATTATCGCAATTATCCGGAAGTATGGAAGCTTTTATTAATGATTTGGAAAGTCAGAATCTAGCCGATGATGTGGTTGGGGTTACCTTTTCAGAATTTGGAAGAAAAGCAGCCGAAAACGGTAATTTTGGTACCGATCATGGTGAAATAGCACCTATGTTTGTTTTTGGCAAACCCGTTGCAGGTGGGGTTTCAGGTACCAATCCAGATTTAACAGAAGCTAAGAGTACTAATAATTACCAATTAAAAACCGTTCAGTACGATTACAGACAAACATTTGCAACCTTACTGCAAAATTTTCTTGGTGCCGACAATGCTATTATCGATGCTACCTTTTTCAATCACACCCTAAATGATAGTTTTAACAATTTAAAGGTGGATGAAATTTTAAAAGGCGCCTACGATGTATCAAAGGGCTGTGTTGCAAACACCAATACACCTAACGGCGAAAATAAATACTGGTTGGTATATCCAAATCCTTTTAGAGATCTTGTTAATATTTCTGGAATCAATGCTGTTGAAACCATTACCTATAGAATTTATAACGCTTCCGGTGTTTTATTAATAGAAAAGACAGATACTATGGCTGATGGCAAAGTAACCCTCAATTTATTTCGTTACAGCAGTGGCGTGTATTTTTTTGAAATTCTTTCGGGAGGCAAAAAAGAAGTTCACAAGGTTATTAAAATATAGGTTTATTAATTAAACCACAAAATTTACAAATTTGATACAATTACTTAAAACGTTTATGAAGATTAGAGAAACATTTTTCACTTTACTCGTGCTTACAATTTTGGGTACTTCGTGTAATCGAGATTTAACAGAAGACATTATTTTCCCGTCCGTAACAGAAAATGTAGAGTATAAATGGTGGATATTAACTCATAAGAATTATGAAAGTCCTGGCATATATCTATACAATGAAACTACCTCAACAATTGAACTAAAACTGGATTTACCCGAGAATTTAAAATCGCCTCATGCCCTAGCCTACGATGGAATATCTTTATGGGTTGGAGGCAATGGTGAAAACGAATCCATCTATCAACTCAATCCAGAAACAGGTGCCATTATTTCTGAAATTAGAAATATAAAAACCGAAGGCATAGCGCTTTTAGATGATTATTTATATTATTCCAATGACCAAGTAATTAACAAAATTGAAAAAAATGGTACTCTTGTTGAAGCGATACCTACAAAAAACTCTTCCTATAATATTCCAGATATAGCAATCTATGGCAACGATTTATACTACTTACGTTATTCAGAAAATGAGCCTGTAATAAAATTAAATTTATCTAGGAAAACAGAAAGTATAATCTCTAACATAGCGAGCACAGGAACTTATTGTTTAACTGTTTCTAATTATGAAATAATCACTGTAACGGCATTGAATGAAATCAGTCATCATAATATCAGAACAGGCGCATTTATCTCAACCAAACCTACTGAGATTAAGGGTTGGATAACGGCAATAGCTCCTTATAATATAGAATAATCTACAATAAGAAAAAGTTAGGAAATAGTTTCAAAACTTTAAATCAAATTCGCTAAACTAGCTTTTAAAGTTTCAATTTTTGCCAAAGCATCTGCTTCTTTGTTTCGCTCGTTGGTAAGAACCTGTTCGGGTGCACCAGCAACAAAACGCTCGTTAGACAATTTCTTTTGTACCGATTTTAAAAAGCCTTCAGTATAATTTAATTCCTCTGTTAGTTTATTAATTTCAGCCTCAACATCAATACTTCCGGCCATGGGAATAAAATACTCATTAGATTTTACTCTAAAACTTAAAGCACCTTCAACCGCTTCGTTCACATAATTAATGCTTTCAAGATTACCTAACTTGGTAATAATCGCATCAAACGAGTTACTTGATTTTTCATTATTAATCACTGAAAAACCTATAGCATCTTTAAACGCGATGTTTTTTTCCTTTCTAATATTTCTAATTCCTGAAATAACTTCCGAAGCAAATTCAAACTCTGTAATCAAGGTTTCATTTATAGGTTTCAATTCTGGCCATTTTGAAACAATTAACGCTTCTTCTGGAGTTCTTTCGGCTATATAATGCCAAATATCTTCAGTTAAAAATGGCATAAACGGATGCACTATTTTTAAATTTTCTTCAAAAATTGAGATAATCGATTTATAGGTAATCGCATCAATAGGTTGTTGGTAAGCTGGTTTTACCATTTCCAATAACCAACCACAGAAATCGTCGTAAATAAGTTTATAAATTGCCATTAAAGCATCGCTTAATCTGTATTTGCTAAAATGATCTTCTATTTCTATTAACGCTTTTTGAAATTTAGATTCGTACCATTCAATCGCTATTTTACTAGAGTTTGGTTGCGGAATGGTTTTATCGATTTCCCAACCATCAACTAAACGATAAGCATTCCAGATTTTGTTTCCAAAACCTTTTCCTTGTTGGCAAAGCGTTTCATCAAACATTAAATCGTTTCCTGCGGCACTACTTAAAAGCAAACCAACACGAACACCATCGGCACTATATTCTTCAATTAATTTTAAAGCATCGGGTGAATTACCTAACGATTTACTCATTTTTCGGCGTTGCTTATCGCGAACCAATCCCGTTAAATACACATTATTAAAGGGTTTTTCACCTTTATATTCGTAACCTGCAATTATCATACGTGCTACCCAAAAGAATAAAATATCTGGACCCGTTACCAAATCGTTTGTTGGGTAATAATATTTAATGTCTTCGTTTTCTGGATTTCGAATCCCATCAAAAACACTCATTGGCCATAACCATGACGAAAACCAAGTATCTAATGCATCGGTATCTTGACGTAAATCGGTAACAGTAAGTTTTTGGTTGTTGGCTTTTTGTTTTGCTAATTCTAAAGCATCTTCCTTGGTTTCAGCAACTACAAAATCTTCTTTCCCATCACCATAAATAGTAGGCAGGAATTTGTTGTCCCCATAATAACTGACGAGAAATATTCCAATCGCGAATATTTTCCATCCAATGGCGGTAGGTGTTTTCAAACTTTTTTGGAAATAATTTAATTTCAGAGTCTTCACCTAAAACTGCTTTAATGGCAGGTTTTACTAAATCTTCCATTTTTAAAAACCATTGATCGCTTAATCGAGGTTCGATAACAGCTTTTGTTCTTTCAGAAGTTCCTACTTTATTAATATAATTTTCGGTTTTCACTAAAACTCCGTTTTCCTCAAGTTCTTTGACAATTTCTTTTCTAACAACAAATCGATCTTTACCTTGATAGTGCAAACCGAAACTGTTTAAACTAGCATCATCATTAAAAATATCAATAACTTCCAAATTGTGTTTATCTCCTAAATTCTTATCGTTTTCATCGTGTGCAGGTGTTACTTTTAAACATCCTGTACCAAACTCTACATCAACATAGTCATCTTCAATAATAGGAATCACACGATTACAAATAGGAACAATAGCCTTTTTTCCTTTTAAATGAGTAAAACGTTCATCGTTAGGATTGATACAAATAGCGGTATCGCCAAAAATAGTTTCTGGACGGGTTGTAGCAATAGTTAAGGTATCATTACTACCTTCAATTTTATAGTTTAAATAGTATAAATTTCCTTGTCGTTCTTCATGAATAACTTCTTCATCAGAAAGTGTCGTTTTAGCTTCAGGATCCCAATTTACCATCCGGTAACCTCTATAAATCAAGCCTTTGTTGTGTAAATCAACAAACACTTTTATCACGGCTTCACTCATATCGTCATCCATGGTGAATTTGGTTCTATCCCAATCGCAGGAACATCCTAGTTTTTTAAGTTGCTCAAGTATAACACCTCCATATTCGTGTGTCCAATCCCAGGCATGTTTTAAAAATTCTTCGCGCGTTAAATCATTTTTATCAATACCTTGTTCCTTTAATTTAGCAACAACTTTAGCTTCTGTAGCAATAGAAGCATGGTCTGTACCGGGTACCCAACAGGCATTTTTACCTTGTAAACGAGCACGACGAATTAAAACATCTTGAATGGTATTATTCAGCATATGCCCCATGTGCAGTACTCCGGTTACGTTTGGCGGCGGAATTACAATCGTATATGGCTCTCTTTCGTCTGGCTCTGAATGAAAATAATTATGTTTCATCCAGTAGTTATACCACTTATTTTCTACCTGACTTGCATCATATTTTGAAGGCATTTGCATACTTTGGAATAGTTTTTGAATAATGATTTGCAAAAGTACTTATATTTCTTTTTCTGTGAAAGTTATAATACTGTTTGATATAACCGAATACATCATAATTTAACAGTATTTAAACAAAATAATGAAAAGCAATATGTATTTTTGACAAAGATTAATTTTTAACAATCATGTATTTTGTCGATTATTTTTGCTGTTTATAGAAAATATGAGTATGTTTGATATAAAATTAAGACAAAAATACTACACTTATTTAATGCTTTAAATGCATTTTAATAATTGTTTTAGTAGAGAATTATAAAAATAGAATATAAAATCAATAAGAAAATGAAAAAAATAATTACAATTTTATTTATTGGATTAGTAAGTCTAACCATAAATGCTCAAGATAAAGTAGCTAAGATCGAATTTAAATCGGACACGATTGATTATGGAACCATTGAAAAAGGTTCAAATGGTGTTCGTGTTTTTGAGTTTACCAATACCGGTAACGCTCCTCTAATAATTTCGAACGTTACTTCTACTTGTGGTTGTACAATTCCTAAAAAACCAGACGGACCTATTTTACCTGGAAAAACTGGACAGATTGAAGTGAAATATGACACCAATAGAGTAAACCCTATTAGAAAAACTATTACTGTTATTTCAAATGCTGTAACACCAACTGTAGCTTTAAAAATTAAAGGCGACGTAGTTGATTCTAATAGTTCAAGTGTAATTGAAAAAACAGAAAAAAGCGTAATGCAGAAATAAAATCTAAATAATTTTAAATCATAAAAACCTAAGTAAATATTTACTTAGGTTTTTATTTTTAACGGTGATTTTAGATAAAAATTAAATGTTAACATAGTACCTGCCCTATCTATCACAAGTTTAATTTGTTTCCCATCTTCATCATAAAACATGTGAATAATTTGCTGTAATGTATATTCGTGTGATTCCTTACCATTAATAGATAAAACAATATCACCAATTTTTATACCTGCAGTATAAGCAGGTGAATCTAGCCGTAATTCTACTACAGAATATGCTGGTTTAAGTGTCAGTTTGTATTTTGTATCCAATACAATTCTAATTCTGTTAGATGCTTTATCATTTTCTACTATTCCTAATTTACTATTGGATGCACCATTATCTTTTTCTTTTACAAGCCTAACACCGTCATGCGCCAACTCTATTCCACTTTTATTATAACTGAACTTTTCTTTAAAATACGAATTCTTTTTAAGAGTTATTTTAGCGTTTTTATAGTCTATAATAACATTAAATCGTTTTAAAATATTTCCTGCCAAGGTTCCATTTCGATCCTTATTTGTTTTTGCAGCAATGATAGAAGTATTATCAGGATAAGCAACATTAGCATTTTCTAATACGAAACTTTTTAAAATCAAAGCATCTATAGTTGAACGTTTACCATAAACACTGCCATTTAAACCATAACCAAGAAAATCTTCAAAAAAAGGATGCGTTAATTCAATTCCTAATGAATCATCTTCAAACAACCACAAGGCATCACTTCCGCCAGAATCAATCAACAATTTTACGGGTAGATTGTTTTTATTCACACTCACTAAAGCATTTATATATGGCTTGTTGTTATAAAACTCCAAGTGTAAAATTTCGCATTTTTTACATTTTCTATATTTATATTTATCAGGATTTGTTAATCGAATGTATTTACCAGTATAATTTATTTCAACCACTAGATCTTTAAACACATCAAAACCAATAATTCCATGTACTGGAACACCTAGTCTGGGAGCGAAATTCAAGTTAGAATCGAATATTTCGTATACATCCTGATTTATTTTCAGTGCATCACCAATTTTAAAAATATTATTTTTCGACTTAATCGCTTTAACCGAATTACCATCTCCTAGTCCACTCAAATAAATGGTTTCAGAATCTATTAATTTTAAAGTATCGGATATGTTTAAAAAATTGAATATTATTGGTTTACTTACTCCAGTGTCCAATAAAAAGGATAATTCCACCCCATTTATTTCAACAGGAATTATAATGAGGTTATTAATAAGTTTAAAATTTACCCTACTAGATTGCCGCTTGTTTTGAACCACAAATTTACTCTGAGAATAACCAAGGTTACTCAAAAACAAAAACAACATAACTATTGTTAACAATCTTTTCATAAAAATAAGATGCTTTATATACTAACAATTTACAATTCTTTGCAACACGTTTCATATTTTAGTCCGTTTTTTAAAAAAACTTTAAGATAATTTTCTCAACTTTGACCCTTATAATTTTAATAAATGCCAACAATATCCAGAAAAGGGCTATTAATGCCAGAATCGCCCATAAGAAAACTAGTTCCTTATGCTGAACAAGCCGAAGAGGACGGGAAATCTATATACTATTTAAACATCGGGCAACCGGATATAAAAACTCCAGAAGTCGCCTTAAATGCCGTTAAAAATAGTGATGTAGAAATACTTTCTTATTCCAGATCCGAAGGCTCTGATACGTACAGACAAAAACTAGCGGCATATTATAACACCTTCGATATTAAGGTTTCATATAAGGACATTATTGTTACCACAGGGGCAAGTGAGGCTTTACTTTTCCTGTTTAGCAGCATTATGGATCCGGGCGATGAAGTTATCATTTCAGAGCCTTTTTACGCCAATTACATCGCTTTTTCAACTGCGAATGGTGTTAACGTAGTACCGGCTGTTTGTAACATAGATAACAATTTTAGTTTACCTTCTATGGAAGCTTTTGAAAAATTAATTACGCCAAAAACCAAGGCTATTTTAATTTGCAACCCAGGAAACCCAACAGGTTATTTATATTCAAAAGAAGAAATAGAAAAACTGGCTGGATTAGCTATTAAACATGATTTGTTTTTAATAGCCGATGAAGTATATCGTGAATTTGTTTACGACGGAAACACACACTATTCCATAATGCAGGTTGATGGCATCGACGAACACGCGGTGATAATAGACTCTGTATCAAAAAGATACAGCATGTGTGGTGCTCGCATTGGTTGTTTAGTTTCTAAAAACAAAACCGTTATGAAAACGGTATTAAAGTTTGCACAAGCACGTTTAAGTCCGCCAACATATGCTCAAATTGCCAGCGAAGCAGCACTAGATACACCACAAAGTTATTTTGATGATGTTATAGCAGAATATGTTGAAAGACGCGATACATTAATTCGAGAATTACAAAAAATTGAAGGTGTAAAAGTAGCAAAACCTAAAGGTGCATTTTATTGTATCGTAGAATTACCAGTAAAAAATACCGATCATTTTGCGCAATGGCTTTTAGAAGATTTTGATGTAAATGGTGAAACGGTTATGGTTGCTCCTGCCGGTGGATTTTATTCCACCCCTGGTTTGGGGTTAAACCAAGTACGTATTGCTTATGTGCTTAATAAAGAAAGTTTAGTAAAAGCAGTACATATTTTAAAAGAAGCCTTAAAAGTTTATAAAGACTAGTTTATTTAAACAAAATAACTGCAAATTTTATTTATTTTTAAGGACGTTACCACAAGGGTCGGGCTTTTCGTTACAATCTTTTTTTCGTTCCTCAAAAAAGGATTTTCACTACAATCCCTAACGCAAAAACACGTTACATAACAATATAAGTCGTGATAATAGAACAAAACATATCTTTAAAACCCTTTAATACTTTTGGTATTGATGTTACCGCTAGCCACTACGTTTCAGTTTCCACAATTGATGAATTGAAGCAAATTCTATCTTTAAGAGAATACCCGAACAAACTAATTTTAGGGGGCGGCAGTAACATGCTACTTACCAAAAATTTCGAAGGACTTGTAATCCACATCAACCTTAAGGGGATTCAAATAGTTTCTCAAGATGACGATTTTGTTTATGTAAAAGCATCGGCTGGAGAAAATTGGCATGAGTTTGTAGTTTGGTGTATTAATAAAGATTTTGGAGGCATTGAGAATTTATCACTAATTCCTGGTAATGTTGGTACAGCGCCTATTCAAAATATTGGCGCCTATGGTGTAGAACTTAAAGATATTTTTGAATCTTGCGAAGCCATTTCTATAGACACACTAAAACTAGAAACCTTTAATAAAGAAACATGCAATTTTGGTTATAGAAACTCCATTTTTAAAAATGAAGCTAAAGGAAAATATATAATAACAAGTGTCATTTTTAAACTTACAAAACAGCAGCACAAACTTTATATAAATTATGGCACCATTGCTTCAGAATTAGAAGCCTTAAAAATCACTAAGCCTACCATTCAAGACATTTCTAAAACAGTAATTGCTATAAGAGAAAGCAAATTACCAAACCCAAAAGTTATTGGCAATTGTGGTAGTTTCTTTAAGAACCCGATAGTTTCAAAAAAACATTATAATAAGCTACTTCAAAACTTTGAAGCTATGCCAAGTTACCCAGTTTCAGATGATGAAGTAAAAATTCCTGCCGGTTGGCTCATAGAAAAAGCGGGTTTTAAAGGTAAACGTTTTGGTGATTACGGTGTTCATAAAAATCAAGCTTTAGTGCTTGTTAATTATGGCAATGCCAATGGTACAGATGTTTTAAAACTTTCAAAATTAATTCAGAAAACCATTCATAGAATTTTTGATATTTCTATTGAAGCCGAAGTAAATATCTTGTAATACCAAAGAAATTTCTAACTTTGATATTATTAATTTGATAATTTTCACATTTTAAATCTTATTTATCTTGATTTCATCTTTAGAAAAAGAAATAGTTAGTTTATTAGAACATGGTGATAAAAAAGCTATTGCTATACTGTATGAAAATTATGCCGATGCCTTATATGGTGTTATTAAAAAAATAATAAAAGATGATGACACGGCACAAGATGTACTTCAAGAAAGTTTTGTAAAAATATGGCGCTATTCAAAAAAATACGATTCCAGTAAAGCAAAATTATTTACATGGCTGTATAGAATCGCTTATAATACTGCTATAGACAAGGTTAGATCTTTAAAAAATAAGGATGGTAACGAAGTCCAAATAGATAAATCATCCGTATATAAAATATCATCAGGCGAATTAAATCAGGATGTTTTAGACATTCAAAAACATTTAAATAGTCTAGATGAGAAATATCAAATAGTAATAAATGCGCTCTTTTTTGAGGGCATGACCCAACAAGAAGCTAGTGAAGAACTCGATATTCCACTAGGTACTATAAAATCAAGATTAAAAATTGGATTGCGTGAATTAAAAAAAATTTATCATCCTTAATTAAAAACGTCATGAATGCGAAAATAACTACTTTTTTAAATTCTGGCCTACTAGAAAAATATCTATTAGGTGATACTACTTCTGCTGAAACAGAAACGGTTGAGTCTTTTATTTCAAAATATCCAGAAGTACAGAATGCCTACAACACATTACAATATAACCTTGAAATAATTACACGAAGTAATGCTGTTGAAGTTCCTAAAAACATTTTAGATACTATTTTAGAGGAACTAGATGAAACACCCGTAATAAGAATGAACACTACTAAGTCTTATAAAAAGTGGTATAAATTTAGTGTTGCTGCAAGTATAGTTGCTTTTCTTTTTGCAAGTACTTCATATTTATTTTACAATCAAAATCAACGCTTGAATAACGAAAATCAAGTTGTTGTTGATGAAATATTTGATTTACGAAGCGATATAGAAGCCAATAACAAAAAGTTGGATAACATTATGTCCCAGTTTATGGAACTTAATGATCCAGACACTTACAAATATATTATTCAAGGGAATAATCGTGCAAGAAACTTAAAAACGGTAGCATATATAAACACCAAAGACAAAACTTCTATGATAGATGTGGTTTCATTACCAGAGTTACCAGAAGAACAATGTTACCAGATTTGGGCAGAATTACAAGGCAGAATGGTAAGTTTAGGTATTTTAAGTGAAGGCGACAGGCAACTTAGAGCTATACCTTACACCGAAAATGCACTAGCTTTAAATATAACTATTGAACCTAAAGGCGGAAACACACATGCTTCCTTAAACCGTTCTGTGGCCGAAATAAGCTTACAATAAGAGAATAATAGATTGAATTGATTATAGCACTTTAAAAGCCTCATTTGAATATCAAATGGGGCTTTTTTTATTATAATAACTTTATTCTTCATAATGCAATAATCTTTTAAAAAATAAAAGTGAAATGTTTTATATTTGCAGCATGTAAAAATATCTTCAGATTTTATCAGAATTTTTACTTCAACAGATTAATAATATAAAAATGAAACTTCTTTTAATAACAATAGTATTATTAGGACTAGGAATTGCAGGAATTGCCATAAAAATATGGGCCAAAAAAGACGGAAAATTTTCCGGAACATGTGCCAGTCAAAACCCTATGCTTAACAAAGATGGGGAATCGTGTGGTTTTTGTGGTAAAACTCCCGACCAATTTAGCACTTGCGATGAACCAAAACATTCCTAATCTTTTATGATTCTACTTGATTTTGTGTTCTATGGCTTCATAGCTGTAGTTTTTATTCAAGTTATTTTTTACATTTTTTTCTTCGGAAAATTTTCGTTTTTAAAACCGATAATAGAATCTCCTAAAAAAATAGGAGTTTCAGTAATTATATGTGCAAAAAATGAAGAAGAAAATCTTAAAAATTTTCTACCATCAATCATTTCTCAAGTATATCCTAATTTCGAAATAGTTTTAATTAACGACGCTTCTAGTGATGACACGCTAGATGTCATGGAAACTTTTGCCAACGAGCATAAGAATATTAAAATAGTGGACGTTAAAAACATTGAAGCTTTTTGGGGAAACAAAAAATACGCCTTGACACTTGGAATTAAAGCTTCAAAAAACGATTATCTATTATTTACCGATGCAGATTGTAAACCCGTTTCAAAATACTGGATTCAAGACATGTGCTCTCATTTTAATGATGAAAAATCGATAGTTCTTGGCTACGGAGCATATGCAAATCAACCAAAATCTTTCCTAAACAAACTTATTCGTTTCGAAACTTTAGTTACCGCGGTTCAATATTTTTCGTTTGCAAAAATTGGCTTACCATATATGGGAGTTGGTAGAAATTTGGCTTATGCAAAATCAGAATTTTTTAATGCTAATGGTTTTATAAATCATATAAAAATTCGTTCTGGCGACGACGATTTATTTATTAACCAGGTAGCTACAAAAAAAAATACTGCCATTTGTTTTTCTGAAAATAGCTTCACCTTATCTAACCCTAAAACAACTTTTAATGGCTGGATAAAACAAAAAAGACGACATATATCTACCGCCAAGTATTATAAATTGAATCATAAAATATTATTAACCCTTCTCTACTGTTCACAGTTATTTTTTTGGATTTTAGCTACTATACTTTTTATAACCACTTTTAACTGGCAAATTGTATTAGCACTGTTTTTAGTTCGATTGATTATACAATTTATAATTTTCGGAAAGTCTTCTAAAAAGTTAGGAGAAAAAGACCTTTTATTAATACTTCCAATTCTGGAAGTCTTTTTAATTGTTATACAATTAACTATCTTTATAAATAATCTTATCTCAAAACCAAATCATTGGAAATAAATGAAGCCATTAAACGCGCCAAAGAAAACGATCAAAAAGCATTTAACTTTTTATTAGACACGTTTTGGGATAATGTTTATGGTTTTCAATTAAAGCGCATTCAAAATGAAAATGATGCCGAAGATATTACTATCCAGACATTCTCTAAAGCTTTTGATAGAATTGAAACATTTGATGAATCTTATAAATTCAAAACTTGGTTAATTGCCATATCAAAAAACATCCATATTGATTTATTAAGAAAAGAAAAGAAATCCATTTCACAGGTTATTTCGAATGATGACAAATCGGCGCATCAAATTTTAGACGAATCTCCTTCTCCCGAAGACGAACTAATAACAGAACAACATTTAGCCAAACTACTTGTTGATATAAAAAAATTAAAGCCTCATTATCAAGAAATTATAAATTTACGTTACTTTCAAGAGTTAAGTTATAAAGAAATTTCAGCTCAGCTTAACGAACCCATAAATAACGTAAAAGTGAAGTTGTTACGTGCAAAAAAACTACTTGCCGAAATTATTCAGGAAAAATAATGTTTACTAAACTTAAAAACTTAGGACCTGGATTATTATTTGCAGGTGCTGCTATTGGTGTTTCACATTTGGTGCAATCTACCCGCGCTGGTGCCGATTTTGGTTTGGGTCTATTATGGGCTTTGCTTTTGGTTAACCTATTTAAATATCCGTTTTTTCAATTCGGCCCTCGTTATGCCACAGCTACTGGCGAAAGTTTATTAGATGGTTATCTTAAATTAGGCAAAGGTGTTTTAGCAACGTATTATGTGCTAAATATTGCGACTATGTTTACCATACAGACAGCGGTTACAATAGTTACGGCAGGATTAGCAACTAATCTGTTTGGTGATTTTTTAACTTTTAACCTTGGAAACAAACTAATAACGAGTACCGAAATTTATACGGTTATTATATTAGCCATCTGTATTTTGCTATTAACTATTGGCAAATACAAACTCTTAGATAAATTAATGAAGATTATTGTTTTTACATTAACCATGAGCACCATATTGGCTGTAAGCATGGCTTTTTTAAATAAAACGGAACCACTTTCTTTTAACCAAATACTACCAGATAACAGTCTTGAAATAGCTTTTTTAATTGCCTTTATGGGCTGGATGCCTGCACCTTTAGATGTTTCGGTATGGCAATCGCTTTGGGCGATTGAAAAGAATGAAGAAACTAAAGAATATACCCCTAAATCTGCATTATTCGATTTTAATATTGGCTATTTAAGCACTATTATAATAGGAATTGGCTTTCTTCTTTTAGGCACCTTGGTCATGTATCATAGCGGGGAAACCTTTAGTAATTCTGCAAGTATTTTTTCTGGTCAATTAATTAGCATGTACACCAAAAATTTGGGGAATTGGGCGTATGTCATAATTGGCATTGCAGCATTTACAACTATGTTCAGTACCACTTTAACCACTTTAGATGCATCGCCAAGAGCCATGGCAAAAACAACGGCATTGTTATTTAAAAAATCTTCAATATTTAATTATACTTTTTGGATTGCTTTATTAACTATTGGCACCTTATTTATATTTTTATTTTTCGCTTCAGAAATGGGTTTATTAATTAAAATTGCAACCATATTATCGTTTATAACGGCACCATTCTATGCCATTATAAATTATAAATTAATTTCAAGCAGACATACTCCTAAAGATTGGCAACCTTCAAAAAAAATGCATATATTAAGCATACTTGGCATTGCTTTTTTAATAGGGTTTAGCATCTGGTTTCTCATGTCTTTCTAAGATACTTTTAAAAGAATACTTTGTATCTTTGCCCTTTATTATAAAAACATGGATTCAGAAACCACTTCAAATATATTACCAGGAGAACGTTTGGCAAAACCTAAATGGCTTCGTGTAAAACTTCCAACCGGAAAAAATTACACCGAACTTAGAAGCTTAGTTGATAAATACAAATTAAACACGATTTGTACTTCTGGAAGTTGTCCAAATATGGGAGAATGCTGGGGTGAAGGTACCGCAACATTTATGATATTAGGTAATGTTTGTACGCGCTCTTGTGGATTTTGCGGAGTGAAAACTGGCAGACCTGAAAGTGTTGATTGGGATGAACCCGAAAAAGTAGCGCGTTCCATAAAAATAATGAATATTAAACACGCAGTATTAACAAGTGTAGATAGAGACGATTTAAAAGACATGGGAAGCATTATGTGGGCAGAAACTGTTAAAGCTGTTCGAAGAATGAACCCAGAAACCACCTTAGAAACACTTATACCTGATTTTCAAGGTGTGGAACAACATATTAACAGAATTGTTGGAGTTGCTCCGGAAGTGGTGTCGCATAATATTGAAACCGTTAGAAGATTAACACGAGAAGTTCGAATTCAAGCACAATACGACCGAAGTTTAGGTGTTTTAAAATATTTAAAACAACAAGGACAACGACGCACAAAATCTGGCATTATGTTAGGCCTAGGTGAAACGCGCGAAGAAGTTATTGAAACGCTTCACGATTTAAAGGCACATGATGTTGACGTGGTAACCATTGGTCAATATCTTCAACCCAGTAAAAAACATTTGCCGGTAAAGCAATTTATTAATCCAGATCAATTTAAAGAATACGAGGAAATTGGGCTAGAATTAGGTTTTCGTCATGTGGAGAGTAGCGCTTTAGTTCGTTCGTCATACAAGGCACAAAAACACATTAATTAGTTATGATTAATGTAGCTATCAATGGATTTGGTAGAATAGGTAGACGTGTTTTTAGACTACTCCAAGATTATAACGATATTCAGGTCATTGCTATAAATGATTTGGCCGATGCTAAAACATTAAGCCATTTACTTAAATACGATAGCGTTCATGGCGGTTTTAAAGGAACCGTTTCGCATGATACGAATAGTATTATTGCTAACGGAAAAACCGTCGCATTACTAAATCATAGTCATCCAAAAGATATAAACTGGAAGCCTTTTAATATCGATTATATAATTGAGGCTACAGGAAAATTTAGAACTAAATCCGATTTACAATACCATATAAATAATGGTGCTCAATGTGTTATTTTAAGTGTTCCTTCACTGGAAGATGACATAAAAACCATTGTTATGGGCGTCAACGACGAAAGCATTGATGGCACAGAAACAATCATCTCGAACGCTTCGTGTACCACAAACAATGCAGCCCCCATGATTGATATTATAAACAAACTTTGTGGCATTAATCAGGCCTATATTACGACCGTTCATTCTTATACAACCGACCAAAGTTTACACGACCAACCGCATCGCGATTTACGTCGTTCGCGTGCTGCAGGTCAATCAATTGTTCCGACAACTACTGGAGCAGCAAAAGCCTTAACAAAAATTTTTCCAGAACTATCAAATGTCATAGGTGGTTGTGGCATAAGAGTTCCTGTTATAAATGGTTCTTTGACGGATATTACTTTTAATGTAAAAAAAACGGTTTCAATTGAGAAAATAAATCATGCTTTTCAAGAAGCCGCCAAAAATCAATATAGTGGGATTTTAGAATATACTGAAGATCCTATTGTTTCTATTGATATTGTTGGTAATACACATTCTTGTATTTTCGATGCTGGAATGACATCCGTAATAGGAAACATGGTAAAAATTATAGGGTGGTACGATAATGAAACTGGCTATTCTCAAAGAATAATTGATTTGATATGTAATTTATCGGAAAAAAAGTGTGTTTTATCGATAAAATAATTATATTTGTCCGTAATATTTAATGAAATGCCCCGAATTAAAAACTACATATTTGCAATAATAATGCTGCTAAGCGTTTGTGTATCATCTCAAAAAACGATTGATGATGACCCTGAATTGCAACAAAACAACATTGACTATCGCATTAACCAATCCCAAACAGAACTAGAAAATTACAACTATTACAAAGCTCAAAAAAATTTAGATGAAGCTTTATTTTTAGCCGAAAAAACGAATAACAAAAAAAGTATAGGAATAATTTATTCTATAAAAGGTAAATTACAACTTATTATAGGAGAACAAGATAAAGCCATTAAATCGCTCACAAAAGCCATAGAGGTTCAGCGACTAATTAATGACAATCAAAACTTAGGCAAATCGTACAAATTATTTGGCGACGTTTATATGGCTAAGAAAAATTACTATTCGGCCCTAGATTCTTATACCGCTGCAAAATCTAAATTCGAAGAAGAAAGTTTAAACCCAGAATTAGCAGAGGTGCTTTTAAGTGAAGGAAAAACGTATCTTGCTTTAAAAAATTACAATAAAGCACGAGACGTTATTGAACAATCTTTAGCCCTTGCAAAAAAAGGGGATATTTTAAAAATACAAAGTGACGCACTTATTCATAATAGTATTGTTTACAGTAAATTAAACAATAATGAAAAGGCATTAACTTATGCATCAGAAGGTGTGAAAATTGCGAAAACTAATAATTACATAAGCATCCTTAACAAAGGGTATTTTGTGTTAAGTGATATTTACAATTCCATTGAAAATTATAAGGCTTCGAGAGATTATTTAAATTTACACGTGATGCTTACAGATTCACTTGAAAATCTAAAGCGCGCAAACTCTTCTAAAGATCAAGAAACTCAATATTTATTAAATGACGCCTTAGAAAAAAACAGTAAAATAGTTGAAAAATTAAACAAGGCCGAAGACGATAAAAGCATGAACACTTTAATTTCAATTTTAAGTGTTTCGTTAATTACTATCCTATCATTACTCACACTTTCACTGTATAAAAACAATAATATTAGGTTAAAAACTAATAATATGCTTCATAAAAAAAATGGAGAACTTATTATTGCTAAAGAAAAAGCAGAGTTAGCATCACAAACTAAAGCCAATTTCCTTTCAACTGTAACACACGAATTACGAACACCGTTGTACGCTGTTACTGGGTTAAGTAATATGCTATTGGAAGAAAATCCAAAACCAGAACAGGTTCAACATTTAAAATCATTGAAATTCTCTGGAGACTATTTATTAACTTTTATTAATGATATACTTCAAATTAATAAAATTGAAGCCAATAAGGTAGACATTGAACCAGAACCTTTTAACTTAAAGAAAAAAATAAACAATATTATATTGGCTTTAACCAATTCTGCACAAGATAATAACATCAAAATGCATTTGGAATACGATAAAGATTTACCTGAAAACTATATTGCCGACCAGTTAAAAATATCTCAAATCCTTATAAACTTAATAGGCAACTCCATTAAGTTCACAAAAGATGGAGATATCTGGATTAGAATATACAAAATCGCAGAAGAAGGTAAAAATTACACTTTACGTTTTGAAGTGGAGGACAATGGTATTGGAATAAGTCAGGAAAAACAAGACAATATGTTCGAAAGTTTTTCTCAAGGATCTATTCAAATAAACCGTAAATATGGTGGTACTGGATTGGGTCTATCTATTGTAAAAGGCTTAATAGACATCTTAAAAGGAAAAATTCATGTTAGAAGTGAACTTAATAAAGGCACCACTTTTTATTTTGAAATTCCTCTTGAATACACAACGGTAGAAGAAGCCAAGGAAAAGAAAATCGCATACTTTAGCGGTAATACAGATGAATTAGATTTAGAAAAAGTTAAGATTTTGGTAGTTGAAGACAACAAAATTAATCAAATGATTACCAAAAAGATCTTAACAAAAATGAAACTTAAATGCGATATTATAGACAATGGTGAAGATGCTGTTGATATGGTAAGAGCCAATAAATATGATATTATTTTAATGGATATTCATATGCCGGGTATTAGTGGTATTGAAGCCACCAAAATAATCCGTTCGTTTGATAAGGAGCAAATTATATTTGCCTTAACAGCTGTTACTATCGAAGATAAAATGCATGAATTTGAAGAAGCAGGTTTTACAGATATCATTCCAAAACCGTTTAAGCAAGAAGAATTTGAGAAAAAACTTTACAATGCATTAGCTGCAAAAAACAATAATTCTACGTCTGCTTAAATTTTTACAAAATCTCTTATAAGTTTATTAACTGCAATTTCATCATTTATACGCACTTTTATTGGTAAATAAAACAGCTTACCATTCAACGACTTGTATTGTTTTAAGCGCATAAAATCTTTTTCTGTGGTTATAATTAATGCTTTTTTTTCAAGTTGGCTAATAT
This sequence comes from uncultured Flavobacteriaceae bacterium, assembly GCA_963698455.1. Taxonomy (GTDB): domain Bacteria; phylum Bacteroidota; class Bacteroidia; order Flavobacteriales; family Flavobacteriaceae; genus Mariniflexile. Next base: position 308,729 of record CAVOQU010000007.1, on the reverse strand, counting down.
CATCACTCGAAAATTCATGATGGTCGTTAAAATTCAAATGCTCAAATTGCGCATCTTTATTATTTAAAAAATCTACTAAAGGATTGGCGTTTGCAATTCCTGTAACTAGAGTAAAATAACCTACAGACTCAATACTTTTTTTACTTGTTTCAGAAAATATCTCATTCGAATATTCAATATTACTAAAAAACACATTTTGGTTTTTATTTGGGTTTATGCTTTTAATAAACCGGTTTTTTTCTGTTTCACTTAAATTATCCGGACATTTAGTGACTATAATCATATTAGCCCGATTTGCGCCTTTTCTTGGTTCCCGTAGATTTCCTGTTGGTAAAACAACATCTTCAAAATATGGTTTATTAAAAGTCGTTAATAAAATATTAAATCCAGCCTTTACCTTTCTATGCTGAAAAGCATCATCAAGTAAAATAACATCAGGAGTATTTTCAAGCTGTTTTAATTGCTTAATTCCATTGGTTCTATTAGCATCAACCGCTACTAGAATATTATTTTTAAACTTATTATAAAACTGAAAAGGTTCATCACCTAATGATTCTGCAGAAGAAAATTCATTTGCTAACTGAAACCCTTTCGATTTTCTTTTATAGCCTCGACTTAATGTTGCTACGCTATAATCATCTTTTAATAAATTAATCAAATATTCAATCATAGGTGTTTTTCCAGTACCACCAACACTTAAATTACCAACACATATAACTGGGAAATTATATGAAGTCGATTTTTTTATACCCAAATCATAAAGCATATTTCTCAAGCTAGTAACTGCATAATATACAGGAACCAAAGGAAAAGCTATGTTTCTAATTAATTTCATCATAACGAAAGTATAATATTTTATCTTTGATACAAACAAATTAATTCATGATTGTTCAAGACGTAATAAACCATTTAGAAGCACTTGCCCCATTAGCTTATGCCGAAGATTTTGATAATGTAGGGCTTTTAGTAGGCGATAAAAATGCAAAACTAACAGGTATTCTAGTCACTTTAGACACGCTAGAATCGGTTGTTGATGAAGCCATTCATGAAAAATGCAACTTAATTGTTAGCTTCCACCCTATTATTTTTACAGGACTTAAAAAGCTCACAGGTAAAAATTATGTAGAACGTGTGGTGATGAAAGCTATTAAACATGACATTGCTATATACAGCATACACACGGCATTGGATAATGCTTTGCAAGGTGTAAATGATATGATTTGCAATCAATTACACCTTAAAAACAAACACATTTTAATACCTCAAAGTGACACTATAAAAAAACTAACTACTTATGTGCCTAAAAACGAAGCGGAACATCTTAGATCCGCCCTATTTAGTACTGGCGCGGGCAGTATAGGTAATTATAGTAATTGTAGTTTTAATGTAGAGGGCTATGGCACGTATAAAGGCAACGAGAACTCCAACCCAACTAAAGGAAAAAAAGGGTCCATACATACAGAAGATGAAACTAAAATAACCATCACTTTCCCGAAGCATTTAGAATCTCAAGTAATACAAACACTTTTTAAAACACATTCTTATGAAGAAGTTGCTTATGAAGTTGTTACCTTAGAGAATAAAAATCAGAATATAGGTATTGGAATGATTGGCGATTTAGAAGAACCAATGACTGAACAGACATTCTTAGCATTCCTAAAAGATAAAATGAATACAAAATGCATCAGACATTCTTCACTTTTAAATAAAAACATAAAAAAAATTGCTGTGCTTGGTGGTTCTGGAAGTTTTGCTATAGAGGCTGCCAAAAATGCTGGCGCAGAAGCTTTTATAACTGCCGATTTAAAATATCATGACTTTTTCACTGCTGAAAACAACATCCTTTTAGCCGATGTCGGGCATTATGAAAGTGAACAATACACAAAAAATCTTTTAGTAGCATATCTTACAAAAAAAATTACTAATTTTGCAATCATTTTATCAAAGACAAACACCAATCCTGTTAAGTATTTTTAAAGTATGGCTAAAAGTAAAGAATTAACTGTTGAAGAGCGTTTAAGAGCGTTATACGATTTACAACTTATAGATTCTCGTATAGACGAAATTAGAAACGTACGTGGAGAACTTCCGTTAGAAGTTCGTGATTTAGAAGATGAAGTTGCTGGACTAAACATTCGTTTAGAAAAATTAGTTTCGAATTTAGATGTTATCGATAATGATATTGTGTCTAAAAAGAATTTAATTGAAGAGGCTAAATCTTTAATAAAAAAGTACAGTGAACAACAAAAAAATGTTAGAAATAACAGAGAATACAATTCTTTAACGAAAGAAGTTGAATTTCAGGAATTAGAAATTGAATTAGCTGAAAAACACATTAAAGAATTCAGAGTTCAGATAGATCAGAAAAAAGAAGTTATTTCTGAAACTAAAGAGCGATTAAAAGAGCGTGAAAACCACTTAAAGCATAAAAAAAGTGAACTCGATGCCATTTTAGCCGAAACTGAAAAAGAAGAAGAAGCTTTAAAAGGAAAATCTCAAGAATATCAAAATCAAATTGAAGAACGTTTGGTTGCTGCTTACAACAGAATTCGTAAAAATGTAAAAAATGGTTTAGCAGTTGTGCCTATTGAAAGAGGTGCTGCCGGAGGATCTTTCTTTACAATTCCACCTCAAGTTCAGGTAGAAATTGCGGCTCGTAAAAAAGTAATTACTGATGAGCATAGCGGACGTATTTTAGTTGATGCGCAATTAGCTGAAGAACAAAAAGCAAAAATGACAAAATTATTTTCTAAACTTAGTTAAGTAATTTAAAATATATTAATCTAAGCCTTCACAAATGTGAAGGCTTTTTTATTTCAAAAACTTTCGTTAAATTGAATAAGGTTCAAAATTTTATTTCGTCTAAATAGAAAAATAAATTTCAACACATGAAAAATATAGTATTTACTATCTGCATAACCCTATTGTTCAGTTGTCAAAATTCTGGGCAAACCAAAAAAAATCAAGACGCTGTTATTAACGGGAAACCTATTGAAGTCCCATTACAAAATGGTAAAGCCAAAGCGTATTTTGCCAGTGGTTGTTTTTGGTGTGTTGAAGCTATTTATGAAAGCGTAAAGGGAGTTGATGAGGTGATTAATGGATATGCTGGAGGCCATACTAAAAATCCGACTTACGAATCCAGTAATACAGGTAAAACAGGACATGCAGAAGCTGTAGAAGTTATTTACGACCCAAAAATTGTAAATTTTGAAACCTTAGTAGATGTTTATTTTGCTTCGCAAAATGTAACCCAAGTAAACGGACAAGGAAACGACAGAGGGTCTCAATATCGGTCTATAATTTTTTATCAGAACGATGCCCAAAAACAAATTATTGCTAAAAAGAAAGACGCGTTGGCTAAAAAGTTAAACGCTAAAATTGCGGCTGAAGTTTACCCATTTCAAAAATTCTGGATAGCCGAAGATTATCATCAAAACTACGAACGCCTTCATCCCAACAATAGTTATATTCAAAATGTTTCTGTTCCAAGATTGAATCGTTTTAAAGCAAATTTTCCTAAAGAATTATTGAAAGATTCACATTAAATAAGTTGTAATTTTTATTTTAGTCTGTAAAATATTTCAGTTAACTTAGTCTGACTTGTAAATTCATAATAACGGAATCATATTCGCTATATGATATATTGGTTATAGTTTTAAAACAAAAAATTATCACACAAATTAATTATAATACTTAAATCTTAATTCTATGAAAACAACATATATTTTACTATTAACTTTTGTATTTTCAATAAACTCTTTTTCTCAAAATTTTCTAACTGAAACTGGCGGAAATTGCTATAGTATTGATATTCCGAATTATATGGCTAAAACCTATGATTTGAATGATGTTGCTACAGTACAATATAAAAACACATTAAAAGAAGCATATACTATTGTTATTGAAGATTCAAAAGATGAATTAAAGTCTTTAAGTATGATATTTTTAGACTCAAAAGATTTTTTAGAAAACTTCACCAAAGATTATCAAATCGAATCCGATAGCAGAACAATCTCAAAAATTACTGAATTTAATTCAAATGGAAATCAACATGCTCAAGTTGAAATGACTTGGAATGACGAAAATGGAGAATTCTATATGTTGATTACTACAGTAGAGACGAATAAACACTATTACAAAATATTATGCTGGACATTACTTGAATACAAGGATAAGTTGAGAAATGATTATTTAACAATCTCAAAATCGTTAAAGGATTAAAAAAAGAAATAGCAACTCATTCAATATAAGTTAGTTTTCAACTAAACTTTTGTAGCTTTCAAAGTAAAAATTAATGGATATAATTTATCTTTTGTAACATACATCTCAGATTCTGTTTCAACCAAATTTGGTAATACATTATACGGGCTTTCATCAAATTCCTTTAAATAATCTATATGCAACCCAGCTTCTGTTAAAGCGGAAACTACTTCGCCCAAACCATGATTCCATCCATATTCTTTACTTATTATTTTTGAATCTTGATTGGCATACGTACCTTCATATTCTTCATAAATAACTTCGTTTTGCATATAACCATAAATCATTTCAGCCTTTCCGTTTTTATAATCATGCATCCAAACTATGGGATGAAATTCAGCCATAAAAAAAACACCGCCTTTATTTAAACGTTCAGCAATCATTTTTCCCCATGGTCTTAAGTCTGGTAACCATCCAATAACTCCATAACTTGTAAAAACAATATCGAAAGTATCCTTAATAAATTTTGAAGTATCCAAAACATTGCAACATATAAATTTGGCATCAAGCCGCAATTCATTATTTAATTCCGTAGCGAGTTTTACACCTTCATCACTTAAATCAACGCCTACACATTTAGCTCCTAACCTACTCCAACTTAGCGTGTCTTGCCCAAAATGGCATTGTAAATGTAAAAGTGATTTTCCTTTTACATCAAGCAAAGCATCCAACTCATAAGTCTTTAAAGATGTTTCTCCCTTCTTAAATGCGGCCATATTATACATATCACTGTCGGCATGTACTTTTACTTTGCTATTCCAAGTTGTTTTATTTGTTTTAAAATAATCTTCGTTAGTTGCCATAAATTTATGTTTAACAGTCTAATATAAAACTTCTTTAACATTATTACTATCTTAGATAAAAATTAAAATGATGAAAAATATTATTCTTGCTGTTTTAATAGTTTTATGTATTTCTTGCAAACAAAAGGAAGAAGCCAAAGTCATAGAAAAAGAACTGACAGTTGCCGAAAAAATAGCTAATGCCAATGGTTTTGAAAATTGGAAAAGTGTAAAGGAAATAGCGTTCACTTTTAATGTTGATAAAGACACCATGCATTTTGAACGCTCATGGCGCTGGAATACAAAATCCGGAGACGTTACGCTAATCTCAAGTAAGGACACTATTACTTATAACAGGAAAAATGTGGATAGTCTATCTACAAATGCAGATAAGGGATTTATTAACGATAAATTCTGGTTTCTAGCACCTTTTCAATTAGTTTGGGATACTGGAACTATTATTTCAGAACCAGTTAAAGAAGAATCGCCAATTAGTAAGGCTGAAATGAACAAAATCACACTAACCTATACTAATGAAGGTGGTTACACCCCAGGAGATGCTTATGATTTTTATTATGAAGATGATTTTATAATAAGAGAATGGAATTTTAGAAAAGGAAATACTAAAGAACCAACGATGACAACTTCTTGGGAAGATTATGAAACTTTTAATGGATTAAAATTAGCAAAATCGCATAAAAAACCAGAAGAGAACTGGAAATTATATTTTACTGGAGTATCGGTAAAAACTGATTAATTTACCCATATCCTTAACTTCATTTCTAACTTTAGAATCCTTATTTTTGTTGAAAACCAAAAATAAAAACACTTTGTCCAATTATAAATCAGGTCTCGATTTTGCTATAGAACAAGATCAAAACGACGAATTAGCCTCTTACCGAAATCAATTTCACTTTCCAAAAGATAAAAATGGGGATGACTGTATTTACATGACGGGAAATTCTCTTGGATTGCAACCAAAACGAACCAAAGATTACGTTAATGCGGTTATGGAAGATTGGGCTAATTTGGCTGTTGAAGGGCATTTTAATGGTGAAAATCCGTGGCTAAGCTATCAAGAAAGCTTGGTTGACAGTATGGCTAAAATTGTAGGTGCGAAACCAATAGAAGTTGTTGTTATGAACACATTAACAGCAAATCTTCATTTTTTAATGGCATCGTTTTACAAACCAACAAAAACGCGTTTTAAAATTTTAATTGAAGCTGATGCATTTCCATCAGATAAATATGCGGTAGAATCGCAAATCCGTCATCATGGTTTTGATGATAACGCAGGATTAGTGCTTTGGAAAGCTCCAAAAAATGAAGAACTTGTAAACTATAGAGATTTAGAGACGATTTTAGAATCTCACGGTGATGAAATCGCACTTATACTCATTGGAGCTGTTAATTATTATACCGGACAATTCTACGACTTAAAACGCATTACTGAACTTGGACATAAACACGGCTGCGTAGTTGGATTTGATTGTGCCCATGGCGCAGGAAACGTGGCGCTTAATCTGCATGATTCCGGAGCCGATTTCGCGTCCTGGTGCACTTATAAATATCTTAATTCAGGACCTGGTAGTATCGCTGCATGCTTTGTACACGAACGTCATGCTCACAACAAAAACCTTAACCGATTTACAGGTTGGTGGGGGCATAATAAAGAAACCAGATTTAGAATGCGCGATGATTTCGATCAGCTTCCGGGAGCTGCCGGGTGGCAATTATCCAATCCACCGGTATTGTCACTTGCCGCCATTAAAGCATCTTTAGAAATTTTTAATGAAGTTGGGATGGAAAAATTGATTAAAAAATCTAAAAATCTTACGGGTTATTTAGAATTTCTCTTGAAACAACTTGGAGAAGATACTATTAAAATTATCACTCCAAATAATCCGCTGGAAAGAGGTTGTCAACTTTCTATATTCATAAAAAATGCAGACAAAACATTACATGATAAATTTACCGAGGCTGGTGTAATTTCCGATTGGAGGGAGCCAAACGTTATACGTTGCGCGCCAACACCTTTATATAATTCATATCAAGATGTATATTATTTAGTAGAACGATTGAAATCTATTCTAAATGAATAAACAGCAAAACATACTTATTATAGGTGGTGGACTTTGCGGTTCACTTCTCGCCTTACGGTTGGGTCAACGTGGCTATCGCGTATCGGTTTACGAAATGCGCCCTGACATACGTAAAGTGAGCACAGACTCTGGTCGTTCCATAAATCTGGCGCTATCGGACCGTGGTAAAAAAGCCATGAAATTAGTTGGTATTGAAGATCAAATAAAAGCATTTTGCGTTCCCATGACAGGAAGAATACTCCATGATGTTAATGGTGACACTATATTTTCGGCTTACAGTGGTAGAGAAAATGAATTTATCAATTCTATTTCTCGCGGGCAACTCAACGCATTATTGGTGGATGAAGCCGAAAAACATAAATATGTTTCTTTCTATTTCAATAAAAAATGTATTTCTGTTGATTTTGAAAAAACGACCGCTTTATTTAAAGATTACGATACAAAAAAAGAATTTATTGAAGATGCCGATGTCATAATCGCAACAGATGGTGCAGGGTCGGCACTGCGAAAAAGCTACTTTACAGGAAGAAAATTTCTTTTTAGTTATTCACAAGACTATTTAACACATGGATATAAAGAATTAAGCATTCCTGCCGATGAAAATGGCGGTTTCAAATTTAATAAAAACGCACTACACATTTGGGGAAGAGAAGATTTTATGCTTATTGCTTTGCCAAATTTAGATGGCAGTTTTACCGTTACCTTATTTTTAAGTTACGATGAAGGCGTGTACAATTTTAACAATCTGACCACTAAAGAACGTGTTATAGAATTTTTTAGTAAATATTTTAAAGATGCCTTAGAAATCATGCCTAATCTGGTAGACGAGTTTTTTCAAAAACCCAACGTCACCACTTGGAACCATTAGATGTTCCCCCTGGCATTATAAAGGAAATACTCTTTTAATGGGCGATGCTGCGCATGCTATTGTGCCTTTTTATGGTCAAGGGATGAATGCTTCGCTTGAAGATATTGTGGAATTTGATAAGGTATTAGATGATCATCAAGGAGATTGGGAAACCGTTTTTAAAACTTATGAGGTTTCCAGAAGAAAAGACACAGATGCCATAGCAGATTTAGCGATTGATAATTTTCACGAAATGAAAGGTCATGTTAACAATGAAATTTTTAGAGAAAAACGCGCTATTGAAATGGCTTTAGAAAAGAACTTTCCACATAAATACGCATCAAAATATTCGTTGGTTACATTTAATGAAGATGTTGGCTATAGAGAAGCTATGTTACGGGGAAGAGCTCAAGATAAAGCTATTTTAAATATGCTTGCCGACGGCGAATTAGATATAAAAGGCGATTTACAACTAATTTTAGAAAAAGTACTAAAAGCAACAGAAGACGTTCTGGATGATGACCGCGTTGCAAAAAACATGAAACATTAGAAGTGTTTTTATTTAATTGTAATAAATTATGAATTTAATCTCGATGTCTCCTCGAGCGCAGTCGAGAGGTATATAATGAAAACGTATTTTGTATACATATTAAAATGTTCTGATGGACTTATTTATACAGGTTTCACAAATGATGTAGCAAGAAGATTTGAAGAGCACCAATTAGGATTGAATAAAAATTGCTTTACTTATAAGAGAAGACCATTAGATCTCATATTTCATCAAGAGTTTAATGACGTAAATCAAGCTATTTATTTTGAAAAGAAAATTAAAAACTGGAGCGGAAAGAAAAAACTAGCTTTAGCAAATGGGGATTTTAATTTGTTGCAGATTTTGGCTGAATGCAGAAACGCAACGCATTCAAAGTATAATCCAGATGCAAAATAGGTCTCGACTGCGCTCGACCTGACAATCTTCGATTACTCGAGAAATGAAAAGAGAAGTTTTATAACTAATTTTAGAAAAAGTCCTAAAAGCGACAGAAGACGTTTTGGATGATGATCGCGTTGCAAAAAACATGAAACATTAATAATATTGTTTTTCAACTATAATAGAAAGATGAATTTAAACTTAAAAAATAAAAACGCCTTGGTTTGTGGAAGCACACAAGGTATTGGAAAAGCAACGGCGATAGCTCTTGCAAATGAAGGTGCTAAAGTAACTTTGGTAGCCAGAAACAGAGACAAATTAAAACAGGTTTTAGCTGAATTACCTGATAGCGAAAATCATAGTTTTATAGTTGCAGACTTCACGAACCCGAGAGATTTACAGGAAAAAATAATTAAGTTTATTGATGAAAACCATGGATTTCATATACTTATTAATAATACAGGAGGCCCAAGAAGCGGTGCCATTCTCTCCGCAAGTTTAGACGAATTTGACAATGCTTTTACTATGCATTTAAAGTGCAATCATATTTTAGTACAAGCGACTGCTCCATTTATGAAGGAGGCAGGTTTTGGCAGAATTATAAATATTATATCGACTTCGGTAAAAGAACCAATTCCTGGTCTCGGGGTAAGTAACACCATTAGAGGCGCTGTGGGTAATTGGAGTAAAACCTTATCGGTAGAACTTGGTGCTTTTGGCATTACGGTTAACAATGTTTTACCTGGTTTTACAGATACCGAACGTTTGGCTGAAATAATTAAAATTAAAGCCAATATTGAAGGCACTACTGTTGAAGAAATGACTGAAATAATGAAAAACTACTCGCCTGCCAAACGTTTTGCGCAACCCGAAGAAACCGCAAGCGTCATTACCTTTTTAGCAAGTGAAGCTGCCAGTTACGTAAATGGAATTAATATTCCTGTAGATGGAGGTAGAACAAAAAGTTTGTAATCCTCTCCGAAGGAGAAAGTACTCCGATTAAACTTTTATTAATTTTTCTGAATTTAATTAGTAATTTTAATACGTATCTATAACCGCGTTAAGGATTGAGGTATTGTTGGAGCTCCTCGCAGAGAGCGACTACCGAAAGCCTGACCCTTGTGGTAACGCCAAAAATATAAAACTATGAGCAAATTAGTTTCGCCTTTAAATTTTAAAGCTTGGATTGATGAAAACAGAGACCTTTTAAAACCACCTGTTGGAAATAAAGTGGTTTGGAAAGATGGTGACTTTATTGTGATGGTGGTTGGTGGACCCAATAACAGAAAGGACTATCATTACAACCAAACGCCTGAATTTTTCTATCAGGTTGAAGGAGATATGATTTTAAAAATCATGGATGGCAAGACGCCCAAAGATGTTCATATTAAAGAAGGTGATATTTATTTGTTACCTGCAAAAGTACCACATTCGCCACAGCGTGTTGCCAATACGGTCGGGTTGGTTATTGAGTATCCGCGTTCTAAAAAAATGAAAGATGCATTATCCTGGTACTGTGAAAAATGCAGCCATTTGTTATACACGAAAAAGTTTAAATTGGAAAATATTGAAACCGATTTACCCAAAATTTTTGAAAGTTTTTATAGCAAAGAAAGCCGCAGAACTTGTAGAAAATGTTCAACTGTGATGGAGCCGCCTAAAAAGATTAATGAAAAATAATAATTTAAGTTAATGCATTTTATACCCGAAAAACTTGATGATTATGTTGTTGCACATTCTGAATCTGAACCAGAATTATTACAGCAACTTACACGTGAAACCTATCAAAAAATATTACAACCCATTATGCTTAGTGGCCCTTATCAAGGGCGTATTTTAAGTATGATTTCAAAATTAATTAATCCGAAATCGATATTAGAAATAGGGACTTTTACTGGCTATTCTACACTTTGTTTAGCCGAAGGTTTACATAAAGGTGGTGAAATACATACGATTGACGTTAATGAAGAATTAGTAGATTTTCAGCGTAAATATTTTGATAAATCGGAATATGGGCCTCGAATTTTTCAACATCTAGGAAACGCTATTGATATTATTCCCACACTAAACAAATCGTTCGATTTAATTTTTATTGATGCTGATAAACCCAACTACGTGAATTACTTTCATTTAATTATAGATAAACTTAACTCGGGTGGTATTATTTTATCTGATAATGTACTTTGGCATGGAAAAGTAATTGAACCATTACAACCCGAAGACTTTTCAACAAAAGCAATTATGGATTATAATACACTTTTAATTGAAGACTCCAGAATAGAATCTGTATTATTACCTATAAGAGATGGGCTCACAATAAGCAGGAAGCATTAATACCTGCCTAAGATACTTTTACCAATTTATTGATAGGATTAAACTTCGTTTTACTATTTTGAATATGCATATTTATAACTTGGAAAAACTCTAAATTATCAAATGGTTTAGTAATAATACCATTATAACCAATGGTGCCAAAATTCTTTCTAACTTCATCAATATCTGCTGCTGTTAAAGCGATAATTGGAATATTAGCGTTTACTTTTCGAATTTCTTGAGTGGCTTGATTGCCGTCCATCACTGGCATATTTATATCCATTAGTATTAAATCGTATTCATTATTTTTAAAAGCGTTAACACATTCAAGTCCATTTTCAACAACATCACATATAAAATTTGCCTTTTTCAATAAATTTTTAGTTACAATCTGGTTAATTTTATTGTCTTCCGCAACAAGAATTTTATATCCTTGATTTAGTGGAACAATTTTACCTGTTTTATTTTGATCTGTTTTTACTTGTTTTTCCTTATCTATTTCAAAAGTTACATTAAAACTAAATTTAGAGCCTTTACCTAATTCGCTAGATAATTCAATTTTACTATTAAATAACCCCACTAATTTCTTTACAATTGAAAGTCCTAACCCCGTTCCTTGATAATTTATATTTTTATTCTCCTCTAATTGAGAAAAATTTTCGAAGATTGTTTCATGCTTATTTTCAGGAATACCAGGGCCATTATCTTCTATTTCAAATCGTATATCTATATCATTATCTCTTAGATTATTTAGAATAACACGTAACCAAATTTTACCGTTGTTAGTAAACTTGATGCTATTACCAATTAAATTGATTAAAACTTGTGATAATCTTACATTATCGCAAACTACGGCTTCAGGAATACTATCATCAATCAGTATGTGGATTTGATTATTACTTTCTTGTAATCGATATTCAAAAGATCCAATTATACCACTTACCATTTCTTTTAAATTAACAGAAACATTTTTTAATTCAACATTTTCGGATTCAATTTTACCCATTTGTAAAATATCATTGACCAGATTTAAAAGATAATCTCCTGAATATTTTAAAGATTTTAATAATTTTTGATCTTCTTCGCATAAACTATTCTTCTCAAGCATTAAGGACGTTAACCCGACTACTCCATAAAGCGGTGTTCGTAATTCGTGCGTAACATTAGATATAAAATCCGTTTTCAATCTAGAAGATTTTTCTGCTTGATTTTTTGCTATTTCCAACATTTTATTTTTCTCTTTCAAAATAAAACTCAATTTTTTCTTTGAACGATAATTTTTAATTAAAATCAAAAATAAAACCAGCAATACGACAATAGCTATACTTATAATTATAGTTATAACTCTAATTTCATTTGATATTTCTTGCTGAAGTAATCGTTCGCTATTTGCAGTTTGGGCAATATTTTTATATTGAGAAATAAAAAATTTAGATTTAGCATTCTTTTCGTTCCTTATTTTTTCCTTATCAGTAAGTACTTCTCTAAAATTATCATGTTTTAATAACGCTTGATATGCCTCGTCTACTTTACCTAAATTGGCAAGTGTCATTGATTGTTCTCTGTAAACTTCTTTAAAAAGTATATTCGTTCTGGCATCGGTAACATCACTTTTGCTTTTTTCTAAATAACTTAAAGCTTCTGCGAATTTTTTATTAGCTATGTTAAATGATTTCAAATTGGCATAATACAATCCATAGGTATAACTTAAGAAAGCCTTAGAATACAGACTGTTTTCCAAACTTTTTTCAGCTTCTAAAAGATTAATATACATGTCGTTATATTGACCTTTAAGCATATAAATATGACTCAGTTTTATCCGTATATCAAACAACATTTGTTGTTTTTTATCTATATTATTTTCATCTCTAACATTGTCCTTTAAGGCATACTTTAAGGCTTTTTTATAATAAGATATAACCTCTTCTGCTGGCTTGAACTCTTTGTAAATTTCACCTAAACTCAGGTAGGAACTTGCTACTAAATAGTTGTCCTCTACTTTTTTAGCACTCGCAAGCATTTTTGAATAGCTTTCTGCAGCTTCTTTAGACAAGCCCATATAATAATATAAGTTACCTAATAAAAAATTTGCCTGGGCATTTCCGTAGTCATCATTAACCGATTCGGATAACTCAACATTTTTAAGAAGATAATTGAAAGATTGACTAATGTCATTACTTTTATAATGACTTGATGCAAGTGAATTAATACTGTCTATGTAGCTAATTACCTTTCTTTCACTTTGACTAAATGATAAAGTTAAGGTAAAGAAAAAACTGATAAATAGGTTAGTTTTCATCTTTAATAATATTGATTTGGGATAGCTAACGTAGAATAAAAATTCGACTGAATTAAAAATAAACGATAAAACAGTCCATATTTTCGATTACCAAAACAATAATGCAAATAAAAACGTTAAAATACTGGTGTTATCTGAAATAGCAGCTTAGAACTTCCTTCTTACCGAGCCAGTAACATCGTCTATATTGTCTTTAACCTTGTTAATTTCTTTTTTAACGTCGGTAACAATACTTGTGTCAATACCATTTTTTTCAGCAGATTTAGTGATTTCATGCTTAATATCATTGGAGGCGTCTTTAAGCACACGCATACCTTTACCTAACCCCCTGGCAATTTCAGGTAGTTTATCGGCACCAAAAACCATGATTACAATAAATAGTATAAAAGCTATTTCTGCACCACTAATAAATAAAAATGTATTATATATTTTCACAACACAAATATAGTAAGTTGTTCGCTTCCAATTAAAAAAATATGCTATTTTTAAAAAAAAATAAATAACTTTAAAAGTAAAAGCCTACTTTATAAATTGGCTTTTATTCTAGTTTTTTACCCTCTTACCTTTTTTTTGAACTTATCAAAATCGTTTTGCCCAACTTCTTTAGGCCAAGAATTATTTGAAGTATCTACATCGGCAGTTTCGAAATCTGGATCTACAACAATTCGAACAATTTCCTTATCGGACGAAATGGCCTTACTTATTTCATTATCATTTAATCGCCAAATTTCTGCAGGATATGTTTCACGTTTATTGGTGCCATCTGCATATATAAACTCAACAATTATAGGCATCACTAAACCTCCAGGTTTGTTAAATGTAATACTATAAAAGTATTTAGGCTCTTTTATAAATTGACGCTGTTCTGGTGTGAAATTATCCATTAGATATTCCTTTAAACTCTTCGACGCATCTGACGGTTTTACATCGCGCATACTTTCATTAAAATCTGCACTACCATCTTCAACTAAATACACGAAATCTTCGGCATTCATATTATATCTTTTTGCTACTCTTTTTCCGTAGTCATTAGACTTAGAAGAAACAAAATATTTTTTCACATCTTTTATGCCTATATCTACCCAATCGGTTGTATAAAACCAACCTCTCCAATACCAATCTAAATCAAATGCCGAGGCATCTTCCATGGTGCGGAAAAAATCTTCGGGCGTAGGGTGTTTAAACATCCATCGTTGTGCATATTCTCTAAACGCGTAATCAAACAACTCGCGCCCCATAACGGTTTCTCTTAATATATTTAATGCAGTGGCAGGTTTTCCATATGCATTTTCACTAAATTGATGCACATTAAGTCCTTTACTCATAATAGGAGAAATAAAATCTTGATTACCTCCCATGTATGGGATAATCTTTTCTGCAGGTCCTCGTCTTGACGGAAATTTATCATCACCAGGGGATAAAGCAGCAGGATACCATTCGGCAAAGTCTTGTTCTGCAACATACTGCACAAATGAATTTAAGCCTTCGTCCATCCATGTCCATTGACGTTCATCACTATTTACAATCATAGGAAAAAAGTTATGTCCCACCTCATGAATAATAACTCCCATCATACCATACTTAACACGATCGCTATAAGTACCATCTGGATCTGGGCGACCATAATTATAACAAATCATTGGATATTCCATTCCCATAGGAGCATGTACAGAAATAGCTTTATGGTATGGATAATCAAAAGTCATACGTGAATAAGATTTTAACGTACTTGCTACTGTTTTGGTAGACCAATCTTCCCAAAGTGGATTGCCTTCTTTAGGATACATTGAAACGGCCATGACATCTCTATCACCAATTTTTACAGCCATCATATCCCAAATAAGTTTACTTGAAGTTGCGAATCCAAAATCACGGACATTTTTTGCGGATAATTTCCAGGTTTTTTTACCGGTGCTTTTTCCTTTTTCTGCAATTTCGGCTTCTGCCTGCGTTACAATTTTTACTGGTTCACTATATGATTTTTTTGCTTTCTCAAAACGATCCATCATTTCTTTGGAAAACACTTCTTTCCGGTTAATTAACTCTCCTGTGCCATCTAAAACATGGTCGGCAGGTACAGTGATATTAACATCGAAATTCCCAAATGGTAGCGCAAATTCATCTCTTCCCCAAAATTGTGAATTTTGCCAGCCTTCAACATCATTATAAACAGCCATTCGTGGATAAAACTGAGCCATTACATAAATGCGGTTGTCGGTATCTGGAAAATATTCGTATCCAGAACGACCATCCTCTTTGACATGATCATTAATATTGTACCACCATTTAATTGCAAATGAAAATTGTTCTCCTGTTTTTAAAGGTGCAGGCAGTTCAACGCGCATCATGGTACTATTAATCATATGCACTAAATTATTACCTTTAGTATCTTTTACTTCTAAAATATTGAAACCACGATCTAAAGGTTCAGACATATACGATTTTACAAATTGTGAAACCGAGGTTGCTGGTCTGTAACTACTCCCTTCTATTAAAGGTGATTTGGAGTCCTTCGCTCGCATATTTTGATCTAACTGAACCCACAAATATTTTAATACATCTGGTGAATTGTTGGTATAGGTAATAATTTCACTTCCAGACAATTTAGCATTGACATCGTCTATTTCAATATCCATTTTGTAATCTGCCTGCTGCTGATAATACGCTGGTCCTGGAGCTCCTGAAGCTGTTCTGAACATATTGGGCGTTGCCAATAAATCATACATTTGTCTGAATTTATTGGTGTTTGTATGACCCGTTTTTGCTTTTGTTTCACCTTGCTCTTGGGCATAAACTCCTCCAGATATTAGTAGAATACTGAAGTAATACAAAATCGATTTTCTCATTCTTGGATATAAATTAATTGCACTTATTTGGCCTTTTCTTAAATAATTACTCAATTATTTCATCAAAAACGGTCAAACATAATAAAATTATACATCTAAATCTTCCTTTTAATCAATATTTAACAATACGTTTTTATTATTCCTGTCAAATAAAAAACTCTTTTGTTTGTTATAAATTTTAGTTTTTACAATATTCTGCTGTTCACTAAATAAATCGAATAGAACCTGATTACTAATTTCAATCGATTCTATCTTTTTTATGCCTTCAATTTCCAAATAACATTTTACAATATCTGTATCGTACTCTTTTCCAATAAAAAGTAAATTAGCATCTTTTCCATTAATCTTTATTTTTAATTTTTCGTTTAAATATCTCTCAATATAATTGTCTGTTATGCCCGATTCATTTTTATTTGCTAATATTATATTATCGTCATAACGCTCTCTCAATAATTTTTCAAAATCGTCAATAAAAATCCTGGAAGTTATTTGAACAGATTGTTTTTCTTGTAAATAATCTATTTGAGTAACACTCACATAATATTTATGCATGGTAGTAAATGCAAAAAAAGGAACTATTAAAATTAAAAAAAGCTGTTTTATAGGATTCATCTCTATATTTTTTACTAAAATAATTGTTTTAACAAGTTGGTGTCAAAAAGCATTCCATTAAATTAATCAGTCGTTCCCTCAAGATTTTCTAAATACTGTCTGTATTTCATTCTTAAAAAAATTAAAATATTAAAATCTGTTTGATTTTTACAATGCTTCATAAAGTTTTCATCATCGGCACAGAAATAAAAGAAATCCATTTTTAAATCTTCATCTAAAGGATTCGAAGCAAAAAAATCTTTCGCTAATTGGCCTTTTACACTTAGCATTAACGCTTCGTTTTCCTCAAGTTTAACCTGGTTTTTTAATTGTTTTGTTCGTCCTGAAATTGCATTTAAAATTGGGTTTAAAGGTATTATACCGCCTCCTGTTGTCGCTTCATTTAAGCGTCTTTCACTTTGTGTAGCTATTTTTCCGGTATACCCAGGAATACCAACATCGAAAAAATTAATAGGCGCGTCACCCTCCACATTTTTAACATCTAAAAGTAAATTTCCAGTTAGTATTTTTCCAACAATCACTTCGTCCAATTCATTTATTTGCTCTTCTAAAATAACCCTTAGAGCTTTAAATAGAATCATGTTTTTATCAACAATAACTGATTTTGATTTTTGCTGAATGGAAGAAAATACAATAATATCATTTAAACTCGCCATAATTTCAAACTCACCATTACTGTTTGTAATCGTAAATACTTGTGCCGTTTTATTGATAACGTGAATGTTTTCAACATCAACATGACTTTCTACTTTTCCTTTGATATTGACAGATTGAGAAAAATTTAATTGAAAACATAATAGCGAAGAAATAAAAATACCGCATTTAATTTTAAGCATACATATTGTTTGGCACGATAAAGAACGGATATGATTTCTTAAATAAAATAAAAAACAGTTTTAAACTTATGTTAAATTGTTAATGTCTAATCTAAAATGGTTACAGTTACATGCTCTTAATTTTTATTTAAAAACTGTAAACTTTTATCGTGAAGTAATTGTAAAAATTCCAATTCCTTTCCATAATTAAGCAAAGTAAAATCAAAATTTTCACCTTCAACATATCTTATAAACTCCTCGACTCTATGCTTCGGAATATCAAAATTATCAGTCAAAAATTCTGAACCAAAATAGTACTTTATAGATTCTATTGGAACTTCTGGAATTCCTGAATCTTTTTTATTTTTAACTTTCGACCTGAACAAAGGGAGCAATAACTGGTCCACAACGTTAACAATATTAAGTCCGTTAATCATTCTTTGCTGTTGGCTAGTCATTGTCATATTGCTTACTGGAGATATATTATCTTCCTTAAAACCATATGCATCGCTATTC
This sequence comes from uncultured Flavobacteriaceae bacterium, assembly GCA_963698455.1. Classification (GTDB taxonomy): domain Bacteria; phylum Bacteroidota; class Bacteroidia; order Flavobacteriales; family Flavobacteriaceae; genus Mariniflexile. The sequence goes on along the minus strand of CAVOQU010000007.1, from coordinate 290,406 downwards.
GCAATCGCAAAATACAAGACATCTAATTTCGGATTGAACCTTTGAGTAGTTTTTATGTCCTTTTCTAAATATCCCGATAAACCTTTTGTCTTTACAATAACTTCATCCAGTTTATTAATTTCTTCAATTAATAATATTTTCATGGCTTTTGATTGAATAATCGCCTCGTTTACCTGAAAATTAATGTTTTGAAATTGCAATGCACTTACTTCAATAAAATCATTTAAACCCACAGTTAAAACAAACTCGCCATTTTCATCCGTTATGGCATAAGAGTTCGATGTTTTGTTAAAAATAGTTATCCCAGAAATTTCACTACTTTCAACAATAATTTTCCCATGAACTTCAACCCGTTTATAATCTTGTGAAATTACTTGTAAACTAACCAAAAACCCTAATAAGAATATAATGTATTTCATGTGTTTTTATTATTTGTTTTTTATAGATCACATAGTACTTCCATATAATCATTCCCTTGGGTATCTAAATTTAGTAATGGAAGTATCATGGTACTTTTTATTTTAAAAATAATCCTTAAAATCTAATTTCACCAACAAAATCTATTTTATCTTTTGAAAAAACCCTCAAAAGGCTAACTTTACTCCATAAATTTAACTTGATGAAAAATTTAATAATAGCCAGTACATCAACGCTACACGGCAGTGGTTATTTAGAATATATTTTAGAAGATTTAACCCTGTTTTTTAAAAATGTTGATACAGTTTTATTTATTCCATATGCCAGACCTGGGGGCATTTCTCACACAAAGTATACCGAAAAAGCAGCCGAAGCTTTCGCGAAAATCAACAAAACAGTAAAAGGCATTCATGAATTCGAGAACCCAGTCGACGCCGTAAAAAATGCAAAAGCTATATTTGTTGGCGGTGGCAACACCTTCGTTTTAACCAATCAACTTTATAAAAGCAATCTCATAGAAGTTTTACAAACCACCATAAAATCTGGCACACCTTATTTGGGAACTAGTGCAGGAAGCAATATTTGCGGACTCACCATAAAGACAACTAACGATATGCCTATTGTATACCCACCAAGTTTTAATGCCCTGGCGGTTGTACCTTTTAATATAAATCCACATTATCTAGACCCCGATACCACTAGTAAACATATGGGCGAAACCAGAGAAACCAGAATAAAAGAGTTCCACGGCTTTAATACACCTCCAGTAATTGGTTTACGAGAAGGCAGTTGGCTGCAAGTAAATGGTAACTCAATTACATTAAAAGGGCAATTAAATGCGCGTATATTTGAGCATAACAAAGCGCCTTATGAAGTTGAAACAGGTACAGAACTTTGTAACTTAAAATAAAAATCATGACGTGCCCCTAAAGGGTCGGGCTATGCGCTGCAAGTCCTCGCTCGTGCCTCGCTGTGGGCTTTCCACTCCTATCCCTCACGCAACCCACCAACCAAATCATAGAATCAACACAAACTGCAAACCTTTCAATATAAAAAAAGCCTCATATTTCTATGAAGCTTTTTAGAGCGGGAGACCAGGTTCGAACTGGCGACATTCAGCTTGGAAGGCTGACGCTCTACCAACTGAGCTACTCCCGCAATTATGACACAAATATATAAAAACAGTTAATTAAATTGCAAGAAAAAGTTACAGCTTTTTTAAAAAATGATACCCTAAAATTTTAAAGCCCTCATTGTAATAAAACTTATGCGAATCATAGTTACTCACATACGTATTTAATTCAACTGATTCACAGCCTTTTGACTTTGTATATTCATAAATCCACTTAAAAAATGCTTTACCTAAACCTTGTCCTCTAAAATCATCATCTATATAAACATGGTCTGGTTCAACGCTTTTACCCGAATAATGTCTGGTACAAAACCATAAACCGCAAACACCAATTAATTTTTCGTCGCTATAAATACCTGCGCATTCATAATTTTGAGAATTCATTTCTAAAAAACGCTGTTCTAAAACTTCCTTAGACACAGAATAATTATTCAATTTTTCAACCAAAGGAACAATGGTTAAAATGTCATCTTTGGGAATAATTTTAAAGATAAAAGACATATTTATTTTTCATGTGAAGATAAATAATTTATCAAGTTTAATTTATCTAAAATTTATTTTATTAAGTTTGAGCATCAACAAACATTTAGCTAAAAAAACCTTGAAATATAGCATAAAAAAAATAACGGCTAAAGAAACTTTTGCTGTCCGGCATCCCGTTCTAAGACAAGGAAAACCAATTGAATCTTGTATGTTTGATGGCGATAATCTTGAAACCACCTTTCATTTAGGTATTTTTCACAAGGATAAGTTAGTGGGTATCAGTTCATTTTTAATGAGCAAACATCCGTTATTATCTCAAGAATTTCAATATCAGCTTAGAGGCATGGCTGTTTTAAACGCGTATCAAAATCTTGGATTAGGTAAACTAATTTTAAACCACGGTGAGAATTTATTAAAAAAACAAAACATTCAAATTGTTTGGTGTAATGCCCGCGAAAAGGCTGTAAATTTTTATAAAAGAAACGACTATAAAATTATTGGATTACCATTTGACATTAAAGATATTGGCAAACATTTTGTTATGTATAAAACATTATAAATCAAATACTTTAGTGACTATATTCAATTAAGTGTGTCTTTTATTTATAAACTTTATTTTTGTAATTTTATTAGTTTAAAAATCATTTTATGAGAAGTAGAAATTTTAAGGTCAGACTATTAATTGGGGTGGCAATTGCATTATTTTTTGTTTTTAAAAGGTGTAGCCAACAAGAAGTTAACCCTTATACTGGCAGAACACAGACTATCTCCATGTCTCCAGATAAAGAAATCGCTATTGGATTACAAAGTGCACCACAAATGGCACAACAATACGGTGGTTTATATCCAAATAATGAATACCAAGCTTTAGTAGATAATGTTGGAAATAAATTAGTAAAAAACAGCATGGCCAAAGACACGCCTTATAAATATGAATTTCATTTACTTAACGACCCAAATACCATTAATGCATTTGCACTTCCTGGTGGGCAAATTTTTATAACCTATGCCCTTTTTTCAAAACTGGAAAATGAAGACCAATTAGCTGGTGTTTTAGGTCATGAGATCGGGCATGTTTTAGGGCGCCATAGTGCAGAGCGTATAGCCGAAAGTGAGTATTGGCAAGGCCTAACGACTGCAGGTTCAGTAGGTGCCGATATTGGTGGCTTGGTGAGTAATATGGGACAAAACACGTTGCTAACAAATGGTCGAGATGATGAGTTAGAAAGTGATGATTTAGGAGTTTTGTTCATGATAAAATCTGGTTATTCGCCGGAAGAAATGATAGGCGTTATGAAAATATTAAAAGCAGCTGCGGGACCAAACCGATTGCCTGAATTTAAAAGCACACATCCAGATCCGGACAATAGAATAGAAAAAATTCAAGAAGCTATAGAAAAATATAGAGCACAATAAAACAAAAAAGCCTTGATTTACAAGGCTTTTTTTTATGAGTGACTAACTCAAAATAATTATATCTATATAATTATTTTTCAGATAATGCCTTCTCTAATATTTGATAAGCATCTTTTGCTCCATGCAATTCGGCATATTTAAGTGCTGTCATTTTTTTATCAGATATGGCTTTTAAATCGGCTCCTCTTTCAATTAAGAGCTCTAAAATTTCAGTTCTGTTATACTTCGCAGCATACATTAAAGGTGTCATACCGTCCGATATTTGATTAACGTCTTCGCCGATAGAAAGTAATTTTTTTACAGTTTCAATATCTCCTTTGGCTATTGAAATACAGAAGGAGTTTACTTTAAAAACGGTTTCTACGTTGTAATTATCAACGTTTAAATTGTCAGTTGTTGCATTTACAGTTACCACAGAGACACATAATGCAATGGCGGAAATAATGATTGTTTTTTTCATGAAGAATGATTTTGATTTGATTAATGAGATTGATATACTAAAAAGACGACAAATATTTTAAAATGTTACGCCAAAAATGGATTATAACAGTTTTTTAACCTTTGGTTCACTTTTATTTAACGGAATCACAATTTTTTAAATTTCTTTTAAAAATCACCACTTACAAAGGTTTTTCGGTTGAAATTCACTTCTTATTTTGCCAAACTTCAGTATCTTTGAATTCCTTTAAAAATGTTAAAAAAAATGAACAAAAAAGTTATTTTAATGATACTTGATGGCTGGGGAAATTCTCCAGACCCTAAAGTTTCAGCTATCGATCATGCCAATACACCATTTATTGATTCTCTATATAAAAAATACCCATTCGCAACTTTACGCACCGATGGTTTACATGTAGGGTTACCTGAAGGACAAATGGGAAATAGCGAAGTTGGGCACATGAACCTCGGTGCAGGTCGCATTGTTTATCAAGATTTAGTTAAAGTTAATTTAGCGGTAAAAAATAAAACCCTTAACAACGAAAAAGTTTTGGTTGATGCGTTTAATTATGCCAAAACCAATAATAAAGATGTTCACTTTTTAGGATTATTAAGTGACGGTGGTGTGCATTCACACATCACGCATTTATTAGGTTTAATAGATGCTGCTAACGATTTTGGCTTAAAAAACACATACGTTCATGCGTTTACCGATGGTCGTGATGTAGACCCTAAATCTGGATTAGGATTTTTAAAAAAATTAGAAAGTCATTTAAAAAATACCAATAGCAAAATAGCAACAGTTACAGGTCGTTACTTCGCTATGGACAGAGATAAACGTTGGGAACGTGTTAAGTTAGCGTATGATGCCATGGTAAACAGTGTCGGTGAAAAATCGACGAATGTTGCTGAAACCATGCAAAAAAGTTATGATAATGATATTACCGATGAGTTTATAAAGCCAATTATAATGGTAGATAAACAAGGTCAACCTCTAACAAAGATTAAAGAAGATGATGTCGTTATCTTTTTTAACTTTAGAACTGACCGCGGTCGTGAATTAACTGAGGCTTTAACACAAACCGATTTTCATGAGCAAAACATGCATAAATTAAATTTGCATTATGTGACGCTAACTAATTATGATGATACTTATAAAAATATCAAAGTCATTTTTAACAAAGACAATTTAACTGAGACATTAGGCGAAGTATTAGAGAAAAACAACAAAAAGCAAATTCGAATTGCGGAAACTGAAAAATATCCGCATGTTACTTTCTTTTTCTCGGGCGGAAGGGAAGCACCTTTTAAAGGAGAAACAAGACTTTTACGAAACTCCCCAAAAGTAGCTACTTACGATTTAAAACCGGAAATGAGTGCTTACGAATTACGTGATGCTTTAATACCTGAATTACAAAAAGGTGAAGTAGATTTTGTATGTTTAAATTTTGCTAATGGCGATATGGTTGGTCATACGGGCGTTATGGAAGCAGCTATAAAAGCTTGTGAAGCAGTTGATGCATGCGTAAAAGATGTGGTAACTACAGCTTTAGCGAATGGTTATACGACCCTATTAATTGCAGACCATGGTAATTGCGAAACCATGATAAACCCAGATGGTTCACCTAATACCGCACATACCACAAATCCGGTTCCTGTTATATTAATTGATAAGGAATTAAAAACAATAAAAGATGGTGTGTTAGGCGATATGGCACCAACCATTTTAAAATTAATGGGTGTTGAGCAACCAAAAGCCATGACACAACATCCTTTGGTATAGGAAATGAAAAATAAATTATTGTACTTTTGTTTTAAACCCAAGCCCTTAATTTAAATGAACTTTACCGATCAACTAATTATCGCTGTCGATTTTGATGGAACCATTGTTGAAGATGCCTACCCAAAAATAGGTAAACCCATGTTGTTTGCTTTCGAAACCTTAACTAAGCTTCAGGAAAAAGGACATCGTTTAATTTTATGGACTTACAGAAATGATGAAAGATTAGATGAAGCTGTAAATTTTTGTGAAGAAAATGGCATTCATTTCTACGCAGTAAACAAAAGTTTTCCCGAAGAAGAATATAATGAGAGTATGAGTAGAAAGATTCATGCAGATTTATTTATTGATGACAGAAATATTGGTGGTTTTTTTGGCTGGGGAGAAATTTATCAATTGCTAACAAATACAAATCCGCCAGCATTTGAACAAAAAAAAGGCTTCTTTGATTTTTTTAAATAGGTTTTTTGTATTCTAAATCCGGAATGAATATTAGCAATTTGAGTATCTTTGCCCATATTTTTCACACATGATTATTATAAAAACCAGAGAAGAAATAGAATTAATGCGCGAAAGTGCTTTAATTGTATCTAAAACATTAGGAGAAGTTGCGAAAGCAATTAAACCAGGTATCACCACATTACAACTCGATAAAATTGCAGAAACTTGCATAAGGGACCATGGAGCTATTCCAGGTTTTTTAGGATTGTATGATTTTCCTAATACCCTTTGCATGAGTCCGAATACACAGGTCGTACATGGTATTCCAAATAAAACACCTTTGGTTGAAGGCGATATTATATCCATTGATTGTGGTGCTTTAAAAAATGGTTTTTACGGAGATCATGCTTACACGTTTCCTGTTGGTGAAATCGATCCAGAAACAGAAAAATTACTTCAGGTTACTAAAGAATCATTATATGTTGGTATTCGTGAATTTAAGCTTAATAATCGTGTGGGCGATGTTGGTTATGCTATTCAAAAATACTGTGAAGACCGCGGATATGGAGTTGTTCGGGAATTAGTAGGCCATGGTTTAGGGAAAAAAATGCACGAAGATCCAGAAATGCCGAACTACGGTAAACGTGGTAGAGGTAAAAAATTTGTTGAAGGTATGGTTGTGGCCATTGAACCTATGATAAATATGGGCACACATCGTATCAAACAACATAAAGATGGCTGGACCATCACGACTTTAGACAATAAACCATCTGCACATTTTGAACATGATGTTGCCATTGTAAATGGCAAACCAGAATTGCTTTCAACCTTCGCATATATATATGAAGCACTTGGAATTACTTCGAATGAAGAAGATGAATTTCGTCAGAAATCTTTGGTGCTTTAATTTTAGATGAAGAAATTATTCAAACTTATTTTAAACACCATTCCCAGACCGATATTAATCAGGATTAGCTTTTTAGTTCGTCCTATTTTAGCCTTCGTTTTAAAAGGAAACACATTTACCGACCCCATTGATGGTAAAAAATTTAAGAGCTTTTTACCTTACGGATATGGAAAGCAGCGAAACAACGTTTTATCTCCTTCAACGCTGAGTTTAGAGCGTCACAGACTATTATGGTTGTATTTAAAAAATGAAACCGATTTCTTTTCAGTAGAAAAAAAGATTCTTCATTTCGCGCCAGAGCAGGCCTTTTATAAACGTTTTAAAAAGATGAAAAATCTTGATTATGTAACTACAGATTTGAATTCACCTTTAGCAGATGTAAAAGCAGATATTTGCAATTTACCTTTTAAGGATAACGAATTTGATATGATTTTGTGTAATCATGTATTAGAGCATATTCCAGATGACACCAAAGCGATGCAAGAACTTTATCGCGTTTTGAAAGTTGGAGGCATGGGAATTTTTCAAATTCCTCAAGATTTAAATCGGGAAACTACTTTTGAAGACCATAGTATTACTGATAAAAAAGAACGCGCTAAAATTTTTGGGCAGTACGATCATGTTCGTATTTATGGTCGTGATTATTTTGACAAACTAAAAAGTATTGGTTTTAAAGTTGATGAAGTAGATTATACTTCAAAACTTTCAACAGAAGATATAACCAATTATTGTTTAGCCAAAGGAGAAATTATTCCAGTTTGTTATAAATAATAATATATTTTTGTGCTATTATGAATATTCAACTAACTTAATTTTATGAAGTTGAAACGCTATTTTATTGAAGAAACAAATTTTTACTTGTCGTTTTTTGAAAAGCAACATGTACCAGCTATTTGTAAAAACATCTTGTTCAACAATAACAATTTAACTAAGATAAAAAAATCGAATGAGAATAAATTATCATCAAAAATCACTATTCTCAATTTATTCCCAAATTATTTAAAGCTCGAATTAAACAAAGATCTTTACTCAAAAAAATTAACACATAAACCAGGGCTTGCTATTAGTGGTATTGAAAAATTCAAGAGTATAGATGAATATTTAAAAACACAGTGCGACTCTAATTTTAGAAAAACTGTTTCTAGGTCACTAAAAAGGCTTGAATTTTGTTTCAATATCCAATACAAGATGTTTCATGGTAACATTGATAGAGATGAATGTGTTTTTTTAATGAAAACATTATACAATCTAATAAAAATCAGGTTTACGCAAAGAAGTGGAAGAAACACGATAATTAATAAATGGGACTATTATACTGAATTGGCATTCAACAACATTAATAACAAAACGGCTTCTTTATATGTTATTTATAATGGTGATTTACCCATAGCTTTATCTTTAAATTTTCACTTCGAAAAATTAATGTTCAGTGCTATTTCTTCATACGATTTAAACTATTCTAAATTTAGTCTTGGAAACATTGATATCTATAAACAAGTTGAATGGTGTATTCATAATAATATTGAGTTATTTGACATAGGTTATGGCGACTATCCCTATAAACGAAGATGGATAAATTTTACTTATAATTTTGAAACACTATATATTGCAAAAAAGAACAGTATTTTTTTTCAAATCTACACGTTCTTAAGCCATTCTAAAACCAAACTCATACATTATTTAATATTGAAAAAGGTTAACTATTGGTTTCATGACACTGTTGATAAAATAAAAGGAATAGACAAAACATATGTTCCAAAAGTATATAGTGTATTTGATTCTAATGGGCATCATCATGATGGCAATAGTATCAATATTAAAGACGCCGCGTATTTTTATTTAAGAAAACCTGTATATGATCATGCCTATACATCCCAAGAACATATCAGTGATTTGAAGATTTATAAATCTGAAAATGACTCAAATTCATACATAATTAAAGGAAAAAAATCTGAAAGTGGTGTAAAATTAAGTTAGCTTGTTAATTTTCTGGAAACCCATTTAAAGAGAGGGTTTCAAATTCCATTTTATCATTTTCAAAAATGAAAAATACTTTAAGCTCTGGATGTGTTTTTAAAAACGATTTTACTTTTTCAATACCCATAGCTTTAAAGGCCGTAGCATAAGCATCGGCTGTCATACAATCACCTGCAATAACCGAAATACTAAGCACATTCGATTTACTAGGATATCCGGTTTTAGTATCGATAATATGTGCGTACCGATTACCATCTTTATCTACTTTAAACTTTCTATATGTTCCCGATGTTGCCATAGCTTCATCAAAAACTTCTATAGCTTTCAAAATAGATTGATCTCCATCAAAATGTGGCATTTCAACACCAACTTTCCAAGGTGATTGCTTTTCCATATTTTTTCCTCTGGCTCGTATTTCTCCTCCAATTTCAACTAAATAATTTTTAATATGTTTTCTTTCTAAAAATTCGCCAATAACATCAACACCATAGCCTTTCGCGATTGCATTAAAATCAATAAAAGTTCCTTGGGGTTTAATCATTTTATTACCCGAAAGTTTCACTTTATTTAATCCAACCGTCAGCATTAAACTATCTATTTTTAAACTATCTAAATTGACGATTTTCTCTTCCGGACCAAAATCCCAGGCATTTACAATAGCGCCAATTGTGGGGTCGAAAGCGCCTTCCGTGGTTTTATAAATTTCTTCTGAAGCTCGAAAGACTTTTATAAAATGTGCATCTACAACATTGCTTTCATTTCTGTTTAATTTTGAAATATCAGAATTTACCTGATACGTAGACATCGATTTATTCAATATATAAAACAAGCTATCAAATTGTGCTTGATAATTTATTTCAGAATCATAAATAACATGGTAACTGGTTCCGAAAACTAATCCTGAAAGTTTTGTGTTTTTAATTTCTTTCTTACAGGAAACTGAAATAAACAGGAATAATAAAACTGAAAGATATTTCATTTAATTTAGATTGGTTTCTAAAACTTGGATGCCATTATATTCTAGCAAATAATCCTGATTTAAATAAATGGGTTGTTTTTCTTTATCAATATTTCCAATTCCAACGCCCGCATAAAGTACTTTCGCGTCTTTTTCCCGGGCATGTTTTTTAAAAGTTTCCATCCAAATAACATCGTAATTATTAGGGTTGTCTGGTAAAATTACGACGCGAACTATTACAAAATAGTATTGTTTGTTTTTATCGATACATACAAATTGGGGATGCTTTTTTAGTTTACTGTTTACTGAAATAAATTCAAAACCACGTTGCTCTAAATCTTTCCCAACGTGATTCATCGCTAAATTATGCAATTCTTGCTGTGTAAGTGCTTTACTCATAGTACAAAAATAATATTAAATTATTTCCCTTGCTAAAATTAAAAAATGTTTAACTTTCAAGGCATAAGTAATTAATTTTTATTTACTCTGTCCATTACATTTATGACGAATCATCCTTACTCAAAAATAATAGGACTGTTTTTAGGCCCCATTTTATTTATCATTGTTCAACTTTTACCCTTTGATATTATTTCTAATAAAGCAGACACCGTAATAGCCTCAGCGCTTTGGATGGTTTGCTGGTGGATAACCGAAGCGGTGTCTATTTCCGTTACTGCGCTACTCCCACTTTTATTATTTCCAATTTTTAAAGTAATGCCCATTGCCGATGTCGGTGCTAATTATGGAAGTCCCATTGTGTTTTTATTTTTTGGTGGTTTTGTTTTAGCCTTAGCCTTAGAAAAAGTAAATCTCCATCGCCGAATCGCATTGAATATTATTAAAAAAACGGGAACCACACCTAACAAAGTCATTCTGGGATTTATGATTGCCACAGGTTTTCTAAGTATGTGGATAAGCAATACCGCATGTGCTGTGTTTATGCTTCCTATTGCTTTATCTGTCATACATTTACTTATCGATGACGCCGATGGCTTTACTAAAAACGATCAGAATTTCGCTATTAGTGTCATGTTAGGGATTGCTTTTTCAGCAAATGCTGGTGGTATTGCCACCGTAATTGGGACACCGCCAAATTCTATTTTAATTGGACTGCTTGAGAATCAATATAATATTGAAATTTCTTTTTTTAAATGGATGCTTATTGGCTTGCCTTTTTCTATGGTTTTAATAGCCATTATTTATTTAGTATTAGTTAAATGGATGTTCCCTAATAAAGGGTTGAAATTTAATGCTTCAAAAGAAATTATCGATTCCGAGATTAAAAAACTAGGAAAAATATCCCCTAAAGAAAAACGTGTATTAACCATATTTGCATTAACTGTTTTTCTTTGGATTTTCAGAAGTGTTATTAATTCAATCATTCCAAATCTGGATTTATCAGATACCATGATTAGTATTTTCGGGGCATTAGCTCTTTTTGCTGTTCCTTTTAATTTGAAAAAAGGTGATTTTATATTACAATGGAACGACACTCAAAAATTGGCCTGGGGTATATTAATATTATTCGGTGGCGGCTTAGCATTGGCAAATGGCATGTCTGAAAGTGGCATTGTGGATATAATAGCAACAAGTATTTCTAATAGCAAAGTAAGTATTTTAGTTATGGCCTCCTTATTAATCGTTTTAATGCTATTTATGACAGAGTTAATGAGCAATGTCGCTTTAACTGCTGTATTGGCACCTGTGGTTGCGGGAATCGCTATAGGGCTAAATATTCCCATTCTTTATCTATTAATACCCGTAACCATAGCCAGTAGTTGTGCTTTTATGCTTCCTATGGCAACACCGCCAAATGCCATTGTGTTTGCCAGTGGTTATATAAAAGTAAGTGAAATGGCACGTGTAGGTATCATCTTAAATTTGATATCAGTAATTTTATTGATTTTAATGTTTAAATTTTTTATTCCTATGGTGTTTTAAAGTTCCAATTTAGGATAAGTAATGATTTTTTATTAATTTAGAATCAAATCATAAGGCTATGAACACTTCCTTCAGACTCGATTCGGCTATAAAAAAACTATATAATGCATTTCATAATAATGAATTGCATCCGGAGTGCTGTATGCAGTGTGCCGTCGGAAATATATTAGACAACAAAGATAGCTGGAAGCATCTTTCAGACCATCATGGTTCTGTTCAACTAAATTATCTGGGTAACGTACATCAAAATCTAGGTCGAAAATTTAACGGCTATTCACCTATGGAATTACTAAAAATTGAAGCTACTTTTTTAAAAGCTTGTGGTTATAAATTACCACTTCATTATAAAAATTCGAAACCAAAAAACCCAACGGATAAGGACGTATTATTTAACGGACTTACAGAAGTTGTAGCGTTTCTATGTAAACTTGAAGGCGTAACTAACGTGATGGATTATTCAAAGCTTTTTGAAGTTGAAAATAATCAACCAAAGTACATGCTAACCTTTTAAACCAATACTAAAAAGCATTTTTAGGGCGTTACCGCAAGGGTCGCGCTATCCGTTCATAGTTTTGGCTCGATGCGGCCGCTCGCCAAAAGCTAACACTACTATCGCTAACGCAATACAAGAACGTTTTAGATATTAAACTAAAAAACCTGTAAGCCTTTACACTTACAGGTTTTTCTTAAATATATTTATACTTGTTACTTAAGTGGAAATTCTATCCTCCAAAGTCATCAAATCTAATATTCTCATCGGCTAAACCAAAATCTTCACCCATTTTTTGAACAGCTTTGTTCATTAATGGTGGTCCACAGAAATACAATTCTATATCTTCTGGCGATTCGTGTTTACTTAAATAATTATCAATAACACAGTTATGAATAAATCCAACAAACCCATCCCCTGGTGCATCAATATCAGCTTTTACTTTCCAATTATCTTCTGGCATAGGCTCAGATAAGGCTAAATAGAATTTAAAGTTTGGGAAATCTTTTTCTAATTTATGAAAATGGTCTAAATAAAATAATTCACGCTTAGAACGACCACCATACCAATATGTCACTTTTCTTCCAGTTTTTAAGGTTCTGAATAAATGATATAAGTGTGAACGCATCGGTGCCATACCTGCTCCACCACCCACGTAAAGCATTTCGCTTTCTGATTCATTAATAAAGAACTCGCCATAAGGACCAGAAATAGTTACTTTATCTCCTGGTTTTTGATTGAATATATAATGAAGATGCAATACCTGGATTTACATCCATCCATCCATTTTTATTTCTATCCCATGGTGGTGTTGCAATACGAACGTTTAGCATAATTTCGCGTCCTTCTGCAGGATATGAAGCCATTGAATAAGCACGTTCCACAGTTTCAGTGTTTTTCATCACTAAAGGTCCACAAACCAAATTTATCCCATTCTGCTTTAAATTTGTCTGGTGTTTCATGCTCTTCGGGATGTGCTGTAATATCAATATCTGAATATTTAACTTCACACTCTGGAATTTCAATTTGAATATATCCACCAGCTTTATAACCCATATCTTCCGGAATTTCAACAACAAATTCCTTAATAAAAGAGGCTACGTTATAATTACGAACAACAGTTGCTTCCCATTTCTTAATACCAAAAACTTCTTCTGGAATCGTGATATTCATGTCTTGCTTAACCTTAACCTGACAAGCTAAACGGGCACCATGTTGCAATTCTTTTCTTGTGAAATGTGGTGTTTCGGTTGGAAGCGCTTCACCTCCACCAGAAAGTACATGACATTCACATTGAATACAAGTTCCACCACCACCACATGCAGATGGTAAAAATATTTTTTGATTTCCTAAAGTAGATAATAAACTTCCTCCTGAAGCAACTTCTATTTCCTTTTCACCATTAATAGTAATCTTTACTGGTCCAGATGGTGATAATTTTTGTTTTACAACTAATAGTAATGCCACTAATAATAACGTGATTATTAAAAAAGCGGTTACTGTTGCTATTACTGTTCCTAATGTACTTGCGGCTAAAATCATATTACTCATTTACTTTTATGTTGTTAGCTAACATCTTTCTTTTCAGCTTTTTTCGAACTCTACTTTTACCGTAGTCGTTTCTTCTTTTTTAGCGCCATCATCACCTCCTGTTAACATACCACCAAAACTCATAAAACCGATAGCCATTAAACCAGTAATAATAAATGTAATCCCTAAGCCTCTTAACGCTGGTGGTACATTTGAATATCTAATTTTTTCACGAATGGCTGCAATAGCAAGAATAGCTAAAAACCAACCAATTCCTGAACCAATTCCATAAGTGGTAGCTAATCCTAAGGTTGGAATTTCACGAGATTGCATAAATAATGATCCACCTAAAATTGCACAGTTTACTGCAATAAGAGGTAAGAAATATACCAAGTGAATTATACAATGATGGTGAAAATTTCTCAACCACTATTTCTACTAACTGCACCATTGTAGCAATAGTTGCAATAAACATGATAAATGACAAGAAACTTAAATCGTAATCTGCATATTCAGCACCCATCCAAGCTAAAGCTCCTGGTTGTAATAAATATTGATCCAGTAACCAGTTTAAAGGGACCGTTATTGCCAATACAAAAATAACCGCTGCTCCTAAACCAACTGCTGTAGTTACCTTTTTAGATACCGCCAGGTACGAACACATTCCTAAGAATGTTGCAAACACCATGTTATCTATAAATATTGATTTTAAAAATAATTCTATATGTTCCATATATTGTTAATTATGAATTCTGAATTCTGAATTATGAATTCTGAATTATTAATGATCTTCTATTAATGCTGTATTTCTGCTACGTTGTATCCAAATAATGATTCCAACCACTATTAATGCCATTGGTGACAATAACATAAAGCCGTTATTTTCATATCCTAATGCATAAAGTCCTGTTAATTCCCCTGGAATTGGATCTCCCTAATACTGGAAACCCTAGTAAAGTTCCTGAACCTAATAATTCTCTAAAAAACCCAACAATAATAAGTATTAATCCGTATCCTGCAGCATTTCCAATACCATCCAAAAATGATCTCCAAGGTCCATTTGCTAAAGCAAAAGCCTCAAAACGGCCCATAATGATACAGTTAGTAATAATTAACCCAACGAATACCGAAAATGTTTTACTTAACTCGTAAGCAAAAGCTTTTAATACTAAGTCTACAATAATTACTAAAGCAGCTACAACAACTAATTGTACAATAATTCTAATTTTTGAAGGTATGATGTTTCTCATTAATGAAATAACAACATTACCTATACCTAATACAAACAATACCGATATTGACATTACAATAGAAGCTTTTAATTCTGCTGTAATTGCCAAAGCTGAACAAATACCTAAAACCTGAATAGTAATTGGGTTATTATCTGCTAATGGATCTAATATTAATTTGCTATCTTTTTTTGATAAAAGTCCCATAAATTAATTGTTTTTTAAATTTTTAAAATAAGGCAATACAACTTTAAATCGCTTTTAATCATTGCAGTTACACCATCACCCGTAATTGTTGATCCAGCAATTGCATCTACTTCATTATCCATTTTATCATTATTTTTTGGATCCGCATTTCCTTTGGCTACAGTAATTCCTTTAAAGTCTCCAGATTCATCTAATAGGTGTTCTCCAATAAAATCGTCCATAAAGAAACGTTGCTTAATATTGGCTCCTAAACCAGGGGTTTCACCTTTATGATCAAAATAAGCACCTTGTACCACCATGTTTTCATCTAATGCAACATAAGCCCAAATAGCATCCCAAAGTCCTTTCCCCATAATTGGTGCTATATAAAACGTTTTACCATCTTTTTCTCCAATAAACAAAGGCAGTTTTCTAACCTTACCATCTTTTACTCCTGCTTGTTCTTTTTTAACATCTATTAAATATGCTTGGTCATTTTCAGTCACTTTATCGCCTTCAATAACCAATTGCTTAGTAATATATTTAGCAAATTCAGCAGCAACTTTATTGGTAGAAACGAAGTTTGCACTACTTTCTTCATTTTCATTTACGCCCATAGCATACAAAATATTTTGTTGCTTTTCAATACGTTTATTTTCATCAATAGTTGGCTTTAAAGATTCCGCCGCATAAGCCAATACCGCACCTACTACTAATACCATTGCTATGGCAAAAAGTATGGTATATGAATTTTTATCTGTTCTATTTTCCATCGTTATGCAGTTTTTGCTTTTAGACGTTTCATTCTTTGTTTTACATTTCCTTGAACCACGTAATGATCAATAGTTGGTGCAAATACGTTCATCAATAAAATTGCTAACATCACTCCTTCTGGGTATGCAGGGTTGAATACACGGATTAATATGGATAAAAATCCTATTAAAAAACCGTAATACCATTTTCCTTTATTGGTTTGAGACGCTGTAACTGGGTCTGTTGCCATAAATACGGCACCGAATGCAAAACCTCCAATGATTAAGTGTTCCCAAAATGGTGTACTCATTAATCCATAAAATTTGCTTCCTTCTCCGATAATGCCCATATCAACAATTTGATTAAATATTAACCCCATTGCGATGGCTCCTAATGCAGATGATAACATTATTCTCCAGCTTCCTATTTTGGTAAAAATCAAAAATAAACCTCCTAATAATAATCAGTAGCGCTGAAGTCTCTCCTACCGAACCGGGTATAAATCCATAGAACATATCCCAGGTTGAATAAGCAATTTCTTTGCCTTGCGCTAAAGCTCCTAATACCGTTTCGCCTGAAATAGCATCTAAATTTTCACCCGCAGCAATGGCTTGATCTCTTGCAACAGCACCTTCAACCCAAACTTTATCTCCAGTCATCCATGTAGGATATGCGAAGAATAAAAAGGCTCTAATGGTTAAAGCTGGATTTAGAATATTCATTCCTGTACCTCCAAATACTTCTTTACCAATAACAACTCCAAAAATTACAGCTACTGATAACATCCAAAGTGGAATGTCAATTGGTACAATTAACGGCACTAACATACCTGTTACTAAATAACCTTCTTCAACCTCATGTTTTTTAATGATAGCGAATAAAAATTCAATACCTAAACCAACCCCATAAGAAACAATAACTAATGGAATAATTTTCCAGAAACCGATAAAGAAATTATCAAGTGTCCAAAATTCTGAGCTAAAAAAACTTCCAGCTACCGCTTGAACATCTCCAATAGCTAAGTTATGCTGATATCCTGCATTAAACATTCCGAAAATTAAACATGGTATCATGGCCAAAATAACGGTGTTCATGGTACGTTTTAAATCATCGGCGGCTTTAATATGAGTTCCATTATGAGTTGTCTCATCAGGTAAGTATAAAAAAGTGTGTAGTGCTCCAAATGCCGGTGCCATTTTAGAACCTCTTAACTTCCTTTTTAAAATATGTAATCGTGTCTTTAAATTCATCTTATAAATTTTTCATTTCATTGCATTCAACGAATAAGATTTTATTTTTCATTTTTATCAAAATGAATAATTATCCAATTTCTTTTAGCATTACGTCTAAACCTTTTCTAATAATTTCTTGATGTGGTTGTTTAGACACACAAACAAATTCTGTTAGATGCAAAATCTTCTGGAGCTACTTCATACATTCCTAAAGATTCCATTTCATCTAAATCTAGATACATACAAGCTTTTAAAATTTGCATCGGATAAATATCTAAAGGAAATACCTCTTCATAACCACCAGTTACTACAAAAGCACGATGTTCTCCATTGGTATTAGTATTTAAATCGTATACTTTATTAGGATTTAACCATGAAAAAGTAAGTGCTCTAGATGTAGAAATCTTATTAAACACAGGTGTTGTCCAACCGAATAATTCGTAATCATCACCTTCAGGAATAATAGTAATTGTGTTATTGTAGAAACCTAAATTCCCATCTAGATTTATTTGTTTACCACTAAGCACATTTCCCGAAATAATTCGAATATGGGCTCTTTTAGATATCCCATTTATATTTAATAAAGGCTCAACCTCAGCACCTATTTTACTAATGTAGTATTTTGGTTTTTGAATACAAGAACCGGCTAAAGCAATAATGCGTTCTGCATTGAATTTACCAGTTAAAAGTAATTCACCAATAATAACCAAATCTTGCGCAGCAATTGTCCAAACAACTTCTCCTTTATTTATTGGATCAACCCTGTTTATTAGCGTTCCTACATTTCCTGATGGATGCGGACCAGACACTTTATGTAAAGTAATTCCAGTTAATCCCGCTAATGGTGAATTAGATTTAGCACCAACAGACACATGTACTTTCCCTTCTGTAAGTTTACCTAATGCTGTAATGGCCGCTTGTAATTCGGCTTCTTTACCTTGAAGCGTAAAATCTAAATCGGCAGCTAAAGGTGCACTTGCATAACCAGAAATAAAAATAGCTTTTGGTGTTTTATCCGGATTTGCAATAACATCGTACGGACGCTGTTTTACAAATGGCCAACAACCAGAAGCTAGTAAATGAGCTTTTACTTCGGAAGGTTTAGCAGCATCTAAATTAAACTTACCATAATCTTGATACGTTTGCTCTTTGCTCTGCTTGCAATTTAATTGATAATATTTTACGTTTTTGGCCACGATCAATTTCAATAATCTCGCCAGCAACTGGAGAAACAAACTTTACGCTTTCGTTGGATTTATCGTAAAAAACAGGTTCTCCTGCCTTTACTTTAGATCCAACTTTAGAAATTAATTTTGGTATAACGCCGTGAAAATCTTCAGGTCTTAGAGTATAAAAGTTGCTCAAAACTGCCTTTTCCAAGGTTTTTTCGGCTTCACCTTTAAGCTTAATGTCCAGACCTTTTTTAATATGAATGTCGTTTGACATATTTTTTATTTTGAATTTAGTTGTCAAAAAATCGAGGCAAAAGTACAAATAATTAAAACAGTTTACATAATATGAACATAAATTTATTTGAAAAAATAGAATATACTTTTTAGGCATTAAATTTGATTATATTTACAAAAACAATTGCTAGAATGCCTGCTATTAAGTACAAATCTTTCATTTTAATTTTACTTGTTCCAATTATTTCCTTTAGTCAAATTAAAGAAGTAAACCCACCTAATTATATTAAAACTATCAATTTTAAAGGCAATACGCCAGAAACACAATTACCTATTCTAAAACTTGGTGAATCTGTTATTTTAGAATTTGATGCGTTAAATGGCGATGAACATGATTATTATTATAAAGTAGATCATTATAATTACGACTGGACACCGTCCGTTTTAATGAAATCTGAATTTATGGATGGTTTCGATAACCAACGTATTCGTAATTACCAAAATTCATTTAATACCTATCAAATTTATTCGAATTACCAATTAACCATTCCAAACGATCAAACCAGACGTTTGAAAGTATCTGGAAATTATTTACTCAGTATTTATAATAGCAGTGATGAATTGGTTTTTTCCAGAAAATTCATGATTTACGAAGACTTAACCGCAGTGGGCGTCAGTATAAAACGCTCGCGCGATTTGAAATATATTGAAGAAAAACAACGTGTTGAAATTATTGTCAGCTCCCCAAACATGCAGTTAAATAACCCCACACAAACCATAAAAGCACTTATAGTTCAAAACAACAATTTAAACACGGCCATTTCAAACTTAAAACCACAATACCTACTTGGTAACCAATTAATTTATAAGTACGATACCGAAAGTAGCTTTTTAGGCGGAAACGAATATTTATTTTTTGAAAACAAAGATGTACGCGCTGCAAATACGGGTATACGAGCTATCGATTTACAAGACCTTTACCACAACTATTTGTTTACAAATGTAGAGCGGGCCAGCAAACCTTATACTTACAATCCAGATATTAATGGTAACTACGTAGTAACTGTTTTAGATGCCGATGACCCAGCTATTGAGGCAGATTATGTTTGGATGCATTTTTCATTACAGCCAAACGACACTATTAAGAACAAAAACGTACATGTGTACGGCAATTTTAATAATTATGTAATAGACGAAAGCACCAAACTCATTTACAACGAAACCTATAATGTTTTAACCAACACTATGTTATTAAAACAAGGGTTTTACAATTATAAATACGTCGTAGTAAACAATGACGGAACTTTAAATGAAGGCGCCATAAGCGGTAATTTTTATCAAACCGAAAACAATTATAAAGTGATTATCTATTACAGAGATTTAGGAGCGCGCTACGACAAAATTATTGGCATTGGCGAAGGCAGTTCGGTGAATATCACGAATTAATCATATGTTTCATCTAAAATTTCTATCAAAGACGTTAAAATTTATCAATCCCCTCTTAATATTTAGTACTTTAGCAGCATAAATACAAAGAAAACGAATAGTTATTATGGTACAACAAGTTACATGTGGTATTAAAATTTCGGTAGAAACTACCTACGAAGGCTCATTTTATAAAAATTATAAAATACAATACGCCTTTGGATATACCGTAACTATCGAAAACCAAAGTAAAGATACCGTGCAACTTAACGCACGGCATTGGGAAATTCTAGATGCATTAAATAATGTAGAAGTGGTTTCTGGTGAAGGCGTCATTGGTAAAAAACCGGTTTTACAACCTGGTGAATCTTATACCTATACATCTGGCTGTTTACTAACTTCACCTTTTGGTGCTATGCAAGGGCATTACAGTATGGTAAATTTCACCACTTCCAAAAACTTTCTGGTTACCATTCCAACGTTTAAATTAAGCGCACCGTTTGCTATAAATTAGCAAGTTCTTGCGAAGCGTAGGCGACAAAGCAATACACTATTTTTAATATAAATTATTATTTGTGCGTTACCACAAGGGTCGGGCTTTATGCTATATCTTTTGGTTTTTTGTCATTCCTGATAAGGCAGGATTCCACAATCAAAGTTAGAGGCCTGCTATTTAAGGTCATTTTCTAATCCAAGAAAAACCAAAAGGATGCCGCTGCAATCCCTAACGCTCACTTTCAATAAATCAATAATCTTATTTGTTAAAATTTAAACTAAAATGCCTGTTATTTAGAAATATTCAGGTGCTTTTGAATATATTTATTCTCATTAAACTTGTTAAAACAAATGACTTATCTTGAAATCAGATTTTATATATAGACAAGCTAATTCATCCGATTTTGACAAACTTAAATCACTTGGAATCGAATCTTATTCAGAATTTTCTAAAGTGCTAACTACCGAGAATTGGAATAAAATGAATTCATTTCTCGAGAACAATGATAACTTAAGCAAGTTGATTAATCAAAGTGCCGTTTTTGTTTGTGAAAAGGATACAGACATTATTGGTATGATATATTTAGTTCCAAGTGGTAATCCAACTGAATTGTTTCAAGAAAACTGGAGTTATATTCGATTTTTAGGGGTAAACACAAAATTTAGAGGAAACGGAATTGGAAAGAAATTAACCGACTTATGCATGGAATATGCTAAAGAGACAAATGAAAGGTATATCGCACTGCATACATCCGAATTTATGGATTCAGCTAGAACTATTTATGAAAAAAAAGGTTTTAGAAAAACGAAAGAAATAGAATACTTGGGAAAAAGATATTGGATTTACTTATTTCAACTAAATTAATAACAGAATACATATGCTTAAAGATGCAAAAACGGTTGACGACTATATTGCGACTTTTCCAATAGAAACTCAAATAAAACTTAAGGATATCAGACAGATAATCTTAAATAATGCGCCAGAAGCTATAGAAAGTATTTCTTATGGCATGCCTGCTTACAAAACACATAATATACCGCTAGTTTATTTTGGTGGTTTTGCAAACCATATTGGTTTTTATGCAACACCTACAGGACACGAGGCGTTTAAGAAACAATTAGCTATTTACAAGCAAGGAAAAGGATCGGTTCAATTTCCATTAAATCAGCCTTTACCTATTAAATTAATAACTGACATAGTTAAATTTCGTATATCAGAAAATAAAATGAATAGATGAAAATGGTTAGCAAGCTATAATAAACAACTATAAAAATTACACAGAATCAAATTAATCATAAACTACTGTGCTAAAAATCAATCTTTCCTATCAAACCTAAAAATCTTATCATACTGCTTTACATGGAAAAATTTACAATTGGAGTATTGTACAAATTCAAATTCTAATTCGTATTCAAAACCTTCATCTGCAACTCGAAAAACCTCATGTACATCAATATAGCCATGTGGTGAAATACGCCTAAAGTAAAACTCAAGTTTATGATCCGTTTTATGTAATTCAAACCACGCGCCTGCTGCAATTCCAGATAACCATTGTGCTTTTTCGTGTAAACCATCAACAGGTTTAGGTGCTAAAGTTCCAACAAAATTGGGTGTATGATCCTTAAGTTTGTCTAAAAAACAACGCATGTTTTCACTTTTTTGAGAGCCTTCAAATTTTGAAATAACACCCTTTTCTGATACTTCAAAAGCATTCGTTTTGGTATTTGCCAAGAGCACATTTCCAACAGTACTTGGTGTAAACCATTTAGAGTTTTCAAGATTCTTTTTAATAGCGCTATCCGTTACCGATGCAATCAAGGTATCAGTCACAAAACGTGCACAATTACAAGCGTCTTTTATAAAAGCTGCATATCGTATAAACTGTTTTTCCTGCATTTTTGTGATATGTGCACGTGCCTTGTTATAATCTACTGAACTACAAACAGAAGCCAGCATTTTACCATCGCCATGTGTGAGTTTTGGATGTGTTGCTAAAAATTCTAAAATAGCATTCAAATTGGTAATTTCATTATTCTTAATTTGTGCTATTAACGGAAAATGCAATTCATTATCGGTATCACTTCCTCGTACACGTCCATTTGGTTGTGGTGTTATATAACGACCAAAATCATGATATTCTAAAATACCAGTTTCTGTATTTATCAAAACCAAAGCGGCATGACCTGCCTTTAAATAATTTTTTTTACCAACACCAACATATCTTAAAAACGGGGAAAACCATTCCTTAGATACCATAACTATTGTATCTGGATACGCCAATGTTAAAATAATACCGGTATTATTCATTTACAATTTCAGGAAGATGAAACGATTTACTTGAAATTTTTTTGTTTTGAAGATTTTCATAATACATTTCAAGAGACTCACCGAATTTCTCAATCTGCGTAATACTGGTGGTTTTCACAAATCCGCGATTCATTATAACACCATAATCCTTATTACCTTCTCCAGCAGATTTATGAAATCTCAACACGGACTGTGCATCTAAATTGTTTTCAGTTTTAAAATCTTCAAACCATTGTAAACGCTCTTGTTTCATTTCGGCATTATAAAGCGTTGTCGACGACCATATTCTAGGTTCTAAGGGTAATTCTTTAACGTGTTTTTCTTTACCATCCCAAATAAATTCGAAAAACTTTAGAGTCGTATTCCAATCTACAATTATCATAGTAAAAGGTTCAATAGCGTTCAAATTATAGGCATCAATAGTCTTCAGAATACTATCAGAAACCATAAAATCTAAAGCAATAATTCCGCGACTTAATCTGTAATTTTGTTCAAATTCATGACGCACGAATCCGCCATTTAATACACAAACCATTCTATTGTTTTCGCTTAAACCAATCCAAGTACCGCCAGATTGCTTATCCATCGGGAATAGTAGTCGTGTTTTCTTTATAGCATAAAATTTTGGAGGAAGCGACGTTCTATTTGGTGCTTCATCTCTATTTGAAGTTAAGATAAAATCATTTTTACCTTTGGGAATAATTGTAACTGTACACATAAAAACTGTAGTCTGAAAACTGATTAGCAACTTACAAAAAATAAATAAACTTTAACGCACTATTTAGAAGTCTTCAATTCAATTAATCGTTTAAAAATTCGTAAATTTGCAGCTTATTTACTGATAATTCAATAACAAAAACAAACAAATCATGGGAAAAGGTTTTTTTAATGTACCGATTGCGGTTAACGAACCTGTAAAAAGTTATGCGCCAGGAACTCCTGAGCGCGATGCCGTATTACAGGCTTATAAAGAAATGTATAACAGCAGCATTGATGTCCCTTTATATATAAATGGTAAAGATGTAAAAACTGGCAATACCAGAACTATGTCGCCACCACACGAGCATAAACATATCGTTGGTACTTATCATTTAGCTGAAAAAAAACATATAGACGACGCGATTTCAACAGCTTTAGAAGCCAGAAAAACATGGTCTCAAGTGCCTTGGGAACAACGTGCAGCCATCTTTTTAAAAGCCGCCGAATTAATTGCTGGTCCTTACCGTGCAAAAATAAATGCGGCTACTATGATGGCACAGTCTAAAACCGTTCATCAGGCTGAAATTGACGCTGCATGTGAGTTCATTGACTTCTTACGTTTCAATGTGCAGTACATGACCGAAATATATGCTGATCAACCAAAAAGCACAAGTGATACCTGGAACAGAGTAGAATATAGACCACTGGAAGGTTTTACATATGCAGTTACGCCATTTAACTTTACTGCCATCGCTGGTAATTTACCGTCATGTATGGCGCTTATGGGTAATGTAGTGGTTTGGAAGCCTAGTGATAGCCAGGTATTTTCAGCAAAAGTGATTATGGATGTTTTTAAAGAAGCAGGTGTGCCCGCAGGCGTAATAAACGTTGTTTTTGGCGATCCAGTGATGATTACGAATACGGTGTTAGCAAGTCCTGATTTTTCTGGATTACACTTTACAGGTTCTACATTTATTTTTAAAGAACTTTGGAAACAAATAGGAAACAATATTCACAACTATAAAACCTACCCAAGAATTGTTGGTGAAACTGGTGGAAAAGATTTTATCGTAGCACATAAAAGTGCTATCCCAAAACAAGTTTCGACTGCGATTATTCGTGGCTCGTTTGAGTTTCAGGGACAAAAATGTAGTGCTTCTTCAAGAGCTTATATTCCAAAAAGTTTATGGAGTGAAGTAAAGAAATTGGTCATTGCAGATGTGAAGTCTTTTAAAATGGGCTCACCTGCAGATACGAACAATTATATTACGGCGGTAATTCATGAAGGCTCATTCGATAAATTAGCAAAATATATTGATGCTGCTAAAACGGATAAAGATGCCGAAATTATTGTTGGAGGAAATTACGATAAAAGCAAAGGGTATTTTATAGAGCCTACGGTTATTGTTACAAGTAACCCAAAATACGTAACGATGTGTACAGAATTATTCGGACCCGTAATTACTATTTACGTTTACGAAGATGACGCGTATTCTGAAACCTTAAAATTAGTTGATGAAACCAGTGAATATGCTTTAACCGGTGCTATACTGGCAACGGATATATTTGCTATTAATGAAGCCAATATTGCCTTACAAAACAGTGCTGGAAACTTCTATATAAACGACAAACCTACTGGTGCTGTTGTTGGACAACAACCATTTGGAGGTGCTCGTGCTTCGGGAACTAATGATAAAGCAGGAAGTGCTCAAAATTTATTACGTTGGGTATCTACTCGATTAATAAAAGAAACATTTGTAACTCCAACAGATTATAGATATCCTTTCTTAGGAGAATAAATTCTATTATTTACAGTTACAAAAAAAGCGTCACCACTTTATAGGTGACGCTTTTCTATTTTGGTTGGTTGGTTTTAATCTAATTTTTTATAAAATTCTACTCTACAATAATCTTTTTAGTTACAAACCTTTTTCAGTTTTCAATTTAACAATATAAAGTCCAATATTATGATTTTAATGGAACAGATATGTTTTTAACGGAATTAATTTTTATAGTATTCATTTTATGACCAAGTAAATTATACAATACAACTCTTTAATATTTATTTGACTAGTGTTTATGATCTCTAATTTTGATGTTTCTGAATTAAAATACACTAACTAGTCATTCATTCATCTACAACCTCATCTGATTTAACAACGTACTTTGACTAGATTGAAATACCAATTTAAATCTGTCGCTATAAATACCTGCCGTTCTAAATTAATCTCAAATGGTGCGTCATTAATTTTTAAGGTTTCATTTGTTAAGAATCCTTAATAAATAGTTCGGTATTTTCGATCAGATTTTCTAAAGCATCTAATTTTATTTTTGCAGTTCCACATTGATTTAACAATTAAGCCTAAAGAAAATTCCTGAGAAGCATTAAAATCTACCAACACCTTGAATTACAAATTTATTATTGCTAAAATTCCAATACATGTCTTCTTCATTCACATCCACCATAATATAGCATCGTAGCCTAAATCGAAACCATTTGAAGCATTTTTATTGGCTCCAATAACTAATTGTCTGTGATATCCTAAAGGAGAATCGTACATTAATCGTATGGTTGGTGTTATCGTCTTTAGGTTTGTTATTTGCTATTTTACTTGTCGTTTTACCTTTAGAGGGTTTCATAAAAACCGAAGCTGCATTCGACTTCAGGTAACAAAAACACGCTGGCTATTTTTAAATATTATATTACCACCATCTACAGTGAAAATTGTTCCTGCTGGATCATTATTATTAGGATTTAATATCTACAGGTAGTGGTAATTTAGTGAAACAAAGAAACCTTGATTTACAGGAATAAATTGCCCTGGCACTTTGGTTCCAATGCAGCACTCCTCATATTATTATTAATTCTAATATCATTCGATATTGCTGGTGCACCACCTGTTAAATTACGGTTGCATAACCACCAACATATTCTTTTAAAACATGTGAATTTGCTTGCCCAAAATGATCCCAAAAATAAAGCGCGCCATTAATAACATTTCCAGTCGTATTATTACCGCCATCGGCAACACTTATATTATCTAAAATAAATTCCGTAGCATCAATGGCAGAAGGATATGGATTTCCTATTAAACGTTCAACATTCTCCTGATGCAGTATTTATCCTAATAAGGCAAAGAAATATCTCCATTATTCGGCAATCCTTTAAATACATAATTTTGATCATCTTGCTATTGGATGCATTCCTGCTGGTCCTTTCATCGTAAAACCTTCCCCAGCTTGTAAAGGTGTTGTTTCATCTATTTTTTCCCAAGCATTATAATCGTCTGCAGCACCATAAAATTTATATAACCAATAGGTAAATATTTTCTAATAACCTGGTGGTGGAAACCCATCCGACGGTCAGTAAAATCATATCCAACACTTCAATAATCCATAAAAGGATGAAGATTCGTTCCATCGTGTAAAAAGTCTTCTATAGTATCACTGGGATTGGAACTTGATAACCCTGTTCCTATTGTTGCTACTATTGCCGCCAATTGGACCCACTGAAGACGACCAATAATTATAATTAAATCCATTAGCAGTACCTTGTTGGTCTCTTTCAATATACCCGCCACTATCGGCATCTAAAATACTGCCTTCGGTTTGAATTAATTGCGATTCGCCAACTAAATCTATAACACCATCTAATTCTAAGTAATGGGTAATCGTTAATGACTGACCAGAATTGGTTTCATCTTGAGCATCAGTCGTGGATCATGCCATTGTTAAAGTGCCCCTGTTTACTATTAATCCTAAAAGTGAAATATCTCTATCTCCTGATGTTATATTGTGTGAAATTGAACAATATTCCAATCATCTCTTGTTGTTCCATCTAACCCTACTGAATTTGGTAGTACTTGATCTGCATTATTACTCCAAGTCGATGGAGTATCCCAGGCACCATCGTCAGCCGATATATATGGTGTTGGTGTTGTTTGTACATCAACAAGCGTTTTATCTTTATTCTAAATATTTTAATCTTAAAAAATTCCTGTCATCTGTTAAACCTTCTACTGTAGAACCATAAAAAGAATTAAAATCGTAATAAGCCTTTAAATTACTCCAGGTATTGTTGCCACTTCGTTACTTGTACTTGCTGTATGGAATTATTTTACCACTAACTAAATTACCTGCGACCTTTTCAACTTCCTGATTCATTAAATAGTGTACCTGACTTTCATTAAGGCCTTGATCCCAAACATAAACCTCATCTATTTCACCTAAAAACGGATTAGTAATCATGTTTTTATCAACATATAATGCACCAATAGAAAAATGATTGAAATTTGGAGAAGGCGCAACAACGTTTTGTTCCGATTTATCTAAAATACCATCAACATATAAATAGATAGTTCCACTATTGTAAACAAAAGTTATCTGATGCCATTTATTATCATTTAAGATCATTGTTGATGTAAATTTTGGAGTTATAGCATCATCAACCATTACTTCAATTTGATGGACGCATTTAAGCCTTAACTGCAATTTACTTCCTTTTGCCATTATGGTTCTTATACTTGTTTGCGTTACATCCGCCTTAACCCAAGCCGAAATAGTAAAGTCGTTTACATTTAAATTAAGCGCATATTCTCCCACCAGATAATCTCCAGAGCCTATACTAACCGAATGGTTTGCAGATAATTTAGGTGCTTTTCCAAATGTGAAATATTTAGTATCATCAAAATCGTACCAGTGTTAACTTGTTCCAGTTTTCTAAACCCCACCATCTGTAGACCTTAATGGGATTACATCTATAATGTCGGCATTCGCAAAATTAGAATTATCGGCAACAATTAAAACATATTCTTCATTTGCCCCTAATGTAAAACTACTAAAAGCAGCACTTGGTATTGAGACATATACATTTTGAACATCTCCACCCGAACTTGGCTGTATAGATTCTACTATTTTCCATTTACGGTCAATACGTGTTAAAGACGTGGTAATTCCTGATGCTATCGTAATAGTATTGGCACTAGAGCCAGTATAACCAGCATTATTACACCCCCAAACCAGAAAGTCTCCATTTTTATTAAATTCATTGGTATTTGCACTATTTGTAGTGAAAATCCCGTTTAAACCTATGGTTACTTCATTGGACGTATTTAACGTTTTTGATTGCTTTTGATTTAAGTCGGAAGTATCATCTCTACCAATTCCAGCAACATGTTGATTATATCCTGCATTAACAGAGATATCCCAAACATTGGTATTAAAAGAATTAATATAATTTTTTTGAGCCTCAGTTGAAGTACCTAATGTGATACCATATTTAATAGCCAAATAAGATTCTATTTTGTGCCTTCCGGTGGCATCCACTCTTGTTCCAAAAGTGAAAATTTCGGCTACTCTACCATTTAAACTTCCAACGCCATCTCTATTTTTTCCAATCCAATACTTTTTACCACTTAAATTGGCAAATGAATTAATTACAGTAGATGTTGTTAGTAATTTGGAATTATATAAAATTTCTTGCTGAGTTGGCGATGTTACAGTATTATTTCTAACATTAATAATTCCAGCTTTAGAATATGTTGAGCTTAACTCTGCAACGCCATTAAAAGTACCTGCTCCAGGAATATCCTGATTATAAGACAAGGTTTCGTTAGTAAAAGCAGTAGAATAATTCCCAAAACCTATACCTGTAGCATCGCCAGCGGTATCAGATGCTACACCTCCAAAAATAGTATTTTTGGTAGAAGCACTTGTCATGGTCGCATCTGGAATCATCACAATAAATATATCTGCACTATAAAACCCACTTAAAGGAGAGCCACTATTATACATATATTGTTCGGGAGAACCGCCACTATTCACAAACTTAATTACAGGATTAAAATTTATATTATCTGTTGGAGTATCTAAATATGTCGGCTCTTTACCAGAAACTGTCGTAGCATTTTTTCCATTGGTCCCTAAATCCAACCAATTTGTGAGTACTGAACCTGTTTTAACAATTCCCCTGGTAGATTTTAGCCATAATCTAAAATCACCAGTAATACCTCCTGGACCAGGTATACTATAATTAAACATTTCTGCACTTACATTATAAGTATAGGTTGTATTTGCAGAGTTAGAAATACTAATTGTTGAGGTCTTGGTTCCAGAGCCCGCCACTGGGCCAGTAAAGGTTACCGGTAAAACAACATAAGATCCTGAAGGAACACTTGTTGGCAAAAATGAAGCGGAGTTATTTGGTAATAACACATATGGTGATGGCGTTGTTGGAACTTTAAAATCGGGGGATGAACTTGAAATGGCTGTTAGGTTTAAAGGACAAGCACCCGTATTTGCAATAACATAATATCTTGTAACACTTGCTCCTGCATCGACTACCCCAAAATAAGTTCCATTCTTAGCAGTAGTAATTACAGATCCATTATTAATATCAGATGATGGACTACCACCTAAAACATTAATGGCTGGATTACCACTTATTGAAAATGTAAACGAAAAATCAGGGTCTTGTTTAACAGAGATTGTTATAGCTGTACTGGCTCCACAATTACCACTAATATTGGTTAATGTAAAATCTATATATTTCGTTTTTCCTTTACAGCTTTCCGTGTCTACATTTGTTGGAATTTTATCTGTAGAAAGTGAAAAATCTATAGTATTTGAAATACTAATATCATCAATTTTTACTTTATCACAATCACTTCTGGTATTTGTAATCCTAAAAGAAATGGTATTACCTGAAGAAATGGATACCGTAGAACCGCCTGAAACTGTAGAGCCTCCTAAAATTACAACACGTATATCCTGAGCATTACCAACAAAACTTATGAGTAAAAAAATACATACAAAGGTTGCATCGAAAAAAACTGAGGGGTAGAAATCTTCTCATATAAAATTTGATTTAGGGCGTTAAATTTTTATAGAGAGACTAACAATTGGTTACAACCGCTGCGTAATAATAACTTTAAATATCGTTATAAAGCAAATATATTCGACGAAATACATAATAATATTTTTATTTGTAAGTTTATAACTATAATTATAAGAAAGAATTATAAGTTATATATTACGTATAATTCTTTTTAAATCAAAAATTGAAAACACCCTAAAGTAAAGCGCATAACAATTAGTACTAACTTAATTTATTGAAAATCATCAATTAAAGAACACCTTTTACATAATATGAAATGAAACATTTGTAAGTCCAACAGTTGGCAGATATCCTTAAATTATATAAATAAATAAATTTCTGTGAAGGCAGGAATCCAAAAATCAAGAATAATAATCTCAAATAAAAAAAACGTCACCAAAATTGGATGACGCTTTTTTTTGCGGTTGGTTTTTAATTATGTATTAAATGAAACTTTATTCTATAATAATCTTCTTGGTTACAACACCTTTTTCAGTATTTAACTTGACTATATAAAGTCCTGTAATAGCAGATACTGGTAAAGAAACATTTGAACGGGAATTTAACTTCTTTGTTTTTATTTTATTTCCAAGAATATCATATAATACTAAATCTTTTATTTTTATTTCATCATTGTTTAATATGCTTAATTCTGATGATGTTGTATTATAACTAATTGTGACTGCACTCTCTTCTACATCACTTTCAACCTCGATACTGCTTTCTTCCAACTGTTTAAACACCAATTTAAATCTGTCATTATAGACACCAGGTTCTAAATTTACTTCGAAAGGCTCTGCATTAATATTTTTAGTTTCTCCTGTTAATTCATCTTTAATAAAAACCGGAATATTCGATTCCATATTTTCAAAAGCATCCAGTTTTATTCTTGCGGTTCCACTATTTTTAACAATCAATCCTAATGAAAATTCCTGAGAAGCATTAAAATCTGCAACACCTTGAATCACAAATTTATTATTGCTAAAATTCCAATACATATCTTCTTCATTCACATCGACCATAAAAGCATCGTAGCCTAAATTGAATCCATTTGAAGCTTTTTTATTTGCTCCAATCACCAATTGTCTGTGATATCCTAAAGGAGAATCGTATACCAATCGTATGGTTGGTGTTACATTTTTCGGTTTATTATTCGAAATCTTGCTCGCTGTTTTATCTTTTGAAGATTTCAAAAACACCGATGTTGTATCGACTTCGGTTGCATAAACACGTTGACTATTTTGAAATATAATGGTACCTCCAGTAACAGCTGTTATCACTGTAGATGGATCATTGTCATTTTTGACCCCATCGCAATTGCCGTAGAGACAAAGAATCCCTGGTTTACTGGAATAAATTGCCCTGGCACTTTGGTTCCTTCAACGCCAGTATCATTGATTCTAGCATCGTTGGAAATTGCTGCAACTCCTCCAATTAAATTACGAGTGGCATAACCACCAACATAATCTTTTAAATAATGTGAATTTTCTTCACCAAAATGATCCCAAAAATACAGTGCACCATTTATAACCGTATTGGCATTATTCCCACCTTCGGCAACACTAATATTATCTAAAATAAACTCCTCGGCATCTATGGCTGATGGATATGGATTTCCTATTAAACGTTCCACATCTCCTCCGATTTTATCTAAATCAAGCAAAATATCTCCGTTATTAGGCAAACCTTTAAAAACATAATTAAATCTTGTTGCTATTGATGTAGTTCCTGCCGGCCCTTTCATGGTAAAACCTTCCCCAGCCTGCAATGGCGTGGTTTCATCTATCTTTTCCCAGGCATTATAAGCGTCTGCAGGACCATAAAATTTATATAACCAGTAAGTAAATATTTTTAATAAACCTGTTGGGGCCCCCGATGGTGTAAAATCATATCCAACATCTTCAAAATCCATAGCCATAGGTGATGAAGATTCGTATCCATTATATAAAAAGTCTTGTATCGCAACACTGGAATTTGAACTTGAAACTCCCGTGCCAGTTGTTGACACATTGCCTCCAATTGACCCTACCGAAGACGACCAGTAATTATAATTAAATCCATTAGCGGTACCTTGTTGGTCTTTTTCAATATAACCGCCGCTATGAGCATCAATAACACTGCCTTCGGTTTGAATTAATTGCGATTCGCCAACCAAATCTATAACACCATCTAATTCTAAGTAATGGGTAATTAGTAATTCCTGGCCTGCATTGGTTTCTTCTTTTGAGTCACAATAGAGTCCGCAATTCTTAAAGTATCCCTAGTTTGTATTAATCCTAAAAGTGAAATATCTCTATCTCCTGATGTAATATTGTCTGAAATTTGTACAATATTCCAATCTATCTTAGTAGTTCCATCTAAACCTACTGAATTTGGTATTACCTGGTCTTCATTATTACTCCATGTAACAGGTGTATCCCAGTCACCATCTAAAGCAGACATATAAGGCAAAGGCGCTGTTTGTGCATCAACAATCATTTTATCGTTTACTAAATAGTTTAATCGCAAACAGTTTCTTGCATCTGTTAAACCCTCTACTGCTGTACCACAAAACGAGTTAAAATCATAATAAACAGTAAGTGTACTCCAAGGTATTAAAGGTATTTCGCTACTTAAAGTTGCACCGGGTATTATTTTGCCACTCACATAATCTGTACCACTCACCTCAAATCGTTCCACTTCCTGATTCATAAGATATCTCACTTGGTTTTCAGTCAATGCCTGATTCCATATATAAACTTCATCTATTTCTCCTAACAACGGATTGCTTATTGTATTCTTGTCAATATATAATGAACCTATTGATAAATAGTTAAAATTAGGTGTAGGTGCCTCAATATTTTGTTTTGAATGATCTAACACACCATCGATATAAAGAAAAATAGTACCACTATTATAAACAAAGGAAACCTGGTGCCAGTTTGTATCAGAGATCGTCATAGTTGACGTAATTTTTGCCCCATTGTCATCATCCATCCAAACTTCAACTTGATTTAACGCATTTAAACGCATTTGCAATTTATCTCCTTTGGCAATTATGGTTCTTGTAAGGTTTGGGTTTGTTTGAGCATTCTTTATCCAAGCCGACACTGTAAACGAATTGGGATTTAAATCTAGCAAATACTCGCCTACCAAATGTGAATTTTCATCTATAGTTATAGAACTTTCTTTGAGATACTTTAGAAGCTTTTCCAAATGAAAAATACTTTGTTTCATGAAAATCATACCATGTCTTATATACATTACTTCCATTATTATCTGAAATTGGAACTCCAAGACTATCAACTATTAATTTTAGGGGTAGTACATCAATAATATTAGAATCCGCAAAAGCAGGATCATCAGCAACAATTAATACATATTCTTCGTTAGTGCCTTTTGAGAAAGCAGAGAATGCAGCTTCTGGTATGCTAAGATATACGATTCCAATATCTCCTATATTTTGATTTGGTTCAACAATTTTCCATTTTCTATCTATTCGCGTTAAACTTGTATGGCAAACCAGATGCAAGGGTAATCGTATTCGTTTCACTTACTGTAAAAGAACTATTATTACATCCCCATACTAAAAAATCGCCATTAACCTCAAACTCATTTATATTAGCGCTGTTAGTATCAAAAATACCACCCAAACCAATAGTGACTTCATTGGCTAGTCATTTATTGTTTTAGATTGCTTTTGATATAAATCGGAATCATCATCTCTACCTATTCCAGCTACGTGGTGGTTAAAGCCAGTATTTTCTGAAACATCCCAAACAATAGTATCCAAAGAATTAATATAATCTTTTTCTGCTTCTGTTGTTGTCCCTAAAGTTATACCATATTTAATAGCTAAATAAGATTCAATTTTTGGTCTTTCAGTTAAATCATCTAACCTAGAACTAAAGGTAAATATCTCTGCCACTCTACCATTTAAACTAGCAACTCCATCTCTGTTTTTTCCAATCCAATACTTATTACCATCTAAATTTGCGAATGAATTTTGTTCACTTAATGTTATGAGCGGATTAGAATTATATAAAATTTCCTGATGCGTAGGTGATACCTCCGTATTATTTCGAACATTAATAATTCCAGCTTTAGAATAGGTTGAGCTTGTCTCAGCAGCTCCATTGAACGTACTTGTTCCTGGAATATCTTGATTATAGGACAACGTTTCATTATTAAAACCCGATGAATAATCTCCAAAACCAATACCAGTAACGTCGCCAACTGCATCTGAATCTACACCACCAAAAATGGTATTTCTATCTGAACTACTTGACATAATTTCTTCTGGAATCATCACAATAAAAATATCGGCGCTATAAAATCCGCTTAAATTGGAATTATCATTATACATATATTGTTCGGTAGAACCATTGTTTACAAACTTAACAACCGGATTAAAATTTATATTGTCTTCAGGAGTATCTAAATATGTTGGTTCTTTACCTGAAATAGCCTCAGCATCTTTAGGATTGGTTCCAATATCAGACCAACTCATAACATTATCACTGCCACCTATAGTAATTCCACGAGTAGATTTCAACCAAAGCCTAAAATCAGCCGTAATACCCCCTGGACCAGGAATTTCATAATCAAACATTTCTGCACTTACTTTAAATGTGTAACTTGAATTGGCTGAGTTTGTAACACTTATAGTTGATTCCAGTGTCCCGGAACCTCCAACCGGACCCGTGAACGTAACTGGTAAAATAACATAAGCGCCTGAGGGTACAGTAGCAGTAAAACTCGACTGCGTTACTCCGTCAGATAGCAGCACATATGAAGGAACTGTAAAATCATAACGTGGTATGGGTATGGTATCAGTCGGCGAAGTACTAATATTTGTAATATCCAGTGGACAACTTCCTGTATTAGCTATAATAAAATTACGAGTAACACTTATACCTGCCTCAATTACTCCAAAATAAGTTCCATTTGTAGCTGTTGTAGTGGTCGAATTATGGTTAATATCTGCTAACGGACTTCCACCTAAAACATTTATTGCTGGATTCCCACTAATTGAAAACTCAAATTCAAAGTCAGGATTCTGTTTAACTTCTATAGCTATATCAGTACTAGCCCCACAATAACCACTTTTATTGGTTATTGTAAAATCAACATATTTAGTTTTTCCCTTACATCCTTCTGTATCCACATTTGTTGGGATTTTATCAGAAGAAATTGAGAAATCGGTAGTATTTGAAACAATAATATCTTCAATTTTGACTTTATCGCAATCACCTCTTGTATTTGTAATCCTAAAAGAAATGGTATTACCAGCAGAAAAGGACACTGCACCTCCATTAGAAACAGTGGTGGTGCTTCCTAAAATTTTAACTTGAATATCTTGAGCATTACCAATAAAACTTATTAGTAAAAAAGCTAAAACAAAAGTTCGTTGAAAAACATTGAGAGGTAGGTATGTTCTCATATAAAAATAATTTAGGGCGTTATATTTATTATGAGAGACTAGCGAGTAATTAAATTCGCTGTACAAATATAAGAACAAATATCGATATAATACAAATATAATAGCTGAAATACATTACAATTATCAATTTTGTAGGTTTTTATTAATTATTTGTAAGGGTAAAAGTTATCTTTTGCACTAAAATAACCGGTTATAAAGAAAAGTAAACACCTTAAATTAAAAAGAATAAAAAAATATTGCTAACTTTATTTTTTAATAGCCTCCATTTATAAAAAACAGCTTTACCTAAAATGAAAAAAACATTTATCATCTTAATATTTTTGCTTTTGCATGCCACAAGCTATGGTCAAGCCAATAAATTTTTCAGACAAGCGACTAACACCACAGATTTAAATGAAAAAATAGAACTGTACACAAAAGTTATTGAATTAGAACCTAAAAATTTAGATGCTTATTTCTACAGAGGGCTTGCAAAAAACGACCTGGGTGATTATTCCGGAGCTATTGTAGATTATTCGAAAATAATTGTTTTAGAGCCAGATGCCGACACGTATTATAACAGAGGGAATGCTCGTTACAGTTTAAAAGATTTTGAAGGTGCACAGGAAGATTATCAAGACGCCTATAAACTAGATTCCAACTTTCTGGATGCGCTTTATAGCTTAGGTTGTGTAAAATACGATATTGGCGATTTTGAAGGATCTATATTGGATTTTAGTGCTTTAATTAAAGCCATCCCAAACGAACCAAAATTTTATTATCATAGAGCATCGGCATTAAAAGCATTAGAAAAATATGTCTTGGCTTTAAATGATTATTCACTCGCTATTTTAGCAGATCCAAGCGCCGATTCGTACTACAATAGAGGTGTTTTTTACATGGATATTAATTATTATGAAAAAGCAAACGTAGATCTTACTATTTCTTTAAAACTTAATGAAAATAACAGCTACGCCTATTTTTACAGAGGCGCCTCCTTTTTATTGTTAGGGAAATATATGGATGCTATCTCAGATTTTAATACCGTTCTTAAATTTGATTCAATGGATTTTGACGCCATGTTGGGTCTGGCAATGTGTTATTATAAATTGAACGATATTAATAAAACTAAGTTCTATTTCGAAAAAGTAAAGTCTATTTTATCTGTTGAAAATAGTTCTGGAGTTATTGAAAATTACAAGAATACCTATTGGTTTCAAAATCAGTATTTCTATTTTAATGAAAATTTTAAAGAATTGTCCGAACTTTAGTTTTTACAATTAAAATCTATCCCCTGTATTTTAAGGGTAAATACACAACCTTTTTAGTTTCGTAAAAATCTTCAGAATAAAAATCACTCAAATTATAAATGGTGGCTGTTTTATAATCTTTAAGTTCTTCGGTTAAATCGCCACCTTTTAAATACAAAATACCATTTTTTAATACGTGTTTTTGTTCTTTAGCTATTTTGCCTTTAACCCAATGGGTAAAAGTTGGCATAATAGCTACTGCGCGACTTACAATAAAATCGAAAGTACCATTTATTTCTTCTACGCGACTGTGGGTTGTTTTAACATTGGTTAAACCCAATCCTGCAACAACCTCATCAACCACTTTTAATTTTTTAGCAATACTATCTACCAGATGAAATGAACACTCTGGATACATAATAGCTAATGGAATTCCAGGAAACCCACCACCGGTCCCAACATCTAAAATCTTACTACCATCCTTAAAATCAATCACTTTCGCGATGCCTAAAGAATGCAATACGTGACGCAAATAAAGTTCATCAATATCTTTCCTTGAAACTACATTAATTTTTAAATTCCAATCTTGATATAATTCATCTAATTTTTTGAATTTGGCGATTTGGTCTTCTGTAAGATTTGGAAAGTATTTGAGTATAAGGTCCATTTATTGTTAAATTTTAAACAAAAATATACTTTTTAAGTACATTTTTTTACAAAAAAACGTTATTACTTCAGTTCGTTTATACTTATCTTTGCAGCAGGTATGACCTACACTTTTTTATTAGTAATCATATTAAATTAATAGCATGACAAAACAAACCCTTTCATTCTCGAGAACCGATTCTGCAAAGTTTTTTAGAACACTGAACAAACGTGTGAATAATTATTTTAAGGAAAATAACTTAAAACGTACAGGAAACTGGAAATTATATGTTAAAGCCTTTGTAATGTTTACATTGCTCCTAGGCCCATTAGTTTTAATTTTAACAGTTAGTTTACCAGCCTGGGCACAAATTTTATGCATGATACTTATTGGTATTGGTATGGCAGGCGTTGGAATGAACGTGATGCATGATGCCAATCACGGCACTTTTTCAAGCAAAAAATGGGTTAATAAATTAATGGGAAGTAGCATCCATATTTTAGCTGGAAATGATTACAACTGGAAAGTACAGCACAATGTTTTGCATCATACATACACTAATATACAAGGGCATGATGAAGATATTGAAGCTGGAAGAATTATACGTTTCTCTGAGCATACAAAATGGCATAAAATTCACAAATATCAAAAATATTACGCATTCTTTTTATACGGCTTATTAACTGTAAATTGGGCTATAACAACAGATTTTAAACAGACGTATAATTATTTGAAAAGAAAATTATCATATGGTGAATTTCCAAACCCTGCAACTCAGTGGACTAAATTGATAATTGGTAAAATAATATACTATTCTATTTGGGTCGTTTTACCATTGAGTTTAGGTTTTAAATGGTGGCAAGTTTTAATTGGCTTTTTAATTATGCATTACACTGCTGGCATCATTTTAAGTGTTATATTTCAGCTGGCACATGTAATGCCAAATACAGAAATGCCATTACCAAATAAAGATGGGAGCATGAAAAATACATGGGCAATTCATCAATTATTTACTACATCTAATTTCTCACCTAAAAGCTGGTTGGTTGAATTTTATACTGGTGGTTTGAACAGACAGGTTGAACACCATTTATTTTCCAACATCAGTCATGTTCATTACAGTAAAATAGCAAAAATTGTAAAAGAAACTGCTCAGGAATTTAGTTTGCCTTATAATGAATATAAAACGTTTTGGAAAGCTGTTTCTGAACATTATAATCAATTAAAAGCACTAGGTGAAAAGCCTAAATTAGCCTAAACTTATATTATACTACAAAACATTAAATAAATGCAATTACTATCCGATAGAATTTTAAATATGGCTACGTCGGCGACGTTAGCTATGGCTGCAAAAACAAGAGAATTAAGAGCTGAAGGAAAAGATATTATTGGTTTAAGTCTGGGTGAACCAGATTTTAACACACCAGATTTTATTAAAGATGCCGCCATTCAAGCTATAAACGACAATTATAACTCCTACTCGCCTGTTGATGGTTATGTAGAATTAAAACAAGCCATCATCACCAAATTTAAGCGTGATAATAATTTAACTTATACCCCAAACCAAATAGTAGTTTCTACAGGCGCTAAACAATCGTTAGCAAATATTGCTGCGGTTATGACAAATATGGGTGATGAAGTTATTTTACCTTGCCCTTACTGGGTAAGTTATGCTGACCTTATTAAACTTAACGATGGTATCCCTGTTGAAGTTCAAACAACTATTGATACAGATTTTAAAATGACACCTGCACAGTTAGAAGCTGCGATTACACCAAAAACCAAAATGATTTGGTTTAGTTCGCCTTGTAACCCGAGTGGTTCTATTTATAGTAAGGAAGAATTAAGAGGATTAGCTGATGTGTTGGTGAAATATCCAAACGTTTATGTGGTTTCAGATGAAATTTACGAACACATAAACTATGTTGGTGGTCACGCAAGTATGGCTCAGTTTGCAGATATGTACGATCGTACTATTACTGTAAACGGGGTATCGAAAGCATTTGCAATGACCGGATGGCGTATAGGATACATTGGTGCTCCAGAAAAAATTGCTCGTGCTTGCAACAAAATGCAAGGGCAAATTACAAGTGGTGCTAACTGTATTGCACAACAAGCTACTATTACTGCACTTAACGCATCTCCAAGTAAGGTTAAATATATGGTTGACGAGTTTAAAGTGCGTCGCGATTTAATTTTAGCATTATTAAGTGACATTAAAGGTTTTAAAACGAACACACCAGAAGGCGCTTTTTATGTATTTCCTAATGTTTCTTATTACTACGGAAAAACAATAAAAGGCATGACTATTAACAATGCTTCTGATTTTTCCATGTTTTTATTAGAAAAAGCTTTAGTTGCTACCGTTGATGGTGAATCGTTCGGTAACCCTGATTGTATTAGAATTTCTTACGCTGCTTCGCAAGAGCAAATTATAGAAGCTGTAAAACGTATTAAAGAAGCTGTGAGTTAAAAATACAACTATTACATTATACAAAAAACCTCGACAGATTTAAGTTTGTCGAGGTTTTTTTATTTAAAAATATGTTATACTACTTTGAAGAATATTAGAATTGGAATTTAACTGCTAATGCAATATCGGAACCATAATTATTTTTGTAATAACCATTCCCACCAAATTCAGGTCTAAAATCTAAAGAGATTAATAATGGAATTGGAAAATTATATTCAATACCTATGTCTCCTGCAGCAAATGCAAATGTATCGTTATAATGATCATTGTTATAATCATAACCATAAGTACCTAATCCACCACCAACACCAACATACCAGTTGAAACCACCATCGATATTCATTACCCATTGGTATAAAGCTGCTAACTTGATAGCATCATCATCATAACCGTTATTATTGAAGTCTTTTCTGTTTCTCCAACCTAAATCTAGTTCAAGTCTATTGTTGTTTCCCAAAGCTCTTTGGTATGTGATTTCAGTTCCGAACCCACCACTGTCTCCTAAACGTAATCCTAAAGCATTCTTTGAAATATCTTGTGCATTCATAGACACACTTGCTACTAATACTATTACTGCTGTTATTAAATATTTTTTCATTTTATTTCTTTTTGTTTTTGTTTTTGTGATTATACTAATTGTTTATATTATCTAATTATTCTTTCGCAGCCGCGTTTTCTTCTGATTTTGCTCCCATTCTATTCAATGTATACATAGGTGCAAATTTTAATTTTAAACTAGCTATTTTTCTGTTATCAGCACTTGTTAATCCTTCTGTTTCAACCGTGTTTTTTCTTGTATCGATCGCTTCATAAATTAATTTGATTTCATCCCAATCTTCACGAGAATAAGCATCTTTATTTTCATCAACTGTATCTACAAAATTCTGGTAAACACTTAAAATATTATCCTTGTTAATCCATTCAAACTTCATGTCTCCTCCAGTATAGCCACTACCTAATAATGATTGACGCATCATCATTTTAGAATTGGCTGCTTCCATTCTTGCATGTTCTGCCATTAAATCTGCTTTAAAAGTTTCGTATTTTAATGTAGATTCATCCATTGATTTTTGCATTTCAGCATTCTCTTTAACTGTAATTACAGTATTATCAGTTTCTACTTTAATTACTTTATAATCACTATCAATAGCATCCCAATTTTGCATAGCATCTGCATGATCTAATTGACTCACAGAATCTATATAAGATTCATAACTTTCTACTTTTTCCTGTGCCAACTCTTTCTTGCTGTCTTTACAAGACGCAAGCACTAGAGATGCTGCCACAATTACTAATGTTAATTTTAATGTTTTCATCTTTATTACGTTTTAAATTGTTAGTTATTATAATTTTTACTCTTCACTCTCTGTACTTACTTTTTTAGCAATAAAATTGGTTATCGTGTACTGTAAAGCATATCCGAAAATATTTTTTATAATAGAATTTGATTTACCAATAATTATCTTTTTCGAAAAATAACCCCCAGATATACTTAGCAGCGTTTCAAAAAGATTTGTTCTAACGTCTCCTATTTCTGTAAAATCTTTTATACTTTGTTTAAATATATTTATAGGTCTAAAATTTTCAGAAGTTTCATAAAATTGAAGTTTTAAATCATCGAAGTCTAGCTTTTTTCGCTCTTCAAGAAGCAAAATCGCCTTGTTTAATGCTTCTATATTATTTTTATACTTCTTCATTTTTAATTTCTTTAAATAAATTAAAAATGTCTGAATCCGATTTTTTTGATTTCAATAATTTTAAAATAATCAGATTTGTAACCGGTATTTTAATGAATTTGTCTTTAAACATATAAAGCACATAAGCCAAGACCAAATAGAATGCAGATATTATAAAAAATCCTAAATAATATTCGTTTAATAAACTTCCTATAAACAAACTTAAACCCACATTAATAAACAACGTAAACATGGCAAAAAATATAACAATAATGACTCTTGATGTTAAAGACGAAAGCACATCGGCAGTTTTATCAACGGCATTTAGCGCTAATAATTCTGCACTTGTTTCAGTGTACTTTTTAGCCTTTTCATAAAGCATATCGACACTTTTCGCCATGTTTGCTGTGTTGTTCATTTTTTAAAGTTTTAGAATTTACAGTTTAGCATTTACTGTATCCTTTACTTCCTTTTTTCCTTTTTCAAGAACTTCTTCCCCATTATTAACTACTGAATCATATTTCTTTGAAACGGTATCTAAAAAATTATCAAACTCTTCCTTTAAACTATCTTTAGCTTCAACCGATTTTGTTTTAATTTTTTTTCTAGTTTTTGATCCTTTATCTGGCGCGAATAAAACTCCTAATAATGCTCCCGTAGCAATTCCTGCAATGACCCCTAATACTTTTGCTTTCATAATTTAATTTTTAATTTATTTATATAATATCCATCACAATCTGATGGTGTTTTGTTGTTGAAGTTTACGTTAGCTCTAAATGCCTTTCCCTCCTATTAATCTTAGCAAAATCGCTATTACAGCAATTACTAATAAAATGTGGATTAACCCACCTGCACTGTAAACGAAGAACCCAAGAGCCCAACCAATTACAAGAATAACCGCTACTAGATATAATAAACTTCTCATGATATTTGATTTTTAAATTGTTATACTATTTTTCTTTAACAAAGGTGCAACCCATTAAGTCTTTTTATGTTACAGTATTTTAGTTGAATGTTATAGAATTGCGGTTATACAATCTATTTACATAATTACAGAAATGCCTTAAAAAGAAAAAAACCCTTGAATATAAATTCAAAGGTTTTTTGTTATTTTAATTAAAACGGCCTTTCACACTATAGGTTGACTTCGTTTATTTGAGAAAGAATGACATTTTACAATTAATGAACTGGAAGATATATAGTAAAAACGGCGCCAACATTAACCTTTCCTTTAGCATAAATAAATCCTTGATGATTTTCTATGATTTTTTTACAAATGGAAAGCCCAATGCCTGTTCCGGAATAATCTTGTTTGTTATGGAGTCTATTAAATAAGTCAAATATTTTTTCTGAATATTTCTGTTCGAAACCAATACCATTATCTGTAAAAGTAATTTTATGGTAAATGCTTTTAGTCGCTTTTACTAAATTAGGATCTTCTTTTGCTTTAACTGTTTCATAGTTAATCTTAATTATTGGGGCCTTTCCTGTTTGACTGTATTTTAAGGAATTACTTAATAAGTTTAAAAATAATTGTTGAATCTGAAATGTTATTACCAGCGCATTTGGCAATACATCGCTTGTTATTTTTGCTTTTTTTTCCAGAATTAAAACAGCTACATCTTGTTTTGCGTTTTCAAATAGCTCATTCATATCGGCCACCACAAAAACTTTATCGGGTTTGGTGGTTCTTGAAAACTGAAGCAAATCATCTATTAAAGTACGCATTCTCCCTATTG
The DNA here is from genome assembly GCA_963698455.1 of uncultured Flavobacteriaceae bacterium. GTDB lineage: Bacteria > Bacteroidota > Bacteroidia > Flavobacteriales > Flavobacteriaceae > Mariniflexile. Next base: position 246,704 of record CAVOQU010000007.1, on the reverse strand, counting down.
CGGAATTTATACGCTCCAAATATTGAAGCCCTGCTTCAGAAAATTTGTCTGATTCTTTATCTTCCAATCTTGAAATAAAGGTCTGTATTTTTCGTAATGGTTCTTGTAAATCATGACTGGCTACATAGTTAAAGCCAGACAGTTCTTTATTATTACGCACTAGTTCTAAATTACGTTCTTCCAGTACTAAAAAATTTTCAATCTCATCTGTAATATCACTTGTGATTCCTAACAATCGTTTTTGTCCGTCAAGACTAAAAAACGCTTTTGCATAGGCCTTTAAATATTTTATTGTGCCATCTTTTTGAACGATTCTATAACTAACAAAAGGCAACTCTTCATTCACATTCATTCTGTCTAAATCTTTTGTTAATCTATCCACATCTTCTGGGTGAACAAATTTCAAAAAATTATCAAAGTTAGCTTCAAAAGATTGCGGTTCTTCTCCTAATAGACGATACAGGTTATCTGAATAGGTAAATATATTAGATTCGATATGCCAAACCCAGTTACCATGTTTCCCTATAATTTCAGATTGATTTGTTGATTCTTTAAAGATTAATAACTGGTCATTTTTCGCTTTAATTTTTATTAAATCGGTGTTAATTTTATTTAATGATATCACGATGATAACAAGTGTTATTAGTAAAACAAAATAAAAAAATAATGGTGTAAAACGTAAATCACTTTGATATTCCTTTTGCCTGTCATTAAGCAATTTATTTTCAAACTCAATGATTTCATTAATTTGAAGCCTAATACTATCTATAATAACTTTTTCTTCAAAAAACAGCGTTTTAAATGTTTCGGAACTTATTTCATTATTAGTAACAAGTGTATTTGTTTTAGAAAAGTTTACGAAAAGTTTATCTATTAATATTCTTAAGACTGCTAAATTTTCCTGTTGTTTTTCATTTACAATAGTTAATTCTTTTAATTGAAGAAATGAATTATTAATTTTTTCTCTAGCCAGTAATGCAGGCTCTAAATACATAGAGTCTTTTGTTAATGTGTATTTTCTATGGACACTTTCGGCATCGATTAAATAAGAATTTAAACGCTCTAATTCGACATTAACTTCGTAGGTATAAACAACTACTTTTGTAGAATTCGTTAAATTAGAAATATGTTTATAAGTAAACCCTCCTATTAAAAGAATGGTGAACAAACTCCCTAAAAGAATGATTTTAATAAATAATGACGATTTAAAGAAATTTTTATTTTCCATTACATCCTTAATAAAAAATTATCTTTATTTAAACCATTAGTATGGTATTGCCAATTAATGGACACCACTTCTGCAAGCACTTTTTTAAGGGCTTTAAAATCGCTTGGCTTTTTTATATAAATATTTGCCCCCAGAACAAAGGTTTCTTCTATATCTTCTTCTGAAGCCGAAGTAGAATAAATAGCAATGGCTATTTCAGACATTTTACTATTTGCCTTAATTTCGTTTAAACATTCAATTCCAGATTTTTTGGGCATGTTCAAATCCAAAAAAAGCACATTTGGCATGATGGCATCATCACTATTTAAAAAGTCCATAAGTTCTACCCCATCGTTATAGGTGTTCACTTTGGTATTCATTCCCAGCTCTTCAAAAGCATCGGTAAAAAATAGTCTGTCATCCCTGTCATCATCAGCCAGAATAATATTTATATAGTCGTTTTCCATAAGTGTTTTTATAAATGCTGCTTAGTTTTTTTGCTGTGCAATAGTTCTTCTTTTTGAAATAATGCGTTGAAAAGCAGAAGGTGTAATTCCAGTATTGTTTTTAAACTGTGTGCTTAAATGTGCCACACTGGAATAATTAAGTTTGAAGGCTATTTCGGTTAAATTTAAGTCGGTACTTAACAAAAGTTGCTTGGTATATTCTATTTTTTGAATAATGATAAAATTTTCAACTGATGTATAAGTAACCTCTGAAAACAGATTAGAAAGATAGCCATAGCTATGTCCTAATTTTTCTGATAAATAGACCGAACTTTTAACGTTTATAATAGAATCTTCATTAAAAACCATATCAATAATAACGTCTTTAATTTTCTGTACCAGAATACTTTTTTGGTTTTCAACTATTTCAATACCATAGTCTTTTAAGGCATTGCTTAATGCTTCGTATACATCGGCAGGTACTTTTTCCAGTAACTCAACTTCTCCAAACGCTAAGATTCTATATTTTATATGGAGTTCGTTAAGTTTTGTTTCTAAAACTTTTTTACAGATTGTATTAAAATCAAATTTTATAAATAGTTTCATCGCTTGTAATTGTTATGAAAATTAGGCATTAAAAAAATATAAACTACTATAAATTATTTACATGTTGTTTATTACTTCTTATTTTTCTCCATTTTTCCAGTCTATTTCTAATGGAGCTTTGCAAATCCTTGTCTACTGGCTCACCAATTAAAAATCCATAGGCCTGATATTTTGGAACATTATCAAAAATAATTTTTATGGTAGCTGTAATAGGTAATGCCACAATCATTCCTTCAATACCCCATAGCATTGAAAAAACAATAAAAGATAAAATTGCTATAAAAGCATTGATGCTTACTTTAGAGCCTGTAATTTTTGGCGTGATAAAATTCCCTTCTAAAAACTGTACAAATCCAAAAATGGCAATAACACCAAAAGCATACCAGGCACTGTCTTTTGTAGCCAGTGCAATTAGGGCAGGAATTAGTGAACCAATTAAAACACCTATATAGGGAATTAATAATAAAATGGCTGCCAGAAAGCCAAAGAAAATGGGATTCGTGATTCCTAAAATTAAAAGCCCAATAGTATTAAGCGTTCCTACTATTAAGATCACTTTTGTAAGTCCAAGTAAATAATTTCGTTGTATGTTATATACCTTGGTTATCATTCTATTTAAAAATACTTTTGGCTTATTCCTAAATAATTTATAATAAAAGTTTTTGAAAAATTGTCTGTAATACAAAAAGAAAAACAGATAAATAGGTATTAAAACAATGTAAGTGAAAATAAATCCTGATTGGTAAAGAAGCCCGCCTATTTTTTCATAGCGCCCTTTTAACAGGCTTTCAATTCTTAAATCTTTTGAGAACAATGAACTTCCTCTGCTTATACCAAAAGTATCGTAGGTGAAATTTATAAAATTATAATAAAGGGTTGTTAATTTTGCAATATAATCTTCCCCGTTAGTAATTACGGCATAGAGTCGAGAATAGATTAATACAACCAATAAGGAAATTACACTAAAAATGATTGTTATAGAACATAAAGACGCTAATAAACGATTGCATCTCCATTTTTTTTCCATAAAATTTTGAACAGGGAAAATCATAATTGCTAATATTATGGCATATAATATTGGCATAATTATGGGTTTTAATATATATAATATAAATACAATGGCGATAAACGCCAATAAATTTAAAGCGATGTGATTGATCTGGTTTTTGGAATTCATATTCTAAATATTAAAAAACTGCTTAAAGAATAACAAACCACATAATTTTCACTAACCAACCAAATACTAATTATGTATATTATTAACTCTAAACAGTTTATTTTCTATAATGTAGAAATAACATTATTTATTAACCTGCTCACCATTATTTTATTTAATTTATAAAATTTTGATGTTAAACTTTTTTACCTCCTATTAACCCAGCCAATAAAGAGGCTAAACCTAAACCAATAGTTATATAAGCATTCTTATTATCTTGTGCTTCAATATTTACTATACCTAGATCCACTGATGTTTCTGGAATTATAAGAAGATAAATTCCGTAAACTAAAAGCCCGATACCAGCAACCAAAAAAATAAGTTTTATTGTCTTGTTCATATTGTTAATGTTTTTAGAATTTAATTTTTTAAGTATGCCTTACGCTTAATAATACAAAGGTATAGCTAAACTCTACTCTTTGCGTTACACAATTTTTTTTGATTATTACAGAACTTTAATGGCATGCCTTGTTTAATAAAAACCTAACATTTACTTAATTATATGTTCAAAATTTCGCATTAGCGATAGAAACGGTTAGCCTTTGGCGAGTACGCGCAGCGAGCCAAAACTAGTAGTGTATAGCGCGACCCTTTACGGGGAATGCCCAAAATCTATCTATTCCGCCAGAAAAAAGGTGTAAATAAAATAAGTACTGTAAAGAGTTCTAAACGCCCAATAAGCATTAAAAAAGACGACCACCATTGTGCCAGCGGAGGTAATGCGCTATAGTTGTTCACGGGACCAAAATTACCTAGCGCCGGACCAATATTACCTAAACTTGAAGCTGACAAGCCTATGGCGGATATAAAATCTATATTAAACATAGAAAATACCAAAGCACCTATTATAAACGAAAGCATATATAGAATAAAAAAGGCTAATACATTAAAAACAATAAACCTGTTGATGGCTTTATTATTATACCTAACCGGAACAATGGCACTTGGATGCAGTGTGCGTTTAAACTCTAAAAATCCGTTTTTAATTAGTATTAAATGCCGTACTACTTTTACGCCACCCGAGGTACTACCTGCAGACCCTCCCAGAAACATAAGTCCGAAAAAGAACACCGTTAAAAAGGGCGTCCACATGGTGTAATCGGCCGAAATAAACCCTGTAGTAGTTATAACGGTTAATACTTGAAACAACGCATGCCTGAAAGCGCTTTCACCTTCACCCCAAACCATAGGATGCGTAATTGAAGATGCCGAAACATCTGCTTTAAAATAAATGATAAGTGCCGCTATTACCGTAAAAACTGCGACAAACTTAAAGTACAGTTTAAACTCTTCGTCGTTAATTATTTTTTGAACTTTCCCTTTAAATGCAAAATAACCAAGCACAAAGTTAGCGCCTGCTAAAAACATAAAAAATATAATAATATATTGAATAAGGGGTTGATTGTTCCAATAGGCAACACTGGCGTTTTTTGTTGAAAACCCGCCCGTAGATAAGGTTGCCATGGAATGGTTTATAGCATCAAAAAAAGACATGCCTGCCAATTTAAGCAATAGTGTTTCTGCCACGGTATAGCCAAAATAAATAAGCCATAATCGTTTGGCTGTGTCGGTTATTCTGGGATGAAGTTTATCGCCACTTGGTCCTGGTGCTTCGGCCGCAAAAAGCTGCATACCTCCTATTCCTAATAAAGGTAAAATGGCAATTGCGAGTACAATAATACCCATGCCACCAATCCAGTGTGTGGTACTACGCCAAAATAAAACCCCTTTCGGAATTATTTCAATATCATTTAAAATGGAAGCCCCTGTGGTGGTATACCCAGACATGGTTTCGAAAAAAGCATTGGTGAAACTGGGCACACTTTCTGTTAACATATAAGGCAACGTACCCGAAAGCGACATAACAATCCAACCGAAAGTTACTACAATGTAACCTTCGCGTTTATTCATTATTTTTTTATGATTTCGAGTCAGTAGCATGGTTATTACACCAGCCAATAATGTTAAAATACCTGCTATAAAAATTTGAAACGCTACACCATCACTATAAATGTAACTTACCAAGGAAGCTAATAGCATAAAACCACCATTAAATAATAATAGCAATCCTAAAAAATGAAAGATGATTTTGTAGTTAAGTTTCAATACAAATACAGTTTAATTTCAAGTTTATTATAGAAATAGTTTCTCAACGCGTTTTATTGATTGAAGTAAACAACATACTACTACCCGATCGCCTTCCTGAATTTTAAAACTACCAAGGGCAATCATCCCTACACCATTTCGAATGACACCTCCAATAATTGCAGACCTAGGAAAATCTATTGATTTAATGACTTTATTGCAAACTTCTGAGGTTCTTTTTACTTCAAACTCTAACAATTCTGCATTTAAATTATTAAGTTTTGTCATGGCAACAACTTCACCTCTTCGTATATACCTGAATATGTTATTAGCTGCTAGTAGTTTTTTATTTATTAAAGTATCAATACCTATGGAATGAGATAATACAAAATAGTCCATATTTTCTACTAAGGCAATTGTTTTTTTAACACCTTTAGATTTAGCTACAAGGCAAGACATAATATTAGTTTCAGAATTTTCTCCAACAGCAACAAAGGCATCCATTTCACTAATATTTTCTTCATCCAATAAATCTACATTACGTCCGTCGCTATTAATAACCAATACTTTGGTTAACTCTTCGGCAAGTTCGAAAGCTCGCTCTCTGTTTCCTTCAAAAAGTTTTACATTAAAACCTTTTTTACTTAAATCTCTAGCAGTTTTATACCCTATCTGGGTGCCTCCTAAAATCATGACGTTTTTAATATCTCTGTTTACTTTTCCGGTAAGTCTGCAAAGTTCTTCTGCCCCACCTTCAGATGTTATAAAAACCACACTATCACCACGTTTAAATTTGGTATCTCCTCTCGGGATGATTGTATATTGTGTTCCAAAGCGTTGAATAGCAATTGGAACAAAGTGAATTTCAGGAAAAATTTCAGCAGCTTCTTTTACCGTTTTACCAACGAAAGACGCCGACTTAGAAAGTGTTAAACCAGCCATAGTTAAAGCACCACCTTCAAATTCGTAACTTTCGTTAAACGATGACTGCTTTAATGATAATTCAATCTCTGAAGCAGCCAAGGCTTCTGGAGAAATTAACTCATCAATCCCGAATTTTGTAAAGCCAACTTCTTCTTTATGTTTAATAAACTCGGTATTAGATATTCTGGCAATGGTTCTTTTAGACCCCAATTGTTTTGCCAGTACGCATACCGTTATATTAGTAGTTTCGCTAGAAGTTACTGCAATAAATAAATCGCTGCTTTCAACACGTGCCTCTTTTAAAATTGCGATAGATGTTGCGTCGCCTTTTAAAACTCTAATATCTAAATGGGTATCTGCGTAAGCTAAACTTGCTTTGTTCGTATCTATTAAAGTAATTTCTTGAGATTCGTAAGATAATAGTTTAGCCAAATGAAATCCAACTTCACCTGCACCAGCAATAATTATTTTCATTATTTTAATATCAGAATAAGAAGGTCAAATATACCAATAAATATTATTACACACCAAAAGCATTAAACCTCAATTCATTAAATTTTAATAACAATATAAACTTTAAGACCACAAGAGTTTAATTGATTTTTTAAAGTAGAAATAAATTATGTAGGTTTGCCAAAAAAAAGAACATTGTCGAAAATTAAGCCTTACAAAAACAGCGATTTAGGAAAAAAAGAGCAAGTCACAAAAATGTTTGATACCATTTCTGGAGAATACGACGGATTAAACCGCGTAATTTCCTTCGGAATTGACATTAAATGGCGCAAAAGAGTGGTTAAAATAGTTAAAGCAACTAACCCAGATACCATTTTAGATATTGCTACCGGAACAGGCGATTTAGCTATTAATCTTGCCGAAACGAATGCCACAAAAATTATTGGTTTAGATATTAGTAGCGGCATGCTTGACATTGGTAAAGCAAAAATTAAAAAGAAAGCATTAGAGTCTAAAATTGAAATGGTTTTAGGCGACAGTGAAAATATGCCTTTCGAAGACAATAGTTTTGATGCTATTACGGTGGCTTTTGGAGTTAGAAATTTTGAAACACTAGAAAACGGCTTAAAAGAAATTTACCGCGTTTTAAAACCTAACGGCACATTTGTAATTTTAGAAACATCGATGCCTACCAAATTCCCCTTCTTACAAGGCTATAAGTTTTACACAAAAAATATATTACCGGTTATAGGAAAATTATTTTCTAAAGACAGAAGTGCTTATAAATATTTAAGCGAATCGGCATCTGCTTTTCCATTTGGTGAAACTTTAAACAATATTTTGCGTAAAATTGGGTTTATTAATGTTGAAGATTTTCCACAGACTTTTGGTGTGGCAACAATTTATAAATCATCAAAATAATATTATGAAGCACTTTTTTGCATTTATAGCGTTCTTACTGATAATTCAAACATCCGATGCTCAATTATTTAGAAAAGAAAAAATAACTTATGATGCAAATCAAGGCAGAGGCTCTACAGACTACAACCTATTACGTTGGGGTTATTTTTTAGGTATCAATAACTACGATTTTAACTTTGATTACAACGAAGATTTACGTGATATTTACGTAAAACGAAGCCCAGGCTTTAGTGTTGGTTTAATAGGTAATTTACGTATTAATGATTTTATAGATCTACGCTTTGAACCCGGATTATTAATTACTACCAGAGAGTTATATTACAGTCAAACTTATTTTCAAGGTAGCCCGATTACGGAATCTGATTTAATCCGCGAAGTCAAATCAACCTACGTCCATTTCCCTTTATTGCTAAAAGTTTCAACTAAACGCGTTAATAATTTTAAACCTTTTGTGGTGGGTGGCTTTTCTACAGCTTTAAATTTATCGAGTAACGAAACTAACCCAAACGACAACGGCAACGGACAATTTAGAACGACGTCCAATAACTTGTATTATGAACTCGGTTTTGGTATCGATTTTTATTTGTACAACTTTAAATTCACCCCTTCCGTTCGCGGGCTTTTTGGAATTAATGACGAGCTGGTTAGAGACGAAGACCCCAATAGTCCTTGGACGAGCAATGTCGATACTATGAAAACCAGAGGTGTTTTTATTAATTTTACGTTTCAATAAATGTTTTTCGCTTAGTTGTTTGATGTTAAGTCGAATAGTCTAGAACAGCTAAACAACAAACAACTAAACAACTAACGTCCTTCTAAACTCACTCAACAGGATAGCGGTTGCAGTTGCCACATTTAAACTTTCGGCTGCTTGCAAATCGCCAAATCTAGGAATAGAAATTTTATCGGTAATAATTGTTTCTACTTCTTTTGAAACGCCATTGGCTTCATTACCCATTACTAAAATGCCATTTTTTGGCAGTTGTTTCTTATATACATTTTCACCTTCCATAAACGCACCATAAACCGGCAACTTAGTAGTTTTTAAAAATGAAACCAGATTAACATACGTTATATTTACTCGGGTTAAAGATCCCATAGTGGCTTGTACCACTTTTGGGTTAAAACAATCTACCGTTTCATTACTACAAATAAGTTCCTTAACGCCAAACCAGTCGCAAAGTCTGATAATAGTTCCCAAATTCCCAGGGTCTCTAACAGCATCAAGCGCCACTATAAGTCCGTTAGCCTCTATAGGTTTTGGTTGCGGAATTTTAAAAACAGCCAAGGCTTTATTAGGAGTCGTTAAAAAACTAATACGTTTTAAATCGGTTTCAGAAATTAAAACTTCATCTTTGGCATTACTATTGAAGCTTTCCGTTGTGTATAACGCATGAAGCACCATATTAGACTGCAAAAGTTCTTTAATTGTTTTAACACCTTCAACAACAAAAAAACCATATTGTTGTCTGTATTTTTTAAGTTTTAAACTCGTTATTAATTTTATTTGACTTTTCGATAGCATGAAATTATTTTATTATTTATTCTTCATAAAAAAGGCAAAATCCCGTTACTTGAAACTTAAAGGGATTAAATATTATTTTTTATGAAAATAACGTATTTTTGAGTCCATAAAGGTCATTAATTTTTAATACAAAACGCTTTACTTTAACCAATTTATCAAAAATTAACTTTAATTTCATTTGAAACAGCAACTCTTAAAAATAATTCTATTCGTTTTTATTACTGGTTATTTTACATCATGTGATTCTGTAAAGCACGTTGCCGATAATGAACATTTGCTTACTGACACCAAGGTATCCATTAACGGACAAAAAAATTCTACGGAAATTATTAACAATTTACTTTACCAGGAACCAAATAGCAAAATTCCTGCTTTAGGTATGCCTTTACGGCTTTATATATATAATCTGGCCCGTCCAAATATAGATTCTATTTTAGAAGCTAAGATTTACAGCGATCCCAGAAAAGTAGCATGGAAAACCAAATTATTATCTAAAAAACAATTTGATAAAGAAATTGAGTCTAGAAAAGGTTTTAATAGTTGGTTAAAAAAAACAGGGGAAGCTCCTGTTATTGTAAACGAAGCTAAAACAAACAAATCTGTAAAAAGACTTGAAGATTATTACATTAATAATGGCTGGTTTGATGTTAAAGCAACTTCTAGTATTAACAGAAAAGAAAATAAACGCGCAACTATTGAATATTTTGTTGAAACAGGAGCCCCTTATGCGATAGACAGTATTTCGGAAAAGATAAAATCGCCCGTAATTGATTCTTTGTATAAAAAAATTAAGGAAAATGGGCTTATAAAACGAAACGAGCAATATAAATCGTCTAATTTTGGTTTAGAACGCAGTAGAATTTCTGATGCTTTGCGTAATATGGGTGTGTTTCATTTTAATCAGGATTATATAACTTTTGAGGTCGATACTATTGGAACCAATAAAAAAGTGAATGTTGGGGTTCAAATTCAGGATCGTGCTATTCGAACATCAGACGCTGTAAGTCGTGAGCCTTTTAAAATCTACAAAATAAAAGACGTCAATATTATTACCGATTATTCTTATGAAAACAGGAATAAACCGTTTCAAGATTCTCTTTTTTACGCTGGTTATAATATTTATAGCTACGATAAAATAAGATACCGCCCTAAAGCATTAACCGATGCCGTATTTATAACACCAGGTGGCATTTTTAAAGATAGTGACAGAACACTAACCTATAGACACCTTAACGAATTACGTACTTTTAAATATCCGAGTATAGATTACATAGAAAACAAAAACAACACGCTTACCGACACTATTAGGTTAACCCCGTTGAAAAAATTCGGTTTGAGTTTTGATGCCGATGCCTCAACCAGTAATATCCAAACAGTTGGTTTTTCGCTAAATCCAAGTTTATTAATTAGAAATGTATTTAGAGGTGCAGAAACACTGGAAATATCTGCCATCGGATCTATTGGAGCTTCAAAAAGTGCTTCAAGAAACAATATTAACGATCCGTTTTTCGATATTAATGAAATTGGCGCCGATTTAAAGTTAACCATCCCAAGATTCTTTTTTCCTTTTAATACCGAAAAAATAATCCCTAAATACATGTCTCCCAGCACCAGAATAAGTTTATCCGCTACCAGTCAAACAAACATTGGTTTAGATAAACAAACCTTTAGTGGTGTTTTTAATTATAACTGGTCGCCATCTCGAAAAGTGACCAATAGATTAGATGTATTCAATATTCAATATGTTCAAAATTTAAATGTTGGAAATTATTTTGGCGTTTACGATAATTCCTATAATTCTTTAAATACGATAGCACAAGATGTTAATTATATAAATTCTGATGAAGATTTAACATATCCGTCCCAGACAGATGCTTTTTTGACTTATGCCTTAAACTCCACAACGCCTAGTGAAATATCAGCAACACAATTATCCACTATCAGTAGCATAAACGAACGAAAAAACAGATTAACAGAAAACAACTTAATAATAGCTTCCAGTTTTACTTTAATTAATGATGAACGCTCCAATTTATTTGACGAAGATTTTTCGATTTTTCGTTTAAAAGTGGAGCTGGCAGGTAATTTACTTTCGAGTGTTTCAAACCTAATAGGACTCAATAAAAATGCCAATAACAAATATGAACTCTTAAATGTTGCTTATTCACAATACGTAAAAACGGAATTCGATTACGTAAAACACTGGGATTTGGGAAGAAAAAACATACTTGCTGCCAGAAGTTTTGTGGGCGTTGCCATACCTTATGGCAATTCTACTAACATCCCATTTTCTAAAAGTTTCTTTGCCGGAGGCGCGAATGATAATCGGGCGTGGACTGCCTATCGTTTAGGACCTGGAAGTTCGGAATCGAGTAATGAATTTAATGAAGCTAACTTAAAATTAGCTTTTAGCGTAGAACAACGATTTAATTTTTTTGGAAGTTTAAATGGTGCCGTATTTGTTGATGCCGGAAATATCTGGAATGTTTTAGACGACGTCACAGACGATAATGCCACATTTTCAAGTTTTAACTCTTTAAAAGATATTGCTGTTGGTTCCGGGTTTGGTTTGCGATACGATTTTAGTTTCTTTGTGTTTCGTTTCGATATAGGATTTAAAACCTACGACCCCTCTTACCAAGACCAAAACCGTTGGTTTAATGATTACAATTTTGGAAATGCCGTTTATAATATCGGTATAAATTATCCTTTTTAATTGGTTAATATTTTTTATTAAACTATAACGTTTTAGTGTCATTAAAATGTTTTCAGCTACTAAAATCTGCATTAAATATTTAAAAATTCATTACTTTTGAAACTTACAACTAAAATTAAAATTATTAAATAGCATGGGACATAATATAAAACCAGGCGTTGCTACTGGAAAAGAAGTACAAGCAATTTTTAAACTGGCTAAAGAAAAAGGATTTGCTTTACCAGCGGTAAACGTTATTGGATCGGACACTATAAATGGTGTTTTAGAAACTGCTGCTGCTCTAAACGCACCAGTTATTATTCAGTTTTCTAACGGTGGTGCACAATTTAATGCTGGAAAAGGATTAAATAACGATGGGCAAAAAGCCTCGATTGCGGGTGCGATAGCAGGTGCAAAACATGTGCACGTTATGGCAGAAGCTTATGGCGTTCCTGTGATTCTGCATACAGACCATTGCTCAAAAAAATTATTACCTTGGGTAGATGGTATGCTAGATGCCAGTGAAAAACATTTTGCTGAGACTGGAAAACCGCTTTTTAGCTCGCATATGATTGATTTATCTGAAGAGCCTATTGAAGAAAACATAGCCATCTGTAAAAAATATTTAACTCGTATGAGTAAAATGGGTATGACTTTAGAAATTGAATTAGGTGTTACCGGTGGTGAAGAAGATGGTGTAGACAACACAGATGTAGACGATTCTAAATTATATACACAACCAGAAGAAGTGGCTTATGCTTACGAAGAATTAAGCAAAGTAAGTGACCAATTTACTATTGCAGCTGCTTTTGGAAACGTACATGGTGTTTACAAACCAGGAAACGTAAAATTAACGCCAAAAATTTTAAAAAATTCTCAGGAGTATGTTTCTAAAAAATACGGTGTTGGGCATAACCACATCGATTTTGTATTCCATGGTGGTTCTGGATCTACCGTTGAAGAAATTCGTGAAGGGATTAGCTATGGTACTATAAAAATGAATATTGATACCGATATGCAATACGCATTTATGAGTGGTATTCGTGATTATATGAGTAGCAAAAAAGATTACTTACAATCACAGATAGGAAGCCCGGACGGACCAGATTCTCCAAACAAAAAATACTACGACCCACGTGTTTGGTTACGTGCAGGCGAGGTTACTTTTGTGGCACGTTTAAAAAAGGCTTTTGAAGATTTAAACAACGTAAACACTTTATAATAAAGGCATTTACTACAAATATTTACAAAAAATCCTGCTCTTTGCGGGATTTTTTTATTTATGTAATTTAAACCCAGCCAATTAAATTTTCGAAATCACTAAATAGAATTAATTTCTATGGCATTACCACAAAATTAAAATAAAGCTTTAATTTTGTGGTCGGGCTTTTTGTTACAATCTTTTGCAAAAGCAAAAGGATTTTCACTGCAATCCCTAACGCAAAGCAGCGTTGTTAAAATAAAATTATCTAACTTCGTATAACTAAAATAGCAAATCAGTATGTCTTGGTTTAAAAGAAAAACAAAAGGAATTACAACAACAACCGAAGAGAAGAAAGACACCCCAAAGGGGCTGTGGTACAAATCTCCTACCGGAAAAATTGTTGATGCCGAAGAATTAGAGAAAAATTTTTACGTAAGTCCAGAAGATGGTTACCATGTGCGTATTGGCAGCAAGGAATATTTCGAAATTCTGTTTGATGATAATAAATTTAAAGAATTAGACGCAAATTTAGAATCTAAAGACCCGTTAAAATTCGTTGATACTAAAAAATATCCAGATCGTTTAAAAGCAGCACAGGATAAAACAAAACTTAAAGATGCCATAAGAGTTGGCGTAGGAAAATCGAAAGGAAAAGACCTTGTAGTTGCCTGTATGGATTTCGCTTTTATTGGCGGATCTATGGGGAGTGTTGTTGGTGAAAAAATTGCACGTGCTGCCGATTATTCGTTAAAAAACAAGGTGCCATTAATGATTATCTCTAAATCTGGAGGTGCCAGAATGATGGAAGCGGCGTTATCACTCATGCAATTAGCAAAAACATCGGTAAAATTAGCACAAATAGCAGATGCCGGTATTCCATACATATCGCTATGTACAGACCCAACAACAGGTGGTACCACCGCATCGTTCGCTATGTTAGGTGATATTAACATTGCAGAACCTGGTGCTTTAATTGGGTTTGCAGGACCACGTGTGGTAAAGGATACCACTGGAAAAGATTTACCAGATGGGTTTCAAACTTCTGAATTCTTACTGGAACATGGCTTTTTAGATTTCATTGTTTTCCGAAAAGAACTTAAAAACCGCGTAAATCAATACATCGATTTAATATTAAATCAGCCTTTAAGAGCATAAATATGAAAGCGACTTTTTAGTCGCTTTTTCTTTTTTATTGAATAGCTTGAAAATAATTAAAAATCACTATATTTGCCGCTCGAAAGAAAGGCTTTCGTGTACATAAAAATTATTTACAACAATATTAGCATGTATTTAGATCAAAAAGAAAAAGAAGTTATCTTTACAAAACACGGTAAAGATGCTAAAGACACTGGTTCTGCAGAAGGACAAATTGCATTATTTAGTTACAGAATTAATCACTTAACAGAACACTTAAAAAAGAATCGTAAAGATTATAATACGGAGCGTTCGTTAGTGAAATTAGTTGGTAAAAGAAGAAGCTTACTAGATTACTTAACTAAGAAAGATATTTTAAGATATCGTGCAATAGTTAAAGAATTAGGATTAAGAAAATAAGAAAAAGAGGCTTTATAGCCTCTTTTTTGTTTTTGCGTTAGGGATTGCAGCGGCATCCTTTTTAAAACTTAAGAACAAAATAACCATTGTGAGATTAAAAATTTGGCAGATTGCCACGTCCTTCGTCCTCGCAATGACGTTTTAAAAAGATACAGCGGAAAGCCCGACCCTTTAGGGTAACGCCCAAATAAAAGTATAAGTTACATTGTTATTACGAAGCGCGTAACGACGTGGTAATCTTTCTAAAAGGAACAGATTGCCACATCATGCCAAAAGCATGATTCGCAATGACGCAAAATAGAAGAAGCTTATTATTGTTTTTCATTGGTCACACAACAACTACACACAACAACACAACGACCATTGTTTAATTAGAATTAAAAAAATTTATGATTCCAAAAGTTTTTAGAGAGGTCATTGACCTTGGTGATGGAAGAGAAATCTCCATTGAAACCGGAAAATTAGCAAAACAGGCGCACGGTTCTGTTGTTGTACAATCTGGAAAATGTATGTTGTTATGTACAGTTGTTTCCAACTACCAACAAAGTGATGTTGACTTTTTACCGTTAACGGTAGATTACAGAGAAAAATTTGCTGCTTCTGGACGTTATCCAGGAGGTTTCTTTAAAAGAGAAGCAAGACCGAGTGACGGCGAAGTATTAACCATGCGTTTAGTAGACCGTGTTTTACGTCCGTTATTCCCAAAAGATTACCATGCAGAAACACAGGTTATGATACAATTAATGTCTCATGATGATGACGTTATGCCTGAAGCTATGGCTGGTTTAGCTGCATCTGCAGCCATTCAATTAAGTGATTTTCCATTTGAATGTGCGATTTCTGAAGCCAGAGTTGGACGTATTAATGGCGAATTTGTTATTAACCCAACACGTGCTCAATTAGAAGAATCGGACATCGATATGATGATTGGTGCTTCGGCTGATTCTGTGATGATGGTTGAAGGTGAAATGGACGAGATTTCTGAAGAAGAAATGGCAGATGCCATTAAGTTTGCTCACGAAGCTATTAAAGTTCAAATTGCTGCTCAATTACGTTTAGCAGAAGCATTTGGAAAAAAAGAAGTTCGTGAATACAAAGTTTCAGAAAAAAACGAAGTCTTAGAAAAAAGAATACACGATTTAACTTACGATAAATGTTACGCTATTGCTAAGCAGGGTACTTCTAAAGCAGAACGTGGTGCTGCATTCGCTGAAGTAAAAGAGGAAGTTAAAGCTTCTTTTACCGAAGAGGAGATGGAAGAATTTGGACATCTTGTTGGAGAGTATTACAGTAAGGCAGAGAAAAAAGCCGTTCGTGAATTAACACTGGCTGAAGGTTTACGTTTAGACGGACGTAAAACAGACGAGATTAGACCAATTTGGTCTGAGGTAGATTATTTACCATCTGTACACGGTTCTGCTATTTTTACCAGAGGTGAAACACAAGCTTTAGCAACCGTTACTTTAGGAACTTCGAGAGAAGCAAATAAAATAGATATGCCATCTTACGAAGGTGAAGAAACTTTCTATTTACATTATAACTTCCCTCCTTTTTGTACAGGTGAAGCGAGACCATTAAGAGGAACATCTCGTAGAGAAGTTGGTCATGGAAACTTAGCACAACGTGGATTAAAAGGAATGATTCCTGCAGATTGTCCTTATACAGTAAGAGTCGTATCAGAAGTATTAGAATCTAACGGTTCTTCTTCTATGGCAACTGTTTGTGCTGGTACTATGGCATTAATGGATGCTGGAGTACAAATGATAAGACCTGTTTCTGGTATTGCTATGGGATTAATTTCTGATGGTGACCGCTATGCTGTATTGTCTGATATTTTAGGTGATGAAGATCACTTAGGAGATATGGATTTTAAAGTTACAGGAACTACAGAAGGTATTACTGCCTGCCAGATGGATATTAAAATTAAAGGCTTGCCATATGAGATTTTAGTGAATGCACTAAAACAAGCTCGTGCTGGTCGTTTACATATTTTAGGTAAAATTGCAGAAACTATAACGGCACCAAATGCAGACGTGAAACCTCACGCTCCAAAAATGGTGACTCGCGTTATACCAAACGAATTTATTGGAGCCTTAATTGGACCTGGTGGAAAAGTAATTCAAGAATTACAAAAAGCTACTAAGACTACTATTGTTATTAATGAAGACCCAATTACTGAAGAAGGTATTGTTGAAATTTTAGGAACTAACCAAGATGGTATTGATGCTGTGTTGGCAAAAATAGATTCTTTAATGTTTAAACCTACGGTTGGCAATGCATACAAAGTAAAAGTTATTAAAATGCTTGATTTTGGTGCTGTTGTAGAATATTTAGATGCTCCAGGAAATGAGGTTTTATTACACGTAAGTGAATTAGCATGGGAACGTACTGAAAACGTAAGTGATGTTGTTAATATGGGTGATGTTTTTGAAGTGAAGTATTTTGGTGTTGATCCAAAAACTCGTAAAGAAAAAGTATCTCGTAAGGCTTTATTAGATAAACCAGAAGGTTATGTAGCAAGACCACCAAGAGACAACTCTAGAGATAGCAGAGGTGGCGGACGTGATAATCGTGGACGTGATAATCGCAGAGATGATCGTCGTGACGACAGAAGACCAAGAGAAGATAAAAAAGACGCGTAAGTTTTTTTTGAGTCTATAATTTAAAAAAGCCTGTTTCAAAATTTGAAACAGGCTTTTTTCATACAATTTAAATAATCCTTTATTTACAAATCGATAAACTATTTTTTTTAGATTAGCAATCTAATATTCTATCTATGGTTAATATTACGCTTTTCCCATTGTTTCATAAAGACAATCAATTAATAGCTATCGATTTTAAATATGATCTTGCCGTTAAAGACTACATTAGGTCTATTGAAGGCATTAAGTGGAGTGACACCCACAAAACATTTTATATAGAGCACACGGCTACAAACAAACAGAAACTTTTCCAGGCATTAAGGCTTAATAACTGGTATGTTGATTATAGTGCGTTGGCAGCTGTAAAAATTAAAAAACCAAAAACTGAAGTCGTATTTCCAGCCATTAAACTCCCTGTTTTACAAGCATCGCAACAAAATAATTTAGAAAAGTTTAAAAAATGGATGCAACAAAAGCGTTTAAGCAACAATACGGTAAATACCTACTTTGAAGTCACTTCCTTTTTTTTGCGATACGCCCAGCTTAAACAGCAGCCTATAACCGTAAGATTGGTTGAACAGTTTAACTACGATTTTATAGTGAAGCCTAACAAATCTATTTCTTACCAAAACCAATGCATTAACGGTATTAAAAAATATCTGGACTATATAGACACGCCGCTTGTTAGTTTTAATATTGAACGCCCTAAAAAGCCCCGGAAATTACCAGAAGTATTAAGTAGCGAGGAAGTTAAAAATATTTTAGACAGCATTATAAACTTAAAGCATAAAACCCTGCTTTCGCTTATTTATTCGGCAGGTTTGCGTATTGGAGAAGCACTGCAAATACGTATTGCAGACATTGACAGTAAGCGTATGGTAATACATATAAAGTCTGCTAAAGGGAAAAAAGACAGATACACATTACTATCGTTAAATTTTTTAGAATTATTACGTGTTTATTACAAAACCTATAAGCCAAAAGACCTTTTATTCGAGGGGCAGGATGGCGCTTTATATAGCACATCGAGTGCACAGAGTATATTAAAAAAGGCGGCAAAAAAGGCCAACATAAACAAGCCCATTACTTTACATACTTTACGGCATAGTTTTGCCACACATTTGCTTGAAAACGGAACAGATATTAGATACATACAGACCTTATTAGGCCATAGCAGCCCAAAAACCACGATGATTTATACGCATGTAAGCGAAACGAGTATTAGAAATATAAAGAATCCTTTTGATAGTTTATAAAAATATACTAAATTTCAATAGTGTATGAAAATATTCACAATTGGAAGCTAAATAAACCGCATAAAAATGACTAAAACATCCGCATAGCCACCCAGAACAGCACAAAATGCGGGACAAATATAAGTATATAAATAAGTTAGCCTACAATATTGAAAAAACTGCTTCAAATAATAATTCTGACTTTAATCACAGCTTGTGGTTCAACTAAAAATACGACTGACCTAATTGCGGACGAAAAGTTTGAATTATGCTCTGAAATCAAATATAATCGACTCGTTACGGAAGTTGGACCGATTGAGGGAAAGCTGATTTACAAACAAAATATTCATAGTTTATTAGAAAATTCACTAATTCAAGAAAAATATCTGACTGAAATAAGCAAAAACGGATATACGGAATTATTAAAAAAGGCAAGTCGCAAAGAAATAGAGCCTGAGTTTTTTGAGAAACTTAAATCGGATTTAGGATTTGACCCATATTTGTTATTTCCGATTAATTCCCATTTATCTTGCTATGGTTATTTATTTGAACAACTAAAAATTTTAGACAAGTCAAGTTGGCAATTTGAATTTGGATTAGCTTATAACAAATTTGAGGCTTACGGAGATTTAAAAACTGATAGCGAATATTTAATTGACGCGCTGAATAAAATTCCAGAAGATAAATTTCAAAAAATAATGTATCGGAAATTATTCTTGGATTTAATATACACGAATCTGAATTAAAAATACTGTAGGTAACACCGTATATAAAAAATTGCTATTTTTAGCTAAATCAAAAGGTCAGTTGCTCGTTTGTTACGTCTGATTTTCCTTCGGAAAATCCTCGCACACAAACACGCAACTTTCCATATACATAAACGTTGTGCTTCATTATCGAATAACTGCTAACCAATGATAAAATTCTTTAGAAAAATTAGACAAAAAATGCTGACTGAAAATAAATTCAGCAAATATTTGATTTATGCAATTGGAGAAATTGTACTTGTTGTTATTGGAATTTTAATTGCCATTCAAATAAACAATCACAACGAAAGTCGAAAGGAACGAAGCAAAGAGCAAATTATTCTTAAGAATTTAAAAGAGGATTTTTTAGCAAATCAAAAAAATATCGATAGTTGCTTAGCTGTACATAAATACCATTTGAATGAACTAAATGAATATTTAAAACATCTTGGTCCTAATGTTCCAGCTTTAACTGATTCTATCTACAAGTTTGATGTATCTGATTATGGTACATTAAATTTAATTGAAGGTACGTTGCAAGCTATTATTAATACCGACAATTTTGGAATAATACAAAATGAACTTTTAAAAAAGAAACTTTCGACCTACCCAAGCACATATGCGACTTATAAAGAATTTGAAGACGTAAATAAAGATATTGTGATAAACAAGCACAGAGCTTTAGGAGAACAATATACATCTATACTAAGGTTGGATAAATCTTTGTTGGGTAAAGCTGAACCACATAGATCGGACTTTCTTGGCTGGGCTCGAGATCCACAACATCAGAATAATACAGTAAATAGAATTAATATTATGAGAAATAAATTGATTCCAGCACTAATTGAAGTGCAGGTTAAAAATTATGAAATATTAAAACTGTTAAATGAAGAGATTAGAGATGAATAAAGTAAGGATAACAAAGAATTGAGTTAAAAAAAACTTCTGAATAGTATGTCATTTAAAAAACGTAAAGAATGAGATATTTAATAATTACAACAATCACGGCGATATGTTTTTTTGGGAAATTATTTGCACAATCTTATTCCGGAACTATTTATTATGGAAAGTCCTCCATAAAATATCATAATTAAACTTAAGGATATTGATAACCAAATAAATACATTTTTTACAAGTATTGAAATGAATGCCTACGAGATTCCCTGTTTAAACACAACTTTAGAGAAAGACTCTCTTAAGTTTTATGTGATTAGTGATTATTATACTTATGAATACAAATACATTAAACAAAACAACAATTTCAAAGGACACTTAATTATTTACTCCAATGAAAACGAGCATATATTGAATTCATTTGAAACCGACCTAATTCAAGAAAAAGAAACTGAAGGTGACGTAATTAAAAAACAAGATTTAAGCTTCACTAGCAATGGTCTTAAATTATATGGGACCCTATGGGAACCAAAAAATTCAATTCAAAAGGGTTTGTTTTTCGTAACATCCTCTCAAGGAAATGACCGTAGTGGTACTAATGCGGAAGCCTCCTATTTTGCAGATTTAGGTTATACCGTTTTTAATTACGATAAACGAGGTACGGGAAAATCAGAAGGCAATTGGCAATCAGCAACCATAGAGGAACTTTGTTCCGACGATATTAATGCAATTGCTTTTTTTGCAAAAGCCACAAGGCTACCGCTCTCTGAAATTGGAATAAAAGGCAGTAGTCAGGGTGGTATTAAAATACCATATATATTGACAAAAATGCCTGAACTCAAATTTGGAATTTCAATTAGTTGTCCGAGTGGAACACTTTTGGAGAGTGATTTGAATTATTGGAAAAACACGAATGTTGACCAAGTTGGTCAAGAAAATATAATTGTAGCTGAAAAAGTTCAAAAAGCAGGATATGATTATTTAGCAAATAATTTGAGCTATAAAAAATTAAACTCGATTAAAAATAAATATGTAAATCAGGATTGGTTTAAATACGTTTGGATTCCTGAAGAAAATATTACCAAGGATTACAAGCTAAACTTTAGTGGCATTCCCTATTTCAAAAAAATCAGTCAACCTATATTAGTAATTCAAGGACAATCAGATATTGTAATACCTGGAAATAGCTACAAAATTATTGAAAAAGCTCTAAAAAAATCAGAATCAAAAAAATATGAAATTTTAACTTTAGATAACACTACACATTCAATGACCTATTTAGATAAAGAATTTCCTTATTTTCAAACTCTGTCACCAAAATATTTGGTCTCAATAACTGAATGGTTGAAGATAATTGAAAACTAATAAATAACGAAAGCACAACAATGGCTATAAGTAATTGCTTGTTCTCGCCTACTTTGGAAATTCCTTCGGAATTTCCAACTTGGTGGGTACTTGTAAAAGTTAAATGCTAAACCACGCAACTACTCATAGCCGAGACCGTTGGCATTAATTTCCTAAATAAGTGAATGTAGATAATTAGCCGAATTAATTAATCCGTTTTTCCTTAAATTATCCAAAACTTCATATTCATCTAAATCTGGATTCCTTCTGTTTAAAACTAACTTTCTAAATGCTTCCAATGCCTTTTCGTGATTTAAATCAATTATATCTGCAATAAAATCATCTGCGGATTTTGCAACCAATCCAAAAGTAGCTAAATAATCTTTCGGAAAATCTTTTAAATTATTTGTCACTATAACATTTGCATTGGTTTTTATTGCCGCAGCAAGTACATGACGATCTTTCTCATCTGGCAAGGTTAAACCTGAAATCAAAGGCTCATAATTTACAACAAGTGCATCTGGAAATGCTAAATTGGCAACATTTGACCTTTTTTTAATCTCCTCTTTTGTTATTCCTTTTCTACCCATTACATCTTCCCATTCATCGAAAATATGATTACTCCATTTTGGCGTAAACAAATCGTAATAAGCAAACCAAAAAAGTAAATCTCGTATCTCTATTGGATAAATAATATTGGTGTCAAGAACACAAGTAAATCGAACACTATGAATCATATAATCCTAAATCTTCATCTGATTTCATAATATCGATAAGCAATCGCTCTTGTTTCAATTTCATTTCTTTCTTATAATTCATTACATCTTCAAATTTAACTCTACGATGTCTTCCAACCAAAGTAAATGGAATATTCCCTTCCTCAAGTAATTTAACAAAATGAGGTCTTGAACAGCCTAATAATTCTGCCGCTGCTTGTGTTGTCATTTCAGTAGCAATCGGAACTAAAGAAATTGGTTGACCTTGACTTGTTGCCTTTAATATTTTCGCTAAAAGTTTAAGAGCTTTTAAAGGTATTTTTATTTTTTCAGCAGTTTCTTCAATTTCAATTTCTGGATTCTCCGAATGCAAATCTTCTAAAGTAGCCGCTAGTGCATTATACGATTTCATCGCTGCAATCTGCTCCTTTTTAGAAGGTTTTTTTATGTCATTAAAGTATTCCATATCGAATTAGTATTTTAGTTATTAACAAATATAAACGAAATAAACGAAACGGAAATATATAAAAATGTTAATTTTTTAAATCATCAAAAAAACTAATGCCAACAAAGTATATAAAAAAATGCTATTTTTAGCTTAAACAATGTGAATTGCTTTGTTTGCTTGCATCTGATTTTCCTTCGGAAAATCCTCGCACTCAAACACGCAACTTTCCATATACATAAACGTTGTGTGCAATCAAAGAAATGACAAACGAACAACTTTAAAATAAAAAAACTATGAAAACAGTAATTGCTCTTATGTGTATTTTTTCTCTTTTGATAAATTCGTCTTGTAAAAATGTCATTGAAAAGGAAGGTTACGTAAATGTTAAAGGTGGTAAAATATGGTACAAAATTGTGGGGGAAGGCGATGGAATTCCTCTATTAATTCTTCATGGTGGGCCAGGTTCGAGGAGTTGTTCAATGATACCTGGATTCTCTCTATTGGCTAAAGACCGTCCAGTAATATTCTATGACCAACTAGGTTCAGGAAATTCGGACAGACCTAATGATACAACCCTTTGGAACAAGGAACGATTTGTTAATGAAATAGACTTATTAAGAAGTGCATTGAAATTGGATAATTTACACATATTGGGACATTCTTGTGGTAGTACATTTTTAATAGAATATATGATTACAAAGCAACCGAAAGGTGTGAAATCAGTAATTTTCTCTAGCCCACATATCAGCAGTCCTGATTGGATGGCAGATGCCAAAATTTTGCTTTCTCAACTGCCTGATAACGTTCAGGACACAATTTTTAAATACGAAGCTTTAAAAAATTACAACGCACTTCAGTATCTTGCTGCTACTGATTCGTTTTATGTTAGACACATGTCCAGAAAGAGTTGGCCTATTATTCCTAACATAGAATGTGAAAACGTACCCGGTTTCAACGATCAAATTTATGAATATATGTGGGGGCCAACGGAGTTTAATATTACTGGCACCCTTAAGGATTTTGATAGGACAGCTGACCTATATAAAATTACCGAACCAATACTTTTTATGGCAGGTGAATATGATGAAGCAAGACCAGAAACTATGTACAAATATCAAAAACTTTCTAGGAATGCAAGTGTTGAAATTATTAACGATGCAGCACATAAGACAATGATCGATCAACCAGAAAAAGTATATGAAGTAATAAGTAAGTTTCTCAATGAAGTTGAAAAGATTAAATAAAGACTGCACACAACAATGTATATAAAAAAATTGGCGAAATAGTGCTAAATTCAAAGTTTTTGGCTCGTATCAAATTTTGTGCTTAAACGAAAGTTTTGTGCTACTAAATCGCCTACTTTTCATATACTAAACGTTGTATGCCATTTAAGAAAAACGTAAATGAAAATTGAACATATCGCCATTTGGACTTTAGATTTAGAAAAAATGAAGAGTTTTTATCTAAATTATTTCGACTTAAAATCAAATGAAAAATATTATAATCCAAAGAAAAAATTTAGCTCATATTTTTTAGCATTTGAAAATGGTGCTCGCATAGAATTAATGCATAGACCTGACATTTCTGAATTTATTGAGAAATCGGATTCAAAATTAGGATTGACTCATTTTGCTATTTCTGTTGGGTCAAAAGAAAAGGTTGACTTGCTTACTGAATTAGTGCGGAAAAATGGATTTAATATAATTGGAGAACCTCGGACAACTGGAGATGGATATTATGAAAGTGTAATCTCTGACCCAGAAGGAAATTTGATTGAAATAACTGAATAAAAAACGGCATACAACACCGTGTAAAAAACATTGCTTATTTTAGTTCAACCATTTGGTCGTTGCTTTGTTTGCTAGCATCTGATTTTCCTTCGGAAAATCCTCGCACACAAACACGCAACTTTCCTTATACATCAACGTTAGGCACAATTGAATCACCAAAATGCCACATAAAAAAGAAAAACTTAAATCGCTTGACAACGATAAGTTAAAAGATAGTGTGAAGAATTAATTACAAAAAGGATAAAACAATGAAATTAACAAAATCTCTATACTATATTTTTACTTTAGGCATCTTTCTCATATTTCTTGGATTAACAAGTTGCTCTCCAGATGACGAATATAGTGTACCAAGAGTAGGAAATATACCCGATCCGGTTTTTGAACAAGCTCTCATTGATCTGGGTTATGATGATGTTTTAGATGGCAAAATATTGACAGCTAATGTTGCTGATGTATTAGAATTATCTGTTGCTGATTATAGTTTTGAAAATACTGAAAATGATATTTATGATTTAACAGGAATTGAATACTTTATAAGTTTAACAAAGTTAAATTGTGATAATCAGAAGATTACCTCATTAAACTTAAGGAATAATTTAAATTTAAAAGAATTAAATTCTCTCAATTGTAAAAACCTAACTTATTTAAATGTAAGTAATAATATAGTGCTAGAAAAATTATGGCATAATTATAGTAAATTAACAAATTTGGATGTAAGCAATAACATAAATTTAAAAGAATTAAGGGCTTCAGAATTATTTGAACTAAACGGGCTGGATTTAAGTAAAAATACAGCACTCGAAGCACTATATTGTTATAATAATAATTTGACACAATTAGATATTAGTAATAATTTAAATTTAGAATTTATAGATTGTCGTTTTAACAATCTAACTAGCTTAGATGTAAGCAAAAATACAAGCTTAAAACTTTTGAGTTTCTGGGGCAACGAAATATCAAATATTGATGTAAGTAATAATTTGGAGCTTGAATATTTAGGTTGCAATGATAATCAACTTACCAGTATAAATCTCAGTAATAATTTAGCACTTACAGTTTTTGGCTGTGGAGGCAATCAATTAACCAGTATAGATGTAAGTAATAATAAAGCATTAATAAGCTTTGCATGTGAGCACAATCAAATTTCTACTTTAGATATAAGTAATAATGTAGCCCTGAAATCGTTTTCCTTCAATGACAATCCTATTTCCAGTATAGATCTCAGTAAAAATATTAATTTAGAAAATTTATCATGTAATAATACAGCAATTGCCAATTTAGATGTGAGTAATAATATTGCTTTAGAGTTTTTGTATTGTAGTAACAACCAACAACTTACTAATTTAGATGTGAGTAATAATACCTCGTTAATCTGGCTTGAAAGCGCTGATAATAAACTTACTTCTTTAAATATTAATGGAATTACTAGCTTAATGGTCCTAGAATGTTATAACAATGAATTATCAAATTTGAATTTAGATAGTAACTCAAATTTAGCGTCCCTCAATTGCTCAAACAATGTTCTCAACTCCCTGGATGTGAGTAATAATTTGGCACTTGAAATTTTTGAATGCGCTTCAAATAATTTAAGTTGCATTCAGGTAAATGATACACAATTAGCCAATATTCCAGCAAATTGGAAAAAAGATACTACGGCTAGCTATGCAACAAATTGTAATTAGAGATTTTTGGTTTAGGGTATAAGCATATTCACAGTTGAGCCAGATATATATGTGCCAAATGAAGGTTTTAGAATTGGACTACTTACATACCGCACTTTATAAAGTAAAAAAACTATGCCTAACACTGGCTATAAACAATTGGGGCGAGAGATAAAACGAAACAATAAACATAAAACAAAGGTCTGTGCTAAATCGAAAAGTTAGGGCCTAATATCCCCAACTGTTCATAGCCGTGACCGTTGTGCAACATTTTGACAAAACCATGAACCCAAACAAAAAACTACTTTTGATTTCAGTAATTCTAGTATTTTTTACTAATTGTAAAAATCAGATTTATTTAGAAAAAAATGAAATTCAAAAAACTGATTCTGAATTAAAAATCATTAAGCAAAGACAAGATTCGCTAATTGATTTGCATTTGAAAAATGGTGCGTGGAAATACCATTACTACTCTTCAGAATGGCAATCCGAAATAGACAAAGGTTTAGCGAAAGATTCTACAATTGCTTATATGTGGCAACAAAAAGCAATGCCTTTATTTAAACAAGGGAAGTATGAAATAGGAATGGAATATATTGATAAAGCTGTAAAATACGATAGGCAAGGTTGGCAAGATTATAGAGCATTTATAAAATGCATATTTGCAAAAACATATAGAGAAGCTATAAAAGATTTTGAGGATTGTAAAAAACGTTTCGGATACAGCTATGTTATGGACCACTCTTATGATTTTCATATTGCGCTTTCATATTTGCAACTCAATGAATTTAAGAAAGCAGAGCAAATTTTTAAAATTGATTACGAAAAACAACTTTCTGAACACGGAGAAGATTGGTTACATCCTGTCGATTTATTTTATTATGGCATTAGCAAATATGAACAAGGGAAATATCAAGAAGCAATAGAATTATTTGATTTAGCACTTAAAATACATGCTCAATTTTCAGACGTACAATATTATAAAGCAATGTGTTTAGGTAAAATCGGAAAAGGTGCTGAAGCCCAAGAATTAATGGAAATAGCAAAAATTAATGGCAAACAAGGATTTACTTTTAATGAAGATAATGTTATTTATGAAAGATATCCCTATCAAATAAGATGGAATTAAAAAACGTTGCACAACACCGTATATAAAAAATTGCTAGTTTTAGCTTAACCGATGTCAGTTGCTTTGTTTGCTTGCATCCGATTTTCCTTCGGAAAATCCTCGCACACAAACACGCAACTTTCCATATACATAAACGTTGCCAGTAATTTGAAAAAAACATTGGAAATCACAAAAAAAGACGTAGAAAAACTAATTGAATTGAGAAAAGAAAACACTTATCTTAATCATTTATGGAATGTTTTTTCTCGTGATTTTAGACCAAAAGGAGAAATTGGTCAGAACGAAATAAAAGTTTGGAATCAAAGTATTTGGAATGTGGCTTTTTATCCAATTTTCACGTTTGAATTAAACGCTAATAATCATCTGACAAACATAACGGACAAATTAAATCCAATAGGAAAAACAATCGTTGGATTATTTTCAATCGGAATTCTCTACTTTGTTTTTACCAATTTCTCAACCGATTTTGACTTTTTGGAAAATTGGTTGGCAATTCTAATCGTTTCGGTTTTCTTGCTAATTTTTATTACCGTTTTTAGAAAACTTTATCAATCCGAAAAGCAAAATCAACTTGACGAAATATTTGAGTTTTTAGACATCGAAGTTGAGGAAAAGAAACCAGAAAAGGAATGGTCACTGAAAAATATATTAATCAGATTATTTACCTATCCGTTTTGTCTATTTTTAATCGGACTTAACATTTTTCTAATAATTCCGAATGGACAATACATTTTAGCATTGGGAACTTTTGGATTTGTTGGATTTTATCTATTTGCGGATTTGAAAATGATATTTAAAAAATAAAAAACTACTGGCAACACCGTGTATAAAAAATTGCTAGTTTTAGCTTAACCAATGTTAGTTGCTTTGCTTGCTTGCATCTGATTTTCCTTCGGAAAATCCTCGCACACAAGCACGCAACTTTCCATACACATAAACGTTGGCAAACATTTGAACATTGAAAACAAAACTAAATTTAATACTAGCTTTAATATTAATTTCTTTTAATTCATCTTGTATGGCACAAATTGAAATGATAAAATATATTCCGACAACAGAAAGCTATCATATTTTCTATCCGAAAGACTATTTCTTAAACGAAGATGAGGACGGAATTGTAACAATAACTTCGCCGAATGGAGAAACAAATATGACTCTTTCTGGATATGAGGCTAACGGAGAAGTCGACGCTAAAGTATTGACTGAATTTATGGCGACAGCAACCGAAGGATATGAATTACGGACTGAACCTAAAATAGAGCAATTTGGACAAGGATTAAAAATTAGCGGAGAATACAGAAAAGACGGAAATGACTGGCTTTGGAAAATATATTCAGAAAATAAGTCCATCGTTGTTGTTTCTGTAAATGGCGATGGAATTTTAACTGATGAACAAATTAAATTAAATGAGTTTATGCTTCAAAATTTTGAACTATACTCTGATTAAAAAAAAACGATTTGCCAACACCGTATATAAAAAATTGCTAGTTTTAGCTTAACCAATGTGAGTTGCTTTGTTTGCTTGCATCCGATTTTCCTTCGGAAAATCCTCGCACTCAAACACGCAACTTTCCATATACATAACACGTTGTACAACATTTCCCAAAAATGCAAAATGACACCTGAAACAGCTAAAAACATCGGAATTAAAAAAGCATTACAATCTGCAACAATTGGAATTTTAATTGCGTTTCTTTTTATGATGTTACTTGCTGGAGGAAGTTTTTTATGGATGGCTGAATGGAACTATTGGATAAATGTTCTTATTGGAATTGGAGTTTTATATGGACTTGCATACTTGTTTGGAAAAAACGCAGGATACGAAATTTTGATAAAGAAAAAAGATTCTGACAAAGTTGGAGCAAAATACGGATTTCTGACTTTGATAATAACCGCTTTTCTTGTTGGTTGGACTGGATTTATGCAAGAAGGAATGGAACCTTATGATACTTTTTGGGACTCATTTGAGGATTATATTTTCAAACCATTCTTTTGGATAACATTAATTGGATTTTTACCTGCGATTTTAGTTGGAATCTTATTCGGAAAGTGGATTAAAAAAAGTAAATAAAAAACGTTGTACAACACCGGCTATAGTTCATTGCTTCTGACTTTCCTCTCGGAAAGTCCTCGCAAATTTGCTATCTTCGGTTTACGGCGGAAAATCCTTGCGGATTTTCACGCAACGAAACCATAGCCAAACACGTTGGCAACAAGCTGAAAAATGAAACTCTACACATTATTTACAATCCTTTTTATTTTGTTCATTTTTACTTCATGTAAAAAAGCAAAGAGGATTATAATTCAGAAAAAGTTTACCAAGTGATTATGGAATATCATTTAAATAAAAAACAAACGACTGATTCTATAACTCTAACCATAATACCAAAAAATGATAGCATAAATTATCACATATTCTCTCATGGTATTCCTTTTGAAATTAACCCTTCCGACAATTCTAAAATTACTATTTGGGAAACTCCAACTGATTTAGTTGATAAAAAAGAATACAATCTTAATGGTAAAAAACTAATGATTAAGAAATACTATTATGATGTTGAAAATTCGTCCGATGAAGAAGGTTATTATTTTTTATTAAATAATAGAATTATTGCTTTTAGGTCTGAAGCTTGGGTTTCTTGTGTTCTGTAAATATGATAGGTACGAAGTATGCAACTAGGGAATTAGATTCAACCGATTTCGGTAAGGATAATTTCAGTAACCTTAATCCGAATGAATTGCTAATTTTGTCTTGGTGCAAAGTCAATTGTTTAATCGGAGGCAACAATCGTGATTTATAACGGAATTATAAAATTGACATAAAACCAATTCAGACGAGTTTAAGTAATATACACTTTGGACTCGACGATGAATATGCTGACACAGGAATTAAATCACAAGGAATCTATAAATGCAGATTACGAGTTCAATGAAAACAAAGAGCAAAAACATAGCGGACAGTCTCAACGGTAAACTGTGCTCGAAATGGTATTTGAATTCCAAAAATCAAATGAAATACATAATTATAGTGTTCATAATTTCAGTTAGTTGTAATTCAAATTTGAAGTTCTTAAACAAATATGATGGATACAAAGGAAAACCAAAAAAAGTAGAAGAAACAAGTTACAGAATAGAATACAATGATACTGCGTTTAACGAAAATTATACTGGTAAGATTATTGTTTTTTACGATTCGAAGGGAAGAAAAATAAAAACCATGTTATACAAATCTGATAATACACTTAGCGTAGCAGGTATTTATTATAAATATGACCAACAGGGAAATGAAATTGAATCAATTATGTACAATCTTGACAGCACAATAAATTCAAAAAATACTTACAAATACAACAAGTATGGACAACAAACAGAAAATATCCTCATGTGGGGGAATAATATAAAGTCTATTACAAAATCTAATTTCGACAGACTTAATAGAAAGGAAGAAGTCATAGGAAAGAACGGAGATGGTGGTTTTCAAGAATATTCAGTTCAAAATTATGATGATAAATGGAATGTAACTGAACTTATAAGCTATGATAGCATTGGAAATCAAGAAACAAGAATTGAATTTGAATATGACAAGAATGGTAATAAAAATAGTAGTAAGTGGTTTAACGCTAGAAATGAATTAAATAATATTTACAAAACTACTTTTGACAAACAAAATCACCCCATTATGAGTTTCTCTTATAGGATAAAAGGAAAGGATACAATTCTTGAGAGTACAGAAAAAATTGAATATAAGTATTACGATAATAACAATATTAGAGAACGAAAATTTTTTTCTAACAATAAACCTACTTACATATTAAGATACAAATACGAATATTAAATACGTATGGTAACACCGTGTATAATTAATGGCTAGTTCTAGCTTGCTTACGAAAATCCTCGTGGATTCTCTATTCGGTTTGTATTTGCTAAATTAGTGGCTTAAACACGCCACTAATCATACACAATTACGTTGGCACCAATTTGAGAAAAACAGTATGAAAAGAATATTAAGAACATTGATTGCCATTTTGATTTCCCATTTTGGATTTAGTCAAGACTATCGATCTCACTTCAAAAATATTGTCAGACTGATGACACTATTAACCAATTAAAAGTTTTGACCGAATGGAATTCGGCTAGTCCAAAAGATGCTGAACTTTACACAAGCTATTTCAATTATCATTTTATGAAATCTAAGCAAGAAGTTCTTGCTTTATCAACTGACAAGCCAAATGGAGAAGGTTTTGTTTTAAAAGATAGTTTGAATCAAACAGCAGGGTTTTTAGGAAGTGAAATTCATTTTGACCAAAAAGAATTAGAAAAAGGGTTAAATAAAATTGACGAAGGAATCAAACTTTATCCAAACCGACTTGATATGAGATTTGGAAAAATATACGCATTAGGACAAATACCTGATTGGGAAAGTTTCACCTCGGAGATAATAAAAACAATTGAGTATTCTTCAACAAACAATAATAATTGGACTTGGTCAAATAATGAAAAAAGAAATGGCGGAGAAACAAATTTTCTATTAGATATCCAAACCTATCAAATACAATTATATGATACCGGAAATGACGACTTACTTAAAAATATGCGCGAAATTGCAAATGGAGTTTTAAAATATTATCCAAAATGATCAACAAGAAAATAAGCGGAAATAAAACACTAAAAAGACTGGAACACCGTATATAAGCAAAATTGCTACTTTTAGCTCAACCGATGTTAGATGCTTTGTTTGTCTTGATCCCGATTTTCCTTCGGAAAATCCTCGCACTCAAACACGCAAACTTTCCATATACATAAACGTTGCCACACATTTGAAAAGTCAACCTAATTTAGATGGATTTTATAATTTCAATTAACGTACTACTTTTTCTCGTGCTTTCCGTAATTGGTACTCATTTAATTCTATAAAGCAAAGAACAAGATTAGTTGAACTGACCAACTTTCAAATTGATAGAGAAACCTTGTTAGGGTTCTTTATTATGGGGCTTGTAGGAGCGGTAATAATGCTTCTTATTTTCTTAACAAACAGGCAACTTGGATTTATACAAATTGAATCAACTAACAATTGGATTACAAGTGTCAAACAGATTCCCAAGAACTTCATAAGTGCATTAGGTCAAGAAGTTTTTTTTCGAGTTTTTGTTTTTATAGCAATAATTTATCTTTCAGGAAATAAATTGATAGCATTGGGCTTAAGTTCTTTGATTTTTTGCTTTGTTCACGCTCCAATGGATTTAATTAGTGTTTTTAGCTATTTTTTAGCTGGATTAATGTATGGATTGGCTTTCCTTAAATTTAAATCAAATGGGCTGATGATTACAATTTATTGAAATTATTTTAAAGTAACAATATTTAGTTTCCCTGTAACAAGGAATTGCAAATGGAATTTTAATCTTAATATAACGATAAGTGCATTTGGAATGGTCGGAGATATTGGACCTGAAGGAAGCGTTTTCGGAGTATTATGTAGAATTTTGATTATTATCATTATATTTTTATTAGCAAATAAATATGAAATTAAAAAATCAATCAAGTTTTTAGACATCAAAAAAAAAGAATGGTAAGTAAAAAAAACGTGTGGCAACACCGTGTAAAAAACATTGCTTATTTTAGTTCAGCCGTTTGGTCGTTGCTTTGTTTGCTAGCATCTGATTTTCCTTCGGAAAATCCTCGCACACAAACACGCAACGTTCCTTACACATAAACGTTGGCAAACATTAAAAAAAACGCATCTGATAGAATATGAACTGGATTTTAGGAGTTATAATAATTTTAATTTTACTCTTTCTTTTGGGTAATTACAGAAAGAAAAAAAGAAGACAAAAAACTCTAAATGATTTAGTAAGTAAATGGAGTAAACAAAAAAATCAAAACGAATTTCATTTTGGATCAATTGAAAAATATTTTAAAAACAATAGCGAAAAAGACAAGGTTTTCCATCTTATATCAGACCGATGCGCAACAGATTTAGACATTAATGAAACTTTCAAAATAGTTGACAGAACTTCTTCAAAAATCGGTCAACAATTTCTATACTATAAATTAAGGACTATTGAAAATCAAGTTAGGTTATTGAATTTCAATAAACTTGTACTTCTTTTTGAAAAGAATGAAAATCTTAGATTAAAAACTCAATTGGAGTTAACTAAATTAAATTCTAACGATTCTTACTATTTGGAAGAATTAGTCACTTCAAAACCAATTGAAAAACCAAAAATTATTTGGTTAATTTACACATTATCGATTTTATCATTGTCTTTCGTACTTTTAGGTTTCTTCTTTCCTATATTTTTTATATTTCTTATACCAATTCTTGCAATAAATATGGTATTCCACTATAAAAATAAATGGAATGTTTCAGATTACATTGATGGTGTTAGTCAACTTTCAAAAGCACTTTATGTTTCAAAAAACATTGCAAGATTTCCTGAAATAAAACAACATTTTACCGATACCACTTTCATAAACGAAATTGAAAAAATAAAATTAAAAACAGGATTTATCAGTTTCGAAAAAAATATTGATAATGAATTTGCAATAGCATTTTGGTTGGTGTCGGAGTTTATAAAAGCACTTTTCAATTTGGAATACATTATTTTTTATAGTTTTATTGACTCAATTACAAGAAAAAAAGAAGCGCTTAAAAAAATGTTTCATTTTATAGGAGAAATTGATTCAGCAATTTCTACTGCTTCACTAAAAGCTAGTGATTATGTTCTCTGTAACCCAAAATTTGTTGATGAAAAAAAATTAGTAGTAACAAAAATTTCTCATCCCTTAATTAAAAATTGCGTTACGAACGATTTAAGTCTAACAGACAAAAGCTTATTATTAACAGGCTCAAACATGTCAGGTAAAACAACATTTATCCGAAGTGTTTCAATAAACAGTATTTTGGCACAAACTTTAAATATCTGTTTTGCTGAAGAATATATTGCGCCTTTTTTAAAATTGTATTCGTCAATAAGAATTACAGATGATATATTAGAAAATACAAGTTATTATCTTGAAGAAGTATTGACTATCAAAGAATTAATAGATGCTTCTCAAAGTAAGAAGCCTTGTTTATTTGTGTTGGACGAGATATTTAAAGGAACAAACACTATAGAGAGAGTTTCGGGCGGAAAAGCTATATTATCATATCTTAATAAAGAGAACAATATAGTTTTGGTTTCAACCCACGATATTGAATTGACTGATATTCTGAGTCAAGAAAAATTCGAACTATTTCATTTTACTGAGCAAATAGAAAATAACGGACTTACTTTCGACCATAAATTAAAAGAAGGGAAATTAAAAACTAGAAATGCAATTAAGATTTTGGAATTATACAATTATCCATCTGAAATAATTAAAGACGCAAGAAGAACAGAAAAAATAACGTTTGCCAACACCGTGTAAAAAACATTGCTTATTTTAGTTAAGCCGTTTGGTCGTTGCTTTGCTTGCTAGCATCTGATTTTCCTTCGGAAAATCCTCGCACTCAAACACGCAACGTTCCTTACACGTAAACGTTAGGCACAATTGAATCACCAAAATGCCACATAAAAAAGAAAAACTTAAATCGCTTGACAACGATAAGTTAAAAGATAGTGTGAAGAATTAATTACAAAAAGGATAAAACAATGAAATTAACAAAATCTCTATACTATATTTTTACTTTAGGCATCTTTCTCATATTTCTTGGATTAACAAGTTGCTCTCCAGATGACGAATATAGTGTACCAAGAGTAGGAAATATACCCGATCCAGTTTTTGAACAAGCTCTCATTGATCTGGGTTATGATGATGTTTTAGATGGCAAAATATTGACAGCTAATGTTGCTGATGTATTAGAATTATCTGTTGCTGATTATAGTTTTGAAAATACTGAAAATGATATTTATGATTTAACAGGAATTGAATACTTTATAAGTTTAACAAAGTTAAATTGTTATAGTCAGAAGATTACCTCATTAAACTTAAGGAATAATGTAAATTTAAAAGAATTAAATTCTCTCTATTGTAAAAACCTAACTTATTTAAATGTAAGTAATAATACAGAACTGGAAAAATTATGGCATAATTATAGTAAATTAACAAATTTGGATGTAAGCAATAACGTAAATTTAAAAGAATTAAGGGCTTCAGAATTATTTGAATTAAACGGGCTGGATTTAAGTAAAAATACAGCACTCGAAATGCTATTGTGCTATAATAATAATTTGACACAATTAGATATTAGTAATAATTTAAATTTAGAATTTATAGATTGTAGATTTAATAATCTAACTAGCTTAGATGTAAGCAAAAATGCAAGCTTAAAAGTTTTGGTTTTTAATGGCAACGAAATGTCAAATATTGATGTAAGTAATAATTTGGAGCTTGAATTTTTAGCTTGCAATGATAATCAACTTACCAGTATAAATCTCAGTAATAATTTAGCACTTACAGTTTTTGGCTGTGGAGGCAATCAATTAACCAGTATAGATGTTAGTAATAATACAGCATTAATAAGCTTTGCATGTGAGCACAATCAAATTTCTACTGTAGATATAAGTAATAATGTAGCCCTGAAATCGTTTTCCTTCAATGACAATCCTATTCAACTATAGATCACAGTAAAAACATTAATTTAGACAATTTTCATGAAATAATACAGCAATTGCCAATTTAGATGTGAGTAATAATATTGCTTTAGAGTTTTTGTATTGTAGTAACAACCAACAACTTACTAATTTAGATGTGAGTAATAATACCTCGTTAATCTGGCTTGAAAGCGCTGATAATAAACTTACTTCTTTAAATATTAATGGAATTACTAGCTTAATGGTCCTAGAATGTTATAACAATGAATTATCAAATTTGAATTTAGATAGTAACTCAAATTTAGCGTCCCTCAATTGCTCAAACAATGTTCTCAACTCCCTGGATGTGAGTAATAATTTGGCACTTGAAATTTTTGAATGCGCTTCAAATAATTTAAGTTGCATTCAGGTCAATGATACACAATTAGCCAATATTCCAGCAAATTGGAAAAAAGATACTACGGCTAGCTATGCAACAAATTGTAATTAGAGATTTTTGGTTTAGGGTATAAGCATATTCACAGTTGAGCCAGATATATATGTGCCAAATGAAGGTTTTAGAATTGGACTACTTACATACCGCACTTTATAAAGTAAAAAAACTATGCCTAACACTGGCTATAAACAATTGGGGCGAGAGATAAAACGAAACAATAAACATAAAACAAAGGTCTGTGCTAAATCGAAAAGTTAGGCCTAATATCCCCAACTGTTCATCGCCGAGACCGTTGTGCACAATTTTGACAACACCATGAACCCAAACAAAAAACTACTTTGGATTTCAGTAATTCTAGTGTTTTCTACTAATTGTACTCGTATGATGCACTGGAACCCTTTATTGATAAGGTAACTATGGAAATTCATCATTCAAAACATCATCAGGGCTATGTCAATAACCTCAACAATGCTTTAGAAGGAACAACATCCAGGATTATATCGCTTAGTGATATTCTAAAAAATATTTCCAAGTACTCAATTGCTGTACGAAATAATGCTGGTGGCCATTATAACCATTCGTTGTTTTGGACTGTGCTTACGCCAAATAAAAACACAAAGCCTTCTGAAAAGCTTCAAATACAAATTAATAAGCAGTTTGAGTCATTGGATAATTTAAAAGAGTTAATGAATGAGGCTGCATCGAAACGTTTTGGATCAGGTTGGGCTTGGCTTTCTATGGACAATAATGGTAACCTTTTTGTGTCCTCAACACCAAATCAGGACAATCCCTTAATGGACATAACAGAACAACAAGGTAGACCTATTTTAGGAATAGATGTTTGGGAACACGCCTATTATCTTAAATA
The DNA here is from genome assembly GCA_963698455.1 of uncultured Flavobacteriaceae bacterium. Lineage (GTDB taxonomy): Bacteria > Bacteroidota > Bacteroidia > Flavobacteriales > Flavobacteriaceae > Mariniflexile. Next base: position 209,386 of record CAVOQU010000007.1, on the reverse strand, counting down.
CCAAAACAAAAGAGGAGACTATCTTTCGGCTATTTGGAATGTTATTGATTGGCGGGAAATTAGCAAACGTTACGAAAACGATAAATAGATAAAATAGGAAAAGCCAGCAGGTAACAATGGCTATACGTAATTGCTCGGTTCTTGTCCATCCATAAATTTCTTCGAAATTTTCTATTGTTTGGGTATATTTGGAAAGACAAGGCTAAGGCACGCAACTACGCATAGCCCAAACCGTTGCCATTCATTGCGGAACGCACTCAAAATCGAACAAAAAATAGAAATTTATGGAAGAATTACAACTACACTCTTTTGGACAAACAGACCATTTGGAAACTTTAAAGAAAAAATATGATTCTTTAAGAAAGAGCATTAATGAAAATGAAAAGTTGACCGAATCTGAAAAAAAAGCGGAATTAGAAACTTTGACAAAATCTTTTGAAAAAGAGAAAAAGAATTCTAATAACAATCTTTATTAATTTGGAATTGAAAAATTTTGAGGCATAAACATCTTACTGACCAAAGCAGTGCGCAACTGTTGCGTCGGACTGACTAGCGAAACGCAAAAAAAGGATTTACGACTGACCAAAAATTGTAAGAAAAAAAACAACGAAATGGCAACACCGTGTATAAAAAATTGCTAGTTTTATACTAAACCAATGTTAGTTGCTTTGCTTGCTTGCATCCGATTTTCCTTCGGAAAATCCTCGCACTCAAACACGCAACTTTCCATATACATGAACGTTGTGTGCAATCAAAAAAACGGAATAAATGAAACAAAATTTAACATTAATACTCATTCTATGTATTACCCAACTGATTTTGGGCTGTTCTCAACTGGAAAAGTCTAAAACTGAACAAAAGGAAGCAGAAACCAATATTGAACTAAAAGACAATTGGTACTACCTTAATGGAGAGAAATTCTTTATAAAAGCCATCGGTTACGAAATAGGTGCACGACCAGGACAACATCCTTATGAAGATGAAAAGAACGATCATTTGGAGTTAATGAAATATGATCTCGATAACATTAAAAAAGGAGGTTATAATACAATAAGAACTTGGAGTCAATTTTCTGAGGCACAATTAAAATTGGTGCAAGAATCGGGTTTAAAACTTATTATGGGTTTAGAAGTTAATCCCGAAGAAGATTATAGTGATCCTAAATTTATAAATCATTGCAAGACACAACTGGTAAATATCTTGAAATATGCGCCAAAATATGATTGTATAATTACGTATCTGGTTATTAACGAACCTCAAACAGATCACATTCATAAAGTTTCAGCCAAGGCGTTTAAAGACCTTATGAAAATGATGGTAGATATGATTCATAAGGATCATCCAAATGTACCAGTTACACTTTCTGCAAATGCTATGATTAGCGATTGGATGGATGAAAGCATGTATGATGTATACGCTTACAATTGTTATGGCTACAATGAAGGCCAAACAGCAACAATGGGATTTAGAGATTATATTAAAGGTTTAAATGAATTAAACGGATTAGATAAACCATTTATAATTACTGAATTTGGACATTCAGTATCACCAAAAGGAGGCTTTGGTAGTTTTGGCTCACGAACTTTAAAAGAACAAAGTGAAGGACTTATCTCTAATTACCGAGATCTGATAGATGCTGGAGCTGTAGGAATGTGCCCATTTTATTATGCTGATGGTTGGTGGAAAGGTGGAGAAAAAAGCATACACAATAAAGACCAACCAGAAGAATGGTTTGGATTTTGGGGTTATAAAGATATTAACGACAAATATGGTTCACCTCGTCCTGTTTGGTTTGCCATGCGAGATTATATGAAAGGGCTTATTATAAGTCCTAAAAACAAAACAATACACACCAACACAACGACGATACCTTTAGAGTTTTATAATGATGCGAGTATTAAAAAAGTGGTTGTGAAAAATCGTGATGAAATTATCTATTCTAAAAACATAACAAACGCAGGTTATTTTGCAGATCAATTAACAATTAATCCAGTTGGTATGGAAGCAATGGAGCTTGCTTTTGAGTTTTTTGATAGTGAAGATAATAGTGTGAAAAACGAATCTATAATAATTCTGGCTTCTAAAACTGCTATTGAATTGCCCAAATTAACTATAGAAGTCACACCTGAAAAAGATTTAAACGAAAGCAAAAATGCGAGTATAAAAACCGAAATTGTAACCAATGAAAATTTTAAATTGATTAGTGATTTAATTGTAAGCTATAATACACACCTTGGATGGGATGTAGGTCAACAAGTTTCGGTTCCAGTGAAAGATCAATTAGATAAAAAAATATTTACATCAGAAAATTCCTTTTTTATCCCAGATAATAGCTGGGTTGTAAATGCATCGGCTGGAATATCTGTTAGGTATGGTAAATTCACTTTTAAAATTCATGACCAAAAAATAATTTATAGAGGTGATTGGGCTAAAGAAATCAGTCGTTAGTAAGACAGCACACAACACCGTGTAAAAAACATTGCTTATTTTAGTTAAATCGTTTGGTCGTTGCTTTGTTTGCTAGCATCTGATTTTCCTTCGGAAAATCCTCGCACTCAAACACGCAACTTTCCATATACATAAACGTTACAGCACATATGAGAAAAACCATCGGTAAAGTCATAATTCCACTTCTGATTTCAATAATTCTTGTGATAATCTCAATCGGAATTTCATTGTTTTCGGATGTCGTTTTGAATTACAAGCATTACGTCGGATTTTTACTTATTGGTCTTTCTTTTCTTCTATATTTTAAAAATAAAAAATTGTATATCTATTTTTTCGTGCTGACTTTATTACTCGGAATTATAAATCTGATTGACATATATTACTGGAATATAAAATTCGGAATTGGGGCAATTAGATTCAACCCAATATTTCTGACTTTATTGATTATCTTCTTGTCATTTAATAAAGAACTGTTGAATAAAGTATTTCCTGAAAAGAAATTGACTGAAAAAGAGCGGGCGGAAAGAAATGCGGAAAACCAAAATCTGATTAAAAATTACGAACAAAAATACCAATCAAAAACGGAATCTGAATTAAGAAATATAGCGGATAAAAAAAGTGGATACGTGGACGAGGCTAGAATAGCTTCGAAAAATATTTTGCGGAATAAATACGTGCTGTAACATTGTATAAAAATAATGCGTAAGTTTATTTCTTAATCAAAAGTTAGTGCTTGTTTGCTTGCATCTGATTTTCCTTCGGAAAATCCTCGCACTCAAACTACGCACTATTCTTATACGTAACCGTTGTAGCACATTTAAAAAAACGAGAATGAATAAATTATTGAGTTTAGTTATTGTATTTTTTGTATCGACAAATTTGTTTAGTCAAATTGATACTACTAAAGTTGCTTTTGTATCCTATTGGTCAATTGGAGATAGCTATAATTTTAAGGTAACAAAAATAAATCAACAATGGAAAGAAGACAAACTCACTAAAGACCAAAAACAAGAATATATTGCAAATTTTACAGTAATAGACTCAACTGAAAATTCATACACTATCAATTGGAGTTATGAAAATGATTTAGGGAATACATATAAAATCCCTGAAGAATTATTAGCACGGTTTTCAAAATACAAACTGACTGAAATTAAATATAAAACATCGGAAGTTGGTGACTTTCTTGAAATTTTAAATTGGGAAGAAGTTGGTGAAATAATGAATAGTATGTTTGACGACATAATTGAAGTGCTTGGAGAAAATGATAAACAGAAAAAAGATGCTTTAAAACTTGCAATGCAACCATTTAAACAAATGTATAGTTCAAAACAAGGAGTTGAGCAATTAGTATTAAAGGAATTACAATATTTTCATTTTCCTATGGGGCTAGAGTACAATATTACAGAACCCTTAATTTATGACGATGAATTACCTAATATGTTTGGTGGAGAACCGATAAAAGCAAAAGCAAAACTGTATTTTGAAAATGTAGATTTTGAAGAAAGTTTCTGTATTGTTAAGCAAGAAATGAGTTTAAATCCAGAAGACACCAAATTACTTTTGAACCAAGTTTTGAAGCAAATGAAACTTGAAGACAAAGAAATAGATGAAGCATTTAAAACTGCGGTTTTTGAAATAAATGACAACAATACTTTTGAATTTTATTTTGACCCAGGTATTCCACATAGAATTGAAACTATAAGAGAATCTATAATTGACATAAATAAAGAAAAAGGGAAAAGAATAGACAAAACAATTATTGAATTAATTTATAACGAATAAAAAACGTGCTACAACACAGTATATAAAAAATTGCTGTTTTGTGCTTAAACAATGTTAGTTGCTTTGTTTGCTAGCTTCTGATTTTCCTTCGGAAAATCGTCGCATGCAAACTCGCAACTTTTCATACACGTAAACGTTGTGGCTAATTTGAGAACAGCATCGTGAAAAAAATAAAATGACAAAAAATAAATCAAAACGAATAATTAGAATTTTATTGCTTGTAGGAACATTAATCTCCTTATATTTTGTTCCGTGGCCAATTGTAAAAGCTTGGGTTTTGCCACTTCCAAGCAATGTTCAGGAGCAAGTTGATAAAGCAGCGGATTACGGATTTGATGGTATTATTGTTTGTGTAAATAAAAAAGGGAATCAATCTGAATTCTATACTTCGGGCTACAAAAACAGAGAAAACAAAATTCCAGCTGACCCTAATGCATTATTTAAAATTGCCAGTGTAAGTAAGTTGTATAATGCCGTGGCTGTTGCCAAATTGGTGTGGGATGAAAAATTATCTTTAGACAAAACACTTGCAGATTATTTACCTGAGTTGGACGGCAGAATAGAATATGCCGATAAAATCACTTTGCGAATGTTGGTTAGACATAGAAGTGGAATTCCAAACTTTACCGACACCTATATGTATTGGGCTGCTCCTAAGGAGACTGCAGACGAACAACTTGCTTTAGTTTTGGATAAACCCGCCAACTTTAAACCTGATGAAGACTATGAATATTCTAATACTAATTATTTATTGCTTGGAAGAATAATGAATCGAGTTCTTGGATATGATAAATTCCAATATTTCCAAGTAGAAATTTTAAACCCTTTGAACTTAAAACATACGTTTGGCTCAGTTAAAGATGTAAACATAAATGATTTAATGAGCGGTTACTATGTGGGCTATGATAGAGATTTAAAAACGGATAATGTTGGCTCAATACTAGCAACAGGAGAAGATTTGAGCAAATTTATTCGAGCATTAAACGATGGCTCAGTATTTAGAGATAAAAAAGAACAAGAAATATACTCTTCCATTTATAAGTATGAGCACACTGGTTTGATACCAGGATACCAAACAATTGCCAAGTATCATAAGGATCTTGATGCTGTAGTTATACAATTTACAAACACAGTAAATTTTGATGGTTATAATTGGAATATGTCAGAGATAATGTATAATCGAATAGTTAAAATATTAAGGAAGAAAAACTAGCCACAACACCGTGTAAAAATAATTGCTTGGTTCTTGCCTACTCGGAAAATCCTCGCGGATTTTCTATTCGGTTTTTATTTGCTAAATTACGTGCTAAACCACGCAACAAACCATATACAAACACGTTGTGCAACATTGCATCCACCATATCATTTAATAATCTGAATTTTAAAAACTGGCCTAAGTTATGGTAATAGAAATTGCAAAATGGGTAGTAATATTTTTTGGATTATTTATAGTCTTTATTGGATTTATAATGCTTGTTAAACCGCAAAAAGCAAGAACAATTTTAAGAAAGGCAGGTAGCACAAACTTTATAAACTATTCAGAAATAACAATCCGATTGATTCCAGCAACTGCCTTGATTTTACACTCGGATTTTTCTAAATATCCAGAAGCATTTAAAATCTTCGGATGGATTATGCTCATAACCTCACTGATACTTTATGTTGTTCCTAGAAAATTACATTATAAATTTTCGATGAAAAGTTGCGGATGTGCTTAAACCAATATATTTTCAATTAATTTCACCTTTTGCTTTTTTATTTGGCGGATTAATAATTTATAACGCATTATGAATTTAGATTAGAAGGCCGAAAATGAAAAAATACGTTGCACAACACCGTATATAAAAAATTGCTATTTTTAGCTTAACCAATGTAAGTTGCTTTGTTTGTTTGCCTCTGATTTTCCTTCGGAAAATCCTCGCACTCAAACACGCAACTTTCCATATACATGAACGTTACCTTGCATTTAAGAAACATCGTGCTAAAATTCAAAATTCAGTGGGTTAAAATATTGAAATAAAGATTATCACACAACAAACAAGGTGTAACTTCACCGAAATAAAACATTGCCAAATTAAATATTATGAAAAAACCATTTTATATATTCCGCTATATTAGTTTAATAGCAATTATTTGTTCTCTTATAGGTTCTTTGTTGCTTTTTTTTATAGGTTCATGGAAAACTTTTAACGCAATTAGAATAATATTTTTTGGTTATATTCCAAAAGGGAGTGAACATTTGCATTCCATAGATAATGCAACAATATATTTAATGAAATCATTAGATACTTTCTTAATAGCTTTGGCACTTTTCATTTTTGCTTACGGTATTTTTACATTATTTATTTCTAATAAAAATACTATTGAGGGTAATGGCGTCTTAAAATGGATTAGTATACCAAGTATTGGACATTTAAAAAATATTCTTGCAGAAGTTATCATTATTATTCTATTTGTTATTTTTCTTGAGGTCATAGTTGAAAATATTCATAATTTGAAATGGGAATTTTTGATAATTCCAATCTCTGTTCTTTTACTTGCACTTGGTTTAAAATTTTTAAAATTAGATAAAGATGGACATTAGAGTTTTAGAAACAATAATTGCAATAGCTTCCTTCTTTGTTTTAAGATTTGTTTCTTTAAAAATACTTGCGAAAATTCAGAAAAAATATGACTATTCGAAATACAGAATAAGGCCCATACTAAAATCTATCAATTTATTCATTTTTATAACCCTTTTAATTGTGTTAATAGCAATTTGGGGTGTTGAACAGACAAATATTTTGACTTTCATTACTTCTGTTCTCACTGTTGTAGGAATTGCATTGGTTGCCCAATGGTCAATACTTTCAAACATATCGTCGGCCATAATCATATTTATAAGTCATCCTGTTAAATTAGGAGAATCTATTACTATAATTGACAAAGAATTTGATATTAAGGGACAAGTGTCAGACATTGGCTTGTTCTATGTGATTTTAAAGACGGATAAAAATGAAAAAATTACTATTCCAAATAACATATTTCTACAGAAAGCTACAAAAATCGATTTATAAAAATAATAAGTAAGAAAAAAAGTGCTTGTATTTATTCTAAATTGGAAAAAACAAAACTTGCAGACAGAAAAAACGCAAGGTAACACCGTATAAAAATAATGCGTAGTTTATTGCTAAATCAATGGTAAGTGCGGTTTTGCTAGATTCTGATTTTCCTTCGGAAAATCCTCGCACACAAAACCGCACTATTCTTATACAATCACGGTGTAATTTGAGAATTTGGTTTTTATACCAATTTTTGGTATATTTGAATCAAATAGTATCAAAATGAACAAAAACACATCTATATCACTCGGAAATTATTTTGACCAATTTGTTCAAAGTCGAATAAAAGAAGGTCGATTTAAAAATGTTAGCGAAGTTATACGGGCAGGATTAAGACTTTTAGAGGAAGAAGAAAGTAAAGTAATTGCATTGAGAAACGCAATTCAAGACGGAATTGATAGCGGAATTGCGCACGATTTTGATCCAAAAAAACATCTTGAATCTCTAAAAGCAAAAAAGCACTCAAATGGCTGAATTTAAATTAACGAACAAAGCTGTTGAGGATTTATCAAAAATTTGGGATTACACATTCGAAGTCTGGTCTGAAAATCAAGCCGACAAATATTACGAAATGCTGATTTCAAACTGTCAAGAAATTGCAGATAATCCGCTTTTAGGAAAAAACTACGATGGAATCACTCTAAATCTACTCGGACTAAAAACGAATCGACATATCATTTTCTATCGGACTTTGAATGAAAACTATGTGGAAATCACAAGAATTTTACACGAAAGAATGGATTTAAAAAAGAGAATAACCGAATAAAAACTACACACAACACGGTATATAAAAAATTGCTATTTTTAGCTTAACCAATGTTAGTTGCTTTGTTTGCTTGCATCCGATTTTCCTTCGGAAAATCCTCGCCCTCAAACACGCAACTTTCCTTATACATAAACGTTGGCAACAAGCAAAAAAGAAGCAAAACATATGAAATACAAATTTAATCGTAAAACAAAATTTGAATTCCAAAATTTAATGGTCGTTTCAACCATTTTTATTGTTCTATTATGCTTTTCTTGTAAGGAAGAATCCAACTCGTTAAAAAACACAGAAAGTGATTTAATAACGAAAATAAATGCTGTTCAGGAACAAGTGATGGCACAAGGAAATATGACAGAAGTAGAGGAACAGGCTTTATTAAGTTTATGTAGCATTGTGGCGCATGAAGACGGTTTAGAAACTTATACTACTGACAATAGTATGATATTAAAAGATGTAGAAATTGCCCCAGTGTATAATGGTTGTGAAGAACTCTCAATAGAAGAAACAAGAGAATGTTTTAATAATAAAGTATCGACATTTATTAAGCGAGAGTTTAACTTGAGTGTATCTAAAGATTTAAATCTTTCAGAACCAAAACTGGTAGAAGCATTTTTTATAATCAACGAAAACGGAAATTTAACTGGCATGAAAGTGAGAGATTCAGAAGTAACCGTTCAGGCAGAAATCTTAAGAGTGCTTAGAAAAATGCCTGTGATGAAACCTGCTACCCACAATGGTGAAAGTGTTTCTGTATTATGTTCTATCATAGTAAAATATGGAAATAATGTAGAAGTTGATGTTGTTTATATTCCTGAAAGACCCGATTAATCTTTAATAATACTAATTAAAAAAGCCAGTTGCCAACAATGGCTATAAGTAATTGCTTGTTCTCGCCTACTTACGAAAATCCTTACGGATTTTCAACTTGGGGTGTACTTGCAAAATTAAATACTAACACACGCAACTACTCATCGCCGAGACCGTTGTGCCCAATTAAAAAATTCCGTTTCATAAGATAATTTAGATTAAATGATTGTATCTTTGATAGTATCAAATGATAGTATCAAGAATGAAACCACCTTACGAAATAACATCTACTATTTTAAAATTAATAACTTCTATTTCAGAAAAAATAGGAGAAGTAAATGCTAATTTATTAAACAAACCTTCACCGAAATTGAGAAAACAGAATAGAATTAAAACTATTCATTCTTCTTTAAAAATAGAAGGAAATACACTTACTGAAGAACAAATAACAGCTCTTTTAGAAAACAAAAGAGTTATTGGTCCTAAAAAAGATATTCTTGAAGTTTTAAATGCAATTAAAATCTATGAAAATTTAGAAGAATACAATCCTTCTAATGAAAAATCCTTTTTAAAAGCACATCAAAACTTAATGGAAGGTTTAATTGAAAATTCTGGAAAATATAGAAATCAAAGTGTCGGAATTGTAAAAGGCTCAAAAGTTGAGCATTTAGCACCACCTTTTGGAAATGTTCCATACTTAATGAAAGACCTTTTTGAATATTTAAAAAAGTCTGATGAAATTGAATTAATTAAAAGTTGTGTTTTCCATTACGAAATGGAATTCATCCATCCATTTTTAGATGGAAATGGTAGAATGGGAAGATTATGGCAAACTTTAATTTTAATGGAAAAATATCCAATCTTTGAGTTTTTGCCTTTTGAAACTTTAATTAGTAAAGACCAAGAGAAATATTATAAAGCTTTGGCTGAATCTGATAAATCAGGGAAATCGACTAAGTTTATTGAATATATGCTAAATGTAATTGACATTTCAATTAGTGAATTATTAGATTTTAATAATCGAACGCTAAATGAAAAAGACAGATTAGAATATTATGTTTCATTGAATAAAACTGAATTTACAAGAAAAGATTATATGGATATTTTTAAAGACATTTCTTCAGCGACAGCAAGTAGAGATTTAAAAAAAGGAGCTGAATTAGGCTTATTTGAAAAAATAGGAGAAAAAAATAAGACAATCTATCGTTTAAAATAACTGGGCACAACAATGTATATAATTTATTGCTAGTTCTAGCCTACTTACGAAAATCCTTACGGATTTTCTATTCTGTTTTTATTTGCTAAATTAGTTGCTTAAACCACGCAACTAATCTTATACAAATACGTTGCAATGTCCCACAAACTATGAATAATCAAACCGTCCTAACAAATAACCTAAAATGAAAAAAATCATTTTACTATTTAAAAGAAAAACAGAGCTTTATTTTATTCTTGGTTGCGTTTTGATTATAGTAGTTTCTTGTCAAACCAAGCATGAACCGTATACTGCAGAACAACTTTCTCAAATTCAAAGAAATTTATCTCCAAAATTTATTCCTAATAGTGAAGATATTCTTTATATAAATGATGCTTCTGGAAATTTGGAATTATGGCAATTATCCAAATCTGGCAAACCGCAACAAATTACAAAATTGAAACAAAAAATCAGCGATTTACAAATTGCACCAGATGGTTCTTTTGCAGTATTTGCGGTTGATAATGGAGGCGATGAAATTTTTGATATGTATAAATATGATATTAAAAGTGGACAAATAATAAATTTGACAAACACCCCTAAAATGGCTGAAAAAGGATATAGTATCTCCTTTGACGGAACTAAAATCGCTATGGAAATCGATTCTGAAATTCCGTTTAGACCACAAATTTTTATTTACGATATACAATCAGCAAAATTTCAACAAATCAATAAAAGTAATATTCGGGTACTTCACCCAATTTGGTCTAAAAACGGAAAGAAAATCACAGCATTAATCACGAGTGATGACCAAAGTGGTGACTTGCTCCTTTTTGATTTAGAAAATAAAAAAACAGACACTATAAAACCCGCTTTAAAAAACAACATCTTCAGACCCATTACTTTTTCTCCCGATGATAAAAATATTTTATGCCTTTCTAAAAATGACAAAGGTTTTGACCAACTCACTTTAATCGATGCCACAACCTATGATGTAAAAAGTTTTGGTCCTACCGATTGGGATGTTATAGAAGCCGTTTGGAATAAAAATTCTGGCATCTATTTTACACAGAATGTAAGTGGAAGGACAGGAATTTATCACATACAAAATCCAGAATCTAAAGTCGAAGAAGTTTTACCGCCAAGCGGAAACATTTCTGGAATAAACATAAATGAAGAAGGGACAAAAATGTTGTTTTCAAAACAAGATGCCACACATCCTGAAGAAATTTATTTGCTTGATTTAAAAACCAAACAATTTCAACAACTTACCCATTCACTTCCCACTGATATTCAACCTGCGAGATTAAGTGTAGCAGAATCTTTTAAAATTCCAAGTTTCGATAACACTCCAATTCAGGGTTTTCTATATAAACCTACGGTTCAATCAGAAAAATTACTACCAGCCGTAGTAATAGTTCATGGTGGCCCATCAATGCAAGACCAAGACATATTTGATACCATGACACAGTCATTGACCCAAGCTGGATTTGTGGTTTTCAATATAAATTATCGAGGTTCTGTTGGCTACGGAAAAGTATTTGAAGACATGAATAACAGGGATTGGGGCGGTGGCGATCTCAAAGATATTAGAGCCGTGCTAGAACATTTTATAGAACAAGGGTTAATTGATAAAACTAAAATTGGCATTACAGGTGGCAGTTATGGCGGTTATATGACCTATATCGCTGTTACAAAAGACCCCGATTTGTATGCTGCTGCTGCTCCGGCTTATGGAATGGTTGACCTTATTTCCGATTATAATTTTGGCAAAGACCGATGGGGTTTGTGGTATGAAGGAGAAATGGGAAACCCTACAACAGACTCACTACTTTTTGTAGATCGATCTCCCATAAATTTTATAAGTCAAATAAAAGCGCCAATACTCGTTTTTCAAGGAGCAAATGATAACAATGTGCCAAAATGGTCTAGCGATATGATTGTAGATAGTTTAAAATCTAATCACAAACCCGTAGAATATATTGTTTACCCTAACGAAGGACACGGTTTTTATAGACGAGCAAACAGAATTGATTGGATACAACGAACTATTGAGTTTTTTAAACAAAATTTAATAGATAGTCACTAAAATAAACACAGCAACTAACACCGTATAAAAATAATTGCTATTTTTTGCTTAACCAATGTGAGTTGCTTTGTTTGCTAGCTTCTGATTTTCCTGTGGAAAATCCTCGCACACAAACACGCAACTTTGCATATACATAAACGTTGTGTATAATGTTGAAAAACCATCGAGAATTCAAGAAATTTTGCTGATTACTTTAAACAAATACGAATAAAAAAAGGCTAAAAAAATAATTGAATCAATCTAAATTATGAAAAATACTTTATTGATAATATTAACTTTTACAATCTTAATTTCTTGCAAATCAAATCAAGAAAAAAAGAAACAGCATGAACCAAATGGACAACGACCTTCTTCGACACAGATAATTTCAGAAATGGATAGTAACCAAGATGGAAAATTATCGAAAAGTGAAGTTAAAGGACCAATCGCTGAAGATTTTGCAAATATAGATAGTAACAATGATGGTTTTTTGACTTTAGAAGAACTTAATAAAGCAGAAAAGAATCAAGAGAATAGACCGCCACAACAAACAAATACAGATTTTTCAAATGAGATTGACTCTTCGGTTCAGGTACTTCCAGTAAACACAGATTATTTCATTTCCGAGAACATCATTGGCGGAATACAAAAGAAAATAGTTGCATTAAATGGAATTGAGACACTTTGCTATGTCATTAAAACAAATTCCCGAGCAACCGAACATCAAATGGGACCTTGGTGTCCAAGACATATCGAGGATGGAATGGAGAAAGCTGGAATTTGGTTTAAAGATGATAAAGTTTATGATGTTTCAGGACACTTCATTGCTAAACTAAATGAGTTCTACAGCGATGATAAATGGAAATTATACAGAGACGATGGAACAATTAGAGTAACCGATACAGAAGAAGGTTGTTTGGCAGCAGCAAAACCAGACGTAGACGAAAAATATAATAATTATTGTGTAGAATGCTTGCCCGAATATTTCAAAGACCAAGTAACAACGTATGTAATACCTGTAACACCAAAATATCTAAAAACTGCCCAAAGTTTTGGAAGAGGCGGAATAGGACTTGCTTTCAACGGAGTTAAGTATGACCCTCCTGCACCCACACACGCCATATTAGCAGCTCATACAATCGCCCCATTAGATGACCACGGAGGCCACGTAAATCCGCACGGAGGTTATCATTATCACGCCGTTACTGGATCAACAAAAGAAATTCCGCAAACTGATATTCACTCGCCCATTATTGGTTATGCAATTGACGGATTTGGAATTTATGGCTTATTGGATAAAAACAAGAACAAGCCAACAGATTTGGACGAATGTGGCGGACACTCTGATGAGGAAAGAGGATATCATTATCACGCTGGAGAACCAGGTGGAAACCAAATTATAAAATGTTTACACGGATTACCTGGATATACAGAAGTAAAAGAGTAAAAAACAGACACTATACACAACACCGTGTATAATTAATTGCTAGTGCAAGACTACTTACGAAAATCCTTGCGGATTTTCTATTCGGTTTGTATTTGCTAAATTATTTGCTTAAACAACGCAACTAATCTTATACATAAACGTTGTGCTTCATTATAACAAACCACTAACCAATGATAAAATTCTTTAGAAAAATCAGACAAAATTTGCTTTCAGAGGGGAAAATTGGAAAGTATTTGAAATATGCAATTGGCGAAATTTTACTTGTGGTTATAGGGATTTTGATAGCTCTTCAAATTAATAATTGGAATGAGCAGAATAAAAAAGAAGCTTTAATGATAACTAATATCAAATCAATCGCTGAAGATATTCAAGCTGACTTTTATGACATCCAGAAAACAAACAGGTCTCTACATAAACAGGTTGTTGCCGCAAACTATATAATACCAATTCTGGAATCTGAAAATAGAATCATTAAGGATTCACTACAATTTATAATGGATTTTAATTCTTTTACAACAACCCCAATTATTTCCGAACGCTCAAATACTTGGAATTACCTTAATTCCTCTGGAAATGTATCTGAATTTCCTGATTCTCATCTTTTAAAATTACTTCAAGATTATTATAAAAATTATAATGACGTGGTAACGAATTTCACAAATTCAGGGAACCCTGTTAGACTAGAGATTCGAAAACTAAAATATGAACTCTTTAGTGACACAGAACATCGCAAATTTTTTCCGACCAGCTCACCAAAAGTTCCAGGCAAAGAAGTTTATAATACTATTTTTGAGGATAGTCGAATTTTACCATTATGCAGATTTATTGGGAGTACAGCTTATTATTTTGAAAGTCGTTTTAATTCTGTTCAAAGTGAAGCAGAAACAATTTTAAATTATATAGATAAAAAATACAACTAGATATAGAAATAACGAAAGCACAACACCGTATATAAAAAATTGCTAAATTAGTACATAACCAATGTTAGTTGCCCGTTTGCTAGCTTCTGATTTTCCTTCGGAAAATCCTCGCACACAAACACGCAACGTTCCTTACATATAAACGTTGTGCTTAATTTGAGAAATTGAAAAAACATCACCAAAATCAAGTAATGAATAGAATTTTTAATTATACAACCAAAGAAGGACAAATATGAAAGAAATACTTGAAGAATATGCTTTGATTGCTGAAATCATATCAGCTTTTGCGGTCATCATTTCATTGGCTTTTGTAGGATTACAAATTAAGGCCAATACAAAAGCTACACAAGCATCAACGTTTCATGAGATTGCTGCTTTAGATATTAATATCCTTCTAAGTTTAGGCCAATCAAGAGAATCAGCAAGAATAATTGAAGCATATCGAGGCAATCCTGATGCCTTATCTGAAGAAGATCGAAATCATGGTTTTTACTTATTTGCTGCGGAAATACGCCATGTTGAGAATTTATTTTTACAGAACGAAAACAAAATGTTAAGTAAAAAAGATTGGGAATCTAGAAAAGCATTAGTTGAAGGTATGTTATTAACTCCTGCTTTCGGAGCTTTGTTAAAAAATCCAAATAGAAAATTTTTTGATGGCTCTTTTATTGAATTTGGAGAAAATCTAAGAAAAAGATTCGAAATAAAAGAGTAAAAATTTTGGAAATAAAAACTAAGCACAACAAACTATAAAATTAATTGCTAGTGCAAGCCTACTTGCGAAAATCCTCGCGGATTTTCAGTTTGGTGTGTACTTGCAAAGTTAAGTGCTAACCCACGCAATTACTCATAGCCGAGACCGTTGTGCTTCAGCTTAAACGACATCTACAAAAAATCTAAAATAAATGATACAGGGAAATAAAACACTAGACTCTACACCCAAAACTTTTTTTATAGTTATGGTAATTTTATTTATTTTATTACAAGTAGCCTTTCACCCTTCCTATTTGCAATATTTTCCTCAATTTCATAAATTTAGTTGGATACATCACATACATGGGGCTCTAATGGTCTCCTGGGTAATGATGTTGATTATTCAACCTTACCTTATCATCAAAAAAAAATACAAGACTCATAGACTTATTGGTAAAATTTCATATGTCACAGCACCATTAGTGTTTATTTCTATGATATTAATTACAAAGCTAAATTATCTCAAAATGGTCAGTGTAATGCCGTTTACAGAGGTTGCTGCTTTTCAATCATTAAACTTTTTTACTCCGCTCAATTTTTTGCTTTTCTACTCACTTGCCGTTATCCATAAAAAGGATGTCTTTAAACACAAGCGTTATATGATTGGCACAGTGTTCACTATTTTTGGAGCTATTTCTTCCAGACTATTGATTATCATTTTTGGATCGTCTATTGAATTTTATGCCTTTTTTATCTCTGAATATTTTGGTATCAGTATAGTATTGCTCCTTTTGTTAAATGATTTAATAAAGAAAGTAAACCCTATACCCTATACTATTGTAGCAGTTGGTTTGTGTATAAACATCATTAGTATTCATGCACGTTATACAGACGCATGGCAATCAATAGTGCGGTTTATTGGAGACAGATTTTTTTGAAGACTTAAAACATTTAATCATTTCTGAACCTGAAAGAATATTTATATTACCAGCAACAAAAAAGCCGAACGCACAACACCGTGTATAATTAATTGCTTTGGCAAGTGCTCATCTGGAAAATTCCTTCGGAATTTTCTCTGGCAAGTATTTGTTTACTAAATTAGTTGCTGAACCACGCAACTAACCATACACAAAACGTTGGGCATAATTATGACCAAAATGGTAACAAAATACCTTTTCTACAGTCTTATCTAAAAATTAAATACATTAGATGAAAAAATATACTCTATGGTTAGTAGTTTTACTTACCACCTCATTACTTAATGCCCAAGTTGAAAAAAATTCCGAATTATACAAAACTATAATCTCTAAAGACAGTTTGCTTTTTGAGATTGGTTTTAACACTTGCGATGTCAAACAATTTGAAATTTTATTGAGCGACAATCTAAAATTTTATCACGACAAAGATGGGATTTCCGATAAAACAAAATTTCTTACTGATTTAAAAAACGGAATTTGCAACAACCAAGCAAATCGTCAGGTAAAAAGATTTTTAGTTAAAGAAAGTATCCAAATATTTCCTCTATACAAAAATGGTGTTCTCTATGCAGCAGTTCAGAATGGCGAACATATGTTTTCTGAAAAACGCGAAAGCCAAGCAGGAATTGCGAAGTTCACCAACGTTTGGCAATTGGAAAACGGAAACTGGAAATTAGCAACTTCATTTAGCTTCGACCATCAAGCGTTTGAAAATATGAAAATAGAAAAACCAATTTTTGACAATGATGTTGAAATCCAAAAATGGTTAAAAGAAAATAAAATTCCAACATTAGGAATTGGTGTTATTGAAAATGGCAAACTACAACATGTAAAAGTTTTTGGAGAAATAAGTAAAGATGTTTCTGCACCATACAACACAATTTTCAATGTTGCATCGTTAACAAAACCAGTAACAGCAGTGGTTGCTTTAAAGTTAGTAAGTTTAGGAAAATGGAATTTAGACGAGCCTGTTTACAAATATTGGACTGATCCAGATATTGCAAACGACCCACGAAATAAAAAATTAACAACAAGAATTATTTTAAGCCATCAAACAGGTTTCCAAAATTGGCGTTGGATGAATGAAAATAAAAAACTCAATTTCCAATTTGACCCAGGAACAAAATACCAATATTCGGGAGAGGGAATGGAATATTTACGGAAAGCATTAGAAAAGAAGTTTAATAAGTCATTGCAACAATTAGCCTACGAACTTGTTTTTCAACCACTAAAAATGACTGATACAAGATATGTTTGGGACAAAAATGTTGACACAACAAGATTGGCAATTGGTTATGATAAGGTCGGTAAGGAGTACGAATCTGTAAAAAACAAAACACCAAATGCAGCCGATGATTTATTGACAACCATCGAAGATTACGGAAATTTCTTGGTAAGCGTTTTAAACAGTAATGGTCTTACAAAAGAAGTTTTTAAAGAAATACAAACTAATCAAATATCTTCCATAAATGGAAAACATTTTGGACTGGGATTTGAAAAATATGATTTTAAAGATGGGAATTTTGCTTTATCACACGGAGGTGCCGATAATGGAGTACAAACCATTGTATTTATTTTTCCAAAAACCAGACAAGGGATATTGATTTTTACAAATGTGGACGATGGATATAAAGTTTATGAAAAGCTTTTAATTCATTATCTAGGTGATTATGGTAAAGAAATAATCGAAATTGAAACTGGAAAAAAATAACTATGAACAACACGGTATAAAAATAATTGCTAGTGCAAGCTTACTTACGAAAATCCTCGCGGATTTTCTATTTGGTTTGTATTTGCTAAATTAGGTGCTTAAAACACCCAACTAATCTTATACAAAACCGTTGTGCTTCATTATTACCAACAAATAAGATTCCCACTTTCTAAGGAAATGAAATGACCATATACTTTTCGGTTTAACTAAAATAATACTCATTGAATCATTGCATTAAATAATTTTTGTTTAACTTTATCAAATTATAATTAGACAAAAAAATAATTGAATAATGAAATATTTCATTTGTATCCTAATTTTATTTCAAGGAATGAACTCTAAAATGATCTTTAATTTTAATAAAGAAACAGACATTCAAGATTGGAATGTTGTTGATGATGTGGTAATGGGAGGAATATCATCGAGTCAATTTAAACTCAACTCTGATGGATTCGGAGTTTTTAAAGGACATGTGTCTTTAGCTAACAATGGTGGTTTCGCCTCAGTTAGATATCAGTTTAAAAAAACTGAAGTCACAAATTACACGAAAATAAAAATTAGACTAAAAGGTGATGGTAAAGATTATCAATTTAGAGTTAAGGACAGTTCAAGTAAATATTATTCCTACATCGCTACATTTTCAACTTCAAAGGATTGGCAGGATGTCGAAATAGATTTAAAAGAAATGTACCCTTCATTTAGAGGAAAAAGACTTAATACTCCAAACTTTTCACATGATTATATAGAGCAAATTGTTTTTTTGATTGGTAATAAAAAAGATGAAAACTTTGAACTTATAATTGATACAATAAAATTGATATAAATCAAAATTAAATAATACTATGTTAAATATATTTAAGAAAAAATCGAAAGCTGAAAAGCTAAATGTTCAGTATAAAAAATTACTAGAGGAATCTTACAAACTATCCACAACCAATAGAAAACTTAGTGATAGTAAAGTTGCAGAAGCCAATGAAATTCTAACTCAAATTGATCTGCTCAACAGCAATTCATAATTATGGGGTTTTATCAATTCAAAAGAATACAAAAAATAGACAAACCTACATAGAATGTAAGAAATTTTATGCCGGATCCAAGTAATTTAAAAAAAATTACTCGAGATTATATAGGATTTTACATTACTTTAGATGATATAGCCTCAACCATGTATCCAGGTGTGATAATTAGCTATAAAGTTTCTCCACTTTTAGGAATTTAAATGAATTGAGTTACCGAAATTATACAGGTAAAAGAAAATAAATATTTTGTTCATGCGCAACACGTCGGTCGTTTTATAATTTGGCATCATCAACATATTCTAGAGCCCTCTGGAAATGGAACATTAATAACAGACATTGTAAGCTATAAACCTCCTTTAGTTGTCATAGGGAATTTAGCTAAACCGAAGATAAATTGGAAACTTAGAGAAATATTCGATAACAGATGTAAAACCTTATTTAATATTTTTAATTCAAATTTCTAAATCAAAGTATGAGAAACTGAAAATCTTACAAAGTGAAACTCGCAATTAAAAGGATAAAATAACGAAAGCACAACAAGGTGTATAGTTCATAGTGTCTAAGAATTATCACGGCAATCCCAGCGGATTTTCTGTTCGGTTTTTTT
This sequence comes from uncultured Flavobacteriaceae bacterium, assembly GCA_963698455.1. GTDB lineage: Bacteria > Bacteroidota > Bacteroidia > Flavobacteriales > Flavobacteriaceae > Mariniflexile. The sequence goes on along the minus strand of CAVOQU010000007.1, from coordinate 189,842 downwards.
TTGCTAAATTTAATGCTTAACCACGCAACTAATCACACAAAAACACGTTAGCTTCGATTATATGAAACACAGTTTATAGAGTTATTAAAAAAGGGAGACTGTAATCCTATTTAAAACGGGGCGATTTCCGAAAAGCCATATGAGTAGGAAAAACTAAATAAAAAAAAGAATGGAAAATTTAATAAATTTAGCACAACTTATTGTTGCATTATCTGTCGTATATGTTTGGACTTTTAGGTTTCATAATGTTTTAAAAGAATTCGAACAATTTGGATTAAGTAATTTAACCCGAAATTTCGTAGGAGCAACAAAAATATCTTTAGCTACATTGCTTGTTGCAGGTATTTGGTATCCCTCATTAGTTCTTATTCCTTCTATTCTTATGGGTCTATTAATGATAGGCGCTCAATATTTTCATTTCAAAATAAGTAATCCATTTATTAAACATTTACCATCACTAATTCTTTTGGCCCTAAGTGCTTTTATTGCTTATTCATCAATTTAAAATAAATAAGCATGAATTTAGCCACAATATGTACTTTAATATCAAGTCTGTCCTTTTTTGCTTATGCGTTTTCCTATTTTAATACACCGCATATGAAAAATGAATTTAAGCGGTTTGGGCTGGAAAAAATGGGATTAACAACCGTTTTATTAGAAATTACAGGAGCTTTAGGGTTATTAGTAGGTCTTAAATTTAATTTTATTCTAATGATTTCATCCCTCGGTCTTGCATTACTCATGTTAACTGGTCTTATTGTAAGAATAAAGCTAAAAGATAACATTTGGAGTTCTTTACCAGCGCTTTTTTATATGGTTTTAAATGCATATATATTTTGGGCATCAATAAATTTAATGACTTGAACAATGGAAATATCGAATATATAGTCTGGAAATATTTAAGTAATTAAAATTAATTTGTTTGAATAATTATTAAAAAAAACAGAAGCTAACATCGTGTATAATTAATTGCTATGGCAATTGTTTATTTGGAAAATCCTTCGGATTTTCCTCTGGTTCGTACCATTTTTACTAAATTAGTTGCTTGCACACGCAACTATCCTTACACATAAACGTTGCATGCCATGATAAAAAAATGAATCAACCTATAAATCAAATATTAAGAAAAGTATTAACGTTTATAGCAATTTTAATTTTGACAAATTTGAATGGACAAGATTTAAATGAACATAAATGGAAGAACAGGGTATTAATCATACAAACTTCCAATGAATTATCGAACGGATATCAGAACCAACTCATTGAATTTATTAATTTAGATCAAGAGTTTAAGGAGCGAAAATTAGTTGTTTATAAAATCATTAGGGACAAATATAAAATGACTAATTACCAGAATAAAAAGCCAGATAATTCGTGGAAAACTTCAACGAAATTATACAATAATAATTTAGATGAGAAAGATAGTTTTAAAGTGATTCTGATTGGTTTGGATGGGGGAATTAAACTTGAACAAACAACAATTTTAAAAAAAGAAGAGCTCTTCAGGATAATTGATTCGATGCCAATGAGAATGGAAGAGTTAAGAATTCGGAGTATGAATAATGAAAGTAAGAATAATTAGAATTTAGAAAGAAGAAAACACAGCATGCCACGTTTATGTGTAAAAACAATTGCTAGGTCTATGTTTATCGGAAAATCCTGCGGATTTTCCTAGCGCTGTTTTTCTTTTGTTGACTTACAGGCTAAACCACGCAACAGTTCTTACACCAACGTTGTGCTTCATTATAACCAACCATTAACCAATGATAAAATTTTTTAGAAAAATTCGCCATAGATTGCTGACTGAAAACAAATTCAGCAAATATTTGATTTACGCAATTGGTGAAATTATTCTTGTAGTCATTGGTATTTTAATTGCACTTTCAATCAATAATAGTAATGAGAATCGAAAAAATCAAGAATTAGTTTCAGTATATAAAACCGAACTGATGAACGATTTATTATTGGATGTTAGTCATTTCGAATTTCATTTATCTCACGCAAAACAAGAAAACAAGACTATTGATAGCTTAAGAACTATACTTAATCGTTCTAGTTCAGACAAAGACACTTTAAACAATGTCATTAGACAAAGCTTGACTTTTTTTAAAAGAGAATCTTGGATAATGTTAGCCACTACTGAATATCCACTTATAAGTGACAATACTTTTCAATCGCTTCAGAGTTCAGGTCAAATAACTTTACTTGACAATGAACAACAAGAGGAGATAGTGAGTTTTTATGGTTACACTAGAAAATATTCATTTATGATTCAAGAAATAATCACAAGCAAAAATGAAGTATATTTTGAATACATAAACAACATTCCTGCAATGCAATCTAAAGAAATGAACATTATCAACCAAAATCTATACAATCAAGTATGGAATAATGTTGATTGGAATAGTGTGCAAATCAAATTCATTACTTTATTAAATACCTATTACGAGTTAAATTTAAAAACGATATTTTTCAACGATATGCGTCTTTATAAAACCAACATAATGATTGAACAATTAAAATCGGATTTAAAAAAATAACGAAAGCACAACAACGTGTATAATTCATTGCTAGTACTCGCCTACTTGCGAAAATCCTCGCGGATTTTCTATTCGGTTTGTATTTGCTAATTTAGTTGCTGTAACTCGCAACTAACCACACACAAACACGTTGCTCACAATACGAGAAAAACAGAACGAAATGACAAAATTTAGAGTTTTAACAGCAATAATTTTTGCAACTATTCTGATAAGTTGCAACTCTGAAAAATCGAAAAATAATCTCGAAAAAGAGAACATAAATCAAACGGAAATAGAATCGGATACGCTAACAAAGCACTTAAAACCATTCAAATCGGAATTGCCGACAATCGGACTTTTGATGTATAACGGAGTTTTACAAAGCGAAGTGATTGCAACTTCTGACGTTTTCGCAAAACCAACCGAAAGCGGAAAACAAATCTTTAATGTAATCACGATTGCAGAAACTGAAAAACCAATCACAACCGAAGAAGGAATAAAAATTTTGCCTGATTTTACGTTTGAGAATTGCCCAAAATTAACAGCTCTTTTTGTGCCAAGTGCTTATGATATGTACGCACAAGTTCACAACGAAAAAATCGTAAACTTCATAAAAGTGAAAAATAAAGAAACTGAATATGTTGTGAGTAATTGTGCTGGAGCTCAATTAATCGGAAAATCTGGAATTGCAGATGGACATAAAATCGTCACTTGGATTGGTGGTGGAGAACAACTACAAAAAGACTATCCGAATTTAAAAGTACAGAATGATAGTTTGGTAACTTTTGTTGAGGACAGAAAATTCAGTTCATCAAATGGAAATTTAGCAAGTTATATTTCTGCTTTGAATTTATTGGAGAAAATGACAAGTTCTGAACATAAAAAGTTCGTAGAAAGTTATTTATATCTCGACCGACTTCAAAATTGGAAAAAATAAAAGTACTGTGGGCAACAAAGTGTATAATTAATGGCTAGTTCTCGCCTACTTACGAAAATCCTCGCGGATATTCTATTCGGTTTGTATTTGCTAAAATAGGTGCCTAAACACGCAACTAATCTTATACATAAACGTTAGGCAACATTTGAGAAAATCCGTTTCAAATTCAAATATTTTACTTATCTTTGACGTTAGTAACGTAAAACGAAATTATGGTTATTTCCTTTGGCTCGAAAGAGACAGAACAGATTTGGAACGGAATTCGAGTTAAAAAATTGCCGATTGAAATTCAAAACGTTGGACGTCGGAAATTAAGAATGTTAAACAACTCGCAAGATATTGCCGATTTGCGAATTCCACCGTCAAACCGACTTGAAAAGCTGACTGGGAAATTAAGCGAATATTACAGTATTCGGATTAACAAACAATGGCGAATTATATTCATTTGGGACAAAGGAAACGCAAGTGAAGTGGAAATAATTGATTATCACTAAAAAAAGAAAAAAATGGAAAAGTTAGCAAATGTACATCCTGGAGAAATCTTGAATTTTGAATTTCTTGAGCCTCTTGAAATTACTGCATACCGACTTTCAAAGGATTTGAAAATCCCACAAACCCGAATTTCGGAAATTATCAAAGGAAATCGTCGAATTACTGCTGATACGGCTTTACGATTGAGTAAATATTTTGGAAATTCCGCCAAATTCTGGCTTGGAATCCAAGACGATTATGATATTGAGGAGGAAAAGGAAATGAAAGAATCGGAACTGAACGAAATCAAACACTTCGAAAATAAAAACGTTGCCTAACACCGTGTAAAAATAATTGCTTGGTTCTAGCCTACTTGGAAAATCCTGCGGATTTTCCTCTGGTTCGTTCCTTTTTGCTAAATTCGGTACTTAACCACGCAACCATTCTTACACATAAACGGTAATGCAACACAACCGTAGAAACAAACTTAAATAATTAATATCAAGAAAGCTTAAAACTGAATAGAGTAAGCGATATAAAAAGATTAAAAAAATGAAACAAATCAAATTTTTGGGAGTATTATTTTTTTTCGCAATTTTACTTATCGGTTGCAAAAATTCGAGTAACGTAAAAGTAACTTCATTCGAAAAAATAGAATTGACAGATGCCGAAGATGAATGGGTTTCAATTTGGAACGGTAAAGATTTACTGGCTGGAATACATATTTCAATAGTCCTTTTTCTGGTTTTGACAAAACCCAGAAGGGTTATTTGGGCTTGAATAATCCTAAACAGGACGTAATTAATGTAGTCCAATTTGAGGACGGTAATGTAATACGCATCTCAGGGATAGCTTTTGGAATGATGTCTACCGAGCAGGACTATGGCAACTATCATCTGAAACTGAAAGTTAAATGGGGCAAAGACAAGCACGTACCAAAAGAAAATAGCCCCATGGATAGTGGTTTGCTGTATCATGGATTTGGTGAACCTGGATCTTCATATGCATGGATGAATTCGCAGGAAATGCAAATTATGGAAGGATACATGGGAGATTATATAGCAATAGGTGACATAGAAATCGATGTTCCGAGCAAACCTTTGGATGGTATTTTCTATCAATATGATGAAAATTCAGCGCTTCGAACCTATTATTCTGCTAAATTATTAAAGGATGATGAACTAAAAGAATACATAAAAGAAGGCTTAATGGATAGTTTGGCCAAAATGAATGTGATGAAGCATCCTGACAAAGAAAATAAGCATGAAGAGTGGAATGACATTGACTTAATCTGCTTTGGCGATTCGAGTATACACATGGTCAATGGCAATGTTGTAATGAGATTATTTAACTCAAAAAAAACGAGCGATAAAAGCCCTGTTAGATCTGGAAAGATAGGACTTCAATCGGAAGGAGCTGAAGTATTCTATAAAGACATCAGGCTTAAAAAGATTAATAAGATGCCAGCAAAACTTGTGACTAAAGAGTAAAAAGCTTGAATAAAAAACACTACTTCCAACAATGTATAAAAATAATGCGGTAGTTAGTGCTTAATCAAAGTTTAGTGCTGTTTTGTTACGTCTGATTTTCCTTCAGAAAATCCTCGCACACAAAACCGCACTATTCTTATACATAAACGTTTAGCCAATTAAGAAAAACACTATCAGAATTATAAAGTAGATTAAAGATGAAAACAAAAATATACCTTTTGGCAATTCTAACAATTGGAATTTTATTTAGCTGTAATCAAAACACAAAGAAAAAAAACCAAATAGTAACAAAAACTGATAATCCTCTTATTGGAAAATGGGTAAGAATTGGACATACTGGTCCGATTAGTTTTGATTTTAAAGACAATGGATTAGTTGAAGGAGACTTTGGAAATAACCAAACAATAGATGTAATTGCTAAATATGAAATTCAGAATGATACAATCAGGTTTTTAGATAAACAAGGGCAAATGTGCAAAGGCTATGGACAATATAAAATTTATCAAACAGAATATTATCTAGCATTCGACTTGATTGATGATAATTGTGGAGGAAGAATAAAAACAACTATGGGTTTTTGGACTAAACCTAATTTCAAGCACTTTATTACTAAACTTGACAAGGAAATATCTGACTCACCAAAACCAGAATTATTATTAAATAGAGCGCGAATTTATATGGCAGTAGCTAAATCCAATCAAGCTAAAAAAGACTTTGATAGTTTTATTTTAAATGATACTACAAATGCGAGAGTTTATATAAATAGAGCAGGAACAAGATTTCCAAATGACTTGGAGGGCGTTTTACTTGATTGTAACAAAGCTATAACTATAGAACCAAATAATAAGAACGCATATTTTCTTCGTGGTTTAGCTAGATATGATTTGGGCGAACAAGAACAAGGATGCGAAGATTTTAAAAAAGCAATTGAATTAGGCTTTTCCATTTTGAAAATTGCTGAACAAAAAAAGTGTTCTGAATTTTGGAATGAAGAGTAGAAGAAAATAATAACTGGCTATAACACCGTATATAAAAAATTGCTATTTTGTGTGTAACCAATGTTAGTCGCTTTGTTTGCTTGCATCTGATTTTCCGGCGGAAAATCCTCGCACGCCAACCCGCAACTATTCTTATACATAAACGTTAGCCACAAGTTGAAAAATGAGTAGATTAACCAATAAACCACATCTGATTTTTTTACTTTCGATTCCAATAATAATTCTCTTCGGAATATTAAACAGAAACGAAATGTTGGATATAAATGTTCACGATACTTATTTTGTTATTAGTCAAATCGATTTTACAATCCTGATTTCAATTCTTTTTGGAATAATTGGATTTGGGTATTGGATTATGCTAAAAGCCAACAGAAAGCTATCCAAATGGCTGAATTTGATTCACATTACGCTGACTTTCGGCGGAATTTTAATCATCTGGATTTTGTCGCAGCTTTTCCGAGAATCAATTATGGAATATGATTTTAATGCTAATCTGACTTTAGTAATTTATTTAATAGCGTTGATTGCCGTTTTCGGACAAATAATTTATCCGATTAATATAATTTACGGACTGACACAAAAGAAAAATAAAACCAGTGGCTAACACCGTGTAAAAAACATTGCTTATTTTAGGCTAAACCAAAGGTCGCTGTGCTTCATTATGACAAACCAATAACCCATGATAAAATTCTTTAGAAATATCCGCCAAAACTTTCTCAATGAAGGCAAAACCACAAAATACTTTAAATACGCTATTGGCGAGATTGTGCTTGTTGTTATTGGGATTTTAATTGCTTTAAGTATCAATAATTGGAATGAACAACGAAAACAAAACCGCAATCTTCGAGAATTATACAGTAATTTATTGCTAGACATAAAAGCAGATTCTGTTTCGTACAGTAAGAACCTTAAAGAATTTAAAGACATCGATTTTCTACATGAACAATTATACAAAACCGGTGTCAAAAACGACACGACTATAGTCTTAAAAAACCCTAGTGGTCTACGATATTTACCCAATTACAACCCAATAACTAAAGAAAATGACCCGTTCATAGCCTCTAAAATAATTAATAATAGCATAAGAAAAGAAGTTTTAATCTATTTCAGGCACATGAAAGATATGGACGATATTTACTCTGAACTAGACGATGTTATAAAAACAAAAATGCGCTTTTATTTAGGACATAAAAAAATGTACAAGCTTACTAATTGGTTTAAAAATAAATATAAAAATACAGCCATAGAGGATTTATCTTATGATTTTATTGATAACGCAGAACTTATAGCACTTTCAAAAGAGGTTGAATTCCAACAAATACTTTTTGAAGCCTCTCTAAAAATTGTAAATAACATTGATGTTTTAGAAATATTAATAAAGCAAAATGCGAATTTAATCCGTGTTATTGAAAATGAATTGAATAAAAAACAATAACGAAATCACAACACCTTATAAAAATAATTGCGGTTTAGTGCTTAATCAATGTTAGTTGCTTTGTTTGCTAGCTTCTGATTTTCCTTCGGAAAATCCTCGCACTCAAACGCGCATCTTTCCATATACATAACCGTTGGTTTTAATTTGAAAAAAAACACCAAAGTAAATAATGATATATTTTTTAAAGGCTAATAATAGAATAAAAATTGGATATGCAAATGACCCGACTCAAAGAATTCCATCTATTCAGACATCCAGTCCATTTGATTTAGAAGTTTTATTAATAATTGACGGGAATTATGATAGAGAAAGAGAACTTCATCAAAAATTTGAAACATTTAGGAAAAGTGGAGAATGGTTCGAATACTCTGAACCTATTAAGAATTTTATAAGCCAAAATAGTTCTGAAGACAGAAAATTCGAATTCGGATTTGTAAATGAAGATTTTGCAGGAAACGAACAAATTTTAACATTAAGAAAAAGACATAAGATATCGCTGGAATCACTTGGTTCTAAATTTGATATGACAAAGCAAGGAGTTTACAAAATACAACAAAGTGAGAAATCAGGAGCAATATCAATTAATAGTTTAAAAAAAGTTGCGGAAGCTTTAGGTTATACATTTGAATATCGTTTTGTGAAATCTAATGATGAGAAAGAAAAAAAAGCCGACAATGTATAATGACAGCGGATGTATATAAGAACCGTTGACTTTAATTTTAACAAACTAACTTTAATAAGCATATTTATTCATATACTTTTTATTTAAAAAGAATATATATATGTATCTTTTATTTTTGTTTTTTATATATATTTGTATACTTTTATCAATATTATTATATACATATGTATGTTTTCTAAAAGATTATGAGAAACAAAAAACAACTTCTAATTGAACAACTAGAAAAAAAATTAGAGAAATTTAAAGATTCAGCAATGATCCAGGTTCCAACAAAAGGATGGGTAAACACTATCCGGACCACACTTAATATGACTAGGGATCAGTTAGGTGCCAAACTTGAAATGACTAAAGGGGCTATACAAAAGATAGAAGAACGAGAGGCTTTAGGCCAAATAACCATTAACAAATTAAGAGATGTAGGTCAAGCACTGGATATGAAATTTGTATATGGATTTGTTCCAAATGATGGGTCTATTGAAAATTTAATTAGTATTAAAGCAGAAAAACTGGCCCAAAGAATAGTGTTGAGGACCAATCAAAATATGAAATTAGAGGACCAAGGAATTGGAGATGAAAAGATATCTAAAACAATTAAGGAGCTTGCTAACGAAATAAAACGAGAGATGAGAAAGTCATTATGGGATTAAAATTCGATTATAAAGATGGCCAAACACCATTGGATGAAGAAGAAAAAGAAGGTCTCAAAATAAAGTCAATAACAACACAAGGAGAGCTCGATGAATTTGAACAGCTAAATATTGAAAAAGCTGTAGAATGGACCATTAGAGCCAATTTAAAACCTGAAAAAATATTGACAGAAAAATTCATAAAAGATTTACACAAAAAAATGTACGGTGATGTCTGGAAATGGGCAGGTGAATTTAGAAAAACTGATAAAAACATTGGAATAAGCTGGACACAAATTGGTATTGAATTAAAGAACTTATTGGACGACACTAAATTTTGGATTGAAAACAAAACTTTTCAACCTGATGAAATAGCTATTAGATTCAAACATAGAATAGTATCTATTCATTGTTTCCCAAATGGAAATGGAAGGCATTCAAGAATGATGGCGGACATAATTATGGAATCAATATTTGGGAAAGAAATATTCTCGTGGCATCAATCAAATATGGTTAAAGCTAACGAAACAAGGAATGAGTATATTAAAGCTTTAAGACAAGCTGATAATGGAAACGTTGCACCATTAATAAAATTCGCAAAAAACTAAAGTCAACACCGTATATAATTTCTTGATAGTTCTAGCCTACTTACGAAAATCCTCGCGGATTTTCTATTTGGTTTGTATTTGCTAAATTAGGTGCTTAAACACGCAACTAATCACACACAAACACGTAGCCAATTAAAACATAACAAATTATGAAAACATTTTTAACAATTATTATAGCACTTTTAGTCACAATCAATTCTTTTGCTCAGAACTCTGAAACCGACTCAATTTCAAAAGCCAAAATAAAAGAACTAGACTTTATGGTCGGAAACTGGAAAGGAACTGGTTGGATGATGGGTAGAAGCGGGAAATCGGAGTTTGAACAAACAGAAAAAATCGAATTTAAATTGGACTCAACAGCCATTTTAATTGAAGGTAAAGGTAAGTCAGATGGAAAAGTGATTCATAATGCACTAGCAATTCTTACATACAATAAAGAAGATGATAATTACTCATTTCGTTCATACCTTCCAAGCGGAATGAATGCTGAATTTAGAGCCGAAATAATTGATAATAAATTGTATTGGTATCCGAATGAGAAAGTACGTTATATTATTTGGCAAAATGACAATGAACAATGGTACGAAAAAGGAGAGTTTAATAGAGATGGAAATTGGACTCAATTCTTTGAAATGACTCTTGATAGAGAAAAATAACTGGCTAAAGCACCGTATATAAAAAATTGCTGGTATTGGGCTAAAATAAAGGTCGTTGCACGTTTGATACGTCTGATTTTCCTTCAGAAAATCCTCGCACACAAAAACGCAACTTTCCATAGACATAACCGTTGTCAGCAATACTGAACAGACTTTAATTCAAATAAATAAAAAGAGAAATGAAAAGAATACTTACACTCTTAATTGCACTCATATTCAGTTTTTTGGTTTCTGCTCAACAAACAGATGTATTGGATATGGAATCTGAAAAAACCGCTGTTAAAAATCTAGTAGAACAATTTCTAATCGCTGTTGGAAATTACGACACAGACGCAATACCAGCAATGTTTAGCAATAAAGCTAACATATATGGTGCTTCTTTAAGAGATGGGAAATGGATTACTAATACATATACCATTCAGGAATTTTTAGAACGCTTAAAATCTTATGATAACCCAACAAAATATACAGAGCCTGTTTCTGATTTTACAGTCCACATGGAAATGGGAATGTTAGCATTTGTAAGAGCTGATGCAATTTTTATCATAAATGGTGAACCAAGAAATAATAATTTCGACTATTTCACATTAATTAAAGAAGATGGAGATTGGAAAATATTGAACGGTTCTTATGTTTCAGTACGAATTAAGAATTAGTAAAATTACTGGTTAATTAAAAACACAGCTGCCAACAACGTGTATAAACAATTGCTTGATTATCGCCTACTCGGAAAATCCTACAGATTTTCCTCTAGTTCGTTTTCTTTTGCAAACTTAGTTACAGCCAATGCAACTAACCATACACTAACACGTTAGCACAAATTAAGTCAAAATCAAATAAAGATGAAAGTAACAGCTGAGAAAAATGAAGAAATTGCAAAAATGATATTTGCATCTATTTATCCACTTTACTTAAATAGATTGGTGAAAAATGGAAGAACCAAGGAAGAACTAAACCAAGTAATAGAATGGTTAACTGGATTTGATGAAGGTAAATTACAAGCACTTATTGCAGAGAAAGTAACTTTTAGAACATTTTTTCAAAAAGCTAAAATACATCCAAACGCACACTTGATTAAAGGAGTCGTTTGCGGTTATCGAATTGAAGAAATAGAGGATGAATTTGAATTGTATAAACAATGCAGACGTATGGAAAAGCTAATTGATGAATTGGCAAGAGGTAGAAAGATGGAAAAGATTTTAAGACAATAATCTAAATCGGAATTATGGCAAAAACAAAGACAACTTACACAGGAGAAAACGTAACAGATTTCATAAACTCATACGTTGATAACGAACAGAAAAAAGCTGATAGTTTTCGTTTGATCGAATTGATGGAGGAATGGTCTAGTGCTGAATCTAAAATGTGGGGACCGACAATTATCGGATTCGACAACTACCATTACAAATATGCTAGCGGACACGAAGGCGATGCGCCTGTTCTTGGATTCTCACCTAGAAAAGCAGCGTTCTCGCTCTACGTTTATTCTGATACGAAGAGAAGTAAATTATTATTAGCTGAACTCGGTAAATTCAAAATGGGAAAGGCTTGTATTTATGTGAAAAAACTTTCTGATATCAATATTTCGGTTTTAAAAGAACTCTGCATAGAATCAATTAAATACATTAACGAGCATCACGAATGTTCTTGTAGAAAAAAACAAACCAATTAACGAAAGAAAGAAAAACTTGTGCTAACACCGTTTAAAATTAATTGCTTGGTTCTAGCCAACTTACGAAAATCCTCGCCGATTTTCTATTCGGTCTGTTTTTGCTAAATTAGTTGCTTAAAACATCCAACTAATATTATACATAAACGTTAGCTTCATTATAATCAAGTAACAAACCAATGATAAAATATTTAAAAAATGACTCATAAATTAATGAAAGAAATCTGCTGGGGAATTATTGGCGTTGGTGATGTTTGCGAAACCAAAAGCGGCCCACCACTAATAAAAATAACCAATTCAAGTGTAAAAGCTGTTATGAGAAGAAATTCTGATAAAGCAAAGGATTTTGCCAAACGACATGGTGTTACAAAGTGGTACGATAATGCTGATGATTTACTAAACGATCCAGAGGTAAATGCTATTTACATTGCAACGCCGCCAGACACACATGCTGAATATACATTGAAGGCTGCAGCTGTTGGCAAACCGGTTTATGTAGAAAAGCCAATGGCACGTTCACATCAAGAATGTCTATCCATGGTAGAAGCGTGTAAAAAGGCAAATGTTCCTTTATATGTGGCTTTTTACCGCAGAACACTACCAAATATTCTTAAAGTAAAAGAATTAATTGATAATGGTTCAATTGGAGATATTAGAAGTATAGATATAAGTGTACAAATGACCATTGAGAATGATATTGTAGGAACCCATGACCTTCCTAATAATTGGCGAGTTGACCCGAAAGTTGCAGGTGGCGGTTATTTTTACGACCTGGCGTCACATCAATTAGATGCACTCGATTTCATTTTTGGACCTATCACCGAAGCTACAGGGTTTTCTGAAAATCAATCCAAAAACTATAAAGCTGATGATATTACTGTTGGTGTTTTTAAATTTAAAAATGGCATTTTAGGAAAAGGCTTATGGGCTTTTAATACCAGTAAGGCTTCACAATATGAAATGACTACGATAATTGGAAGTAAAGGGCAAATTTCTTTTCCTTTTTGGGGTGATCATCACGTTACTTTAGAAATAGAGAATGAACCTGTTAAGAAATTTGAATTTAAAGTTCCTGAATACATCCAAGAGATACTTATTCAAAGTATTGTTGATGAACTTCAAGGAAAAGGCACTTGCCCTAGTACAGGAGTTTCTGGAGCCAGAACAAGTTGGGTACTAGATCAAATTGCAAAGGGAATATCAGAATAGATTTTCCATATGTAAGGATGAATTAATAAAAATAATAGTTAGGTAGAATTAGAATATAAAAGATGAATAAACCAATAAAAACAGGATTATTATCTTATGGAATGTCTGGTAAATTGTTTCATGCTCCTTTTCTAAAAGAGCACCCAGGTTTTGAATTTACGGCCGTTGTAGAGAGGTCTAAAAAAAAGGTTCATTTAGAGTATCCAAATGTAAAAAGTTATAATTCAATTAATGACATTTTATTGGATGATTCTATTGAACTCATAATCGTAAATACGCCAAATGAAACACATTTTGAATTCGCTTTAAAGGCAATTGAGGCCAAAAAACACGTGATAATTGACAAACCTTTCACGGCTACGGCTACACAAGCAAAACAACTATTTATAGCAGCAAAAAAGAACCGTTCATTGGTGCTACCTTTTCAAAACCGAAGGTATGATAGTGATTTTATTTCAGTCAAAGAAGTTATCGAATCTGGTAAATTAGGAAATTTGATCGAGGCTCATTTTCGATACGACAGATACAATATCACTATTAATAATAACAGTTGGAAAGAAGTACCTGGACCTGGAAGTGGCGTAATATATAATTTAGGGTCACACACCATAGATGGCGTAATTTCAATGTTTGGTGTTCCTTTAAAATGGTATAAATACCCCTCATATGTTCGCCCCAACACTCAAATAATTGATTATACACATATTCATTTACTGTATCCCAATAACTTGCAAGTGTTTGTAACAATCAGTGTTTTGGTTGCAGATCCGCAACCTGCATTTATGATTCACGGTACATTGGGAACCTATAAAAAGAACCGAACTGATGTTCAGGAAAATCAATTAAATAAAGGAATGCTACCCGACAATTTATTGTATGGTGTAGAATTACCTGATAGTGAAGGACTATTAACTACTATAGATTCGAATGGATTAAAAAAACAAGAGAAAATCGCAGCAAAAAAAGCGAGTTATATGAATGTATTTGAAGATGTTTATCAAACCATGAAAATGGGAAAGGACTATCCGGTAACTGAAGAACAAATAATAGCACAATTAGAAATATTAGAATAGCATAATTTCTTACTAATAAGAAAAATGAAGTATCATTATTATTCAATCTGAAAGAATACAAAATGAACTTTACTAACTATTTTTAAAAAATAACGACAGGCTAAAAATGGCTATAAGTAATTGCTAACCCTTGCAACAACTCATAGCCGAGACGTTGGCAGCAAGCTGAAAAAAGCAAGCAGCAACTTCCCTACTCAAATTCAACTAATGACATTGAAATTCACAATTAAAAGTTAAATTGTTTTTTCATTTCTAACCGATTGTTTAGTTTTGTCCTGTATTTAGAAATAATGGCAAGAAAAAAAGAATATAACGAAGATGTAGTAGTAGAAAAAGCAATGAACCTTTTTTGGAGAAATGGCTATGAGACTACTTCGATGCAAATGCTTGAAAAAGAAATGGGCATTAATAAGTTTTCTATATATTCAAGTTTTGGAAACAAACATGGTCTATTTCTCGAAAGTCTAAAAAGTTACAAGAGAAAAGTAAATTCCATTTTCGAAGAATTTAAAAATTCAAATAATGGTATAGAAGATATTAAAGATTTTTTCTATAACTCAGTTAGAATTTGTAATGTAGATGGAAATCAAAAAGGCTGTTTGGTTACGAATACTTACAATGAATTTTCAGAAAAACAAGATGAAATAATTAATAAACAGATGAATTCTTTTATGAATAATCTAAAAGAATTGTTCATTGATAAATTAAAAATGAATTCCAATAAGGATGAAGAGACTGTATTAAAACAAGCTAATTATTTATTATTAGCAAAGCATGGTTTAGCAGCAGCATCAAGAGTAAATAACGAAAAAGAAATAGAAGATTATATCGAAATAACCTTCAAAAATTTATAAACATTTTTTTTAACCAATAACTAAACGTTTGTTTAGTTATTTAATAATAATTATAACATTAAAAATTAAATTATGACAACATTAAAAATTCACAACATTGAAACTGCGCCAGAAGGTAGCAAAACTCTTATTAGAGCAATCTCTAAAATCAAATGGAATGATACCAGGTTTACACGGAGTTTTAGCTGGAGCACCAGGTATATTAGAAGCTTACCAAACTTTACACAAACTGTTCACCGAATCTTCATTCAACAAAGAAGAATTAACTGTGGTTTGGCAAACAATTAATGTAGAACACGAATGTCATTATTGTGTACCTGCTCATACTGGTATTGCAAATATGATGAAAGTGGATTCTTCACTAAGTGAAGCATTGAGAAATGGAACAGCCATGCCAACTGAAAAACTGCAAGCTTTACATAATATGACATTAAAAATTGTTAGAAATCGTGGTCAAGTGTCTCAAGAAGATTTAAACACATTTTATGCAGTTGGCTATGAAGAAAAACAGATTTTAGAAATCATTTTAGGATTGGCTCAAAAAACTATAAGTAACTATGTAAACCATATTGCCAATACACCTGTGGATGCCCCTTTTCAAAAATTTACTTGGTCTAAAGAGAATGTAGAAGCTTAAATGCCACATATTGATTAATTGCCTTAAACCTTCCGTTTATTCGGAAGGTATATCTTAAAAAAAAATGAAAAAACAAAGTATCAATATTTTAATAATAGGTATAATGACCATTTTTGCAATACCAAAATTATTAGGAAAACCACAAAGTATTGAAGGTTTTAAGCAATTTGAAAATGCCATACATCTAAATGCTGATTTTTTCCGAATATTTACCGGGATTTCAGAATTAGTCTTGGCACTTTTTTTTCTAATTTTTGCGATTAATAAAAATATATCTATTGGCAAAATAGCCTTTTCATTTTTATTAATTACCATGATTACGGCTTTGGTATTAGAATTTTTTGCAAGACCAGAGCCTAAAAACGTATTAGTCTTTATTGCTGTAATATTAGCAGCAGTATCTGTTCACAGATTAAAAACTATAAACCTAGGTTCAAAATAAACCATCAGAAAAATTATTAATCGTTATCCCTTTTTAAAATTTTAAAGGAGACATTTTAAAATAAATGGAATTATGTATTATTCAAAATTAGTTGTTGCAATTATTTTCAGTTCGATATTGATTGCATGCGGAAATAAAGAAGCCAAAACCAAAGAAACCACCAAAACAGAAGAAGTTAAAATACCGGAATTTCAAAATAAAGGACACGAATTAGTCTACAAAATGACTCAAGAAACAGGAAGCTATCAAGACTTACTGAATTTAAAAGACATTGTATTCACTTATACATACCGCACGCCTGACCAAAAAGAAGATGTATCTATTGAATCATACATTTTTAATGGAGAACTTTCTCACGGTGCTTACTTGAAGCACGAAAGAACCTTGCCTAATTTAAAAGGAAAAATGCAACAGGGATACAACGGAAAGGACTTTTGGGTAAAAATAGAAGGTCAAGAAATAACCGATAGTAGTGCCATCGAGAGCGTAACCTTCACTCGAAAGACTAATTTTTATTGGTTTGCTATGATGCAAAAATTACTAGACCCAGGTATCAATTATGAATACTTGGGGAAAGATAATATAGATGGCAAATTGTATGATATAGTGAAAATTACTTTTAATACAGCTGCTGATGTAGCTTCCGACACTTATCAGCTATATATTAATCCGGAGACTCATTTAGTAGACCAGTTTTTATTTACGGTAGTGTCTAAAAATGTGACTGACCCAATTTTGATGCGCGTTAAATATGAAAATGTGGAAGATATCTTGTTAACTACTTACCGCAAATACACCAAATCAGACTGGAAAGCAAATGTACTCAAAGATGCATGGATTGAAGAAATCACTAAAGACATTAAGTTCAATCAAAATTTAGATAAAGCTTTATTCGAGGATTAACATAAATCACTAGAAAGTTAGCAGAAAAAGAACCGGGTGCAACAACGTGTATAATCAATTGCATAATCTGTGTGTACTCGGAAAACCCTATGGATTTTCCTCTGGTTCGTTTTTTTTTGTTAACCTAGTTCTTACCAACGCAACTAACCATATATAAAACCGTTTGGTGCATGCGGAATCAAAAACTCATGGTGATGTCGTAGGCCTAAACTTCATACAGTTTAATATTTTTAAAATTCCCAGTGAAATGATAGTTATTCAAATCTTCAATTTGATCCCTTCAATTTTGTGTAAAAATTTGATTTATCTTTAATAACAATATATTTATTGTTTATCAATAAATATTTATCTATATTTGTGATGTAACTTCAACTTTTCAAATTATGTCAAAAACAAATAACTTCATTTTTATAGGTCTAAAGATTGTTGCTTGGGTCATCTTCGTTGGCTTAAGTATTGAAGCAGGAGGCTTAATTGTAAATTTTATATTCAGTCTCACAAATCCTGAATTTGTTCCAAACTTATATCAAAAGTTAGACTTAAGCGAAATGTATGAACGAAGTAAATGGGCTTTTTTTAGTATGTACAGTTTTATATTGTTCATCGCTATTTTAAAAGCATTCCTCTTTTACATAGTCGTAAGGCTAGTAACCAAAATAAATCTAGAAAAACCATTTAATACATATGTTGCAAAACAAATTTCACTTCTTAGTTACCACACGCTTTCAATTGGACTATTAAGTTACTTTGCAAGACAAGCCGCAAAAAATTTACAACATTATGGTTTTGTCATTGACGAACTAAACCAGTTCTGGGCGGATAGTCAAGCTTTTATTTTAATGGCTGCTGTAATTTATATTATAGCAACTATTTTTTCAAAAGGTGTTGAGTATCAAGAAGAAATAGAAGAAACTGTATAAGCTATGGCAATTATTGTAAACTTGGATGTGATGATGGCAACACGTAAAATGTCACTTAACGAATTATCCGAAACCGTAAATATAACATTAGCTAATCTTTCTAAACTAAAAACAGGAAAAGTTAAAGCAATTAGGTTTAGCACTCTTGAAGCAGTTTGTGAAGCATTAGATTGCCAGCCTGGAGATTTATTAGAATACTCAAAAGAGGAAAAATCCTAGAAAAACGAATAAAAAGCCAACGCCTAACATCCTTCATAAAAAATTGCTAAATTAGTGCTAAACCAAAGGTCGTTACACTTTTGTTACATCTGATTTTCCTTTGGAAAATCCTCGCATACAAAACCGCAACAATTTTTATTTGAGACCGTTGGCAAACCTTTAATAAAAGGCACCGTCCTGAAATAGTATGTCAAATAAACTAACAAAACGTTTACTTAGAACAATATTTATTATTGCAAGCATAAGTTCATTGTATTTCGTACCATGGATTTTGGTAAAAGCATGGATTTCACCACTACCCGACACGGTTCAAGAACAGGTAAATGAGGCCATTGATTATGGTTTTGATGGAATAATTGTTTACGTGGACCAAGCTGGGAAGCCACCGGAATTTTATGCAGCAGGCTGGCATGACCGAAAAAATAAAATTCCTGCCAACCCACACGCCTTATTTAAGATTGCAAGTATCACCAAGTTATATGTTGCTGTTGCTACTGCAAAATTAGTCAAAGAAGGACGATTGTCTTTGGATAAAACACTCGCTGATTACTTTCCAGAACTAGCCGGAAGAATTGAATACTCAGACAAGATAACTTTGAGAATGATGCTGCAACACCGGAGTGGTATTCCCAATTTTGTCGACCATCCTGATTATTGGGCAAAACCACCAAAAAACAAACAAGAAACACTTGATTACGCATTAGATTTACCAGCAGACTTTGAACCAGGTAAAGATTATGGTTATTCAAATACCAATTATATGTTGATTTCTGACCTTATTGATAAAGTATTGTCTTATCGCCACCAGCAATATATAAAGGAGGAAATCTTGATACCACTTGGTCTCAACCATACGTACGGTTCGCTAAGTGAAGTGGATATAGACGATGTTATGAGTGGCTATTATGTTGGCTTCGAGGAAGATTTCAAGACTGATGATACAGGATTAATGCTAGCTACGGCTGAGGATGTGGGTATATTCTTGAGAGCCTTAAACGATGGGTCTGTATTTAATGAAGGAGAACAGGAAATCTATTCCTCCATTTACGTATACGAGCATACAGGTCTGCTAGTGGGCTATCAGAGTTTTGCAGAATACCACAAAGACATAAACACGGTGGTTATTCAATTTAATAATACAACTAATTTCGATGGATATAACTGGAATTTAGCGGAAATTATATACAATCGCATTGTAAAAATAGTTAGAAACAAAAAAAGTTCATGATTTTGTGTATAAAATAAGATCAAATTAAAGCAAAACAGAATTGATGGATGAAACGAAGAAAGTGTCAATCAATACGATCCTTATGGTACAAATGTATCTGTCAAACAATTAAAAAAAAAGATATAGGAAATCTGAGCAGAACAACGTGTTTAACCAGCCCGTAGGAAAGCAGGCTTAATTATCCCACAATCATTCTAGCTGTAAAACTTAAACAACTTAATTGAGAATGAAATATTTAGAATCTACATATTATTTTGACTATGAAAATGAATCAGTTCAGAAACTGATATCTGAATATGAAAATGAAACATTATCCGACAAAGAAAAAACAATTAGAATTTATATTAAAGTGCGTGATTATTGGAAATATGACCCTTACAGTATAAGTCTTTCAAAAGAAAAGTACAAATCAAGTTATATTGCTAAAAAACTGACAGGAAATTGTGTGGAAAAATCCATAATATTAATTTCTTCTCTTCGTGGTTTAGGAATACCTGCGAGATTGCATTTAGCAAAAGTTAAAAATCATATAGCTGTAGAAAGACTAACAGAAAAATTTGGGTCGAATGAATTGACTCCACACGGAATGGTTAGCGTTTATCTTGATAATAATTGGTTAAAAATGTCGCCAGCATTTAACAAATCATTATGCGAGAAGCTGAATGTTGAACCTTTAGAATTTGACGGAGAAAACAACTCTTTCCTGCAACAATTTAATAGCGAAGGAAATCGGTTTATGGAATACATAGACGATTACGGATATTTTGAAGATGTGCCACTTGATTTTATGATTAGTAATATAAAAGAGCACTATCCACATATTTTTGATACAAATGAAAAAATAACAGAATTTAAACTATAACTAAGTCAGTGGCTAACAGCGTATAAAACCTGCCTACGAGCAGCTTCCGATTTTATTTATTAAATTAGTTGCTTAACCAATTGACTAACTACTAGCAGACGCTACTAAAAATATACAAATACGTTAGCAGCAAACCTAAAAAGACAGAAGCACAAGAAACAGAAATGAATTGATAATTAAAATTAGTAATAATCAAAGAATGAAAGAAAAAAAAACATGGCAACGCATCATTTATGTCATAGGCGTTATCGCTTTGATATTCGGTGCTCTTGATCCTTTGGAAGGATCGGTTATTGTAGTTGCTGGTTCTATACTTTTGGCATTATCAACATATTTAACAAAAGATAGACATTGGAAACTATTTCTGGTAGCCGTGATTATGATTATAATCGGTGTATTTTTTCTGTTTTATTTATCCTCCCTTGGAGGCTTCGGCGGCACATCCTCACTATCATGGTGGTGGGGCACATTCATACTTCCTTATCCACTAGGATGGTTAATGTCCATAATTTTACTAATTGTTAGAGCAGTTAAAAATGTAAAAAGATAACCCATGCATAATCCGAATTTATACATTTGACAAAACTAAAGGATATTATATCTTTGTATAATAGTAAAAATGCCGTTTAGCAAAGAACCAATTTACATATATCTCATTTCAGTATTTATTCCAAAACTCTTAACCATACAAACAAATTAAGCTAATACTTTTTAAGAGATTCTACGGCAACCATACTCACTTCCAAAACCACTCAAAATTTAAGGTTTTGACACATTAAAAAGGCTTATTAAATAAAATACTCAAAATCTTCAAAACTTGATTTAAATCATGTTTTATGCAACAAATAACTCTTAATTTTAAACATTATAAAATTTCATTGCTATAATTATATAAAATATTATTGAAATGGCAAAAGTAAAAGGAGCAATAGTTGTTGATAAAGACATATGTAAAGGCTGCGAGCTTTGTGTGCCCATTTGTCTTGAAAATGTGATAAGTATGTCAAAAGAAGTCAATAGAAAAGGCTATCATTTTGCATATATGAGCCATCCAGAAGCATGCAATGGATGTACCAATTGCGGGCTTGTTTGCCCAGATAGAGCCATAACTGTTTATCGAGTTAAAACTTAAATAATAATCTTATTTAACCTCTTTATATGTCCGAATTAAAATTAATGAAAGGTAACGAGGCACTTGCCGAAGCTGCCATTAGAGCAGGTGTAGATGCGTATTTCGGGTATCCCATTACACCTCAGTCAGAAGTAATTGAATATTTAATGACCGAGAACCCCGAAGAACGAACAGGCATGGTTGTATTACAGGCAGAAAGCGAAATTGCCGCTATTAATATGGTTTATGGAGCTGCTAGCACGGGAAAACGAGTGATGACATCATCCTCTAGCCCTGGAATATCGCTCAAATTAGAAGGTATTTCATATTTGGCAGGCGCCGAATTACCCGCAGTCATCGTTAATGTGGTGCGTGGTGGCCCTGGTTTAGGAACCATACAACCTTCACAAGCAGATTATTTTCAGTCGGTTAAAGGCGGTGGGCATGGTGATTATAAGTTATATGTTTTGGCACCAGCATCAGTTCAGGAAATGGCCGATTTTATTGAAGATGCCTTCGATATTGCTTTTAAATATAGAGCACCTGTTTTAATCCTTTCTGATGGATTAATTGGTCAGATGATGGAAAAAGTCATCTTGAAAGATCAAAAAGCAAGAATGACCGATGCCGCAATTATCGAAAATTATGGTGATTGGGCAACAACAGGCAAAAAAGGAAGAACGCGCAATATAGTAACGTCTCTTGACTTACAGTCTGAAAAAATGGAAGCGCGCGTGCATAGGCTCATGAAAAAGTATGAGCAAATGGCAAAAGAAGATTTACGCTTCGAAAAAATACTTTGTGATGATGCAGAATACCTCATTGTAGCTTATGGCTCCAGTGCTCGAATTGCTCAAAAAGCAGTGAAATTAGCCAGAGCAAAAGGTATAAAAGTTGGATTATTACGACCTATAACCTTATTCCCATTCCCGAAACAACAATTATTTGAATTAGCAGATCAGGTAAAAGGCATGTTAAGTGTTGAATTAAACGCCGGTCAAATGGTAGAAGATGTTCTGCTTTCTGTGGAACACAAAGTGCCAGTTGAACATTTTGGAAGAACCGGAGGGATTATTCATACACCCGAAGAAATTTTAGAAGCTTTAGAACAAAAAATAATAAAAAATGGACTTAACAGACATCATAAAGCCAGAGAATCAAGTCTTTTGTAAAACAAAATTAATGACCGATACGGCGTTGTCGTATTGCCCCGGTTGTGGACATGGAACGGCTCATAATATAACAATGGAAGTCATTGATGAAATGGGCATTGTTGAAGACACTATTGGTGTAGCCCCAGTGGGTTGTTCGGTATTGGCTTACGATTTTATGGACATAGATATCACACAGGCTGCTCACGGACGTGCTCCTGCTGTAGCAACTGCCATTGCCAGATGTTGGCCAGAAAAATATGTATTTACCTATCAAGGTGACGGCGATTTAGCCGCGATTGGTACCGCAGAGACCATACACACTTGTAACAGAGGTGAAAATATTGTGATTATATTTGTTAATAATGGTATTTATGGGATGACTGGTGGACAAATGGCTCCTACAACATTACCTGGTATGAAAACCTCTACCTCACCTTATGGCAGAGATATTGATACTATGGGCTCACCGTTAAAAATGACCGAATTGGTTTCTAACTTACCTGGTGTATATTTCTCCACCAGACAATCGGTACATACCCATAAACATGTCCGAAAAGCTAAAAAAGCCATAAGAAAAGCATTTGAAAATACGCGATTGAAAAAAGGATTATCGTTTGTAGAAATAGTTTCCAACTGTAATTCTGGTTGGAAAATGACTCCTAATGAATCCAATATTTGGATGGAAGAAAACATGTTTCCCTACTTCCCACTTGGAGATATAAAAGTGGATGGCAAATTAATATAAACAGACTATGACAGAAGAAATTATTATAGCAGGTTTTGGTGGCCAAGGCGTTCTATCTATGGGTAAAATTTTAGCCTATTCTGGCATCATGCAAGATCAAGAAGTGAGTTGGATGCCTTCTTATGGTCCAGAAATGCGTGGTGGAACAGCGAATGTCACTGTTATTTTAAGTGATGAACGAATAAGTTCTCCATATTTAAAAGTTTTTGACACTGCCATTATCCTAAATCAACAATCTATGGATAAATTTGAAGACTCCGTTAAACCAGACGGTATTTTAATTTACGACCCTAACGGCATTTCACATCATCCAACCAGAACAGATATTAAAATATTTATCATTGAAGGCGCAAAATTAGCAGCAGATATGGGAAATAAAAAAATATTCAATATGGTAGTTTTGGGCGCTTTTTTAAAAATAAAACCTATTGTTAAACTTGAAAACGTTATTGAAGGTTTAAAAAAATCGATCTCTGAACGGTACCATCATTTAATCCCATTAAATAAAAAAGCCATTACTATGGGAATGAATCAAGTAACTCCCTTTAAAATGGCCCCGGAGGTTTATTGAAAGTAGGAGTGGCTATTCTTTAGCAAATTATGTTGAAAAACAGAATAATGGCATGAAATTGCAAGAAAAAAGCAGTGTATATGTATTCTAATTAAATGAAATACAAACTTAAGTCGTGTAACCGTGATTAAGGTGCAATTTTCTAGCCTTATAGCAAACTAAAGAACCTCGCTACCAACACGTTAGAAATCGAGACCATCTAATCAATTCTGACAATCATTTAAACCCCATTTATCCAAACTTCTTAAAATATTCTCAAGTGATTTTCCTCTCTCACTAAGTTTGTATTCTACTTTGGGAGGAACTTCAGGAAATACTTTTCTGGAAATAAGTCCATCTTTTTCTAACTCCCGTACCGTTTGGGTAAACATTTTATTTGAAATACCTGGGATTTTCTTTTGTAATATTCCTGAACGCAAAGCGCCTTCTAATAAGTGAAATAAAATTAAGGGTTTCCATTTTGTCCCTATTAAATTCATGGTGTAATTTAACGGACAACTATTATCTTTATTCAAAATTATTATTTTATATTATTGATAATCAAAATTTTACTCCTTTTAGTAACTATACCACTTTTTGGTAAGTTATTGCTTTCCAGGTAAATATAAACTAATTTTGCAATCTAAATTAAAACCTATGACAGCAATTAAAAATTATCCTAAATCATTTTCACATATAGGAATAACAGTTCCAAATATTAAAGAAGCCGTAAAATTCTATTCAGAAGTAATGGGCTGGTATATAATTATGGAACCATCAAAAGTAAAAAAGGAGAAGGAAACAGCTATTGGACAAATGTGCATTGACGTTTTCGGAAATGATTGGACTGAATTTGAAATTGCTCATTTAGCAACTTCGGACGGCATTGGAATTGAATTATTTTCTTTTCCGAACGGAATTAAAGAAGCGCCTGAATTTAATCCTTTTAATACTGGACTGTTTCATTTTTGCATACAAGATCCAAATATTGAAGAACTCATTGATAAAATTTTGTCTTGTGGAGGAAAGCAAAGAATGCCAATCAGAGAATACTACCCGAATGATAAGCCTTTCAAAATGTGTTATGTTGAAGACCCATTCGGAATTGTTTTTGAAATCTACACACATAGTTATGAATTAACATATTCTTCAGGCGCTTATTCAAAATAAAAACCAGTGAGCAACATGTGTATATAACTAATAAATTTAAAGCCTCACAAGAAAAATACTTGTGAGGCTTTTTTAATTAAAACAACACTAATTAACTTAAACACTTTCAACTTTATAAGTTCCCATTAGCCTATCCCAAATTGTAAAATACAATCCAAAATTATATTTAGAATTTTGGTGATGAACATCATGATCTTTAGGAGTATTCTGCCACTTGAATATTTTCAACTGTTTAATATTATAACCCAAATGCACAAACATGTCGTAAAAAATCATAATGGTTATAAAAAATACTAATGCTAAATTATGCCATGGAATAATAAAAATGATGACAGGGATAATTCCCATTGTTAAAATAGATTCAAACGGATGAAACGCAAAGGCGCTCCAAGGCGAAGGGTTTTTAAATTTATGATGTAACAAATGTGTGAATTTGAACAATAATTTATGATGCATCAACCTATGTATCCAATAGAAATAGGTATCATGCATTAGTATCATTATAAAAACACTTAAAGTAAAATATGGAATTCCAAACTCACTAATCTTAACATAATTCTGTGTGTAACCATTTTTAAGCCAATACAAAAACAACCAAATACCCGAACTGTAAATACAAAAAGTAATTAATGAATACTTTATTTCTAAAAAAATCTGTTTTTTATCCGGATGTTTTTGTTGTATTTTGAATTCGTTGTAATGGTTTTTACCTATTACATACAGCCACAAGTAGGGCACTCCTGCCACCACAAGATATCTAATTGTGAGTAACGCCATAAGGAGAAACCACAATTTAAAAGACGACATTTCAAGTAACTTTTCCATAATAAATTTAATAAGAAGGACACCCCTTTTTAGTCATTGCCTCTAATTGATTTTCAAAATCTTCATTCAAAACATTACCTGAACTTGAATGGCAAAACGTGCATGCATTGATATTCCCTTCCGTATCTATATACATACTTCTATTACCACCTGCAAAACATCCTTGCCTCCTTTGATAATAACCGTGATAATTTATAATAGGGAAATCTAAATACTCTTTTGAAAAATTCATTTTTACATAAAATGATTCAAGTAGTTCGATATGTTCTTGCGTGAGTGCGACATCCTTTCCTTTATAATGCCCTACTGCTTTTGGTTCCAAAAATTGCACAAAATGAACACCTACCTTTTTTGCAAGTTTCATATAAGCTAAAAGATTTTCTTCATTAACAAAATCGTTAGTTACACATACCGAAAATGCCACAACTAAACGGTTTGCTATGGCACTTTTAGCGCCATTAATTGCCCAATAATACGCATCTTTGAATTTTCTGAAATTATTATGGGCGTCTTCATCAAAATGATCTAAGCTTATAAAAACTCCTGTCAATCCTGATTTTTTTAATCTTTTTGCTGCTTCGTTTGTTAATTTAAACCCAGAGGTATTAATCCAAAAATTAGTAGTGTTTTTAGCATTTGAAATGAGGTTTACTAAAATATCTAATTTAATCAAAGGTTCCCCGCCAGTTAAATGAATTTGACCAGTTCCTAGTTCTTGAAGTTTATTAATAATTAGAGCTAAATCTTCTTCATTCAGTTTGTCCTTTTGATTTAAAATATCCCACGCATAGCAGTGATCGCATTGTAACGCACACTTATTTGTTATTGCCAAATGAACATGATTAAACCTTTGCACTTCCTGTTTAACAGGTTTAAAATAATTTAATTCTGAAACAATAAACCGCTTGTAATTTAAATCATTCCATCCTGGAGTATACAAACCCATATAGTATTTCTCATCTACTTTAACCATTTTCTTAATTTCAAAATCGCCTAAAAACTTTTTTCTCAATTGGATTAAGTAATTAATTCCTGAAACCCAATCTAATGGATTCCTATAATTTGAAATAAGAATACCCAATAAAGTAAGTTTAATTCTATAATGCAACCAACTTTTCGCAAAACCTACGATGGCCTTACCCCGATGAACATAACTAACGTTTTCTTTGTAAACAGACATTGATTCAGAAATATCAGACTGAATAGTATCTGTTAAAATTGCGATCCTATTCATGATATGCCAATTGATTTGGTTGATAATTTACAAAGTCAAAATATGCCTTTTCCGAATATTTTGTAAATGTATTTTTCTCTTTAAAAGTTTTTAATGTTTCAAAATCAGGGATTCCTTTATAATCTCTTATGTAATTATAATACCCTCTGTTCTTAAGAAAAACAGTTTGAGTCTGCCCTTCATTTGGATTAGTAGCTGGAAAACTTATTACGACTTCATCCCCTATATTGGGTTGTGTAAAATAATTAGAATCGACCTGAGATAATAAATCGGTTACGTCATATCCTTTTTGATCCAAAGCTTTTGACGGACTAATATATTCTGGTTTTAAATCTATGTTTTCAGAAAAATCTAAACCTACATAATCAACTTCCCAAAACATAAATCCTGTTTCTAATTTTATTTGAACATTATCACCAGATATGCCTTCTAAATTTATTGGCACCACGATATTGCGCATTGCCATAGGACCAACCGTGTTAACGCTTTCAATTAATTTCCATTTATCATTAACTTTTATATAAACTGATAACGGAATATGTTGTTCTGCTTTCCATTTATTGATTGTGTCAAACTCGACGTGTTGTTGATTTTTTTGAAATGTTTTATAATAAACCCCAAACTGTTCATTAAATTTTCCGAAAATATAATCTAACCAAACCGAGTTTTTCGCCGTTAAATATAATTTAGCTTCTTTATTTTGATCAGGATTTTCAAACTCAAATATTACATTTCTTGTGCTATTTGTGGTTTTCAATGGAGTATCAAATGCATAAAAATCATTGTCTTTATGCAACGCTGATGTTATGTTTTTTAATTGGTTGTCTTGAATAACATTTATTGGCGAATTTATTTTCTGAAATGTTTGAAATTGGCCTTCACTATCTATTAAAACTTCGATGTTTTTTTCATGATTGAACAACACCAATTGTACAAAATCTGTATATTGAATTTCTTTTAATTGGTTCGATATTTTCAATGTGTACTCACCATTTTCAGAATTAAAATTATTTAAAGGCAAAAAATCATCATTTTGCATGTTGGGTGTAATTGTACCTGGGTACAATTCACCAACAAAATCGAAATTTGTACCATTTTTAACATAAACAAACGGACAAGAACTTTTTGTTGCTGCAACAATTAATAACGCAACAAATAATGTACCCACAGTGCCTAATAATACGCTAGCCACAGCGCGACCTGTATTTTTATCATTAACCGAAATATAATTTATATCTGACAATGGAATATTTACGGCAACATTTGTTTGAAAAACATTTGACGTTTTTAAATAAAAATGAACTTCATTTAATGGGCTAGATTTACTTTTATTGTATTTATGAACGCGTTTATTTTCTCTAGGTTCTGAATAATTATGCATAACATTTACAGGATTAATTGTTCCAGACATGGTTTGGGTATCCTCATTTATAATCATATCACTCAAATGCCATAACATATTGTTTGAATGAATAATTACATACTTTTCAGTATTATTAAACCCCTTAATAGTACTCGAAATGTTTTCTTGAGTAGTAGGTACATTTTTTACATTATAATAAGAACAAGAAACGGACATATTTAATATGGCTACAGATAGGAACCAAGCCAACACAGTAGTAATTCTTCTGTGTTTAAAAAATGTTAGATTTCTAACTTTTTCTTTGTGAATTTGTGTTTTCATAATGTTTTAGATTAGTTAATTATATTTTAATCAGTAAAATCGTTTTATTTCAATGCCTTTGTTTTTCTTTTATTATTTTTTGAAATGATTTCCAATTCATTTCATTAGCACTTATAATATATGTTTCATAATTCTTTAAAAGAGACGTTAAACCACCTATAGCAACTCCTCCAAGAGCTCCTAAAGAACCACCTAATAAGGCACCTTCTCCAGCAGTGTACCCCAAAATCCAATCGTTTGGATCTGCTGTTGATGCTCCTATAATAGCTCCTAATACGGCACCCGAAGTAGCACCAATAAGTACATTACTACCTGCAGATCGTTTTGTGTTTATGAAACCAATATCTCTCATACTTATATTTTTATTTTCAATGTTATTTTTTAATCTAAGAATTGAGTCGTTAATAAAAATAATAGAGCCATTACTTATTTTTTTACCTTCCAAATTATATACTCTAACAAAGATGTTATGTGTTTTTGACTCATTTTGAGCATATATTTCCATGCTAAACATTAAAACAATGGTGAAAGCCAATATTTTAATTTGTTTTTTAAGTGCTTTCATAATGTCATAGTTTTTAAATCTTTACTCTGGTAAATCTTTTAAATTAATTGTAATAGTAATTGTTTTTGAATCATGAATTTCTTGACTAAAATCCAGTTTATAGCTCACGGCTTTCACTTTCACAGTCGCAGTAATAACTGGGTGTAATTCAAAATCAAAAGCAGAAACATCGTTCACATAAACTGATAAATTTTCAGTGGAATAATAACCGCCATTGGATATTAAAATAGCATTTGCCACCGATTGAGATATTATTTCAGTAGCATAATACAACTCTCTATTACTATTTACCGCTGAAGGAATTGTTCCAATAAGTTGATTATTGGTTAGGTTTTCATTAACCGTTGTTGTGTAATCACTAATTTCCAAAATTGGTAAATCATCCTTCGAACAGGAAGTAATCATCCAAAAAAAGGACAGAGCACATAAAATAATTTTAAAAATTGTTTTCATAATTAATAATGTTTAAAATCATGGAGGTTTATTTTTAAAAAACATCATGATTAGTTAGTAGATCAAATGTACTTTGCGATATTTCAAAATCAATTGACTAAAACGCTTATAATTAGCATTATTTTTCTTAAATTTCACAAAGTCTTCCAGAAACCTACTTGTAATTTCTCAAAAAATGCAAGAACAGTTTATAGAGTATTTAAAGTCAAAATCACTAAATAATGTATCATTTGTAGATGAAATTGCCGATGTTTTGGACATAGGTTATGACGCTGCATATAGACGTATCAATTCGAAGACAAGTTTAACCCTTGAAGAAGGCGTGAAGCTCGCTAAACACTATAAAATATCTTTAAATAATTTATTTGAAGTAGGAAATCAAAATTCCATTCTAACAGAATTATCGCCTCCTATCCACAATAAAGAAGGTTTAGAACTTTATTTTAAACAATCGCTTAATAACGTTTTACCATTAACAAAATTAAAGAGTGCTTCTATAGTTTATTCGGCTAAAGATGTGCCTCTATTTCATACGCTAAAAGACTCATATTTATCACGTTATAAAATATATGTTTGGCTTAAAGATGTGGACCTGACTATGACAACCGATAAAATTTCTTTTGATGACTTTATTAAAACCATACCTGAAACATTACTGGAGAATGCTTTTAAACTAGGTGAAGTTTACAAAGACATTAACATCACGGAAATTTGGAACAACACAACTATTAACGGAACACTGCAACAAGTGCTTTACTATTTTGAATCAGGGGCGTTATCAAAAGAATTGGCTCTATTGATTTGTAAAGATATTGAAGAAGTAATTTACCATGTTGAAGAACAAGCCATACAACAGTGTTTGATTGGTTCAAAAAATAAAGCCATTTACAACTTATATGTAAATGATATACACACCATGAGCAACACCATTATGGTGATAACACCATATCAAAAAGTGTTTTTCACACCTTTCACTGTTATTAGCTATTTTAAAATTGATCACCAACCTACCTGTGAACTCATGTATGAATTTTTTGAAAAGCAAATGAGCAGTTCTAAATTATTGGTAAATGCTGGTGAAAAGGACCGCTCGCTGTTTTTTAAACGCATGCACCAAAAGATTGATAAACTTAGAGACATTATTGAAACCAGTAAATCATTTGATTTTGAATAAAATAATAATCAAACGTTAAACCCTGTTAAAAACTTGCTTTTCTCCTCATTTTCATTATATTACAAGTTATGATACAGGAAGACAAAGAAAAATACTCAGGCATTTTAGAAAATTCCATTACTTATTTAGAAAACCATGGTTTTGAAAACATTAAAGCCGACACAGAAGGTTATGAAACCCCAAAATCTTACGCTAAAGCGGGAAGTGATATTAGTGTTACTCCAGATATTGTTGCAGAGAAGGAAGGCAGAAAACATTATTTCGATTTAAGCTTAAAATCTGAAAAACCCAAGCTATTAAAATCTAAATGGCTATTTCTAAACACGTTAAGTAAATTAAAATCATCTAGATTTAGACTAATTACGGTTCGAGGACATTATGCCTTTACCCAAGAAATGCTAGAAGCCATAAATCTTACCGACAAAAATTTAATTAAAATATAACGTCATTAAACCAACATAATAAAAGATTACCGATAGTGTGACCTTTTAAATATTTTTGAGTCATAAAAGGGTAAAGCAAAAATAATTTGAAATTTTTTGTAACAAAATGTGTTATTTGTACGTATAACTACTGAATAACAATATTCAATTTAAAACTTAGAAGAACTTTAGATGAGACAACTTAAAATTACGAAACAGGTTACCAACAGAGAAACCGCATCGTTAGACAAATATCTACAAGAAATTGGAAAAGTTGACTTAATTACCGCAGACGAAGAAGTAGAATTAGCACAACGTATTAAAGCCGGCGACCAAGCTGCTTTAGAAAAGTTGACCAAAGCTAATTTACGTTTCGTTGTATCGGTAGCTAAGCAATATCAAAACCAAGGTTTAACATTACCCGATTTAATTAATGAAGGTAATTTAGGTTTAATTAAAGCGGCTCAACGTTTTGATGAAACACGTGGTTTTAAATTTATCTCATACGCCGTATGGTGGATTCGTCAATCGATTCTTCAGGCATTAGCTGAACAATCACGTATTGTACGTTTACCTTTAAACAAAATTGGTTCTATTAATAAAATTAATAAAACATTTGCTTTTTTAGAGCAAAGTCATGAGCGTCCGCCAAGTGCTGAAGAAATTGCAAAAGAATTAGACATGACTATTAACGATGTTAAAGAGTCGATGAAAAATTCTGGCCGTCACGTAAGTATGGATGCCCCTTTAGTAGAAGGTGAAGATTCTAACTTATACGATGTATTAAATAGTGGTGAATCGCCAAATCCAGACAGAGAGTTATTACACGAATCGTTACGTACAGAAATTGAACGTGCTTTAGAAACATTAACACCTCGTGAAGCAGACGTTATTCGTTTATATTTTGGTTTAGGAAATCAACACCCAATGACATTAGAAGAAATTGGAGAAACGTTCGATTTAACTCGTGAGCGTGTGCGCCAAATTAAAGAAAAAGCAATTAGAAGATTGAAACATACTTCTAGAAGTAAAATATTAAAAACATATTTAGGTTAGTAAACCATTTACTACTAAATTACAGTAACAAACAGTTACACATAACTGTTCGTTTTTTGATTGATGAAAGAACCCCCGGCTGATTACCGGGGGTTCATTTTTTTATCCTCCTAAATCCCTCTCCAAAGGAAAGGGACTTCCAAAAGACTTTTATATATTTGCAGAAACAATACAATAACACCTAATAATGAGTTCAAAACTAATAGCACCATCAATACTTGCAGCCGATTTTGCAAATTTACAACGAGATATTGAAATGGTAAATAAAAGTGAAGCCGATTGGTTTCATATTGATATTATGGATGGTGTTTTTGTGCCTAATATTTCTTTTGGAATGCCGGTTCTTACAAGCCATTACAAAACATGCTAAAAAGATTAATTGATGTTCATTTAATGATTGTAGATCCAGACAGATACATTAAAACATTTGCAGATTTAGGTGCCAATATTTTAACGGTACATTACGAAGCGTGTCCTCATTTACACAGAACTTTACAAGCTATAAAAGCAGAAGGCATGAAAGCAGGAGTTGCATTGAATCCACATACCAGTATTAGTCTATTAGAAGACACTATTAACGATATTGATCTTGTATGCGTTATGAGTGTGAATCC
Source organism: uncultured Flavobacteriaceae bacterium (assembly GCA_963698455.1). Lineage (GTDB taxonomy): Bacteria > Bacteroidota > Bacteroidia > Flavobacteriales > Flavobacteriaceae > Mariniflexile. Next base: position 156,647 of record CAVOQU010000007.1, on the reverse strand, counting down.
TGGTTTTGGTGGGCAGAGTTTTATTGAAAATACCTATAATAAAGTAAAACAACTCAAAGAATTAATTGCCCGCAAAGATGCTTCGACGCTTATAGAAATTGATGGCGGTGTAACAAGTAAAAATGCTAAAGCTCTTGCTGCTGCTGGTGCCGATGTATTAGTAGCTGGCAGTTTTGTTTTTAAAAGCAAGAACCAACTTGAAACTATTAAAGAGCTTAGAATTATTGCAAATTCTTAATATTGCATTATAAAATATTTTAACAAATCGGTAGTCGTTACAATTCCAATCAACGTACCATCGTCTACAACTGGTAAGGCATGAAACTCGCGTTTTGCCAATATGTCGGCAGCTTCTTTTATGGTAGTTTTACTAGATACACTGGTTACATTTTTTGTCATTACCTGTTCTATTGTAAACATATCAAAAACCACAGAATCTATATTATGCTCATCGTCAGAAACTTCAGAATAACTAATTCTAAGCAAATCAGAATAGCTTAACATGCCAATTACTATTTCTGCATTTACTACAGGAATATGTCTAATATTATGACGTTTGAAAAGCATTTCGGCACGTTGCAAATTATCTTCGAGAGTAAGTGCAATTACATTTTTACTCATTATACCAGAAATTGGAGCAGTCTTAATCATCTTCAATAAATTAATAACAATTAATAACAAAATAAAAATCAGTAAAAAAAAACCGATTAGGAGCTCATAAACAATTAATTGGTGTTTGGAATCAACTAAATCAAACCTAAAATTGTTTTAAAAGATATTTAATAAGATCGGTGGTTGTTACTATACCAACTAGCTTATTATTATCGACAACTGGCAATGCATGAAATTCTTTTGTCGCTAAAATCTCTGCGACATCTTTTATTGAATTTGAAGAAGAAACAGTAATAATATTTTTTTTCATTACTTGTTTTATAGTAAACATATTATATACTAAAGCATCTGCATCTTCATCAACATTATCTGTTACATCGGCAAAACTAAGGCGTAATAAATCGGTATAACTTAGCATCCCGACAACAACATCCTCCGATACAACCGGAATATGTCTGATGTGATGCTTTTTAAAAAGTTTTTCCGCTTTTTCTAAATTATCATTTTTTTTTAAAGTAACGACAGGGGAAGTCATTATCATCGAAATCGGTGCTTTTCTTATCATGTCATTATTATTTTAATTTAGCTTTCACTAAAATTATAAAACAATAAGCTTAAAAAGTATGATAAAAGTCATAGCTAATATCCCGCTACAGAAAAATTCAACATTTGCTTTACTTTAATATAAACAACAGGAAACTGATTTTTAAAGGTTTGAGGCGTTTCAATAAAATTCTCGATGATTACTGCCAAAAATTCAAATTGATTGGTAAAAGCATATCTTCTGAAATAATCTGATTCCATTAATCTAGTCCTCAATAATTCATTTGTACTTAACATTTCTGAGAGTTCTTTGAACGAATCACTAAATATAGTAGAACTAACATCCCGCTCTTTTATACTATTAATATGAATGGCGTGCGTAAACTCATGAATCCCTAAATTAATATTATCTCTTTCATTTATAAATCCCTTTTTAAAATCTTGCCAAGAAATAACTAAAGCAGACAACTTAGGATTGAACTCCCCTTTATGATATCTTTGGTTCGTATTTGAATAGAATTCTTTAGGATAAACTACAATTTTTGAAATTAATCCAATGTAAAAATCTCGAAAACCAAATGTGAGCATTACCGCAGTTGCCGATATTAAAATTCTCACCTCATCGGTAATTATAAGACCATCTCTTCCAATAAAATCTTTGTCCTTTATAAAAGATGCAACACGGTGTTCAAAATACCGCTTTTCTTTAGGAGTAAGTTTTTTATAAAACGAAAACTGCTCCTTCAATACTAATTTTTGATTATCACTTAAAGACCTTAAATAATAATAGAAATGATGATACAAAGGTTTTTTATATTTTAAAACATAAGCCATTTCAATCATTTTGAACAAATAATACAAAATAATATATCCAAGAACTGCAAATAGAATACCTAAAAGCATCTTGCTACTTACGCTGTAATCCTTAGTAATTAATATGGTTAGCATTTTGTAAAAACGATTATTTTAAAAATTAATTACATTCTAAAAACTTAAAAATACGAAACCTGAATATAAAATCATTCAAGTTGAATTTTATATTCAGGTTTTTATGAAGGCTTGTGTATCCCAAAGCGTCCGCTTTGAAAATAAAAGACTTCGCTTAAAATTCAAGCAACTTGATTTGAAGGGATTGTATATCCCAAAGCGTTCCGCTTTGAAAATAAAAAGACTTCGCTTACAAATTCAAGCAAGCTTGATTTGACGCAAAGTCTTTTTATTTATTCGTGACCACGAAGGGATTCAAACCCCCGACCGCTGGAGCCGAAATCCAGTGCTCTATTCAGCTGAGCTACGTGGCCATTTTTCCTGCCAATGCAGAAATTTTGTATTTTAAGTCAAATTTGCCTTAACTATATTAGATATGGTTTTGCCATCTGCTTTTCCAGCTAGTTCCTGACTTACAATGCCCATAACTTTACCCATATCTTTCATACCTTCTGCACCAACCTTTTTAATGGTATTCATAACAACTTTCGTAATCTCTTCATCGCTTAAAGCTTCCGGTAAAAACTGATTTATAATTTCTGCTTCAGCCAATTCTGGTGTAGCTAAATCTTCACGCCCCTGCTCCAAATAAATTGCAGCGCTATCTTTACGTTGCTTTACCTGTTTTTGAAGTATTTTAAGTTCTTGTTCTTCTGTTAACTCCTCTTTTGCCCCGCTTTCAGTTTGAGCTAATAAAATGGCAGATTTTACAGCGCGTAAAGCTGTTAAAGCGGTTTGATCTTTCGCTTTCATTGCCTCCTTTAGAGCCGTCATGATGTTTTGTTGTAAACTCATTGTGATATTTAATTTGAATGCGAAGATATAAAAAAGAAAGCAGTGTTTTATATGCTATTCCTTGTAAAATTGAAACAATGGTAAATTAAAAACCCGAAAAGCTGAGGGAAACTTTTCGGGTTCATAACTAAGTTAGGTCAGTATATTTTTAATCTACATTATCATGTAAAAATGAATTGTTGCTACGTATTTGTATATCATCATTATCATCGATTCCAATACTTGATCTAGACATATCGGTTTCTGATGAATGTTTGGCTTCATCTAAATTAATACCCTGACGTTTGTATGCTGGTACTTTTTCGATATCATCAATTTTTGCGTTATTGAATTTATAGTTAAAGTCTTTCATTTTACGTCTGCGCTCTTCAGCACGTTCTTTAAGCATTTCTGAAATAGGACTATTTAATGGATCTATGTCTTCGTCTTTTATACTTTCTGTTACTGAAGCTTTTACAACTTTCTTCTCGAAAACTATTTCCTGATCAAATTCTTCAATTAACTCCATCGCTTCTTTTTGCTTCTTATTCATAGAAGACTCAACTTCAATATAATCTTCTAAGGCATAACGAATATCTCCTGCTTCACTTGTTTCATTCACAGGTATTAGTTCAACATAATCATTTACTGTAATTTTTTTAACCTTTTCATCCATGTCAAATGATAAAAAATCATCTTCCTTTTCTAATTTAGAATTTGATGAAAGTGGTAAATCAAATGTTAACGTAATTTGTTGTTCTTCTTCAATATAATCTGATACCACTTCTATATCTGAAATATCTTTGTCTGCCTTAGACATTCTGGTAACCGGTTTAATAATGAAGTCATCATCTTCTTTAACTTTCGCTTTTACTTCTTCATAAACAACCTTTATTTTCCTAATTAATTCTGAAGTTGGTATTAAATCAACATTCGCAACTGGCTTAGAAACTTTTTCGCTAAAAACACTCGCTTCATTTCTGAAAAAATCCTGTTCATCATTTTCAATATCTAAAGTATGTTTTACAATCGGAGTTTCTTTCTTTTCTTTTAACTCTATTATAGGTGCAATAATAACAGGTTCCTTTTCTTTTGGTGATAAATCTAAGTCTTCACTAATAAGCGAATGAATAACTTTTTTTGTTTCGGTGTTAGAAATTTCATCTTGTTGTTCGACATTAAACCCAGTGGCAATAATTGTAACCGCAATAGATTCTTCTAATGTTTCATCTTCGCCAACACCCATAATAATATTCGCGCCATGACCTGCTTCATTTTGAATATGATCATTTATTTCACCTATTTCATCAATGGTAATTTCATGAGATCCTGAAACAATTAGCAGCAATACATTTTTAGCTCCAGTAATTTTATTATCATTTAATAAAGGTGAATCTAAAGCTTTTGTTATAGCATCTTTAGCACGATTTTCGCCCGATGCCAGTGCAGAACCCATAATAGCAGTTCCACTATCACTCAGATACTGTTTTAGCATCACGTAAATCGATGTTTTGCGTGTAATGGTGTGTAATAACTTCGGCTATACCACGAGCAGCAGTAGATAGCACTTCATCGGCTTTTGAGAATCCTGCTTTAAAACCAAGATTTCCATAAACTTCACGAAGTTTGTTGTTATTAATTACAATTAAAGAATCTACAACATCTCTTAAATTTTCAATACCTATTTGCGCTTGTTCAATTCGCATTTTGCCTTCAAACTGAAATGGCATAGTTACAATTCCAACGGTTAAAATATCTAAATCTTTAGCCATTTTAGCAATTATTGGCGCTGCACCAGTACCTGTACCACCACCCATTCCTGCAGTAATAAATACCATTTTCGTGTTAGAATCAAGCATATTTGAAATATCCTCAAAACTTTCAACTGCCGATTGCTCTCCCACTTCTGGGTTTGCTCCTGCGCCTAAACCTTCGGTTAAATTTAACCCTAATTGAATTTTATTTGGAACGCCACTGTTTTGAAGCGCCTGTGCATCTGTATTACAAATGTAAAAGTCGACTCCTTTAATGCCTTGTTGGAACATGTGATTTATGGCATTACTACCACCACCTCCAACACCAATAACTTTAATTACATTTGATTGATTTTTTGGTAAATCAAATGCGATACTTGCGAATTCTTTCTTGCTGCTCATAAATTCTGTTTTACTGGTATTATACTTTAATTATTACTTTTTTGCTCTTTGGATTTAATTTTACTACTCGGCGTTATCTAAAAAATCTTTAACACGTTCGGTTAATTTATCCAGAAATGAACGACGTTCTTTTACTGGTTTTTCTTTTATTTCTTCAACTGGTTTTGCTTCTTCTTTGCTGCCTGAATGTTCTCCTGCTGTTCTATCTTTTTACGTTCATGACGTTTTAACCCATCTAAAACTAAACCCACAGCAGTTGCATATAAAGGGCTTGTAATATCTTCATCACTATCTCCAGCTAAATGCTCGTTAGGATATCCAATTCTGGTATCCATACCTGTAATGTACTCTACTAATTGCTTTAAGATGTTTAAGTTGTGCTCCACCACCTGTTAAAACGATACCTGCAATTAACTTTTTCTTTTGCTCTTCGTGCCCGTAGTTTTTTATTTCTACATAAACCTGCTCAATAATTTCAACAATACGCGCATGAATAATTTTTGAGAGATTTTTAAGGGTTATCTCTTTTGGTTCTCTACCTCGTAAACCTGGAATTGAAACAATTTCGTTGTCTTTATTTTCGCCTGGCCATGCAGAACCAAATTTTATTTTTAATAATTCTGCTTGTTTTTCAATGATAGAACAACCTTCTTTAATATCTTCTGTAATAACATTTCCTCCAAATGGAATTACCGCCGTATGACGAATAATTCCATCTCTGAAAATAGCCAAATCTGTGGTTCCGCCACCTATATCAATAAGGGCAACTCCTGCTTCTTTTTCTTCCTGACTTAATACAGCATTAGCAGATGCCAGTGGCTCTAATGTGATGCCTTCTAAATTTAAACCAGAGCTTTGTACACAACGACCAATATTTCTTATGGAAGATACTTGCCCAACCACCACGTGAAAATTGGCTTCTAAACGACCTCCGTACATGCCAATAGGCTCTTTTATTTCAGCTTGCCCGTCAACTTTATATTCTTGCGGTAACACATGAATTATTTCTTCACCCGGAAGCATTACCAATTTATGTACCTGGTTTATTAGTCTATCAATATCATCTTCATCTATAACAGTTTCAGCATTTGATCGGGTTATATAATCGCTATGCTGTAAGCTTCTTATGTGTTGTCCTGCAATACCAACAGTAACACCTTCAATCTTTATATCTGATGCTAATTCTGCTTCTTGAACAGCTTGTTGTATCGATTGGATAGTCTGAGTAATATTATTTACCACACCACGATGTACACCCAAACTTTTAGATTTACCAATGCCTAAAATTTCAACTTTTCCATATTCATTTTTACGACCAATCATAGCCACAATTTTTGTGGTTCCTATGTCTAATCCTACTGCTAAATTATGCTCCATGGCTTATATTTTGGTACATACTACTTGGTTATCGAATTGCAAATTGACTTTACTATAATTATTCAACGTATTGTCTTTTAGATTTTTTTGGTAAAACGCCTTTAAGTTGTTGACTTTTTTGTCTAATGACGTAACATCACCCAATTGAACTAAAAACTTACTTTGTCTAAGTTTTAAATAAATCATCTTATCAATTCCTTGATGAATTTCAATAACATGTTTTTTTAAAAATTCATCTTCTTTTATTTTTTTTGCAACTATATAGATGCTATTTAAATTATTCTTTTCAACATAACCAGTAACTAATGGCACTCTAGCTGAAAAAAAGCTCGACAGTGGCATGTAAATTCCGTCGTCATCAATATAATATGATGCATTAGTACTTACTCGTGCAATAGGTGTTTTTTGTTCTATTTCGGCATTAAGTGTACCATTTACAGCAACATACACTTCTGCCGTTTTTATCATTGGATTAGATTTCAGGGCATGTTCTAATTCGTTCAAATCTAAAGTTTCTTTAGGTACTTTTTTAAGACCTCTAGATTTTTGTATTAACAATTTACTAACATTTTCATTTGTAATAAACAGGTTGCTTTCTCCAATAAAATTTATATTAGGATTAGAAACAATTCTAGCATCGTTTCTATTTGTAGCAAAAACAAACAGAAAGACTACTAAAGCCAACAAAACAAACATTTTTATGTAATTCCAATTAATTCGCAAGGCTAAATTCTTTTTTAATATGTTTAACTTCTTCTCCTATATCTCCTGCACCAATTGTTAATATAATTTGTGCATTACTTTCATGAATTTTTTTGATTAATTCTTCTTTAATTACCAATTGTTTATTTTTATTATTTATTTTGCCTAACAACCAAGATGAAGTAACGCCTTCTATGGGTAATTCTCTTGCTGGATAAATATCGAGCAACAGAACTTCATCAAACAGTGATAAGCTTTTAGCAAATTCATCTATAAAATCACGAGTTCTACTAAATAAATGTGGTTGAAAAATGGCCAAAACTTTTTTGTCTGGATACATTTCTCGCACGGCCTGATGCACTGCATTTATTTCTTCTGGATGATGTGCATAATCATCAATAAACACAAAATTTTCTGTTTTAATTTGATAGGTAAATCGTCTTTTTACGCCTTTAAAAGACGCTAATGCATTGGCGAGCTGCCGGTGAGGGCAACCATATTCTACAGCCATCGCCAAGGCTATTAGTGCATTAGACAAATTGTGTCTACCGGGTAGGTTAAATTGTAAATTTTTCAAGCACCGTTTTTGGGGTTTTTACATCAAAAACATACGTGCCATTTTCTATTTTTATATTTTGAACCGAATAATCGGAATCGTCTTCAATACCATAGGTTATTCCTTGAATTGGCAATCCGTTTCGAACAAATAATTTTCCGTCAGGTTTTACTTTTTTTGAAAAATCAACAAATGACTTTTCTATTTCCGAAGCATCTCCATAAATATCTAAATGATCGGCATCCATAGACGTTATACACGCAAAATCTGGAGACAATGTTAAAAACGAACGATCAAATTCATCAGCTTCTACCACCGATACTTCTGTGCCATTTAATATTAAATTCGAATTATAATTTTCGCAAATTCCTCCTAAAAATGCGGTTAGCGGAACATCACACTCATAAAGCAAATGTCCTAATATACTCGTAGTTGTCGTTTTTCCGTGTGTTCCTGCAACTGCTAAACAAAATGTGTTTTCGGTTATTAATCCTAAAATTTTAGAACGTTTTAAAATTTGAAAATTATTATTTTTAAAATACTCAAATTCCAAATGCCCTTGAGGTATGGCAGGCGTATAAACAACTAATGTTGTTTCTGCATTTAAACAAGATTTTGGAATTCTTTTAACAGCATCTTCAAAATGAACCTCTACACCTAATGCAACCAAACTATCCGTGATATCAGATGGTGTTTTATCATACCCAGCCACCACTTTACCGTTGGCAACAAAGTAGCGTGCCAAAGCACTCATACCTATACCTCCGATACCAATAAAATAGACGTTATGTATATTATTTAAATTCATTTACTTTTTAATAGTTTTTCAACCTCGTCGACTATTTGATTTGTAGCATTAACCAATGCTAACTTTTTAATATTTTTTCCTAATTCCTTTTGCTTTTCTGGTGAAGCGATTAACTGAGAAAATTTGCTTTCAAAATCAACATCTAATTCTTCTTCCTTTATAATTAAGGCCGCATCTTTATTAACAATAGCCATGGCATTTTTTGTTTGATGGTCTTCGGCTACATTTGGTGATGGCACGAAAATGACTGGCTTCCCAACAATACAAAGTTCTGACACCGAACTGGCTCCTGCTCGCGAAATAACAATATCAGCTGCTGCATAAGCAAAATCCATATTATTTAAAAACTCATAGACCTGTACGTTTTGAGTATTGCTATAAATTTTATACTGACTATAATACAGTTTTCCACATTGCCATATAACTTGAACATTTTGAGTGTCTAAAAAATCTAATTCCTTCTCAATTAACTCATTAATACGTCTAGAACCTAAACTTCCACCTAACACTAATAAGGTATATTTACCATGTTTTAAATTAAAAAAATCTTTAGCTTCAATTGTTTTGCTATCAATATCTAACAAATCTTGTCGTAACAGGATTGCCTGTTTTTACTATTTTATTTTTAGGAAAAAATCGCTCTAATCCATCATAAGCAACACATATTTTATTAGCTTTTTTTGCTAATAATTTATTTGTTATTCCTGGATAAGAATTCTGCTCTTGTATTAAAGTTGGAATTCTGTTTGCAGCCGCCATATATAATAATGGGCCACTTGCAAAACCACCAGTACCAATAACAACATCTGGTTTAAAGGATTTTACAATTTTTCTTGCATTCCATAAACTACTTATTAATTTAAATGGAAACATTAAATTTTTTAATGTTAATTGTCGTTGAAATCCAGAAATCCAAAGTCCTTTAATTTCATATCCGGCCTGAGGAACTTTTTCCATTTCCATTCTATCTTTTGCACCAACAAACAAAAATTCAGCATCTGGAAAACGAGATTTTAACTCGTTCGCAATAGCTATCGCAGGATAGATATGTCCTCCTGTTCCACCTCCAGATAATATGATTTTATAATTTTTCATTTATAAAGCTTCGCTTAAAATTTCAAGTGGATTTTCTTCTACACTTTCTTGTTCTTTTATTTCTTCTCGTTTTGCACTCACACTTAAAATAATTCCAATTGCCAAACAAGTCATCCAAATAGATGTTCCTCCACTACTTATTAAAGGTAATGTTTGTCCTGTTACAGGAAATAATTCTACTGCAACTGCCATATTTATTAATGCCTGAAATACAATTGGCAATCCAACTCCAAGCACTAATAATTTACCAAAAACAGTATCGGCTTTTTGCGCAACAATTACAATTCTGAATAAAAACCACAAATACAATATCAATAATAAAAAAACCTCCTATTAAGCCATATTCTTCAATAATAATGGCGAAAATAAAATCTGATGATGATTGTGGTAAAAAATTCTTTTGAATACTTTTACCAGGACCAAGACCTTTGATACCTCCTGTTGCAATTGCTATTTTTGCTTTTTCAATTTGATAATCAGCTTCAGTATCTTCACCATTAGAATAATTTCAAAATTCTATTTTCCCAAGTATCCACTTTTACACTTAATGGTCCGGACGATATTTTAGCCATCATCACAAAAAACATCAACCCGACTAAGCCTAATCCTAGTATTATTCCTATATAACGCAATGGATATCCACCTAAAAAAACCAATATTAACACCATTAAAAACATAATGGCAGTAGTTGAAAAATTTGCAGGAAGAATGAGTGCTAAAATTAGAAATACTGGAATCCATAGTGGTAAAATAGAGCTTCTGAAAGTAATCTCTTTATCTTTAATTTTAGACATGTACCTTGCCACATAAACCATTAAAACAACCGATGCGAATGTGGATGTTTGAAATGATACACCTACAATAGGAATTTGAATCCATCTACTTGCATTAGCACCTTCAATAGTCGTTCCTTGCATCATAGTTATACCTAAAAGTACTAATACTATAGGAATCATAACCAAAGACAAACCTCTAAAATATCGATATGGAATTTTATGAACACCATAAATAATAGCAAACCCAAGCATCAAGTGCACAAAATGTTTAATAAAAAACGTAAAAGTGTTTTCGTTTCCACCTCTATATGCCAGATTACTTGCGGCACTATAAACAGGCAAAAACGACAAAATCGCTAACAACGCAACAATAGCCCAAATTAACCGATCTCCTTTTATGTTATTAAATAATGTTTGCAATGTTTATTTTATCTTTTAATGTTGTTTTTATAGATTTCTTACGGCATCTTTAAATTGACGTCCTCTATCTTCATAATTTTCAAATAAATCAAAACTTGCACAAGCTGGTGATAGTAATACATTATCTCCTGTTTCGGCAATTTTATAAGCAATTTTAACCGCTTCACTCATAAACTGCGTTTCAACAATAACATCAACCATATTTCCAAAAGCATTAATAATTTTTTCATTATCAACCCCTAAACAAATAATCGCTTTTACTTTTTCATTTACAAAAGGATATAACTCCTCATAATTATTCCCTTTATCTACACCACCAACAATCCAAACGGTTGGTGTATCCATACTTTCCAAAGCATAATAAGTTGCATTTACATTGGTTGCTTTTGAATCGTTGATATATTGAACTTTATTAATTTTTAAGAACTTGTTCTAAACGATGTTCTACGCCTTGAAAATTCTCCAAACTTTCTCGAATTGTTTGTTTTCTAATTTTTAGTAAATGCGCTACAGTAGAAGCTGCCATTGCATTTTTAATGTTGTGATTTCCTTCTAATGTTAGACTTGATGTTGGCATAATTATTTGGTTGTTATTTATTGTTATTGTGATATTATTTTTGTCTAAATACGCACCATTTTCAATTTTTTTTACTAATGAAAATGGCAATAATGTTGATTGAACTGGATGGTTTTTTAACCAATTAGTTAGAATTTCATCATCAGCATCATAAATCAAATAATCTTCTTTTGTTTGATTTTCTGCAATTCTAAATTTTGAAGCGATATAATTTTCAAATTTATAATCATATCTATCTAAATGATCGGGTGTAATATTTGTTATTATTGCTATTTGTAGGTTTAAAATCAACTATATCATCCAATTGAAAACTGCTAATTTCTAACACATAATTCGGGTAATCTTTTTCTATAATTTGCTTTGCAAAACTATCTCCAATATTTCCTGCTAATCCAACTTCTAAATCCTGTTTTAAAATATGATGCGTTAAAGTTGCCGTTGTAGTTTTACCATTACTTCCTGTAATACCAACAATGGTTGCATTTGTATATTTTGATGCAAATTCAATTTCTGAAACTACCAAAATTCCTTTTTCACGAATCTGTTTTACCAAAGGCACTTTATCAGGAATTCCTGGACTTTTCATTACAATATCTGCATTCAGAATTTTTTCTTCTGTATGCTTTTCATCTTCCCATTCAATCTCATTATGTATAAGAACTTCTTTATATTTTTCTTTAATTTTTCCCTTATCGGAAACAAAAACGTTGTAACCTTTTTCCTTTCCTAAAAGTGCTGTTCCTACGCCACTTTCTCCTCCACCAAGAATTACTAACCTTTTCATTTATCTAATTTTCAGGTCACTATTGAAATAATAGCCAGTAAAATTCCAACAATCCAAAATCGAGTTACAATTTTACTTTCGTGATATCCTGATTTTTGATAATGATGATGCAATGGTGACATTTTAAAAATGCGTCTTCCTTCTCCATATTTTTTCTTGGTATATTTAAACCAACTCACCTGCATGACTACCGATAAATTTTCTGCTAAAAAAATACCACATAACACAGGAATCAACCATTCTTTACGAACAGCAATAGCAATTACAGCTATAATTCCACCAATAGTTAAACTTCCTGTATCTCCCATAAAAACGTTGCAGGATATGTGTTATACCATAAAAACCCGATAAGCGCACCAACAAAAGCGGCTATATAAATAGTAATTTCTTCAACCCGCGGGATATACATAATATTTAGGTAATCTGAGAAAATTATGTTACCAGAAACCCATGCAAAAATTCCTAAGGTGAGGACAATTATTGCCGATGTTCCTGCGGCTAATCCATCAATTCCATCAGTAAAATTAGCTCCGTTTGAAACAGCTGTAATAATAAATATCGATATTAAAATAAATATTATCCAAGCATATTCGTTAAGTTTCGGACTTACCCAAGTTATAATATCGGCATAATCAAATTCATTTCCTTTAACAAAAGGAATGGTTGTTTTTGTTGATTTTGTTTCTGTTTCAAAAAATTGAGTTGGAGATACGTTAGGATCTTCGGCTAACATTTTTTGACGCTACTTCAATAGGTAATTTTTCTTTAATAGTAACATTAGGATTAAAATACAAAGTTGCTCCTACAATAATTCCTAAGCCCACTTGACCTAATACTTTAAATCGTACCTTTTAAACCTTCTTTATCTTTTTTAAATTTTTTAATATAATCATCTATAAAACCAATAGTTCCCATCCAAAGCGTGGTAATAATTAAAAGTATGATATAAATATTATCCTAATTTTGATAATAACAACACAGGAATTAAAGTGGCTAAAATTATAATAATTCCTCCCATGGTTGGTGTTCCTGCTTTTTCTTTTTGACCTTCTAAACCTAAATCTCTAATAGTTTCACCTACTTGCTTGTTTTTGCAAAAAACGAATAATACGTTTTCCATAAATAGTAGAAATTAGCAATGATAAAATCATAGCTGCAGCCGCTCGAAAGGTTATGAACCCAAAGAGAGATGCTCCTGGAATTTGAAATTGCTTTTCTAAATAATCAAATAGGTAATACAGCATATTTTGGTTATTTATTTAACTGAGTTAAAAATTCTTGTACTATTTTAAAATCATCGAAATCAAAACGTTCCCCCTTAATTTCCTGATAAGTTTCATGTCCTTTTCCTGCAATAAGAATAATGTCATTGGCTTGGGCCATTTGACATGCTGTTTTTATAGCCTGCGTTCTGTCAATAATGGTTAATGTTTTTTTATAATTTTGAGGCTCCACTCCTTTTTCTATTTCCTTGAGAATTGTTTCAGGATCTTCACTTCGTGGATTATCACTCGTAAAAATAACTTTGGTGCTTAATGCCGTTGCAATATGTCCCATTTTAGGACGTTTGGTTTTATCTCTATCGCCACCACAACCAACAACTGTTATAAGTTCTTCGTTTTTAGTACGAATGCTATTAATAGTTTCCAACACATTTTGAAGCGCATCAGGCGTATGTGCATAATCAACAATTGCAGTGATTTTATTGTTTGAAATGATATACTGAAACCGTCCGCTCACACTTTCCAACTCACTTATCAAACGAAGAATCTCTACTTTTTCGAGACCTAACAATTCCGCCGTAGCATAAATTGCTAATATGTTATAGGCATTAAAATTTCCTATAAGGCGTGTCCAAACTTCACTATCATTAATTTTTAATAAAAGACCACCAAACTGATTTTCTAATATTTGAGATTTATAATCGGCATATCCTTTTAAAGCATAAGTGAATTTTCTTGCTTTCGTATTTTGCAACATCACCAAACCATTTTTGTCATCTACATTTACAAGTGCAAATGCCTTTTCTGGAAGTGCATCGAAAAACGATTTTTTTACATCACGATATTCTGCAAATGTGTTATGATAATCTAAATGATCATGTGTAAGATTTGTAAATATTCCACCTTCAAAATGCAAGCCTTCTGTTCTATTTTGATGAATACCATGAGAGCTCACTTCCATAAAACAAAACTCGACACCAGCAGCATTCATTTCACTCAAATATTTATTAATAGTTAAAGAATCTGGTGTCGTATGTGTTGCTTTATACTCTATAGTATCAACCATAATTTTGACAGTAGACAACAACCCAACTTTATAACCTGCTTTTTTAAATAACTGAAATAACAAGACTAGCAACCGTAGTTTTTCCATTGGTACCTGTTACACCAACAAGCTTTAAATTTTCTGATGGACTATCATAAAAATTTGAAGCCATAAATGCTAAGGCTTTATTAGAATTATCTACTTCAACATAAGTAACTCCATCGGCTAATTTGTCAGGTATTTTTTCGCAAATAACAGCAACTGCACCTTGATTAATTGCTAAATCAATAAATTTATGACCATCTACAACACTTCCTTTAATAGCAACAAAAACATAACCATTTTTAATGTTTCTTGAATCGAAATCTATGGCATTCAACTGAACGCTTGTAGATCCAACAACGGAATTGATGGTTACTTTATATAATATGTCTTTTAATGCTCTCATGAAGCTGATAATATGACTATTTGGTTATTTCTTAACTTTATATTTTCTTCAATTGATTGTTTTTTAACAGTACCGCTACCTTCTATTTTCACCTTTACTTTTACCTGCATATTCTCTAACAATGCTAAAGCATCCATTGCTGGAAGACCTATTACATTGGGCATAATAGTTTTATAAGTTTGTGCAGTTTTATAATAGCTATTATATTCTTTATCTACAGAAGCTACTTTAACAACCAATGACTTAACCTCATCAATAATAGGAGTATCTGTAAATATTTTTTGAGCAATTTTTTTAAAAACGGGTCCAGAAACATCGGCACCATAATAACCCACACTTTTATCTGGTTCATGAATGACTACTATGCATGAGTATTTCGGGTTTTCAGCAGGAAAATAGCCAGCGAAAGATGAGATATAACTTAGCTTGTCTTTATTTGAATAGTCCTTTTGACATGTGCCTGTTTTCCCTGCCATTGAGAAATTTTCAGAATACAATCTATGTCCTGTGCCATGCTTCTTTTCAACCACATTTTTTAGCAATTGCTGCACTTTAGAAATGGTTTCTTTTGAACAGATTCGTTTATTTATAACTTCTTTCTCAAAAGGCACTATCACATCGCCAAATTCTTTAACTTCTCTTAAAAATTGTGGCTTAACCATTTCACCATCATTTGCAATGGCATTATAAAAGGTTAATGTTTGCAAAGGTGTAAATGAAACACCATACCCATAAGCCATCCACTGCAATGCAATACCGCTCCAACGACCGTTTTTAATTCTAGGATCTGGAATAATGGGTTTTGGCTCTCCAATTATGGGTAGATTTAAATCGTGGTTAAGATTCATATCATACAACCGATCAACAAATTTGCTTGGATTTTTACTATAAGCTTTATCAATGGCTTTTACAATACCTGTATTTGAAGAAACTTCGAATGCCTTAGAAACCGTAATTTTACCATACCCGCCATGACGTGAATCTCGAACTGCTTTTCCATAGTAGTATACAATTCCTTTTTCCGTATCGACCACATCACTGGTGTCAATCACTTTATCTTCTAAAGCTGCCGTAACAGCCATTAATTTAAAAGTTGAACCCGATTCGTGAGATTCTCCAATAGCATAATTTAATCGTTCGTAGTAGTGACCATCGCTATTTCGCCCTAAGTTTGAAATTGCTCTTATTTCACCTGTTTTGGTTTCCATAACCACTACACAGCCATGGTCTGCTTTGTATTTTTCTAATTGCTCTAAAAGTGCATGGTGTGCTATATCCTGTATATTAACATCAATAGTTGTATAAACATCATAGCCATTTTTAGGGTCAATCTCATTAGCATCATTTAAAGGCTTCCATTGCCCCTTGCCTATTTGTTGCTTTCTTCTTTGACCATCGGTTCCTCGTAAATATTTTATACCAAAAGCACCATCAATTCCTGCCCTGGTTACATTGCCTTTTTCGTCAAAACGCTCATAACCAATAGAACGTTGGGCTATCCCGCCCATAGGATGTTCACGCTTTGTTGTTTGTTCTACAATTAAACCGCCTTTAAAAGCGCCTAAACTTAATAATGGGAAATTACGTAAACGTATATATTCAGAATACCCAACATTCCTTGCAATTAAATAATAGCGATTTTGTAACGCTCTGGCTCTTCGGATATCATTTTGATAATAACTTGAAGATTTTCCAGAATATTTGGACAATGAATCGCATAAGGGTTTAAGATATTTCTCGAAGGTTTTTGATGTTGGGGTTATCGCATCCAAACGAATATCGTACTTAGGAATTGAAGTTGCCAACAAATTCCCTTTTACAGAATAAACATTACCTCGGTTGGCCGGTATAATCACATTTTTAATAACGCGCTCGGTAGCCATACCTCTATATTTATCACCATCAACAAACTGAATACTACACAATTTGAACACAACAGCAAGCCCGAAGATGAACATACATCCTGCTACAAAATACGCTCTGTTTAATATGTTTTTCTCTTTAAACGCCAAGTTTCAATTTATTTTTGAGATTTTACTTTTATCTTTTTTGGTGGAATTGCCGATGGCGCAATTCCTTTTTCTTTCATGACTTCTACAATACCGGACTCCATTTTAAGTTTCATTAATCTGGAACGCCCATCAATAAATGCTGAACGCATTTCATTTACTTCATTTTTCAATCTCGCAATTTCATATACTTTTTTATCTGCACTATGCGAACTCGCAATCATCGCAATAGCTAATCCCGAAATAAAAATGATAAACCTCCAATTCTTAAAAGAATCATCACTTACTAGAAAAGTTCCTTTTAATATTTTATAGATGTTTGTTTTCATTTATATCTTTTCTGCAATTCGAAGTTTTGCACTTCTTGCTCTACTATTTGTTTTAACCTCTTCTTTTGATGGCACTATTAAACCATTTACTTTTTGAAGGGGCACTTCAAAATTCCCATACATATCACGAACTGGCTCACCTTCAAACAATCCATTTCTAATAAATCGTTTCACTAAACGGTCTTCTAAAGAGTGATAGGAAATAACACTTAATCTTCCTTTCTGCTTTAAAAGCTCTGGTGTTTGTACTAAAAACTCTTTTAATGCTTCAATTTCCTGATTCACCTCTATTCTAATGGCCTGGTAAATTTGAGCCAGTACTTTATTTTCATGTCGTGGTGGCAAAAACTTTTTCAATGTGGCTTTTAACTCTTCACTTGTAATTATAGGTTTCAATTCACGCTGCTCAACAATAACCTTTGCCATGGCAGGTGCCGACCGCAACTCACCATATTGTAAAAGAACCTGCTTTAACTGTTCCTCTTCATATTTATTCACTACTTGAAAGGCAGATAATTCATTTTGCTGATCCATTCGCATATCTAAATTCGCCTCAAATCGTGTTGAAAATCCGCGTTCTGCAACATCAAATTGATGTGAAGACACTCCGAAATCTGCTAAAATTCCATCTACTTGTTTTATACCATAAAACCTCAAAAAGCGTTTTATATATCTGAAATTTTCATTTATCAATGTAAATCTGTCGTCGTCAATTGTATTTTTAAGAGCGTCCTGATCTTGATCGAAAGCAAATAACTTCCCTTTATCACCAAGTCTTTTTAAGATTTCTTTGCTATGACCACCACCACCAAATGTGACATCTACATAAACACCATCTGGATTCACATTTAATCCGTCAACAGTTTCTTTTAATAAAACAGGATTATGATATTCCATCGTCATCATCTTGTCCCATGACTTCTTCAGCTAAATCTGCAAAATCAATTGTTGCATCGTCAATAGCTTGCTCATATAAATCTTTATCCCAGATTTCGATGATGTTAATTGCCGATGTAACCACAATGTCTTTTGAAATATTTGCGAAAACCGTTAAGTCTTTAGGTATTAATAGGCGCCCATTTACGTCAACCTCAACCATTTTAACACCCGCAGTAAAGCGACGAATAAAATCGTTGTTCTTTTTTTTAAACTTATTAAGCTTGTTTATTTTTTGCATGAGCATTTGCCATTCGCTCATTGGGTATAATTCTAAACATTTTTGAAACACAGAACGACGCAAAACAAAACCATCCTGTAATACTGAAGACAGCTGCTTTTTAAGAGGCGCCGGCATCATAAGCCTGCCCTTAGCATCTACTTTACAATCGTATGTTCCTGTTAATAAGTCCAATGTGGTTTAATACGCTTTTAATGTTTAAGTTTCAAATATATTGAATTTTTTACCACTTTTTACCACTTTATACCACTTTGTTAATAATTTTTCGTTTAAATGCAGTTTATATATCAATTTAAAACCTGAAAAATGGCCGCTACGCTTATTATCAATAGATTAGAAGCCTGTATTAAATTACAGCTCAATTGTTAACATCTGTATTATGAATTTTTATTTTTGTAAAACAATAAATTAGTTGAAATATGAATGAAATAACTATATTTGTTTTTAAAGCAATGACCAACTGATTAATGACGCATCGTTTAAAAAAAGAAAAAAACTACAGCTATATTGAGGCTGGAGAAGGGACCCCAATTATTGTATTACATGGCTTAATGGGTGGTTTAAGTAATTTCGATTCAGTAATACACTATTTTAGCAAAAAGGGTTATACAGTTGTAATACCCGAACTACCAATTTACACCAAGTCCCTATTAAAAACTAACGTGAAAAGTTTTGCTAAGTATTTACATGATTTTATTGAATTTAAAGGCTATAGCGAAGTTATATTATTAGGAAATTCACTAGGCGGACACATCGGTTTATACCACACAAAGCTTTACCCTAAAAAAGTGAAGGCACTCATTATTACAGGTAGTTCAGGGCTTTATGAAAGTGCTATGGGAGGTGGTTACACTAAACGTAGCGATTATGAAGTAATTAAAAAGAAAGCTCAGGATGTATTTTACGATCCTGCTATTGCAACCAAAGAAATTGTGGATGAAGTTTACGAAACCGTTAACGACCGCAACAAGCTTATAAAAACCTTAGCCATTGCCAAAAGTGCTATTAGACATAACATGGCGAAAGATTTACCAAAAATGAATATTCCAACATGTATTATTTGGGGTAAAAATGACACTGTTACACCGCCCGAAGTAGCAGTAGAATTTGATAGTCTTTTACCAGATTCCGATTTATTTTGGATAGACAAATGTGGGCACGCGGCGATGATGGAACATCCCCAAGAATTTAATACTATTCTTGATACTTGGTTAATTAAAAGAGGGTTATAACCAATTGAATTTCTATAAAACAAATTCTAAATTCTTATAAATGCATATTAAATCTGCTGAATTTGTAATGAGTAATTCCGATGTGGCTAAATGCCCCAAAGGCAAATTGCCAGAATATGCTTTTATTGGCAGAAGTAATGTAGGCAAATCGTCGCTCATAAACATGCTTACGAGCCGAAAGAGTTTAGCAAAAACCTCCGGCAGACCCGGAAAAACACAACTTATTAATCATTTTTTAATAAATACAAATTGGCATCTGGTAGACTTACCTGGCTATGGTTATGCCCGCGTATCTAAAAATGCAAAAAAGACTTTTCAAAAATTTATAACACAATATTTTAGCCTGCGCGAGCAATTAGTATCTGCCTTTGTTTTAGTAGATATTAGGCACGACCCACAAAACATTGATTTAGAATTTATGCAGTGGTTGGGCGAAAATGGTATTCCGTTTTCTATTATTTTTACAAAAGCCGATAAATTAAAACCCAATGCTATATTAAGACACGTTGATGACTATAAAAAAGTGCTCTTAGAAACTTGGGAAGATATGCCAAATTACTTCATCACCTCCTCGAGCAATGAAGCTGGGAAAGATGATGTTTTAAACTATATTGATACGTTGAACGAGAATATGAAAATTGAAGTGATTTAAATTTTCTTAAAAACAACACTATTTTTGATTGATTTTCTAAAAAAAAAGGTCGTTCCTAATAAATTAATATGGCCTAATACACTTATTATAAGATCTTCTTTTAAAGAGTTACTGTCTTAATTTATAAGCACAAATAACATCTTATATAGAATATATATAATAATGTTTTATTAAATGTGAAAATGAATTGTCTATCGAGTTGAAAAAATGATTATTTTAGACTATTCCAAGTCTTTTAAACTTTATTAAAGGATTATTAAGAATCTTAACATTATGAAAAAGCTTTTTATATTATATTTCGTTTTAATTACCAGCGCCTTAAACGCTCAAAATAGTGAATTTTTCTCGCATAAATTAGATGACTTGGTGAGTTTGGATGTTCCAAAAAATTTCGTTGAATCAGACACCCTTGTAGACGGCGTAAAAATACACCAGATTAGATTTAGAACTAAAAACTACAACTTCATTGTCCAAAAAGTACTTTTTGAAAATGAAGATCAAAAAGAAAGTCTATCCAAGTTACCATACGATTACGCTAGTTTAATTGATGAATATAATCGTGTGATTGCTAGAATGAGATATAGAGTTCCTTATTATATCAAGACCAAAACACTTGTTGAAAAAGAAGGCTTTACTGGTTATAATTTGAAATTTGAAAACGATTTAAAAACCCCAACCTACGAAGCTGAATTTTATCTATTAAATAAAAATTTATATACTTTTTTCTATTCAAGTGATACACAATTTGACGCCGATGTTAAAAGCGAACTCTTTAATTCCATTAAAATTGACACCAACCAGGATATTAGTCAATATTTGGGTAAACCACCAAAATATAGAATTGGTTATGTTATAGCTACATACTTCTTTTTAAGCTTATTAGTGGTTTGGATTGTTATTTTTATGATTAAGGTATACAGAAAAAAAAGAGGGAAGTCTAGTATATTTCATGAATAGAATCACTGTGTCGAGTAACGAAGAAGGAAAGGATGAAGTTTTAGCAGCTATCAACGACTTGCACGTCAATATGAAAATTAAATAAGTCGTACTTCTTTATTTTTTATAAAGAAGAGAAGTACGATAAAAACTAAAAAAACCTAACTCTTCACATCTAAAGCATCTCGCAGTGCATTTCCAATCATCATAAATGCCATCACCAAACTCATAATACAAAGTCCAGGAATAATTGCCAAATAGGGCTTGCCAAGAATAATATAATTATAATGGTCTTTTATCATAGCACCCCAACTAGCCATAGGCGGTTGTGCACCAATACCCAAAAAACTAAGTCCGCTTTCTATCAAAATAGCAGCCGCGAAATTAGCTGCAGAAATAACAATTACAGGCGCCATAATATTGGGTAAAATATGCTTAGTTATAATTCTATAATCGTTAAATCCTAGTGCTCTTGCCGCCGTAACATATTGTAGTTCTTTAGCGCTTATTATTTGCCCACGCACTACTCTTGCGACTTCCACCCACATAGTAAGTCCAACTGCTATAAAAACTTGCCAAAACCCTTTACCTAAAGCCAATGTTATTGCAATTACTAAAAGTAATGTTGGGATAGACCAGGTTACATTAATAATCCACATAATAATGGCGTCTACCTTCCCTCCAAAATATCCGGCAACACTTCCCATAAACACACCAATAATCAAGGAAATAAACACTGCTACAAACCCTATAAAAAACGATATTCTTGCTCCAACAAGTACCCGACTTAGTAAATCACGCCCATATTTATCGGTACCAAAAAGAAAGCTCTTTTCTTTAATATATTCATCAACTGAATTGTTTGTAAATTCGTTAAGTGACATTGATTTTTCAACACCTTCTAAACCATCGGAAGCATATTCTTTATAAGTTAAAGTCTCATCTCCAATATTATAATCTGAGATTGGTATTTCGGTGTCCGTATTTTTTTTTCCAAAGAAAAATTTATCGAAACCATTCTGATCAGATTCAAGCTGAGACGGAATAGTAAGCATTGTTACTTTAAATCCAGGTTTTTTAGAATGTATAGACAAATGCATTTGGTTTGCATATTGCGAATTATCTGGCGCGAATGCATAAGCAAACACCGAAACTAGCCCTACAAATACAATAAAATAGAAACTAAAAACGCCCCAAAAGTCTTTTTTAAACTTTTGGAGCGCTAATTGTTTTAGTGAGTTTGATTCATGACTCATAAATGACCTAATTTTTTACGGCTCTTGCAACCTTTTTTATAGGGTAAGATGATTTTAAATCTTCTAACACATTAACAGCTTCCTCAATATAAACATCGTGAGTTAAACTTTCATGCCAGCGCAGACGTTTTTCTTTTAGGTCGGTAGTATCTTTAGTGAAAAGTGTTTTTTCGTATGTTGTAGAATCGAAGGTTAAATTTGTTTTGTATTTTGATAGCGCATCAAATTGTTTAGCTTCTTCTTCGTTTAGCTTTAACCCTGCTTTATATTTATTATAATTTAATGGAACAACCGTTTCATCAATTTTACTTTTAACCCATTTTGCATTTTCTTCAATAAGTTTTAACTGAGGGTTATTACCCATTCGTTCTTTACTTTTATTAATTGCAGTGTTGTAATCAAAATAGTTTTCCCATGGCGTAAATACTGCTGCATCAATTTCATCCCATGGCAAAGCATTTTTTTTATCCTTTTCACCAACTTCAATAAAACTAAATCTACCCGGTACATTAACATCACTTTTAACACCTTCCAACTGAACAGACCCTCCACTAATTCTATAATATTTCTGTGTGGTTAAAGCCAATGCTCCTAAGTCGCCATTCGTGTTGTTTCTAAGCATATTATTGAGGTCGATCACATTTTGAACCGTGCCTTTACCGTAGGTTTGTTTCCCGCCAATTACGATAGCTCGTTTGTAATCCTGCATAGCAGCAGCCAATATTTCAGAAGCAGATGCAGATATTTCATTTACTAAAATAACCAAAGGACCATCCCACGAAATTGATGAATCTCGGTCTTTTAAAACCTCTTTTGCCTCCCCAGTTGAACGCACTTGAACTATAGGTCCATCTTTTATAAATAACCCAGCCATTTCAACTACCGCTGGTAATGAGCCACCGCCATTGTTACGTAAATCTAATACCAATCCATCTATTCCTTCCCCCTTTAAACGTTCAATTTCTGCTTTAACATCTTTGGCTGCGTTTATATTTTTATAATCTTTAAAATCTACATAGAATGAAGGCAAATCTATAATTCCAAAAGTCATATTATCTTTTCTTATTACAGAAGACTTTGCATAAGTTTCCTCTAATTCTACAACGTCTCTGGTTATTGTAACGTCTCTTATGGTACCATCAACCTTTTTAATAGTTAGTATTACTTTAGTTCCTTTTGGTCCTTTTATATATTTTATAGCATCGTTAATTCGCATGCCCACAATGTTTACTGGAAACTCTTCACTTTCTTGCTTTACTTTTAAAATCACATCTTCAACCTCAAGTTCTTTACTTCTCCAGGCTGGACCTCCAGAAATGAGTTCAACAATTTTTATATAGTCCATTCTCTTTTGTAATCTGGCGCCAATTCCTTCCAGTTTACCAGACATACGCTGATCGAAATCTTCTTTACTTCTGGGTGCTAAATAATAAGTATGTGGATCGAATTCTTCAACAATCGTATTAACATAAAGAGCAAACCAATCTTCGCGTTGTAAATCGTCTATACTATCATTAAAATAAACATTAATAGACTTTAAGGTAGATTCGCGAGCTTCCTTTTCAATTTGTTGCTCCGATTTCATTACGTACGATGGATCCTTCTCTTTTGCTTGTTTCTCTTGGGTATATAAATCGTCGTAATTAGAAAGTGTTGAGAATTTTAGTTGTTGTTTCCAACGATCTTTCATTTCCTTCCTATTTTTAACGAATCCAATATTCTCATAATCAGTATCAAAGTTTTCTTCTGTGGAATAATCAAATGGCTCTGACAAAACTTCTTTATAAATTTCTTTCACTTCTACAATACGTTTTAACATACGCTCATGAACTACATTAAAAAAAGTAATATCTGTTGCTTTTAGCTGATCATCTATTGTTAACTTATACTTTTCAAAATCTTTATAATCAGACTCATAGAAATAGCGTTTCACCGGGTCAATCACTTCCAGATAATTTTTAAATAATTCTTCAGAAAATTTATCATCAAAAGCAATCGGGTCAAAATGCGCTTGTTGTAAAACAAAAGTGATAACCTGTATTAACAACTTATCTTTATCGGGATTACTGAATTTTTTCGTAGTAAAACTGCACGATCCAAAAGCCAGCAGAATTGACAATAATAGTACTATATATTTCTTTTTCATAAGAGATTTTAATTTTTAAAAGTTAGCCTTCTTTTTAAAACTAGGCTAAATTTATAATCGCTAAACACATCATTATATTGCCTTCCAAGAAGGCAAATTCAATATTTTATATTCAGATATTAGCTATGGTTTCTATTTAAACCACTATTTTTTTACTAAAATAAAGAAAAAACTATGCCAATAACATCAATGAGCTACTAATTTTTTGTTAAACTCGAGAAATACCCTGTAAACTGTGGAAATTATGTATTTTAGCGATACTATTCTAATGATATAAATGAAGGACAAACCGCTTATACTGGTAACGAACGATGATGGCATTAATGCACCGGGTATCAGGACTTTAATAAAAATAATGAATACTATTGGCGATGTGGTGGTGGTTGCTCCAGATAGCCCGCAAAGTGGTATGGGACATGCCATTACATTAGATTCAACTTTATATGTTGAACAAGTTTTTGTTGATGACGGCCCGCAAAAAGAGTATAGCTGCTCTGGCACTCCTGCCGATTGTGTGAAACT
Source organism: uncultured Flavobacteriaceae bacterium (assembly GCA_963698455.1). Taxonomy (GTDB): domain Bacteria; phylum Bacteroidota; class Bacteroidia; order Flavobacteriales; family Flavobacteriaceae; genus Mariniflexile. Next base: position 131,505 of record CAVOQU010000007.1, on the reverse strand, counting down.
TGCAATAAGAGAAAAACTACCACTACGACCAGACATCTGCGTATCAGGTATAAATCATGGTTCTAATTCTTCTATTAATGTTATTTATTCTGGCACCATGAGTGCTGCGATTGAAGCTGGTATTGAAGGTATCCCTGCTATAGGGTTTTCGCTTTTAGATTATACCTGGAATGCCAATTTCGACGCTTGTGAACAGTTTGTAAAAACCATTACCGAAAACGTTTTGAAAAATGGTTTGCCAAAAGGAATTGTACTAAATGTAAATATTCCCAATATTTCGAAAGAAAACATAAAAGGAATAAAAATTTGCCGTCAAGCAAAAGCGAATTGGGTTGAAAAATTTGACAAGCGTAAAAACCCACAAGGAAAAGATTATTATTGGCTTTCTGGGAAATTTGTTAATTTAGATGGTGGTGAAGATACAGATGAATGGGCTTTAGAACATGGTTATATTTCAGTTGTCCCAAGTCAATTTGATTTAACTGCTCATCACTTTATTCAAAATTTAAACGCTTGGAATTTGAATAATTCTGAAACAAATTAAGTAACAATGAAAAAAGATATTTTTATAGGAATGTTTATTGGTTTAATTGCCAATTGCATAGGATTGATACTGGTTGCTACACTATTTGGTGCTGGCGACGATTTTACAAACGTAATTAAAACGGCCTCAAATGAAGGCTTTTTAGGCAAATTAATAAGTTTAGGTGCCATTTTAAATTTAGGTGCTTTTTTTATTTTTATAAAAAAGAGACAAGATTATCGTGCACGAGGCGTATTGATAGTTACCATTTTTGTGGCTGTATTTACTTTTGCATTTAAACTTTTTTAAGTAGTTTTTTAAATGAAGTATTATATTATTGCGGGAGAAGCGTCAGGAGATTTACATGGCTCGAACCTCATGAAAGCGTTGCTAAAAGAAGATTTAACTGCCGAATTTAGGTTTTGGGGTGGCGATCTTATGCAAGCCGTTGCAGGCTCATTAGTAAAACACTATAAAGAAAGAGCTTTTATGGGTTTTGCAGAGGTAATTTTGAATTTGTCGGCCATATATAAGGACATTACTTTTTGTAAAAGCGATATTCAAAACTTTAACCCAGATGTCATTATTTTTATTGATAATTCTGGTTTTAATTTGCGCATTGCGAAATGGGCAAAACAGCAAAAATTCAGAACAAACTACTACATTTCTCCACAAGTATGGGCATCCAGAGCAGGCAGAGTAAAGGACATAAAGCGTGATATTGATGCGATGTATGTTATTTTACCTTTTGTTGAACCCTTTTACAATAAATACAATTACAAAGTAACATTTGTTGGGCATCCATTAATTGACGCCATTTCAAACAGAAAACTAATAGATGAAACTGTTTTTAAAGCTGAAAACAATTTAAGCGAAAAACCTATTATTGCATTACTACCAGGAAGCAGAAAACAGGAAATAAAAAACATGCTCTCCGTTATGCTTAGTTTAGTTAATGATTTTCCAGACTATCAATTCGTTATAGCAGGTGCTCCAAGTCAGGATTACAGTTTTTATCAATCTTTTATAAAATCATATAACACAAAATTTATATCTAACAAAACCTACGATTTATTAAGTGTTTCTACAGCTGCTTTGGTTACCTCGGGAACCGCCACTTTAGAAACCGCTTTATTTAAAGTGCCACAGGTGGTTTGTTATAAAGGAAGTGCCATCTCTTATCAAATTGCAAAACGAATAATTACTTTAAAATTTATTTCGCTGGTAAATTTAATAATGGATAAAGAAGTTGTGACTGAACTTATTCAAAGTGATTTTAATAAAAAAAGATTAAAAAAGGAACTTGAAATAATTTTAGATAAAAAAGAGCGTTCTAAGATTCACATCCAATATTACGAATTAGAAAAAAAATTAGGTGGAAAAGGTGCCAGCGAAAAAACAGCCAAATTAATTTACGAATCTATTAAAGCATAACTATGTTGATAAAAAAAATCCTCTTCTTAACGCTCGTTGTTTTTAGTTTTACAAGTTGTAAAACTAAAAACCACATTGTTGTAAAAAAACGTAATGCGGAAAAGAAAAGTGTTACGCAGCCAAGTATAAATGAGACCTCAATCACTACTGATTTAAATATAAGCACAACTAATACATACAGTATTGAAACTGAAGAATCAAAGGTTTTCAATATTGTTGATTATGCAAAACAGTTTAATGGTGTGAAATATAAATTTGGAGGTGCCACTGCAGATGGAATGGATTGTTCGGGATTAGTTTTCGAGTCCTTTAGAGCATTTAATATATTGTTGCCCAGAAGCTCTAGAGATATGGCGAGAAAAGGTGTAGAAATTTCATTAACAAATACACAAGAAGGCGATTTACTTTTCTTTAAGACCAGAAATAAGCGAAATGAAATTAATCATGTTGGGCTGGTGGTTACAAGTAATAATGGTGATATTGAATTCATACATGCCACACTTAGCGCCGGCGTAACCGTTTCAAAACTTTCTGAAAACTACTGGAATTCAGCATTCGTTGAAGCACGACGGATTTTATAAGAAATTTTATATCTTTCGGTGAAATGAGACTACTTAATTTCACCATAATAAAATTAACCTTCTGCCTTGTAATTGGTATTATAACCGGTTACTTTTTAAATATATCCCTGAACTTCAGTTTAGCAATAACCGGCGTTTTTTTATTATTACTTTTTACATCATATTTAATAGCAAAAAAACAATTTATTAAAACCATTTGGTTTGGTAGTTTTAAGTTTTCTCACCATGTTTATGGTTGGTGTTCTTATAACGAACCTTCACAACGAAAAAAACAATCGCACCCATTATACACATCAACTTTCGCAAGAAAAGGTCGCATTAAAAACTATCGGGTTTCGAGTAAGAGAAGTTTTAAAACCCGGCGTTTATTATGAAAAATATGTGATTGATTTATTGGAAGTTGATGCTGAAAAAGTCTCAGGAAAAACGCTTTTAAACATTCAAAAAGATTCCTTGCGAAACACTTTAAAAGTAGATGATGTCTATATACTAAAAACAGAATTTAAAGATTTAATTCATCCTTTAAACCCCAATCAATTCGATTATAAAACCTACTTAGAGAAGAAATATATTTATCATCAAATATTCACGCCTAAGGAATCACTTTTCAAAATAAAAGCCAATAAACTTACGCTATTTGGAATTTCTAATAATATACGCCATCATATTAACGAGAAGTTAAAACTTTACAGCTTCAAACATGATGAATTAGCCATAATTAATGCGCTGTTATTAGGGCAACGACAAGATATTAGCGAAGAAGTTTATACCAGTTATACAAATGCCGGAGCCATACATATTTTAGCAATTTCAGGGCTTCATATTGGTATTATTTTATTGCTGTTACAATATATTTTAAAACCTATTGAGCGCGTTAAATATGGCGTTCTTATAAAAACTATACTACTTGTAATTATTTTGTGGAGTTTTGCAATTGTAGCAGGTCTTTCAGCTTCGGTAACCAGAGCGGTCACTATGTTTAGCATCGTGGCAATTGCCATGAATTTAAAAAGACCAACCAATATTTATAACACGCTTGCTATATCAATGCTGGTTATTTTGCTTTTTAAACCTATGTTTTTGTTTGATGTGGGGTTTCAATTAAGCTATTTGGCTGTTTTTTCTATTGTCGCTATTGATCCGCTATTATATAAATTATGGAAACCAAAATATTGGATTTTTGATAAACTTTGGCATACATTAACCGTCACAGTATCGGCGCAATTTGGTATTATACCGCTTAGTTTATTTTATTTTCATCAATTTCCAAGTTTATTTTTTCTGTCGAATTTAGTAATTATACCTCTTTTAGGAATTATTCTGGGGTATGGTATATTTCTCATTCTATTGGCAGTGCTAAATTTACTTCCACAGTTTGTGGCAACTTTATACGGATACATTATTAGTTTAATGAATTCTTTTGTTGGATGGATTTCAAAACAGGAATCTTTTCTGTTTAATGATATTCCGTTTAGTATTTTGTATGTTTTAGTTTCCTATATTTTTATTATTGCGTTAATTCGTCTCTATATAAAAACTAATTATGCCTCGATAAAATTGTTTTTAATTGGTATTTTAATGTGTCAATTGGCAATTATTTACACCTCATATAAAGAACCAGTAAATGAATTTATAGTTTTCCATAAAAGCAGACATTCACTTTTAGGAAATACCACTAATAATAAAATTGCAATAGCTTCAGATATTGATAGTATTATTTATGCAAAAAATAAAATAATTAAAGACTACGTAGTTGGGAATCACATTAAAACCATTGAAAAAGGCACGTTTCAATCGGTTTACATACTTAATAATAAAAAGCTATTGGTTATTGATAGTTTAGCTATTTACAATATTAAATCATTTCAACCAGATTTTGTTTTATTAAGGCAATCACCAAAGATAAATTTGAATCGGTTAATAGATTCTATAGATCCTAAATACATTATCGCTGATGGCAGTAATTACAAATCATACATCGAACAATGGGAAACTATTTGTAAAAAACGAAAACTCCCTTTTTACCAAACCAGTAAAAAAGGAGCTTTTGTTATTGAATATTAATTTTAAAATATCTAGGTTTCTATTATTTTAGACCTAACATTTCAAAGTGCATTTAACCTTTAAATTCTGGCTTAAATTCTGTGTAATACGTATTAAATTTTTCTTGAGTATCTAATGTTTTGTGCTTATCTGCTTTAAACATTTTTAAATATAATTCTAATTGCGGTGGTGTTTGATACCCTTTTATAGGGGCGATAACATCTGCTTTTTCATCCATAAAAACAATGGTTGGATATGCTTGTATTTGTAAAAATCGAGACAATTCGTGTGCCGTATTACGTCTGTTAGCTAATTCAGGATTATACCCAGGGTTTGAGTACATTTTTCCCTTATAATTAACACCTTCATTACCTTCTGCATTAAACTTAACCGCATAATAATTAGCATTCACGTATTTTACAACATCGGGGTTTTGAAATGTGTTTTTGTCTAACATTTTACATGGTCCACACCAATTGGTATAAACATCGATCATAATTTTTTTAGGGCTCTTCTTTTGAAGTTCAATCGCCTTTTCAAGCGTTACCCAATTAATTTCTTGTGCTATACTTATAGCCGAAGTTAAAACAGCCAAAGCAAAAATATATCCTAATTTCTTCATAATTCAATTCGTTGCAAAACTTGTACCGAACTTACAAAAAATGCTCCAAATTTGAAGCATTTTGAATATTTTTTAACACTTTTTTCGATTAACGAACACCATGCATTAATTTTTTAAGCAACGGACTTAATGACAATGCTATAAAACCTATAATAATTGGTACAATTGTAAATATTAAGAAAAAGGTTGAAATGTTATAATTGGCCGTAATCTCATCAATCATTGAGCCCATTTTACCAGATGTTTTATTTCCAATAGCCAAAGCTAAATACCAAACTCCAAACATAAATGCAATCATACGTGGCGGCACCAATTTACTTACATAAGAAAGCCCAACAGGAGATACACATAATTCGCCCAAAGTATGGAATAAATATGCTAAAATTAACCAAACAATACTCACTGAAGCTGTTTTTGCGCCTTGTGGAATACCTGCCGCACCATACGCTAAAAACGCAAATCCTATACCTAAGAAAAAGAGTCCAATGGCATATTTGTTCGCGGGTTTTGGGTTGTATTTACTTTCCCACCATTTCGAAAATAATGGAGCAAAAGTTATGATAAATAACGAGTTTAATATTAAAAACCAAGTTGCAGGAATCTGAACTTCATTGTCCTTCTTTCTTACAACTGTTGCATCAATATTATTATTTATAGAAGTTGCTTGTTCTGGAGTTAAATATTTAAAGTTTGCTCCTTTTTTATCAATATCAATAATGTCGATTGGATCGTTTTTCACGAAATCGTTCGATGATAAAATAACAGTTGTATTTTCAACTAAAACAGCATTTTCAGGTACGGTTGTTTCGGCAGTAACAGGAAATTCTTTTACAGTTTCTTTACCATCAATGGTTTCAGAAATTTGATAAGTATTATAAGTAATTTCATAAGAATAGGTATTGAAATTGTTATAAATTTTCCAAATTACAATTCCCCAAATTAAGACGAAGCTAAACGCTAAAATTAAATTTGATAAAAAGTATTTTTTGAAGGTTTGTTTGAAAAGTAGAAACAGTACATAGGTAATAATAGCAATTGGAACTACTGTTATTATAATGTCAACAATATTAAAAATGAAGGCAGAATTACCTGATAAAATACGACTTGTATAATCTTTTGCAAAAATACTCATAGAACCTCCAGCTTGTTCAAATGAAGCCCAAAAGAAGATAATAAAGAAAGCAAAAACAACCACAGCTAACATTTTATCGCGTGTAATTGGACTGTATCTTACAATTCTTGAACCCAATAAATACACAAATAAAATAAGCGTTAGAACAATTATTTTTCCTGAATAATCGACACCTCCAAATTCTAAAAAGTTGACTGTTCCAATTTTTGAAAGCGGATCGTTGATAACCCAAGTTAAACCCAGAATTGAAACCAATACAATTAAAATTTTGTCAATAGTTGTAAATGGATTTAATTTATCTTCAACCTTTGAATGATCATCGGTTTCAATGGTTTTGTCTTCTTTGTTTGGCCTATTACCTACTTCGCCAAAAATACCTTGCGCGAAAGTAAATTGTAACAAACCTAATAACATAAAAATACCAGCCAATCCAAATCCCCAACTCCAACCTAAAATTTCACCTAAATAACCGCAAAGCATAATGCCCAAAAAGGCACCTGCATTTACACCCATATAAAAAATGGTATAAGCGCCGTCCTTTTTATCTGGAAAATCTTTATATAAAACAGAAATAAAGGAAGTCATATTTGGTTTAAAAAATCCAGTTCCAATAATTAGTAATGCTAAGCCAGTATATAAAAAAAACGGGTTTGATTCTATGGCCATACTGGCATGACCCAAGGTCATAATTACAGCGCCAATAATAATTGCTTTTCTATTCCCTAAATATTTATCGGCCAAAGTTCCACCAATGATTGGTGTTAAATAAAGTAAGGCCAAATATGTTCCGTACAACGCTAAAGCATTTTCACGCGGCCAATCCCAACCGCCAATTCCTAAGGCACTTACTAAAAACAAAACCAATAAGGCACGCATTCCATAAAACGAAAAGCGCTCCCACATTTCAGTGAAGAATAATACAAAAAGCCCTGAAGGATGTCCTAAAACTTGGGTGTCGAAAAATTCGTTTCTTTTTAAATCCATTTGATTAAATTAAAATTAGTTTTAAGATTTAGCTGCAGCTTCTTTTGGACGAATTACCAATCTGTCGTAAATAGCCAATGCCAAAATTGTAACAATTCCAATGCCTACAATTACATACCATATTTTGTTAGGATTGTATGTGTCCCAAACCATTTGAGTCATTTCATGCTTGAGTCATTCCTAATTTTTCCGAAGCAAAAGCAAAATAATCGATTTTTAGTAAATTCCTTGGTTAATTTCTGGCATTTCAATGTTTCTCGAAGCCATTTCGGTTTGTAATAAACTAATTTTATCTGACCAAGCTTCGTATAAATTACCCGAAATAAATGCAGTTAAAATGTTTCCTAAAGATATTGGTAAAAAATAAGTTCCCATATACAAAGCTTCTTTTCCTTTTGGAGAAATTAATGCAATAAACGATGAAAAAGTTGGATTTGTCATCATTTCACCAATAGCAAAAATTACAATACCTATTATTGTATACAACCCATTTCCTGTATAAAATGTAATTCCAATACCTATTGAAGCAATAATAAAACCTGTAATCATAGCGCTAACATGTCGCATTTTTAAAACAAAATAGGAAACAAGTAATTGAAAAAAAATTATGGCACCTGCATCAATATTTATCAACATTTCAGGATTTATAGAAGTTCCGCCTCCACTCATAAAACTTGCCAACCAAGGAGAAATTTCTGCAATAGAATTATGCAATACAGACAGTATCTACCCAATCTTCAATAAATGTAGGTAAATGTATAAAATAATTGGTTGAACATAGTCCAAAAACCAACCATAATAATAAGAAGTACAGAAAGACGTGTATCTTTTACAGCTTCCCACATATTTTTGAAATGAACTTAAAATGGCTTCACCCATTGTTTCAGTGCTTTTAACCCTGTCTGTTTCTTTGTAAAAAAGTAATAATATAATTAAGTTAATACCAATTACAATTGCTGCTTGAAGAAAAATTAATTTTCCAACCAAATTGTGTTCTTAAAGTTGAAGACATTGCAGGCCCAACAAATCCACCGATATTTACCATCATATAAAAAATACCAAATCCTAATGTTGAATTAGATTTGTCAGTATTTTTTGTAATAATTGCCGAGGCTACAGGTTTAAACATAGCAGCACCAACAGCAACCCATAAAAAGACTAAAAATACAGACCAGTATAACTAGATACTTCACCCATTAAATAATAACCAGTTATCAATAATACATAAGCTATAATTAATGAACGTTTATAACCAATTTTATCAGCAATAACACCTGTAATCATGGGTAATAAGTATAAAATAGCTGTAACAAAACCCATAATTTGACCTTTTTCTGTATGGGTAAATCCTAGTCCGCCTTCATCTGTAGAACCTGTTAAATAAAGTGCCAATACAGCAAATAAGCCATACCAAGCCCAACGTTCAAACAATTCCATTCCACTTGCAACCCAAAATGTTCTTGTTATAAGACTTCATTACTCCAAAAAATGATTTTTTTTCTGTACTCATTATTTATTTTTTTAGAATGAAAAAGCTCATGTAAAAAATTACCTGAGCTTTTATAATATTTTAATTATTTAGTAACATTTAATTCAATATGATTATATAACACCATGCATTAATTTTTTCAATGGTTTGTTGAATAGCATAATTAAAACTGATATACCAACTAAAACAAAACCTAGTGTTGAAAATACGGTTATATATTTTTCTAAACCTTGTGCAGCAGTTAATACTTCTCCAGTATCACTATGACCACCAGTAAAAGCTGCTATTTTACCACCAACATAATTTGCTATGGCAAAACTTAAAAACCAAGCTCCCATTGCAGTTCCTGCTATGTTTTTTGGTGATAATTTTGTAACCATTGATAAGCCAATTGGAGATAAAAATAATTCTCCTGTAGTGTGCAATAGATATAAAACAACTAAAGTTAATAATGGTACTTGAAAAGCTTCGTTTACAAATTGCAGTCCAATATTTGTAACTAAAAAACCTAAAGCTAATTGTAAAATACCAAAGGCAAATTTCATTGGAATACTTGGGTTTTTTCCAATATTTGCTAACTTAACCCACATTACTGAGAAAATAGAACCAAATACTATTATAAAGAAAGGATTAAAAAACTGTGTCATAGAAGCTGGCATTTCCCAACCAAAAATACCTCTGTCCACATTTCTATCAGCAAATAAAGTTAATGATGTTCCTGCTTGTTCAAAACAAGCCCAAAACGTAATATTGATTATCATAAAAATCAATAAAGCAATCATTCTGTCTTTCCATATTTTTACTTTTTCTTTAGAATCGGCATCTATACCTGCTTTAATTAATACAAAAGAGATTAATATAAATAACCCAAGTAATATATAATCTAACCAGCTATTTTGCAGAATTAAGAAATAAGCAATAGGAATAAGCAACAGGGATAAAACAGCAACCAAATGTGCTTTTTTTAATGGACCAAAAACTTTTTGATTACCTTCTTCAGTAAATCCAAGTCCTTCAGCTGCAGCATAGTTTTTTCTTCCAGTCCAAAATATAATTAAGCCTAATAACATACCAAATCCAGCTAATCCAAATCCGTATTTAAATCCATACGTTTCACCCACATAAGCAATAACAGTGGTTGCGAGTAGCGCACCAATATTAATTCCAATATAAAATATAGTAAAACCAGAGTCTCTTCTAGGATCGTCGTCTTTATACAACTTACCTACAATTGTAGAGATGTTTGCTTTAAAATAACCATTTCCAACTATTAAGGCTCCCATACCAATCATTAAATATTGTTCAGATCCTCCTAAAATCACAAATTCTCCAATGGCCATTAAGATGGCTCCTAACAAAACTGCATTTCTATATCCAAGAAATTTATCAGCCAATTTACCACCTATTATAGGAGCAGCATAAACCAGTCCTGTATATGCCCCATAAATTATTGCAGCATCAGCATCACCTTTCATAAGTGATTTTACCAAATAAAGCGTTAAAAGCACTCTCATTCCATAGTAACAAACTCTTTCCCACATTTCTGAGAAAAAAAGCGTCATTAACCCATCTGGATGTCCTAATCCCTTGCCTTTAAAAAGGTTTTTATTGTCTGTATTCATATATAATTTTTTATTTTATAAAAAAGTTAAGCTCAAAGTTTCTAGTTATCTGCTTATTATAATCCTAAGTTATCATTAGAATGCATAACCCGTTCGTTATCTTCAGCAGCATGTGTTAAACGTTTTAATGGTTTTAATAATAAAACAAATAATATTCCAATTATTACAGTAAAAATTAATATTCCAGAAAACACTGAATATTCGCCATAATTTGAAGCCGATTCACCAACAAGCCCCGCTACTTTATTTCCTAAACCAGAAGCCGCAAAATAAACACCCATCATTAAAGAGGCATATTTTACTGGAGCCAATTTAGTTATAAATGATAAAGCTACTGGAGACAAACAAAGTTCTCCAAGTGTATGAAAAAAATAAGCCAAGACTAACCAAATCATACTCGAGGTTCCAGATTTTTCAAATTCCATAGCTGCAAATACCATAAAAAGAAACCCAAAACCCATGATAATAATTCCTAAGGCCATTTTAAATAATGAAGAAGCTTCTTTGCCTTTTAGTTTCCGCTTAGCCCAAAATCCTGCAACGATGGTTGCAAAAATGATAATAAAACCAGCATTTAAACTTTGATACATAACCGTTGGAATCTCAAATAATCCAAAGAAATTTCTATCCGTTTTAGATTCTGTGTATAAATTCATAAGTCCTCCTGCTTGTTCAAAAGCACCCCAAAATATAATTACCATAATAAAAGACAGTAATAAAACTAAGAATCTGTCTTTAAATATTTGTGAATCTAATTCTTTGTAAATCATAATTAACAATGCCGCAATGGCCGTTAAGAAAATGAATAACAAACCAAAACCCCATTCTAAAGCATACCATCCATAAATAGATGCTAAAAGTAAAACACCAACAATAAGTAATTGTTTTGGAGACACCAATAAATTAGAATACAGTTTTCCATAAGACACCTCGTCTACATCGTTAGATCTCGGAATAAAATCACCTACTTGCGTTAAATATTTTTGCCCAAAAATATAATTAATTAAGCCTAAAACCATAACAAATCCAGCAAGCCCAAATCCAGCATGCCATCCCCATTTGGCAACAACGCCGCCTATCACCATGGTCGCTAATAACGAACCGGTATTAATTCCTATGTAAAAAATACTAAAACCTTTATCTCTTCTTATATCACCATCTTTATATAAGCCTCCAACCATTGTGGAAATGTTTGGTTTTAACAAACCAACTCCTAAAATAACGAGTCCTAACCCTGTGTAAAATGCCCAAATATCGGTAAGAATTAAAACACCATGTCCTAAACATAAGATAATGGCACCATACAATACCGCCTTTTTTTGTCCTATTAATTTATCTGCAATCATCCCACCCGGAATAGACATCACATAAACTAACATTGTGTACCAACCATAAAGAGCGAGTGCTTCTTTACTGGTCCATCCTAAACCGGCTCCCCTGTCATCATCACCTAAAGCTGAAGTCGTCATATATAAAACTAATAAGGCGCGCATTCCATAATAAGAAAAACGCTCCCACATTTCGGTTAAAAATAAAACATACAATCCAATGGGTTGCCCCCAAAGTTCTTTTTGGTGGGTTTCTAACGTGCTGTTTGCCATTTAATTATTGTCATTATAAATATCCCAGAATTGATATATTTTATTTAGTTATGATTAATATAATCTTGTTATTTTCAATCAATCGTTGCGGTTTTATTAATAGTTTCCAAGTTTACTAAAAATTCTTCAAAAAACACTAAATAAATACAATTAAATAAGGCTTAGTTCATATAAAAACAAGATATAGTATATTTGTGTTTTAAAACTGAAAAATTCATGTGTGCTTCAATTTCCGGCTTTTCTAAATTATCTAAATCTAAAAAAATTGATTGGATTGTTGAAACCTACTTTTCTAATGCCGAAGATGCAAAACGCATTTTAAAACAATACTGGAATACGAACGAAAAAATTCAACAACTTCATGATGAATTTATCGAAAATACCATTACAAATTATTATTTGCCACTAGGCATTGCGCCCAATTTTTTAATTAACGGAAAGATATACGCCATACCCATGGCTATTGAAGAAAGTTCGGTAGTCGCTGCGGCAAGTAAAGCTGCAAAATTTTGGATGGATCGAGGCGGATTTAAAACCAAAGTTATTTCTACAACTAAAATTGGGCAAGTACATTTTATGTATCATGGAAATCCTGATTCACTTAAAACATATTTCAATCACATTAAACCGCAACTTATTAAAGCCGCTAAGCCCATTACTAAAAATATGGAAAAGCGTGGCGGTGGTATTTTAGATATTGAATTACGAGATAAAACACAAGATATAGCAGGCTATTACCAACTACACGCATCGTTTGAAACGTTGGATGCTATGGGCGCCAATTTTATAAACTCATGTTTAGAACAATTTGCGAATACTTTTAAAAACGAAGCGTTGACTTTTACTGTTTTTACTGCTGAAGAAAAAGATATTCAAATCGTGATGAGCATACTTTCAAACTATGTTCCAGATTGTTTAGTGCGTGCGGAAGTGAGCTGTAAGGTTGAAGATTTATCCGAAGACAAAACATTGTCTGCAAAAGAATTTGCTGTAAAATTTGTTCAGGCAGTTAACATAGCAGAGATAGAGCCTTATCGAGCCGTAACTCACAACAAAGGTATCATGAATGGTATTGATGCCGTCGTTTTAGCTACCGGTAACGACTTTAGAGCTATTGAAGCCGGTGTACATGCTTTTGCATCAAGAAACGGTAAATACAGCAGTTTATCGCATGCAAAAATAGAGCATGGCATTTTTACCTTTTGGATGGAAATTCCTTTGGCACTTGGAACTGTTGGAGGTCTAACAGGATTGCATCCATTGGTGAAATTATCATTAGAATTACTGCACCATCCAACCGCAAAAGAATTAATGCAAATTGTCGCAGTTGCTGGATTAGCACAAAATTTTGCAGCTTTACGTTCACTAACCACTACAGGTATTCAACAAGGCCATATGAAAATGCACTTAATGAATATTTTAAATCAATTTAAAGCTACCGACGCCGAAAAACTAATCTTAACAGATTACTTTAAAACAAATACCGTTACACATAGCGCTGTTGTTGAAGCTATTGAAAAGTTAAGAATGCAGATTAATAATTAACAAATGCAGACATTTTACAGCAACGGAAAACTTTTAATTACCGGTGAATATGTGGTGCTTGATGGTGCATTATCACTTGCTTTACCTACAAAATTTGGGCAATCATTCATTGTTGAATCTATTGATGATCAAAAATTAGTTTGGAAAAGTTTTGATGAAAAAGAAGAAATTTGGTTTGAGGATACATTTTCTATTAATGAGATTGGTTCGGGTTTTTTAAACCGTCGCAATGACGTTTCAAATAGAATTATACAAATTTTGAATGCTGCCAAAACATTAAATTCAGATTTTTTAAAAACAAAAAGCGGTTATAAAGTTTCAACTCATTTAACATTTCCAAGAAATTGGGGATTGGGAACATCTTCTACCTTAATTAATAATATAGCAGAATGGGCTAATGTCAATGCTTTTGAGTTATTAGAAAAAACATTTGGAGGTAGCGGGTATGATATTGCATGTGCTCAAAGCAACTTTTCAATAACCTACCAATTGAAGCAAGGTGTTCAAAAGGTAACTGAAATAAATTTTAATCCAGATTTCAAAAATCAATTATACTTTGTCTATTTAAATAAAAAACAAAACAGTCGCGACGGGATTGCAAGTTATAAAATGAATAAAGGAAATATTAATTCTGCCATTTCTGAAATTAACGACATTACCAACAAAATTATTGAAGTCTCCACATTGTCAAATTTTGAATCTTTAATTACGCAACACGAAACTATTATATCAAAAATCATTAAAATTAAACCGATTAAAGACCTTTTATTTAATGATTTTAAAGGCAGCATGAAAAGTCTTGGTGCCTGGGGAGGTGATTTTATATTAGTTACTTCGGAAGAAAACCCCTCTGATTATTTTAAAACCAAAGGATATAAAACAATAATACCCTATTTAGACATGGTATTATAAAAACAAAAAACGCCTCGTAATACGAGGCGTTTTTTTGCTTTCAATTTTATTATTTATTCTTATTGAATTTGATTTTTAGCTCTGTAATCTTCTATTTCCGCTACTTCCTTTAAGGCAGTAAATAATTTAGAAGAAACCACATTTAATTTTTGTTGCTCTACTCTATTGGCAGCTGCTTGATAATTAGCTAATTTAGGTGCGCGTTCTATTTTAGTTACTTGAATCATATAAACACCGTTTGCACCATCTAATAACTTAGAAGTTTGCCCTTCTTTTAATGCAAATGCTGCACCAACAATAAGAGGTTCTCTACCAACTCCCGCAATTGTTGGGTTTTTCATATTGATAGCAGTAGCAATTCTTACGGTCGTTTTTTCAGCCTTAGCTAAAGCGTCCAAATTAGTAGCCGAGGCTCTTTTTCTTATCATTTCTGCTTTCTTTAAATTACGAATAATTGGAGCAACAGTTGCTTTTGCATCTTCAACAGACATAAGTCCTTTTTTGTGTTGCGCAACTATTTGAGCAATTACATAACCATTAGGAATGTTAAATCGTTTTATATCGCCAACATTCGCATTGTCTTCAAACGCCCAACGAACAATAGGTCGCTGACTACCAATTCCAGGAATGTTTTCATCCAATTCCTTAAGACTATTTACAGGGTTAACTGTAAAATTTTTGGCCTTAGCTGCGCTTTCAAAATCTTTACTAACAACAGCTATTTCGAAATTTGAAGCATCTCTAAATATTTTATCAACGGTTGTTTCAGATGGCTCAATTTTTTGTGCAATGGTACCAACTTGAACTGCTTTATTTTTAGATTTTTGCCCTTCAATTTCCATAATATGGAATCCAAAAACAGTTTTCACCACGCCTAAATCTCCTACTTTACCTTCAAATTCAAAGTCATTAAACTCAGGAACCATGCTGTTATAAGCATGCCAGTCGTAACGCCCTTCTTTTTCAACACTTCCTTGATCGGCAGAAAAAGTTTTAACAAATTCTGGGAATTTATTTTTATCTGTTTTCAAGACAGCTAATAAACTATCAGCAGTTATTTTAGCTTGTGCTTCTGTTTGACTTACTTCCGGACCGGCGCTTTGAGACCCAATAAAAGGAATTAAAATATGTCTAACTTTAACTGAATCTGGAATTTGCTTAACAGCGATAAGTTTCGATATTTTATAATATCCGTCATCTTTATATGGGCCATAAACTGCACCTTCATTAAGATTATAGATACTATCTGCAGCTACAGATGGTAAACTAGATTTAAATACAAAACGATTATCGAATTTAATATCGGAGTGTGAATTGATATAGCCTTCGTTTTCCGTAGTATTTAAAAACCCTATGACTGTTTCATCAGACTTGCTATTTTCGTTGTACTCAACTTTATTTTTTAAAAGTCCTTTTAAACCAGATACAATTAAATTCTCATCTTCTGAAGATGCTACCTCATTAAATTGCACAAATTTAATATCTCTTGTAGCCTCTACTTCAAATTGTTTTTTATGTTTACTTATATAATCTGAAATATCAGATTTTGTAATCTTAACTAAACTATCAGATATTGAAGTATATGGTATTTGAACAAATTTAATTTCAACTTTATTGTTTTCTAATTTATGCTCCAATTCACCTTCTACCAAGGTACCAGTTAAACCGGCCTTTACCATATTAATATAGTTTTGTTGCAATGCATTGGCGGCTAAAGATTTTTCGTAATTAACCCAACTATCATATCCTTGAGGTGATGTTTCTTTTAAATTTGCTATGTATTCGTTTAACTTATTCTCATCGAATAACCCTGCAGCATTTAAAAACTCTGGGCTGGTAGCCAAAGCTGTTTTTAGCAAATCTCTCATCTGGTCTTTTTCGATGGTAATACCAAGTTTCTCAAACTGAGATTCTAGAACAGCTTGTCTTACTTCTTGCTCCCAAACCTGGTTCATTACTTGAGTACTAGTTGCATTTGGCCCTGCCTGGCGTTGAAGCGCTTCAACCTTTTCTAAAAAATATTCACGAGTAATATCTTTACCGTTAATTGTTGCAACTATATTCTGTGATTTTCCTGCAAATGCGTTTTCATTTTTAAACAAATCTGCTAATACAAATGAAAATAATGCTAACGCTATTACTATTATTAAAAATAGTGAACGTTGTCTAATCTTATTTAAAACTGCCATCTTAAAATTATTTTTTTATTCCTATGGTTAGGATTTAGCTTGTTAAGTTGATTGCCAATTAATAATTGACCTATTATCGTGCGCGAAAATACTATTTTCTATTTAATAATAAAAGCAGTTAGATGTTTAATTATTTACAGTTAATCTTCATCTAAAAGTTTCAGTTCCACAAGGTCTATTTTGGTATTTGAAACTTCCAAAATCGTAAATTGAAAGCCTTCAATTTTTACAATTTCATTTTGCTTGGGTATTTCTTGCATATGGTTAACAATTAAACCTCCAAGGGTCTCAAAATTTTCATGTTCAGGAAGTTTTATCTTAAAAGCTTCATTAATATAATCTACCTCTAATCTCGCAGAAAACCTATATGTAATATCATCAATTTTTTCTTCTATTAAATCGACAGTGTCATGTTCATCTTCAATTTCCCCGAACAATTCTTCAACAATGTCTTCTATGGTCATCATCCCAGAAGTCCCACCATATTCATCTAATACAACCGATATACTTTTTCGTTTTTTAATAAGAACACTTAATACGTCTTTAATAAGCACAGTTTCTGGAACGAATACTACCGGAAGTATCATTGCCTTGATATTTTTAGGTTTTTTGAATAACTCGAAAGAGTGCACATACCCTACAATATCGTCGATGGTTTCTTTATAAACTAATATTTTGGTGAAACCTGTTGCTGTAAAAAGCGCACTCAATGATTTTATTGAATCGTTGATTTCAATAGCTGTAATTTCGGTACGAGGCACCATAACTTCTCTTGCTTTTACCTCTGAAAATTCTAATGCATTTTGAAAAAGTTGAATTTCTGAGTCTACGTCGTCATGCGCTTCAACAGATTCCATCTGCTCGGTAATATAATTCCCCAATTCTACTTTAGTAAATGCCAGTTGAATTTGGTCTCCGTCGGTTTTAAAAACATGTTTCAAAACAAAATCTGAAATCCAAATAACAAAATCTGATATAAATGAAAACAACCCGTAAAACAGGTATGCAGGTACTGCTAAAGCTTTAATTAATGTGTTTGCATAAATTTGAAAAAACACTTTTGGTAAAAACTCTGCGGTTACTAAAATAACTAAAGTAGAAATAATGGTTTGCGTTAATAAGCTAAAGTCAGTTAACATTAGATCTAAAAATGCAATGGAAGTTGGCACCATCGTTTTAAACCAATCGACCAATAGATCTCCCATAAAAAAACCATAAATTACAAGTGCAATATTGTTGCCAATAAGCATGCTTGCTATATATTTCGATGGTTTTGCAGTAAGTTTAATTAGAATTTTAGACAGTATCCCGTCTTGTTTTTTTTCAATTTCTATATGTATTTTATTTGAAGATACATACGCAATTTCCATTCCTGAAAAAAAAGCGGAAAGTATTAATGATACTATAATGATAATAATATCGATACTCATTTAGTTTGATTTATCTTTATTCTGAAGTTTTTTATTAAATTTTCTTCTGAAGAAAAACATAAAAATTGCAAGTGCAGCTAATCCCAATGAAATATATGATGCGCTTTTATCGTGGTTCCATTTTATAATACCATCGTATAAAAACAAAGCAGCGAACACCAAATAGGCATATTGAAAAATCTTAGAAAACATCATAATCTTTATTTTATTCGTGTGTAAAGATAATTAAAATTGAAGAAGGACCGTTTACAAATTAATATGAAAACAATAAATTTAATCTTCGACTGTTACATAACCTGTTACTTCTATCACTTCGGCATTTGTGAATTTTGAGTTTGAATCGAAACCATTTCCATTTATAATATCTTTTTCACTCGAAAATGTTACTGGTTTATTCGTAAACAACCATTCCCTTTTTTGATCGTAGTATAACTGTTCTGATTTCAAAATTCGATTATCGGCGGTGGTAATTATAACATTGCCTTGTAAATCTATAAGATTGGTATGGTCGTAAATAATGCCATAATCAGATACAACGACACTCTTTTTATTTTCCTCATCGTAAATATATAAGGTTAAACCGTTGGGGAATTCATTATATGGAAATTCTCTATTTGAAAAATCTAACATTTTAGGGCTTAAAAGATTTGCCGTTACTCTGCCAGAATCAGTATATTTTAAATTAATATTTTCGGCAACTCCCATAGGTTCGTTTTCAGAAATTCCCATTTTTTGAACCTGCTTTAAACTGTCGTTACATGAAAAAAACATAGTCACCATAAATATGGTGACTATGTTTATTATATTATTTAAAATTATTTTTCTCATTAAAGGTTTGGCACGGTAACCGAAGCTCCAATCCAACAATTAAGGGTTATTGTTTTGCCAGCCATTCCACCACTAAATATCTCTGCTTTTGTTGGTGCTTTTGCTGCATAACTTGCCGCTGATTGATTCGCATTTCCTACTTGAGTTGCATCTACACGTCCTGCTTTTCTTGCTTCTTCAGCTGCTAGCCAATAAACAGCTCTTTTATTAAAGTTTGTGTCACCACAACTATTAGCGCTTGCCGCATACATAGCTGCTATTGATAAATAAGGCCGTCCGTTTGAAGGGTTTAACCTAATAGATTCTCTAAAAAAGCTTCTTGCTCTACCATAATTACTTTTAGATTTTAATTTTAATCCGATTGTATTATTAAGGTTTGCTTTTTTGAAATTATCTGTTTCTAATTTAATTGCTTCTTCGTAAAAAGAAATAGCTTCGTTTGATTTTCCTTGTTTATCCTTCAATACGCCTAAGTAATAGGCAGATCTGGCAGATGGACTTAATGCATGGTAAGCATTAACTAACTTAAAGAATAATGGATCATCTGTACAATCCTTTTCAGACATTTTTCCTGCAGCTCTTTGTAACCAAACAGCATTATCTTTATTCGCTTCAAAATCTTTTTGATATAAAGGAATTAAGTTTTCGCAATTTGCTCTTTCTCCCAATTTTTGGTCGATTCCAGATGAAATCAAATCATAATTAGTTAAATAACTTTCATAATACGCTTTATACTGTGTTTCTTTTCTTGATAATGCTTCTCCTGCTTCTTCTTTTACAATAATTTCATTTAAGCTCACAGAATAGTTTTTCACTTCATCTTCAACTTTCTCTACGATATCATCATATTTATTAAATAAATCTTTTGAAGGTTTTTCCCCAGCATCATATAAATCTACCATCAATGAAAAATAAGTATATAAACTTTGTGGATTTGTAAACGTTTCCTTATCAGCCTTGTAAGCCGCATCGAAACATTCGTATAGCTCCATATTCGTTTTATTTAAAAGCGCCTTGTTATCATACATTAATTGACAAGATTGTGCCGCATATTCACCTTTAGGTGTTTTGTCAGGAAAGTGTTCTCCTCGATCTTCCCATAGTTTTAATAAATCTTTTATAAACGCTGCTTTATCTGCTCCCGTTGCTTTTTCAATTTTATCTTGTAAAATTTTCTCCCCATCTACATAAATGGCATTATTAAATCTTGGACATTTAACTCTTACATCCATCCAAGGCTGGTAAGCTGCATCATAATTTTTTGCTTTCACATATTCATGGAATATTGACAATTTAGTCATACACTCCTCATCCTGCTGTGCAAAACTTATATTTAACCCAATAAATAATAATGCTAGTAATAATGTAATTTTTGTTTTCATGATAATAATATTAAGCTGTTAGTCATATTTTCTTTTTACAAACCATCTATCATTCAAAGATAAACTTATTTGGAAATTTATAAAATTCTCTTGTATTAAATTGCTGTTTGTTGTTCCTCTTTTTCCTAATTCAAAACCTAAGTTGACATTAGAGAAAAAACTCCCTACTGGTAATCCTATACCAAAAGATATGCCAAACTCATTAATTGATTCATTTTCTATGTTTAAACCTGTTTTCTCATAATGTAATCCGGCTCTATAAACGGCACGTTTAAAATAGCTAGAGAACGAATTATACTGCGGTATATAGAACCCTCCCAATGATATAGTTGACCCGTCTTCGTATGTAGTTGCAGCACTGCTATATAATTTATTATAAAAATTACTTGTTTTTTGCGAAGTATATTCTGCTCCAACAAACCATTTTCTAGGTTCTCCAATACCTGTTCCTATAGAAAACTTAGATGGTATTACTAAATCGGTTTCCAGTAAACCCAACGCCTCTAAATCTGTATTAATAGTATTTATAGCAAATTCCTGCCCTGTAGTTGAACTAATTGTTATGGTTGAAAATGATCTTTCGTTCTTAGACACTAAATTACTTTCAGGTCTATACGTTAAACCAGAAACAAGTTCTAACTTTTCGTTTAACATGGTTTTGTAAGATAAGCCAAAATTTAAATTTATCCCACTTAAATCTGAACGATTACTTTCTCTAGATTGATATTGAGTTAAACTACCGTCGCTATCATAAGAATAGGTTATTGTGCTATTTTGAACATTTCCGAAATTATATTGAAAATCAACTCCAAAACTAAAATCTTTATTAATCTGATATCCAAAACCAAGAAACGCCTTATTTAATCCGCCTTCTCCTTTAAATTTATCACGAATATTTCCATCCGAATTGTTTGATTGTAACTTATATCCAACCGCGGTATAAGGTAACAATCCAAAACCAAAACCGAATTTACCTACTGGAACAGATAATGCTAAATAATCAAAAGAGGCAGAGGAAGCTTTATCGCTGCCTGAATCACTTTTCAATTTAAGTGTATTGTTGCTTCCACCTATCGTAAATTTAACAGGCCTGCTTTCGTTGTTAAGCATTTCTAAATTTTTTCCAGCGTACGAGGCAGGATTACGTAAATTAATATGAATACTATCTGTATAAATACTTAATCCACCCATACTTCTATTTTCTACCGTACCTTTAAATTTAAGACTTCCTATTCCATAAAAAGAGTAAGGAGAGGCTGTTCCCTCTTGTCCATAACTGCTAATTGTAAAAACCGCAATAAAAACTAATACAAGTTTTTTTATCATTCGTTCAAATTATATTGTAAAATAAAGTTCAATCCCTCTAAAAGAAAATTAGAAGTGGCAAATATGCTACTTTTTAATTGTTTTGACAAGAAATTACTGTCACCTCCTGTTAAAATAACTGTTAAATCTGAATAATTTTGTTTGTAAGCATCAATAACACCATCTATTTCATTTAAAACACCATAAACAACCCCAGAATGTATAGAGGCATCAGTTGAATTACCAATGATATTTTTTGGCTTGACTGCTCTTAATAACGGTAAATTTGCCGTTAAATTATTCAAAGATTTATAACGCATATTTAACCCAGGTGAAATGGCCCCTCCCAAATATTCATTAGTACTAGTTATAAAATCATAAGTAATACATGTTCCGACATCTATGATAAGCACGTTGCAATCTGGGAACTGCTTAACTGCGGCACTTGTAAGCGCCAACCTATCAACACCCAACGTTTTTGGTGTTTTATAAAGATTTTTAAAAGGCAGCTTAGTACTCGAATCTAGTATAAATAAATCAAAAAGTACTTCCATTTTAATGACATCCGAATCTTTTAATCTGCCTACAGAAGAAATAATGGCTTTTTCAATCGTAACATACTTTTTCTTAATAGCCTTAACTTCGCTTAAAATTAAATTTAGTTCGACAACATTCTTATATTTAATCTTATTGTCTTTAAACACAGCAAGTTTAACAAAAGAATTCCCAACATCTATAATTAAATTCATATTACAAATTAAAGTAATAAAATTACAAAATGAGAAAAATAAATATTCTTATTTAACTTATTATATTGATTTCAAAACACATAAAGTCATTTGCACAAAATAACATTAAAATCTAACGATTTTTTACAACTTTCTTTTGGTGAATAGCAAAAATGAATATATATTTGCAACCGCTTTGGCGAGGTACCTTAGCTCAGTTGGTAGAGCAAAGGACTGAAAATCCTTGTGTCCCTGGTTCGATTCCTGGAGGTACCACGAAAAAATCCCGAAACTTAATTGTTTACGGGATTTTTTGTTTCTATTAATTATCTCACATTTTATAGCAAGTTTTTAAGAAGGCATAAAAACCGCGCTATACGCTGTATCTTTTTATTCTAGAGGTCATAGATTTAATTAAAGTTATAAATGCCTAAAAAGGATGCCGCTTCTATCGCTCTTGCAGCTATCAGCCATTGTTTTACCTAACACTTAAGGGATTCACATAGCTACATCCCAAAAGCTAATAAAAACAAAAAACCCTTCATTTTTCAATGAAGGGTTTCCAAAAAAGGCAACGACCTACTCTCCCACAATGCAGTACCATCGGCGCTAACGGGCTTAACTTCTCTGTTCGGAATGGTAAGAGGTGAGCCCCGTCGCTATAACCACCTTAAATTTTAAGTTAACAGTTAACAAGTAAAAGTTAACAATTTTAAACTGTTCGCTTTTAACTTTTCACTCTTAACTGGCAGTGTGGACTGCCAAATATCTTAACATATTGAAAAAAGGGTATTTCTACCAATATACATGAACTTTTACATAATAATTGTATTGTAAACTTTATAAAAAAACAGGCGTACAATAAGCCTATGGGTTATTAGTACTACTCGGCTATGACATTACTGCCTTTACACCTATAGCCTATCAACGTGGTCATCTTCCACGACCCTTTAAAGAAATCTCATCTTGTGGTGGGTTTCGCGCTTATATGCTTTCAGCGCTTATCCCTTCCCAACGTAGCTACTCTGCAATGCTCCTGGCGGAACAACAGATACACCAGAGGTTAGTCCAACTCGGTCCTCTCGTACTAGAGTCAGATCCACTCAAATTTCTAACGCCCACTGTAGATAGAGACCGAACTGTCTCACGACGTTCTGAACCCAGCTCGCGTGCCACTTTAATGGGCGAACAGCCCAACCCTTGGGACCTTCTCCAGCCCCAGGATGTGACGAGCCGACATCGAGGTGCCAAACCCCCCCGTCGATATGAGCTCTTGGGGGAGATCAGCCTGTTATCCCCGGCGTACCTTTTATCCTTTGAGCGATGGCCCTTCCATGCGGAACCACCGGATCACTATGCTCTTGTTTCCAACCTGATCGACTTGTAGGTCTCTCAGTCAAGCACCCTTATGCCATTGCACTCTACGCACGGTTACCAAGCGTGCTGAGGGTACCTTTAGAAGCCTCCGTTACTCTTTTGGAGGCGACCACCCCAGTCAAACTACCCACCAAGCACTGTCCCCTTTGTTCAAGGGTTAGACTCTAGACAAGCAAAGGGTGGTATTTCAACAATGACTCCACAACGCCTAGCGACGCCACTTCAAAGTCTCCCACCTATCCTACACATTACTTGTCCAAAACCAATACTAAGCTATA
>CAVOQU010000007.1:0-102500 GCA_963698455.1 uncultured Flavobacteriaceae bacterium | reverse complement strand
AGGAATTATAATTGATACAAACGAAAATTTGGTAGATTGCTTCGCCCTTCGTCCTCGCAATGACCTTTTAAAAAGATTTAGCCGAAAGCCCGACCCGCAAGGGAAACGCCCAAATTATTCTATAAAAAGAAATTCCAAACCAAACCAAAACGCACTATAAAATCGCGATATGGATAGTTGGGTGCTGAATAATAATTATAACCTGTCAAAGATGAATTGAAATGTTCGGCTTTTAAATAGAGTCTGGTTTGACGGATTTTTGCGTTTATAAAGAAATCTAACCTCGGGAAATTACCATATTCTTTATCGTTCTGCACATAGAATTCTGCCAATACCGGATTATAAGCATTCATATAATACTTTGTGAAATAATTTAAAGTGACACCTGTTTGCAGAAACATAGCCTTTTTAAACATATGACTTGAGAAATATAATGTATTTCGGGTTGTAAGTTCTGGCACATTAAGTACGCCATTATCGTCCTGAACGTTTTGATATAAGATGGTATTATTTAAAGCAAACTTACCAACTTTAATTTCGTTCTCCAGTTTGGCTCTTAAATAGGTTATGGTACTATTATTTTGAAATGCTTGTACTTGAAGGGATGTTTCGTCTTTTTTAAAATATACGTAATCGTTTATTGTATTTAAGTCTACCGTAATGTTCGCTAAACTTTTATATTTTAACTGGAAAGCCAGTTGCTGCGTTTCGGTATTGTTAAAGTTATTTTGCCAATTGTAGTTTACATAATCACTTTGATACAATAAAGCATTATAATTTGGTGCTTTGGAACTGTGATTTAATGTTGCGGATGCTTCAATATCTTCATTAAGTTTAAATTTTGCCTGTGCTTTTAAGAAATTGCCATCGAAATTACCTGATATATTGATACCAAGTTCCCCATTTAATTCGAATCCTTTATATTGTTTATGATATTTACCCCCTGCAGAAAAAATATCGCCTTTTAATCGATTAGTAATTGTGTTTCCATTTAGAACCACCAATTTATCGTATCCATAATTATAATTAGTATTGCTTACATTGAATTGCAAATCGCCAAATATATTGTTACTATAATTTAAATGTACCTGATTATAAAAGTTCTCCAGCGTTGATTTGTCTTTTAGACTAGAAGTTTCAAAAGCGTCACCAAACAAACTACTGGCCGTTGTTTGATCGTATTCAAAAAATTTGTCTTCAAATGAAATGATATGACCTAAACTAAGCTTGTTTTTAGATAAGGAATCTCGTTTTCTAATTAAATAATAGGTGTGGTCTAAATAAAAACGCTTGCCTTTTAGTACACTTTCGGCATTTTCAAAATTAACTTCTAGTATAGAACGGTCTATAAATTCTGGATCACCAGTTTCAAAATACGTGATATTATCGTCTCTTACACCTCCATTTTCCTGATTTAATAAATCTTGTGTTACTATGTGAGCTCGTGCTATATACCTATTATTTTTTGATTGATAATTTGAAGTAAACCTAAAATTACCACTACTGGTTAAAATGTGTTGATATTTACCTAATGATCGCAAGCCTTTATAAGCTATTGAAAAATTAAACTGAGGCGATGTGTTTGCTGTAAAAAAAGCATCTGTTTGCTGACCTTGCTCGAAAGCAGTTTTAAAATAAAGTTCAGTTAATGGTGTTGGCACACGATAATAATTAAGTATCTTCAATTTCCATGTAATTAAAATGTCTAGCTCTAGCACCAAAATTTGGCATTAAATTAGTATTCTGAAAATTATGGGTAAGACTATTATAGGTTTGCCCTAAGTTTGAAAATGGCATTAATCCAAAATTATCTTTTCTTAAATAGTTAAATTTATATTCCTTTTGAATAGTTAAAGTGGTATCTACATATGTAGTATCGTTAGTATTCGAGATAATTTGGTATTCAGATATTTTGGGAAGCTTTTTTGTATTTAATGAATCGTTAGAATCAACTAAACCGAGATCTCTACTCAATTTACTTGGCTTTTTAGGCTTATCTTGAGCAAAAAGCGCATTAAATTGAAGCATTATAAAAAATGGCAGCACTACTTTTATAAGGACTAAATGGTAATCTCTTTTTTTATTAGATATTATTCGCATGCTTTAATTTTCGGTAATTATCTATGTTTTCTTTCTGCAAGAAATTTAACGTCATGTTTTTCGAAGCAAAAGTACTTATTTGAACGTTAAGTGCGGATAATTATTTTAAATAAACAAAGTCAGCAAAAATTGCTGACTTTGTTATAATGATATTCATCTTTACAAGACGAAATAAAAATAATTATTTGAATTAGTCGGTTGCAAACATCTACATATTAATTTAGATAAACAAAAAATCACATTAAAAAATGCAAAAAAATATTTGACAAACATTTTTTAAATTTGCTTATTCGTAAACATATCTTGATTTGTTTGTTGAATTATTAGTATAAAGTCTTAATAATTAAGTTTTTAATAATTGAAATTAATACAAATTAAATGCTTCTCGAAATTTAATTATGAATACAAAAAATTATAGATTTGACTATATTATTAGAACATGTTGTTAAAAAATCATTCTAAATTCCTTCTGGAATGCGGTACAGACGAGGCAGGACGCGGTTGTCTAGCCGGACCTGTTACTGCTGCCGCTGTTATACTAACTTCAGATTTTAAAAATTCTATTTTAAACGACTCAAAACAACTTAGCGAACACAAACGAGATTTATTAAAACCAATAATTGAAACCCAGGCGTTAACTTTTGGTGTTGCACATGTTTTTCAGGAAGAAATAGACCAGATTAATATTTTAAATGCTTCTATTTTGGCCATGAACAAATCTATTGAACAATTAACACCAAAACCAGAATTTATAATTGTTGATGGCAATAGGTTTAAGACTTACCTTAACATTCCCTTTGAAACTATTATTAAAGGTGATGGCAAATATTTAAGTATTGCCGCGGCTTCGGTTTTGGCAAAAACGTATAGAGATGCCTACATGAACATTATACACGAAGAATTCCCCATGTATAACTGGAAACAAAATAAAGGCTACCCTACTAAAGAGCATCGCGAAGCCATAAAAAAATATGGCATCACCAAGTATCATAGAAAATCGTTCAGACTTTTACCTGAACAATTAAAATTAGATATTTAACACAATACATTACGCGGTTTTATATACGCTATAAATCGAAAAATATGTAGGTTTGTATAAATTAATTCATTTTATGAGATTCTTTTATTTTTCCCTCTTAATTCTTGTAACATTTAGTTGTTCAAATTATAATAAAAACCGCGAAAATCTTATCGATTTTGTTCCTAAAAATGCATCTATCATTATAAGAACTTCGAATCTTGAAAATTTAAGAAGCAGTATTGAGAATAGTGATTTTTTAAATAAATTTTCTAAAACCAATGCTTATAAACATTTAGAAGACAATTTGGAAAATTTAACACTTTTAAAACCTAACGGCGAAGTGCTTATTTGTTTTTCTAACGACTTAACGGACAGTCTTCAATATTCAATTATCACCAAATACCACCCTGTTTTATTTAAAACTGATTCCCTTAAAAATTACATTGAAGAATCGCTTACTTATGAAAACGAAATATTAACTAAATCTATATTAAAAAATAGTACTTTTTATAGCACCGTAATTGACAGCACTTTTTTAATATCATCTTCAAAAGAAGTTATACGAGCCGTTAAATCTGACCCTGTAATAAACGATGATTTAGTAAAAATTTACAATGCTACCAGTAACGACAAAACATTTTCTGTCATTATTAAAGCAAATACACCTTTTATAAAATCCTTTTTTATAAATGATTCACTAAGCTTAAAGTCATTTACTAAATATATAGCTACTGGATGTAGATGTAAATCAAGACGAGATTTATATAAATGGTATCACAAAAGCGACCGATTCCAGCAAAAGTATTATACAGCTATTTAAAAATACCATTCCTCAAGAAAATCTAACTCAAAATATAACACCGCAAAATAGCGATGGTTTTATGAGTTTTACTTTTAAAAACTTTAAAACTATTGAAGCTAATTTAAAAGCGTTTAATAAAAAAGATTCGGTTGCCACTAACCAGCCTATTTTTGATAATATTGTTGAAGTTGGGGTTATTTATCAAGATGAAAATCGTGCTATTGTTTTAAATTCTATAGATTTTATTTCAACTGAAGATGCTCTAATTAGCGAACAAACCATTGTTGAAAATTCCAGAGGTGTAGACATTTATAGTTTTAGTCAACCAGACTTGTTTTCAACGACTTTTTCGCCATTAATCACATTTAATAACGCAAACAAATATTGTATTTTAGATAACTTTTTTGTGTTTTCAGATAATTCAGAACTGCTTACAAAATATTATTGCTAACTATCAAAATAAAACAACATTAAGCGAAACAGAACCTTTTATAAAATGTAAAGCCAAGTTAAGTGATGCTTCTTCCCTATTAATGGTAACAAATCCTACTTCATTAAAAACTATTATAAATAAAAGTTTTAAAGAACAATTTAGATGAAAGCTTTGACAATTACAGTGTTTCTGCATTACAATTTATTTACGATTCTAATTTTGCTCATATTAATGGTATTATTAAAAAGAGTAAATCTGTTGCTTTAGAAAACTCAATTTCTGAAGACTTAAACATTAAATTATCTGCCGATATTTTAACCAACCCGCAATTTGTAGTTAATCATGTAACTAAAGAAAAAGAAATTGTAGTTCAAGATGTTAAAAACAATTTATATTTAATTTCTGGCAAAGGTAAAATTCTTTGGAAAAAACAACTGCAAGGTCCTGTTCTAGGTACAATTGAACAAATAGACATCTTATAAAAATGGCAAACTTCAACTCGCTTTTGCTACGCCAAACAAAGTGTATGTAATAGATAGAAACGGTAAAGATGTGGCGCCTTTTCCTGGTAATTTTAACGATGAAATTACACAACCACTGGCTGTGTTTGATTATGACAGAAATAAAGATTACAGGTTTATTAGTTACCCAAGGTAAAAATATATTGGTGTACGATAAAAATGCAAAACCCGTAAATGGTTTTAATTTTAAAGCTGCCGATGATGTTATCATTTCGCAACCAAAACATTTTAGAATAAGTAGCAAAGACTATATTGTGTTTAAAACCCAAAGCAAATTTTATATTTTAGACCGAACAGGCAATACCCGTGTAACGCCGAAAAAAACGAGCACTTACTCTAACCAGCCTATCTTTTTATACAATAATACGTTTACAACAACCCTTTTAAATGGCAATTTAGTATCTGTTAATACCAACGGAAGTGTATCTACACAAAATTTAAATCTATCGGAAAAACATATATTTTTCGCTTCCAGTAAAAGCCTTATTGCACAAAGCGATAACAAACTTTTAATAAAAAATAATGATGTGGAACTTGATTTTGGTAATTATACCTATCCGGAATTGTTTTATATAAAAGATAAAATTTATGTATCGATAACCGATTTACAAACACAAAAAGTGTATTTATACGACAGCCAAGGTAATTTACTAACTGGATTTCCTGTTTATGGCAATTCGGCTATAGCATTAGACAATATTGATAAAGATTCCAATTTAGAATTTGTAACTAAAGGTGAAAACAATTCTATTTTATTGTATCAGTTAAATTAAATAAACATTGCGAAATATAATTTATTAACCTAAATATGTATAAAGTAAGTTTTAGAATATACTTTGATATTTGAAAGGAATTTTTATCTTTATGCTGCTATTAATCATTTAAAATCTTTAAGAAAATTAACATTTAAATTACTGGTTTGCTGTTTTGTTTAGATTTCGCTTGATTTAACACCTTAAAAAAGGTAAAAGTTTTTCGGTTATCTAAGGCCTTTACAAGTAAAAAAACACAAATTAGACTTGAAAAAATCATCTAATTATATCGATATGAAAACAAAAATCATCACATTCGTTTTATCACTTTTAATAAGCGTATCTGCAGTTTGTCAGAATGTCTGTGGCACCTATTATCCTTTTAAAGAAGGTGTTAAATTTCAAATGACAAATTTCGATAAAAAAGGCAAAAAAGAAAGTGTAGCAGATTATCAAGTGTTAGATATAAAAAACAACGTCGCTTCCATTAGCGCTAAAATTTCTGATGATAAAGATAAAGAAATAACCACTACAATTTTTGAAGTAACTTGTAGTAGCGATGGTATTACAATCGATTTCAAGTCTTTAATGAATCCTGAATTGTTTAAGCAATACAAAGATATGGAAATAGAAATGACTGGAACAAATATCGATTTCCCAAACAAACTAAAAGTTGGTCAAAAACTAGCCGATGCTAAGTTAAACATGACCATAAATATGGGCATGAAAATGAACATGTATATTGAAATGGTAAACAGAACCGTTGATGCACAAGAAAGTATTACAACAGCAGCCGGAACTTTTAATTGTTTCGCTTTAAGTTATGATACAGAAATGAAAATGGGCATTAAACAAACCTATAAAATAAAAGAATGGATTGCAGAAGGCGTTGGTGCTGTAAAAAGTGAAACCTACAATAACAGCGGGAAACTCATGGCATATTCTGAGCTTACCAGTATAACAAAATAATTAAAATATAAAGGCAACCAAGTCGAAAGTCCTCGAATCTGAGAACGTCAAAGTGTAATGCTTTGGCGTTCTTTTTTTATGGATTTTCTGTTTCGAAATTAGTACTATTGCATTATTAAACAACAACCCATGATTTCAAGAAAAAACGCTTCCATTTCAAAATTCATCATTCATAAAGTTGGTAACAAATTCAACGATACTAAAAATGCTTTTTCAGAAAAATTAGTAGATTTTGACGAAGCCAGTTACGACCTCATGTTACCTTTTTTATTACGCCCTTTTGGTAGTGTGGTTCAAAGCTATCAGGTTTAATCATCATGCTAATATTTCTTTAAATGAAATAAACAGCTATAGCGCCCAAATGTTTAATGACGATGATGCTTTTATAGAAGTTTCAAAACATATTGTTACGCATTTATACGAACAATCTACCTCAGCAAATATAAAAACAGGTGATGTTTTAATTGTTATGTTTGAAGGCATTGAGTTTAGAGAAATCACCACCAATGCTATTGGTATTTTTAAAATTGAAAATAAAGTCAATTTCTTTCAAACCTATTTAGAAAATAACAGTTACGATGTATTGGTTCAAAAAGGAATTAGCTCTAAAAAAGTAGATAAAGGTTGCTTAATTTTAAACCAAAGCGATACCGAAGGCAACATTATTTTAAGTGTAGATAATAACAGCTACGATGCACAATACTGGCTAAATCAATTTTTAAATATTAAATATGCCGATGATGCCAACAACCACACCCAACAATATATTGAGCTTTGTAAAGATTTCTCGACCGAAATTTTAAAAACCACCTACGGCGCACAAGAACAAAATACCTTTTTGGCTAAAACCATCGACTTTTTTAAAGAAAACGAAGTAGTAAATGTGGAACGATTTAAAGACGAAATTTTTGAAGAAGACAAACATAAAACCCTGTTTGACAATTATAAAAAGGAATTTGAAGGTGAAAAAAACCTGGTGATTAGAAACCAGTTTGATGTTGCCGAAAGTGTTGTAAATAAAGAAAAGAAAAAGTTTAAAACCGATATTAAACTCGACACCAACATACAAATAAAACTGGATATTGATGCTCCTGAAGCATCCAGCGAATATTTAGAGCGCGGCTATGACGAAGAAAAGAAAATGCACTTTTATAAAGTATTTTTTAATGTAGAAAACTAGTTAGATTCAATCTAAATTTATTGTGAAACACTTTTAAATTTTTGTAATGAATAAAACCTAAATGTTTTATTCTTAACTTTGAGTATGGGAGATAATAATTCATTTAATTACGACGAGGAACTATCAAAACTTCACACAGAACTGGTTCATTTACAAGAGTGGGTAAAATCACAAAAATTAAAAGTAGTCATCGTATTTGAAGGCAGAGATGCTTCCGGTAAAGGTGGCACCATAAAACGGTTTTTAGAACCTCTAAACCCCAGAGTTTGCAAAGTAGTGGCATTAGGCATACCTACCGAAAGAGAAAAATCGCAATGGTATTTTCAACGCTATGTACAGTATTTACCTGCTGCTGGCGAAATGGTTCTTTTTGACAGAAGCTGGTATAACCGCGCCGGTGTAGAAAAAGTAATGGGTTATTGTACCGAAGACGAATATGATGAGTTTTTGCGCTCGTGTCCGGAGTTTGAACGTATGCTGGTAAGAAGCGGCATTATTCTTTTAAAATACTGGTTTTCTGTAAGTGATGAGGAGCAGGAAAAACGCTTTAAAAACCGTATTAAAAACCCCGTGAAACGTTGGAAATTTAGCCCGATGGATTTAGAATCGCGCGCCCGGTGGATGGAATATTCAAAAGCAAAAGACAATATGTTTGCACACACCGACACCAAACAAGTGCCCTGGTATGTTGTTGACGCCGATAATAAGAAAAAGGCTCGACTGAATTGCATAAGTCATATTTTAAGTCAGATCCCTTATAAACCTATGAACTTAACCCCCATAGAGCTACCGGAATTACCCGATTACGAAGGCTATGTGCGACCACCTATGAATTATCAGACTTTTGTCCCTGAAAAGTATTAGTTGCACATATTAATAAACCTAGGTGTTAACCTTGCCTTAGTTCAAAAAAAATAACCTTTGCTTAACTTCGTGTATATTGATTAAAACTTAACGATAATTGCGGATAATTTTTAAAAGCATATATTAATTAAATACTAATCTAAATGACAAACAAAAAAGCTGACAAGAGTACTTGGGCCATTGGAGGCGGTGTAATTATTGGAATTGGCGTTGGATTTTTTTTCTTAGAACAATCACCTTTGGCATTTGTTGGATCTATACTTATCGGCTTAGGAATTGGGTTATTAATAACTTCCATTATTTCTAGCAAAAAAGAATAACGCTTCACAAAGCCAAAAATTTGAACTTCATTTCGTTTATTATGAATTAAATCGAAGCTTCATAAAAACTCACTGTACTGCATCACTCTAAAATCGAAGGTATTAAATGCTGGGTTTTTAGCTTTTAAGTGTTTGTATAGTGGCAGTTTGCTAATAGAAATATTAGCGGCTCCAGAACCCGAGGTTAACGAAACCGTTTTTATGGATCTTGAGGTTTCGAATGCGCTCAACTTCGCTAATACACTAGACTGAAGAGATTGCTTCAATCGTTCCTCTTTCGCAATGACGGGTAAGTTAAATTGGTGAATTCGTGGCACTTCATTAGTAACTAATTCCAGTTTTAATCCAAATTCTTTAAGGTGTTTTCTAAAGAAATATTCGGGTCCGTTTTTACTATTTCCACCAGTGAATAACAGCGTATCGATACTTGGGTACTCTTTTAAATAACCCATTAAATTTCTAAGTTTTATATTTTGCATCCCTAAATCGGAAGCATCAATTTTAGCACGTTCGCAACTTTCAACAATATCGCACACCCCTATTTTATGCTTAATAAGGAATTGCTTGCGTTCTTCGATAGCTTCTTGGGAATTATCAAATCTTAAATTCAAATTATGAATGTTATCAATAAAGAGCCAAAGAGAATTGTAATAACTACCATAGCAAAAATCGACGTCTTTTTCTAAAAGCTCTCCTGTTGAAAACCGTGGTGGTGGCAAGGTGCCTACAATTAATTTTGTAGTATCGGGTTGAATAAAAGGTTGGTAAGGATGTTTGTGTTTAAACATATTTTATTCCTGATTTCGAAAGAATCAATTTAAATATTAAATTCTATATCTTGTTTAAAGTTATGATTTTTTGTAACTTATGATTTAATTAAATGATCATGGGAAAAGGAGACAAAAAAACAAAGCGGGGTAAAATAAACCGTGGCACTTTTGGTGCCAGACGCCCCAGAATCAAAAAGAAACCTTCGGTTGAAACCAAAATCAGCATCGACAAAAAAGCCATTCCCAAATAACCCTTGCGATTGGTTTATCTGATAAATATCAACTCCGTTTCGGTAGACATAGGTTCGCTAAAATGATAGCCTTCGTAATTAAAAGCTTTAATGTCGTCAATAGTTTTTGCATTGGTATCTATTACAAAACGCGCCATTAATCCGCGTGCCTGTTTAGCAAACGTCATGATCATTTTATACTCACCATTTTTAAAATCTTTAAAATTAGCCGTAATTACAGGAACTTTTAACGCTTTTGTGTTAATCGCCTTAAAATATTCATTGCTGGCAAGATTTAAAAACAACTCACCATCTTCCAGTTCTTCATTTAAAGCTTTCACAATATATTTATTCCAAAAAGCATATAAACTTTTATTTACACCCACTGGAAACTTAGTTCCCATTTCCAAGTCTATATGGTTGCATTAAATCTAATGGTTTTAATAAACCGTACAAACCAGATAAAATACGCACCGTATTTTGTGCATCATTTAGTTTTTCTTGAGGAATAGAATACGCATCGAACCCTCTATAAACCTCACCACTAAACGCATACATGGCAGGTCGGGCATTCTCGGGTGTAAAAGGTAATTGCCAAGATTGATTGCGCTCGTAATTTAATTGTCCCAAATCGTTTGAAATACTCATAAGCTTCGATAAACTTTTAGCCGATTTCTTTTTAAGTAAATTGTTAATGCGCAGAGATTGCTCTAAAAACTGTGCTTCTGAATATTGCGTGGTTGGTAAGGTGCGTTCAAAATCGAGCGACTTGGCTGGTGATAAAACGAGTTTCATTAATTGTTTATTTATCACCCAAAGTTACAATTACTAAAGCACTTTTAAAAATGAAAATGAGAAACTTGAATTCGTCAGAAAAAAATTATAACTTCGTTTAAATTCGAATATTATTCATTCAGAATGAAATCATATTCGCTATAAGTTGTGTTTAATACCTGTAAACGGTACCAAAGATAAGATGTTAATCAGATGAGAAAAATTGGAATTATATATTCAACCGCAGATGGCCATACAAAGCATATTTGTGAGAAACTGGAAAGTATTATTGTTGAACAAAAATTAAATGTGGATCTTGCTTCTATCACAGATTTCAATAAAAATATAACGGATTATGATACAATTGTAATTGGAGCAAGTGTTCGTTACGGTAAACATAATGCGTCGATTATAAAGTTTATGATTAAAAATAAAAGTGATTTACAATCAATAAAAACAATATTCTTTTCGGTGAATCTTGTGGCCAGGAAGGAAGAGAAAAATACACCAGAGACAAATCCATATTTAATAAAATTCCTTAAAACAATCGGTTGGACCCCAGAAACTTCTAGATGTGTTTGCTGGCAGACTTGATTATAGTATGTATACCTTTTTTGACAGGATTATGATTCGATTAATTATGAAGTTAACCAATGGTCCAACCAAGACCGAAAGTGCCATAGAATACACAGATTGGGGTCGGGTACAAAAATTAGGTGAAAAAATATGTGCTATGGAATAAAGTGCTGAACACAACCATTACTATATATTCATTTTGTTTATGTGCTTACGACTAAAACTATTCCTCCACTCCTTGGTGCTTTGAATAATTACGCCATTTTTCAATACATTGTACCATATCGTCTGGAATGGGTGTATTAAAACTCATAAACTTACCCGTTTTTGGATGCACAAACCCAAGAGTTTTAGCATGTAATGCCTGACGTGGCAATACTTTAAAACAATTATCGACAAACTGTTTGTACTTAGTAAAGGTAGTACCTTTTAAAACTTTCTCACCACCATAACGTTCGTCGTTAAATAGCGTGTGCCCAATATGTTTCATATGCACGCGTATTTGGTGCGTTCGTCCGGTTTCGAGTTTACAAGACACCAGAGTCACGTAACCCAAACGTTCTAAAACCTTATAATGAGTAACGGCTGGTTTGCCTTTATCAGCATCATCGCCAAGAAAAACGGTGTTTTGTAATCGGTTTTTGGGATGACGCCCAATATTACCTTCAACTGTACCTTCTTCGGTCATCCACATTTCCCCAAACAATAGCTACATATTCCCGCTCACTGGTTTTTTCGGCAAATTGTAACGACAAATGAGTCATGGCTTGTTCTGTTTTTGCAATAACCAAAAGTCCACTGGTATCTTTATCTATTCTATGCACCAAACCTGGGCGTTCACTGGAATTGTTTGGCAGATTTTCAAACCTAAAAATAAGCGCATTAATAAGAGTCCCTGAATAATTTCCATGTCCTGGGTGCACCACCATTCCCGCTGGTTTATTTACAACAAGCAGGGTTTCGTCTTCATAAACGATGTCTAATGGAATATCTTCACCCACCAACAAATTTTCGTGTGGCGGATGGGTAAAAAGCACGCGAATTTTATCGTGCGGTTTTACTTTGTAGTTAGATTTTACTGGTGTTCCGTTTACAAAAATACTTCCGTTTTTAGCGGCTGCTTGTATCTTGTTCCGCGTAGCATTCTCAACAAAATTCATTAAATATTTGTCGATTCGTAACGGATTTTGCCCCTTGTCTACAATAAAAGCATGGTGCTCGTAAAGGTCACTTTCATCATCAATAAAATCTGATATATAATCTTCCATGGTATTTCGTGAACTATGGAAAACCACAGTAAATATTACTTTAAATTCTTTAGTTTATGTCTTCAGCAATCGGTTCTTCAGATGGCATTTCATCAGAAAATATATCTTCTGATCCTGTTCTGTTTCCGTTTCCTAAAACAAAATCTATAGCAGACGTTTTTGGTAATTTGTCTCCTGGTTGTAATTCCTCACCTTTAAAGGTCATTTTTAACACCAAATCTTTTGCAATGTTATCAATATAAGACACCTTGCCCACTTTAAAACCTAAGGCTTCCAATGTTGGTTTGGCTTGCCTAAAGGTACGTTCCCTTAAATCTGGAACACCAATTTTTCTGTAGTCGGACGGGTTTACAGTTATATATATTTTTCGACCTTCCTTAACTTTAGCTCCAGATTTTGGGTCTTGATCTATAACAGAATATTTAGGATAATCGGGATTATAATTTGCTGAATCCTGAACTTGCATCACTAAATTATTCTCATCTAATTCCATTTCTGCAACATTTACAGATTTTCCTTTTAATTCTGGTACCGTTTCAAAATCACCGTGATTCGTTGAAATATTTAACCATTTTAAAATAATGAAACTTAAAACAACAATAGCGGCCACTGCCAATAGTATTTGTTTTAAGAACACTTTACTTTTTAGAAATTTAATAATGCTCATCTATAAATTTTTCGATTAGGCAAATATATAAAAACAGAACTGTTTTTTCTTTTGCAATATATGTGATATTTTAGCTTAACTATTAATAGATACGTTTTATTGTAGTTTTTAGACTAATAATAAGATTTCCTAGGTTAAGGAATTGAAAAAAATAATTGATGAAAAAGAACATTGCTATAATTATGGGTGGTTATTCAAGCGAATACCAAATCTCATTAAAAAGCGGAAACGTGGTTT
Source organism: uncultured Flavobacteriaceae bacterium (assembly GCA_963698455.1). Lineage (GTDB taxonomy): Bacteria > Bacteroidota > Bacteroidia > Flavobacteriales > Flavobacteriaceae > Mariniflexile. The sequence goes on along the minus strand of CAVOQU010000007.1, from coordinate 89,016 downwards.
ACGAAACCTTAGACGCTTCAAAATACAACGCTTATAGGATTCATATTTTTAAAGACAAATGGGTGTATGTTGATAGCAATGATGCTGAATTCCCTATTGATAAAAATGATTTTTCAGTAATGGTTAACAACTCAAAAATCACTTTCGATTGTGTTTTTAATGCCATTCACGGATCGCCTGGAGAAGACGGATTTATGCAAGCGTATTTCAAATTAATAAATCTGCCACATACCAGTTGCGATATGTACCAGGCTGCTTTAACATTTAATAAGCGTGATTGCTTAAGCACTTTAAAACCTTACGGCATAAAAACTGCGGAATCATTTTTTGTAAATTTAGGTGATGCTGTTAATGAAGATGCTATTGTTGCCAAAGTTGGCTTACCATGTTTTGTAAAAGCGAATAAAGCCGGAAGCAGTTTTGGTATCACTAAAGTGCATAAAAAAGAAGATTTACAAAACGCTATAAATGTTGCCTTTAAAGAAGATGACGAGATTATTATTGAATCGTTTCTAGATGGTATCGAAGTATCAGTTGGTGTGATTACCTATAAAGGCGAAACCAAAGTCTTGCCAATTACCGAAATTGTAAGTGAAAATGATTTTTTTGATTATGAAGCTAAATATTTAGGTAAATCGCAAGAAATAACACCCGCCAGATTAAGTAAAGATGAAGAAACCAAAGTGACTATTTTGGCTAAAAAAGTATATGAGGTTTTAAAAATGAAAGGTTTTAGCCGTAGCGAATATATTTTTAAAAACGGCGAACCCCATTTATTAGAGGTAAATACGGTGCCGGGATTAACTAAAGCAAGTATTTTACCTCAGCAAGCCGCTGCTGCTGGAATTAGTTTAGCTCAATTGTTCGATAATGCTATTGGGGAAGCTTTGAAATAATAAAATAAAATTATTGCCTATATTTGATATTCATCATGGAACAATGAGATTCCCACCTTCGTGGGAATGACAAAAAAATAAAATGAAACGAGCCATATTTCCAGGGTCTTTTGACCCCATTACATTAGGACACTACGATATAATTAAACGTGGCGTAACACTTTTTGATGAAGTGATTGTGGCTATTGGTATAAATGCCGATAAAAATTATATGTTCTCGCTTGAAGAAAGACAAAAATTTATTGAGGAAGCATTCGCAAAAGAACCCAAAATAAAAATAATGACTTATCAAGGCTTGACTGTTGATTTCTGTAAAGATGTTGATGCTCAATTTATTTTACGTGGATTGCGCAATCCAGCCGATTTTGAGTTTGAAAAAGCAATAGCGCACACCAATAGAAATTTATCTACTATTGAAACGGTGTTTTTACTTACCGCTTCAAAAACATCGTTTATAGCTTCTTCGATTGTGCGGGATGTTATAAGAAATAATGGCGACTATACGAAGTTTGTTCCGAATAGTGTTAGGGTTAAGAAGTAGGTTGGTTATCACTTTGTAAATAAATCTGAATCACCTTTTTATAAAATGAAATCCAAAAAACAATTACTTCCAGAAGAACAAGAAGCATTACTTAAAACTTTAAAAACCCGTTTTGAGAAAAACGTAAAGCGCCATGAAGGAATTAATTGGAATGAAATACTTCCAAAACTCAAAGCTTCTTCAGATAAACTTTGGTCTCTAAATGAAATGGAACGCACGGGTGGTGAACCAGATGTTATAGGTTTTGATATTAAAACAGGTGAATATATTTTTAATGATTGTTCTGCTGAAAGTCCGAAAGATCGTCGAAGTCTTTGTTATGATCGTGAAGCTTTAGAATCAAGAAAAGAGTATAAACCCGTAAATAACGCCATGGATATGGCGACTAACATGGGTATTGAAATTTTAAACGAAACACAATACCGACATTTGCAGACTCTTGGGGAATTTGATTCAAAAACTTCGAGTTGGTTAAACACCCCTTCTGAAATTAGAAAACTAGGCGGCGCTATTTTTGGCGATTTTCGTTTTGGTAATGTCTTCGTTTATCACAATGGCGCACAATCTTATTATGCAGGAAGAGGATTTCGTGGACTATTAAGAGTTTGATGGTGAATAGTCAATAGTCAATAGTCAACTTTTTAACTTCTGAATCTCTGAACTCTGAACTCTGAACTCTGAACTCTGAACTCTGAACTCTGAACAAAACTAAAACTTATATTCCGACAAGCCTTTTGTAAAAGCTTCAGGGTTTTCAGCCAAATGATATCTAGGATCGTCTATGGCTTCAACAATAACTTCTCGAAATTTAGGACTTGATTTATATAAAAGCTCCTTACAATCTTCACTTAAATGTTTCAGTTTAATCGTTTTTCCTTCAGCTTCATATTTATTCACTAAATTAAAAATAGCTTCCATGGCAGAATGATCGCTTATTCGAGATTCTACAAAATCAATTTCGACATTTTCAGGATCGTTTTTAGGGTCAAATTTATCATTAAAGGCAAGTATAGACCCAAAAAATAAAGGTCCCCAAATTTCATACACTTTAGTACCATCTTCGCGCATACGTTTTCTGGCTCGAATACGTTTTGCGTTTTCCCATGAAAAAACCAAAGCACTAATAATAACTCCTGCAATTACAGCAATTGCCAAATCGAAAATAACAGTTAAGGTTGAAACGGCTACTAAAACTATCATATCACTCACTGGAATTTTATTTAATATTCTAAAACTACTCCAGGCAAATGTACCTACAACTACCATAAACATAACGCCTACTAAAGCTGCAATTGGCACTTGTTCAATAAGTCCAGATGCAAACAATATAAAACCTAAAAGCGCTAATGCAGCAACTATTCCTGATAATCTTCCGCGTCCGCCTCCTTTAATATTAATTAGCGATTGCCCAATCATAGCACAACCACCCATACCGCCAAAAAAGCCTGTTACAATATTTGCACCTCCTTGGGCTAAACATTCTCTATTCGTGTCTCCTCTGGTTTCTGTTAATTCATCTATAAGATTTAATGTCATTAACGATTCTATCAAGCCTATTGCGGCTAGAATTAATGCATATGGCCCTATGAATTTTATTGTTTCAAAAGTAAATGGCACTTTACTAAATAAATCGAATTGAAATTGAGGTAATCCGCCTTTTAATCCTTCGCCTCCACCCTCTTTAATAAAACTTCCAACAGTTGCGACATCTAAATTTCCAAAAATCACAATTCCTGAAACTACTAAAATAGCAATTAAAGCTTCCGGTAATTTTTTAGTAATTTTTGGCAAACCAACCATAATTCCCATGGTTAAGGCTACTAATCCAACCATAGTAAAAAGTTGAGCACCCTGCATCCAACTCAATTGGCCATTTTCAAAAGTTTTAAACATATTTAATTGTGATAAAAATATCACAATAGCCAAACCATTTACAAATCCCATCATTACCGAATGCGGAATTAACCTTACAAATTTTCCTAGTTTCAAAAAACCTGCTAACATTTGTATTACACCCATTAAAATAACGGTTGCAAATAAATAGTACAAACCAAGATTTTCGCCTTCGGCACCAAACGCATTACCTTCTGCTACCAAACTAACCATAACAACGGCTAATGCTCCGGTAGCACCACTAATCATGCCTGGTCTACCACCTGCTATTGAAGTAATAAAACCAATCATAAAAGCAGCATACAACCCAACTAATGGGTCTACACCCGCGACAAATGCAAAAGCAACAGCCTCTGGAACTAAAGCCAAGGCTACGGTAATTCCACTTAAAATATCGTTTTTTGCATTAGCTGCACGCTTTATTATAAATTCTGTCATGGTTTATTTTTAAAAGCTGCAAATTTACATTTATTATATGCAGGAGCAAGACGGATCACTTTTTTTATAATATTAATGAACTAAAACGTTTGAAAATAAAGAAAAAAAATAAAGATTTTGAAGTTAATATAACAAAGAAAGTCGCTGTTTTACAGCGACTTTCTTAAACAAGATATGTCTTTCCTTTATTATTTCCTAACTATTACCTTTTCTGTAACCGTTCTATAATCTGATTTAAATTGGATTATATACATACCTGCATTTAAATTACTGGTATCAACCGATTGTGTACCAAATTGAATATCTTTTGATGACCCAGAAATCACTCTACGCCCATTAATATCAATCACACTGTAAGTCATTACTTCATCATCAAATACTTCCATATCTACTTTTAAAGTATTTATAACAGGATTTGGGTAAAATTTAAATTTTCCATTAGAAGCGATGAAACTTTCTTTAAACGATTGATAACTATCATAACTAATTACAAGACTATCCAAAGACGTATCATTTGAACCTTTCCCTGTTGTGCTAGATTTTCCGCTACCTCCATTTTTAAAGTATTTATTAAAAAAGTAACAGAACCATTTAGAACCAATAACTAAATTCACGGCGCCAGAAACATCAAGCGAAGCACAAATATTATTTTTGGTAATTAAATTAACCACATCAAAACCTGTAGTTTGCCCCGGAACTACCACGCTTAAATCTAATGTATTAGGATTATAAACTAAACTATGAATTCTATAAAACCCTTCATGATTTACTTCAAATTGTGGCATCGAAGAAACATTTAAGATTGTTAATGAAAACGCTTCAGTAAGAACATACAATTGTTGGTATCCTACAGGAAGGGATGGTACTGCCCTAAATTTGGCCGAAATTACTGCCGTCCCATTATTTAAACAATTAATAGGATTTTGAGAATACATGGAACCCGAAAAAGCATTACAAACTAAATCTTCTGTTACCATGACAGGTGCTCCAGCTACGTCTAAACTTGCACAAATAGTGCCGCCTCCTGATATAATTAAACTATAAACATCAAAGCCTGTTGTTTGTCCTGGTACCACGATTCCTGTATCTAAAGTGTCTGGGTTGAATACAATACTGTGGATCGTATAGTTGCCTGCTTCTGTTACTTCAAAACTTGGTGTGCCTCCTAATGCCTGAATCACTAAGCCTTCGCCTTTAGTTAATACGTAAGCATTTGTATATCCTGATGGTACATAGGGTGCATCTTTTACGCTTGCCGTAATAGTCGCCTTGCCATTTATCAATGTTACTGATTCTGAATCTGCCATTAAACTTCCGGCATCTGCTGCACATTCTGTTACCATAACGGGTGCTCCAGCTACATCTAAACTTGCACAAATAGTGCCGCCTCCTGATATAATTAAACTATAAACATCAAAGCCTGTTGTTTGTCCTGGTACCACGATTCCTGTATCTAAAGTGTCTGGGTTGAATACAATACTGTGAATCGTATAGTTACCTGCTTCTGTTACTTCAAAACTTGGTGTGCCTCCTAATGCCTGAATCACTAAGCCTTCGCCTTTAGTTAATACGTAAGCATTTGTATATCCTGATGGTACATAGGGTGCATCTTTTACGCTTGCCGTAATAGTCGCCTTGCCATTTATCAATGTTACTGATTCTGAATCTGCCATTAAACTTCCGGCATCTGCTGCACATTCTGTTACCATAACGGGTGCTCCAGCTACATCTAAACTTGCACAAATAGTGCCGCCTCCTGATATAATTAAACTATAAACATCAAAGCCTGTTGTTTGTCCTGGTACCACGATTCCTGTATCTAAAGTGTCTGGGTTGAATACAATACTGTGAATCGTATAGTTACCTGCTTCTGTTACTTCAAAACTTGGTGTGCCTCCTAATGCCTGAATCACTAAGCCTTCGCCTTTAGTTAATACGTAAGCATTCGTATATCCTGATGGTACATAGGGTGCATCTTTTACGCTTGCCGTAATAGTCGCCTTGCCATTTATCAATGTTACTGATTCTGAATCTGCCATTAAACTGCCGGCATCTGCTTTACATTCTGTTATCGAAAAAGTAAAAGTTGCAATATCACATCTACTACCAAAAGCAAAATTATACTTATGCAGTGACACTGTTACTTTAAAATTACCAATACCTAAACCCCATGGTTTATTTCCAGATGGAAATGTATAAGGCTCATAATTTTCAGTAATTTTAAATTTTTTACCAGTATCTAAATTTTCTACAATATATCGAGCACTTTGAGAATACCCGTCGACTTGCAGACGTAAATAAAAATTGTCCGGTAAATCTCCTAGTTCATACACACCTCCGTCAGTTAATTTGACAGATTTTTGCCCATTGGCAAAATCTAACCCTTCTATTTCTCCACAAGAAGTATTAGCAAAAGCTTGCATAGAAACAAAGAGTAATAAACAACTAAGTAGATAACTGAATTTGGGGTTTCTGGAAAGTAAATTAGTTTTCATAATATCTTGTTTAATGTTTAGGTCACAAATATAAACAAAAAATATTAATGTTTAATATTTTTTTGTATTTGTTAAACAAATACATATGCATTTTATCGATAAATATCTAATCTAGATATTTAATTATCGATATTTTCTTACATATTATATTACAGAAAATCAAATAAACATTAGAATACACCATATAACTTTTATCCATCAAACCTAGAAGTAAATACTAATTATGTAATCACTTTTAATATCTTATTTACCTAAAAAGTAAGCTTACCCAAAGCATTGGACTGAATGTGGACGAGTATAATTAAGCGAACAATCATGTATTTCTGGTTTATCTCAAACAGAAAATTGCCATAATTTAAAAGGAAGGAATTTATTTTATGCTGCTTGTCCTTTTTCTAATCTAGATAATCATAGTAAAAATGATTACAGGACAAACATACATTAGATTAACAACTAGATAAGTAATTTAATATTGGCATACGAATTCTCAAGAGCTTCCTGGGTTTGTTCATGGTTTAACCATTCAACTTTTGTAATACCTTCTTCTTCTTGGGCATATAAATTACCAGAAAAATTAGTTTTCATTTCAAACCAATACGTCACTTTAATTCTATGATTTCCGTTGCGCTTAAAAATATGGTAAGTAGTTTCTAAAGGTTTTGTAATTTCCAATCCAGCAACACCGGTTTCTTCAGTAACTTCCCGAATCGCTGTTTTTTCAATACTTTCAACACCTTCAATTTTTCCTTTTGGTAAATCCCATTTATCATTTCTGTAAATAAATAAAATCTCGTTATTGTCATTAAAAACTTTACCACCTCCAGCAATAACATTAGGTAATTTTTTAAGAAATTTTTTTAGAAGTTTCTCGCCATTTTTATGAATTAATCGAACTTCTTCTAGTTTAGTTGTGCTAAGTTCTCTTATAACCTTTCCAATATTTACGGTGTCTAGTAAATAATTTTTAAAGTTAGTTTCTTGTTCAACTATGGTTGTTAAAATTATGGGCTTATCGCCAACAAATACTTTATACATGCCTTAACTAAATAATTTAATCCGGCTTTAAATATGCTTATTAAAAGTCCGATTTAACATTCATTTTATCATTTCGAATATGATAAAATTTAAAAATAAATAATTCATTCTGGTAAAAATATCATTTTTAGTTACAATTTAAACATTGTTGAAAAAAATATTTTAAATCATTCCCAACTAGTTATGTAAAACTAAATTAATGTTTATTTTTGCTTTCATGATTTTCAATAAAGATACTGCTCAAAAAACTGCTGAAGTTTTATTACAAATTAATGCGATAAAACTTAGCCCAAAGGAGCCATTTACATGGGCTTCCGGATGGAAATCGCCTATTTATTGCGATAACCGCATTGTATTATCGTTTCCTCCAATAAGAAATTATATTCGCGAAACCATGGCTAAGCAAATAGAAAAGCAATACGGCAAACCCGATGTTATTGCTGGAGTTGCTACTGGAGCTATAGGAATAGGCATGCTGGTTGCCGAATACATGGGGTTACCATTTATTTATGTAAGACCCGATGCTAAAGGTCATGGTACGAAAAAACCAAATTGAAGGTTTTATTGAACACGGACAAAATGTAGTCGTGGTTGAAGACTTAATTAGCACAGGTGGTAGTAGTTTAAATGCTGTTAAAGCATTAAAAGAAGCTCGTATTAATGTAAAAGGCATGATTGCTATTTTTACTTATGGCTTTGATGTTTCTATTCAAAATTTTGAAGAAGCAGGTGTTAAATTACAAACACTAAGTGACTATAACAGTTTATTGGAACAAGCCTTAAAAACCAATTATATTTCTGAAAAAGAAGTAAAAACATTATCAGAATGGAATACCAATCCTAGTGAATGGAACGCTATTTGATATGATAATGTATGTTGTTTAGTTGTTAAGTCGTTAAGTTGAATTCAACTATTACAACTTAACAAATAACAACAACAACAATAAAATGAATTTAGAATCGCCAAAAATAAGTGTAGAAAAATCTCCTGAAGATGTCTTTAATTTTTTATCAGAAATTAAAAATTTCGAATCTTTAATGCCTGAAAACATAAGTAAATTTGAAGTTTTAGGTGAAGACAAATTCTTATTTGCATTAAAAGGCATGCCAGAAATTATTCTAAAAAAGAAAGAAATGATACCTCCTAATAAAATTGTTTTAGGAGCTGCAGGTGGAAAAATTGATTTTTCACTTATTGGTAATATTACTAAAAAAGATGATAATTCGAGTGAAGTACAATTAGAATTTTCAGGCGATTTCAATCCTATGATGGCAATGATGATTAAAGGCCCAATTAGTAAATTTATTGAAACACTTGTTACCAGTATTCCTAAAGCTATTTAATATAAAAGGGTTATCGTTTTAAATTCGAATTCCTTTACAATATCATCTTCTAACAACACCTGAAGACTTCCGGTTTCGGAAACATTTTTTATAAAACCAGAAAACACCGAACCTTCGGCATCTAAAAATGTTGAGGGTTTGTCTTTTCTAAAAAGATAAGATTCATATTCTGCTTTTAAAACATCGTACTGTTCTCTTTTTAAAAGTAGAAAATAATGCTTTAAATTTTTTATAATAACATGTGCTATTTCATCTAAATCATAAAAGCGTCCAGAAATAATTTTTAAAGAGGAAGCATTGGGTAAATTTTTAAATTCTGTTTGGTTAACATTCAATCCAATACCTATAAAAGATTCGTGAAATTTATTTTGTTTTACAACATTTTCTATTAAAATACCACAAATTTTCTTGTTTTCTGACAAAATGTCGTTAGGCCATTTTACACTTAATTTAGTAATTGAAAAAAAATGTAAGGTCTTTAATAATGCCAAAGAAGTTACCATACTTATGTAAAACGGATGTAATAATTTATACTGCGAAATATCCTTATACACACTGAACGTGAGGTTTTTAGATGATTCTGAATCCCAAATCGTTCCCATTTGACCTCTGCCATGTGTTTGTTTTTTTGCTATAACAGTAGTATAATCTGCAACTGATTCACTTACACTAAGCCTTCTTAAATAGCTATTGGTTGAATCGATGGCATTAAGTTTGATTATACGCATTTAGAAGTTATTAATAGTATCTAAAATCTTATGATTATTTTAAACTATAAAGAACTAAAAAAATAATAACTTTGCAAAAAATTTAAAACAATTAATGGCGAAAGAAAATATAAGCGCAGACCAATTAATATCTGTTATAATTAGTGGCATTGAAGATGTTAAAGGAAAAGAAATAAATATTCTGGATTTAAGAGAAATTGAAAACACGGTTTGCGATTACTTTATAATTTGTGAAGGAACTTCAAACACTCAAGTGAACGCCATAGTTAATTCAGTTCAAAAAAAAGTAAGCAAAGAACTTAAAGATCATCCTTGGCATACTGAAGGCATGGATAATGCCGAATGGGTATTAATGGATTATGTAAATGTTGTTGTACATGTTTTTCAAAAACAAATAAGAGAATATTACGATATTGAAAGCCTTTGGGGTGATGCAAAAACAACAGTAATAGAAACTAGTTACTAAAAAAATAGAATGGCAAACGAGAAAAAAAACATAAATGATAACAAACCAAAATTCAGTCCGTACTGGATTTATGGTATTTTAATTGCCCTATTTTTAGGGTTTCAATTATTTAATAATAGTGGTTATGAAGAAGGTAAAAGCACAACCCGTCCGAATTTTTTAAATATTTGGAAGATGGTGATGTAGAACAGGTAGATATTGTAAAAAATACACAGAGTTGCGAAAGTGTATTTAACAGCTGAGGCAGAAACTAAGGAAATTCATAAAAAGTCTAAACCAACTTCGTTTATACCTTCAGCAACAAAACTTACCGAATTATAAATTTGAATTTGGTGATCTTCAAAATTTTGAAAATCAATTAAATGAAATCACTAAAAATTTATCTAGCAAACCTATTATAAAATTCGATACAGAAACGGATAACTGGGGAAATCTTTTAATGGGATTACTTCCTTTTATTTTACTAATTGGTGTTTGGATATTCATCATGCGCCGTATGTCTGGAGGTGCTGGTGGAGGTGCTGGTGGACAAATTTTTAACATTGGAAAATCGAAAGCAAAACTTTTTGATCAAAATACCGAGGTTAAAACAACCTTTAAAGATGTTGCTGGATTAGAAGGTGCAAAAGAAGAAGTTCAAGAAATTGTAGACTTCCTGAAATTCCCTGAAAAATACACCTCATTAGGTGGAAAAATACCAAAAGGAGCCTTATTAGTAGGACCTCCTGGAACAGGAAAAACATTATTAGCAAGAGCCGTTGCCGGTGAAGCTAAAGTACCTTTCTTCTCATTATCAGGTTCAGATTTCGTTGAAATGTTTGTTGGTGTTGGAGCTTCTCGAGTGAGAGATTTATTCAAACAAGCAAAAGAAAAATCACCATCCATTATTTTTATAGATGAAATTGATGCCATTGGTCGTGCCAGAGGTAAAAACGCCATGTCTGGAAGTAATGACGAGCGCGAAAACACTTTAAACCAATTATTAACAGAAATGGATGGTTTTGGTACCAACACCAATGTTATTGTTCTTGCTGCTACCAATAGAGCAGATATTTTAGATACAGCTTTAATGCGTGCTGGACGTTTTGACAGACAAATTTTTGTTGATTTACCAGATGTTAGAGAACGTAAAGAAATTTTTGAGGTACATTTAAGACCTTTAAAAAAGGCAAAAGATTTAGACTTAGATTTCTTATCGAAACAAACGCCTGGGTTCTCTGGTGCAGATATAGCCAATGTATGTAATGAAGCCGCTTTAATTGCTGCACGTAACGGTAAAAAAGCTGTAGATAAACAAGATTTTCTTGATGCTGTTGATAGAATTATTGGTGGTTTAGAAAAGAAAAATAAAATTGTAACACCTAGCGAAAAAAGAGCCGTTGCTTTTCACGAAGCTGGTCATGCTGTTGTAAGCTGGATGCTTGAACATGCTGCACCATTGGTAAAAGTAACTATTGTGCCTCGTGGACGTTCATTAGGAGCTGCCTGGTATTTACCTGAAGAACGCTTAATTGTTCATCCAGAACAAATGTTTGACGAAATGTGTGCTGCTTTAGGTGGTCGTGCTGCTGAAAAAGTTATTTTCAATAAAATATCTACTGGTGCATTAAGCGATTTAGAAAAAGTAACCAAACAAGCAAGAGCCATGGTTACCATTTATGGCTTAAGTGATAAAATTGGAAATTTAACGTATTATGATTCTTCTGGTCAAAATGAATATGGTTTTACAAAACCATATAGCGAACAAACTGCAGAATTAATTGACAAAGAAATTTCAGATATTATTGAGACACAATATAAACGTGCTATAAAACTTTTAGAGTTACATAAAGATAAACTTACACAGCTCGCTGAAGTTCTTCTTGAAAAAGAAGTTATTTTTAAAGATAATCTTGAAAAAATATTTGGAAAACGTCCTTTTGATAAAGAAGAAATTAAAAAACAAGAAGAATAAATGTTATTTATATTTATTAAGCTTTAAGTAAAAATCTTAAATTAACTCTATGGTTAATTTAAGATTTTTTATATTTGATAACCTTAAAAAGAATTTTATTAATAGCAGCTTACTAAATGAGTCTTTTTAGAAAAATTTTTGGTCTAAAATCTGATCAATCCACAGAAGAAATAAAGTCTGGCGACAGGGGTAAATATATGCCCGAAATTAAGCTGCCTATAGATGAAAAATTTACTATAAATTTTAAGGCTAATGGAGGGAAATTCTTGTATTGTGAAAATTTAAATGAGATTTTTCAGAATTTACAAAATATCATTGAAGAGAATGAATGGGATGATAAAAACGTTTTAATACTGGATATTAATCTAAAAGACAAATTCAAAAACTCGGATTTACAGCCTACCACAAAAATAAGTGAATCGACTTTTTTCTTAACAACTTGCGAAAATTTAATTGCCAACGATGGTTCTTTACTTATTTCATCAAAACAAATTTTTGAAAAAAAACTTCCTGAATTACCAGTAAATTTTATTGTGTTTGCTACCACAAGTCAAATTGTTGAAAATATTGGTGAAGGGTTAAGAGGGATTAAATTTAAAAATAAACAAAAAATCCCAACCAATATTACCACTATAAAACACTTTAAATCTGGTGACGATAAAGATTTTTTAAGTTATGGAAGTAGTGCAAAAAACCTTTACTTACTACTCTTAGAAGACCTCTAGAATGAAAGAATTTCTTACGCGATCACTTTCTGGTATACTTTACGTGACATTATTAGTTTTGTGTCTAAATTATGAGCCTTCGCTAATTGCCCTGTTTTTTATTTTTGGACTTATCTGCTTAGCAGAGTTTAAAAAATTGATTCAATTAAAAAGTATCATTCCTTATTTTATTTTTATTATACTTTATGGTGTTTTTGTTTATTGGCAACTTATCTTAAAATCCAGTGAAGGATTAGTACAAGCCACTCAAATCTCTTAGTGTTAACTATATTTGTTGAGTTGTTTTTAATTAAAGATTTGTTTTCAGAAAAAACAATCCCGCTTTTTAGCACCAAACGTTTTATACTTACAACGTTTTATATATCAAGTTCATTCATCTTTTTAATTCTGATTACTAATTATCACGAAAACTATAACCCAAATGTATTATTAGGTTCTTTTATTTTAGTTTGGGTAAACGATTCTTTTGCGTACTTAGTTGGTAAAAATTTTGGAAAACAAAAGCTTTTTGAAAAGATTTCACCTAAAAAAACTGTTGAAGGTTTCTTAGGCGGATTATTTTTTTCGTGTATTGCAAGCTATTTTATTGCTACCTTTACAGACACATTAAACTTTAATAGCTGGTTATTTTTAAGCATTATTATTAGCGTATTTGGCACCATAGGCGACTTAATAGAATCGAAGTTTAAACGACAAGCTAATGTGAAAGATAGCGGTGTGATAATGCCAGGACATGGTGGCTTGCTAGATAGATTAGATAGCATTATTTTTGCTGCTCCTTTTATATATTTATTTTTAAGAATTTTTTCATATGTTTCATAAAGAAGGTCATAAAATCATAATAATTACATTTCTGTTTGTTGTTGGAAGTATTTTAATAACGGATATTTTCATTTCAGTGGAATGGTTACGAATTATAATAATGCTTCTTTTATTAGCGTTTTTAATTATTATTCTTCAATTTTTCAGAAACCCAAAAAGAAATACTATTTTAAATAACAAACAAGTTGTATCACCGGTTGATGGGAAAGTTGTTGTTATTGAAGAAGTTTTTGAAAAAGAATATTTTAATGAAAAACGCTTGCAGGTAAGTGTATTTATGTCGCCAATAAATGTGCATGTAACACGTTATCCAATTGGCGGGAAAGTGATTTTTAGTAAATACCACCCAGGAAAATATTTGGTTGCATGGCATCCTAAAGCAAGTGAGGAAAATGAGCGAACCACTGTGGTGGTAGAAAACGAAACCTACGGTAAAGTTTTATATCGTCAAATTGCAGGAGCTTTAGCAAAACGCATTGTAAATTATGCTAAAGTTGATGACAAAGCTATACAAGGTGGTGAATCTGGCTTTATAAAATTTGGTTCGAGAGTTGATTTGTTTTTACCTATTGATACAAATATAAAAGTAAAACTTAACCAAAAAGTTCGTGGAGGTGAAAGTATTATTGCCGAATTATAATGAATAGTGAAGAATTAGAAATAGAGTTTCAAGACGCTGTAGATCGTGTAAATGCTTTTACAAAGCCTTTTCCGGCAGACATCTTACTCAACCTATATGCTTATTACAAAAAAGCTACAAACAACTACAGTCGCCCTAGTAGCAAAAAAGCGATAATAAATGCCTTTAAAACCAATGCTTTATTTCAAGTAAAAAATATTTCTCAAGATGAAGCTAAACGTCTGTATATAGATTTAGTAAACAATTACTTTTTATACGGTAAATAAACCTTCGTTTAACTTTTTTTAAAAATCACATACGCTCCGGCACCTGAATTCCTAAAACACTAAACGCATTTTTAATGGTTGATGCCACTTTTTTGGAAAGTTGCACTCTAAATATTTTTTCATTTAAGTTATCGGCTCCTAAAATAGAAACGTTTTGATAGAAGGAATTAAATTCTTTAACCAAATCATACGTGTAATTTGCAACCAAAGCCGGACTGTGTTGTAAAGCGGCATTTTGAATTACCTCTGGAAATAATTCTAATTGTTTTAAAAGTTCTTTTTCCTTTTCATGCAAAGGGATTTCAATATTAACAGACAAATCAAAATCTGCTTTTCTTAAAATAGCCTGAATTCTTGCGTAAGTATATTGGATAAAAGGCCCTGTATTTCCTTGAAAATCGATGGATTCTTTTGGATCGAACAAAATTCGTTTTTTAGGATCTACTTTTAGTATGTAATATTTTAAAGCCCCTAAACCAATAGTTTTATATAAGGTTTGTTTTTCGTCTTCTGAATAGCCATCCAGTTTTCCTAATTCCTCTGAGATCTCACCTGCAGTTGAAGCCATTTCCTCAATTAAATCATCAGCATCTACAACCGTTCCTTCTCTACTTTTCATTTTTCCGCTAGGTAAATCGACCATACCGTAACTTAAATGATACAGATTTTTAGCCCATTCAAAACCTAATTTTTTCAAAATTAAGAACAGTACCTGAAAATGATAATCTTGCTCGTTTCCAACCGTATAAACCATACCGCCAACATCTGGAAAATCTTTAATACGCTGTATTGCGGTTCCAATATCTTGTGTCATGTAAACTGCAGTACCATCAGAACGCTGTACTATTTTTTTATCTAACCCGTCTTCAGTTAAATCACACCATACAGAATTATCGGCTTCTTTAGAAAAAACACCCGATTTTAATCCTTCAGCTACAAATTCCTTTCCTAATAAATACGTGTCGCTTTCGTAATACAAAGTATCGAAATCAACACCTAGGTTTTTATATGTTTCATTAAACCCTTTATACACCCAACCATTCATTGTTTTCCAAAGAGAAACGGTTTCCTCATCCCCTGCTTCCCATTTTAAAAGCATTTCTTGCGCTTCTAATAAAATGGGGGCATTTTTTTTGGCTTCATCTTCCGTTTTACCAGAATCTATCAATGCTATAATTTCCTTCTTGTATTCCTGATCGAACTTAACATAATAATTACCAACCAACTTATCTCCTTTTAAACCTGTACTTTCTGGTGTTTCATTGTTACCAAAGCGTTTCCAAGCCAGCATGCTTTTACAAATATGAATGCCACGGTCGTTTATAATTTGCGTTTTATAAACTTTTTTACCCGATGCTTTTAAAATTTCGGCTACACTATAACCCAAGAGATTATTTCGAACATGCCCTAAATGAAGTGGTTTATTCGTGTTTGGTGACGAATACTCAACCATAATTGCCTTCTCTTCTGCTTTTGGCAAAAGAAAACCAAAGGTTTTTTCATCTTTTATATTGTTGAAAAAATTAATGTAATAGGCATCACTTATTTCAATATTTAAAAAGCCTTTTACAACATTAAATGCTTTAACCTCCTTTACTTGTTCTACCAAAAACTTACCAATTGTTTCACCTATTTGAACAGGGTTTCCTTTAATAAATCTAAGCATAGGAAAAATTACTACGGTAATATCTCCAGCAAACTCCTTTCTTGTTGCTTGAAATTCTACTGTTTCCAAATCAATATTAAAGGCTGATTTTATGGCTAGTTTTACTTGATTAGATAAAGTTTCTTGAAGGTTCATTAATCGTCACTTTTTTAAGTGCGTAAAGATAAAACTTTTATTAAAGCATTAAATTAAATTTCACGTTTTATAAAAAACGAAATTAGTTCAACATTATAATTCCAAATAAAAACGAAATGCATTTCATCGACAAAAGCGCTCTTATTCTATGATTTTTGCCGTTAATCTATTCGTCGGATTTTTACCCTTTTTTACTATGTCTGTTTAACTAATTTATTGGTATTAAAACGCAGAAATTAGATTTTAAAAAGGCTTTTTCTAACTTTTGTTATGTAAAAGCTATTAATAGTATCCAATTATAGGAAACTATTTAAACTAACATAATATTACAGCTGGTTAAAGCGATCTTTATTTCCCTCAAATAAAACAAATTCGTTTATTGCTTTATTCCTAGTTGCAATGTATAAGTAGTATGAGGAAAATAATTACTTTAATTATATTTTTATCTTATTTTTTTGGTTTATCTCAAACTAAAGAGATAGATAGTCTTTCCTTAGAATTAGCTTACGCAGCTCAAGACACTTTAAAAGTTAAAACATCTTTAAAACTTATTAAATCGCTTTATAATTTAAACGATTTTGATAGAGCTTTAAAATATATTATTGAAAGTGAAAAACTTTCTTCCAGTTTAAAATACACCCGAGGCATAGCAGAAACAACATACTATAAAGCTTTGATTTATGCAGAAAAAGGTGATTATATTAATGCGGTAAGTAGCTATAACAAATCTAAAGACTTATATAATCAACTTAACGATTTGCTTGGAGTTGCAAAAGTTAATAATAGTATAGGCTTAATTGAAATTAAAAGAGGTAATTATGCTAAAGGGTTACAGTATTCGTTAGCGGCCATCAAAGAATTAGAAAAACAGAACCTGTTAAAAGACCTGAGTTTAGCATATAGTAATTTAGCAAATGCATACTATAAAATAAATGCTGTAGAAAAATCAATTGATTTTAATTTAAAAGCCAGCGAAATTCAAGTACAATTAAAAGACACTAAAGGGCTTATTAAATCTAACATCCAGTTAGCTGAACTTTATTCACATAAAAATGAAAACAGAAAAGCTATTGAGTATTACGAAAAAGTTTTAAGTGGCTCTAATGCGAGTATTGATACATTACGTGGCAGTATATACCCAAAATTGGGTTCAGAATATTTAAAATTTAACGACTTTAACAAGGCTTCACAATATCTGTTAGAAGGTTTAGAAATTAACAGAAAGGCGAACAATAAATCTGGTATTTTGTTGTCACTTAATAGTTTAGGTGCATTAAATCTTCAAACAGATCGTTTAACGTTAGCTGAACAGCAACTTTTTGAAGCTGGGGCAATAGCTAAAAGCACCAATAATAAACCAGAATTACTTAGGTACTATAAATTAATGATTGCTTTAGACTCAACAAATAGAAAATTTGATAGAGCTTTTATATGGCAACGTGAATATTTCAATTTAAAAAATAGTCTATATAATAATTCAGGTTTGAATTTTAAAAATGCTGATTCTGTTGATTTAGAATTTAATCCAAATTTCGAAAAAGAATTAACGAACGCGCATACCATCGAACCTTCTTCTGCGAACTATAACGGTTCAAAAGAAGAATTCGACAAATTCAAATTAATATTTTACGGTCTCTTAGCTGCATTAGCGATAGTTTCTACTTTTTTAATTTTAATTTATTTAAAGAGAAATAGCAATATAAAATACACACAAGAATTAGAGGAGAAAAATCTTAAAATAGAATTACAAAATGAAGCATTTTTAGAGCAAACTAAGCATCTTGAAAATGTAAATAATGTAAAGGATAAATTGTTTTCAATTGTTTCTCACGATTTAAAAGACTCGCTTTCTTCCATAAATGGGTTTATAGATTTATTAAAAGACGGTTCGTTATCTAGAGAAGAATTCGATAATTTAATTCCGGAATTAAGTGAAAATGCAAACAACGCATCGTTGCTATTATATAACTTATTAAACTGGTCTAAGTCTCAAATGCAATCGTTAGAACCAAAACCAACGTTATTTGATGTGCAGGAAGTTTTTGAAGAAAAGGTTAGATTAGTTGAACAACGTATGGAGAACAAAGGCATCGAATTAATAGACCATTCGCTGCGTGATTTTGCATATGCTGATAGAAGCATGTTCGAAATCGTCGTGCAAAACCTGCTTGCAAACGCCTTAAAATTTTGTAAAAGAGGTGACACTATTACGATTTCAAATCATATAAGTAACGGAAGTTGTATTATTAGTATTGCCGATACTGGTATTGGTATCTCTAAGCAGAATATCGAAAAACTATTCAAAAGCAATTCCTTTACCACTGTTGGTACCAATAACGAAAAAGGAACTGGTTTAGGTTTATCAATTTGTAAAGAATTGGTAGAATTAAACAACGGTAAGATTTGGGTAGAAAGCACTGTAAATGTTGGCACTACATTTTACGTGCAATTACCAAAATCAAGACCTTCGTAGTATTCTTTGGGCGTTACCACAAGGGTCGGGCTTTTCGTTACAATCTTTTTGCTCGTGCCTCACAAAAAGGATTTTCACTACAATCCCTAACGCAAAAAACTTTATAAATTTAAATTAAGCCTTTGGCAAAAACACTTCTGCCATCATACAACGAGCACTTCCACCACCACAAGCTTCAATAGTATTTAAAGAACTGGAAAGTATGTTAGTATGCTTTTTTAAGCTTTCAATTTGACTTGGCAGTTAACGAATCATGAGCTGCCTGACTCATCACTAAATAACTTTTATCGTTTACTCCCTTTACTTGCAGCATATTACCTGCAAAATTATTTAATTGTGCTTCTGTAATATCAATAATCTCCTTACCATCTTCTTTTAAGTGGTCAATTACATTTCTACGTTCTTTTTTATCATCAATACAGCTCAAACAAATAACTGCAAAGGTTTCACCCAAACACATCATAACGTTGGTGTGATAAATAGCTTTTCGTTCGCCATTTACGGTTTGGTTTGCTGTAAAAATAACAGGCATATATTCAAAATCTTCACAAAACTCAATAAACAAATCTTCATCTGCTCTTGGAGACAAAGCACAATAGGCTTTTCTGTTTGTTCTATCTAACACAATACTACCTGTACCTTCAAGAAAGAGATGCTCTTCTTCGGCAGCAGTGTAATCAATTATATTTTTAATAAGAAACCCTGCTTTTTCAACTGCTTCTAGTACGTCTTCTCGTCGCTCTAAACGCCTGTTCTCTGCAAACATAGGGTATAAGCCCACATCACCATTTTCGTGAAACGACACCCAGTTATTAGGAAAAATAGAATCTGGGGTATCAAATTTTAACGAATCATTTACAACAATGACATTAACACCAATGCCTCTTAGTTTTTCAACATAGTCATCAAACTCTTGTTGCGCTTTGGCATTAACAGTTTGTGGCAATAAATTATCTATTACTTTTTGGTAATAATTGTTTACTGCCGTTTGCTCATTCATCCTAAAGTTTATTGGACGAATCATTAAAATGGTATTTGTAGTTTGTTGCATCGTCATTAATTAGATTTACAAAATTATGGTTTTTAAAACTGAAAATGTATTGACTTTATCCAAAAAAGAAAAAAGAATAAATAAAGCCTTATAAGAATTACTATATTATGAATAACAACCATGTTTTTACGATGCGCAGCAAAATTCAAAAACACAAAACGATCTTTGGATTCTTACTGAATTTATGAATAATTAAAATGATTTAATAAGATTTTTTACATCAATAAATACTTCCATTTCTAATTTAATAAAATTATACATTTTCTTGTTTAAACATATGTATTTAATGACCTGTGGAAGCTAATCAACTTCAGTTTTTATAGTATCTTTGTAACATTATTTAGCTTAACTTTTAATATAATTTAAAACTTCATATCATGAAATCATCATTAATCTTTATTTTTTCCTTAATCATATTTACATCCTGCAAGGATAAAAATAAAAAATATTTATCTGACAATACAGACCCAGCTATCCATCACGTAAAAGTTAAAGAGGTATTACAAACAGATATCTATACGTATCTCTTCGTAACTGAAAATGATAAAGATTATTGGTTAGCTGTTAGTAAAATGGATCCAAAGGTTAATTCCGATCTTTATTATAAGAGTGCCATTGAAATGATAGATTTTAAAAGTAAAGAATTAAACCGCGTTTTTGATAAAATTTTGTTTGTGGATTATATTAGTGACACTCCAAAAATCGCAACGTCTTCTTTAGTTAACGAGGCTCGATTAATAAAGGGACTGAAATTCAAGAATCACAAGATGATATCACTGTAGAACGTGCGCCAGGAGGAAATACAATTGCAGAACTCTACAAAAACGCTAATGACTTTGCAAATAAAAAAATAGTTGTTCAAGGACAAGTTGTAAAAATAAATAGTAATATTTTGGACCGTAATTGGGTTCATCTTAAAGATGGCTCCAGTTATGATGGAAAATCTGATCTTACATTTACAACTAAAGAAGAAGTGAACATAGGAGATATTGTAATATTTGAAGGAACCGTTTCATTAAACAAAGATTTTGGAGCCGGATATATTTACTCACTTATTATTGAGAATGCTATTCTAAAATAAACTAAAGAACTTTTAAACCAAAAAATATCAATCCCTAATTAAAGGCATCGTTGTACAACGTAATAAGCCTTCTTGTTTGCTTATTTCTGCATAAGGGACTTCTTCAACCGTAAAACCTTGTTGTCGTAACCATGTGTTTAGTCGTGTAAAGTTTTGTTCTGAAATTATAACATCTTCTGAAATTGAAAAAATATTACTATTCATTTCATACATTTCATCTTTTGTAATTTCAAATATATTTTCTTTTCCAAAGAAATTTACCAACCAATTATAGTCGCTTTCATTTAAAAATCCATTTTTATGTATAATGGCTTTATTTTTTCCAATGGGTTGAAAACAACAATCTAAATGCAAGGCATTTTCTCTTGCATTGGTATTCGATTTTCGAAGTTCGAAAGACTTAACAATTTTATTAGGAAACAATTTTTGTATCTCAATAACTGCTTCCTTATTAGTACGAGCAGTAATTAATTGTGGATAATCTTTTCCCGAATATGTGCCAACAAAAATATAATCATTCCAAGGCATAACATCACCACCTTCTACATGACATTCTGGTGGTAATATAATTCTGTTTTTTCTATCTATTTGGTTCCAAACATATCTAATAGCCTCAATTTCTTTTTCTCTGTCTGGCAAAATATTAGCTCTAATTATTTTATCCTCAATAACAAATGCGATATCACGAGAAAATATTTGATTACAATCCTTAATAACCTTTGGTCTAAAAACAGTGACATCGTACTTTTTAAAAACAGCAGCTACAGCATCCATTTCACGAATCATATCTTTTTCCTTGGGATATGTTCCTGCGCACACATGTTCAACACTTTTAGGATCGTAACAATCTTCCACACGAGGTGTTGGTCCATTACTTTCTGCAGTTCCTAAAATTACGGCTCTAAGTCTGGATGTTTCGTTTTTTATATTGAGTTTTAACATGGCGTAAATATAAAAAAGCTTCATAATATTTACTTATGAAGCTCCTTGTTATTTTCAATAATATAGTTTAGCGCTTTTCTACTGGAACAAAAGGTCTTAGAGTTGCTCCAGTATATATTTGTCTTGGTCGCCCAATCGGTTCATTATTTAATCGCATTTCGCGCCATTGTGCTATCCAACCTGGCAAACGCCCTAATGCAAACATTACCGTAAACATATCTGTTGGAATACCCATACCTCTATATATGATTCCTGAATAGAAATCTACGTTCGGATATAATTTTCTATCTACAAAATATTGATCTTCTAACGCTTCCTTTTCAAGACCTTTAGCTATATCTAAAATAGGATCTTCAACACCCAAATTAGCCAATACTTCATCGGCTGCTTTTTTAATGATTTTTGCACGTGGGTCAAAGTTTTTATAGACACGGTGACCAAAGCCCATTAAACGGAAAGGGTCGTCTTTATCTTTTGCTTTAGCCATGTATTTTTTAGTATCACCATCATCTGCTTTTATAGCCTCCAGCATTTCTAACACCGCTTGATTAGCACCTCCGTGAAGTGGACCCCAAAGTGCCGATATTCCCGCTGATAAAGACGCAAACAAACCAGCATGAGATGACCCTGTGATTCTTACCGTTGATGTAGAGCAGTTTTGCTCATGGTCTGCATGTAGAATTAATAATTTATCTAAAGCATCAACTAAAATTTTACTCTGTACGTAACATGCATTTGGCTGGCTGAACATCATTTTTAGTATGTTTTCAACATAACCTAATGAATTATCACCATAATCTAAAGGTAAACCAAATTTTCTACGATAGGTCCAAGCTACTAATACCGGGAATTTTCCAAGTATTTTACAGATAGCTTTATACATATCTTCTTCAGAATTAACATTCACTGAAGAAGGATTAAAAGCTGTTAATGCACTTGTAAGAGATGCCACAACACCCATCGGGTGTGCAGTTTTTGGAAAAGCTTCAACTATTTTACGAACATCATCATCTACAATTGATTGCGCTTTAATGTCGTGGTGAAATTTATCTAATGTCTCTTTTGTAGGAAGTTCTCCAAAAATTAATAGATAAGCCACTTCTAAAAAATCTGCTTTTTCAGCCAATTCTTCAATAGAATAGCCTCTATATCTTAAAATACCTTTTTCACCATCTAAAAACGTAATGGCACTTTCACAAGAACCCGTATTTTTAAATCCAGGATCTATTGTAATGACACCACCAGATGCACTTCTAAAATTAGAAATATCAATTGCTAATTCATTTTCTGTTCCTTTAATTACCGGAAGTTCTATTTTTTTTCCGTTGACTTCGATGGTCGCACTATTTCCCATAAGTTTGAATGATTTTTATTCTTTAATTGTCTTGCCAATTTACGAAATATCTCATGATTTTAATCAGTGTTTAAAGCAAATATTTATTGATTTAACAATATATTTGAAATTAATGTAAAAAAAAAGGCGATTATTAAAATAATAACCGCCATTTTAAAAAATTAAATTTTTTTATTTGATTTTAAACGCCTTTTCTTGAGGGAAATAAGCTGTTTCACCTAATTGTTCTTCAATACGTAGTAACTGGTTATATTTCGCCATACGGTCGCTACGAGACGCAGAACCTGTTTTAATTTGACCACAGTTTAAAGCTACTGCTAAATCGGCTATCGTGTTATCTTCAGTTTCACCAGAACGATGAGACATAACCGATGTATAACCTGCATTTTTAGCCATATTTACAGCAGCAATAGTTTCTGTTAGAGAACCTATTTGGTTTACTTTAATTAAAATTGAATTTGCGATACCTTGCTCAATACCACGAGATAAACGCTCTACATTGGTAACAAATAAATCATCACCTACTAATTGTACTTTATCACCAATTTTATCTGTTAATAATTTCCAACCATCCCAATCGTTTTCATCCATTCCATCTTCAATAGAGATAATTGGATATTTAGCAGCTAATTCAGCTAAATACTCAGCTTGTTCAGCCGAAGTTCTTACTTTACCTTTATCACCTTCAAATTTTGTATAGTCGTATTTTCCGTTT
Source organism: uncultured Flavobacteriaceae bacterium (assembly GCA_963698455.1). GTDB lineage: Bacteria > Bacteroidota > Bacteroidia > Flavobacteriales > Flavobacteriaceae > Mariniflexile. The sequence continues at coordinate 65,356 of CAVOQU010000007.1, read as the reverse complement.
ACATAAAATTCTGCTGCAGCACAATCTAAAGCAATCATTATATCCCCTCCAAAAGTATAACCAGCGTTTTCAACAGCTACTTTAATAGAATCTAAAGCATCTTCTGTTCCACCAGCTAATGTAGGTGCAAATCCACCTTCATCACCAACCGCAGTACTTAAACCTCTATCGTGTAAAACTTTTTTTAGGTTATGGAAAATCTCAGTTCCCATTTGCATAGCATGTGTAAAGTTTTTAGCTTTTACAGGCATAATCATAAATTCCTGAAACGCAATAGGCGCATCACTATGAGAACCACCATTAATTATGTTCATCATTGGTACAGGAAGCGTGTTTGCAGAGACTCCACCGACATAACGATATAAAGGCATATCCAGTTCGTTAGCCGCTGCTTTTGCAACTGCCAAAGAAACACCTAAAATAGCATTAGCCCCTAATTTAGATTTGTTTTTGGTACCGTCTAAATCAATCATTATCTGATCGATTAAATTTTGTTCAAAAACTGAAACGCCCATTAATTCTGGAGCTATAATAGAATTTACATTTTCTACTGCTTTTAAAACGCCTTTACCCATATATGCTTTTCCGCCATCGCGTAACTCTACAGCTTCATGCTCTCCAGTTGATGCTCCAGATGGTACTGCAGCTCTTCCTAAAAGACCATTTTCAGTAACAACATCTACTTCTACAGTTGGATTTCCTCTTGAATCCAAAATTTGTCTTGCGTGTATATTTATTATAATACTCATAATTAATTTATTTTAACTTTTTTAATAGTTCAAATTTACGTTTTAATCTTGTTTCTTTTAGGATGTTTCTAAAGAAATATTCAAAAACACATCTATAACGTTTTAGTAAACAAAAGCCTCTAAAATTTCTACAATTTTAGAGGCTTTTAATATTATTTATTTTTTTATGTTCTCGATAAACTGGTCGAACAAATAAGACGAATCATGCGGTCCCGGACTTGCCTCCGGATGGTACTGCACCGAAAAACAGTTTTTGTTTTTCATAGCTAATCCAGCCACCGTATGGTCGTTAAGATGTACATGTGTAACAATCAAATCTGGATGTGCTTCAGATTCTTCTCTGTTGACTGCAAATCCATGATTTTGAGATGTAATTTCACCTTTTCCTGTCGTTAAATTTTTAACAGGATGATTAATACCTCTATGACCATTATGCATTTTATAAGTTGAAACACCATTTGCCAAGGCTATAACCTGATGACCTAAACAAATACCAAATAAAGGTAAATCCCTTTTAATAATTTCTTTAGCCAATGTTTGCGCGTCTACTAAAGGTTCTGGATCCCCAGGGCCATTAGACAAAAAATAACCATCTGGTTTAAAGGCTTCTAAATCTTCAAACTTAGCATTATATGGAAACACTTTTATATAAGCATCTCTCTTTGCTATATTACGAAGTATATTCTTTTTAATACCTATATCTAAAGCCGCTACTTTATAAGTTGCATTGGCGTCACCATAATAATAAGGCTCCTTAGTAGATACTTTCGACGCTAATTCCAAACCTTTCATATCCGGCACTTCTGCCAATTGTTTTTTTAAACCTTCAATATTATCAACATCAGTAGAAATAACGGCGTTCATCGCACCATTGTCTCTAATATAACTTACTAATGCTCTTGTATCTACGTCTGATATGGCCAACAAATCATTTTTATTCAAAAAATTCTCTAAAGAATCATCAGCGGCATCTCTTGAATATTCATAACTAAAATTCTTTACTATGAGTCCAGCAATTTTAATTGAATCGGATTCTACTTCCTCACTATTAACTCCATAATTACCAATATGAGCATTTGTTGCTACCATCAATTGTCCAAAGTAAGACGGATCTGTAAAAATCTCTTGATATCCCGTCATCCCTGTGTTAAAACAAACTTCTCCAAATGCTGTACCTTGTTTGTTCCCTACTGCTTTTCCGTAAAAGATGGTCCCATCTGCAAGGAGAATAATGGCTTTTTGTCTTTTTTGATATTTCATATATTCCTATAAAAAGTTTTGCAAAATTGATAAAAAAAAAGGATAAACTAAAATAGTTTATCCCTTCTTTTTTTAAGTTTTAATAGAATTATAGTAGATTAACATATCTTTAACATCAGATAACTTGCTATACTTGAGCCTACTTTTTTTAACAAATTTTTTCACTTGATCAACATTTGAAACATCTATTAATTTCAATATCTCAGACTTCCTTAATTTTATGGAAGTCATATCCGTTTCATTATTCTTTTTTACATAATAACACCTATTATGTACATATTTTTTTCCATTAACATAAGTCTTTGTTAATGGATTTATAGCACCCGGTGTGATTTTTAATTTATAATTTGACAAGAGTGAAAACTCATCAGAATACCACAATACTTCAAAATATGAATCTCTAAACAACTCTTTATTATAGTAAGGTTTTAGTACTATATTATTAATTGAAACTTTTTTAAGCTTGGTTTTAGCTGGATTAACAATTATAATTGAGTCATTATTTAGTTTAAACTCAAACCTTTCATGTAACAAATTATAATTTACTAAATCAACATTCATTATCTTATCATTATACCATATTACAGACAAGTTATTCCAGCCTTTAAAAAGATATACACTTCCCTCAATATTACTATTATCAGAACCAGTACCTCCACGACCATATTCATTAATATTTAACCCAAAAAGACTTTTTGAATAGTTAGCTCCAAAACTAATATTAGATCCGCCCGATCCTGTCAAAGGATTTATAAAAGAACCACCAGTATTAGTAGTAGTTTTGCGCAGCACATACGCAAGTCAGTGTGAAAATTAAAAAAAAAGTGTTTAACCTTAACATATTAATTGTTTAAAAAAAAAAGATAAGTAAAATACTTATCTTTTTTTAAATTTATTTATTCTTCTTCGTCTTTTGTTGCTTTCGGTTCAACTGCTGGAGCAACTACCGGAGCTACAGGAGCGTCTGTAGACTTAGCACCGCCTCTTCTACTTCTTCGTGTTGTTTTCTTTTCTGGTTTCCCAGCGTTATAAATTTCGTTATAATCTACAAGTTCAATCATTGCCATATCTGCATTATCTCCTAAACGATTTCCAAGTTTTATAATTCTTGTATATCCTCCTGGACGATCAGCAATTTTAGCTGCAACATCTCTAAACAATTCTGCAACTGCTTCTTTTTGTCTTAAACGTGACATAACAATACGTCTGTTATGTGTTGTATCTTCTTTAGACTTAGTAATCATTGGCTCAACAAATTGTTTTAAAGCTTTTGCTTTAGCAACTGTTGTGTTAATACGTTTATGCTCTATTAAAGAACAAGCCATATTAGCTAACATAGATTTTCTATGAGCAGTTTGTCTACTTAAATGATTTATTTTTTTTCCGTGTCTCATGACATTTGTTTTATCATCTTGCTACTAAACTCGACATACGAGGAGCAAAATATGATTAATTAATCTTTATCTAATTTATATTTACTTAAATCCATTCCGAAATTTAACCCTTTAACGTTAACCAGCTCTTCAAGCTCTGTTAAAGACTTTTTACCAAAGTTTCTGAATTTCATTAAATCATTTTTATTGAAAGATACTAAGTCACCTAAAGTATCAACTTCAGCCGCTTTTAAACAATTAAGTGCACGAACAGATAAATCCATATCGATTAACTTTGTTTTAAGCAACTGTCTCATGTGAAGAGATTCTTCATCATAAGTTTCAGTTTGTGCAATTTCATCAGCTTCTAATGTAATACGCTCATCAGAGAATAACATGAAGTGGTGAATTAATGTTTTAGCTGCTTCAGTTAAAGCATCTTGAGGTGTTATTGAACCATCCGTAATGATTTCAAAAACTAATTTTTCATAATCCGTTTTTTGCTCAACACGATAGTTTTCAATACTATACTTAACATTTTTTATAGGAGTATATATCGAATCTGTAAAGATAGTTCCAACTGGTGCAGCAGCTTTTTTATTTTCTTCTGCAGGCACATATCCTCTACCTTTTTCAATTGTAATTTCCATGTTGAAATTAACTTTAGGATCTAAATTACAGATTACTAATTCCGTATTTAACACTTGGAATCCTGAAATAAATTTTTGGAAATCTCCAGCAGTAATTTGCTCTTGACCAGATATTGAAATTGAGATTGACTCATTATCAATATCATCTATTTGTCTTTTAAAACGAGCTTGTTTTAAATTTAAAATGATTTCAGTAACATCTTCCACCACTCCAGCAATTGCTGAAAATTCATGATCAACACCTTCAATTCTAACTGATGTAATTGCAAATCCTTCTAATGAAGAAAGCAAAACTCTTCTTAATGCGTTTCCTACTGTTAAACCATAACCAGGTTCTAAAGGTCTGAATTCGAATTTGCCTTCGAAATCAGTAGAATCAATCATGATTACTTTATCTGGTTTTTGAAAATTAAATACTGCCATTTTTTTCTTCGTTTTAATTGTTATTTGGTTGCGCGGTCTAAAAGTTTGAAGAAATACTTATAAACCCTTTGGCCAAATACCAATATTATTAATTTATTATTTTGAATATAATTCGACTATGAATTGTTCGTTAATGTTTTCTGGAATTTGAATTCTCGCAGGAACAGAAACATAAGTTCCTTGTTTGGTATCATCATTCCATGTAATCCATTCGTAAACATGACTTGAATTTGAAAGAGATCTTTCGATTGCTTCAAGAGATTTAGATTTCTCTCTTACAGCAACAACATCTCCTGCTTTTAATTGGTATGAAGGAATATTTACTAATTCTCCATTTACAGTGATGTGTCTGTGAGATACTAATTGTCTAGCGCCACTTCTAGAAGGAGCAATACCCATTCTAAAAACTACGTTATCTAATCTTGATTCGCAAAGTTGTAATAAAACTTCACCTGTAATTCCTTGAGCAGCTCTTGCGCTTTTAAATAAATTTCTGAATTGACGCTCTAATATACCATAAGTATATTTTGCTTTTTGCTTTTCCATTAATTGGATTGCATATTCAGATTTTTTTCCACGACGTCTTGCGTTTCCGTGTTGACCTGGAGGATAATTTCTTTTTTCAAAAGATTTATCTTCTCCGAAAATAGCTTCACCAAATTTACGAGCTATTTTAGTTTTAGGACCAGTATATCTTGCCATTTTAAATTGTTTTTAAGAGTGATTATGAATTAAGGTCTTAATCTTATCCTTCGATAATCGTTGATCTCTTGTTGATACTTGTTAATATTATTTTTTTTCAGTTTGCAAATTTACACATAAAAAGTTAATATCAACTGTTTAAAAACAATTGATATTAATTTATATTTTTTGCGTATAAATAAATTATACTCTTCTACGTTTTGGAGGACGACATCCATTATGTGGAAGTGGAGTAACATCAATAATTTCAGTTACTTCAATTCCAGCATTGTGAATAGAACGAATAGCAGATTCTCTACCATTTCCTGGTCCTTTTACATAAACCTTTACTTTCTTTAAACCAGCTTCTGATGCTACCGCTGCAGCATCTTCAGCAGCTAATTGAGCAGCATAAGGTGTGTTTTTCTTAGAACCTCTAAATCCCATTTTACCAGCAGAAGACCAAGAGATAACATCTCCTTTTTTGTTGGTAAGTGAAATAATGATGTTGTTGAAAGAAGCATTAACATGAGCTTCTCCTACAGAGTCAACTATAACTTTACGTTTTTTAGTACTCTTTGTATTTGTTTTTGCCATTTTTAATAGTTTTCAGTTAATAGTTGATAGTCGCTAGAATCCTAAACCTTTTATAATTTCAAACAGATTCCTTCCAACGTCTAAATACTAAAGACTAATTTTTATTTAGTTGCTTTTTTCTTGTTAGCAACAGTTTTTCTTCTACCTTTTCTAGTTCTAGAGTTGTTCTTAGTACGTTGTCCTCTTAAAGGAAGACCCGATCTATGACGAATACCTCTGTAACATCCAATATCCATTAATCGCTTAATGTTCAATTGCGTTTCAGAACGTAATTCACCTTCGATTTTAAAAGTACCCACAGCTTCACGAATACCACTAATTTGGTCATCGTTCCAATCCTGAACTTTAATACTTTCATCAACATTAGCTTCTGCTAATATTTCTTTAGCTCTACTTCTACCTATTCCATAGATATAAGTTAAAGAGATAACTCCTCTTTTGTTTTTTGGTATGTCTACACCTGCAATTCTTGCCATAATTACCCTTGTCTTTGTTTAAATCTAGGATTCTTTTTGTTTATCACGTAAAGTCTACCTTTTCTTCGCACGATTATACAATCTGCGCTTCTTTTTTTTACTGATGCTCTTACTTTCATCTGTGTTAGTATCTATAAGTTATTCTAGCCTTAGATAAATCATAAGGACTCATTTCTAATTTTACTTTATCTCCTGGTAATAATTTAATGTAATGCATACGCATCTTACCAGAAATATGCGCAGTCACAATGTGACCATTTTCTAACTCAACACGAAACATAGCATTTGATAATGCTTCTATAATCGTTCCGTCTTGCTCTATTGCTGCTTGTTTTGCCATAGTATAATATTAAGCTAATGCCTTTCTATTTTTACCAGTTTTCATCAAGCCATCATAGTGTCTATTTAACAAATAAGAATTTACTTGTTGCATAGTATCTATTGCTACTCCCACCATAATAATTAATGATGTTCCTCCAAAAAATAAAGCCCATCCTTGTTGCACCCCCATAATTTTCACAATTATTGCTGGGAACACAGCTAAAAATGCTAAAAATATAGAACCTGGTAAGGTTATTTGAGACATTATTTTATCAAGATATTCTGATGTTTCAGAACCTGGGCGAATCCCCGGAATAAAACCACCACTACGTTTTAAATCGTCGGCCATTTTATTTGTTGGTACTGTTATCGCTGTATAGAAATATGTAAATATAATAATCAATATCGCGAATGTTATATTGTAAGCCAATCCAAATATATCAGCATAATTAGTTTGCATCCATGCACCAAACGCCGTCTCCTTTAAAAGTGAAGACCCACCAATTAAACTAGGTACAAACATAATTGCCTGAGCAAATATTATTGGCATAACTCCAGAAGCATTAAGCTTTAATGGAATATACTGTCTTGATCCCGCCATAGCACTTTTCTCGTAACTACCAGTTGCAGTTCTTCTAGCATATTGCACAGCAATCTTTCTAACCGCCATAACAAGCATGATACATGCAAGAATGATTGCAAACCATATTACTAATTCAAAAAGAATAAGCATTACGTTATTACCTTCCAATCTAGTCGCAGCATTTTGAATAAACGATGCAGGTAGTCTTGCTATAATACCTACCATAATTAATAGAGATATCCCGTTTCCAATTCCTTTATCTGTAATTTTTTCACCCAACCACATCGCAAAGATACAGCCTGTTACTAGAATAGTTACAGAAGAGAAATAGAATAATGGACCAGTTCCTAATAAAAATGCACTTGCAGGAATCCCTAATGCTGGTAAACTAGCTAAATAACCTGGTGCCTGCAATAAACAGATAGCGATGGTTAACCAACGAGTAATCTGATTAATTTTCTTTTGACCACTAGCGCCTTCTTTTTGTAATTTTTGTAAATAAGGAATTGCAATTCCCATTAACTGAACAACAATAGAAGCAGAAATGTATGGCATAATACCCAAAGCAAATACAGAAGCATTTGCAAAAGCACCCCCGGTAAAGGCGTTAAGTAGCCCTAATAAACCAGAATCAGTATTGTCAGCCAATCCTCCTAATTGAGCGGCATCAATACCTGGTAAAACCACTTGTGCACCAAAACGATAAACTAATAACAGACCAAGTGTCACTATGATTCTGTTTCTTAGTTCTTCAATTTTCCAAACATTTTTTAACGATTCTATAAATTTCATACTTATAATAAGGTCTTATAATGTTACAGCTTCTCCACCAGCAGCTTCAATAGCAGCTTTTGCTGAAGCAGTAAATTTATGTGCAGATACTTTTAATTTTGCTTTTAATTCACCTCTACCTAATATTTTAACTAAATCATTTTTTCCAGCTAAACGGTTTGTGAATAAAGTTTCAAAATCTACTGTTCCTGTTACAATTTTATTATCAACTAATTGTTGCAAAGTATCTAAATTGATTCCTTGATATTCAATACGGTTAATATTTGTAAAACCAAATTTAGGCACACGTCTTTGAAGTGGCATTTGCCCTCCCTCAAATCCAATTTTCTTAGAATAACCAGAACGAGATTTTTGACCTTTGTGTCCTTTTGTAGCAGTACCACCTTTACCAGAACCTTGTCCTCTACCTATTCTTTTACCTTGATTTTTAACTGAACCTTCTGCAGGTTTCAAATTACTTAAATCCATTTCAGTATATTATTATTTAATTTCTTCAACAGAAACTAAGTGATTTACTTTACTTACCATACCAAGAATACTTGATGTAGCTTCGTGCTCTTTTACCTGACCAATTTTTCTAAGACCAAGAGATTCTAAAACTCTTTTTTGTCTTAACGGACAATTGATTGCACTTTTTACTTTTGTTACTTTAATTTTTGCCATCTCTGTCTGTATTAAGCTTTAAAAACTTGTTCAAGTGAAATACCTCGGTCTCTAGCAATAGTTTTGGCATCTCTTAATTGTAATAAAGCATCAAATGTAGCTTTAACAACATTATGAGGATTTGATGATCCTTGAGATTTTGATAACACATCGTGTACACCAACTGCCTCTAATACTGTTCTTACAGCACCACCAGCAATAACACCAGTACCTTGAGCTGCAGGAATAATATTTACTCTTGCTCCACCATATTTACCTTTTTGTTCATGTGGTAATGATTTTCCTTTTAGAGGAATACGAACCAAGTTTTTCTTAGCATCTTCAATAGCTTTTGCAATTGCGCTAGCTACATCTTTAGACTTTCCTAAACCTTGTCCTACTACACCGGCTTCATCTCCAACAACAACAATAGCTGAAAAACCAAATGCTCTACCACCTTTAGTTACTTTTGTAACTCTTTGTACACCAACTAAACGATCTTTAAGATCCAATCCACCTGGTTTTACTAATTCTGCACTTTTATATTTTTTAAACATAATTTCTTAGAATTTAAGTCCTGCTTCTCTAGCTCCATCAGCTAATGATTTTACTCTACCATGATATAAATAGCCACCTCTATCAAAAGCAATTGTTTCTACACCTGCTTTTAAAGCTTTTTCAGCAAGAGCTTTTCCTACTAATTTAGCTACTTCTATTTTAGTTGCTTTCGCAGAACTAACACCTTTATCTCTTGATGATGCTGCACTGATTGTTACACCAGTTACGTCATCTACAATTTGAGCATAAATTTCTTTATTACTTCTAAAAACAGCTAATCTAGGTCTAGTTTCTGTACCAGATACTATCTTACGTATTCTGCTTTTAATTCTTTTTCTTCTTTCGTATTTTGTCAATGCCATAACTTAATTATTAAGCTGATTTACCTGCTTTTCTTCTTAATACCTCACCAACAAACTTAACTCCTTTACCTTTATAAGGCTCTGGCGGTCTAAAACCACGAATCTTTGCAGCTACTTGTCCTACAAGTTGTTTATCATGCGAAGTTAGTTTAATGATAGGGTTTTTACCTTTTTCACTTATTGTTTCCAATTTAACTTCTGGAGCTAAACTCATAACAATAGCATGAGAAAATCCTAATGCTAATTCCAATTTTTGACCTTGGTTACTAGCTCTGTATCCTACACCAACTAATTCTAATTGTTTAGTCCATCCGTTTGAAACTCCTTCAATCATGTTCAGCATTAATGATCTATATAAACCATGTTTTGCTTTTTGATCTTTTGAATCTGAAGTACGTGTTACTAAAACATTTCCATCTTCAACTTTAATATTTACAGAATCGTAATTTTGAGTTAATTCTCCTAATTTACCTTTTACTGTAACTATTCCGTCGTTTATATCAACTGTAACTCCTTGTGGAATTACTACTGGGTTATTACCTATTCTTGACATATCTTATCTTTTTAGTAAACGTAACACAATACTTCGCCACCTACATTATCTCTTTTTGCTTGTTTACCTGTCATTACTCCGTGAGAAGTAGAAACGATGGCAATACCTAAACCATTAAGAATTCTAGGAAGTTCTTTTGAACTTGCGTATTTACGTAAACCTGGTTTACTTATTCTTTGAATCTGTTTAATTACAGGCTCTTTAGTTTCTTTATTGTACTTAAGTGCTATTTTAATAGTACCCTGTACTTTAGAATCATCAAACTTGTAACTTAAAATATATCCTTGTTCGAATAATATTTTAGTAATGTCTTTTTTAAGATTAGAAGCAGGTATCTCAACCACTCTGTGGTTAGCACGCACTGCATTTCTAATTCTTGTCAAATAATCCGCTATTGGATCTGTGTACATAATGAATTGATTTGTGATCTTGGTTTTCGGAATATCCCGAACCTTAAATCCGATTATTTAAATAATATTACCAACTTGCTTTTCTAACTCCAGGAATAAGACCATTATTAGCCATTTCTCTAAAAGTTACACGAGAAACTCCAAATGTTCTCATATATCCTCTAGGTCTTCCTGTTAATTTACATCTATTATGCATACGAATAGGAGAAGCATTTTTTGGTAACTTTTGTAATGCATCATAATCTCCAGCTTCTTTTAAAGCTTTACGTTTTTCTGCATATTTAGCTACTACTTTAGCTCTTTTCACCTCGCGGGCTTTCATTGATTCTTTAGCCATAACTTAGTTTTTTTGAAAAGGAATTCCTAATTCGGTTAATAATGATTTTGCTTCTTTATCAGTTTCAGCAGAAGTTACAAATGTAATATCCATACCTGAGATTTTATTAACTTTATCAATATTAATCTCTGGGAATATAATTTGCTCGGTAACTCCTAAATTGTAGTTACCTCTTCCATCAAATCCTGTCGCTTTTATTCCGTTAAAATCTCTTACACGTGGTAAAGCAGATGTTACTAAACGATCTAAAAACTCATACATTCTTTCTCCTCGTAAAGTAACTTTCACACCAATTGGCATTCCTTTACGTAATTTGAAAGATGCAACATCCTTTTTTGAAATTGTTGCTATAGCTTTTTGTCCAGATATAGTAGTTACTTCTTCTACTGCGTAGTCGATTAACTTTTTGTCTGCTACTGCTGCTCCAACACCTTTAGATATTACTATCTTAGTAAGTTTAGGAACTTGCATAACATTTTTGTATCCAAATTCTTCTGTAAGAGCTGCAATTACTCTGCTTTTATACTCTTCTTTAAGTCTCGGTGAATATGCCATAACTAAATTACTTCATTAGATTTTGTTGAAAATCTTACTTTCTTTCCGCCTTCAACTTTATAACTAATTCTTGTTGTTTCTCCTTTCGAAGTTAACAACGATAAGTTAGAAATATGAATAGCAGCTTCTTTCTCTACGATTCCTCCTTGAGGGTTTTTAGCACTTGGTTTAGTATGTTTCTTAACCATGTTTATTCCCTCAACAATCGCTTTGTTCTTGTCTATTAATACTTTTTGTATTTTACCTTCAGAACCTTTATGGTCTCCAGCAATTACTTTTACAGTATCTCCAGTTTTTATTTTAAGCTTTGTCATCTTAAATTTAATGTATTAAAGCACTTCAGGTGCTAATGATACAATTTTCATGAATTGTTTATCACGAAGTTCTCTAGCAACAGGACCAAAAACACGTGTTCCTCTCATTTCCCCTTGAGGATTTAAAAGCACACAAGCATTGTCATCAAATCTTATATAAGATCCGTCTGGTCTTCTTACTTCTTTTTTAGTACGTACAACTACTGCAGTAGAAACAGCACCTTTTTTAATGTTTCCATTAGGTGTTGCGTCTTTTATAGAAACAACTATTTTGTCTCCTACAGATGCATATCTTCTTTTAGTACCACCTAAAACACGGATAGTTAAAACTTCCTTTGCTCCAGTGTTATCTGCTACTTTTAATCTTGATTCTTGCTGTACCATAATTATTTAGCTCTTTCTATGATTTCAACTAATCTCCAACATTTAGATTTACTTAAAGGTCTTGTTTCCATGATCTTTACGGTATCACCAATGTTACAATCGTTTGTTTCGTCGTGCGCAACATATTTCTTTGTTTTTAACACGAACTTACCATACATAGGATGTTTTACTTTTTTAACCTCTGCAACAACTATTGATTTTTGCATTTTGTTACTAGTAACAACTCCTATACGTTCTTTTCTTAAATTTCTTGTTTCCATCTTGTAGCAGAATTATTGTAATTCTCTTTTAGTTAATTCGGTCGCAACTCTAGCTACGGTACGTCTTATGTTACGTAACTGAATTGGATTTTCTAAAGGAGATATTGCATGAGCTAATTTTAGGTCTGAATAACTCTTTTTTGTTTCACTAAGTTTCTCTTGTAACTCAGCTACAGATAATTCTTTAATTTCTGATTGTTTCATAATATCAAATAAATTATGCTTCGTAATCGTTAGCAATTATAAACTTAGTTTTCACTGGAAGTTTTTGTGCAGCTAGACGTAACGCTTCTTTAGCGATTTCTAATGACACTCCTCCAACTTCAAAAAGCATTCTTCCTGGTTTAACAACAGCTACCCAATATTCAACGGCACCTTTACCTTTACCCATACGTACTTCAAGAGGTTTCTTTGTGATAGGCTTGTCTGGAAATATTTTAATCCAAAGTTGCCCTTCTCTTTTCATGTAACGTGTAGCAGCAATACGTGCAGCTTCAATTTGACGTGATGTTAAAAACTCAGACTCGAGTGATTTTATACCAAAAGTTCCGTTTGAAAGTAAGTGTCCTCTTTGAGAAAGACCTTTCATACGTCCTTTTTGTTGCTTACGAAATTTTGTTCTTTTAGGCTGTAACATTTTTCTTTACTTTATAAAAAATTACTTTCTACGACGTGGTTTAGAATTATTTCCTCCACGTGGTGCTCCTGCACCTGCCTTTCCTTGCTTTTTGGACAATCCAACTAGCGGAGAAAGCTCTCTTTTACCATATACTTCACCTTTCATAATCCACACTTTCACACCTAATCTACCATAAGTAGTGTGTGCCTCAACAAGTGAGTAATCAATATCGGCTCTAAAGGTTGATAAAGGAATACGTCCTTCTTTGTAGTGTTCAGAACGAGCCATTTCAGCTCCATTTAAACGACCACTAATTTGAACTTTAATTCCTTCAGCATTCATACGCATTGTAGCAGCAATAGCCATTTTAATTGCACGTCTGTATGAAATTCTATTTTCAATTTGACGAGCAATACTTGATCCTACTAAAAATGCATCTAGTTCAGGTCTCTTAATTTCAAAGATGTTAATCTGAACTTCTTTACCAGTAATTTTCTTAAGTTCTTCTTTTAACTTGTCTACCTCTTGACCGCCTTTACCAATAATGATACCTGGACGAGCCGTTGTGATAGTAACGGTTACAAGTTTTAAAGTTCTTTCAATAATTACTCTACTTACACTAGCTTTAGCTAAACGTACGTGTACGTATTTTCTAATCTTATCGTCTTCGGCAAGTTTATCTCCATAATCATTACCTCCATACCAGTTAGACTCCCATCCTCTGATAATACCTAAGCGATTTCCGATTGGATTTGTTTTTTGTCCCATACTTCTATCTTAGCTTTGTGTGTTATTTTTAGCTCCAACTACGATTGTTACGTGGTTTGAACGTTTTCTAATTCTGTGTGCACGACCTTGAGGTGCTGGACGCAATCTTTTTAACATTGCTCCTCCATCTACTCGTATCTCCTTTACAACCAATTCTGCATCTTCAATGCTAGCCTCTTCGTTTTTTGATTGCCAGTTAGCAATTGCAGATAAAAGCAATTTCTCTAACTTACCAGAAGCTTCTTTTTGGTTGAATTTTAAGATATTAAGTGCTTTTTCTACTTTTTCGCCTCTTACTAAATCGGCTACTAAACGCATTTTTCTCGGTGACGTAGGACAATTATTAAGTTTAGCAAAAGCAACTTGCTTTTTTCCTTCCTTAATAGCGTCTGCCATTTGTTTTTTACGACTTCCCATAGCTTACTACTTTTTACCTTTATTTTTAGCACCTGCATGCCCACGGAATGAACGTGTTGGTGAAAATTCTCCTAATTTATGTCCTACCATGTTTTCAGTAACATATACTGGTACAAATTGGCGGCCATTGTGTACTGCTATAGTTTGTCCAACAAAATCTGGAGTAATCATACTTGCTCTTGACCAAGTTTTGATAACTGTTTTTTTGTTAGCTTCAACGTTAGTTGCCACTTTTTTCTCTAATTTATAATGAACGTAAGGTCCTTTTTTTAATGATCTTGCCATGTCTTATTTCTTTCTACGTTCTACAATATATTTATTACTTGCATTCTTTTTAGAACGAGTTCTATATCCTTTAGCTGGTATACCGTTTCTAGAACGAGGATGTCCTCCAGAAGATTTACCTTCACCACCACCCATTGGGTGATCAACAGGATTCATTACTACTGGTCTAGTACGTGGACGTCTTCCTAACCATCTTGTTCTACCTGCTTTACCAGATACTAACAATTGATGATCTGAATTAGATACAACACCTATAGTTGCTAAACAATTAACAAGAATTAATCTTGTTTCACCAGAAGGCAATTTAATTGTAGCAAACTTACCATCTCTTGCCATTAACTGAGCAAAAGCACCAGCACTACGAGCCATAATAGCTCCTTGACCTGGACGTAATTCTACACAAGAAATAATGGTTCCTAATGGAATTTGACTAAGTGGCATTGCATTTCCAATTTCTGGAGCAACATTGTCTCCTGAAACTACAGTTTGACCTACTTGTAGACCGTTTTGTGCAATCACATATCTTTTTTCGCCATCTTGATAATTCAATAACGCGATAAAAGCCGTTCTGTTTGGATCGTATTCTATTGACTTAACTTCAGCAGGAATTCCATGCTTTATCACGTTTAAAATCGATAATACGATACTTTCTTTTATGACCACCACCAATATAGCGCATGGTCATTTTTCCTTGACTGTTTCTACCACCAGACCTTTTGTTCGGAACGAGTAAACTCTTTTCCGGCTTATCAGTAGTAATGGCGTCAAATCCATTTACTACTCTAAATCGCTGTCCTGGTGTGATTGGTTTTAATTTTCTTACTGACATTTGTCTAAATTACATGTTACTGTATAAATCAATCATTTCACCTTCCGCCAGTTGTACAATTGCTTTTTTAACAGCATTTGTTTTACCATGTTGGATACCAGTTTTTGTAAACTTAGTACTCCTATCTGGACGGACATTTATAGTACGAACTTTTTCAACAGAAACACCATAAGCAGCTTCCACCGCTTTTTTGATTTCTACCTTGTTCGCCTTTGTTTTCACTGCGAAAGTATAGCAGTTTCTTAACTCGCTATTTGCTGTCGCTTTTTCTGTGATTATAGGTTTAATTAAGATACTCATGGTTTCTATTTACTTAAATTTGTTTCAATTCCTTCTAAAGCTCCTTCTAAAAGAACAACTTGACTAGCATTTAAAATCTTGTAAGTGTTTAATTCTGAAGAAGTTATAACTTCAGAGCCTTTTAAATTGCGCGATGACAAATATACATTATTATTCGACCCACCCAACACAAACAGAGATTTTTTGTTTTCTAAGTTTAATGCTTTTAAAATAGCTGTGAAATTTTTAGTCTTTACTGTATCAAAATTAAAATCTTCTAATACAACAATTGACTGCTCTCCTGCTTTAATACTTAAGGCCGATTTACGTGCTAAACGCTTAACGTTTTTATTAAGTTTGAAGCTATAACTTCTTGGTCTTGGACCGAACATACGACCACCACCTTTGAAAACTCCAGACTTAATACTACCAGCTCTTGCTGTACCAGTTCCTTTTTGCTTTTTAATCTTACGAGTACTTCCAGAGATCTCAGCACGCTCTTTAGCTTTGTGAGTTCCTTGTCTTTGGTTTGCTAAATATTGTTTAACATCCAAATATACTGCGTGATTATTAGGCTCAATAGCAAATACATCTTTAGAAAGGTCTGCCTTTCTACCTGTATCTTTTCCGTTTATATCTAAAACTGCTACTTTCATTATTTTCTAATAATTACATAAGAGTTTTTATGTCCAGGTACACAACCTTTAACAACGAGTAGATTTTTATCAGCTACTACTTTTAAAACTCTTAAATTTTCAACTTTTACTGAGTCTGTACCCATTCTTCCTGCCATTTTCATTCCTTTGAAAACTCTTGCAGGATATGAAGCAGCACCAATAGAACCAGGAGCTCTTAAACGGTTGTGTTGACCGTGTGTTGCTTGACCAACTCCACCAAATCCATGACGTTTTACAACACCTTGGAAACCTTTTCCTTTTGATATCCCAGAGATATCAACAAACTCACCTTCTATAAAGTGCTCAACAGTGATTGCATCACCTAATTTGTACTCCTTATCAAAACCTTTGAATTCAACGATTTTGCGTTTTACAGAAGTCCCTGCTTTTTTAGCATGACCTAAGTCAGCTTTAGTAGCACTTTTTTCTGTCGCGTCATCGAAACCTAATTGAACAGCTTTATAGCCGTCAACCTCTTCAGTTCTGACTTGGGTAACGATACATGGTCCAGCTTCGATTACTGTACATGGAATGTTTTTTCCATTTTCATCGAAGATGCTGGTCATACCGATTTTTTTTCCAATTAACCCAGACATATTTATTATTTATTAATTATTACTATTTGTTATTAAAAAATTCAAGGCTGAAAATACATTTCAACCTTGAATTGTATTTTACCGTTTTTCCTTAACCATCGTTAAGGACATGTTTTGTTCTACCTAAACTTTAATTTCTACTTCAACACCACTTGGTAATTCAAGTTTCATTAAAGCATCAATTGTTTTTGAAGACGAAGAGTAAATATCTAATAATCTCTTGTAAGAGCTTAATTGAAATTGTTCTCTTGCCTTTTTATTTACGTGAGGAGAACGTAATACAGTGAATATTTTCTTGTGAGTTGGTAATGGAATTGGTCCTGTTACTACTGCACCTGTACTTTTTACTGTTTTTACAATCTTATCAGCAGACTTATCTACTAAATTGTGATCGTAAGACTTTAATTTTATTCTGATTTTTTGACTCATTTTCTTAAATTTTACGATTCAACGCCTTTTGCTGCTTTGATAACGTCTGCAGAAATATTTGCAGGTGTTTCAGCATAATGTGAAAATTCCATAGTTGATGTTGCACGACCAGATGATAATGTTCTTAATGTAGTTACATAACCAAACATTTCAGATAATGGCACCGTTGCTTTTACAGTTTTTGCTCCTGCACGATCACCCATATCACTAACCTGACCTCTTCTTCTATTTAAATCACCAACGATATCACCCATATTTTCTTCTGGAGTAATTACCTCTAGTTTCATTATAGGTTCCATAATTACAGCTTTAGCAGCTCTTGCAGATGCTTTAAAACCTAATTTAGCAGCTAATTCGAATGATAATGCATCCGAATCCACATCATGGTAAGATCCATCAGTTAATGTTACTTTCATAGCATCAACTTCGTATCCTGCTAATGGTCCATTTTGCATTGCTTGCTTAAATCCTTTTTCAATAGAAGGGATAAATTCTTTAGGAACGTTACCACCTTTAATTGCAGATATAAACTCTAATCCTAATTTACCTTCTTCAGCTGGTTCTAATGTAAATACAATATCAGCAAATTTACCACGACCACCAGATTGCTTTTTATAAACTTCTCTATGTTCAGCTTTACGCGTAATAGATTCTTTATATTCTACTTGTGGTGCTCCTTGGTTTACTTCAACTTTAAATTCACGACGTAAACGATCCACAATAATATCTAAGTGAAGCTCACCCATTCCAGAAATAATAGTCTGTCCTGAAGCTTCATCTGTTCTAACTGTAAATGTTGGATCTTCTTCAGCCAATTTAGCTAAAGACATACCTAATTTATCAACATCAGCTTTAGTTTTCGGCTCAACCGCGATACCAATTACGGGATCAGGGAAGTTCATACTTTCTAAAATTATCGGATGTTTCTCGTCTGATAATGTATCTCCTGTTTTAATACTTTTAAATCCAACTGCAGCTCCAATATCTCCTGCTTCAATATAATCGATAGCATTTTGTTTGTTAGCGTGCATTTGGTAAATACGAGAAATACGTTCTTTGTTACCAGAACGGTTATTCAATACATAAGAACCTGCATCTAAACGACCAGAATATGCACGGAAGAATGCTAAACGACCAACATAAGGATCGGTAGCAATTTTAAATGCTAAAGCAGCAAAAGGCTCCTTTACATCTGGTTTACGTAAAATTTCAACTCCAGTATCTGGATGTGTTCCTACAATTCCTTCCTTATCCATTGGAGAAGGTAAATAACGACATACAGCATCTAATAAGAACTGTACCCCTTTATTTTTAAATGCAGATCCACAAATCATTGGAATGATAGACATATCCATTACAGCAGCTCTAAGTGCAGCATGCACTTCGTCTTCAGTAATAGAATCTTCATCTTCCATATATTTTTCAAGCAAATTTTCATCGTAAGCAGCAACTTCTTCAATAAGTTTACCACGAAGCATTTTAGCTTCAGCTTTAAGATCTTCTGGAATATCAATAACATCAAATGTTGATCCCATTCCTTCTTCATGCCATACAATAGCTCTGTTCTTAACTAAATCAACAATGCCTTTGAAGTTTTCTTCATCACCAATATTTAAAACAATTGGCACTGCATTTGATTTCAACATGTCTTTAACTTGACTACAAACCATCATAAAATCAGATCCTTGACGATCCATTTTATTAACGAAACCAATACGTGGCACTTTATAGTTATCAGCTAATCTCCAGTTAGTTTCAGATTGTGGCTCAACACCATCAACTGCACTAAATAAGAACACTAAACCATCTAATACTCGTAATGAACGATTTACTTCAACAGTAAAATCTACGTGACCTGGTGTATCAATAATATTAAAATGATACTCCATTGAATCGTCTGTTGGCTCTCCGTTTAATCTAGGAAAAACCCACTCACATGTTGTAGCTGCAGATGTGATAGTAATACCACGCTCCTGCTCTTGTTCCATCCAGTCCATAGTTGCAGCACCATCATGTACTTCACCTATTTTATGTGAAACTCCTGTATAATATAGTATACGCTCTGTTGTTGTTGTTTTACCAGCATCAATGTGAGCAGCAATACCTATATTTCTTGTATATTTTAAATCTCTTGCCATTTCCTATTAAAATCTAAAGTGAGAGAATGCTTTATTAGCTTCTGCCATTTTATGAGTATCCACTCTTTTCTTAACGGCTGCTCCTTCTTCTTTAGCTGCTGCTAAAATTTCTGAAGCTAAACGTTGTGCCATAGATTTTTCGTTTCTTTTACGAGAATAGCTAATTAGCCATTTCATTGCAGTAGAAACTTTACGGTCTGGACGAATTTGCATTGGAATTTGGAATGTTGCACCACCAACGCGACGACTACGTACTTCTACGTGAGGCATAACATTAGATAAAGCATCTTTCCAAGTTTCTAAAGCTGTTTTTTCTTCGGTTGTTTTTTTTGTCTCTACAATGTCAATCGCATCGTAAAATACTTTAAAAGCCACAGACTTCTTTCCATCCCACATCATCATATTAACGAAACGAGTTACTAACTGGTCGTTAAAACGTGGATCCGGCAAAAGCGGTCTCTTTTTTGCTGCTCTTTTTCTCATGTCTTCTTCTTAAAAGTTTTAATTACTTTTTCTTACCTGTTGCTGCTGCTGCTTGTCCTGGTTTTGGACGTTTAGCACCATACTTAGATCTACGTTGTGTTCTACCTGCAACACCTGCGGTGTCTAAAGCGCCACGAACGATATGATATCTAACTCCTGGTAAATCTTTTACTCTTCCACCTCTAACCAATACTATCGAGTGCTCTTGTAGATTGTGTCCTTCCCCAGGGATGTATGCATTTACCTCATTACCATTTGTTAACCTTACCCTTGCTACTTTACGCATTGCAGAGTTAGGTTTTTTAGGTGTAGTAGTGTAAACACGCGTACAAACCCCACGTCTTTGTGGACACGAATCTAAAGCAACCGATTTACTCTTCTTGATTATTTTGGTTCTTCCTATTCGTACTAATTGTGAAATTGTTGGCATATATATTCTATATAAATTTTAAAATCCTGTTTTAAGAGGGCTGCAAAGGTAGAAATTAAAATCAATAATTCAAATCCTAATTCATTAATTTTCACATCATAGAGAATATTTTTTAAAAGGTGATGTGTAATCGCCAAATTTTCGTTCTCAATTCTTTACTTTATCACTTATTTTCAATAAGGGTTTTTGTAATGATTTTTTTAATAGTAACCTTCTGTCGATTTCAATAGAATTTCAAATTTATTTTATCCGCCATATTATAAGTCTTCTTTTTCCGTTAGATTTACATAATTAATCAGCTAATAGTCCTGTGCATAAAACACCCATTTTATACCTTATTATATGTATCCTATTTTCCAACGGGTTATTTTGCCAAATCTTGCAGCTAAAAATAGAAGGTGCCACTAAAATTGAAACTAATATTATCGATTCTTTAAATTACAAAAAGAATCACGGAAATTATATGTCCATTAAGGGTGAAGTGGATTCTATTCAAAATGCACTTTTCAAAAAGGGTTATATTGAAAATGAATTAAAATATATTAACAGACTTAATGACTCTGTATTTTCAGCGAAAATTCTTCTGAAAAAAAAATACAACACCATATATATATACTATAACAAATCGCTTGTTGATTTTAAAATTTTAAATATGGTTACTAAAGAAGTTTTTGATGATTACTTTATATTAGAATTTTCCAAAATCGAAAGCTCATTAAATTATATAAATTCCAAAATTTCTGAAAAAGGATTTCCATTTTCAAAATTGAGTTTATCCAATATTGAAATAAAGGAAGATAAAGATTTGTTTGCCAACTTAGTTTTAGAATCTAGTGAACAAAAAAGAACCATTAATAACATTGTAATTAAAGGGTATGATAAATTTCCTCGTTCTTATTTAAAATATTATTTAAAAATCAGACCTACAAACACCTTTAATTTAGGCGTAATAAAAAGTAAAACCGAAAAATTAAATGATTTAAAATTTGCAAGTGAAGTGAAATCACCTGAAGTTCTATTTTCGAAAGACTCAACAACCTTATATTTATATCTGAATAAAGCAAAAAGTAACTCGTTTGATGGTTTTTTAGGCTTCGGAACAAATGAAAAATCAAATAAATTAGAATTTAACGGGTATTTAGATTTAAATCTCACTAATAATTTAAACTATGGCGAATCGTTTAAACTTTTATATAAAGGGGAACAAAACGACCAAAAAATGTTTGAAACCAATTTAACGCTTCCTTATTTATTTAAATCGCCACTGGGACTGGATTTAATGTTAAGAATATTCAAAAGAGACTCTTCTTTCACCACTGTTAATCAATCAGCAAAACTAAATTATCAAATAAATTCTAAACATAAAATCTCTGCAGGTATTCTTAATTTACAATCAAATAATTTACTTCAAGACATTTCAACTTCACCAATTTTCGATTATAAAACGAGTTACTACGCTTTTGGCTATCAATTTTTAAATAGACGAAGCTCCAATTTACTTTTTCCAATAAACTCGTTTGCTAATTTGGAATACAATTTTGGCAAGCGAACTCAAATAAATGCCGAAGAAAAACAATATTTATTAAGCATTGATGCTTTTAAAATTTTTAACCTTGACCAAAAAAACAGTATCTATATAAGAGTAAATAGCTCCATTCTCAACTCTAAAACTTATTTCGAGAATGAATTATTAAGATTTGGAGGCATTAATTCCATAAGAGGGTTTGAAGAAAACAGTATTTACGCCACACTTTTTAGCGTTGTTAATTCAGAATATCGTTATCAAATAAACAATTCAATCTATATACATACTATTATAGATGCGGGGTATTTTGAAAACAAAATTTCGAATTTTAAAGAAAAACTATTGGGTTTTGGATTTGGGTTTGGAATTTTAACAAAAGCTGGTTTGCTTAAATTTAATTATGCCAATGGAAAAACTGAGAATAATCAATTTAAACTGTCAAATTCTAAAATACATCTCAGTTTGACTGCAAATTTCTGATTAATTATTATCATTTTCCTAAATTTTAGAAGTAAAAAGTAAATTTTAACCATTATTTATTGTTTTATTAACTTTTTATTATGATTTTTGACATTGACTAATTCAAATAATTATAAAATGAAAACAAAGTTTAGTGGAATTCTAACGCTATTACTAGCGTTTGTCGTGCAACTAACGTTCGCACAAGAAAAGACTATTTCAGGTACGATTTCGGATAACTCCGGATTACCGCTTCCTGGAGCTACAGTCTTAGTAAAAGGTACTTCAAACGGTACTTCAACAGATTTCGATGGAAAATATTCAATTAAAGCCAATCAGGGTGCTACTCTTGTAGTTAGTTTTGTTGGTTACTCGTCCAAAGAAGTTAAGGTTGGAGCCTCAAATTCAATTAATGTAACTCTTAGTGAAGATGCTCAGGCATTAGAAGAAGTTGTTGTTACTGCATTTGGTACTGGGGATCGAAATGCAAGGGAAACTGTTTATGCTAATCAAACTGTAAAATCAGAAGACTTACTTTCTACCCCTAACAAAAATGCTTTAGAAGCTTTAAGAGGTAAAACGGCTGGTGTAAAATTATCCACTGGTTCTGGTTCGGTAGGTGCATCTACAAGAATTGTATTAAGAGGTGAAGGTTCGCTTACTGGAAACAATAATGCTTTAATTGTTATTGATGGTATTGCAATTGATAATACTGCCTCTTCAGGAGGTGCTGGAGCTTCCACAACTGGATATTCAGATTTTGGTAACAGATTTAATGATGTCAATCCTGACGATATAGAATCTATCACCATTTTAAAAGGTCCCTCAGCAACTTCGCTTTATGGGTCACGTGGTGCTTCAGGAGTTGTTCTTATTACAACCAAAAAAGGTAAAGGTAAAAAAATGCAAATCAATTACAATGGTTCGACTTCTATGGAAACAGCGATTGTTCTTCTACAGCGCCAAAGTAAATTTGGACAAGGGTTTGATAATTCTAGTGTTGATTCTGGAGAAAACTGGTCATGGGGACCTGCTCTAGATGGTGTTGTAAGACCATGGACATCACCTATTGATTCTGATGGAGATGGGTCGTTAGAAGCCTTAACAAGACCATACAGTGCCGTAAAAAATCAATTACAGGACTTTTTTAACACGGGGTATACCACTACCAACAATTTAAATCTATCAGGTTCTACTGAAGGTTTTTCTTATTTTGCTTCTTATGGTAATGTAGATCAATCTGGTACACTTGATAACACATCTTACAAAAGAAATAATATTAGCTTTAACGCTTCTGCAGAATTAAGTGATAAACTTAAATCAGATTTTAAAGTTAGTTATGCTAACGTTAAACAAAATACTGCTCAAGAAGGATCGCGTTCTTTTGAAGGGAATAATGCCTATGCAATGGCAGTTCAATCTCCAGTTAACATCCCATTTACGGAGTTGAGAGATTACAAGAGTCCATTTCATGATATTGATGGTTACTGGGGGTCTTACTCTTCTGTAAACCCATATTATATCTTAAACGAATATGGAAACGAAGCTGATATCGATAACATTTTAGCTAACGCCTCTTTAACCTACAATTTTTTAGAAAATTTATCGGTAACAACGCTCTTTGGTGGTAATATAGTAAACACCCAAACAGATATATGGACTCCAACTTATACACCAGCTGAACAATTAGTTTGGACCGACAACTTAGGAATTGCAACCAGAAATTCAAAGCATAGTTCATTAGGAGAATACATTAACTCCAATACTAAAGTAGAAAATCTTGATGCTACAGTTATGTTTAATTACAATACAAACTTTAGTGAAGACTTAACACTAACAGCAGCAGCTGGTTATAATTTCTTTCAAAGAACTAGTAGTAATTTAACAGGATTTTCTGTAGGTGGCTTGGTAGTTCCAGATGTGTACAATTTATCTAACAGTACACAAACACCTTCGTCAAGTATGTATAGAAGCAAGTATAGAATATATGGTGTTTTAGGGAACGCAACACTTGGTTATAAAAATGCTGCATTTTTAGAATTTTCAGCAAGAAATGACTGGTCTTCTACCCTTCCAACAGAAAACAACACCTTTTTATACGGCGCTATTGGTGCTTCTGTAATCGTAACAGATTTATTTGATATAAAAAATGACGTTTTAAATTTCGCTAAATTGAGAGGTAGTTATGGTACATCTGGTAAAGATGCTGGCATATACTTACTAAACTCTTACTTTGTGGGTAATCCAGAAATTGTAGGTTTAGGTGATTTCGCACTTACCTTTCCAAAAAATGGTGTGCCTGGATTTACAATTGGAAACACTATCGGAAATCCAGGTCTAAAACCTGAATTAACAACTACTTACGAAGTTGGTGCCGATCTTGGATTCTTTAACAATAAAGTTAGCGTAGCATATACTTATTATCATTCAATTCATGATGATCAAATTGTTACAATCAGCCTTCCACGATCTACAGGTTACACTCAAACCGTGAGCAATATTGGTAGAATGGAGAATAAAGGTCATGAACTTACCTTAACCTTAAAACCTCTTAATGGTGTGGTTGAAGGATTAGATTTTGAACTGTTTGGATCTTATTCTAAAAATGACAATAAGGTTATTAAAATTACAGACGAACTAGACGAGTTACCAATTGGTACTTTTGGATTTGCTGCAGGTACTACAGTTTCTATAGTTGCAAAAGAAGGGTTACCATTTGGTTCTTTTAAAGGCAATGATTTTAAGTATAATGCTCAAGGACAAGTTATTGTTGATGGAACTGGTTTTCCAGTATACCCTGATGATGATGTGTTTTTAGGTAATTACCAACCTGATTATTTACTAAATTTTGGTACAAATATTAATTACAAGGGATTTGGACTTAGAGTTTTATTCGACATGAAAAAAGGAGGTCTATTTGCCTCTCAATCTAAATACAACACTAATTTTAATGGTACTAATGTTAACACGACAGTTTATAACAGAGAACCTTTTATTTTTCCAAATTCAGTAGTAGATAATGGTGATGGTACGTTCTCTGAAAATACTGTTGCAATAACCGAGCAAGATTATTTTACTAATTATGACGCTCCAGTTTCAACACAGTTAATTGATGCAAGTTATTTAAAATTAAGGGAAGTAGAATTGAGTTATACAATTCCTAAAGCACTTTTAAAAAATACTTTCTTTACAAATGCTAGATTATCATTATATGGTAAAAACCTTAAGTTCTGGTTACCTGATGGAAACAAATATGCCGATCCTGAAGTTAATGGACCTGCATTAACAGGTAATGCGCAAGGTATTGAAACAACACAAACACCTCCTTCACAAAGTTTAGGACTTAACGTACAATTATCATTTTAATTAAAAAAATAATACGATGAAGAACAAAATAAACATATTTCTTATTCTATTATTAACACTCGGCTATTCATGTAATGATAGCTTAGAAGAAGTTAATATAGACCCTAACACTTTCCCTTCTGCCGGAGACGCACAAGTTTTAAGCGCCGCTATTGGTTATATGGGATATATTGTTGAAACTGATTTGAATTACAGTGAATCCTTCGTATGGAGTCAATACTACACATGGGGTATTGGGGTTTCAATTGGAAATTCAGAACGTTACCAATCTACACCTAGTGATGGTAATGGCTACTGGCAACGTGCTTATGCTAACTCGCTTACAGATTTAAATTACATAACTAAAAACAGTAATTCTGCAGCATATAGAGGCATAGCGAATGTATTAAAAGCCTATCTATTTCAAGGATTAGTTGATCATTTTGGAGATATTCCATTTACTGAAGCAATTTCAGGTGCTATTGAAGATGGTTCGATATTAGCACCAAATTATGATTCAGCTGAAACAGTAATATATCCAGGATTGGTTACCATGTTGGATGAGGCACTAAGTGATTTACAAGTAGCAGATGGAAGTATAGTTGGCACAGACGACTTTATCTATGAAGGCGACATAGCAAAATGGACAAAATTTGCCAATTCATTGAAACTTAGAATACTTATGAGAACTTCTGAGGTTGCTGGACAAGGAGCTGCTATTCAGACTTTAATTCAAAATGGTTCTTTTATTGAAACTGTAGCTGATATGCCATTTATACCTTTTTCTGGTATATCTGGAGATCAAAACCCAATGTTTGCAAGAGCTGAATTTGGTGTTGGTATGTTCTATTTTGCAAGTAATGCTACTTTAAATTTACTTGACGGATTAGATGATCCTAGAGCAGAGGTATTTTATACTAAAGCTACTACTGGAACTTTTGCAGGATCATTGCATGGTATTGATCAAGGAACTATAGACAGCGAGCCTTTTACTGCTCCC
The DNA here is from genome assembly GCA_963698455.1 of uncultured Flavobacteriaceae bacterium. Lineage (GTDB taxonomy): Bacteria > Bacteroidota > Bacteroidia > Flavobacteriales > Flavobacteriaceae > Mariniflexile. The sequence goes on along the minus strand of CAVOQU010000007.1, from coordinate 38,797 downwards.
GCCTCTAATTATAGTAAGGCTTCTACCTATGCGTATGGTGCAACCAAACCAGTTATCCTAATGAGTCCATGGGAAGTTTGGTTTTTAAGAGCCGAAGCTGATGCTAGATATAATACAAGTGATGATGTTACAACAGCATTTAATACCGCAATTACATTAAACTTTGACTACATGGCTCTTAGTGATGCTGCTACTTATATCGGTACTTTAAACTTTGCAGGTGCAACTACATTAGATGCTAAACTTGATATGATAGGTATCCAAAAATGGATATCGTTAAATGGAACACAAGAAGACGAAGGATGGATTGAAACTCGTAGATTTGATAGACCTGCTAGCAGAATATTTACTGGTACTGGTGGGATTTTTCAAAGTCCTCCAGATTCTGTTTTGGCAAGTGGAACCTTTCCTTCTACATGGTTATACCCAGAGTCTGAAAGAAGTTTAAATCCAAATGTATTACCACAAAGAACTAATACTGATCGCATATTTTGGGATAATTAAAAAAAAAAGAAAAAGATGAAAAAATATAAATTAATATTATGTACGTTTTCAATCATAGGATTGATGTTAACGAGTTGTGACCCCAGTGTAGAGTCACCTGGTGCGAGTGACGAATCAAAAGCAACCTTCCTACCTCTAATTACATTAGTGGGAGGTGATTTTACTCTAGATTGTACCGCTAGCTCCTTTGTAGATCCAGGCGCAAGTGCTTCAGCTGGAGGTGTAGAATTAGAATTAAACACAGCTTTAACTGGAAAATACTTTGGAGGAACTTCATTAGATGCTGGTCCTGATTCGTATGCAGTAGCATATAGTGCTTTTAATTCCGACGAAATTCCAGCCACTGCATTTAGATCAGTTTTGTGGCCTGAATGTAATGGTGACCTCGTAACTAGTATTGCTGGGATGTATACCGCTAAAGTCGCACGAAACAATAGTTCTCCCTATGCAGAAGCTGGTCCTTTTATTATTAAGGATTTAGGTAATGATCGATACGCAATATCTGATGCACACGGTGGTTGGTATGAATATGGAAGAGCAATTGGTGTAGCTTATGCCACACCAGGTATGGTCCTTAAAGCAAATAATATTGCAGCAAATGATTTTACTGCTGAAGGTACTGTTACTACTGGTACATTCGGAGGAACAAATACTTTTGTAAGTTTAACAGTTAATCCTGCTACTAAAACCCTTGTACTTACAGTAGAATGGCTTGCTCCTACTTACTATAAATTTGTATCAACTTGGACTCAAACTGATATTTACTATAATTAAAAATTAAAAAAATGAGATATAATAAAATATTAAAAAGAATAAGCTACTTATTTTTAAGTTTTGCTTTGATAACTTCTTTTGTATCATGCGATCAAGTTGAATCGGTACCTGATGCAAGTGATATAGTAATTAGTGAAGTTACTGGAACCTGGGTTGTAGATATGACATGGGACGGTGATTTTTATGATACTAACACTATTAGTATTTATAATACTGGGGCTAATGACTCAAACTTAATGTGGTTAGATGACCAACAGCATGGTTGGGGTTTAAAAGCTAAAGTTCCATTAAATCTTGACGCCATGACATTTAGTGGTGCTGATTTAGAAGAACAGTATTACGATGTAACAGTAACTATCACTGAAGGTAAAATTATTAAAGGTGGTGCTACCGCCCCGAGTGGGGATATTGTAGATAGCATCTATTTTAAAGCTGAGTTTTCGGATATTCCAGGTGAAATTTGGGAATATACAGGATATAAAAGCACAGGTAAAATTGGCGATTTACCTTAATGCATTAAATCTATTTAATTCTAAAAACCACCTCTTAATTGAGGTGGTTTTTTTATACCTTTACCCCAATGGAAAACCAAACACAAATATTCGGAATAAGAGCTGTTATTGAAGCTGTAAATGCTGGTGAAACTATTGATAAAGTATTTCTTCAAAAAGGACTGCAAGGTGAGTTATTTAGTGAATTAGAATCTCTATTAAATAGAAATTCAATAAACAAATCTTATGTTCCTGTTGAGAAGTTAAACCGACTAACCAACAAAAACCATCAAGGAGTTGTTGCGCAAATATCACCTATAGAATTTCATGATTTAGAAACGCTAGTTTTGAGCGTTATCGAATCTGGAAAAACACCTTTGTTTTTACTTTTAGATCAATTAAGTGATGTTCGAAATTTTGGTGCTATAATCCGAACTGCAGAGTGTACTGGTGTTAATGGTATTATTATTCAGAAAAAAGGAGGTGCTCCTGTTAATGGCGACACTATTAAAACAAGTGCTGGTGCTGTTTTTAAAATTCCTATTTGTAAAGTTGACCATATTAAAGATGCTGTTTTCTATATGCAAGCTTCGGGCATTAAAGTTATTGCCGCTACAGAAAAAACAGATGACACTTTATACGATGTTTCTTTTACAGAGCCTTGTGCTATTATCATGGGATCGGAAGATAGAGGTATAAACCCATCCATATTAAAAGTTGTAGATGCCAAAGCCAAATTACCTATACTTGGCGAGATTGAATCTTTAAATGTATCGGTTGCTTGTGGTGCTTTTTTATATGAAGTAGTGAGACAAAGACTATCTTAGATTGTTAGATTCGTTAGATTGTTAGATTGTTAGATTGTTAGATTGTTAGAAATATTAATCTTTTTTTTCTTTGAAAGTATAATTTATTGTGGGTTGCTCCTGCTCTATTTCGTCTAATTTATTCTCAATAAAATTTCCGTTTTCATCAAAGTGTTTTAGGAATGGATCGTCGGCTTCATTATAATCCTTTTGTTCCCATATATATTTTTTAGGTTTTGCAATGGCTTTTCTGAAAATTAAAGCAAATAATAATCCTGTAATTAAACCTGATAAATGACCTTCCCACGATACGCCTTCTTCAAGTGGCAGTGCATACCAAATCATACTTCCATAAAGAAAAATCACCAATAACGATAATGCTATGAGTCGATAATGTTTTGCAAAAACACCTTTAAAAAATATAAAACTAACTAAAACATAAATGAGTCCACTGGCTCCAATATGGTAGGATGGTCTGCCTATATACCAAGTTAAAATCCCGGACACCACTATTCCGAAGAATAATACTTTCCAAGCAATGTGTCTATAGAAATAAAACAATGCCATAGACAACACAAATAACGGAATGGTATTATGATACAAATGCTGAATACTACCATGAATAAACGGACTTAACACAACTCCTTTTAACCCTGATAGTGTTTGAGGGTAAATACCATATTTACTAAAGTTGTAACCAAAACGTACTTCGAACCAAAACACCAACCAAATAGTAAGCACAAAAAAAATAGGGTATGCTACTACGCCTGTTGAAAATTTAAAATGTTCTTGGTTGTTCATGAAATTAAAGATAGCAAATAGTTAACCAACTTTTATGTTTGTGCTAAAATGGCAGAAGTGAACCGCGTGAGGGGTTGAAGAGGTATCCTTTTTTTGAGACTATCGAAAGCAAAATATTTTTTGGTTGAAGATATCGAAGCGAAGCTTTAAAAAAGATTTAGCGAAATATTTATATTCATGAGTTCCTTAATTAAAAATAATCTGCACGAATAAAAACCCGACCTTGCTTTTGCAAGGGCACGCCAATAAATTTGAACATTACTCTTAAAGAGATTCCTTTTTGCAAAGGAATTATTTTAATTTTACATTATGAATGAACCTTTAGCAGAACGATTGCGACCAAAAACATTGGAAGACTATGTAAGCCAAACGCATTTGGTGGGCAAAAATGGTGTTTTAACACAGCATTTAAAACAGGGTTTAATTCCGTCGATGGTACTTTGGGGACCACCGGGTACTGGTAAAACTACTTTAGCCAATATTATTGCTACTGAATCTGGTCAGACCTTTTTATGCTTTAAGCGCTATAAATTCTGGTGTTAAAGATATTAGAGATGTTATTGATAGAGCGAAACAAAGTGGTGGCTTGTTTACCACTAAAAACCCGATTTTGTTTATTGATGAAATACATAGGTTTAGTAAATCGCAACAAGACTCGTTATTACAAGCGGTTGAAAAAGGATGGATTACCTTAATTGGTGCAACCACTGAAAACCCAAGTTTTGAGGTGATTCCTGCACTTTTATCGCGCTGTCAAGTCTATATTTTAAATGCTTTTGATAAAAACGATTTAGAAACGCTTTTAAAGCGTGCTATTGAGAAAGATGAGTTATTGTCTAAAAAGAAGATAAAACTAAAGGAAACCAGTGCCTTATTAAGACTTTCTGGTGGTGATGCCAGAAAACTATTGAACATTTTTGAATTGATTGTGAATTCTGAAACATCAGATAGTATTGTGATTACAGATGAAAGTGTCTTACAAAAAATTCAGAACAATACAGTTCGTTACGATAAAACGGGTGAACAACATTACGACATTATTTCAGCATTTATAAAATCAATTCGTGGAAGCGACCCAAATGCTGCTGTATATTGGTTGGCACGCATGATTGAAGGTGGTGAAGATGTAAAATTTATTGCACGTAGATTACTTATTTTATCTAGTGAAGACATTGGAAATGCCAACCCTACGGCATTGGTAATTGCCAACAATACGTTTCAGGCGGTTTCTGCCATTGGCCATCCAGAATCCAGAATTTTACTTAGCCAATGTGCTACTTATTTAGCATGTTCACCTAAAAGTAATGCTTCTTACATGGCTATTGGAAAAGCACAACACTTAGTGCAACAAACAGGTGATTTATGTGTGCCTTTAGAAATTAGAAATGCACCAACAAAATTAATGAAAGAGTTAGGTTATGGAGAAAATTATCAATATGCCCACAATTACGAAAACAATTTTGCAAATCAGGAGTTTATGCCAGAAAGTGTACAGAACACCAAACTTTACGAACCTGGAAATAACGCTCGTGAAAATGCACACCGCGAATTTTTAAAACAACGCTGGAAAGATAAATATGGTTATTAAGTTGTGTGGTATTTAGAATTTGATATTTAAAACTTCTTGTTGTAAAACATTATTTTCATAATATTCCAAAATCCAATCAGCACCTTTCTTGTATAAAGTAGCACTTTTATTTTCTACTAAAAACACATCAATCAATTCCAGTTTTTTTAATTCGATAAACACTTTTGGTGTACTGTCTACTAATTGAAATCCATTTTCTATGGCTTGCGCATATAAAACACCTGATGTATCAATCTTTTTCAGTAAAAACTTCTGTTTTTAGTTTCCTTTATCGGTATTTCACTTGGTTGGCACTACAACAACGGGAATTACTTTTTCTGGAACTTCTACTGCTAATTCCAGCCTTAGGTTCCATTTTTTCCACAACCTCAGCTTCCTTTTCTTTTTTAAGCGTTTGTATTTCTTCTTTTAATTGCTGTATTTCTTTTGCAACTTCGGTTATTAGCTACCACTTCTTGAGATTCGGTCACTGCTAAATGTAGAACTTGGTTCATACTTATAATTCAACAACTTCTATAGATTCAAAAGCATTTCTTAAGGCTTCTGTATATGCTTTATCATACTCTTTCTCTCTGCTTTCTCCAAATTGAGATGTAAACACAACTTGGTCATTACAATTTTTCAGTTCTACTGCAAGTTTCGTTTTAAACATACTTGAATCTTTTATTAAATCAGATTTTAAAGCTAAACATCTGTTGTTTAATAAATCTTCAGGATAAACTGACCCTTCCATCAAGGCTTGAAAACCATATTTATTAAATAAAAAAGCGGTTAAGGAGTTTAATTGATATTGGTCTTTATCTTTTAAAAAATCATATTTAGATGGTACAATCACATATTTGTAATTATTTAAATTAGTTTGTGAAAATGCACTTATAGTTATAAAACAGGTTATAAGGAGTGCTGAAATTTTAATCTTCATTTTTCTTGAATATATAGTTAAAACCTAATTGTAAAGATACACTTTGTGCATTATATATGTTTTTATATTGTAAAAAATTATCTGCCATCACATAAAAATTTACATGGCCTAAATTGATTTTCGAATACTGAAAATTCATTCGCAGGTTTGTCTAAAAAAATAAGACTCGATTCTATTACAGCAGAACTCTAAAAATCGTTAATTTGATTAAAATCAACAGGTTCAGTACAAGATAAACAAAGGCTATTTATTATGATTACTAAATATGTATATGTAATTAACTGCTTTATCACCTTGTTTTATAACGCCACAATAAAAAATATAGTTTAATTTATAAATATTTTTTAATTTCTATAAGGCCGGTTATCTGTTTTACATCTGTTTCAATTGCAAAATTGTTAGTATCAAAGTATATTACTTCCATACCTACATTTATCGCTCCCAAAATATCTGCTTCATATCCATCGCCAATCATAATGCTTTTATTGGCTACTGTATTAGCCTTATCAAATGCGTAATGAAAAATCTGTGGGTGTGGTTTTTTTACACCAATATCTTCGCCATTTGTAATAGTTTTAAAATAATGAAGAATATTCGATTTTGTTAATTTTCTATTTTGAACTTCTTCAAACCCATTGGAAATAATATGAAGATTGTATTTTACATTTAAATATTCGAGAATTTCAACGGTATTATCAAACAAATAATTGTTGTCTGTGAGATATGTGATATAATCGGTTGATAATTCTCTAATTATTATATCTTCTACTTGTAAGCTACACGCCAAAAAAGAATCTTTTAAACGACCAATACGCAAAACTTCTTTATCTATTTTAGCATCTCTGTAAAGTTTCCAATATTGGTGATTTATAACATGATAATGAGATAAAAATTCGTCAACAGGCACTTCAATACCATGGATTTTAAAAATTTTATCGAAGGTTAATGCCGAATTTTTATCAAAATCCCACAAGGTATGATCTAAATCAAAAAACACATCAGTAATCCCTTTAATTTTCATTACAAGACTCTAAAATAATATTAAACAATTCTTTAAACCCATCCCATCTTTCTATTTCACTAAATGTGTAATTATGGAATACGGGAACAAACTCTCCATTTACTTGTTTTACTTCATTTATAATTTCGTTTAAAACTTTCTTTTTATCTAACAACGAATTATTTTTTAACAGCGTGTAATCCATAAGATGGTATGAATGTATTTTTAATGGTGTTTGTATTTCATAATCTAAATCGTAAAACAAAAAAGGTGTACAAGTTCCAGCTCTAAAACCAATATGATTTACATAACCCATGGTGTAATCTTCTAAAATTTCAAGTTCTAATAGATTTCTATAAGATTCTGGCAGATTTAATTTTGAAAACGATTGTCTTGAAGCATTTAGTTTCGTATTAATTATATCTTCCATTTTAAGTTTTTCCTTTTTCAAAATTGAAATATCATCTATAGCAAAAAAAGATGTTTTTAATCCAACTTCACAATAATCGGCAACATGTTTTATAAGGGAAACAAAATCTTTTTTATTAGGATTGATGCCTTTATCGTATGTAGAATAATCGCCAATTAAAAAGAAAAACAAAAATTTAAACTTGCTTTGCTTTTGCTTGTTAATAATATACTTAAAGGTGTCGTAAGGGTCGTGTTTCAACCCAAAAACAACTATAAATCTGGAGTACAAACTTTTAAACTTAAACTGAAATAAATCTTTGATAGTCCCACCAAAACTTCGCATAATCCCTTTTAATTTAAAATGATATGCACTTGGCACATCGATAAGAGGTTTTATGCTGTATTTTTTTTGCTCAAAAATATATTCAGGAAACTGTATTTGTATCGCTTCTTTAAATTTATATAGCCCAAATATCTACTACTGGTTGGTGTAAAAAATCATGTTTAAAAGCAATACTTTCGGTAGCTAAAAAGCGACCATAATTATCTTTTACATGTGGTAAATACTCTTCATATCTGGAGAGCAAATAAAAAGAAGCCGCAAAAATATCAAAAGGCATAGCACTTTTATCGCCATTGAAAAAAAAACATTTTGTATGTCCCCATTTTTGAACATTTATTTCAATATCATTTAATCCTTGTTCAAACAAAATTTCATGACTTTTAATAAAAAACTCATTTCCGAGTTGCTGTTTAGTATAAGATATTTTTAAACTATCATGTGCAATAAATTCTTCGATTTTTGTAGTAAAAGAAACCTCTAAACCTAAAATTCTGGTACAAATATGTTTAAAAATGTATTTTAAACGTGGTGAAATACTATGTGAATAAACTAAAAGCATAAATTTATTAGAAGTTTTTACAACAAACTTTCATCTGCAAAACTAAAGTATGCATTTTCCGTTATAATTAAATGGTCTAAAACTTTTATATCTAAACTTTCTGCCGCCGTTTTTAATTTATTAGTTATTTGTTTATCAGCTTCACTTGGTTTTAATGTTCCCGATGGATGATTATGTGCCAGTATAAGTCCGGTTGCACCAACTTCTAAAGCGTTTTTAAGGACTAAACGCACATCGACCAAAGTGCCTGTAATACCGCCTTTACTCAATTGGTTTTTCTGAATAACTTTGTTAGAATTATTTAAATAAATAATCCAGAATTCTTCATGCTGTAATTCGCCAATTAATGGTTGCATAAGTTCGAAAACCGAATTACTTGATGTTATTTTCTTTTTTTCCAACGCTTCCTCTCCTCTTCTTCTTCGTCCCAATTCTAAAGCAGCAGCAATAGTAATAGCTTTTGCTTCACCAATGCCTTTAAATTCCATAAGTTGCTTTATGGAAAGTTTTCCTAACTCGCTTAAATTATTATCTACACTGGCTAATATGCGCTTGCATAAATCTACAGCGCTTTCTGTTCTATTTCCTGAACCAATTAAAATAGCTACCAATTCTGCATCGCTTAAAGCAGCTTTGCCTTTATTAAGTAACTTTTCTCGTGGTTGGTCGTCTTGACTCCAGTTTTTTATAGAAAATGAAGCTGTTTTTTCTTGCATGAAGTAAATATAAAAATTGTAATTTTATAAATCAACAATCATTAATTTAAAATCGTAAATCTGTTTGAATTATCCACCAAAAATACATCAAGATAATGATATTCTTCATATGGTTGAAGTTATTAAAACCTATCCATTGGCAACATTAATTTCAGTAAAAAACGAGGAAGCATTAATTACTCATTTACCTTTAGTTTACAATGAATCAGGAAAATTAATTGGTCATATTGATAAATATAACCCACAAGCAGCATTATTAAAAAACGACAATCCAATTACTATTATTTTTTCAGGTCCGCAATGCTATATTTCACCTAGTATATATGCAACAACACAGTTGCCAACCTGGAATTATATTAAAGTACATTTAAAAGGAAAAGTGAAGGCGATTGAAAGCAAAGAGGCTTTAAAAAACTCGCTTATTACTATGACTGAGTTTTTAGAACAACCGGAACATAAATATGTTTTAGAACCCGACAACCAACGCATGATAGGTGCGTTAGATTATATTGAAATGTTCGAAATTACAATTGATTCCTGGGAAGGAAAATTTAAACTATCACAAGATAAAAAACCAATAGACATTACAAATGCTCGCGAAGAACTTATAAGATCAAATCAGGCAAGTATAAAATTATTTTTACAGAAAGTTTTTAAACACTAATTATGGCATTTAACGATATCATTGGCACTGTAGGAGTAGGCCTTATTCTTCTGGCCTATTTTTTTAACATAAAAGCAATCATCCCTAAAGATGGAATTCTTTATTTTTCACTAAATATTATCGGAGCTGGCTTAGCATGCTACGCGTCTGTTTTAATAAACTACATACCATTTATAATATTAGAAGCGACATGGGTTTTGGTGAGTATTTGGGGATTTATGAGAGTTTTGAAAACGAATAAAAATTAAATGAAACAATTATTTCTCTTAAGCCTATTAATTACTTGCAGCCTTTTTGCACAAGAGCAAACATATAAACCAGTAAGTTCTCCAGAAGGATACACCAGCCAGTTAGATGTTATTTACACACAAGTTAATGGTTGGGATGGACGTATGGATTTATACACAAATAAGAAAGCTACAATGCCAACACCAATTGTTATAAATATTCATGGTGGTGGCTGGAATCATGGTGAAAAAGAATCGCAAAGTGGCTTTGGATCATTCTTTAAAAATGGGTATGCTGTAGCAAATGTAGAGTATCGTTTGGTTCATGTTGCGCCAGCACCTGCCGCCATTGAGGATGTAAGATGTGCTTTAATCTATTTATATAAAAATGCAGAAACTTTAAATATTGACACCAATAAAATTGTTGTTATGGGCGGTTCTTCTGGCGGTCATTTGGCACTAATGACAGGATTATTAGGAAACGATAAGCGCTTTGACACTAACTGTTATTTTGATGGTGACATTAAAGTGGCTGCTATTATAGATAAATATGGCGTAAGTGATTTATTGCCATTATCGTATTGGAAATCTGCTAAAAATTGGTTGGGTACAAATTATAATAACAAAAGCTTTATCGAGTCGGTATCTCCATTGTTTTATGTATCCAAATCTAGTCCTCCAGTTTTTATTGTACATGGTAATGAGGACCCAACAGTACCATATTCCCAATCGGAAGCGCTTTATAATAAATTAAAAGAATTCGATGTTAAAACCGAATTTTTAACCATACCTGGAGGAAAACATGGGAAGTTTACTTCGGAAGAAAAATTATTGCTGAGTGAAAAAATGTGGGTGTTTTTAAAAGGTTTAGGATTGTGAAATAAGTAAATTTAATTTACAATTAACCCTTTAACCTCATCAAAATTAAGTCCGCCATAATTACCAGAACTCATAAGCAACAATGCTTTATTATCAAAGTTTTGAGAGAACAGGAAATTTTTAAAATCGTCTGGGTTGGTGTAAATAATTAAATCGTCTCGCTCAAAAGCAGTCGCAATTTGCTCGTGAGTAACTTCTTTAAGTTTTTTAATTTCTACGGCATGTGGTGAGTAAAACACCACCGCTACATCGGCAGCATCTAATGCTCCTTTGTATTCTTTTAAAAATTCAGCATTTAAACTACTATAAGTATGTAATTCTAAACAAGCTACAACAGTTCTATTACCATATTGTTCTTTTACCGCGTTGGTAGTGGCTTCCACTTTACTTGGTGAATGTGCAAAATCTTTATAAGCTACACTCGTTTTGCTTTCTGCAATTTTTTCAAGTCGTTTGCTGGCACCTTTAAATGTAGCAATGGCTTCGTAAAAATCGTCTTCATCAATACCCATGTGCTGACAAATCCATTTTGCACCTGCTAAATTGTTTAAATTATGTTTTCCAAAAACTTCAATTGGTAATGGCCCTTCGGGAGTTTCTAAAAGTGTTTGTCCGTTTTCAACCGTGTATTCTGGTGTTTGGTATGGTAACTTGCGAATGGTATTTACTGAAGCTTCAACCACACGTTTTACTTCTGGATCTTCTTCATTATAAGTAATACTACCACCACTTACGATACAATCAACAAAAATGCGGAACTGCTCAACGTAATTATCATAAGTTGGAAACACATTTATATGATCCCAGGCGATACCACTTAACAAAGCAATATTGGGTTTGTATAAATGAAATTTTGGACGTCTATCAATAGGAGAACTTAAATATTCGTCGCCTTCAAGTACTATAAAATCGTTGGTTTCGGTAAGTTTTACCATCACATCAAAACCTTCTAATTGCGCACCAACCATATAATCGACATCGCGATTGTGATAATGCATAACATGTAAAATCATAGAAGTAATGGTTGTTTTTCCATGACTTCCACCAATAACTACTCGTGTTTTGTGTTTTGACTGTTCGTATAAAAACTCTGGGTAACTATAAATTTTTAAGCTTTAATTCCTGTGCTTTTAATAACTCGGGGTTATCGGCTTTGGCGTGCATACCTAAAACAACAGCATCGATATTGGCATTGATTTTTTCTGGAAACCAACCATAGGTTTCTGGCAATATTCCTTTTGCTTGTAATCTAGATTTTGAAGGTTCGAAAATTTCGTCGTCACTTCCTGTTACTTGATATCCTTTATTGTGTAATGCTAGGGCTAAATTATGCATTGCAGAGCCACCAATAGCTATAAAATGTACGTTCATGGAGTTATTTTGAATGCATCAAATATACTTTTTTTGTATAGAATTCATGCAGAATTTATATCTGAATTTTTAAGCTTAAATTTTGAAAGTGACATATTGAAAAGTGAATGACATTACTAACTGAAACTTCAAATTGCAAACTGGTTTGCGTTAGCGATTGAAGCGGCATCCTTTTTTGCCATTAAAAGCAAAAAAGATATAGTGGAAAGCGCGACCTTTAGGGTAACGCCCAAATTTTAAAGCTTTAATATCTTAAGCTTTTCGTCTTTAAACGATTTGTTTTTGGCGATTCAGCAAGTGCTAAATCGATATATTTTAAAGCAGCAATTTTATTCTTTTTATGGGCATAAATTTGCGACAATCTGTAGTGAGCCCAAGCTTTTGGAACACGGTCTTCGGGTGAATAATTTTTAAGATAGGTTTGCAAACATTGTACGCCTTTTTGCAATTCGATATTATATTCGGCCGCTAATTTACCCATTTCATAATCTAAGGCATTGCGTTTATATTTTTCTTTAGCTATCTCTAAATTAGCCAGGGCTTTTTCGGGTTGCTTCTGCTTTTCATAAAACGTAGTAAGCTTATCGTAACACCACAAAGAACCTCCTTCTTTTATTGCTAGTTTATAATATTTTTCAGCCAAGCTCTGGTTCTTCATCATATTCAAAAATATAGCCTTTTGCCAAATACCCGTCTACTTTTGAAAGCTGTTCCAGTTGATAGGCGTACTTGAGTGCCATATTTTTGCTTCCACCAAAAATAGCTGGTAATTTCATGTAATATTCTACCAAAGCCCAACGTACATTGATGTGATTAGGATCTAATTCTGCCGCTTTTTTAAATGAGTCTTCTATATCTCCAATCATCGCCTAAAGCAGTAAGTTTACTAGACTCTAATGCTTTCATACCCATGGCGCCACCATATTTATAATGATACTCGGCACTTTTTTGATTTTTATCGACGAGTGTTTTATAATTTTCAATAGCCTCATCCCATTTTTTTTGATGCCCATAAGTATCACCGATTAACTCGATAGCTTTTAAATCTTTAGGATATTTTTTTAAATAGGTGGTTAATTGTATTTCTGCTTTATCAAACTGCTTATGTTTTATAAAATAATCAATACTGTCCAAGTGTGTTTGACTAAATGATACTAATGGAAAAAATAGTAGGTAAATAAATTTTCTCATAACATTATTTGTTAGCAATTATAAATATGCCTTTTTAACTAAATTTGGGTAACTTCACTCAACCAACGAAACTATTCACTCATTTATTGTTTTTTGGAATAGCTTTTGAAAGTAAATTAGTGACAAATTTAATAAAATGAGACAAACAGTGTTTTTTTTAACAATTCTTTTGCTTTCTAATTTTAGCAACGGACAAAATTCTGATTATAATTCGCTTTGGGAAACAGTCGTACAACATGAAACCAAAGGTTTACCAAAATCTGCTTTAAAGGTTGTTGAGCAAATTTCTTTGCTCGCAAAAAAAGATAAAAATGCGCCTCAACTTATAAAAACCATGTTATTTAAAAGCAAGTTTGCTTTGGTTTTAGAAGAAGATGCCCAATTAAAAATAATTGATGACTTTAATACACAAATCGAGCAAAGTACGTTTCCAACAAAAAATGTTTTCGAAAGCATTTTAGCTAACCTGTATTGGCAATATTTTAGTCAAAACAGATGGCAATTTTATAACAGAACAAAAACTTCTGAAAAAGTAGATTCTACCGATTTTAGAACCTGGGATTTACAAACCCTTTTTGATGAAATACATACCCATTACCAAAATTCGCTACAAAATGGATTAATGCTTCAATTAGAACCTTTAAGCAACTATGATGACATCTTAAATCTTCAAAAAGATTCCAAAATTTATCGTCCGACGTTATTTGATTTTTTAAATCATAATGCTTTAGATTTTTATAAAACAAATGAAACTAATATTACCAAACCTGCTTATAAATTTGAAATTGATAATCCTGATTTTTTAGGTGATGCCGACACGTTTTCCAATCTTTACGATTACTTCAAAAGATACCACTTCTTTACAATTAAATGCTTTAAAGATTTATCAGGATTTAATTCAGTTTCATTTAAAAGACAAAACACCTTTTGCGTTAGCCGATGTGAATATTGAACGTTTAAAATTTGTGAATCAACATGCTACTTTTAGTGATAAAGAAACTATTATTATTGAATGCCTTAAAATTAGAAAGTGAAAAACTAAAAACACATGAAGTTTCTGGTTTATACAATTTTGAAATTGCCTCTATTTACTACCAACAAAGCAATCAATATCAAGCAAAAACCAATGAAGAAAACCGTTGGAAAGCAAAAGAAGCATTAGAAATTTGCAACTCGGTAATTCAACAATTTCCAAAAAGTACGGCTGCCGAAAAATGCGCTATTTTAAAACAACAAATTGAACAACAAACGCTACAAATTACCACTGAAAGTTATTTACCAATTCAACAACACAGTCGTTTATTAGTAAGCTACAAAAATATTGAACAGCTTCAATTTAAAATCTATGAACTGACTCGAAACCAGTTAGAAAAATTCAATAAAATCTATAGAAAAGATGAGCAATTAGCTTTTATAAAAAAATTGGATGTTTCAAAAACTTGGGAAAGTAAATTACGCAACGAAAACGATTACCAAACCCATAGCACTGAAATATTAGTTCCAAAACTAAACAATGGTAGATATTTAATTGTGGCATCGCTTAAAAACGATGAAGAAACTTTTGCGTTTAGCAATATTCAAGTTACTAATTTGGCATTAGTTGAGACTGAAAGTGAAAATTATAAAACACTTCAAATTATAGATAGAAATCATGGGAAACCAATAAGTAATGCATTGGTTGAATTAAGTTATTATGAAAATAACAATCGAAGCATTCAAAATGAAAATTTCTCTACCAATAATTTAGGTGAAATTAAAATTGAAAAAACTACAGACCGCTACAGAAACATGTCTGTAAAAGTTAAATACGGCAATGACACCGCTTATTTTGGGGATTACTATGTGAACAGCTGGCGCAAAAGAGAGAAAGCAGAAACAGAATATAAAGCCTTTTTATTTACAGACCGAAGCATTTACCGCCCTGGACAAACCGTTTATTTTAAAGCGATTGCCATGAAAACTAAAAATGGAAAATCGGAAGTTATATCAAATGAACTCGTTTATGCCACATTATATAATGTAAATGGTGAAGAATTAAAAGAACTCAAATTTAAAACCAATGATTTTGGTTCGGTTTCGGGTGAATTTATTTTACCTAATAATGGATTAAATGGTGAATATTATATTGAATTTGATGCTGAAGCTGGTAATGTGGATATAGAAACTTCAACTTACTTTTCAGTTGAAGAATATAAGCGTCCAAAATTTGAAACAAAATTCAATCCAATTACCGAAACTTATAAAGTCAATGATTCTGTAACTATTAAAGGAACAGCTCTAGCCTATGCTGGCAGTAATATTACCGATGCCAAAGTGGTGTATCGCGTTCATAGAAAAGTGGAATATCCGCGTTGGTATTTTTGGTATCGCCCATGGTTTAACAGCGAACCACAAGAAATTACACATGGTGAAAGCATAACCAATGATAAAGGTGAATTTGAAATCACTTTTAAAGCAATTCCAGACCAAAGTGTGGACAAAAGCAGTTTACCCATTTTTAACTATGAAATAACGGCCGATGTTACAGATTTAAATGGCGAAACCCGAAGTGCAACTACCGTTGTAAATGTGGGCTATCATGCCTTAGTAGCTAACATGAGTTTAGGCGATAAACTAGATAAAACAAATAAAGAACATAAAATTTCTATTGACACCAAAAACCTAAATGGTGAATTTGTTCCTGCAACAGGTACTGATAAAAATTTACAAATTAAAAGCACCAAATACTGTTTTAAGAACAAGACCTTGGGCAGCTCCAGATTATCAGGATTTTTCTGAAGAAGCTTTTAAAAATTTATTTCCTCATGATGCTTATACCAATGAACACAACGCTGGCAATTGGGAAAAAGGCGCTTTGGTTTTTGATAAAACATTTGATACTAAAAAATCTAAAGAACTTGCTTTAGGCAATATTAAAAAATGGGAATCTGGTCAGTACATTATCACTTTAGAAAGTAAAGATAAATTTGGGCAATTGGTGAAAGATGAAATTAAAACCACCTTATATAGTGATGACGATAAAACCTTAGCCGATAATCAATTATTCAGTATCACCACGAATAAACCAGTCTTATAAAGTTGGATGAAACCGCGATTATAACATTAGCTTCTGCAGCCGAAAATTTGAGTGTTACCATCACTATTGAAAAAGACCAAAAGACTGTAAAAACAGAGATTTTTCAATTAAATAATAATAAGAAATCTATTAGTATTCCTATTACTAATAATGATATTGGTGGTTTTGCCATACATTATAGTTTTGCTGCATATAATAGTTTTCAATCGGGTACAGAAATCATTTCGGTTCCCTATCCTAAAACGGATTTAGATATTGAAACCACTACATTCCGTGATAAATTACAACCTGGAACCGACGAAACCTGGAGTTTTAAAATTAAAGGTCCGCAAGGCGATAAAGTATCTGCCGAATTATTAGCAAGTATGTACGATGCCTCTTTAGACCAATTTAAACCACATACCTGGAGTTTTAATCCCATTAACAAGCCAACTTATTATTCTTATAATCGCAGTAATGCAAACGCTAGTTTTGGCACACAAAATTTTAGAGTTTATAATGATCGAACAAACAGTAATTATTCACAACAGCAATACGACCAGTTAAATTGGTTTGGGTTTTATTTTGGATATAATAATTCCATAAGAATTAGAGGTGTAGCAAGTATTTCAAAAGCTTTAAGAGGACAAGTCGCTGGAATTGCAATCGAAGAAGACATGGAAACAATTGCTTTCTCAAAAGTTAGTGAAAATGCTAGTTTAGATGAAGTAGTAGTTGTTGGCTATGGTGAAATGCAAAAAGAAAATTTAAATGCGCCACCAATACCATTAAAAGTTGAAGAAAAACCAAACTTTGACAACGTACAAATTCGTAAAAATCTTCAAGAAACTGCCTTTTTCTTTCCACAGTTACAAACAGATAAAGAAGGAAATGTTAGTTTTAGTTTCACAACACCTGAAGCTTTAACCCAATGGAAATTACAATTATTGGCACATACCAAAACTTTAGAAAGTACTACTAAAACTTTAACTACAGTAACTCAAAAAGAATTGATGGTCATCCCAAATGCACCTCGTTTTTTACGTCAAGGTGACCAAATAACTATTAGTACAAAAATTGCAAATCTAACAGACAAACAACTTTCAGGGCAATCCGTTTTAATATTAACCGATGCTATTTCTGGAAAAGATATCTCAATAAGAACTTGATCCGGTCAGAACGCAGTCGAAACCTTTACGGTTGATGCAAAAGGAAATACTCAAGTATCTTGGAGCTTAACAATTCCTGATGATGTGGATGCTGTTCAATATAAAATCATAGCGAAATCTGGTACTTTTAGCGATGGTGAACAAAATGCATTACCTGTTTTAAGTAATCGTATGTTAGTTACCGAAACCTTACCCATGTGGATTCGCAGCAACGAAACCAGAACATTTACTTTAGATAAGTTAAAAACCAATACCTCAACCACGCTTAAAAACCATAAACTGACTTTGGAAATGACTTCCAATCCAGCGTGGTATGCTGTACAGGCACTACCCTACTTAATGGAATATCCGTATGAGTGTAATGAGCAAACATTTAGTCGTTATTATGCGAATGCCCTGGCTAGACATATTGCCAATTCAAATCCAAGAATTCAGGAAGTTTTTAATCAGTGGAAGAACTCTGATGCTTTAATTTCTAATCTGGAAAAGAATGAAGAATTGAAATCTATTCTAATTCAAGAAACACCTTGGTTACGTGATGCACAAAGTGAAACCGAACAGAAAAAACGCATTGCTTTGTTATTCGATTTAAACAAAATGAACAACGAATTGCAATCGGCAAAACGTAAACTTGAAAACAATCAATTGAGCAATGGTGCGTGGGCGTGGTTTAACGGCGGACGTGAAAACAGATACATTACCCAACACATTATTACTGGTTTTGGCCATTTAAAACAGCTAAAAGTTGAAACAAATGATGAATCAAAAATGATTGAAAATGCCATCAATTATTTAGATGCCGAATTTGTTCAGGAATATAAAGACATTAGAAAATACGATGCAAAAGTCGATTTAAGTAAAGACCATTTAAGTTATACGCAACTGCATTATTTATACATGCGAAGCTTTTATCCAGAGATTAAAAAATCTAAAGAAGTTGAAGAAATTACTAAATATTACAAAACACAAATTCAAAAATATTGGTTGAGTCGTTCATTATATTCCAAAGGATTAATGGCTTTAGTAGTTCACAGAATGAATGATAAAGTCACTTCATCTAAAATTTTAAAATCGTTAAAAGAAAATAGTATAACATCCGATGAGTTAGGTATGTACTGGAAAGCAAACACCAATTCGTGGTATTGGTATCAAGCCCCCATTGAAACGCAGGCATTACTTATTGAAGCGTTTTCTGAAATTGAAAACGATACCAAAACTATTGATAATTTAAAAATCTGGTTACTTAAAAACAAGCAAACCAATCAATGGAAAACCACTAAAGCCACCACCGAAGCTGTTTACGCATTATTGCTTCAAGGCAGTGATTGGTTATCTGTAACCGATGCTGTTGATGTAGTTATTGGCAATCAAAAAATCGAACCATCGAAATTAGAAAACGTAAAAGTGGAAGCTGGAACAGGGTATTATAAAACCTCGTGGAATACATCAGAAATTAAACCAGAAATGGGAACCGTAACACTTACCAAAAAAGGTAGATGGTATTGCTTGGGGCGGTTTATACTGGCAGTATTTTGAAGATTTAGACAAAATAACATCTGCAGAAACACCTCTTAAATTAAAGAAAAAACTATTCCTTAAAACAAATACCGATACTGGTGAACAAATTTCTGAAATCACTGATGAAACTCATTTAAAAGTTGGTGATTTAGTTCGGGTTCGTATTGAATTACGTAGTGATAGACCTATGGAATTCATCCACATGAAAGATATGCGTGCATCAGGATTAGAACCAATAAATGTAATTTCACAATACAAATGGCAAGACGGCTTGGGGTATTATGAAAGCACCAAAGATGCATCAACAAACTTCTTTTTCGATTATTTACCTAAAGGTGTTTTTGTGTTTGAATATGATTTACGAGTTAATAATGCTGGTAATATGAGTAATGGCATTACAACTATACAAAGTATGTATGCTCCAGAATTTAGCAGTCATAGCGAGGGAGTACGTTTGTTAGTTAAGTAAATTAGTAACGACTTATGTAATGATAAATTTATTTTCTTTCATTTCGCTAACTAAAACACATTATAAATTATGAAAAAAGCATTAACTATTATTCGCATTATTTTCGGTGTATTAATTGCCATTTTTGGAGCTAACAAATTTTTAAATTTTATGCCAGCTCCCGAAGCTTTGCCTGAAGCAGTTATGAATTATATGATGGCCTTGATGAGTACAAAGACTTTATATCTAGTTGGCGCTGTAGAAGTAGCGGCTGGTTTATCTTTTATTTTTAATAAATATGGAGCCCTAATGGCTATCATTTTAATGAGTGTATCGGTAAATATTATTCTCTTTCACGTCACTTTAAATCCAGAAGGCATAGTTCCAGGCATAGTTGTATTTTTACTAAATATTGTAATGCTTTATATTTACGGTGACAAATATAAAGATTTGCTCGCTGGATAATTATTCAAATATAATGAGGCTGTGAAAGCCTCTTTTTTTATTCATAAATTTGCAGAAATAAAAGTTTAAATTGAAATACAAAATATATAAAAATATCAAAGATTTTGGTTTAACATCACTCGCTGCATTGTTGATTATTTCTTGTGCATCAAAACAAATTACTTCAACAAATACTAAAAATGTAGAAGCAGAACCAAAACTTATTTTCTTAAATTACAGTATTTTGAAAGATGAAAATAACAAAAAACACATTCAATTCATCAATAAAATAATAACCGACGGCAAGTTGAAAAGCAACGATAGTAAGTATCTAAAAGTTGGTAATAAGGGCGATTTAAAATGTCTTCAATTAAACAAAGATTCTATAGAATTAACATCGGTCATTTTAAAAAATCCCTTAATTAAGCATTTAGAATTTGTGAACGATTCCCTTATCTTTGAAAATAAAAAAATAGAATTAAACAAAACACCGTTTTCTTTAAGATTGCAATTGCATAGTCAAACCAATTTAATTGCAGTTAAAGAAATAACTGATTCGTTGCAAAACAGCAACACTTTAATAATAACAAAGTTGGATTGAAAATGAAATACATTCTATTCATATTATTATTGATTAGCTTTCAATTTACTTCAGCACAGGTTTTTGATAAAGAAACCATTAAGAATTATGAAGGTGATGCGAAAAGAATCAACGTGGTTATATTAAGCGAAGGCTATCAAACTACCGAATTAGCAAAATTTAAAACGGATGCCACCAACTTTGTGAATGCCATGTTTAACCAGTCGCCTTTTATAGAATATGCTAATTATTTTAATGTTCATATTATAAACGTACCCTCAAATGAAAGTGGTGCAGACCATCCTAAAACAGGTGTAACCACAGATGAAACAAATTTTCCAATACCAATAATTACTGTTGACACTTATTTTAATGCCACTTTTGATGCGTTTGGCTATCATAGATATTTGTTTTATGGAATTGATTATGCGGATGCTGCCATTGCAGAAGCAAAAATACGTTCAGTTTTAGTTGATAATTTCCCATCGTACGACCAAGCTCTAATTTTGGTCAATACACCGTATTATGGCGGAACAGGAGGGGAATTCCCTATAGCTTCTGCTGGATTAGACGGCATTGAAATAGCTATACACGAACTTGGCCATTCACTATTTAATTTAAAAGATGAATATTATGGCGGCGATATATATGTTGGAGAAGCTATTAATATGACGCAAGAAACCAACCCTAATTTAATAAAATGGAAAAATTGGATTGGCATCAACGGTATCGACATTTACCCCCATGGAACATCTGGTGTTGCAGCCTCATGGTATAAACCTCGTCATCAAAATTGCAAAATGGAATTACTAAATAAACCGTTTTGTTCTGTTTGTAAAGAAGGGATCATTGAAAAAATTCATAGCCTAGTATCGCCAGTTGATTCTTATACGCCCGTTACGAGTTCAATAACCAGTCCTACATTTCCAATAGATTTTCATTTGGAGTTAATAAAACCTAATCCGAATACATTATTAAGTAACTGGACTTTAAATGCGACTAGTTTCGCAAGCAATGTAGATGATGTAAGCGTTACAGAATCTAATTTAGTTGCTGGAATAAATACACTAAGTGTTTCGGTTAATGATCCTACATCAATGCTTAATGTTGATAATCATGACACTTTCCATGTATATACAGTTACTTGGACTATAGATTATTCCGGATTATCAGTTACTGATATAAAATCTGAAATTTCAAATGTCACCATTAATATGTATCCAAATCCTTCAAAATCTATTGTGAATTTCAAAATTGAATCAGACCTCGATGCTCGTCTAAAAGTTGAGATTATAAGATTGGATGGGAAAAAGATAAAAACTATTTTGCTTACTAATTATCAAACAAACGAAGTTGATATTAGCCATTTAAGCACAGGAATTTACCTGACTAATTTCTACTCTGGAAATACGTTAATAGTAAGTAAAAAATTAGTTAAGAATTAATTTTATCGCTTTGGAGGATACTGCATTAAAACTTTTTCGGCAACCGCATTAAAAAGTTGTTCTCGTTTTTCAGGTGATGCATTTGGATTAAAACTCGATTCGCTCACTGCTTGCCAAAATAACCCTTTACCATTTTCATCCACAAAATCGATAGTAATTTGACGATTAATGTTTGATTGACCCAGAGGTAATCCAATAGTAATGCCACCTCCCATATTTCGACCGCCGCCGCCTAAACCAACACCTACATTATTACGCTGCACTTGCTGATATTCGCTACTTTTTATATCAACTAAAAAATCGGGAGTTTCGGAAAATGTAAATCCTTTAGCAGCCATTTTCGCATCGAATGCATCTAAAAAACGTTTGGTATCGAGCTCGCTTAAGCCTGTTTTCATATCGCCATAATAGCTATATGTTTTGTATTTGTTGAAGTCGGTGCCTTTTTCGAAATCGTAGTTAACTTGTATTGGAGCACACGAAACCACTAGAATTGCTAAAAATAAGAATGTAAATACTCTCATAACTTTTAAATTTTATTATAAAGTTAATCAAAAATTATTCCAATAAATATGATTCTTGTTCGGATTTGCGTTAGGCCTGTCTGCCGTAAGTAAGGGATTGCAGTGATATCCGTTTTAAAATATGATAATCGATATTGATGTCTGAATTAACGATTAACAGATTGCCACGTCGCTCACTCCTCGCAATGACGTTTTTAAAAAGACTAACTGGCTGGCAGGTTTAACGCAAAGCCTTACCGCCTGCCCTGAGCGGAGTCGAAGGGTGTGGTAACGCCCTAAGTATTCAACATTTTCCACAAGACATCCTTTAATTCGGTTAAACCTTGTTGTGCCACCGCAGAAATAAATAAATATGGAATTGGCAACTCGCCATCTAATTGCTCTTTTAGTTCTGCTTTTAGTTCGTTATCCAGCATATCGCATTTCGATATGGCAATAAGTCGGTCTTTATCGAGCATCTCTGGGTTGTAACGACGCAGTTCATCTAACAAAATATCGTATTGTTTCTTTATATCCGGCGCATCGGCAGGAATTAAAAACAATAGAATAGAATTTCGCTCAATATGTCGTAAAAAGTAATGCCCGAGTCCGCGTCCTTCGGCAGCACCTTCAATAATTCCAGGAATATCGGCCATTACAAATGTTTGGAATTCTCGATATTTAACAATCCCTAAATTAGGTTTAAGCGTTGTAAACTCGTAATCGGCAATTTTTGGTTTTGCGGAAGTAACCACAGATAAAAGGGTTGATTTTCCAGCATTTGGAAAGCCTACCAAACCAACATCGGCAAGTACTTTTAACTCTAAAGTAATATGTTTTTCTTCTAACGGAATTCCTGGTTGTGAGTAACGTGGTGTTTGGTTGGTTGGTGTTCTAAAATGCCAGTTACCTAATCCGCCTTTTCCACCTTCGGCAATAATTCTTTCTTCCCCTTCATCGGTAATTTCAAAAAGAATATCATTGGTTTCTGTATCTCTAACAACAGTTCCTAAAGGCACATCTACATACTCATCTACGCCATCGGCACCAAAGCTTCTACTTTTACTACCACTCTCGCCATGACCTGCACGAATATGTTTTTTAAATTTTAAATGAAGTAAAGTCCAAAGGTTTGAGTTACCTCGAAGTATTACGTGTCCTCCACGACCACCATCGCCTCCATCGGGTCCTCCTTTTTCAATAAATTTTTCGCGATGTAAATGCGAAGATCCTTTACCTCCGTTACCAGAGCTAACAAACATTTTTACGTAATCTACGAAGTTGCCCTCAGTCATAGTTCTAACATCTTAATTCGGTGACTTAAATTTAAAAATACCTGACAGCTACTAGCTGTCCTCCTTTTAATTTCAAATCTTCGGTCATCTTTTTTATCATTTCCGCTTTCGCGGAAATCTTTTAATTGAAATTAAATTTGGATAGGATTCCTGCCTCCGCAGGAATGACAGTCTATAATTTATCTATAACAGCACCTAATCGCACAGTAATTTCTTCAATACTACCTACACCATCAACTCCAAAATATTTATTTTGAGCTGAATAGTAATTTTTAAGAATAGCAGTTTTATTGTAATATTCTTTAATTCTGTTACGTATGATGGATTCGTCTGCATCATCTGCACGACCACTTGTTTTCCCTCTACCTAATAAGACGTTTTACCAAAATTTCATCATCAACTTCTAAAGCAACCATGGCGTTAATTGAAGAATCTTTACTTTCCAGTAATTTATCTAATGCTTCCGCTTGTGCATTAGTACGTGGAAAACCATCAAAAATAAAACCATTAGCTGTTGCATTTTTTTCAACTTCAGCATTTAACATATCAATAGTTACTTGATCTGGAACCAATTCGCCTTTATCCATGTACGATTTAGCCAACATACCTAAAGCCGTTTCGTTTTTAATATTAAATCTAAAAACATCGCCTGTTGAGATATGAACCAAATTATACTTCGCTTTTAAAAATTCTGCTTGCGTTCCTTTTCCTGCTCCCGGAGGTCCAAATAGTACTAAATTTGTCATGAATTGTGTTTCTTTTATTTGATAGACTTCTGGTATATTTCTTCCTAACCCATTGTAGTCTAAGCCGTAACCCACTATAAATTTGTTTGGGATTTCTATACCAATATAATGTAATTTATAATCTTTTTTATAAGCTTCTGGTTTGTAAAATAAGGTGGCTATTTTTAATGATTTTACGTTTTCATTTCTAAAAATTCGATGAACCTCAGCCAGTGTATTTCCAGTATCTATAATATCTTCCAAAATAACAACGGTACGTCCTGTTAAATCTTGAGTCAGCCCTATTAAACGTTGAATATCTTCGGTAGATTTAACACCTTCGTAAGAAGCTAATTTAATAAACGTCACTTCACATGGTTTCGGATACTTTTTTACAAAGTCGCTTACCACCATAAAAGAGCCATTTAAAATACCTATAAAAACAGGGATTTCGTCGCCAATATCGTTTGCAATTTCATTCGCCAAACGCTGCATAGCTATCATCTATTTCTTTTGCAGAAATAAATGGTTTAAAATATTTGTCGTGTAGCTTTATCACTGTTCGTCTTTTTTGGAAGCTGCAAAGATAATCAATAGATTAAGTAATAACGATTTTTTGAATTACGATTTGGGTGCAAATTGATATTTAAGTGTATTTTTGCATATCATTAATCGGTTTTAGCATTAAAATGCACACGAACTGAGCCACGATAATAATTTTATTTCATATTGAAATAATTTTATGGCGAACACATGTGTCCATTTAAAAACAATAGAAATAAACAGATGAATTACTTTTCTTCAAATTTTAAACTCGGCATTCTTGGTGGTGGACAATTAGGTAAAATGTTACTTAATGACACCAGAAAATTTGATATTTACACCTGTGTTTTAGATGCCAGTAACGAAGCCCCTTGTAAAATTGCCAGTAACGAATTTCATTTAGGTGATTTAATGGATTTTGAAGCGGTTTATAATTTCGGAAAACAAGTTGACGTCCTAACTATTGAAATTGAAAACGTTAATGTTGATGCCTTAGAAGCACTTGAAAAAGAAGGCAAAAAAGTTTATCCATCGTCAAAAACTTTAAGAACCATACAAAATAAAGCAACACAGAAATTGTTTTATGTAGATCATAAATTACCAACAGCACCATTTTCACGCTTTGCATATCTTTCAGAAATTGAAGATGCTATTAATAATGGTGGTTTAGAATTTCCATTTGTTTGGAAAGCAGCACAATTTGGTTATGATGGAAATGGTGTGAAAGTAGTTAGAAAACTTTCAGATTTAGAAGATTTACCAAAAGGTGAATGTATAGCTGAAACGCTTGTTCCATTTAAAAACGAATTAGCCGTTATTGTTGCCAGAAATGCATCTGGTGAAACAAAAACATTTCCTGTTGTAGAAATGGAATTTCACCCTGAAGCGAACCAAGTAGAGTATGTTATTTGTCCAGCAAGAATTCCAGATACAGTTGCGAAAAAAGCAGTAGAAGTAGCATTAAATACTTCAAAAGCTTTTAATCATGTTGGTCTTTTAGCAGTTGAAATGTTTCAAACACAAAACGACGAGATTCTAATAAACGAAGTAGCTCCTAGACCTCATAATTCTGGCCATCAAACTATTGAAGCAAGCTACACATCACAATTTGAACAACATTTGCGAGCTATTTTAAATTTACCTTTAGGAAGAACAGACAGTAAAGTTGGAGGTGTAATGGTTAATTTAGTGGGTGCCGAAGGTTTTAGTGGCAATGTAGTTTATGAAAATATTGAATCGATTATGAATCTAGATGGTGTTACACCTCATATTTACGGAAAAAAACAAACAAGACCATTTCGCAAAATGGGACACGTAACTATTGTGAATGAAGATTTAAATGAAGCAAGAAGAATAGCCGAAGAAGTAAAAAAAACTATTAAAGTTATAAGTGAATAATTATGAATAAAGTAGGAGTTATCATGGGAAGCAAAAGCGATTTGCCAGTTATGCAAGACGCTATTGATATTTTAAAAGATTTTAATATTGAAGTTGAAGTTGATATTGTGTCGGCTCACAGAACTCCTGAAAAATTATTCGATTATGGTAAACATGCTCATACCAGAGGATTTGCTGTTATTATCGCAGGTGCTGGTGGTGCTGCCCATTTACCAGGAATGATTGCATCCTTATCACCATTGCCAGTTATTGGAGTCCCGGTAAAAAGCAGTAATTCTATAGATGGTTGGGATTCTAGTTTTATCTATTCTACAAATGCCAGGAGGTGTTCCTGTTGCAACGGTAGCATTAAACGGTGCAAAAAATGCAGGTATTTTAGCAGCTCAAATTATAGGCTCAAACAATCCTGTCGTTTTAAATAAAATAATTGACTATAAAGAAGCCTTAAAACAGAAAGTTTACGAATCGGCTAAAGATTTAAAATAAAAAAACCTCGAGGGGAACCCGAGGTTTTTTAGCTATTAAGAATAATTTTTTGAGTTAGTCACTCTTTAAATTTTCGAAGCAAATGTAATAAAAATTTATTATGTATGCATAGTAAATATTATTTTTTAATATTATCTGATAAAATGACACTAAACATTCTACTAAAACCATTTAAGACCCCCTATAATTCAGCTCCTTTTTCTAAAATTAAAAACGACGATTTTCTTCCTGCGTTTAAGCAAACAATAAAAGATGCCAAAGCTGAAATTGATGCCATTGTTAACAATACAGAAGCCCCAACTTTTAAAAACACTATTGAAGCTTTAGAGTTTTCGGGTGAACAATTAGATAGAATTTCAAGTATCTTTTTTAATTTGAATTCCGCCGAAACTAATGATACTATTCAAAAAATTGCTCAAGAAGTATCTCCTTTATTATCAGAATTCAGCAACGACATTACTTTAAACGAAGCGCTTTTCAAACGTGTAAAATCGGTTTATGATGCTAAAGACAGTTTAAATTTAACCACCGAACAACAAACTCTACTTGATAAAAAATACAAGAGTTTTTCAAGAAATGGTGCTAATTTAGCAAATGATAAAAAAGAAAAACTTCGAGAAATTGATAAAGAATTAAGCAAGTTAAAATTAAAGTTTGGAGAAAATGTATTAGCAGAAACTAATAAATTCGAAATGCTAATCACTGATGAAAAAGAACTTTCTGGATTACCCGAAGGTACTATTGAAGCAGCAAAACAATTAGCAGAAAGCAAAGAAAAAGAAGGCTGGTTATTTACTTTAGATTATCCAAGTTATATTCCGTTTGTTACTTATGCCGATAATAGAGAACTTCGTAAAAAACTAGCGTTTGCAGCGGGAAGTAAAGGGTTTCATAATGATGCATTAGATAATCAAGATAATGTTTTAAAAATAGCAAAACTACGTTTTGAACGTGCCAATTTATTAGGTTATAAAACCCATGCACATTTTGTTTTAGAAGAACGAATGGCAAAAACACCTGAAAAAGTTGAAAATTTTTTAAATGAATTACTTGAAAAAGCAAAACCTGCTGCAGAAAGAGAATTTAAAAATCTTCAAAATTTTGCTAAAGAATTAGATGGTATAGACCAACTTGAAAAATGGGATGGCTCATATTATTCCGAAAAATTAAAACAAAAACTATTTAATTTGGATGACGAATTATTAAAACCTTATTTCAAACTAGAAAATGTTATTGATGGTGCCTTTATAGTTGCCAATAAATTATTCGATTTAAATTTTGAAGAAATTAAAGATATTGATAAATATCATGAAGATGTTTTAACTTATAAAGTAACAGATAATAAAGGTGATTTAGTTTCTATTTTTTATGCCGATTTCTTTCCAAGAGCAGGAAAACGAAATGGTGCTTGGATGACTTCATACAAACCACAATATATTAAAAATGGCGAGAATGACAGACCACATATTTCCATAGTTTGTAATTTTACAAAACCAACAAAAAGCAAACCTTCGCTGTTAACTTTTAATGAAGTAACTACTTTATTTCATGAATTTGGTCATGCCTTACATGGTATGCTTGCCAACACTACCTACCCAAGTTTATCTGGCACCAGCGTGTTTTGGGATTTTGTAGAATTACCAAGTCAGGTTATGAGAAAACTGGTGTTATGAAAAAGAAGCTTTAGAACTTTTTGCAAAGCATTATGAAACTGGTGAAGTTATCCCAATGGATTTGGTTGAAAAAATAAAAGAATCTGCAACATTTCATCAAGGGATGCAAACCTTACGTCAAATAAGTTTTGGCTTATTAGATATGAGTTGGCATGGTCAAAACCCAACAAAAATAAGCAATGTAAAATCACATGAAGTTGAAGCTTTTAAAAACACATCATTATATCCAGAAGTTGCTGAAAATTGTATGAGCACCTCGTTTTCACATATTTTTCAAGGTGGTTATTCATCGGGGTATTACAGTTATAAATGGGCTGAAGTTTTAGATGCCGATGCTTTTGAATATTTTAAAGAAACAGGTATTTTTAACAAAGAAGTTGCCAATAAATTTAAAAACAATGTGTTATCTCAAGGTGGTACTGAAGACCCGATGATACTTTACAAACGCTTTAGAGGACAAGAACCAAAACCTGAAGCATTATTAAAACGTGCTGGATTGATAAACAATTAGAATATCCGTTTTTTTACCTTATTTTTGAAATTAAACAATTTTTGCGATAATGTCAAATCATCAAATTAATCCAAATAAGTGGATCGATTTATATTCCGATTACCTTTACAATTACACCATTTCGCGTGTAAGTGATAGAGAGATTGCGCAAGATTTGGTGCAAGACACTTTTTTGGCTGGTTTAAAATCAATGAAAAATTTTAAAGGAGAAGCCAGTGAACGTACTTGGCTAATTTCAATTTTAAAACGAAAAATTATTGATCATTATCGAAAAATAAATTCAAATAAAGGAAAAGCAGAAGTTCGAATAACTTATAACAACGATAGCGAAACTGAAGGTGATTGGTTAGAAGAACGTGTGGCAGACCCTTTTGACAAAACAGCCGAAGACACAATGCAAAACAGCGAACTTGGTGAAGCTATATTTAATTGTTTAAGTAAATTACCAGAAAAACAAGCTGAAGTTTTTAGAATGAAAACCATTGAAGGCTATGAAACTGAAGTTATTTGTAATGAACTAAATATTACAGCGTCTAATCTTTGGGTAATTATACATAGAGCTCGAACCGCCATGGCAGAATGTTTAAAAGAAAATTGGTTTTAATTATGAGCAAAAAAATTAAAATTATAATGCCTTGTAATGAAGCAAATCATGTATGTGATAAAACACAATATAAGAATGCTTCATTATGGGAAAAAATAAAACTAAACATTCATTTAATTTATTGTAAAGTTTGCAGAAAATATTCTAAAAATAATACGCAACTTACTAAGACCATTAATAAAGCACATATTGAGTGTTTAGATAAAAAATGTAAAGAAAAGATGAAGAAAGAATTGGATAAAGCTATTAAAGAAACTTCAATTAACTAAGTACCAAAAGAATCAAAAGCCAAAAAATAGGTAAGCCTTCTACCCAAAACGAGCTGTAATATTTTCCCTGATCTTTTTCAGAACCCATTAAAAAAAATCCTGTTAACATTGTAGTTAAAGCTAACGCTACTAGCTTATTATTATCAATTTCATCTTTAAAAAATTCCATTAAAAAAAATAAAACCATTAATAAAACACCTAGAATTTTAGTTTGCTTTACCCCTATTTTCTGAGGAATTGTAGCCAGTTTCAAACTATCATATTGTAAATCTCTAATTTCAAAAGGAAGCATTAAAACTATTATAAAAATAAATCGCTGGGCACTTGTAAATATAACATCAGTACTTATCGTATAATCATTATTTATAAGGGGAAGAATTACAGTTACTCCCATCCAAACAAATGCTATTAAATATACTTTTAAGCCTTCCACATTTCTGAGACTATTAGTGTCAAAAATCTTTTGTTTTGGCAAAAGAGGAATGGCATAAAAAAAAGTAATAAGTCCAAAACCTGCAATATAAATTAATGTATTTAAGTTTAATTTAAACGCATAATAACACGTAATAATAAAACAAAAAAATGAAAAAATCTGAATGGCTTTTAACCAATTTGCTAAGCTTCTGTGATGAAATTTTGCCATTCCAAAATACTTCACAAAATTATAACCTGAAACAGAAGCAAAAAACACAAAATACAATATAGTTTTATCAGATAGCAAATCATATTCCAATAGTGTTATCCATGTTAATGAAAACACCGATAAAGCCACGTGAATACTACTATTTATATAAAAATTAAAAAGTTGTTTGAGAATCTTCATTTTGCAAAATTAAGCAAACTGTTAATAACGGCTGCAAATGGTTAAAAACTTTCCATTTTACGCAATAAAACACGTTTTATATTATGTATTTTTGCGAAATATATAATCAATTACAGCTTAATGAATACAAACGCTTTTGCTTTGCGTCATATTGGACCTCGAGAAGAAGACCAAAAACTTATGTTGAAAACCATTGGGGTAGATTCTTTAGATCAATTAATTTATGAAACTATTCCAGATGATATTCGGTTAAAAAATGGCTTAAATTTAGATGAACCGATGACTGAATATGAATATTTACTTCATATTCATGAATTATCTAAAAAAAATAAAGCGTACAAAACATATATTGGTTTAGGATATCATCCAACTATAATGCCAGCTGTTATTCAAAGAAATATTCTTGAAAATCCAGGTTGGTACACCGCTTACACACCTTATCAAGCAGAAATTGCTCAAGGACGTTTGGAAGCCCTTTTAAATTTCCAAACTATGGTAATGGATTTAACAGGAATGGAAATTGCCAATGCATCCCTTCTAGATGAAAGTACAGCAGCTGCAGAAGCTATGAGTTTACTATTTGCAGTTAGAGAACGTGACCAAAAGAAAAATAACATTAATAAGTTTTTTGTTTCAGAAAACATCCTACCTCAAACTTTATCTTTATTAAAAACACGATCTACACCTATTGGTATTGAATTGGTTGTTGGAAATGAAGATACTTTTAATTTTTCATCTGAATTTTTTGGAGCTATTCTTCAATACCCAGGAAAAGATGGTCAAATTACTGATATAAAAACATTTATAAGAAAAGCAAATGAAGCCCAAATAAAAGTAGCAGTTGCTGCCGATATTTTAAGTTTAGTTAAACTAGAAGCTCCTGGTAAATTTGGTGCCGATGTGGTTGTTGGTACTACACAACGTTTTGGAATTCCTATGGGATATGGTGGTCCACATGCTGCTTATTTTGCTACTAAAGAAGCTTACAAACGTGATATTCCAGGTCGTATTATTGGAGTTACTAAAGACATGAATGGCAACCGTGCTTTACGTATGGCGTTACAAACACGAGAGCAACATATTAAACGTGATAAAGCAACTTCAAATATTTGTACTGCACAAGTATTATTAGCTGTTATGGCTAGTATGTATGCTGTATATCATGGCCCTAAAGGTTTAAAGTTTATTGCTAATAAAGTTCATAATACTGCTTCAGCATTAGCTATTGCCTTAAAGACTTTAGGATATAAACAAACAAATACATCGTTTTTTGATACGCTTCAAATTAAAACCGATTCGAAAAAAATAAAAAGAGTTGCCAAAGAGAAAAAAGTAAATTTATTTTATCCAGATGATGAAACGGTTACTATTTCAGTCAATGAAACCACTTCGGTTAGAGATATAAATTATTTAATATTTATTTTTGCTGAAGCTGCGAATAAAGATACCATCCATATTTCTTCAATTTCTGAAGGAAATAATATTTCAGAATCATTAAAAAGACAATCCGATTTTTTAACGCTTGACGTTTTCAATCAGTATCATTCTGAAACCGAATTGATGCGTTATATTAAATCATTAGAGCGTAAAGATTTAGCTTTAAATCACTCTATGATTTCTTTAGGCTCTTGTACTATGAAACTAAATGCAGCTTCAGAAATGCTTCCATTAAGTATTTTCAAATGGGCAAACATCCATCCATTTGTGCCTAAAAAACAAGCACAAGGTTATTTAACTGTTTTAAAAGAATTAGAAGACCAATTAACCGAAATTACTGGTTTTGCTGCAACGTCGTTACAACCAAATTCAGGAGCACAAGGTGAATATGCAGGTTTAATGGTCATTAAAGCATATCATGAATCTCGTAATGATGGGCATCGAGATATTTGTATAATTCCATCTTCTGCACATGGAACAAATCCAGCAAGTGCGGTTATGGCAGGTATGAAAGTCATTGTAACAAAATCGACTGCTGAAGGTAATATTGATGTGGACGATTTACGTGAAAAAGCTGATTTTACATAAAGATAATTTATCGTGTTTAATGGTAACCTATCCATCTACACATGGCGTTTATGAATCAGCCATAAAAGAAGTAACCCAAATTATACATGATAATGGCGGGCAAGTTTATATGGATGGTGCCAATATGAATGCCCAAGTTGGACTTAACAAATCCTGGAAATATTGGAGCAGATGTGTGCCATTTAAATTTACATAAAACATTTGCCATTCCTCATGGTGGTGGTGGTCCTGGTGTTGGTCCAATTTGTGTTGCTAAACAATTAGTGCCTTTTTTACCTGGAAATCCTATAGTAAAAGTTGGTGGCAAAAATGCCATTACCGCTATATCTGGTGCTCCTTATGGTTCTGCATTAGCCTGTTTAATTTCTTATGGATATATTAAAATGCTTGGTGCTGAAGGATTAACTGAATCGACCAAAATAGCCATTTTAAACGCGAATTATATTAAACATCGATTACAAGGAAGTTTCGATACTTTATATTCTGGAGAACGAGGACGTGCAGCCCATGAAATGATTGTAGATTGCAGACCTTTTAAAGCAAATGGTATAGAAGTTACAGATATTGCAAAACGTTTAATGGATTACGGTTTTCATGCTCCAACAGTATCTTTCCCTGTTGCAGGAACTTTAATGATAGAACCTACTGAAAGTGAAAGTAAAGCCGAAATGGACCGTTTTTGTGATGCCATGATTTCAATTAAAAAAGAAATAGACGCCACTATTAAGGATGATGATAATAATGTTTTGAAAAATGCACCACACACTTTAGAAATGGTTACAGCAAACGAATGGCATTTTCCATATACACGTGAAGAAGCGGCATTTCCATTGGACTATGTAAGAGAAAATAAATTCTGGCCTAGTGTTAGACGTGTTGATGATGCCTATGGAGACCGAAATTTAATCTGCTCTTGTGCTCCTATTGAAGCTTATGCTGATGCCTAAAAATAGTCGTTGAACATCGTAAAATAAATCAAAATCAAATTTGCCTTTTATTAAAAACTTGTACTTTTACAGGCAATTAATAAAAGGCAAATTTTCTTTTTATGAATATTAAAATTACAGGTACTGGAAGCTATATTCCAGATACTATTGAAAAAAACGAAGCATTTCATGAACATATATTCTTAAATACTGATGGTTCAGTAATTAACTCACCAAATGAGGTTATTATTGAAAAATTTCAAGCCATTACAGGTATTGCTGAAAGGCGTTATGCAAAAAATCATTTAAACTCTTCAGACTTAGGTTTTTTTGCTGCTGAAAAAGCGATTATCGATGCTAAAATAGATCCTGAAACATTAGATTATATAATTGTAGCTCACAATTTTGGGGATGTTAAACATAATACCATTCAAAGTGATATGTTACCTTGTTTAGCATCAAGAATAAAACACAGTTTACGTATTAAAAACCCTAAATGTGTTGCATACGATATTCTTTTTGGATGCCCAGGTTGGATTGAAGGTGTTATTCAAGCAAAAGCATTTATAAAATCAGGAATGGCAAAACGCTGTCTGGTTATTGGTTCAGAAACACTATCAAGAGTTGTTGACAAACACGATAGAGATTCCATGATTTTTTCTGATGGTGCTGGCGCTGCCATTATTGAAGCTACCGAAGAAGAAGGTGGTATTTTAGCACATGAAAATGCTAGCTACACTTACGATGAAGCTTATTATTTATACTTTGGAAATTCAAACAATCAAGCTTTAGATAAAGACACGCGTTACATTAAAATGGATGGTCGTAAAATTTACGAATTTGCATTAACTACATGTTCCAAATGCAATAAAAGCATGTTTTGATAATAGTGGTTTTGATATTACTGATGTGAAAAAAATATTTATACATCAGGCGAATGAAAAAATGGATGAAGCTATTTTAAAACGTTTATACAGGCTTATACAGAACCGAAATTCCTGAAGGTATTATGCCCATGAGTATTCAAACATTAGGCAATAGTTCTGTGGCAACGGTTCCAACGCTTTTCGATTTAGTTAGAAACAATAAATTAGAAAATCATAGTCTTAAAAAAGGTGATGTTATTATATTTGCAAGTGTTGGTGCAGGCATGCACATTAATGCTTTTGCTTATAAATATTAATGAATTCCGTTTTTGCGGAAAAACCTATGTACGAAAAGACTTTTCCAAACAAACGCTTTAAGCATACTATTCAATTTTTAGAAAAGCACGTTGCAAAAACCGAAAGTATTTTAGATTTGGGCGTTGTAAATCCGTTTTCTGAAATCATGGTTAAACATGGTTTTTCGGTAGAAAACACGAATGGTGAAGATTTAGATCTTGACACTTCAACCATTAATAAATCTGATGCTAAAGTTGTAACTGCATTTGAAATTTTCGAACATTTATTATCGCCTTTTACAGTCCTTCAATCTATAAAAACAGATAAACTGGTGGCAAGTGTGCCTTTAAAATTATGGTTTTCTTCAGCTTATAGAAGTAAAACCGATATGCTAGACAGACATTATCACGAATTTGAAGATTGGCAATTCGATTGGTTATTAGAAAAAGCAGGTTGGAAAATTATAGACCGTCAAAAATGGACAAATCCAACAAAAAAATTGGGAATAAGACCATTTTACGTTGGTTTACACCAAGATATTACATTGTTTATGCTGAAAGAGTTTAACTTTGAAAAATTAAAATTTCAATTTTGAATTTCTATATCATCATTCCTGCACATAACGAAGAAAGTTCTATTGGGCTAACATTAGATTCTTTAGTCAATCAATCGCTTCAACCAAAGCGTGTTGTGGTTGTAAATGATAATTCAACCGATACTACTCAAGATATTGTAGAAAGTTATACTGCAAAACACACATGGATTCAATTAGTTAATTCAAAATCTTCAAACGAACATTTACCTGGTTCCAAAATTATCAACGCCTTTTATAAAGGCTATGAAACACTTGATGAAAACTACGATGTGTTGTGTAAGTTCGATGCCGATTTAATTTTTCCAAATAATTATTTAGAACAACTATCAATTCATTTTAATCAAAATAAAAAACTGGGTATGGCTTCTGGGTTTTGTTATATTGAAAAAAAAGGTGATTGGGTATTGGAAAATTTAACAAGAAAAGATCATATTCGAGGTGCCTTAAAAGCTTATAGAAAAGCATGTTTTTTGCAAATAGGTAAATTAAAACCATCTATGGGTTGGGACACGGTTGATGAGTTACTTGCCAAATATTATGGTTGGGAAATTTTAACCGATGAATCGTTACATGTTAAGCATTTAAAACCTACTGGAATTAGCTATAATAAGGCTTCAAAATATTTACAGGGTGAAGCCATGTATAAAATGCGTTATGGCTTTATTATCACCTTTATTTCAGCTTCTAAATTAGCTTATAAAAAAGGAAGTTTTGGCTTATTTAAAGATTACTTATCTGGCTATTTTAGAGCTAAAAAGAATAAGATTGATTTTTTGGTGACTGAAGAAGAAGGGAAATTTATTAGAGATTTACGTTGGAAAGGGATTTTTAGTAAATTCCAATAATAAAATTTGAAATGCCAATTTTTCATGAGATTCCCTCCTTCGAGGGAATGACAAAAATTCTATTTAAAACTCCAATCTTTATAACTACTAGAGGCTTCTAACTGATTCTCTAAAGAATCTTCTAACTCCGGAAAGAAATCGATACCTGTTAATTTTTCGATGGAATCGACTGAAACAACAAATTCATATAATGGTCTATTAGAATTTTCATGTGGAAATAAAAACGCTATCATTTTTAACCTTCCGGAATTAGAATCTATCAAAACTTTATAAAACTGATTAGGTACTGCTACACTCTCCTCACCTATAGTTCTCATTTTTCCTTTTAAAACGCCTCCTGTAACCACAAAAACACCATCGTATTTACCAGCCCAATACCGCACCTTTTGCTCAAGTGTATTCCAAATTCCTGAATTAAAATCATGCTCTTGCGGACTAATATTACTTGTTAAAAAGGTTTCGTCGTAGGCAAATTTACTATAGCTTCTATCGCCTGCAGGACATAAATGTCCGCGATCGTAACCCGAATTTTTATAATTTCTCCAATTGGCAGCACCTGTTTTAACAGCTTTATCTATTTCGAAATAAGGGCGTTTAAAATTCGTATTTGTTAAATGAGATTTTTTTAATTCGTATGCTACCCATTCAGCTTGCTCATGAGGTTCACTGTAAGAAAGCGAATAGCCTTCATGATGTACAATTTGCCCTGTGGTACTTGTTGGTAAGAAAAATTCGTTTGTATTCGATTTTACTTCTTTACCTGTAGTAACTACTTCAGCCTTTTCTTCTGTTTTTAAAAAATGTTCATAACCGTAAACAGCAAGTACAATTATTAAAGCCAGAATGCTATATTTTGCCTTTTTACTCAAACTATTCGAAAACAAATTCCAATGGTTGGCCAATGGCGGCATTTGGAAAACTTATTCCTAATAACGCAGACATTGTTGGTGCAATATCTGTGATTTCAGTTTTTTGCAAGGTTTCACCATGTTTTATACCTTTTCCAAAAAACAAAAGCGGCACATGTGTGTCGTAATTTAAACCTGATCCATGTGTTGAACCAGTCTTCCCATAAGAAATAAAAGAAGGATCGTAAACAAAAAGCACGTCTCCAGACCTTTTTTGGTTAAACCCTTTTTGAACTAAAGCTTCAATTCCTGAATTAAACTCGGTAGTCCCCATAGTTGTGGCTGTGAAAGCTTTATCGATATTAGGATATTTTATTAATTCATTTAATATGGTTTCTTGAACATCGTCTAAATCCAAATTGAGTTCTTCAATTTTTTCTCTATTTAAAAACACCTGGTTGTTACTTACGTTTTCAATTAAATCGGATACTCCAAATTTAATTTTCATAAATTCTGTAAACCTGTTTTTTTGAGCATTAGAATCTACATAACCAGCTGGTATTTTAACACTTTTCAAATATGCCGGCACCTCAACAGCAGCATGGTCTGCGGTTAAAAATACGGTGTAATTTCCTTTGCCTACTTTGGTGTCTAAGGCATTTAAAAATCGTTCTAAATCTTTATCTAAACGTATATAAGTGTCTTCAATTTCTTTAGAGTTTACCCCGAAATTATGTCCTACATAATCGGTACTAGAAAAACTCACAGCTAACACATCCGTAATAATATCTTGTCCTAATTCTTCGCCACTTAATGCAGCAATTGCAAAATCTGCTACAATACTATTGCCATACGCAGTTGCCTTTAAAATGTCAAAGCCTCCATTTTTTTCTTTCAAAACATTCAAGTCATAAGGAAATGTTGCTGTTTCCTTTCCTTTAAAACCACCTTCAAAATCATTTAAATCGCTTCCACTTTCTGTGTAAGTTGAAATATCGTAAAGTGTATTCCATGGTTTTAAATATGAGGCAGCTATATTTGAATCATTAAAATTTTTCACCCAATTAGGTAAGCTATTCATATAAAATGTACTACTAATAAAATAACCTTTATCCTGTCCATAAAACCAATAAGCTGCATTTGCTGTATGACCTGCCGGCAAAATAGCACCTCTATCTTTTATCGAAATACCAATTGTTTTGCCTCGCATCTGAGTAAATAAACGGTTCTCATCTGAAAAAGTTGTAGTCTTCATGCGGTGTGGAGACATTTGCCCATCTTCAGTTTCGGCTCCAACAGATTGTACATTATCATCCCCAGCACAATACACACTCTTTTTAATTTCTTTATCGTACCAATCATTGCCTATTATGCCATGATATTTTGGCGTTGTACCCGTATAAACCGATGCATGTCCTGGACCAGTATAAGTAGGCACATAGTTAAAATGATTGTTTTTACAATTAAACCCTTCGTTCATCAATCGTTTAAAACCACCTTCTCCATATTTATTGTAAAACCTAGTTAAATAATCGTAACGCATTTGGTCGACTACAATACCAACAACTAACTTAGGATTATCACTGTTAAAAGTCTCATTTTGGGTTAAAACCACCGTATCTTGGGCTTTGCATGACAGCAAGAAACCAACTCCAAATA
>CAVOQU010000006.1:0-211402 GCA_963698455.1 uncultured Flavobacteriaceae bacterium | reverse complement strand
TAAGCAGAAATAATTAAAGCTTCTAACGTATCAGATATATTGATTATCGATTCCGCGAAAAATACCGGAGCGACTCTTTTAGGAAGAAATTTGAATATTCGTTATGTGTTTGCATTATTTGTAGCGCTACTAATTCCCTTATTATTTGCATTTGTGTTAACATTTATAGATAATAATATTCACAGTCCGATGGATGTGGAACAATTATCATCTATTCCAATTTTGGGTGTGGTAGGTAAAAATATATTAGATAATAATCTAGTGGTACATAGAAAACCAAAATCGGCCGTAGCCGAAGCTTTTCGAGCCATTCGTTCTAATTTGCAATATTACTATAAATCGCAAGACTTAGAAGGCGCCAAAACTTTAATGGTAACATCTTCTGTAAGTGGTGAAGGAAAAACGTTTTGTTCCATTAATGTTGCGACCGTTTTCGCCTTAAGTGGTAAAAAAACTATTTTAGTAGGTTTAGATCTTAGAAAGCCGAAGATTTTTGGGGATTTTGGTATTAAAAATGACATTGGCGTCGTTAATTATTTAATAGGACAAGAAACAATAGGAGGTGTCATACAAGCAACAGCCATCGAAAATTTAGATGTTATTACATCGGGTCCAATTCCACCAAATCCGTCGGAGTTATTAATTAATGACAGGCTGAGAGAACTCATAACTTTTTTAAAGACTAAATACGAATATATTATATTAGATACGCCACCAATTGGTCTAGTTGCAGATGCGCTAGAGTTGTTAGAATATGTGGATGCTTCTTTATATGTTGTTAGACAAGATTATACCAAGAAGGGTATGCTAAATTTCATAAATGAAAAATATAAAACCAAACAAATTAAAAACATTAGTTTAATCTATAACGGCTACGATCAGAAAGCAAAATACGGCTATGGCTACGGTTATGGTTATGGCTATGGTTACGGTTATGGAAATTATGCGAATGGGTATCATGATGATGCAAAATCAAATACAGGATTATTATCAAGAATAAAATCCATTTTAAAGGAATGAAAATTTAACATGAAATGGATTCGTTTTTAAACCATAAAATTTTTGAATAAAAAAATTACAGATGAATGGCTCTATACCATTTCGCCAAAAAAAGGGGCAATCAATCTAAATTTTAAAGAAATTTGGAATTATCGTGATTTGCTGCTTCTGTTTGTAAAACGAGATGTTATAACCGTGTACAAACAAACCGTTTTAGGGCCCTTATGGTATTTTATTCAGCCACTATTTACTTCGGTAATTTTTACATTAGTTTTTAATAATTTTGCCGAAATACAAACAGGAGATGGCATTCCGCCTTTCTTATTTAATTTAGCAGGAATAAGTGCCTGGAATTATTTTAGTGCTTGCCTTAACGGAACCAGCGACACTTTTAAACAAAATCAGGGTATTTTTGGAAAAGTATATTTTCCTCGTGTCATTATGCCCATGTCAACAGTATTGTCAAATCTTATAAAGTTTGGTATTCAGTTATTGGTATTTGTTGCTTTCTATATTTATTTTGTGTTTTTTACACAAAGTGCTTATAACACTTCGCTAAATATAGCCATTTTATGGCTTCCATTAGTTGTTTTAATTATGGCATTGTTAGGTTTAGGATTAGGAATGGTCATTTCATCAATGACCACTAAATACCGCGATTTAAGTTTTTTGGTAGCTTTTGGGGTTCAACTTCTTATGTATGGGTCGGCAGTTATGTATCCATTATCTCTCATTCAAGAAAAAGTAAGTCAAGGAAAAATACCTGACTGGGTAGGTGTTCTTATAGAATATAATCCCATGACGACCGTTATAGAATTGTTTAGACATATGACGTTGGGAGTTGGAGATTTTTCATTTTTAATTTATTATATGCTACAATTGTAAGCATTGTTATTTTTTTATTGGGTTAATAATTTTTAATAAAACAGAAAAAAACTTTATAGATACTGTTTAATATGAGTGACATTATTTTAAAAGCTGAAAATATTTCAAAACAATACCGTTTGGGGCTTAGTAGGTACAGGAACTATTAGTCATGATTTAAACGTTGGTGGTATAAGATACGAGGTAAAGAAGATCCTTATTTAAAAATAGGAGATGCCAATGATAGAACTACCAAAGGAACAGTCAGATTATGTTTGGGCTTTAAAAGATATTAATTTTGAAGTAAAAAAAGGTGAAGTCTTAGGAATTATTGGTAAAAATGGTGCAGGAAAATCTACGCTTGTTAAAAATACTCTCTAAGAGTAACTAGACCAACTACAGGGAAATTAAAACTAAAGGACGAATTGCTTCTTTATTAGAAGTAGGTACAGGTTTTCATCCGAAATGACAGGTAGAGAAAATATTTATTTAAATGGTGCTATTTTAGGAATGACCAAAAAAGAAATAGCTCGAAAGATAGATGAAATTATTGAATTTTCTGGTTGTGAACGTTATATTGATACACCTGTAAAACGATATCAGCAGGAATGACGGTACGTTTGGCTTTTGCCGTAGCAGCATTTTTAGAACCTGAAATTTTAGTGATTGATGAGGTATTAGCAGTTGGTGATGCCGAATTTCAAAAAAAAGCCATTGGTAAAATGCAGGATATTAGTAAAGGAGAAGGGAGAACGGTTTTGTTTGTGAGTCATAATATGGCGGCGGTGAAGAGTTTGTGTACTAGAGCGGTAGTACTCGAGAACGGTGAAACAACATTTAATGGAGAAGTTGAAGCTGCTATTGATTATTATTTGGAAGGAGCAAAAAGCGAATTTGGAACTAATGATTTTATAGATAGAACTGGTAATGGTATTGTTAAAATTAATAAAGTTTCAGTTTTTGGTATAAATCATAAAAGACTTCCTCAAACAGGAAAAGCCTTTACCATACGATTTGAATTAGAAAATTTATGTCAAATAAAAGGATCAGATATAACTTTTGATATTAGGATTGATGATAATTTAGGACAAAGGATTTCATGGTTAAGTTCTAGATTGGTCAAGTGCAACAGCAACAAAGCTATTAGTCTCGTTGAGTTTACTATGGATGAATTACAGTTAAATCATGGATTTTATTATGCTACTACTCAAATTTTAGTAAATAATATTATTTCAGATTGGATTCAAAATGCTTTTTCTTTTGAAGTTGAACAAGGGGGTTTTTATGAGAATGATATTATTGTTTCTTCGTCACAAGCTAAGGCTTTGCTTAAATTTGATGTAAACATGTTATAATGATTAGAAAAATAAAAAAAATAATTAGCGATAATCGACTATCTCAAAAGAATCAAACGGATTTATTAAGAGAAATAGAATGGGCTCACATTTATCATGATAGTATTAGAGGAAAATTTTGGTTGGAAAATCTATCTTTAAATATTGGCAGATGGGCAGGTAACTATGCTTTTTTTTATGTTCTTAATAGAGTATTGAGTGATTATAAACCTAAGTCTATACTTGAATTAGGTTTGGGCGAGTCTTCTAAATTTGTGTCTGAGTTTTTAAATCACGATTTAAAAGATTCTAAACATACTATAATTGAACAGGATGAAAATTGGAAAGAATCTTTTACTTCTAATTTTAATCTTTGTGAGAGATCAAAAATAATAGTTTGTAAGATGGAGAAAGTGCTTGTCAAAGGCTATCATGTAAACATGTATAAGGGACTTGAGAAAAACCTTAATGAACATTATGACTTATACATTATTGACGGACCACATGGAAGTTCTCGATTTTCGAGATTTAATATTGTAGAAATTATTAATAATAAAAGTACAATAAATGACTTAATTATAATTATTGATGATTTTAATCGACAAGGAGAAAAAGATACAGCTAATGAATTACTTAAAATATTTGAGAAAAAAAAAATAAGAGTTTTTTCTGCGGTATATCATGGTAATAAAAGTTTGCTTGTTATTGCTACTGAAAAATACAAATATTTGGCATCGCTTTAATATGGAATTTCTTGTTTCAATAATAATCCCAGTTTATAATCGGGAGAGTTTAATAGCTGAGACGCTAAAAAGTGTTAAAGATCAAACTTTTGCTAATTGGGAGTGCATTATTGTTGATGATTCTTCTACTGATAATACTAAAGAAATGGTTGATTCATTTGTAGTTTCAGATAATAGATTCAGATATCATAAACGACCAAATAGTTTGCCTAAAGGTGCAAATGCTTGCAGAAATTATGGATTTTCAAAAGCAGAAGGTAAGTTTGTCAAATTTCTTGACTCTGATGATTTAATGATTAAAGGAAGTCTAAGTATTCAATATGATTATTTGAAAAACAAGGAAAAACTCGATATGGTTTGTGGTTATGTTCGGTTTTTTAAAAATGAAATTACTAATTCTTGGGATGTAAAACCTGAAATCATGAATTCTAAAGATCCATTACTAGATTATGTTACTTCTCGAAT
Source organism: uncultured Flavobacteriaceae bacterium (assembly GCA_963698455.1). Classification (GTDB taxonomy): domain Bacteria; phylum Bacteroidota; class Bacteroidia; order Flavobacteriales; family Flavobacteriaceae; genus Mariniflexile. The sequence goes on along the minus strand of CAVOQU010000006.1, from coordinate 206,997 downwards.
ATTTTTTCATACAACAGGTCCTCTTTGGAGATATTCTTTTCTTAAAAGACAAAAAAAATTATTCAATACAGAAATCCATAAATTACAAGATACTGAATTTCATTATCGCTTGCTCTTGTCGGGTTTGAATTTTGATTTTATAAATTTACCAATTGCTTATTACAGAAGAGATAGTAAAGATAGTATTACTAGAAATAATAGTTTTCAAAATTTGAACTCTATTTTTAAATATAAAGAATTTGTTTTTTTTACTTTTAATCATTCAAATAGTTTAGTATTAAATAAAACTAGATGTTTAATTGCTAATGAGATTTCTATAATATCTCATAAGATGATAAGTCAAGAGTCTAATATAATTAAGAGAATGCGTGTTCTGAGATTAATTAGGCCAAAACTATTTAATGTCTTAGAAGGAATAAACATGCCAGTCATTGTAAAATTCAGATTAAACTTAGGCATTGTATTTACGATACTTACGGGAAGAGGATTAAATTATTTTCGAATTCTGAATTCCTATTCTTAACGTTTACTAACTTATTTTACTATTGTGTTTAAGATTATTGATTTGAATAATAAATTAAAATTTAATTGTAAATGTTATTCTCAGTTTTAATTGCAAACTATAATAACGGTCCCTTTTTTAAGGACTGCTACCAAAGTATATTACAACAATCTTATACTAATTGGGAAGTAATAATAGTTGATGATGCCTCAACGGATAATTCTGTAAAAGTTATAGAACAGCTTTTATTGGAAGACAGTCGCATCAAGTTATTTCAAAACAAAAAAAATAAGGGCTGTGGTTTTACTAAAAGAGAATGTGCAAAATTGGCTAGTGGTACAATACTTGGTTTCCTTGATTCTGATGATGCCTTAAAGCCTAATGCCTTAGAGGCAATGATTTCAGCTCATAAGAAATTTCAGAACGCATCAATAATTACCTCTAGGTTTGAGCTAGTTGATTTACAACTTAATTATATTAAAAACGGAAGTATCAGATGTAAAATACCTGATGGAAAATCTTATCTAACCTACGGAAAGGGAGCTTTGACAGCTTTTGCATCTTTTAAAAATTCTGCTTATAAGAAAACTCATGGAATTGATCCTTTAATGAAAAGAGCTGTAGATCAGGATTTATACTATAGGATTGAAGAACAAGGAGAGCACCAATTTTTAAATGAAACTTTGTATTTGTATAGAATAAATGAAAATAGTATTTCTAATAATACTAATGTTTATAAAGCAGAATACTGGCATTTTTATGCTGTTAATAAAGCCTATAAGCGCAGAAGGAAGCTGAAATTGAAAATTGATAATTTCTCAAGGAAGCATATGAGTTTATATCGCTCTAATTATTATTTAAGTCGATTTGAAAAACTAAAATTCTCAAAAAAAACATCAAGCTAAGTTTTATTTTTTAGGAAAATCATTTTTTGCGAATCCATTTCATAAATTTGAACTCAAGTTTAAAAGTCTACTATTATTAATTCATTGGAAGAATCTAGCTCGTAGTATGTCAAATTATTTAATATCTGTTATTGTTCCCTGCTATAATCAAGCACAATATCTTGATGATGCGCTGCAATCTGTATTAAATCAATCTATCACCGATTGGGAATGCATTATAATTAATGATGGAAGTACAGATAAAACTGAGGCTATTTCAAATAAATGGATTAAAAAGGATTCAAGATTTAAATATTTGTTTCAGGATAATTCAGGTTTAAGTAGTGCCAGAAATTTGGGTATTAAAAATGCTGATAGTGAGTTTGTTTTACCTCTAGATGCCGACGATAAAATAGGAGAGAATTATCTCGAGTTGGCATATAAAGCATTTCAAGAGAATAAAGACTTGAAAGTGGTCTATTGCGAAGCAAAGAAATTTGGAGATTCAAATGAATTGTGGGAATTCCCAGAGTTTTCTCTATATAATCTAAGTAAAACAAACATGATTTTTTGTTCAGCATTATTTAGAAAAAAAGATTGTGAAACTGTAGGAGGCTATGATGTTAACATGATTTATGGATGGGAAGATTGGGAGTTTTGGATTTCAATGTTAAAAAATGGTGGTTTAGTAAAAAAAATAGATTCTGTCCAGTTTTATTATAGGGTTAAAAATCATTCAATGCTTAAAGCAATGGACGTTGAAAAAACAAGAAAGACAGAAGCGTATTTGAGTATAAAACACGCAAATTTTTTTGTTGAACAATTAGGCTCTTTTAGCTCGTTATTGCGAGAAACAGAAAAAGTGAAGAAGGATTACGATGAGAAACTAAAAAGTGAAAAATTTATAATTAATGCGTTTTTTAAAAAGTTTTTTGGTTTTACAATTTTTAAAAAACAGAAGTGAATTACATCTACTGAATGAACAAAACTAAAATAAAATTTTTAGCCTACTATCTCCCACAGTTTCATCCTATTCCAGAGAATGACAAATGGTGGGGAGAAGGATTCACTGAGTGGACCAATGTAAAAAAAGCAAAGCCATTATTTAAAAATCATTATCAACCAATTATCCCTGGAGAATTAGGGTATTATGATTTGTTAGAGCAACCCGAAATTCAAGAAAAACAATCAGAATTAGCACTCTCAAATGGTGTAGATGGTTTTATTTATTATCAATATTGGTTTGGTGAAGGTAAAATGCTTTTAGAAAAGCCTGCAGAGAAAATGCTAGAAAACAAAAGCATCCAAATCCCTTTCTGTTTTTGTTGGGCAAATGAAACTTGGAAAGGTATTTGGCATGGTTTAGACAACCCTGAGGTTTTAATAGAACAAGCGTATAATGGAGAAAAGGATTATGTAGCTTATTTTAATTATTTATTGCCCTTTTTTAAAGATTCTAGGTACATTACTATAGCAAATAAACCAATGTTTTTTATTTATAAAATAAAGGACATTCCTGATTTTGAGATGTTTAAAAAGGTCTTTAATACTCTAGCTATTGAGGAGGGCTTTAATGGTATGTATTTTATATCCTCAGCATTGTCTAATGAAGATTTTAAGTTTTGTTATGAAAGTGTAGATGGTCAAATTGGATTAGATATTTTTCATAAAATGAGATATAAAAAACCCTCTTTTTTTCCAAATAAAAGTTTTTTTGGAAAAGTAGAATCGTAAAATAAAAAGTTTGCTTTGGCCATCGCGTAGTATAGGTAAACGAAAAAAACCACTTATTTTTGATTATAACAAAGGTGTATCAAATTTCAATGTAAAATTCCCTAATAAAAAATACATCTCATGTGTTTTTCCTAATTGGGATAATTCGGCAAGGAGTGGTAAAAAATCGCTAATATTTAAAAATGCGACGCCAGTTGCTTGGAAAGCACATCTTGAAACTGCCGTAAAGGAATTACAAAATAACCCAGAAAACCCTCAATTTATTGTCATCAAATCATGGAACGAATGGGCAGAAGGAAATTATTTGGAACCCGATAAAAAGTATGGATTACGATGGTTAGAAGCAGTTAAAAGAGTTAAGGAAAATATTAAATAGCGATGTTTTTATAAATGAAGAAGACGTTTAATAAGTATTATATTACCTGTATTTAATGGAGCAGAGTTTTTAGAGCAGGCCATTACAAGTATATTAAACCAAAGCTATACCTCTTTTGAGCTAATAATTGTGAATGATTGCTCTACTGATAATTCTTTAGAAATAATAAATTCTTTTGCAAATGTAGATGAAAGAATTATTGTTATTCAAAACTCGACAAAAACAAAAAACTTCCAGCGACTCTTAAATATTGGTCATAAACTTGCAAAAGGCGACTTTGTTACTTGGACATCTGATGACAATGTTTTAAAATTCAATTTCTTAGAAGAGCAATTAAAAGCGATAGAAAAGGAAAAAGTAGATATTGTTTATTCTAATTATAATGTTATGATGCGCTGATAATTCTATTAAAAGAACACATAAAGCTGGCCCAACCGAACATCTTGTTATTTGGAAATAAAATAGGAGCTTCTTTCTTTATACAGAAAGAACGTTTTTAACCATTTAAATGGTTATAATGAATCTCTCTTTTTATTAGAAGATTTTGATTTTTGGTTAAGAGCAAGCTTAACTTTTAAATTTTATCACTTAAATAAAAACTTGTATAGTTACAGGTTACATATGGAGAGTTTAACAAATGAAATTGAATCAAACAAACTTACTAATATTAAATATAAGAAGGCCTTAGAGGAGTTATTTAAAAATATTTCAGATAAGTTTAAGTGGAATAGTATAACCTTAAAATTTTTAATGGATAATTTTTTAAATAGCAGAATTAATGTTTATGAGTATTTTAAGTCAAAAGACATAATTCAAAATGATATTTTAAATTATAGTTCAGGAAAGTTTAATAAAAAAGATATATTGTTTGGAATTAAATTAATAATTAGAAATGAATTAATTTCTAACTATTATAATATTAAAACTCTGTTTTTAATTTTAAAGGAAGATAAATCATTGCTTTTAGATTCTAAATTCAGTAAAAAAACAACTATTAAATATGTATTAAAATCTATTTTCAAATGAAAATCATACTTTGTTTCGGTACTCGCCCAGAGGCTATAAAAATGGCGCCTTTATATCATGAATTAAAAAAACATGGTATAGAAACTAAAGTTTGTGTAACGGCTCAACATAGAGAAATGCTTGATCTAAGTGCTAGATTTTTTTGAAATAGTACCTGATTTTGATTTAAATCTAATGGTGGAAAATCAAGGATTAAACCTTTTAAGTGCAAATATTCTTTTTAAAATAGATGAATTGTTGGAAAGCGAAATGCCAGATTTAGTTTTAGTTCACGGAGATACAACAACGTCTTCAATGGTGTCTATTGCAGCATTTCATAAAAAAATAAAGGTAGGTCATGTTGAGGCAGGTTTAAGAACATATAATATAGAATCACCATTTCCAGAAGAATTTAACAGACAGCTTGTAGCAAGAATTGCTGATTTACATTTCACTCCAACAAAAAGAGCTACAGATAATTTATTGAAAGAGAACATAAAAGAATCATCAATTCTTCAAACAGGAAATACGGTAATAGATTCATTATTTTGGACCTTAGATAAGTTAGATGCAGGTTTTGTTACGGACGAGATAATAAGTATTAAAAAAAAGTTATATCAGGGTAAAAAAATAGTTTTAGTTACAGGTCATAGACGAGAAAATATTGGTAAAGGGTTTGAAGCCTTATGCAGTGCTATTAAAACTATTTCTAAAAGAAAAGATGTTGTTATAATTTTCCCTGTACACTTAAACCCAAATGTTGTTGAAGTTGTTTATAGAGAGCTATCTAATATTGATAATATACACCTTATAAAACCTGTGGCATACCCAACATTTGTTTGGTTAATGCAACAATCAGATGTTATAGTAACCGATTCTGGTGGTATACAAGAAGAAGCACCTTCTCTTGGCAAAAAGGTAGTCGTGACAAGAGATGTTTCTGAGAGACCTGAAGGTGTTGATGAGGGCTTTTCAGTAATTGTGGGTACCGATGAAAATATGATTTATGAAGCAGTAAATGATATTTTAAATTTAAAATTACCAATACCAAAAAAAGCTAATCCTTATGGAGATGGCTTAGCTTCAAAAAGGATTTCTGAGTATTTATTAAATAGAATTAAACCTAATTACAAATGACATTTTACCCCAAAAGTCTCCATTATAATGGCCACTTATAATAGGGCGCAATATGTTATGGAATCTATAAAATCTATTCAAAATCAAACCTTCGAAAATTGGGAGTGTATTATTGTAGATGATGGAGGAACAGATAATACCGAAGACATTTTAGAGCCAGTTTTAAATGGAGATAAAAGATTTAAGTATTTAAAACGAACGTCGAAGTATCAAAAAGGCTTACCTGGAAGTAGAAATTATGGTTTGGACGAAGCAAAAGGAGATTATATTATATTTTTTGATGATGATGATATTGCACACCCACAAAATTTAGAAATCTGCGTACATGAATTATCTACCAAGGATATTTCTTTTTGTAGATATATTAGAAAAACATTTGTTGGAGATTTTGATTATAATTTTGATTATTCTAAAGAGTATACATCCTTTTATATTGATAAACGTGATATAAATAAGATACTAAAAAACGAACTTCAGTTTAATTCGTGTGCCGTAATGTGGACAAAAGAATGTTATAGCACACATAGATATACTGAACATTTAAAGTATGCAGAAGAGTGGGAAGTGTATGCAAGAATTTTAACTTCTCTAAATAAAGGTATTTCTATAAATAAAGATCTTTATTATGGAAGAAAGCATGAGGTTTCAGTAACAGGAGATTTTGGTAATAGAAAAGAAAGCAGCTTAAAATCCTATGCGGATGCAATAGAATTAGTAATTAAAAATTTAAAGCAAAAGGATTTAATTTCAGATGAAATATTGCGCTATTTTATTCAAATCTCTTTGGATTATAAAAAGTATAATTTATATGAAAGAATTATTTCAACGCTAAATTTAACGTCATTTGAGAAATTTAAATGGAAACTATTTTATACCCAATTACCAATGCGATTATACTTTTATAGGATTTATAAAAACAAGCTAAAGAATAGTTAGATTAATGAGATTTTTAGTAATAGCACAAGATTTAAGAGTTTCAGGCACAAGCGAAGGTGTGGTGTCTCGTTCTTTTTTGGTTAAGCTAAGAATGGCTTACCCAAGTGCTGTTATTGATGTACTATATTTAAAAATTCACACAGGCGAAGACGAATTAAGTTTACTTCCAGTTGATTCAATTAGTTCACATGTAATAGACTTAAAAGCATCTTTTTTTACAAAATGGTTGAACAGAATTTCAACTAGATTGTTTAATGTGTCGAGTTATGATAATTATATCCATAAATTATTCTCTAAACAAATAGCAAAGGTTGATTACAAAAAATATGATCACGTATTTGTTAGAAGTTCTGGTGTTAATCATGAAACTATTTTAGCTTTAAAGGGTTTGCCAATTCTAGAGAAGGCAATCATAAATTTTCATGACCCTTATCCTTTTTTTTGGTATCCAGGTTCAAATAGAAAACTAACTGGAGTCGAGGTTTCAAGACTAAAAAAGATACGGTCAATTGTACGCTTAGCAAAAGCGTGCATAAGTCCATCTAAATTATTATCAAATGACTTAGAGTTATTATATGAGTCGAATAATAAATTTCATGTGTTACCACATCAATATGTAAGTTCTGTTTTTAATCTAAAAGAAAAGAAAGAAAACCATATTAAGAACAAAAAAGTCACTGTTTCTTATCATGGCTCGGTGCAATTTGGTAGAGATCTTGATGTTTTGTTAGATTCTTATAACGAATTAGTTAATGAAGATGCTAAGATAAAGGCTGATACCGAAGTTCGTATTAGATTAAAAACAAATGAGTTTGAAAGATTCAGAAATAAGTATTTGAATAATGAAAACATTGTTATTTTGGAAAAAACAGATTTTTCAACATCTTCTTATGAGCAAATGTTTGGATCGGATATTATACTAATTTTAGAAAATGGCCCAGAAATATCTAATATTTTAGTTGGAAAAGCACCATTTGTTGATGCTTTAAAAAAACCAGTTCTAATTTTAGCACCAGAAGTAAGCGAGTTAAGAAGTATTGTAAAAGATGAAAAATATATCGCTACATATTCCAAAAAGGTTGAGATTAAGGAAAAACTTAAAAACCTTTTGTTTTATAGGTTAAATTCAAATGAAGAAGTTTCAGTTTTTGGAAATTATTTTAGTGACGATAATTTTAAAAACCAACTTAACCAAATTTTAGAAAATTAATCATTTTGATTTTTTCAATTCTAATTACTACATATAATCGACTTAACGAGCTCAAGCACACCTTAAGTTCCTTAAAGGAATATTACTTGAGAGACGATATAGAATTTATCATTTGTGTTGATGGTTCTACCGATGGAACTTATACTTTTTTAAAAGAAAATTACCCTAATATTTCCTTGATTAATCACACAAAATCAAAAGGACTTATTGCTAGTAGAAATGAATTGTTAAGTCTAACAAAAGCTAAATATGCAATATCGTTAGATGATGATGCAAACTTCATGTCTGATAATGTTTTAGAGAGTATAGAAAAGTTGTTTGAAAAACATCCAAAATGTGGGCTTCAAGCATTTAGTATTTACTGGGATTTAGATAAACCCAAAAATACTTTGAAGTATGAAAAAGTAGAACGAGTTAAAGGATTTGTAGGTTGCGGCCATGTATGGAATATGGAAGCTTGGAATTCTATACCAAATTATCCAGCATGGTTTATTTTTTATGGAGAAGAAGACTATGCGGCATTTCAATTATTTAAAAAAGATTGGCACATATATTATAATCCTGAAGTTTTAGCACATCATCGTCTAAATATTAAGCATAGGTCAACACAAAAAGATTATGCAGTTAGACTTCGTAGATCTTTAAGATCCGGATGGTATTTGTATTTTTTATTCTATCCAAAAAAATTAATACCAAGAAGAGTAATATATACTTTATGGATCCAATTAAAAACAAGAGTGTTTAAAGGAAATTTCAAAGCAGCCTTAGCTATAACCAAGGCTATTTTTGATGTGTTTCTAAATATACCTAAATTAATAAGAAATAGTAATCGATTATCTTCTAAAGAGTTTCAAGAATTCAGTAAATTGCCAAGTACAAAAATTTATTGGAAACCAAATAACTCCAATTCTTAAAAGATGAGTTTTATAATTGCTGAAATAGCACAAGCACATGATGGTAGTTTAGGCACTGCTCATGCATACATTGATGCATTGGCAAAAACTGGCATACATGCTATAAAATTTCAAACGCACATAGCAGACGCAGAAAGCAGTATTTATGAGCCTTTTAGAGTAAAATTTTCTAAACAAGATGCAACACGTTTTGACTATTGGAAACGTATGGAATTTACTCTCGAACAATGGAAAGAGCTTAAACAACATTGTGAAGAGGTAGGTTTGGAGTTTATGAGTTCGCCTTTTAGTAATGCTGCAGTAGATTTGCTTGAAGAAGTTGGAGTAAGTCGATACAAAATAGGCTCTGGAGAAGTGACAAATTTTTTGTTGTTAGAAAAGATTGCTCAAACAAAGAAACCTGTTATTCTTTCATCTGGAATGAGTTCTTTTGATGAGTTAGATGAAGCTGTAGATTTTTTAAAATCTAAAAATGTAGCGTATTCAATTTTGCAGTGCACTACTTCTTATCCTACAAAACCTGAACAATATGGCCTTAATGTTATTAAAGAACTTAAGGAACGATATCAAGTTCCTGTAGGTTTTTCAGATCATTCGGCCAAAATAGAAACATGCATTGCAGCTGCTGCTTTAGGCGCTGAAATATTTGAATTTCATGCTGTGTTTAATAGAGAACAATTTGGTCCAGACACAACATCATCTTTAACTATCGACGAAATTAAACAAGTGTCTAAATCAATAAAAAACATCGAAAAAGCATTACAACATCCAGTTTCTAAAGATGATAACAGTTCTTTTAAAGACTTAAAAAACATTTTTGAAAAAACCTTAGCTGTTAATAAAGATTTAGATAAAGGACACGTATTAAAGTTTTCAGATTTAGAAGCTAAAAAACCAGCAAATAAAGGTATAGCTGCCAAGTTTTTTAATGATGTAATAGGAAAATCTATTAATAAAGATATGAAGCAATGGGAATTTTTAACCGAAGAGGATATCCATGAGTAAAAGAAAGATATGTGTAGTAGTAACTGCAAGACCATCATATAGCAGAGTTAAAACTGCCTTAAAAGCAATTACAAGCGCATCCTAAATTAGAATTACAGCTTGTAGTTGCAGCTTCTGCATTATTAGGGCGTTATGGCAACGCAGTTAATTATATTGAAGAAGATGGTTTTAAGATTGATGAAAAAGTATTTATTGTATTGGAAGGAGAAAACAAAACATCGATGGCAAAAACCACTGGATTGGGTGTAATGGAGCTTTCTAATACGTTTTATAATTTGAAGCCAGATGTTGTTATAACCATCGCAGATCGTTTTGAAACCATTGCAACATCCATAGCTGCTTCATATCAAAACATTCCTTTAGTTCACATACAAGGAGGAGAAGTCACTGGAAATATTGATGAAAAAGTAAGACATGCAAACACGAAACTTGCAGATATATCATTTTGTGGCATCCGATGAAGCGAGAGTACGTGTGCTAAAAATGGGTGAAGATGAAAATTATGTGTTTAATACAGGATGTCCGTCTATAGATATTGCTAATGAGGTGTTAGCAAAAACCAGTAGTTAAATTTTAATCCCATTGAAAAATATGGTGGTGTTGGAAATAAAATTGATTGGGAACAAGAATATTTAGTAGTAATGCAACATCCAGTAACTACAGAGTATAAAGAAAGTAGAAAAGATGTATACAACAACGCTAAAAGCGATTCATGAATTGGGACTACCAACTTTTTGGTTTTGGCCAAATGTAGATGCTGGTGCCGATGGAACATCAAATGGAATAAGATCTTATAGAGAACAGCATCAACCTAATAATATTCATTTTTTTAAAAACATGAAGCCTGAAGATTTTTTACGCCTTTTGTGTAATAGTAAATGTTTAGTTGGAAACTCAAGTGTTGGTATAAGAGAATGTGCTTTTTTAGGTGTTCCAGTGGTAAATATAGGTACAAGACAACATGGTAGACAACGAGGTAGAAATGTATTAGATGTTCCTTATGATGAAAAAGCCATTAAAAATGGTATTTTAAATAGGTTAGAAATGCAAAATGGGGTGACCCGAAGTAATATTTACGGAAGCGGTAATTCGGGAGAAAAAATGGCAGAAATATTAGCTAATATTCATTTAAGGTATCATAAAACTATTATGTATTAATGAATGTTTTAGGGATCATACCGGCACGAGGAGGCTCTAAAGGAGTGAAAAATAAAAACATAAGATTCCTTGATGGAAAACCTTTAATAACCTACGCTATTGATACAGCAAAAGAGAGTAAGCTTTTAACAGATTATATAGTAGCAACTGACGATGAAGCAATTTTAAATATTGCTAAATGTAATAAATCGCCAATTTATAAAAGGGATTTAAGAAATGCAGAAGACGATTCGCCAATTGAACTAGTAATATTTGAAGTGTTAGAATTTTTAAAAGATAAAAAATACGATTTAATTATTCTACTTCAACCAACCGCTCCGATTAGAACAGGAGAAGATGTTGATAATGTTATTGCAATGTTTGAAAAAGATAGAACATTAAATAATGTAGTATCTGTTATAGCTTTAGAAGACATCCACCCGGCAAGAATGTATGAAGTTAATCAAAAACTAGACTTAAAACCACTAAATGAAGATAAAGAAAAAGAGCAAAGGCAAAAATTGAGTTCAGTTTACTTGAGAAATGGCTGTATTTATGCAACAACCACAAAAGCTTTTTTTGAAGAAAAAACCTTAATTTTAAGAAATAAAAAAGCCTATGTAATGCCACATTCAACTTGGGTAAATATTGATACCGAAAGAGATGTAATGTTAGCAGATAGCTTTAATTAAACTTTGGAAGGCCAAAAAAATATAGTTGTAAAGGTGGATAAATTAAAAACACACGTTTCTGGAATAAATAAAATAACAAAAAAAGCTTTTAGAGATATTAACAGAGAAGCTTGAATTGAATATGTCTTTTTAGGTTCTGAAGAAGATATTCACAACTCCTTAAAAAACTGCGATGTATTTTGGTTTAGATTAAACCACAAACTAACTAGAGATATTTTAAAAGGTGTTAGATGCAAATATATTCTTTGTGCAGTAACTGGATTAGATCATATTGATGTGAAAGCTTGTAACGACTTTGGAATTACAATTGTCAGCCTAAAAAATGAATCAGAGTTTTTAAAAGAAGTAAGGGCAACTGCAGAACATACGTTTGGTCTGATGTTAGCATTAATTCGAAGGACAAAATGATCATTTAATCATGTTGAGTCTGGATTATGGAATAGAGATTTATTTCAAGGCACCAGAGTTATATAAAAAAAAGATAGGCATTTTAGGATTAGGTAGACTAGGAGAGATTGTTGCAAAATATGCCGATGTTTTTGGTATGGAAGTTTATTACTTTGATATTGCACCAAAGCAAACAAATTCAGTTTTATTTGTTGTAGATCAGCAGAAGAGCTTTGCTCAAAAGTAGACCTGTTGTCAATTCATTTGCCTTATAATAGTGACACACATTTTATGATAAATAAAACACTATTGGATAAAGTTAGTAAGTCTATTTATATAGTTAATACCTCAAGAGGAGGTTTGGTAAATGAAACAGACTTATTAGAAAAACTAATTGAAGGTGAAATTGCGGGTTATGCTACTGATGTTTTATTTGGCGAGCCAGATATAGCTAACAGCAAATTGGTTAATTACGCATCTATGAACGAAAATGTAATTATTACACCACATATAGGTGGCTATACTTTTGAGTCTATTGACAAAACAGAGTACTTTATTGCTAAAAAATTAGTTGAGTTAATAAATGAATAAACTAGGGTTAGTTATAACAGATGGTGTTGGCTTTAGAAATTACATTTTGAGTGATTTTTTAAAAGAAGCTCAAGACCAATTTGAAGAAATAATTATTTTTTCAGGTTTACCTAAATCGTATTTTGATAATATCGATACAGATAAGTGCATCATAGAAAATCTTGAAGATTATCGTGAATCTTCCAAAACTTGGATATATAGAAAATTAAAAGAAGTAGCTCACCTTCAAAATCACAAAAAGGGTAATTATGGTATTCGTGCTAATTTGAAAAAAAACTATCCTGCTTCAAAAAGTAAAAGAGCCTTATTAATAAAACTGATTTTTGTATGGACTAACTTTTTTAACTAAAACAATTTGTTACAGCTGTGGAGATGTTTCTACAAGTAAAAGTGACCCTTTGTATATAAAAACTATTGCAGAAGCTATATCTAAAGGTGAAATTACAGAACCCGTTAATTTATTGGTTAGAACCTCACCTGCGGAAGATGCAACCCGATTTTTGAGCTTAAAAGAAGAATACCCTTTTATTAAATGGAATTACCCAAAATGGGTATTGTCTAGAGATAATCATCAAGAAACTTGGTCGCAACGTATTCCTACAACAGAAGATATTATAGATTTAAAATATTAGCTTATACAGATGTTGCAATAAATATGTGCTCTACTATGAGTTTAGATGCTATGTTTTTTGATAAACCTGTTATAAACCCTGTATTTGGAAACGAAACAAATGGCTTGTATAACGACCAAAAATATTTAAAATATCAGCATTATGCACGTGTTGTTGAGAGTAAGGCAGTAGCTGTTGTGAAAACAGCCGAAGAATTGATTAAAGAGATTAATTCATCATTAAAAAACCCAGAAGCAAGATTAGTTGCACAAAAAGAATTACTTAAATTACAAATTAGTTATCCATTAAAAGATACAGGTAAGCGAATTGCCACTACAATAAACGAATGCATAAAAGAAACTATATAGCTGTTGTTTGCAACTATCAATTAAAGAATAACAGAATTGGTAGCATGGATAGGTTTTTTATAGCCTTTAATAAGGCATGTATTGAGAAAGGATATGTTGTAGATTGGTTTTTTCCTAAATCAAAAAAAAATGAACTGTATGATGAGATTAACTTTTATTCTGATAATGACTCAAGTGTTGAGGCTCTTTTTTTAAATCATATTAATGAAACAGAAGTCAGTTATAATTATGTATTTACTCATTTTATTGAATTATTCACACCATTTTATAAAGAAGTTAAGTCCAAACTAGACTGTAAAATAATTACAGTAGACCACATGTCCAGACCTTTAGGTGGTTTTTCTTTAAAGAAAAAAATAAAAAGAAAAATCAAGTATTTTATGTACAATGGGTACATTGATAAAGTTGTAGCTGTAAGTCAATATATTAAATCACAAAACCTTAAAGATTACAGCTATGGTTTAAAGAGTAAAATTGACGTTATTTATAATGGTATTGATGTAAAGCTTTATCATAACTCTAATCAAACAGGATCTAAAGAGTCATCAAAATTCAAATTTATTTTAGTGTCACATTTGGTTTTTGAAAAAGGAATTCAAGATTTGATACGCGCTGTGAGTAAAGTAGAAGAAAAAACACAAAATAATATTACTATTCATATCTATGGCGAAGGCATTTATAAATCTGAATTAATGAATTTAGTAAATGTTTTAAAATTAGAAGATGTTTTCAATTTTAAAGGTAGTGTAGACAATTTATATGCATTGTATTATGAGTATGATTATATGATTCAGCCTACATATATGGAAGCTTTTAGCTTATCAATATTAGAAAGTTTATTTAGTAATGTACCTGTTATAACAACTGCTGTAGGTGGCAATGTTGAAATTATTGAAGATGGTGTTAATGGTTATTTGTTTGAGCCAAAGAATATAGAAGAACTCAAAGATATCCTGATTAGTATTTGTGATAATAAGATAAGATTAGAAGAATCTAATATCTATGAAGAAATCAGAAATGAATATACTTTAGATATTATGGTTGATAATTATTTAAAGCTTTTATAGTGATGCATATAGGTTTTTTAACACCAGAATATCCGCATCCAGAATTAAGTCGCTCAGGTGGTTTAGGCACTAGTATAAAGAATTTGGCAATGGGATTGGTTAAAAGCAGAGTTAATGTTTCAGTTTTTGTAATAGGTCAATCCAGGAATGTTAATTATGATGATAGAGGTATTAAAGTAATTAGTCTGGCAAAAAAGAAACATATTGCTTTTAATTGGTACCTTGAACGTAAACGCATTCAGAAAATTATTAATCAACATATTAAAACAGAAGGAATTCAACTAATTGAAGCACCAGATTGGACTGGTATTTCTGCCTTTATGAAGTTTAATGTGCCATTAATTATAAGACTTAATGGAAGTGATGGTTATTTTTGTCATTTAGACGGTCGTTCCCAAAAGAAGAAGAATTATTTCTTAGAGCATAAAGCCCTAACGAATGCTGATGTTATCGTTAGTGTTAGCACTTTTACTGGTAAGTTAACGAAGCAAATCTTTAAGCTAAAGCATAATATTAAAACTATTCATAATAGTATAGATATAGATGCTTTTAAACCAATTGATGTTGATATAAATGAGGGTCAATTATTATATTTTGGAACTATTATTAGAAAAAAAGGCGTTTTAGAATTAGCCGAAGCATTTAATCTTGTTGTAGAAAAAGCACCAAAAAGCACGTTATTATTAATAGGAAAAGATGCTATTGATGTATTTGAAAAGACCTCTACGGTAAAACTCTTTTTTGACAAACTGACATCAAAAGCAAAAACTAATGTTACTTATGTGTCTGAAGTACCATACCATGAAATACAAAACCATATAGCTCAAGCGCAAGTTGTAGTGTTGCCAAGTTTTGCAGAAGCATTTCCAATGACATGGTTGGAAGCTTTAGCGATGGAAAAAGCGCTTGTTAGTTCAAATATTGGTTGGGCAAATGAATTGATGATAGATAGCACAACAGGATATACAGTAAATCCAAAAAACCATAATGAATTTGCATTAAAACTGTTAGACTTACTAGGTGATTCTAAAAAGTGCAAATCTTTTGGTAAAGAAGGACGTAAGCATGTAGATCACAACTTTTCGGTTGAAGTCATTACCAAGCAAAATATAGAGTTTTACAAAAAACACATTTGAAAGTGAGTATAAAAAAATCAATAAAAAAAGCAGCAAGTAGTTTATTGCCTAAAGGCAATTTTAAAGCAAAAGTTAAAAGCTATCTGGTATAATAGCATTTCAAATAGGAATGTCCATTTTAGGCTTATTCTAAACCAAAACTCTAATTTAATTTATGAAACTAATTACAAAAAATTAACCTTTTTAACTAATCAACCACTATATAATTTAATATCAGATTTTGATAATTACCAACACTATTATAAAGTAAAAGAAGGTGATGTAATTATTGATGGAGGTGCAAATATTGGCATATTAACACTATTGTTTGCCTCAATAATTAAAAAAAATGGACACGTTTATGCATTTGAACCTGATAAGCATAATATTGAAATGTTAAACTCTAATTTAAGTTTAAATGATATAGAAAATGTATACAGTGTTCATAAGGAGTTATTATGGAGTTCGGAATCTATTGTCGATTTTCAAGAATCTGGAACAGTAGCTTCATCTGCACTTTGGTTTTCAAGTGAAGAGAATATTGTTAAAAAAAAGACCATTACTTTAGATAAATGGTGTAAAGTTAATGGTATTCATATATTAGATTATATAAAAATGGATATTGAAGGAGCAGAGTTAGAAGCTATTGAAGGATGTAGAGAAATAATTAATAACCATCAACCTAACTTTGCCATAGCATCATATCACATGATTAATAATGAACCAACATATATAAAATTGGAAGCATTTTTTAAACATATTAATTACCCTTATATCACAAAAAAATTTAGTGATTATGAAATTATAACATTTGCAGGTCCAGCAATTCTTAATGAAATAGAAAAATAAGATGATTGTTATAGTCCATAAACATAACAAAATAGTAGAAATACTAGACTTCAATACTAAAGAGATTGTAAATATACAATGCACAACTATTTGCGATGCCTTATTTAAATTAGCAAAACTTTTTGATGATAGATTAATCGTATGGTGTCATCATGACTTAAAAGAGTATATAGACCATGAAGGCTTTAGAAAAGTATTTCACCATAAGCTAATAATGGCTTCCTTTAGCACAAGAAACGCCTATTACATTGATGAAAGAATTGGTTATGTAGAATCATCACCATTTATAAACGTTAATAAAGAAGTTAAGTACCCAACATGGTTAATGAGTAGTTGTATAGGTGGTGTAAATTCTGATGTCTTGTCTTGTTACAATCAAAACGATTATGAAAATGAAACATTTGATTATGTCTTGAATTCTTTAGCAAAAAGAGGGATGGCTAATGGTTTGTTTTGCTATTCTTCACCCCAACTTTTAACTAACAACAGGATAGCGCCAAAACATTTTAAACCATCGAAGTACGAACTTTTTAAATTTATAAGACAACATTATAAAGGTAGGTGGGCATTTTTGACGTTATTTAATAGCTTGGTGTATGAAAAACGATTGCTTTAGTATTGCCTTTTTTAAGGTCTCTTTTTTACTGCAAAAAAATTAAACAATCCAGTTTTTGAAAACATAAAAATACCTCCAAATTAAAAGTTAATAGAGATTTTAATATTGATGTTGTAATACCAACAATAGGAAGAAAAGAATATTTATATGATGTTTTAAAAGATTTGGCAAATCAAACCTTATTACCAAAGAATGTGATTATAATTGAACAAAATCCAGAAGAAGGAAGTGCCATCAGAATTAGATTATATAAAAAATGAATCGTGGCCTTTTAAAATTAAGCATAAGTTTATTAATACCAAACAGGAGCTTGTAATGCAAGAAATTTGGCTTTAAATCAAATAGAATCTGAATGGGTTTTTTTGGCTGATGATGATATCAGGTTTGAAAAGAAATTTTAGAAACGGCTTTAAATGAGATGAGTACTTTCATGGTTTAAATGCAGTTACTTTAAGTTGTTTGAGAAAAGGAGATAAGGAAACGAGAACAAATACAATGCAGTGGAATACATTTGGTTCAGGATGTAGTATTGTATCAAATAGTATTGCTAGAACAGATTAAATTTGATATCGCTTTCGAACACGGTTTTGGTGAAGATGGAGATTTTGGTATGCAAATTAGAAATTTAGGTGAAGATATTGGTTATATTAGTGAGTGCAATATTCTACATTTAAAAGCACCAGTAGGTGGTTTTAGAACAAAATTATTCAAAACCTTGGCAAGAAGATAAAATACAACCCAAACCTTCACCAACCATAATGTTATTCAATTTAAAAAACCAATCATGAAGCAAACTTTAGGATATAAAACACTATTGTTTATCAAGTTTTTTAACAAAGCAAAATAACAAGAATATTTTCTCGTACTTTATAAAATGAAGGAGACGATGGAAAAGAAGTATTGACTTGGGCAAATCAAGCTTAAAAACTCTATACAAGCTAGATGAATTTTTCACTAATTATATGCACCTATATGCGACCACAACCTTTGCTAAAGTTGCTGAATCGGTTGAAACGCAAACTTTATATCCCAATGAAATTCTTAATTATTGATGGTTCAATTAATAAAGAAACGGAAATTATTTTAAAAGAAAAAACCTTTCAAAATTTAAAATATTTTAAAGTTGATAACGACCAAAGAGGATTAACAAAGCAACGAAATTTTGGTATTAACTTAGTTTCTGAAAAAACAGAAATCGTTTGTTTCTTAGATGATGATATTATTTTAGAACCAACCTATTTTGAAAATTTAATAAAAACCTATTCTGAAAAACCAGATGCATTGGCGGTTGGAGGCTATATTACTAACGAAGTAAAATGGCAACTATCAGATAAAAAAATAATTCCTCAAAGTTTTACTATGATGGTTGGATGCGCAGAAGAACCATCTCGCTTTAAAATTAGACGATTTTTTGGATTATTACCAGATGCCGAACCAGGTTTTATGCCAACATTTTCGCATGGTCGTTCCATTAGTTTTTTACCGCCTTCAGGAAAATATTTATGAAGTTGAACAACTTATGGGCGGGGTTTCCAGTTATAAAAAAGAAGTTTTTAAATCGTTTAAATTCTCAACATATTTTGAAGGCTACGGATTGTATGAAGATGCCGATTTTTCATTACGATTGGCAAAAACAGGAAAGCTTTATATAAATACAAATGCACAATTAGAACACCATCACGATGGTTCTGGTCGTCCCAATAAATATCAATATGGCAAAATGGTAATTAGAAATGGTTGGTATGTTTGGCGTGTTAAATATCCAAACCCGTCATTAAAAGCGCGATTAAAATGGCATGCGACAGCTATTTTATTGACTAAAATAAGATTGCTTAATGTTATAACAACCTCTAAGCGAAAAGAAGCATTCACCGAGAGTTTAGGACGTATTGTTGGTTGGTTTTCGCTTATCTTTAATGCGCCAAGAATAGAAAAATAAGACTAATCGATGAAATTTTTAATCATATCTCATGCTTTACATAAAACAAAAGATGATGCTGTATTTAGTTATGCGCCCTATGTTCGAGAGATGAATATATGGTTGAAATATGTTGATGCCGTTGAAGTTGTTGCACCATTAGTTTCTGATAACATGCTTCTGAAATTGATTTGGCATATCAACATAAAAATTTAAAGTTTAACCCAAATTCCATCCATTGAATTTACATCGATTGGTAAAATATTAAGTTCACTTATTAAAGCTCCCAGTTATTTTTTATAGAATTTTTAAAGCATGTCAAAAAGCAGATCATATTCATTTACGTTGTCCTGGAAATATTGGATTATTAGGATGTTTTGTTCAGATTTGTTTTCCGAAGAAAATAAAAACCGCTAAATATGCTGGTAATTGGGATCCTAAAGCTAAACAACCTTGTGAGTTATAAAGTTCAAAAATGGATTTTAAGTAATACTTTTTTAACTAGGAATATGCAGGTTTTGGTTTATGGCGATTGGAAACAATCAGACTAAAAATATTAAATCATTTTTTACCGCTTCTTATAATAATTCTGAAATAGAAAGCGCCTTTAAAAAGAGATTATTCCGGTGATTTAAAATTTGTTTTTATAGGGAGTTTGGTTGAAGGGAAACGACCTTTATTAGCGATTCAAATTATTGAAGCTTTACAGTAAAAAGGGAAAAAGTATCCATTTAGATGTTTATGGTGATGGCGTTTTAAAAGAAGATTTGAAAAATTATATTACTTAATAATAAACTTGAAAATATTGTTAGTTTACACGGAAATCAATCAAAAGAAGTTATAAAAGAAACATTAAAAAGGGCTCATTTTTCAATACTACCATCAAAGTCTGAAGGTTGGCCCAAAGCCATTGCCGAATCTATGTTTTTTGGTGTTATTCCAATCGCAACAGCTGTTTCATGTGTGCCTTTTATGTTAGATTATGGTAAAAGAGGTATTTTAATTGAAGCTAATTTAATAACAGATATTGTCATTCAAATTGAAAATGCTTTAAAAGATGTTAGTTACATTAGAATTGATGTCTGAAAAGGCCGCTAATTGGTCGCAAAATTATACATTAGAGGTTTTTGAAACAGAAATTTCTAAATTGATACATCATTCATGAAAGTTTTACAGCTCATAGATTCTTTAAATGCTGGTGGTGCAGAACGTGTAGCTGTAAATTATGCGAATGCTTTAACATCAACGCATTGAAGCATCTTATTTGTGTGCGACCAGAGAAGAAGGATTGCTAAAGGAAAGCCTATCTAAAGATGTTCGCTATTTGTTTTTAAATAAAAAATCAACTTTAGATTTTAAAGCTATTATAAAGCTTAGTCGGTTTATAAAAGTAAATGAAATTGAATATTATTCATGCACATGCATCCTCTTTTTTTATGGCGACTATTATTAAAATATTTAAATCCAAAATTAGTTTTAATATGGCATGATCACTATGGAAATAGAGCGAGTATTTAAATGAACGACCAAAGTTTGTGTTAAAAATTGGTGTTCAAAGTTTTTTAATCATATTATAGCTGTAAATACTAATCATTAGAAGATTGGTCAGAAAAGTGTACTTTTAGTTAAAAAGTGTAAGTTGTTTACAAATTTTCGCCATTGTGAATACACTATAAAAACTATAACAACATTAAAAGGTGAATCAAACAAACGAATTATCTGTTTAGCAAATTTAAGACCTCAAAAAGATCATATTAATTTATTAAGAGCTTTTAAAATAGTTCATATACATACATACAGATTGGACTTTGCATTTAGTAGGTAAAGATTTTAAGGATGATTATTACAAATCGATTAATGAATTTTATTAATAGAAAATAAATTAGATAATCATGTTTTTATTTATGGAAGTTGTGGCGATATTTATCATATATTAAGTCAAAGTACTATTGGAGTTTTATCTTCAAAATCAGAAGGTTTACCTTTGGCGTTATTAGAATATGGATTAGCTGGATTGCCTGTAATAGCAACAAATGTGGGTGATTGTAATAAAGTTATTTCCAATCGGAGAGGAAGGCATTTTAATCGAATCCAAAAAATGATAAAGCATTAGCAGATGCCTTAATAGAATACATTGATAAATGAAAGAATTGAGAAAGGAAGTTGCACAAAATTTACATTCTAAAAGTTTTGAATTCTTTTTCAGAATCTGCTATTTCAGAATCGCTTATTCAAATTTATAAAAAGCACCATAAATGAGATTATCATTATACTATAAACTACTTATTTTTCACGTTGTTTTGGCTATTGGTGTTTATATGTTTAGGCCATTAGCACTGGTTTACTTTTTATTTATAACTGTTTTTTTTAGTTATAAAATTTTAATGGCATCTAAAAAGTATAAGTCTTTTTATGTGCTTATAGCATGTGCTTATATTGTTGGTGCTGAGGTGTTTTTAAGAATGAATGGTGGTACCATAGCTTATGAAGCTATAAAATATTTGGTTATTGCGTTTATAATTATGGGCTTAATAAGTAATAGTTTTTCTAATAAGGCTTTAATTTATGTACTCTATGTTTTACTTTTAATACCAGGTATATTCGTAGCTGTTGCCGATTTAGGTTTCGAAACCGATATAAGAAGAGCCATTGCCTTTAATTTAAGTGGCCCTATTTGTTTGGGGATAACAGCTATTTTTTGTTACAAACGAACCATTAGTTTTAATCAATTAAAAATAATATTGGTGGCATTATTACTTCCTTTATTAAGTATGACGGTTTATTTGATTTTGTTCTCACCGAATTTACAAGATGTAGTTACTGGAACAGAATCTAATTTTATGACTTCCGGCGGGTTCGGACCAAATCAAGTAGCTACAGTTTTAGGTTTAGGTATTTTTGTATTGGCGACTCGTTTTTTTATGTCTAAAGAGTCTTTTTTTCATAGGTCCTTAGATTTAATTTTACTAGGTATATTAGGTTTTAGGGCATTAATTACTTTTAGTAGAGGAGGCGTAATTACTGCTGTTATTATGATTTTGTTTTTTATCGCACTTTTTTATTTAAAAGTGAACCTAAAAACGAAGTTCCGTATTAAATTTTCTTTGTTAGTTTTTTTAATAATGATATTTTTTACTTGGATGATTAGTTCCATTAAAAACCAGTGGATTTTTAGAAAAGCGCTATGCCAACCAAGATGCTGCAGGACGAGTAAAAGAAGATGTCACCACAGGACGAACCGATTTAGTAGCTTTTGAATTTAATGAGTTTATTGATAACCCATTTTTAGGAATTGGTGTTGGTAAAGTAAAAGAAGAACGTTTAAATGAAACAGGTGTTGAAGCCGCTTCGCATAATGAAATGAGTCGAATTGTTGCAGAACACGGTTTGTTAGGTGTTTTTGCTTTCTTAATTTTATTATTTACACCTTTAGTTTATCGAATTAAAAATAAAACAAATCTGTTTTTCTATTCATTTTATTTATTTTGGTTATTAACCATTAATCACTCCGCCATGCGAATTGCGGCACCTGCGTTTATTTATGGGCTTTGTTTGTTGAATATAACTTATGAAAGCAAAAAAAACTAAGAAAATTGATGGAAGTAAAGTAGTTTCACAGTCAATAAAGTATCAGACATTAAAATGAGCTAGATGAAAAAACTTCTATACATAGGAAATAATCTTTCTCAAAATGGTAAAACAGAAACCACCATTGAAACTTTAAGTGAATCACTTCGAAGTGAAGGTTTCACGGTTTATGCGGTTTCAGATAAAAAAAACAAAGCATTCCGTTTATTAGATATGTTACTGGCAATTTTAAAATACGCCAGAAAAGTAGATTACGTTTTAATTGATACATATAGCACATCGAATTTTTATTATGCCTATTTAAGTAGTCAGTTATGTCGATTATTAAACTTAAAATATATACCTATTTTACATGGTGGAAATTTGCCAAATCGATTAAAAACAAGCCCTAAATTATGCAAGTCAATATTTAAGAATGCATATAAGAATGTTGCACCATCGGCTTATATGCAATATGAATTTAAGAAACATGGTTATTCTAATTTAGTTAATATTCCTAATTCTATAAATCTTAAAAACTATCATTTTAAACAAAGAAATTACGAAACCGTAAACTTACTTTGGGTACGTTCTTTTTCAGAGATTTATAATCCGCTTTTAGCTATTAATATTTTGAAACTGCTTTTAGAAGAAGGCATTAAAGCTACACTTTGTATGGTTGGTCCAGATAATGATGGTTCTCTTTTGAAAGCTAAAGAATATGCGAATGAATTGGGTGTTGAAGTGACTTTTACAGGCAAACTATCAAAAGAAGCATGGATTAAACTTTCTGAATCTTATAATTTTTTCATTAATACTACAAATTTTGATAATATGCCAGTGAGTGTTATAGAAGCTATGGCATTAGGCTTGCCCATAATTTCTACAAATGTAGGCGGTATGCCTTTTTTAATAGAAAATAAACAAGAAGGAATTTTAGTAGAACCCAATAATGCCGACAAATTTGTTGAAGCCATAAAAAAAGTACGACTGGATGTAGAAAGCACTCATATTATGACTGTAAATGCAAGAAAAAAAGTTGAGAATTATGATTGGGAGATTGTTAAAAAACAATGGATTAGTGTGTTACGATAATATGCAGTATTATTAAATTAACTTACTATCTTTATAGTCTCTCAAACATACGCCTTAAAATGTTCTAAAAAAGGAATTCATTTCAATATTTCTGAACGCAAAGTACTGCTTCGCATTTTTGATGTTTTTTCAATTCTTGCCGTATTATATTTTGTAAGTAATACATTCGATTTTGATTATTTTACTATTACTAAAGAAAATTGGACGTGGGTGTTTGTACTTGTTTTATATATTTCCATCTTCGGAACTATTTTCGAACTTTACGATTTACAGAAATCAAGTAAGCTCGAAAAAATTTCTACAAGCATTGTTTTTACCGTTTCCATTACGGTATTGTTTTATTTTTTAACACCATTTTTTACGCCCATTTTACCCGATAATCGTTTGCAAATAATTTACTTTTATTTTGCGATTTTGTTTGCCTTGTTTGTTTGGCGCCTTGCCTATTTAACTTTTATAGTATCGCCTCGTTTTTATAAAAAAGTACTTATTGTTGGCGAGACTTCTAATATTGAATCGATAATTGAAGCCTTTAAGAATTCAGACCCCAATTACAAAATTGTAGGATTTATTAATTGCGAAGAACGAAAATCTGATAAAATTAAGTTTAAACACATTATTGAATATAGCCCTAAACAAATTTATCAGGTTATTAAAGATGAAAAAATATCAGAAATTGTCATTGCAAGTTATAATTCTCAATCTATTACACCAGAAATTTACAAAGATTTAATTACGCTTTTAGAAGGTGGTTTTCCAATTAGAGAGTATACTCAGGTTTACGAAGATATGACACAGCGTGTTCCAGTTCAGTTTGTTGGTAAAGATTTTTATAAATATTTCCCATTTAGCAGAAGTAATCAAAATAAATTGTATTTGTTTTTTCAACGTCTATTCGATATCCTTATTTCATTAATAGGAATCTTAATAGGAATACTATTTATTCCTTTTATCATCGTTGGGAATCTTATTGGAAACCGGGGACCACTTTTTTACACACAAGAGCGGATTGGTAAAAACGGAAATCTGTTCAAAATTATTAAGTTCAGAACTATGGTTAAAAATGCTGAAAGCGATGGTGCGGTTTGGGCAAAAAAGAATGATGTTAGAATTACACCATTTGGTAAATTTTTAAGAAATTCACGATTAGATGAATTTCCTCAATTTTATAATATATTAAAAGGAGATATGAGCTTAATTGGGCCGAGACCAGAAAGACCACATTTTGTTAGACAGTTATCTCAATTACTTCCATTTTATGAAACCAGACACATTGTTAAACCTGGTCTTACCGGATGGGCACAAGTAAAAACAAGATATGGATCTTCAGTAGATGATAGTTTGTTAAAATTGCAATACGATTTGTATTATATTAAACGCCGAAGCTTTTTATTAGATGTTAATATTGTTTTAAAAACACTAAGCACTATAATTTTCTATCGAGGTCAATAGTTTGTTTGTTGTAAAAATTTATTAAATATAAATACCTTATAATTAAAGCTACTAAAAACGGGATTAAACCTATTGCAAAAACTTGAACACCCATAACCCAATGCAATGTTAATAGGCACAAAAGAATGACCAAAAGCTTTAAATACTTAATAAACCATCCGCTTGCTTTTTCCTTTAATAATTGTCCAAGTACTAAAATGTTTAGCACAAATGCCCATAACAAATTATAGTTTTGATGGGTTGCTTTGTGGTCTGTAGCAAACCAAAGCAATAAAATAACCACACCTATAATTCCTGTAATACTAAATAAAGTAAGGTCTAACCAACCTACTTCGTTTGTTGTTTTTAAAGTCTTTGTAGGTTATAAATAACATTAAAACTCCAAGAATGCCAAAAACAAAGAGCGGACTCATAAGAAACTGATTAGTACTGCGTCTTTCTAATTGGTTATAAAGTATACGACTTTCCTTTACTAGCGGTTCATTTCTACTTTTTATTGTAGCATTCGAAAATAAACGGAATATATTTTCAGGTAAAAACATATTTTCTTCAGCAGATGCTTTTTTATCAATTACAGAGCCTAATGCCAAATCAATACCAAAACTTCCCCAGGAATTTTTGTTTAAATTATTTTGAATTAAGGTTCTGAAAGTTTCTGGTTTAAAGTCTTTAGGTTCATTAAAAACTACCGTATTACTTAATGCTATTTTTGTAACATCTTTTATTTTAGTGGCACAATTATCATAAAAGAAATCATATAAATAGGCTCTGTTTTCTGGTTTGATATTATTCAATAAGTAATCGAATAATTTTTGTTTTTCAAGCGCTGATAAGTTTAAAACTTGTTCTTTTATGCTTCTATTTTGTGATATATAGGCTTCATAAAAAGTCTTCGTAATAATTTACTCCAATTAAATAATTAAGTTTTCCTTGTGCAAATTTTGTATAGAAATTAGGTGTTTCAAAATCGTAAACACCATAATTAAATACTAAGTCGATTCCTTTTATGTGGTCTTGAACTCTAAAACCACTGTGACCAAAGGAATCGTTTAAGGAGCTTCCCGGGCCAATAGTTAATATGCTTATTTCTGCTTGTTCAGATAAAACATTTTGTTGTGCATTTATTACTTCAATAAATAAAAAGAGAAATAAAAAGAGTAGTTTTTTATACATAAATTTCATGTTACCTAAAAATGCTAAAATCAAGTTTTAACGAAAATACATTTGAATAAAGCGCTACACTTTGGTCGCCAATATCGGTAAACGCATAATCTATCTGGATACCGTTGTATTTAAAACCAACTCCGAAACTAGGTTGAAAACTTAATTGATTTGTATTGTCAATTTGCAATTCATTTTGAAAATTACCTACGCCAGCGCGTAAATAAACCATATCTATATAGCCAAATTCAAAGCCTAAGGCAGGATTAATACTAGCAACAGATGAAGAAATAATATCGTTATTTTCTTCAAACCGAACATTTAAATTAAAAGCTGTTAAAAGGGTATAGTCAATAATTAAAATCCACTAATTTAGAAACACCAATTTGCAGTTTAGGTATGGTAATTTCAGTTGTTTCAGGTAGTTCTTGGTTTTGTCCTGCAACGGCATCCTGTACTTTTTTGAACTCTTCCTTGTTTATAGCCCATGCATTAAAAGTGGTTGTTATATCGCGTGCCATGACACCAAATTTCCAATTGTTTTCGGTTTCAAACTGCATTCCTAAATCTAAACCAAATCCCCATGACGAAGCAAAATCACCAATAATTCGTCTTATTACTTTGGCATTGGCACCAAAATTCAGACCTTGTACGGGAAGAGTTCGTGCGTATGAAAAGGTAAGTCCATAATCGGCAGTAGAAAATAAGCTTATTCTGTCGTAATTAATGTTGCCTTGTTCGTCTATAAGTTGCGTGGTATTTAGAATATCATCAACAGCAAACCTAATTAAAGAAATACCTACAACACTTTCATTGTCTAATGGCTTCGCAAATGCTACATAATCATAATTAGCAATATTCGCAAAATAACTGGAATGCATTAACGCGAGTTGATTATCTTCTAGTTTTAACAAACCAGCAGGATTCCAATACCCGGAATTAACATCGGAAGAATGTGAAGTTACAGCACTACTCATACCCAAAGCAGCAGCATCAACACCAATATTCATAAATTCATTAGAGTATTTTCTAACAGTTTGACTAAATACAGAGCAGTAATCACAAAAAATAATGCAGTAATGTAAGATCTCAATCGCAATTTTTTTACAAAGATGCACATAATTTATAAACCTATAAACTTGAAATT
The DNA here is from genome assembly GCA_963698455.1 of uncultured Flavobacteriaceae bacterium. Classification (GTDB taxonomy): domain Bacteria; phylum Bacteroidota; class Bacteroidia; order Flavobacteriales; family Flavobacteriaceae; genus Mariniflexile. The sequence goes on along the minus strand of CAVOQU010000006.1, from coordinate 179,521 downwards.
ATAACTAGATATTGCTTTAGACGAAAATTGTTTGCTATTTTTACATGATTAAACTATGTAAAATGAAAAAATACATTCCGAATGCATTAACGCTTTTAAACCTATTCTGTGGAAGTATTGCAGTTATTTTTGCAGTAAATAATAACTATGTTGCCGCAGCTTTATTTGTGTTTTTAGGTATATTTTTTGATTTTTTTGATGGTTTTGCGGCAAGAAAATTGAATGTGCAAAGTGCTTTAGGAGTACAATTAGATTCGCTTGCAGATATGGTGACAAGTGGTTTAGTGCCTGGGGTTATTATGTATAAGTTAATTTATTTAGCTGTAGAATCACCTGAAGTTACTAATGAATGGGGTTCTTTCATGCAATGGACTGAAATAAAATTATATCCACTACCATTAATTGGTTTATTTATAACATTAGCTTCTGCATACCGATTAGCAAAATTTAATATTGACGAAGATCAACAAACCTATTTTAAAGGTTTACCTACACCAGCTAACGCATTACTAATTATATCACTTCCGCTAATTATAGAATTTCAAAATAGCGATTTAATGAATTCTATAATAATTAATAAATGGTTTTTAATCGGACTTACCGTATTAAGCTGTTATTTGTTAAATTCAAATATTAAACTATTTGCATTAAAGTTTAAAAATTGGGGTTTTAAAGACAATGCGACCCGTTATATATTTATTATTATGTGTTTATTGTTCTTAATTATATGGCAATTTGCTGCAATACCACTTATTATATTACTCTACATTAGCATGTCGGTTTTAGACAATATTACATCGAAAAAAGTATAAATTAAGATAAAATATTTAAATGGCTTCAGGATTTTTTGCCCTATTAGATGATATTGCTGCGCTTATGGATGATGTGGTAGTAATGAGTAAAATTACTACTAAAAAAACAGCAGGTATTTTAGGAGACGATTTAGCGGTTAATGCCGAAAAAGCAACGGGTTTTATTTCCTCCAGAGAATTACCGGTTCTATGGGCCATTACAAAAGGCTCTTTTTTAAACAAACTCATTATTTTACCTATTGCTTTTTTGTTAAGTTCTTTTTTACCTTGGGCAGTTACTTTAATTTTGGTTTTAGGAGGTGTTTATTTAGCTTTTGAAGGCGTTGAAAAAATAGTAGAATATTTTATACCTCATAAACATGATACAGTTGCAGTTAAAAACGTGACCCTGTCTAAAGAAGAAATTCTTCAAATTGAAAAAAGTAAAATAAAATCTGCTGTACTTACCGATTTTATATTGTCTGTTGAAATAGTCATAATTGCTTTAGGAACCGTTTTAGGGAAGCCTATTTTATTTCAAATATTGGTAGTATCCATTGTCGCAATTATTGCTACAGTTGGCGTATATGGTATTGTTGCCATGATTGTTAGGATGGACGATTTAGGTTATAGACTTATTAAATCGAGTAATGGTAAAAAAGGAATATTAAAAGCAATAGGAGGGTTTTTAGTGCAAGCACTTCCGTGGGTCATTAAGAGTCTATCTGTTATTGGTACTATTGCACTTATTTTAGTTGCGGGAGGCATCTTTACTCATAATATTGATTTTTTACATCATTTTATGGAAGTACTACCTGCTTTTATAAAAGATTTTATTGTTGGGTTATTGGTGGGTTTTGTGGCAGTTTTGGTGGTGACTTAAGATTTTTAAAAAAGATATTCTAAAACAATAAATAAGAGATTTAATCTCGTATCTTCTTTTTACGCAACTCAAAATTCTCTGGTTTGTCATTCCTGCGAAGGCAGGAATCTACTTGCTAATGAATAACAATAATGTATAAAACTTTTCATCAATATTACATTTACATTATTACCAACAAAACGAATGGCACATTATATATTGGAGTTACAAACGATTTAGAGCGTAGAATGTTTGAACATAAAAATAAACTAATAGAAGGTTTTACTAAACAATATGGTTTGTACAAGTTGGTTTATTTTGAAAATTATCAATATGTAAATGATGCTATTAAAAGAGAAAAGAATATGAAAAAATGGAAACGTCAATGGAAAATAGACTTAATAGAAAAGGGAAATCCAAATTGGAACGATTTGTCTAAAGATTGGACTTTTTTATTTGACTAGTGGATTCCTGCCTTCGCAGGAATGACAAACCTAATAGTAATTGAGTTTCAATACTAGTTTTATACAAAAAGAAAAACAATATTAAAAGTTGAAGTGGTATTGGTTAAAAAAAATAACAATTTAGACTCAAAGAGGTTTCTGAAGTAAATTGTATTTTATAAATAAAACTGAGACTGAAAACTACTCCCGTATCTTCTTTTTACGCAACTCAAAATTCTGACCTAAATACACTTTACGAACCATTTCGTCGCTAGCCAATTCTTCAGGTTTTCCAGCTTTAAGAATACTGCCTTCAAACATTAAATAGGTTCTATCGGTAATGGCAAGCGTTTCCTGTACGTTATGATCGGTAATTAAAATGCCAATATTTTTTTTGGTGAGTTGGGCTACAATACGTTGAATATCTTCAACAGCAACAGGGTCTACACCAGCAAATGGTTCATCTAATAAAATAAAACTTGGGTCGGTTGCCAATGCACGAGCAATTTCGGTACGACGACGTTCACCACCAGATAATAAATCACCTCTACTTTTACGAATATGCCCTAATCCAAATTCTTCAATTAGCGATTCCATTTTATCATGTTGTTCTTTTTTGCTAAGTTTAGTAAGTTGAAGAACACTTAAAATATTATCTTCTATACTTAATTTTCGAAAAACAGAAGCTTCTTGTGCTAAATACCCAATACCGTTTTGTGCACGTTTGTACATAGGATATTTGGTGATTTCAGTATTATCTAAAAAAATATGACCGCCATTTGGTTTGATTAAACCTACAATCATGTAAAAAGAAGTCGTTTTTCCTGCACCATTAGGACCCAAAAGACCAACAATTTCACCTTGATTTACTTCAAGTGAAACATCTTTTACCACTTTTCGTCCGCTATAGGACTTCATTAAATTTTCGGCTCTTAAAATCATATTTTTATATACTGAACGCCAAAAATAGTAAAATCATATACACTTTGATGGCAGATGTTGAATTTATATTATGTTTAATTGCTGTTGCTCAAGAGCATCCCAAAATTCATAGGCTCTACGTAAATGAGGAATCACAATAGTACCGCCAACTAAAGTAGCAATACTCAAAGCTTCAACAACTTCTTCTTTAGTTAAGCCAATTTTATAACTGGTTTCTAAATGATATTTTACGCAATCGTCGCAGCGTAAAACTGCCGATGCTACCAAGCCTAAAAGTTCTTTTGTTTTTACATCTAGAGCACCTTCAGCATAAGCATTGGTGTCTAAATTAAAAATTCGCTTTATAACTTTATTGTTGTCGGCTAAAATTTTATCATTCATTTTAGCACGATATTCATTGAATTCGTTAACGATATCAGGCATTTTTCTTCAATTTACGATTTTGGTTTCTTATTACAATTACTGAAATAAATATACTTACCTCATACAATATGAGAATTGGAATAGCAACAATTACCTGACTGGCAATATCTGGAGGCGTTATTATTGCTGATAAAACTAATACAAGAATCAATGCATATTTTCTATATGTTCTTAAAAATTCTGGAGTTACTAAACCAATTTTCGTTAAAAAATAGATAATTATTGGGAGCTCAAAAATAATACCAGAAGCCAATACTGCCGATCTTACAAGGCCTATAAAAGAACTAATATCTATTTGATTATCTACTCTTGCTGAAATACTATAATTTGCTAAAAAATTTATAGATAACGGTGTAATAACATAATAGCCAAATAAGGCGCCTATAAAAAACAGTAGCGATGTGATAATAATAAATCCGCGAGAATGTTTGCGTTCATTTTGATGTAAACCAGGACTTATAAATTTCCATAATTGGTAGATAACATAAGGAAATGATATGATAAATCCAGCTAAAATGGCGGTCCAAATATCTGCAGAAAACTGTCCTGCCATGGTTCTGTTTTGTAAAATAAGCGGGATTTTGTCATTACAAAAACTCGTGTCCAAACTCATGTAAGTTGCAATATCACATAAATACTTATAAGTTGGGAAACTCATGTCCAACGGTGCAAAAATGATATCCTCAAAAATAAATCGGCTAAAAATAAAGGCCAATGTTCCCACAATAACAATGGCTAAGGTTATTTTAATTAAATGCCACCGTAAATCTTCAAGATGATCTAAAAAAGACATCTCATTTATATTTTTTTTTGCCATTATATGATGCCTTCTTTTATTAAATCGTGTAAATGAACCACCCCTGCATAATTCCCATTTTCTTCAACTAAAAGTTGTGAAATACCATTTGCTTCCATCATGTCTAAAGCATCAATTGCCATAGCTTCGGCTGTAATGCGTTTTGGGTTTAAACTCATAATGTCTTTTGCCAGTTAATTTAGAAAAATCATCAACTTTTGTAAGCATTCTACGTAAATCGCCATCGGTTATAATACCAATAATTTTATTGTTTTCAACCACGGCAGTAACGCCTAACATTTTTTCTGTAATTTCTATAATAACATCTTTTATGCTGGTTTCTGAATTGACTTTAGGTTTTTGATTTACTGAAGAAATATCGTTTACCCGTAAATATAATTTTTTACCTAAAGCACCACCTGGATGATATTTAGCAAAATCATTACTTGAAAAACCTCTTAAATCTAAAAGACAAACCGCTAGAGCATCACCAATAACTAATTGGGCTGTGGTACTTGTAGTTGGTGCAAGATTGTTTGGACATGCTTCTTTTTCGACATATGAATTTAAAACAAAATCGGCTTGTTGCCCTAAAAAAGATTCAGGATTACCAGTAATGGCAATTAATTTGTTTTTGGCTCTTTTTATTAACGGAATAAGCACTTTAATTTCGGGTGTGTTTCCGCTTTTTGAAATGCAAATTACAACATCGTCATTTAAAATAAGACCTAAATCACCATGAATAGCATCGGCTGCATGCATAAAAATAGCAGGTGTACCAGTAGAATTTAATGTAGCTACAATTTTATTCGCAATAATAGCACTTTTGCCAATTCCTGTAATAATAACCCGCCCTTTAGATTTGTAAATAAGCTCTACAGTGCTAGCAAAATCATCATTTATTAAATTTGATAAATTTAAAATGGCTTGACTTTCCATTTCAATGGTTTGTTTTGCGATATTTATAATTGAACTTCTACTATTCAAAATTTATTATTTTTTTAGTTGATGCTTTTAAAGATTTTGTTATCTTTAATGATAACGAAAATTATTTATTTAGTAATTTCGATTTATGTTACAAAACTAACGAAAAAATAATGAGGGTTCTCTCATATTAAACTTTAAAATAGTCAATGGTTTTTGAATATTTAATGTTTTTAAATAATTATAATAAATTTTAGGATTATTCATGTCAATAGCAAAAAGTGATTTACATTCTGCATTAAAAAAATATTTTGGATTTGATAAATTCAAAGGGTTACAAGAAGATGTTATAGAAAGTTTAGTGTCTGGAATTAACACATTTGTTATCATGCCTACAGGTGGCGGTAAATCACTCTGTTACCAATTACCCGCATTAATGCAAGAAGGAACTGCCATTGTGGTATCGCCTTTAATTGCTTTAATGAAAAATCAAGTGGATGCCATAAGAGGTATTTCTAATGAAGAAGGTGTTGCTCATGTTTTAAATTCTTCGTTAAATAAAACAGAAATTAAGACGGGTTAAAGAAGATATAGTAAACGGTATAACTAAGCTGCTATATGTAGCTCCAGAATCTTTAACGAAAGAAGAAAATGTTGAATTTTTACGTTCTGTAAAAGTGTCTTTTATGGCCATTGATGAGGCGCATTGTATTAGTGAATGGGGACACGATTTTAGACCAGAATACAGAAATTTAAGACATATTATTGGTCGTATTGGTGATAATATTCCTATTATAGGTTTAACGGCCACTGCAACACCAAAAGTACAGGAAGATATTATTAAAAACTTAGGGATTGCTGGTGCAAAAACATTTAAAGCGTCGTTTAATCGTCCTAATTTATATTACGAAGTACGCCCAAAAACCAAAAATGTTGATGCGGATATTATTCGTTTTATAAAGCAAAATCAAGGAAAATCGGGTATTGTTTATTGTTTAAGCAGAAAACGTGTTGAAGAATTAGCACAAGTATTACAAGTAAATGGTGTAAAAGCAGTGCCTTACCATGCGGGTTTAGATGCTAAAACCAGATCTAAACATCAAGATCAATTTCTTATGGAAGATGTAGATGTGGTAGTTGCAACCATTGCTTTTGGTATGGGAATTGACAAACCCGATGTGCGTTTTGTAATTCATCATGATATTCCAAAAAGTATAGAAAGTTATTATCAGGAAACAGGTAGGGCAGGACGTGATGGTGGCGAAGGGCATTGTTTAGCCTATTATGCATACAAAGACATTGAGAAATTAGAAAAATTTATGTCTGGTAAACCTGTTGCAGAACAAGAAATTGGACAAGCTTTATTGCAAGAAGTCGTAGCATTTGCTGAAACATCTATTTCTCGAAGAAAATTTATTTTACATTATTTTGGTGAAGAATTTGATAATGAAACAGGTGAAGGTGGTGATATGGATGATAATGTTAGGTATCCAAAAAAGAAACATGAAGCCCAAGATGATGTTAAGTTACTTTTAGAAACTATTGATAATACCAATGAAAAATACAAGTCAAAAGATTTAGTACATGTTATTACAGGTAAAGAAAATGCCTTAATTAACTCACATAAAACTAATGAACAAGCTTTTTTTGGCAAAGGAAAAGACAAAGATAAAAAATACTGGATGGCTTTATTAAGGCAAGTTTTGGTGTCTGGAATGCTTAAAAAAGATATTGAAACTTATGGTGTTATAAAATTAATGGATAGCGGGAGAGATTTTATAAAAAATCCAGAATCTTTTATGATGACCGAAGACCATATTTTTGATGGTGAACAAGCAGATGGAACGATTATAACTGCGGCAAAAACGGAAGGCGCTGTTGCCGATGAGTTATTGATGAATTTACTAAAAGATTTACGTAAAAAGAATGCCAAAAAACTTGGTGTACCACCATTTGTTATTTTTCAAGATCCATCACTCGAAGATATGGCCTTAAAGTATCCGATTACTATGACAGAACTTTCAAATGTTCATGGTGTTGGTGATGGAAAAGCAAAAAAATATGGTAAAGATTTTATTGAATTAATAGAACAATATGTTGAAGAACACGACATTATTCGTCCAGACGATTTAGTTGTAAAATCAACAGGTAGCAATTCTGCTAATAAACTTTATATTATTCAAAATATCGACAGAAAATTGCCATTAGATGATATTGCTTCTTCAAAAGGTATGTCTATGGAAGATTTTATAAAAGAAATGGAAGCTATAGTGTATTCAGGTACTAAATTGAATATAAACTACTGGATTGACGACATATTAGACGAAGATCAGCAAGAAGAAATTCACGACTATTTTATGGATTCTAAAACCGATAGCATTGATGCTGCCATTAAGGAGTTTGATGGCGATTATGAAGATGAAGAACTTCGTTTATACCGAATCAAGTTTATTAGTGAAGTAGCTAACTAAAGTTTAAAAATTTGACTCTCCTAAAATCAAAAATCACAATTCGTTAATCAACAATCGTTAATCATTTCATATATTTGCATCTTCATTAAAAAAGAATAGAATGCAAGACGGATTATACGCAAAATTCAACACAACAAAAGGAGAAATTCTTGTTGCTTTAGAATTTAAAAAAACACCAGGTACAGTTGGTAACTTCGTAGCTTTAGCCGAAGGAAATTTAGAAAACAAAGTAAAACCACAAGGTACACCTTACTACAATGGATTAAAATTTCATAGAGTTATTCCAGATTTTATGATTCAAGGTGGTTGTCCTCAAGGATCAGGTTCAGGAGACCCAGGTTATAAATTTGATGATGAATTTCATCCAGATTTAAAACATGATGGACCAGGAGTATTGTCAATGGCTAATTCTGGACCAGGCACAAATGGCAGTCAGTTTTTCATAACACATATTGAAACAGCATGGTTAGATAATAAACATACGGTTTTTGGAAAAGTGGTTGAAGGACAAAATGTGGTAGATGCCATTGCGCAAGGAGATAAAATTGAAACTTTAGAAATTGTAAGAGTTGGTGCTGAAGCAGAAGCTTTTAATGCTGTTGAAACTTTTAGAACATTTGAAGGTTCAAGAGCAAAAAGAATAGCTGAAACTAAAAAAGCTGGAGAAGCTCAATTAGATAAAATAGCTGCGGGATTTAAAAAGACCGAAAGTGGTTTACGTTACCAAATTATACAAGAAGGAAACGGAGCAAAAGCAGAAAAAGGTAAAAATGTATCAGTACATTATAAAGGTCAGTTAACTGATGGTACTGTTTTTGATTCTTCATACAAAAGAAACGAACCAATCGATTTTCCATTAGGAGTTGGTCAGGTTATTTCGGGATGGGATGAAGGGATTCAATTATTAAAAGTTGGCGATAAAGCACGTTTTGTAATACCAAGTCATTTAGGATATGGTAGCCGAGGCGCAGGTGGTGTTATTCCGCCAGATGCAACACTGATTTTCGACGTAGAATTAATGAACGTTAAGTAATACAGTATTAAATATAAGCTAAAAAAGCACCTATTTTATAGGTGTTTTTTGTTTTTTATCGGGTTATTGGAATTCTAAACTCTATATACCTAAATATTATCTGAGTTAATCGATTATATTTTATTTATCATTCATACAAATATAATTTTGAAGCGTGATAAGTGTAAAGGAAACCAGTTTATATAGTGAAGTGCTTAAGGAATTAAATTATCCTTTTGGCGACGTATTTATTTTTCAGGGATTTGTAATTTCTGAAATAAATAGAGGTATTAGTTTAAATTGGGAAGAACACGCTAAAGTCATAGTTGATGACGTTTCATGCTTCCTAGGAACCAATGGACATGATGTTATTTATATCTCTCATCGTATTAATTCTTATGCAGTTGTTCCTTTTGATTGGATTAATTTTTTTAAAAGCAACTATCAATTAAAAGCCTATTTTATAGTTTCTGAAGATAGAATTAGATTATTAAATTCCTTAGTTGAAAGTCTGTTTTTTAATAATAAAATCAAACGATTCAGTGACCTTCATACGGCAGTTAATTCTATAAAAATAGGGTTGATTGAAATTGCATAGCAATTATATATCTTTGTTTTATGACAGAGCAAGAATTACAAAAACTAAAATACCCAATTGGGCAGTTTGATTGCCCAATCAATATTTCTCCACAGCATATTGAAAGCTGGATTTCAATATTGGAGCATTTCCCCAATAGATTAGAAAATCTTGTTCAAAATTTAACAAACGACCAGTTAGATACCGCATATAGACCAGATGGATGGACCATAAGGCAAGTTATTCATCATCTTTCAGATAGCCATCACCATAGTTACGCACGTTTTAAATGGACGTTAACAGAAGATAAACCTGTTATAAAAGCTTATTTTGAAGATCGTTGGGCAGAATTATTTGATTCTAAAACAGCACCAATCGACATGTCTTTACTTCATTTAAGAGCTATTCATGCTAAACTGGTCTATTTATTAAAAGGACTGTCTGAAGTGAATTTAAACAAATACTTTATCCATCCAGAAACTCAAAGTGAAGTTGTTTTGAAGAGGAATATAGGTATTTATGCATGGCATAGTAACCATCATTATTCGCATATTGAAAATTTAATGAAACGGAATAACTGGATTTAGAAACATATGATTAGACAGGTTAGAATTGAAGATGCTCAACAACTTGTAGATATTTATAATTATTACGTAATAAATTCTATAGTCACTTTAGATTTAATACCATTTTCGAAAGAAGATTTTGAAGCAAAAATAAAAGATATTGCAAGTCTGTTTCCATTTATTGTTTATGAAGAACATAATGAAATTGTGGGTTTTGCATACGCCAATACTTTTCGAACTAAACCAGCATACAAAAACACTGTAGAATTAACGGTTTACATAAAATTTTCAGAATTAGGTAAGCAACTTGGTAAAAAATTGTATTCAGAATTATTACTTCAGGTTAAAAATAAAAATTTTCATGTGGTTATTGGCGGATTAACATTGCCAAATGATGCCAGCATAAAACTTCATGAAAACTTTGGTTTTGAAAAAGTGGCTCACTTTAAAGAAGTTGGTTTTAAATTTGGCAAGTGGCACGATGTAGGTTTTTGGCAATTAACTTTTTAACTCCTGTGAAGCCAGGAATCTCTTTTTTAGAAATACTTATTTTTTATCCAACAATCCAACAATCCAACAATCCAACAATCCAACAATCCAACAATCCAACAATCGAACAATCCAACAATCTATTTTAGTTTTTTCCACTTTATACTACACCCAATACTAGGTTTTTGTTCAGAAATATTCACTTTATTTTCAAGCAAACAATCTAACGCATAACGTAAATCGTTTCCTGTAACAGGTTTGCCATTTCCAGGTCTAGAGTCATCTAATTGTCCTCTATAAACTAATTTTAATTGGTTATCAAACACATAAAAATCGGGCGTACAAGCGGCGTCATAAGCTATCGCTACTTCTTGACTTTCATCGTATAAATATGGAAAAGGATAGTTTTCTTTTTTCGCATGAATTGCCATTTTATCAGGACCATCTTGCGGATAATTAATGGCGTCATTACTGGAGATTGCTATAAATTCAATACCTTTATTAGAATACCTATTTGCCATCGAAACTAATTCCTGATTTACATGAATTACAAATGGGCAATGATTGCAGATAAACATAATAACAGTGCCGTTTTTGCCTTTTATAGAATCTAAATTCAACATTTTGTTACTTATGGTATCAAGCAACTCAAAATGTGGTGCTTTAGTACCTAGCGGAAGCATATTTGAAAGTGTATCGGCCATTATTAAATATTTTATCCAAAGTTCGCTATAATTTGTATTTTTAAAAAATGAATAACATAATAACTTTTGAAGATTTCTCTAAGGTAGATTTAAGGGTTGGAACTATAATTGAAGTAAAAGATTTTCCCGAAGCTAGAAATCCTGCTTACAAATTAACCATAGATTTTGGTGAATTAGGTATTAAAAAATCATCTGCTCAAATTACTACATTGTATAAAAAAAATGACCTGTTACAAAGACAAATTGTAGCGGTTGTAAATTTTCCTATAAAGCAAATTGCAAAATTTAATAGTGAATGTTTAATTCTAGGAGCTGTTAATGGAAAAGATGTGATATTGTTAAACCCTGAAATTAAAGTTAAAAATGGCAGTGCGGTCGCTTAGTTTATGAGGGAATTAGACGATGTAAAAATAAATTTTGATAGCGAAGGACTTTGGGTTTTAAATATTGCCTTGGCAGTAGTTATGTTTGGGGTCGCTTTAGGTATCACTTTAAATGATTTTAAAAGTTTATTAAAACAACCAAAATTAGTTTTAGTTGGGGTATTATCACAATTTGTATTATTACCATTATTAACATTTGCTGTGGTAATGATAATTAAGCCACAACCAAGTATAGCCTTAGGAATGATGATGGTTGCTGCTTGTCCTGGAGGGAATATTTCTAATTTTATGACGCATTTAGCTAAAGGTAATACAGCATTATCTGTAAGTTTAACGGCCTTTGCTACCTTCATTGCCATTTTTATGACGCCGTTTAATTTTCAGTTTTATGGAAGTTTGTATGCGCCAACCGCTCAAATAATTAAGGATGTCGAATTAAATCCTTTTGATTTGGTAGAACTGGTGATGCTAATTTTAGGAATTCCATTAATATTAGGCATGTTATTAAGGTATAAAAAAGAATCGCTAGCTATTAAATTATCAAAATTTTTAAGACCTTTTTCAATCTTCGTTTTTGCAGCCATCGTTGTTATTGCTTTTTCTAAGAATATTGAAGTCTTTAATCTTTATATTCATCACGTTTTAGTGCTAGGAATTGGACATAATATACTCGCCATTTTACTTGGTTTTATGGTTGCGAAACTATTTAGACTGTCCTTTAAAAATCAAAAAACAATAGCCATTGAAACCGGCATACAAAACTCGGGATTAGGGTTGCTTCTAATTTTTACTTTTTTTAATGGTTTAGGAGGTATGGCTATTTTAGTTGCTTTTTGGGGTATTTGGCATATAGTTTCTGGATTGGTTTTAGCATTTTATTGGTCTAGTAAAGAAGTAATTATAGAAGAAGATTGAAAAAAATTTGGTTACATAGTGTTCGAGGCTACATCTGGTTAGGTCTGTTTTTTTATTTCAAAAAAATTGAAGTTTTAAATTCTGATAGTGTTTCAAAAAACCAACCTGTTTTAATTTTAGGTAATCATCAAAACGCGCTTTTAGATGCACTTTTAATAGCAACCACTAGTAATCGGTTTTCTTATTTTTTAACACGTGCCGGTGTTTTTAATAATCCTGTAATTAGTAATATTTTAAAAGGTTTAAATATGATTCCTGTTTATCGTATTCGGGACGGATGGAATAATTTAACGAATAACAATGCCGTTTTTGAATCTTGTACCAATTTACTAAATGAGAACGAAGCTATTGCTATTTTTCCAGAGGGAAATCATAATTTACAGCGTAAAGTGAGGCCGTTAAGTAAAGGTTTTACGCGCATTGTTTTTGATACTTTAGATAAAAATCCTGATTTAAATTTACAATTAGTTCCTGTAGGTTTTAATTATGAAAAACCGGAACATTTTGGCGATAGTGTCTCGATTGTTTATGGTGAATTAATAGAAGCGAAGCAGTTTAATAGTGATAACCGTAACGAATCCATAATTAAATTAAAAGCAGCCATTTTTAATGCTCTTATAAAATTAACCACCCATATTCCTTCAGATAATTATACTATAACGCTTAAAAAACTAGAAGAATTAAATGTTGATTTTTTAAAACCCGATGGTGTAAACCAGTGTATTTCTACAAATTTTGAAAATTGTAATTCATCAAAAAAGAAGCGATTATCAATACTTAAAGTGTTTTTTAAAATCCTTCTAATTCTAATGTTGTTTGTCCCTTACCTCATTTGGAAATTTACTATTCAACCAAAAGTTAGTGAAAAAGAATTTATGGCTACTTTTAGATTTGCAATAGCCATTACTTTGGTGCCAGTTTTTATAGTATTTGTTATGTTAGTTCTCGCCAGTGTTTTTAGCTTTTCAATAGCTTTTTTGTATTTATTTATGGTTCTATTATTAAATCTTACTGCGGTAAAATTGTGATTTTTGGTAAATAAAAAAAACCGCCACTAAATAGTAACGGTTTGAAATTATAATTCTGTTTTATTAGTTATTAAATATCGTCAAATTCAATATCTGTAAAACTTTCAGTAGATGTTTTTGAAATTTCTTCTCCATTCGAATCTTCAGTGTCATATTCTTTTTTAAAGTCTTTTTGATGACGATCGCTAATTACTTCATCTCCTTTTTCATTAATAATATAATCAGTCATTTCACCTAAAATCTCCTTAAACTCACTAAAATCTTCTTTATAGATATAAATTTTATGCTTTTTGTAATGGAAAGACCCATCGTCGTTGGTAAACTTTTTACTCTCGGTAATCGTTAAATAATAATCGTCTGCTTTTGTAGATCTTACATCAAAGAAATATGTACGTCTTCCTGCTCTTAATACTTTAGAAAAAATCTCCTCTTTCTCCATCATGTCATTATTGTTCATAGTTATATAGAAATTTATTAAGTTATCATTATATATCAAAAATCTAAAAAAAACAGCAACTAACCAACATTTTATAAGAATACTTTTTCAATTCTCAATATTTATTGAATTAAATGAAATCGTGTGAAGAGCTATTCCATTAATAGTTAATAGGTTTAGTCTTTGTTCGATGAAGTTTCACTTAATTGTTTTAAATAAAGATGTTTGTAATAGCCTTCAATATTAATTAATGAATCGTGTGTGCCTTCCTGAACTATTTGACCATTATCAAGTACTATAATTTTATGAGCATTTTTTGCAGAAGAAACTCTATGGCTAACAATAATAGATGTTTTTCCTTTTGTGATTTTCATTAAATTGTTTAATATTTTCTCTTCAGTTTCGGTATCAACTGCCGATAAACAATCGTCGAATAATAAAATTTTTGGCGATTTTATAATAGCTCGAGCAATAGAAACCCGTTGTTTTTGTCCGCCAGAAAGTGTAATTCCTCGTTCGCCTAAAATAGTATCATACCCATTATTAAACTTAATAATGTTTTTGTGTACTTGTGCATTTTTAGCGGCTTCAATTACTTCTTTATCCGTTGCATTGTCTTTACCGTATTTTATGTTGTTTTTTATAGTATCTGAAAACAAAAAGGCGTCTTGTGGGACGTAGCCAATACTGTTTCTTAAATCGGTTAAATTATGTTTATTTATGGCTGTTTTGTTAATAATTATGGAGCCTTCATCAATGTCATAAAGTCGTCCGATTAAATCTAAAATAGTCGATTTACCTGAACCTGTTTTACCTAAAATAGCTAAAGTTTCACCTTCTTTTATATTGAAACTCACATTTTTTAATGCCTGAATGTTCGTGTCATCATAAGTGAAACTCACATTTTTAAAAGTAATATCACCTGTAATATGAGTATGAGACTCCACCGTATTTTTTATTTCAGGTTCTAATTTTAAAAACTCATTGATTCGCTTTTGAGATGCTTCTGCTTGTTGCACAATAGAGGTTACCCATCCCACTGTTGCAACCGGCCATGTAAGCATGTTTACGTAAATAATAAATTCGGCTATGGTACCTAAACTTTCAATTTCTCCATTTATATATTGCATGCCACCAACATAAATAACCAATAAGTTACTGGCGCCAATTAATAAAATCATCATGGGAAAAAACCACGCCTGTACTTTGGCTAAATTTATTTGCTTTTGTTTGCTTTCGGCAGCTAACGATTCGAAATTCTCTGATGTTTGTGGCTCAATTCCATAGGCTTTAATAACCGAAATGCCGCTAAAAGACTCTTGTGTATATGTGGAAAGTTTTGACAAAAATTGTTGAACAATGGTACTTCGTAAATGTATTTCCTTACTTAATTTATAAATAACAATTGAAAGAATTGGTAATGGTAAAACAGTATATAAAGCTAATTTAGGTGCCTCATTAAACATATAAATAAGGGCAATTACAAAAAGTGTCACAGTGTTAATGCTGTACATAATGGCGGGTCCGGCATACATACGTACATTGCCGACATCTTCACTTATACGATTCATTAAATCGCCGGTTCTGTTTTTTTTATAAAAGTTTAAAGAGAGTTTTTGGTACTGATTGTATATTTCATTTTTTAAATCAAATTCTATATAACGAGACACATTTATAATATACTGGCGCATAAAAAATGTAAAAATAGCTGCAATAATAGCAGCCCCAATAATATAAATAATAACTTCAGTTAATTCGGATTTCATTACAGCTTCCGAAACTCCACCTTTTAAATATTTTTCAACAACCACAAAAATTTCTCGAACGTAACGTGGCGTAAACAGCAAAAAAATTCTCGCTATTATAGTTATGATTGTACCTATTATAAGCTGCTTTTTATACTTTAGAAAGTATTTATTTAAGTGGCGTAATTCTTTCATTAAAAGAGGTAATCTGATAGATTTTTACTCGATAAGTTAAGTAAGCAAATATAAACGATTAAAACCATTAATTGCTTTATAAGCCATTTTGAAATTGTTAAAATTACTATAAAATGTTAAAGGAAGAATAAAACAAAAAATATAGAGTAACTTTTTAAAATAGTATTATTTTTGCAGCTCGAAACTAATTAAATTTTCGATTTTTAACTAAGTTCATTGGAATTATGCTAAGCAGAAGACATATTCGTGTAAAAGTAATGCAAACCATGTATGCCTTTAAAGGAGGCGAGAGTGACGATTTTAGTAAAGATCAAAAGTTTTTGCTGTTTAGTATAGACAACATGTACAACTTGTACTTGCTTTTGCTTTCATTACTAATTGAGGTACAAAAAAGAGCTGAAAACGATTTACAGAAAAAACAAAAAAAGCATCTTGCCACAAAGGAAGATAAAGATCCAAACAGAAAGTTTGTAAACAATGAGTTGCTTAAACTTTTAGCTGACAATTTTCAATTAAAAAATCTGTTAGAAACGCACAATATTACTAATTGGGAATTAGATAGCGAATATGTAGATGTTATTTTTAAAGCAATAACGGCAAGTGATTTGTATAATGATTATATGCAAACCAAAACATCCGATTTCAAGGAAGATAAAGATTTTATTGTTGATGTTTTTAAGGATATAATTGCTCCTAACGATAAGCTTTACGACTATTTAGAGGATAAAAACCTGACTTGGTTGGACGATTTGCCAACAGTAAATACGACCATATTAAAATTGTTAAGAAAAGCGAAATCAACATCTCCCGAAGGTTTTTTTACACCAAAATTATATAAAGACTCAGAAGATAAGCAGTACGCCATTGATTTGTTTAAAAAAACCCTTTTAAACACAACAGCCATAAATAAAGAAATAGAACTTAAAACACTTAATTGGGATTCTGAGCGTATTGCGAATGTTGATTATGTGTTGCTTCAAATGGCAATAAGCGAATTAAAAAACTTTCCATCTATACCGGTTAAGGTTACTTTAAATGAATATTTAGAAATTGCAAAAGAATATTCTACACCAAAAAGCAGCATTTTTATTAATGGTATTTTAGATAAATTGGTTAAAGAATATGAAGAGGCAGGAACCTTGAAAAAGGTGGGTCGCGGATTGATGTAAATTTGTGTTAAGAAGCGAACAAAAGTTTTTAAAAGATTAAATTATTGCTATTTTTACAAATTAATTAATAAATATATTTCGAATGAATAAAATAATATTAGGATTAAGCATTCTCAGCTTTTTTGCATTTACATCTTGTAAGGAAGATGCCTCTAAAAAAATTGATGAAGCAAATATACTTGCTGCAGCAGAAAGAGATGCAACTGCAAATAAATTTCCTGTGATAGAATTTAATGAAACCGAACACGATTTTGGAGACATTGAAAAAGGAAAATCTGTAGAAACAACGTTTATATATAAAAATACGGGTGATGCCCCTTTAGTAATTACAGATATTAAAAGTTCTTGCGGTTGTACTGTACCACAAGATTGGAGTAGAGATCCTTTAGCACCAGGAGAATCGGGTAAATTCACAGTTTCATACAATGGAGCTGGTCCAAATAAAATAACTAAAACAATAACGGTTACAGCAAATACAGAATTGGGGTCTGAAGTTGTTAAAATTACAGCTTTTGTAAAAGAATAAAGATTAAATAATAAAACGGCTGTTGTTGCAGCATACTAAATAAATAAAATAATAATTAAAAAACCATGGGAGAAGGAATCGGGCAATTTTTGCCGTTTATATTAATGTTTGTAGTTGTGTATTTCTTTATGATTGCACCACAAATGAAGCGTGCCAAAAAAGAAAAAAAGTTTAATGCCGAATTGAAAAAAGGCGATAAAGTAATTACCAAAAGCGGATTGCACGGTAAGATTTTAGAACTTAACGATAAAGATGGAAGTTGTATAATTGAAACGATGTCTGGAAAAGTTAAGTTTGAACGTTCTGCACTTTCTATGGAATTAAGTGCAAAAGCGAATTCGTAATAACAATTTATAAGTTATTGATTGAAAACAAAAAAGCTTCCAATTTTGGAAGCTTTTTTGTTTTTAAGAAACCTATATACGCATATTGTGTCTATAGTTTTATCATTAAGTTTTTAAAAACATTTCAAAATAAGGTAGGGTAAACAATTTACCGGTTGTCTTAATATTGAATCGTTCATTAATTTAAACTTACTGATTATGAATTTATTTTTAATTTGTCTGGTTGTTTTAGCAAGTAACAGTATTATATTATACATCTATCAAGAACAATTTTTTTTGATTAATAAGTATAATACTTTAATATCCTTATTAAAAATTAAGGATGATAGTCATTATGTATTTAAGCAATTAAATAATAATAATTCTACATCAGGTCCTAATTCATTTAATCTTTCAAACGATACTATTAAAACTATAGAAACAAAGCGTTTACAAGATTTAAGCCTTGAGGGAATACAATTGAATAATAAATTGAGAATGCTGGATTTTATTACAACTTTTGAAATGTATTTAGAACAAAATAAAGTAGATAAAGAAAGGTTTAATCAATTTAAAGAGTTTAACGATTTAAAATTGTCTGCTCAAAAAAGTATTTTAGAATCCACAAAAAGAGTATCTAGCTTAAGTGCTGCTTAGCATTAAATTTGAACAAGAGTAAGATAGGAACTGAATCCATTTATTTAGCAGTTTTTGTACTTATCATTTAACCCGAGACCCTTTAAAATCATTTCTGTAATTTTTTCTAGTCGGTTTTGTTTGGTTTCAGCTCGTTTAGCATCAGAAATATATTCACAATATTCGCGCTGTTTGTACGGAGTTAAGGCATTAAAACTACCTTTTAATTGCAGGTTTTTGTTAAGTAAGTTTTTTAATTCTAGAGGAATTATCGTTTCTTTTTTATGTCTTTCAGACTTTAATTCTTTACCTAGTTTTTGATTTTCAATAGCTTCTTTTACATAAGCTAGCACGTGGGTTTTATTTATGTCGTTTATAGAA
The DNA here is from genome assembly GCA_963698455.1 of uncultured Flavobacteriaceae bacterium. GTDB lineage: Bacteria > Bacteroidota > Bacteroidia > Flavobacteriales > Flavobacteriaceae > Mariniflexile. Next base: position 160,784 of record CAVOQU010000006.1, on the reverse strand, counting down.
TTGAAGCGCATCTGTCTTAATCCTTTGGTTTTTTCTTGAGCATTTACAAGGAGTTTTTGCTCATCTTTTAAAAATACACCACTAAAAAACCAAATACCAAAATGATGTTTAAAGGCACCAAGACCAATTACTTTTTTGCCATTGAGTTCATAAACAGGAGCATTCCATTTAATAGTTTCGATAAGTTCAGTTCTGCTAATTATACCATGTAAAATTTTTAACGCGTCACCAAAATGTGCGTTTTCTTCAATGTATTCTTCAACAGAACTTACTTTTTTCATGTTGTTTTTAAAGACCTCTTGAAAATTTAGTGAAATTAGAATTTCAGCTTACAAAGTTTAGTGCTACTTTTTCTTCGCAGTCAACTCTGCAATTTTACAAATAACCTCAGTTGCCTTAATCATGCTTTCTACAGGAACATATTCGTATCGTCCATGAAAATTATGCCCACCTGCAAATATATTAGGGCATGGTAAACCTTTATAACTTAATTGCGAACCATCGGTACCGCCACGAATTGCTTTTATTAAGGGTTCGATACCAAGTTGTTTCATAGCTTCTTCGGCAATATCTACGATGTGCATAACAGGTTCTACTTTTTCTTTCATATTAAAGTACTGGTCTTTTATTTCAATACTAATAGCTTCTCTGTCATATTGCTCGTTTAATTCGTTTGTTAAGTTTTCCATAGCCGATTTTCGAGCTTCAAAATGCCCAAGATCGTGGTCGCGAATAATATATTCTAACACCGTTTGTTCGACATTACCTGTCATATTGTGCAAATGAAAAAATCCCTGATAGCCCTCTGTGTGTTCTGGAGTTTCCATGCGTGGTAGAGAGTTAATAAATTCCTGTGCGATGTACATGGAGTTTATCATTTTGCCTTTAGCATATCCCGGATGTACAATTTTTCCAGTTACAGTTACTACGGCACCAGCTGCATTAAAATTTTCGTATTCCAACTCACCAATCTGGCTTCCATCCATAGTATATGCCCATTCGGCGCCAAATTTTTCTACATCAAATTTATGAGCACCTCTACCAATTTCTTCATCGGGTGTAAAACCTACGCGTATGGTTCCGTGTTTAATTTCAGGATGATTAATTAAATATTCCATCGCCGTAACAATTTCGCAAATGCCTGCTTTATCGTCGGCTCCTAACAATGTAGTACCGTCTGTTGTTATAAGCGTCTGACCTTTGTAAAGAAGTAAATCTTCAAAATAATCGGGCGATAAAATTATGTTTTCAGCTTTGTTTAAAACAATATCTTTTCCGTTATACTTTTCTATAATTTGTGGTTTTACGTTAGCGCCTGTAAAATCGGGAGACGTATCGAAATGCGAAATAAATCCAATGGTTGGTACTTCATGTTCCACATTACTAGGTAATGTGGCCATTATGTATGCGTTTTCATCGATAGTAACATCGTGCATGCCAATAGCTTTTAATTCCTCGGCTAATTTATTTGCCAAATTCCACTGTTTTTTGGTACTGGGTGTGGTATTTGATTTTGGGTCTGATTCGGTATCAATTGTAACGTAACTAACAAACCGTTTAATAATGTGTTCTTTTGAAATCATATTCAATGGATTTTTAATATATCAAAAGTAAGGAATTAATAGAGTTTAGGCGTATTAAATATTAGCCATTATTGTCATTAAAAAGACTATTAATATTTTTTTTGCTTTTGAATTGTTCATTTTTTTATTTAGAACTACTTTTGTACAAATAAAAAAGATGTACAAATTAATACTTCGCCCTTTATTTTTCTTGTTTGATCCTGAAAAAATTCATCATTTCACATTTTCATTAATAAAACTTAGCTCTAAAATCCCTGGTTTTACATGGTTGTTTAGAAGTTTGTTTGTTCTTGAAGATAAACGGTTAGAGAGGAATGTATTCGGACTTAAATTTAAAAACCCTGTTGGTTTAGCAGCCGGATTTGATAAAAATGCGGTGCTTTATAACGAATTGGCAAATTTCGGATTTGGATTTATAGAAATTGGAACGGTGACACCAAAAGCACAGATTGGTAATCCTAAAAAAAGATTGTTTCGTTTGAAAAATGATCAGGGAATTATTAACCGAATGGGCTTTAATAATGAAGGTTTAGAAGCGGCTATTTCTCAATTAAAAGAGAATAGAGGAAATCTTATAATTGGCGGAAATATTGGTAAAAATACCAACTACGAAACCTGAAGATTATACCAAAGATTATTTAGAGTGTTTTAACGCTTTACACCCATACGTAGATTATTTCGTACTCAACGTAAGTTGCCCAAATGTGGGAAGTCATGCAAAATTGAATGATAAAGACTATTTGGAAGAATTAATTGGAGCGGTGCAAAAAGCAAACAAAGCCTTTGATAAACAGAAACCAATTCTTTTAAAAATAGCACCAGATTTAAATAATGACCAATTGGATGAAATAATTGAATTGGTTGCAGATACCAAATTAGATGGTGTTATAGCTAGTAATACATCTACCGATCGAACTGGTTTAAAAGTATCAAAAGAGCGATTAGAAGCAATTGGAAATGGCGGTTTAAGTGGGCAACCAATTAAAGATAAAAGTACCAGAGTTATTAAATATTTATCAGATAAAAGTAATAAGTCATTCCCGATAATAGGGGTAGGTGGTATTCATTCAGTTAATGATGCTATTGAAAAGCTTAATGCTGGTGCCGATTTGGTGCAGATTTATACCGGTTTTATTTACGAAGGGCCAAGTTTGATAAAAGCCATTAATAAAGCAATTCTACAAACTTAGAAAGTTATTTAATAATTTTTTTGATGACTTTTGAATTCTGACTTGTAATGGTTAATAAATACATTCCAGATGCCAACTTACTCATGTTTATAGGTTGATTTACTAACATTCCAGTCATAAAAACGGTTCCCGTTACATTAGAAATTTGAAAATTTAAAGGTTCTTTACTATTAGTTTTTACATATAATAAATCATTTTTCACAGGATTAGGATATGCAATCACATTTTTATCGCTAATTGGAATAATGATAGTTTTTATAAAAAGATTATCGATAGCAATATCTCCGTCCCACTCATCACCTCTAACGGCTCTAAAACGAACTTTTATAGTTTGATTTACATACGATGACAAATCGATATCCTTTATTTTAAAAGCATCACTTTGATTTTGTTGCTGACTGCCAATAAGCGCTGGAATAACATCATTAACATAACCATCATCAGTTTTAATATCAACATGCAATTCACCTACATGATTTCCAAACATATGATATGCAAATTCTAATTCAGAGTTTTCATAATTTATTGTAATACATGGAGAAACAAATTCGGAAATATCACCAGGTTTTGCACCGGTTGCTTCTGCGTAAATATAAGTGCCTAATCCATTTTGACTTGAACTATCGGAAAGTGGCCCTGTATTTTCTGAAGGTGTTTTGCCAGAATTTGACATCCAATAATAACCGTTTTGAGTCACATCGGTCGCAGTCCATCCTTTATCACCAGCTGTTTTAAAGGTGTCAAAATCTTCCATTAGCCAATTCGATTCTGTACCAACTTTAATAAAATTCGCATAAGTTTTTGTTATGGAATTCGATTTGTTCGAAACCGTAAGTGTTACATCATAAATGCCATTTTCATAAGTATGAGAAGGGTTTTTCGTGGTATAATCAATAATACCATCACCATCAACATCCCATTCCCATTTTTCTATATTTTGACAATTACTTTCAAAATTTACAGTTAATTGGTCGTCACAAGTTTGGCCATTATCAACACTAAAATTGGCACTAAAGGAAGGACACTCTAAATAGTATTTTACAGTATGATAAAATGCATACATACGGGCAAGTTGCTGTTGCGAAAAATGTGTTCTACAACTTTTCATGGCGTACGACATAATGTTCCCAGTATCTGGCGTAAAAGCATCGCCATGCGCATCAGTTTCTGTTCCTGTATATTGGCAAAAATTATTGACATTTTTGTAGGTAAGTTTTGGGTCTGCCGGCGTATCACAAATACCATCGCCATCAGTATCGCAATTACTACCGTCAACAAATTCGGTAGTCATTTTGTTACTATCTGGTCCGTGTGTATGGATTAATGAGAAGAAATGACCCATTTCATGTGCTAAGGACGAATCGTTAATAACGCAGCTATTTTTCATTACAATAACGTCATTTCGCCCTTGATTATCACTGTACCCACAAATGCTTTCTTGTAATTCATTTTCAATAAAATCCGTAAAATAAATATTGATGAGTCCAGGAACAAAATTGGTTTCTTTTAAACTTTCTTCATCTCCTTTTTTAATATGACATAATGTATCTTCATCAATATAATCAATCCCTTCACATAAAAAAAACTCCATATAAGCATCAGAATAGATGCTATTTAAGTTTGCAACAGCAATATTAATATCTTCATCACTAATACCACCCAATCCATTTGAGGATCTAATTACATGCGCTTTAATAGGGATTGAATTAATGATTTTTGTTTTCGAAATGCTTTTACTTGATTTCATTTGCATAAATGCTTTCTCATATTTTTTAATTTGAGGTTTTATACTGTTGAAATATTTAAGAGATTCTGAAGTTGAAATGGTTCCGCAAGACTCTGACTCAATTTGAGCAGGTATTATTATTGTGAACGATAAGAATATCGAAAGAAACAAAAAGATTAGCGAAGGTTTAAAAATATTCAATTTGGGAAAACATTTTTTTCAAATGTATACTGAAACCCTAATTTTAAACAATTTAAACGTCAAACTGTAAGATTAACCGACTATTCGACAATTAGCTTACGTGTTAAACTATTATCATCAAAGGTATTAAGCTTTATTAGGTACATACCCTTAGCCATATTAGTCAAATTAATATCTAATTTCGATACGCTTTTTTCTATAGGTATCTCCTTTATTAAACGGGCTAAAACATTATATATGGCTATGTTTTTCAAATCAATATTTTGAATATTTGATATTGAAATAACATCTTTAGCAGGGTTAGGGAATATTTTAATATTTTTTAAAAGGTTTACTTTTGAAATACTTAAAGTTGAAGAATTATAAGTAAAAGTAATCGTTCCCATTCTGTTTCCGTTAATAGGAGCATTTGTTAGCATAAAGACCCCAACCCGTGGATTGCTCGCGGCGTCTGGCGATGAGTAATTAGTTCCATCATCGGTACCGGCATCGTAGGCAAAAACATCCATAGTAAAAGTGTCTTTCCAACCATTATTGATTCCCGAGTTACCTGATCTTAAATTCACACTATTTACGGCGATAAACCAATCTGGACTTGGCGCTACCATAGAGACTAAAGTTATTAGAGCAAAATTTTCATTTACTTGTAAGCTGCTTTTTGTAAAAGTTCCAACAGGGCCAGGAAATCCAACAAACCCAACAACGTATTGATCTGCTAAACCATTTCCAATTGCCGTGGTTACTTCACTACTAAAATTGCCCGTTGCACCAGTTTCTGCCATATCTTTGATGCCGTTCGTTATAGGTGAAACCACACCTAATTCAACAAACTGATTAATAGTATTATGGGTAGCGCCAACTAGTGCCGACCAATGCGCACCACTTGGAACCGACGTGTGATCGTCAACATTCCATATGGTTGTTAGTGAAATATTATAATCTGCAGTACTTTGGCTAAAAACACTTAATGAAAATAAAAGTCCAAAGTATAGAGTAGAAGTAAAGATTTTCATAGTATGTGTCGTTGATTGTTTTTTAAGTCGATAGCTTTTTAGAATCCTTACTAATGCTTTTGCTTTATTTTGAACATCCATTAACAAAAATAATAGTATTTTTATCATCTTATTTTAAGCTAAATAATGCCAAGTCAAATAAAGATTATTGAATGTCCTAGAGATGCCATGCAAGGTATTAAAGACTTTATACCTACTGAAAAAAAAGTACAGTATATACAGTCGTTATTACGTGTTGGATTTGATACTATTGATTTTGGAAGTTTTGTATCGCCTAAAGCCATTCCTCAAATGGCAGATACAGCCGAAGTTTTGTCGAAATTAGATTTGAGGAATACAAAAAGTAAATTACTTGCTATTATTGCGAATACAAGAGGCGCAGAAAATGCCAGTATGCATCCTGAAATTAATTATTTAGGGTATCCGTTTTCTATTTCTGAAAACTTTCAAATGCGTAACACACATAAAACGATTGCGGAGTCTATTATCACACTTTCTGAAATTTTAGAAATCGCTGATAAATCAAACAAAGAAGTAGTAGTTTATATTTCAATGGGTTTTGGAAATCCTTATGGAGATCCGTGGGATGTAGAAATAGTGGGGGAGTGGACGGAACGATTAAGCAATATGGGCGTTAAAATACTTTCGCTAAGTGATACTATTGGAAGCTCAGAACCAGAGATTATAAGTTATTTGTTTTCAAATTTAATTCCTAAATACCCAAATATAGAATTTGGAGCGCATTTACATACCACACCAACAACCTGGTTCGAAAAAGTAGACGCCGCTTATAAAGCTGGATGTAATCGTTTTGATGGCGCCATACAAGGCTTTGGTGGATGCCCTATGGCCAAAGACGAACTTACAGGCAATATGCCAACTGAAAAATTGTTATCCTATTTTACGTCACAAAAAAACAACCCTTTAAACGCCCTTAGTTTTGAGAGTGCGCATAACGAGGCTACAAAAATTTTTAGTGTTTATCATTAATTTTTTATTTATGTAAATAATTGATATTCAAATATATAATTATTTAGGCAAAATATTATTTAAAATTATTCTAAATAAACTTTGTAAATGTTATTTTGTGTTTTATTTTTGCCGGAGAATTATATCGTTATTTATAATAAGTCTAAATAAAAATAAAACCAAAACCATACACAAAATGAAAAAAATAATTTTACTTTTAGCAATATTTATAGTCTCTTATACTTACGCACAAACTGAGCAAGATTCTATAACTTTTAATCCCCAAAAACAATTGAATGCTGCTCAACGCATATTATCTGGTAATTATGGAAAATCGGTAACCGTTGGTGCTTATGGTGAGTTAACATACAATCAGCCAGAAGGAAATAATGGTGAATTAGATGTGCAACGATTAGTCTTACTTTTTGGTTATCAATTCAATGAGAAAACGCAATTTGTAACCGAAGTCGAGTTTGAACATGTACAAGAAGTTTTCATTGAACAAGCTTTTATAAATTATTCAATTGCTTCAAATATAAGCTTACGTGGTGGTTTAATGTTAGTGCCAATGGGCATTGTAAACGAATATCACGAACCAACAACATTCAACGGAGTAGAGCGTCCAGAAGTAGATAACGCAATTGTTCCTTCTACATGGCGAGAAATAGGTATTGGTGTTACTGGTAGATTTAACGACCTGTCGCTGGGCTATCAAGCTTATATTTTTAACGGTTTTAAATCTTTAAATGGTACTAGTACTCTTGGTGGTAGTAGTGGTTTACGAAATGGTAGACAAAAAGGAATTCAGTCTACTATAAATAAACCAAATTTTTCAACAAAATTAGATTATTATGGGCTTCCAGGATTGCGATTAGGACTGTCAGGTTATTTTGGTCGTACACAGGCTCAAGATGCAGTTGATATGATTGACGGCTCCGATGTTGGAATAACTATGATTGGTTTAGATGCTCGATATGCATACCAACGCTTTACTGCGCGCGGTCAATTTATTCATGCTAACATCAGTGATTCAGAAGCATACAATACATTAAATAATGCCACATTAGGCAGCGAATTACAAGGTTGGTATTTAGAAGCAGCTTATAATTTATTGCCTCAAGAAAAACAACAAAGATTATTTGCATTTGCTAGATATGAGCAATACGATACTCATGCTGCGACAGAAGGCGCTTTATTACGAAATGATGCTTATAATAGAAACGATTTAACAACTGGATTAAGCTATCATATAGCGCCAGGTGTTGTATTAAAGGGAGATTACCAGTTTAGAGATAATGCCCAAGCAGGTGTAGATGTGGCAAATAGACTGAATTTTGGAATAGGTGTTTGGTTCTAATTTAATTTGGGCGTTACCTAAAGGTCGGGCTTTACGCTAAATCTTTTTAAAACGTCATTGCAGTGAGGAAGGACTGGTCAAAATGTTAAATTTTCAGCAATAACTTAAGTAATAGTTATTATGTTTTAAAAAGGATGCCGCTTCAATCCCTAACGCAAAAAAAATCAAATAGCTAAAGCAAAATTCGTATTGCATTGGCTATTTGATATATTAATTGAGTAATAAAGAAATAAATCAATATTTTTGCTTCATGAATTTTAGACTAGCAACTATTTTATTAATCGCTTTTTTAGTGCAATCTTTTGGGCTACCAAATAACATTCAGAAAAAAGTAGATAAAGAAATTAAAGACAGTTTTAATTTAGAAAGCTTTAACTTTATTAGTGTTTCAATACCTTCAGATATTAGAAATAGTCTTCCTTCAAAATTTGAAGAAGACAATATATTTAAGATTGAAAAAGACAAGAAACTAATAGGATATGCATATGTTTCTCAAGCTCCAAGCAAAACTGCACAGTTTGATTATTTAGTACTTTTAGATAAAAATTTAATCGTTTTAAAAACAAAAGTCTTAATGTACAGAGAAGAATACGGTGGAGAAATTGGAAGCAAACGTTGGTTAAGACAATTTGAAGGAAAAAAGGGTGATGACGAACTAGTTTATGGCGATAATATAATGGCAATATCTGGTGCTACTATTTCTGTGCGCTCTATGACTAACGCTATGAATAACCTTTTACAATCTCTAAGAATTCTTCATTCAAAAAAAATACTATAAATGCAACTAAACGGATTAATATTAACACTTCCCAGAGAATTAAAATTATTAATCGGTGCATTTATTATCGTGTTGAGTATAGGTTTTTATTCCGGATTATTGTTTGTTGGCGAAACATCATCAGCAAATCCCAACGGTATCGAAGAACAATATTTAGGAAATGAAGCCGATGAAAATGCCGAAGTCATGCGCTTTAAAAAAAGTAATCAGGAAATGCTCACTTTAGTACATAATCATATACTTTCTATGTCTATTATTTTCTTTTTAGTAGGTATTTTAGTCGCTATAACTAAGCTTAATAAAAAACTAAAACTCTTTTTAATGATTGAGCCTTTTCTATCGGTATTATTAACCTTTGGTGGCTTATATTTACTCTGGAGCGGTCTACTTTGGATGAAATATATCGTTATGATTTCGGGTATATTAATGACACTTACTTTCACTTTTTCAATTCTTGTTATTCTAAAGCAACTAGTTCAAAAAGAATAATTCTTAAATGATTTCTTGTATATTTATATAAAAGACTTTCAAACTATCTTTATGAAATGGATGTTATATTTTTTGTTAGTTTGTCTGAGTAATTCACTTCACGCAAAAGAGTGGAAAAATTTTAAAGAGTATCAAAAAGAAACACAACAAGAAAAACTATCTCCTGCCGATTGGTTAAAATCCGATAGAATTCATAATTCTTTAATTTGGCAACAAGCAAACGAATCAAATCTAGAAAACAATCACCCTAGTCAGTACGAAAACATTGTACAAAGAAGGGATTTTTATAAATGGCTTTACCTAAAATCTGAAAAGCAAGGGCATGAAGTGGTTTGGTTTAAAATGACACATTTCATTTCCGAAAAATTGCATAAAATGGAAACCTTTCCATTTGCTATTTTCACAAACAAAAGAATAATGCGATACGCTAATAGTTGTAGCGAAGTCATTTTCAATAATGCATTTAATGAGGCAAATAATCTGTTTAAATTAAAACTTCCTTTAATAGGAAAGAATGCCTTGGCCTGGGATAAAGCCATTTTATATAAAGAACAGTATGTTTGGGTTGATGAGGTAATAAATACAATTGATACTAAAAGTATACAGAAAATTGAGCGTATTTTACAACGAAAGTTTGTGTATCGTCCTTTTATTCCTAAGGAAATTAGCTTTGATGGCGATCTTCAGAATAACGAAGAGCGATTCAATTATGCATTAAACAAACTGAGAGCCTACTGTGAAAAGTATTATAATTAATATTTTTAATTGGAGTGATTTATATTATAGTTTACTTATTTAGTTGATGATGTTGTTTTTAATCATGAATTTTTATTCATTTATATATACATTATTCAAACCAAAAAAATGTGTATATTTGCACGCAATTATAACAGTAATTGCATCATGATTTCACATACCAATAAAATTGTAGGAGAAGGTTTAGCTTACGACGACGTCCTACTTGTTCCAGCATATTCAGAAATACTTCCAAGAGAAGTAAATATTCAAACAAAATTTACTCGAAATATTACTATCAATGTACCCATAGTATCGGCTGCTATGGATACTGTTACAGAGAGTAAAATGGCTATTGCCATGGCGCAGGAAGGCGGTATTGGTGTGTTACACAAAAATATGTCCATTGAAGCACAGGCAATAAAAGTTAGAAAGGTGAAACGTGCCGAAAGTGGTATGATTATAGACCCTGTAACTTTGCCACTCACAGCTATAGTTAAAGATGCCAAACAGTATATGGCAGAATATGGTATAGGAGGAATTCCTATTGTAGACGAAAGTGGCACGTTAAAAGGTATTGTTACCAATCGTGATTTACGATTTGAACACGATAGCAAGCGACCAATTGTTGAAGTGATGACAAGTGAAAATTTGGTTACTGCAGCCGTTGGCACATCTTTAAAAGATGCCGAAATCATCCTTCAAAAGCATAAAATTGAAAAACTACTTATTGTTGATGATAATTATAAACTTTCAGGTTTAATTACCTTCAGAGATATTACTAAATTGAGTCAAAAACCAATGGCTAATAAAGATCAGTATGGGCGCTTACGGGTAGCTGCGGCTATTGGAGTTACTGCCGATGCTATTTTAAGAGCCGAAGCATTGGTTAATGCGGGTGTTGATGCTGTAGTAATTGATACGGCTCATGGACATACCAAAGGTGTGGTAAGTGTTTTAAAAGAAATTAAAGCAAAATTCCCAACTCTTGATGTTATTGTTGGAAATATTGCAACTGGTGCTGCAGCTAAATATTTGGTAGAAGCAGGTGCCGATGCTGTTAAAGTTGGCATTGGTCCGGGGTCAATTTGTACAACCCGTGTCATAGCAGGTGTTGGATTTCCTCAATTTTCAGCTGTTTTAGAAGTAGCCGCAGCAATTAAAGGTAGCGGTGTTCCCGTTATTGCAGATGGAGGTATTCGTTATACAGGCGATATACCAAAAGCCATTGCAGCAGGAGCAGATACGGTTATGTTAGGGTCGCTTTTAGCAGGAACAAAAGAATCTCCTGGTCAAACGATTATTTACGAAGGACGAAAATTTAAGTCGTATCGTGGAATGGGTTCTGTAGAAGCTATGAAAGAAGGTAGTAAAGATCGTTATTTTCAGGATGTTGAAGACGATATTAAAAAATTAGTACCAGAAGGTATTGTGGGTCGTGTGCCTTATAAAGGAGATTTATACGAAAGTATTCATCAGTTTATTGGCGGTTTACGTGCAGGCATGGGTTACTGTGGAGCTAAAGATATTGCGACTTTACAAAATACAGGACAGTTTGTGAAAATTACAGCAAGTGGAATTAACGAAAGTCATCCACATGATGTCACTATTACTAATGAATCGCCTAATTATTCTAGGTAAAATTTCGTAATTCTGTTTATTTTTTGCGTTAAGTAATTGTTTGCCGTTTTGCTAATTTTACCGCTATAAGACTGATGATGAATATCTGTATAAAGTGGAATAACATAAGTGGAAGTAGTATAATACCTATTGATGCCGAATTTTGAAATAGTATTTTTGAAAAAACGGTGCCATGAACCAACGATTTTTTAGTACCACAAAATTGTGCTGTAATGCGGTCTTCTAAATTAAATCCTATATACTGAGCTATTTTTTTTGTTATAAAAAACACAACTAAAAATAAGACAATAACTCCAAGTGAAATTAGCAGTAAATCTACAAAGTTTACGGCATTAAAGACATGTTCAGTAAAAGATTCTGCAAAACTTTTATAGATAATTAATAGTATTATAGACTTATCAAATAAGGTTAGAAAACGGAGGTGTTTTCTAACATAATCACCCAAATAACGCTGCAAACTAATCCCAATAATAACTGGTAATAAAATTTCGATTAGGAGTTTAAGATAAATACTTCCTAAATCAAAATTAGCAGCGGTTTTTTGCAAAAAAAATCCCATCCATAGTGGCGTAATAATAATTCCGATAAGACCGGATATACTCGCATTAAAAATGGCAGCGGGAATATTGCCTTTTGCAATAGAAACCATGACAACAGAAGATGACACGGTTGATGGAAGTGCTGCTAAAAACATAAAAGCTAGCCAAATGGTATGGTCGCTTTCGCTAGATATTAGCGGATAAAAACTAATAACAATTATTGGAAAAAGAATAAAGCTCGAAGCTTGCACTAAAAGATGTAATTTCCAGTTTTTCAAGCCTGTTTTAATCTTTTCAGGACTTAGTTTTAATCCGTAAAAAAAGAAAATTAGTGATACCCCAATGGTTCCAATAAGGTTTAGTGGGACAAGACTATTTTTACTTCCCCAATTAGGGAAAAAGTATGCTGTAATAACAATGGTTATAATAGCGAGGACAAATCCGTCAAGTTTTATTTTCATATATTTTATTGCTGATAAAAATGGGTGGCAGTCCTAAAGTCTTTAAGAATACAAATCTACATATTGCCTTGATTATTTTTTTAATAATTAAAATAAAACTTAAAATTTTTAAACGATTCGTCACTCATTAAAGAACTAGGAGTGTCACCATAAAACCGAATCATACCTTTTTAACATTAAACAATGAAGGCGTCATCTTGCTTTCCAGCTTCAGTTTGGTATGCATACCAACCTCCTAAATCCCTGCCATTAAACAACTTGGTTTTTGTTTGGGCTGCAATCCTTTGTGGAAATATTCATAATAGGAATATAGCAAATCGAATGGGATGATTCAAAATATCATATTTTAAAAGTTAATCGGCATAAACCTGTCCGCGGTGCGGCTTTAAAGCATCTCTTATAGGTTTCATATCTATTTCATTAACAACTAAATAGGCTATAGAGTGTAAGTCGTTAAAAATCTCAAATCCGGTAATAGTGATGTCTAATTTTTCAAGTTGAATATATTCCTTTAAATGAATTTCGTGGTGTTCGGCAATTTTACTTGCATCTGGACCCCTAAAATCCCAAATTAGCTTTAATTTTCGCATTGCTTTCAAAAATAATTAATTACCGAAATATAAATATTTATATTTAAAAGAGGTGAAATAATGTAACTTTTTAAACGTTTGTTAAAGCAACTTGTATTCTTGGTTTATATTAGTATTTTTGTTTTTTAATGTAAAATTTTTTAAATGAATTTGAAATATTTATTTTTTCTTTTCCTTGCAATTACTATCTCAAATGTTAGTGGACAATCTAATAAAAAGGAAGTGCTTTTTAAGGTGGATGGCGAACCGGTTTATGTTTCTGAATTTTTAAGAGTTTATAATAAAAATCTAGATTTGGTGCAAGATGAATCTCAAAAAGATATTGACGAATATCTAAGCCTTTTTACTAATTACAAACTAAAGTTAAAAGAAGCAAAAGCCTTAGGCTTTCAAGAAAAACCTTCCTATATTCGTGAGCTAGCTACGTACAAAAAGCAACTTGCTAATAATTTCATCACTGATAACAAAGTTACAGATGAATTGGTGCAAGAAGCATATAATAGAATTTCTAACGATGTAAAAGCATCCCATATTCTAATAAAAATTCCTGAAAACGCAAGTCCTGAAGATACTTTGGTTGCCTATAATAATATTTTAAAATTACGAGATAGAGCTTTAAAGGAAGGCTTTGAACCAGTTAGAAAAGAAGTGCATAATGGACAAACTATGTTTGGTGAAGATTTAGGATATTTTTCCGGGTTTAAAATGGTGTATCCTTTTGAATCTGCTGCATTTAACACTAATGTCGGTAAAATTTCAGAACCATTTAGAACCAAGTTTGGTTATCATATTGTATTTGTGCAAGATAAGCGTCCATCGCTTGGTGAACGTACCGTCGCACATATTATGCTTGTAGATAAACCAGGTGATTCACCAACAGGAAAACCAGAAACTAATATTCAGGATATCTATAAAAAGATTAAACAAGGCGAAGATTTTGAAACTTTGGCAAAACAATTTTCAGATGATGGAAATTCGGCTCCAAAAGGGGGGCTTTTAAATCCGTTTTCCAGTGGTCAGATAAGCGCGAAAGAATTTGAAGATACTGCTTTTGGTTTAAGTGAAATTGGAGATGTATCCGAACCTTTTAAAACACAATACGGTTGGCATATTATAAAGTTGTACGGTAAAAAACCAATCGAATCTTTAGAAGCTATGAAACCGGAATTGGAACAAAAAGTAAAAAGAGATGAACGTTCCAAACTTATTGATGAATCACTTTATAAAAAGCTAAGAGTAAAATATAATATTTCAACTAAACAACCTGGATTAGATTATTTTGCTGGAATTTTAAATGATGATTATTTTAAAAGGTCATGGAAATTGCCTGATAATTTTACTGGAGATAAACCTTTGGTTAAAATTGGTAAAAAACAATTCACTTATAAAGATTTTGGCGATTATTTATTAGATGCTCAAAGTAATGCAGGAAGTAAAACAGATTTTAAAGTGCTGGTTTCTAAAAATTATGACGCGTTTGTTAATAGTAATTTGGTTGAGTATCAAGAAGATAATTTAGAAGAAGAAAACACTGAGTTTGCCGATGTAGTTTCAGAATATAGAGATGGATTATTATTGTTCGATTTAATGGAAACCACCATCTGGAATACGGCGAAATCAGATTCATTAGAAATAGAAAATTACTATAACATAAATAAAATTAAATACGTTTATCCAAAGCGGGTCGACGCCGTGGTAGCTTCTTCAAAAGACGAGAGAACGCTTAAAAAAGTATCTAAATTAATGGAAGAAGGTATGGCTTTAGATCAAATAAAAGGGCTAATTAATAGTAATGATAAAATAGATGTTATTTTTACTTCAGATGTTATGGATGAAAACCATCAGGCATTACCAAAAGGGTTTGAATTTAAAAAGGGTATTTCAAAAATATATAATCATCACAATGCTTTTGCATTAGTGCTTGTGAATGAAATTTTACCCGAAACACAAAAAACATTTGAAGAAGCAAAAGGAGCTGTAATTAGTGATTACCAGCTTTTTAAAGAGAAAAATTGGTTAAAAGAATTAGCCGAAAAATATAAAATTGAAATAAACCAGAAGGCTTTAAAAAATGTAAAGTCTCAAATAAAAAAGCAATAAGTGCGCTATAAATTCACATTATTTTTTCTGTTAATAATAACTTCTTCATGTACCTTTTTTTTTAAAAAGACTGACGACAGAGTGCCTGTGGCCAGAGTTAACGACGCCTATTTGTACTACGAAGATATAAAAGATTTGGTTGCAGAGGGTATTTCTAAAGAAGACAGCACACTTGTGGTTCAGAATTTTATAAATCGATGGGCAACACAACAATTATTTGTAGATGGCGCATTGGTTAATTTAAGTGAAACGGAACAAGATGAATTTAATAAATTGGTAAAACAATATAAAAACGATTTGTATACGAAAGCTTATATTGAAGCCTTGGTGAAAAAAAATATGAATACCACAGTATCTAAAGAAGAGGCTGAAAGATATTACAATTTAAATAAAGATGTTTTTAGACTAAATGAAGAATTATTAAAATTCAGATATATTCATTTAGATGCGAATATTATCAACTACAATGAGATTGAACAAAAGTTTAGACGTTTTAATAAAAAGGATAAAAAAGATCTTGAAGCCATTGCCATTCAGTTTAAATCTTACTCTTTAAACGATACCATTTGGATAAAAGCGAGTCAGGTAGTAAACAAAATTTCTGCCATTAATCTCGAAAATAAAAATCAACTGTTAAAAAAATCTAATTTTGTACAACTCAAAGATTCATTAGGAGTATATTTGATGCAAATTAATGATGTTTTACTGCGAAATGATACAGCTCCAATAGAGTATGTAAAACCAACCATAGACCAGATCGTTATTAATAAAAGAAAGTTGGAACTTATTAGAGAATTAGAAAAAGATATTACAAAAGATGCGATTAAAAATAAACAATTTGAAATTTATAAATAATTTGAAACATATATTAATTTTATTAATAAGCTTACTGGGAATACATAGTATTTCTGCCCAAGAAGTTATTAACGACGAGGTTGTTAAACCGGAAACAGTAAAAAAAGATTTAACTAATTCTCAAAATGCTAAAAAAGTAGACGGTGTTGCAGCCGTAGTAGGCGATTATATTATTTTAGATTCAGATGTTGACAAAGCTTTTTTGCAATTACAAGCACAAGGAGTTAATACAACAGATATAAAACCTTGTGAGTTATTTGGCAAATTACTGGAAGATAAATTATACGCTCACCAAGCAATTCAAGATAGTATTCAGGTATCTGATGCCGAAATAAGAAAAAATGTTGATTATCAAATTGAACAATTTATGCAGCAAACAAATGGTTCAATGGAAAAGCTTTTAGAGTTTTATAAAAAAGATAGCGAAAAAGACTTTAGAGACGAAATGTTCGAAATAAATAAATCGAATCAATTAGCAGCAAAAATGCAAGCTAAAATTGTTGACAATATTGAAATAACTCCTGAAGAAGTCCGCATATTTTTTGATAAAATACCTAAAGAAGAGCGACCAACTTTTGGTACTGAACTTAAAGTAGCCCAAATTGTTGCGGAACCTAAAATATTAGAAGAAGAGAAGCTAAAGGTAATAAACAGATTAAAAGAATTTAAAGCAGATATTATAGAAAACGGTGCTAGTTTTCGTTCAAAAGCGGTGTTGTATTCAGAAGACCCTGGGTCTGCCAGTAAAGGCGGTAAATACACATTAAACAGAAAACAACCAAGAATGGTTAAAGAGTTTAGAGAAGTAGCATTTTCACTTCAAGAAGGTGAAATATCTGAGCCTTTTGAAACCGAATTTGGATACCATATTATTCAATGTGAAAAAATTAGAGGGCAAGAATACGATGTTGCTCATATTTTATTATCTCCGAAGGTGTCTTCTGAAGCTTTAATGGAAGCAAAGGAACGTCTCGAGAAAATAAGAAAGCGTATTGTAGATGGCGAAATTACATTTGCAGATGCAGCAAAAGAAGCCAGCGACGAAAAGGAAACAAAAAATGACGGAGGTCAGTTAATAAATCCAACAAATCAAGATTATAATTTTGAATTAACAAGGATGGATCCGGAACTTTATTCACAGATTCAAAATTTAAAAGATAATGAAGTAAGTCTTGTATTAAAAGAAGAAGACAGATCGTCAAAAACTAAATTTAAAATCTTAATGGTTACCGACAGAGTTGACGAGCATGATGCTGATTATGCGCGCGATTACTTGAAAATTAAAAAGCTGGCATTAGACGAAAAAAAGATAAATGCTATTGCAAAATGGCAAGATGAAAAAATAAAAGACACCTATATAAAAATTAGCGGAGAATTCAGAAATTGTGAGTTTTCTAACAACTGGTTAAAAAAATAAAGTATGTCGGATGTAGCTGCCATTGAACAATTTGTAAAGCGATATAAAGATTTAAAAACCGAAATAGCCAAAGTCATTGTTGGGCAAGATGAGGTGGTAAATCAAATTTTAATTTCAGTTTTTTCTGGTGGTCATTCGTTATTAATTGGTGTGCCTGGTTTGGCAAAAACCTTAATGGTAAACACCATTGCCCAAGCATTAGGTTTAGATTTTAAACGCATTCAATTCACACCCGATTTAATGCCTAGCGATATATTAGGGAGTGAAATATTAGATGAAGACCGACATTTTAAGTTTATAAAAGGACCTATTTTCGCTAATATTATTTTAGCAGATGAAATAAATAGAACACCTCCTAAAACACAAGCGGCATTATTAGAAGCAATGCAAGAGCGCGCGGTAACCGTCGCTGGTCATCATTATAAATTAGAGTTACCTTATTTTGTGTTGGCTACGCAAAACCCAATTGAGCAGGAGGGAACCTACCCTTTACCGGAGGCACAGTTAGACCGTTTTATGTTTGCAATTAATTTAGATTATCCATCGTTTAAAGAAGAGGTAGAAGTGGTTAAAGCAACAACTTCAGATTATCAGGCAAAGGTAAACGCGCTGTTTTCAGCAAAAGAAATTACAGATTATCAACACCTTATTCGCCGAATTCCAGTTGCCGATAATGTTATTGAATATGCTGTTGCTATGGTAAGTAAGACGCGACCAGATAGCGATTCTGCAAACGAATTAGTTAAAAATTATTTAGATTGGGGAGCAGGCCCTCGAGCATCTCAAAATTTAATATTAGCCGCAAAAACACATGCCGCAATTAATGGCAAGTTTTCTCCAGATATAGAAAATGTTCAGGCAGTAGCGCATAGTATTTTGCGCCACAGAATTATAAAAAACTATAAAGCCGAAGCCGAAGGTGTTTCTGAAACACAAATCATTAAAAGCTTGTTTTAGCATTTAATGTTAATTCTTTATTAATTCAGCATTATTAATCTCAAATTACTAAAAATAATCTAATCATATTAATTTAAAATGTGACTATAATAAATTGCCTTGCATATTATTTGTATTGCGGGGTTTATTTTTAGTTCTTTAGATTAATTTCGTAATTTGCATAAATTTAACGAATCAAATATTAAAATAGAACATATGGCATTTGACATTGACATGATTAAAGGTGTGTACACCAAAATGGCAGAACGCGTTGATAAAGCTCGTGAAGTTGTAGGAAGACCATTAACCCTTTCTGAAAAAATATTATACAATCACCTTTGGGACGGAATCCCAACAAAAGCATTTGAAAGAGGTAAAGATTATGTAGATTTTGCACCGGATAGAATTGCATGTCAAGATGCTACTGCTCAAATGGCGTTACTGCAATTTATGCAAGCAGGAAAAAGTAAAGTGTCAGTGCCTACAACGGTACATTGCGATCACTTAATTCAAGCAAAAGATGGTGCTACTGTCGATTTAAAACACGCAAACAGTGTAAGTAGTGAAGTGTTTAAATTCTTAGAATCTGTTTCTAATAAATATGGTATTGGCTTCTGGAAACCAGGTGCTGGTATTATTCACCAAGTAGTTTTAGAAAATTATGCATTCCCTGGAGGAATGATGATTGGTACTGATTCTCATACTGTAAATGCAGGTGGATTAGGAATGGTAGCTATTGGTGTTGGTGGAGCAGATGCTGTAGATGTTATGGCTGGTATGGCTTGGGAATTGAAATTCCCAAAATTAATTGGTGTTAAGTTAACAGGAAAACTTTCTGGTTGGACGGCACCAAAAGATGTTATTTTAAAAGTAGCTGAAATTCTTACCGTAAAAGGTGGAACGGGTGCTATTGTTGAATATTTTGGACCAGGAGCTATATCGATGTCTTGTACAGGAAAAGGTACTATTTGTAATATGGGAGCTGAAATTGGTGCAACGACTTCTACTTTTGGATATGATGAATCAATGGAACGTTATTTGCGTTCAACCGATAGAGCAGATGTTGCTGATGCGGCCAATAAAGTTAAAGAATTATTTAACTGCCGATGTAGAAGTATATGCAAATCCTGAAAAATATTTCGATCAAGTTATCGAAATTAATTTATCTGAATTAGGTCCTTTATTAAACGGTCCGTTTACACCAGATTTATCTACGACTGTAGGTAAAGCTATGAATGAAAAAGCAAAGGCTAACGACTGGCCTCTTGCAGTGGAGTGGGGATTAATTGGATCTTGTACCAATTCATCTTACGAAGATTTATCTCGTGCTTCTTCAATTGCACAACAAGCTTTAGATAAAGGTCTTAAAATGAAAGCAGAATTAGGAATCAATCCCGGTTCTGAACAAGTAAGATATACGGCGGAAAGAGATGGGATTCTACAGGTATTTGAAAAATTAGATGCAAAAATATTTACAAATGCATGCGGACCATGTATTGGCCAATGGGCGCGTTACAGCGACCCGAAAAATGCACCTAAAAATAGCATTGTTCACTCATTCAATAGAAATTTTGCAAAGCGTGCCGATGGAAATCCAAATACCCATGCATTTGTAGCTTCACCAGAAATTACTGCAGCAATTGCGATTGCAGGTCGTTTGGATTTTAACCCAATGACAGATAAACTTATCAATGAAAAAGGGCAAGAAGTGATGTTTGACGAACCAACAGGATGGGAATTGCCACCAAAAGGTTTTGAAGTTAAAGATAATGGTTATTTAGCGCCAGAAGAAGATGGAAGTCATGTTCAAGTAAAAGTAGCTTCAGATTCGGAACGCTTACAATTATTAGAACCTTTTAAGCCCTTAGGAAATACAATTAGCGGTGCTAAATTATTAATTAAAGCTTTTGGTAAATGCACTACCGACCATATCAGTATGGCAGGACCTTGGCTACGTTTTAGAGGGCATTTAGATAATATTGCCAACAATACCTTAATTGGAGCTGTAAATGCTTTCAACCAAAAAACAAATTTTGTTAAAAACCAATTAACGGGCGATTATGGTGGGGTTCCAGATGTGCAACGTCAATACAAAGCAAAAGGTATTAAAACAATTGTTGTTGGCGATCATAATTATGGTGAAGGATCTTCACGCGAGCATGCTGCTATGCAACCACGGTTTTTAGGAGTTGCTGCGGTTATTGTAAAATCGTTTGCACGTATTCATGAAACAAACCTTAAAAAACAAGGTATGTTAGGTTTAACATTTGCCAATGAAGCGGATTACGATTTAATTCAAGAAGATGATACTTTCAACTTTATTGATTTAAATGATTTTGCTCCAGGTAAGCAATTAACACTTGAAGTAGTTCATAAAGATGGAAGTAAAAATCTTATCAAATTAAATCATACCTACAATCAATCTCAAATAGATTGGTATAATGCAGGTTCTGCTTTAAATTTAATTAAAAGACAAAATGCATCTTAATTTGAGATGATATTTATAGTAAAAAATCCAGCCGTAAAGCTGGATTTTTTATTTTCATCAATTAAGAATTAAATATTTATAATTGTATTTTTACCAAAACACAAGATATGAATTCCAGAGCAGATCAACTAAAATCATTCGATAGATTATTAACCATTATGGATGAATTACGTGAAGGTTGTCCATGGGATAAAAAACAAACCATGGAATCCCTACGCCATTTAACCATAGAGGAAACTTACGAACTTGGGGATGCGATTTTAGATAACGACTTGCAGGAAATTAAAAAGGAATTGGGGGATGTATTACTTCATATTGTTTTTTACTCTAGAATAGGAAGCGAAACTAATGATTTTGATATTGCAGATGTTTGCAATAGTATTTGTGATAAATTAATTAGTAGGCACCCACATATTTATAGCGATGTCAAAGTTGAGAATGAAGAAGATGTAAAACGAAACTGGGAAAATTTAAAGCTTAAGGAAGGTAATAAAAGTGTTCTGGAAGGTGTGCCAATCAGTTTACCTGCCTTAGTTAAAGCCAACAGAATTCAAGAGAAAGTGGCAGGTGTTGGATTTGATTGGGAAGAACCAAATCAGGTTTGGGAAAAAGTAGAAGAGGAACTAAAGGAATTTAAAGCAGAAGTTGCGAGTGGAAATCAGGACGCTATAGAAAGTGAATTTGGCGATGTTTTATTCTCCATGGTAAACTATGCTCGATTTTTAAATATAAACCCAGAAAACGCTTTAGAACGCACCAATAAAAAGTTCTCAAAACGCTTTCAATATCTTGAAGAAAAAGCAAAATCAATTAATAAACCTTTAAAAGACATGACGCTTGCAGAAATGGACGTGTTTTGGGAAGAAGCTAAAGGTCTTTAAACCATATAAAATGGTTTTTATCAGGTATGTTTTTTGAAAATTTAAATTTGTTTTATATTTACAGATATCAATAATTATTTAATTTTTAATGGGTACTTTTAAAAGTAACGCAATATTTAGTATTGTGTTTTTTTTGCTTTTAACCAATATTTCTTGGTCTCAAAATATAGCTCCTATACTTACAGCTTCTGGGAATCAACCATATTGCCCAAATACGCAAATTAATATTGTTACTGATTTTAATGTTGTAGACCCCGATGATACAGATATTGATGCGCTTTACATTCAAATATCTACTGGATATGATTTAGGAAATGATTTATTAACCTTGTCTGGTTCACATCCAAATATTATTGATACATGGAGTATTCAGGAAGGAAAGTTAACCTTAAAAGGTATAGGTAATTTAAAAGTTTCTTATATAGATTTAATAAGCGCAGTAAAGGACGTTATATTTCAAAGTTCAAGTAATAATCCTTCAGATAAAACTTTTTCGATAACAATAGGTGATGCGAATTACTTGCCATCGACTGGTCATTATTATGAATATGTTCCATCATTGGGAATTACCTGGACAGACGCCAAAGTTGCAGCGGAGGGTAGGACTTATTTTGGATTACAAGGATATCTCGCCACAATTACCTCTGCCGATGAAGCACAATTATCTGGTAAGCAAGCTGGGGGTGCTGGTTGGATAGGTGGTAGTGATGCAGCAGTTGAAGGTGTTTGGAGATGGGTTACAGGGCCAGAAGCAGGCACTATCTTTTGGAATGGATTGGCAAACTGGATCTTCTCCTAATTTTGCTTTTTGGAATACAAATGAACCTAATCAATCTGGAAATGAAGATTATGCGCATGTTACAGCACCTGGTGTTGGAACATCAGGTTCTTGGAACGACTTAAGTAATACTGGTGAGATAAGTGGTGATTACCAACCTAAAGGGTACATTGTAGAATATGGTGGCATGCCAGGAGACCCAATTTTAAATATTTCGGCAAGTTCAACAATTTACACCAATAAAATTACAAGTGTTAAAAATGCTTCCAGATGCGGAGCTGGTGTTGTTACTTTGGAGGCAACGCCTTTATATGAAACTGTTCTTTGGTTTACTACACCAACAGGAGGTACTTCGTTCGCTTCGGGGTTAACTTTTACAACCCCAATTTTAAACACAACTACTACATATTACGCATTAGCGTCAATAAATGGGTGCACAACTGGTATAAGAACACCAGTAGTGGCTACTGTTACAACAATACCTTCCATAGTATCTGTAACAAATAAAATAGTTTGCGAACCTAGTTCTGGAAGCTTATCAGCAACAGCTTCTGCAGGTATTATAAACTGGTATGATGCTCCAACAGGCGGCACTTTATTGTTTACAGGACCAACTTTTACAACTCCAATTTTAAATACAAACAAATCTTATTTTGTAGATGCTACTTTTAATGGCTGTACAACTTTAACTCGAACACCAGTTACTTTAACAGTTCAAATAACACCTTTGCCAAGTGCCAATGCGTCACAAAGTTTTTGTGATATTGAAAATGCTACAATTTCAAATTTAGTAATATCTGGAAATACTATTTTATGGTATGCCTCTAGTACTGGAGGTATACCGTTAAATACTTCGGAATTATTAAAAACTAATACTACTTATTATGCTTCACAAACTATAAATACCTGTGAAAGCCTTAATAGATTAGCTGTTAATGTAATTGTAAATGAAACCGTAAATGCACCTCAAGTAACAAATATTCCAGTTTTAAATGAATGTGATACGATGGCGGATGGAAGCGATACTAATGGTTATGCAACTTTCAATTTAACTGCAAACGAATCTGTATTGTTAAATGGGAAACTGTCAACGGATTATACTTTTTATTATTTCACCGACGCCACATATAGTAGTCCAATTACATTACCTTCTAATGCATTTATTAATACAATTCAAGGTGACCAAACTATTTATGTCCGAATTGTAAATAACAACAATAATGCATGTTTTACAGATACATCATTTAATATTAAAGTTAATACTCTACCCATAATTCAACCGTCAATAGTTTTTAAAAATTGCGATGAAGATGGTATGCCTGATGGATTTACAGACTTCAATTTAGATGAAGCAATTGATGTCATTTCAAATAATAATGCAAATGGATTAATTTTCACTTATCATCCATCTATCGGTGATGCCGATTTAGGCGTAAATAATTTACCTATAGTTTTTAATAATGCTATTTCAAATGCAGTTTACGCACGTGTTGAAAATGCAGATGGCTGTTATAGAATATCTACAGTAAATTTACAAGTTTCCACAACATCTTTTCCATTAGGTTACTTGGAAGATTTGACTTCTTGTGATGACGATAGTGTTAGTGACGGCTTGCATTCGTTTGATTTAGCGCAGGTATCGTCATTATTTATTTCTCAATTTCCTACAGGACAAAATTTAAGTGTGCATTATTATAAAAATATTAGTGATGCCCAATTAGAACAAAATGAAATAACCTCCCAAACCAATTATACTAACACAGTTTCATATTCGGAGATTTTATATGTAAGAGTTGAAAGTGATGATAATGGAGATTGTTTTGGTATTGGTCCGCATTTAAGATTAACGGTTCATCCAAGACCGGAATTTGAAGTAGATAATTCTTCCATTTATTGTTTAGATAATAACCCGATTACCTTAACTACTTTTAATCCGAAAGGGAGTTACTCTTACGAATGGAAAGATAATAGCGGACAAGTCGTTAGTACATTGCCCTACGCCGAAGTGCTTTCAGGTGGTACTTATACGGTAACAGGGACATCTAGTTTTGGTTGCGATTCTTTTCCGGTATCTTTTTTAGTGGTAGAATCTGCTATTGCGAGTATAGATTCCGGGGATATTACAGTGGTAGAGTTATCTGATAACAATAGCATAGCCATTAATAATGATAACAATAATCTGGGAATTGGAGATTATGAATTTGCATTAGATGCCATTGGTGGGCCGTATAAAAATCAACCTTTTTTCGACAGGGTAGGTGCAGGGATGCATACTATATATGTTAGAGATAAAAATTTGTGTGGAATTGCACAATTAGAAGTTTTTATACTGGGGTTTCCTAAATTTTTTACGCCTAATAATGATGGAACAAATGATACTTGGCAAGTTAGAGGATTGGGAATGGATTTTTCTAATGCTTCTGTAGTAAATGTTTTTGATCGTTATGGGAAATTAATAAAACAAATTAATGCCAAAAATGGCTTTTGGGATGGAACATTTAATGGACAACCATTAGCAGATTCAGATTATTGGTTTATTGCACATTTAGTTGAAGTAACTGGAAATATTAGAACCTTTAGAGGGCATTTTAGTTTAATTAGATAATTTTAAAAATATAAGTGCATAAAAAAAAGCTTAAGTAATACTTAAGCTTTTTTTTATTTGTAATTAGATATTAATAAAGCTCTCTAATTTTACTGAGTTTGCTTTTCCATAATTTTAAAGAGTCTTTATGTGCTTTTATATTATTATGAACTTCTTTAACTAATGGGTTATCATCATCTACGTTAGTGAAAAATTGTAAATTATTTTCTAATTGATTTATTTGACCTTTAACTTCATCAATTTTTTTACGGATAAAATAACGCTCGTTATCTAAATCTTTATTATCATCAGAAGCATTAATAATTTCTAGCTTATTTTCAAATTTTATCATTTCAATGTCATTCTTACTCATTTTTAAATTAGTAAGAACTTCATCTATGGTTTTATTGAATTTACCCTCAATATAGCGTTTATCATTTGGCACTCTGCCTAAATCTTTCCAATTATTGATGTATTCTTTTATACTTTCAATGTCCTTAGTTTTTTCTCCAGTGGTTTTGAAATCTTTAATGGTTTCTAATAAAGCTGTTTTTTTATTAAAGGCGTCTAAGGTTTCTTTATTCGCGGCGTTTCTAGTAGCATTTAATTTATCGAAATAATGGTTACAGGCGGTTTTGAATTGCTTCCAGATTTTATCACTGTCTTTTCTAGGTACATGACCAATTTTTTTCCAATCACTTTGAATTTTTTTCATCAAAGCTGTTGTTACATCAAAATCGTCATTGTCTTTATTATCTTCGGCGATTTTAATTAAATCCAATTTTTTTTGAAGATTGGTATATTGGTCTTTTTTAAGACCTTTATAGAATGCATTCTTTTTCCGGTTAAAAACTCTTACGGATTCTTTGAATTTAGACCACGTACTTTCGTTTAATTTAATTGGTACTTTTCCGGTGTTGAAAAACAATTCCCTTAATGCTTCAATTTCTTTAATTTTCTTTTGCCATGCACTATGAGTATTACTTTCCTGAGCGTTTACGGCATCAATACCACTAATTATTTCAAGCTTCTTTTCTAGGTTTTTTTCGTATACTTTATCAATTTCTTGATAATAAAGTTGGCGTTTATCATTAATTATTTTGGTGGCTGCTTTAAACTTTTCCCAAATGTCATCTCTAAACTCTTGATCAACCGGACCTAGTTCTTCCTTCCACATTTTATGAAGCTCTTGCAACTCCCTGAAAGCACGCATCACATTATCGTCTTCTGCTAATTCTTCAGCACGAGCGATAATTAATAATTTCTTCTCTAAATTATGCTTAAAATCTAAATCGCGTAAATCGCGGTTTAAATGCAAAAAGTCATAAAACATTTCTACATGGTGATGGTAGCTATTCCAAGCATTATTGTATTTATCTCTTGGTATAGGCCCTGTAGTTCGCCAGCGTTCTTGTAGTTCTTTAAAGTGCTTATAGGTTGTATTTATATTTTCTTCAACATTAATTAAGCCTTTTAATTCTTCTATAATTTCAAGTTTGTCGGCTAAATTTTGTTTTAAGTTTTTCTCTAAATTTTGATAGTGGTCGTTAAGCTTTTTTCTATACTCATGGTATGCTTCTTTAAAACGTTTTTGAATTGGTGACGCATAGTAAAAATCTATTTCGTTACCACCATCGTGCAAAAACTCTTCTTTCTTTTCGTCAAGTAGTGCTTGAAATTTTTCTTTAAATTCGCTTCTTATACCTTCTACATGCGATTTAATGGCCTGAACTTTTTCTTTTGAAACAAGTTTTTCCAGTTCTATAGCAAGTGCTTCTAACGACATGGTGTCATAAGACTTTACTTCGATATGATGTCTGTCTTTATTGCCTTCATCTTCAGCATCTTCGGCGTTAGAATCTTCTATTTCATTTAAAACCTCGTCGTTATCCTTATCTGATTTTTTATCACTACCACTTTCTTTTTCTATGGCAATAGTGTTTTCCTCAACAACAGAAGGAATATCTTCTATTTTAGTGGCAATTGTTTCTACCAACTTTGGTTCTTCCTGGACGTTTTCAGACTTAATCTCATCCTTACCAACCTCTGCTTCTCCAACTGCCTTTTTGGTGCTATCAGCTTTTTTATCAGCAATAGCATTTTCTTCAGCAATTGGCGAGTCAACTTTTATCTGAGTGTTAATTGTTTCTGCCAACTTTGGTTCTTCCGCAGCGTTTTCAGAATTAATCTCATTCTTATTAACTTCTTCTTCTCCTTCTGCTTTTGGCAGGTTATTTATATCAGACATTTTAAAAAATGTTAGGGTTCGTGTAATTACTTTAGACTTTAAAGATACTAACAAGTCTATTATTTACAAAGTCTGTAATCGCTTTTCGCCAATTATTAACATTTTTGTTATAAATCCCAAATAGACCAAGCTTTTTCTGCCTGTAATTTTAACATGTTTAGGCCATTTATAGTTGTGGCGTTTTGTTGCTTTCCTAAATTTAAAAACTTTGTTTCTTCAGGGTTATATATTAAATCGAATAAAATATGATTCTTTGTTAACGCCTTGTAAGGTATGTTAGGGCACTCTTCAATATTAGGAAACGTGCCTAAAGGTGTACTATTTATAATAATCTGATGTTCTTTAATTATATCATCAGTTAATGAATCATAAGTGAAACTAACGCCATTAGATTGTTTTCTTGAGACATAATGATAAGTTATTCCCAAATTTTTTAAGGTATAGGCAATCGCCTTACTTGCGCCACCAGTACCTAATATCAAAGCACTTTTATGCTGTGGTTTTAAAAAAGGTTCTAATGTTTTTTTAAAACCGTAACAATCTGTATTGTAGCCAATTAATTTGCCCTTTTTTGTAATTTTAATAGTATTTACCGCGCCAATAGCTTTTGCTTTTTTGTTTATTTTGTCTAGAAATGGAATGACAGCTTCTTTATACGGAATAGTGACATTAAGTCCCTTTAAATTTTTAGTGTTTTTTATGACTGAAGGAAATAAATCAATCGTGTCTATATCAAAATTTTCGTAGGTTGTATCCGTGATTTTCTCATTTTCGAATTTCTCTTTAAAATATGCTCTCGAAAAGGAGTAGGAAATATTTTTACCTAAAAGGCCTAATTTATTCATTAATTTTTCTGGTTTTTTGCCCATAATATTCCAATGCTAAGACAATGGCAATTCCAAGGAAAATAAAAGCAATTGCGTAATAAGTTTCGTTGTTTAAGGTTGGTACGTAACGCTCATAGTTTAAAACTACTTTGGTACCCGTAGAATCTAAAATATGAGAACCGTCTTCTGCTAATTTATAAATTGTTTCTTTCCATGGCCAAACCACACCCAGAGATCCTACAATGAATCCGATTATAGCTGAAAGGGTGATGCTTTTAAAATGATTTAAAATATAACTTAAAATATGAGAAAATGTAACCAATCCTGTAAGTGAACCTAAAGTAAATACAACAAGGACCTGAAGCATTCTTAATCGTTCATGGTTATGAATTACACTAAAATCGCCACCAAAAATTTCAAAAAAAGTATCAGACAAAGCATTAACAGAATCAACTAATAGCAGTACGTAGTTACCTAAAATCATGAGTATAAACGAACCTGAAAAACCAGGTAAGGTCATGCCGGAAACGCTAATAATGCCACAAAAAAATACAAACCAAAGATTATCGTTTTCTTTAGCTGGGTTTAAAAAACTGATACTCAAACCTACAATAATACCTAGCGCCAAAGAAATAGAGGTTTTGTAATTCCAATCTTTAAAATCTTTATTTATATAATAAATGGAGCCAACTATCATTCCGAAAAAAACGCTCCAAATATATAATTCGTAATATTTTATAAAATAATCTAATACTTTTGAAACACTAAAATAACTCACAACCATTCCGAAAAACAGTAACCCTAAAAAGCGCCCGTTTATGTAATTATAAAAGCTTTTAAAACGCCCGTTTAAAAGTAATTTAAAGGCTTTTCTATTAACTTTTCGTAAGGAATATATAAATTCTTCATAAAAACCGGCAACAAAAGCTACCACACCACCAGAAACACCAGGTACTTTATTAGCAGCACCCATTCCTAATCCCTTTAGAATTAGAAAGATTTTATCTTTAAGTGTGCGTGTACTTTGCATTACTGTTTGTTTGAGCCTACTTTTTCAAGAATAAAAATAGTTAAAAATCCAAGAACCATTAAAATTAAAGCAAAGAGTAATTGATTATCCCCTTCAAACGAAAAAGGTGAAATACTTTCCTGCATTAAAGGTGATTCAATTCCTTTGGAATTGGTGTGCCAAGATAAAGTCTTTTTCCAAGGCCATACTTTATTAAGTGAACCAAAAATAAAACCAGTAAGGAGTGCTAACGTAATATTATGATAATGTTTGAATAACCATTTTAAAATATGACTAAAACTAAGTAATCCGATAATAGCTCCACTTACAAAAATTAGAATTTTTTTTATTTCAAAGTCTTGTATCGCATCACCTAAGGTTTTATACGCCCCTAATATAATTAATATGAAAGAACCAGAAATTCCTGGTAAAATCATAGCGCATATTGCTATAGCACCTGCGAAAAATAAAAAATAAGAACTGTTGTTTGTTGCTAAAACGGGTAGTGTTGAAATAAAAAAAGCGATTAATGTTCCAATTATTAACGCTATAATTACTGCTAAGTTCCATTTAGTAATTTGGTTGCCAACAAAATAAATACTAGCTATAATTAACCCGAGAAAGAATGACCATATTAAAATTGGATGGTTTTCTATTAAATATTTGGCTATTCTCATAAAAGAGACATAACTAATAATAATACCACTTAATAGTGCCAAAACAAAATTACCGTTAGCTTGCTTCCAAAAAGTTACTAGTCCTTTATTAAATAAAGTTTTAAATAGTGCAATGTTAACATTACTTATAGAAGAAACTAATTCTTCATAAATACCGGAAATAAAAGCGATGGTACCACCTGAAACTCCAGGAACTGCATCTGCTGCGCCCATGGCTAGTCCTTTAAAATAGATGATCAGGTAATCTTTAAAACGTCTTTGCATATTTTGATTTTAAGCTAAAATCAAAGGTATACATTTTAATTAAACCGTTTTGTTATTGATTTGTTTTTAATAAGTTTTTAACTAGAACTTTATTGGATACATCGGGGAAAAGTTCTTCAATTATAAAAGAATATTCTTCGTTGTGACTCAACCCATTTTTTAGATGAAATGTACCCTTATCATTTTCATTTAAAGAAAAATATAAACCAGCTAATCTATATTCTAATTCTGCATTTTCAGGATAAAACTCCACGGCCTGTTCAAAATTAAATATAGCTGCTTCTGGTTCGCCAAGTTTAATTAATAAATCGCCTCTTGAAAGCCAAGTATTTAATTCGTAATTTCCTAGTTCTAGTGTTTTTTTGAACCCACGTTCTGCTTCTTCGTAATGATTTAAGCGATGGTTAATTTGTGAGTACAATTTCCAGTATGTAACATTTTCAGTATCAATATTAATAGCTTTATTGATATAGTATAATGCTTTATGGTAGTTTCGTTTTCTGTTGTAATATCGTGTTATTGCAATCCAACCTTTATCTAATAATGGGTCTTCATGCACTGTTTTGTAATAATATTGAACCGCTAAATCGTCTTTTTTAAGCTTTTCATAACAACTTCCAATTCTTAATAATGCGAATGAAGTGGGCTCATCTAATTTTAAGGTTATTGTATAGTTTTCAATTGCTTCTTCAAATCTTTTTAACTTTTCTAAAACTTTTCCTCTTTCTAAATAGGCACCGACAAATGTATCGTCTGAAATTATGGCGAAATCGAATGCCGTAAGTGATTTTTTGTAATTTTTAAGAGTATAATACTGTTTTCCTAATTGATGCCAAGCCACTTCGCAATACGGGTTTTTATCTAAAAATTCATTTAAATATACAACGGCTTCGTCTGTTTGGTTTAAAAATTCAAAACAATAAATAATATTATAAAGGGAGGAATAATCTTCTAAATCTTCTTCTAAGCATTTCATGAAGTATTCTTTAGCTTCTTCGAATTTATCCAGAAACAGATATTCCATTCCAATTAATGAATATAAGTCTACAACATCATCGGTAAGTTCTAATGCTTTTTTAAGTACTTCTATAGCCTGTTCATGATCATCCTTTTTAGAAAAAATGTTGGCTTTTTGAATGAATATTTCTTCATTCATTGGGTCCAAACCATAAAGTTCATTTAATAGCTTGTCGGCCTCAATTAACTTGTCTTCAAATACATAAATTTCAACTTTAAATATTCTTAAATTAATGGAGGTGGGATGTTGATCTAAACCCAATTTAATAGCTTTTTTTGCTAAGGCTATTTTTCCTTGGTTTAAATAGTGATGAATGATGTTTTCAAATTCTTCAGAATCGAAGAACAAAACGTGATTTGTTTTTAGCATCGATTCAAACTTTGTTAATGGTAAATCGTTGTTGTCATCATGACGAAACTCCATAAGCACTTTTGTAAGGTTCTACTTGACTAAAATTAAGGCTCTATTCCTTTTTTATGAGTCGGATTAATTAAATGTTTTTAACAAAGTAATGAACACTTTTATTTTTGTTGCGTATAATTGATGCTTTTATATTGATTTTCAAGACCTTGTGTTCGTTATTTTATGTTTGAATTTTATTTAAAAGATCAATAATAATGGCACATCCTTTAATTATTTCATCATTTGATATGGTTAATGGTGGTGTTATTCGAACTGCTTTTGGTTCAAACAGTAGCCAAAATAAAATTAATCCTTCGTCCTGACCTCTTAAAATTAACTCATTTGTTATGTTTTCAGACGGCAATATGAGCGCTAACATGAGTCCGATACCCCGAACTTCTTTTATTAAAGGATGGACTAAAAGTTTTCGAAAAAGCTGTTCTTTTTCTAACGTTTGAGCCATTAAATCACTTTCGGTAATTTCTTTTAAGGTTGCTAGAGCAGAAGCTGCAATAACCGGATGCCCACCAAAGGTTGTAATGTGACCAAGTTTTGGGTTCTCCTGCAGTAAATTCATGAGTTTACATGAAGTGGTAAAAGCACCAATTGGCATACCTCCTCCTAGGCCTTTGCCTGTGACTAAAATATCGGGAATGCAGTTGTAATTTTGAAAACCGAATAGTTTACCTGTTCTGCCAATTCCTGGTTGTATTTCGTCTAAAATTAAAAGAGCGCCAACTTCATTGCAGCGTTCTCTAACTTTTTCTAGATAGCCCTTTTCAGGTTGAATAAACCCAGCGCCACCTTGAATAGTTTCTAAAATTACACCAGCAGTTTTTGTCGTTATTAGGTTTAAGTCTTCTTCACTATTAAAAGTAATAAATCGCACATCTGGTAATAAAGGTCTGAAGGCTCGTTTACGTTCTTCAAAACCCATAACACTCATAGAACCCATAGTGTTACCATGATAGGCATTATGTGCTGCAATAATCTCACTGCGTCCTGTAGCTTCGTTTAGCAAGTTTTAAAGCGCCTTCAATCGCTTCGGTTCCAGAATTTACTAAATAGGTGTTTTCTAATGGATAGGGTAGGTTTTTAGCTAATAATTTAGTGAGTTCTACCGCAGGTTTTTGAATATATTCCCCATAAACCATAACATGTAAATACTTATCTAACTGTTCCTTTATGGCGTTTATGACTTTAGGATGATTATGTCCCAAAGGAGTAGCTGAAACACCAGCTACGAAGTCTAAATATGCTTTGTTAGTTGTGTCATAAATGTAACTTCCTTTCGCGTGTGAAATTTCCATAGCCAAAGGATGAGGTGTTGTTTGTGCTTGGTATTTGAAGAAATCGGATTTCATTTTCTATTTTTAAGTCTTACTTTGATTGGAAAATACCTTTTCAATTTTCAGGTATATTTCTAGCAGCTTTATTCTCGATATTAGGTTTACCAGCCAGTTTTATTCGTTCTAACAAGCTCTGCATCAAAGAAACTGTCTTGTGGAATGTAATCTTCTAAACCTTTGATGACTGGTAACACTAAGGGTTCGTCATCTTTAAATAAATCCTCAACACTAAGCGGGCGTTCGTCTTCACGCCAATCGAAACCTTTTAAGCGTTTCTCTTTCTCTGGATATTTTGATTCTGGGTAAAGATTGCCATCAATTTGATTGTATCGGGTATATTCTTCTATGTCACCATCGGCAAAAAGAATTGATATACTTCCTGATTTTGCTTTGTCTATACCAATGAGTTCCTGCTTATCATTTCTAGCATAAAAAATAGACTCCGCATTTTTAATAACATCTACTTGGCGTAATTTATTTTCGTCATTGAATAATCCTTTTAGACGAATTCCAAAAATTTGATTATAACCATTTTTACTAATGGTGTCTTTACTTATAATGAATGCGTTATTAAAAACAAGAAGTGAATCTAGTTTTTCAGTTTCTGGGTTTGAAATTAAATGAATAGTATCGCCTGTCATTTGATTTTCAATATTCCAAAGGATGGGTCTGCGTTTAGTCGAGAATTTATCGCTCGATGATAAACGTTGTAAATTTATTAATTGTGTAAGACCTGTTTGTTGGTTTGAATGAATGGAATCTGCTTTTCCACTAATATCTGATTTATATATTTTAGCGTTGTAATAAGCTCTAACAATTCTGTTTTTCGGCTTGCCGGTCATCATTATTTTATCGGCATGCATATAAATGGAGTCGTTTTCTTGTTTTGTAACAATAAGCGCACGTTTTATAATGAATAAGGAATCTTTTGCTTTAAAAACTTCAGCGTAATGACCTCTACCAATACTGTGATTGATGGTGTCGGTGACTTTTATATTGTTGGTTGCAGAGGCAAATTTTATATTATCGTCAAAATATAAACTATCGCCTTCTATAATTCGGTTATTGTAATTTATTTTTGAGTTTTTAACGGCATAACCATTTTTGTTTTTAGTGTCATAATATCCTTTTTCTGTATAGGTTTTACTCTCTGTAGTTGTTATAGTTGAAGGGCCGAATAAATAGGCGTAACCCGTATCTGAAAAGAAGTCGAAAATAATTAGAATTAATGGTAGCATCTTTATTAACTAATAATACATCGTCGACAAACTGGTATTTTTTTTGTTCCATATAATACCTACCAACTTTACTGGTAATTGTTCCAGAAGTATCTTTAACAACGGTGCCACCATCTTTATAAAAAGCCTGTTGTTTTACGCGGTCAAAATATAAAGTATCTGAAGAAATTGTAGAATTAGGGTCTCTTAATACCACATCGCCACTTGCAAAGGCTAACTGCGTAAAACCACTGTATTCTATATATTTAGAAGACATATGAATGGTGTCGCCTTGAATTAGTTTTACATTTCCATAGGCTTCAATAAAGTTTTCCCCACTATAATAGATTGCTTTATCACTCCACATATTAATACTACCTTGTGTAATGTGAACTTGTTGAGATTCATCTCGGGTTAAAATTTTTGCACCAGGATAATTTTCTTCATCAACATTTAGTCTACCAGCATATTCAATTTCAATTTTCTTTTTTTCTTGTGAATGAATGCTATTCAATGAAAAAATAAAAACTATAAGAAGTAAATAAATAGTGTGTCTGTTCAAAGTGTAAAAGTTTGTGGCAAAAATAACGATAATTATAATGTATAATTGTTTTGGACCAAAAAACGCTCCAAATATTTTTTGGAGCGTTTTTAAATATGATTAGTGAATTGTTTTACGAAATACTATTTTCTAAAAATAGTTTGTTTTCTATCAGGCCCGACAGAAACTATAGTGATAGGAATTTCCAGTTCTTTTTCTAAAAAGTCTATATAAGCATTTAATGCTTTTGGAAGTTGAGATGCTTCAGACATGCCCGTTAAATCTTCCTTCCACCCATCAACCTCGGTATAAATAGGTTCAACATTTTCTGGTTCTATATTATATGGAAAATGATAAATAACTTCGCCTTTATATTTATAAGCAGTACATACTTTTAATTTTTTAAAACCTGAAAGCACATCGCCTTTCATCATCATTAATTGGGTAACACCATTAACCTGACAAGCGTATTTTAATGCTACAAGGTCTAACCAACCACAACGTCTCGGTCTACCTGTTGTTGCTCCAAATTCTTGACCAACTCTACCCATGGTAGCACCATCTTCATCAAATAATTCGGTAGGGAATGGACCTGAACCAACACGCGTAGTATACGCTTTAAAAATACCGAAAACATCACCAATTTGGCTAGGTGCAACACCTAAACCAGTACAAGCACCTGCTGCGGTGGTATTACTTGAAGTTACGTAAGGATATGTTCCAAAATCAATATCTAATAACGAACCTTGTGCACCTTCTGCTAATATGGTTTTTCCAGATTTTTGTGCTTGGTATATATATTCTTCAGAATCTATAAATTTTAAAGATTTTAAAACCTCGATAGCTTTAAAGAATTCAAGTTCAAGTTCTTCTAAATTATATTGAATATCCACATTATAAAAAGCAATCATAGATTCATGCTTGTCTGCCAATGCTCTATAACGTTCTTTCCAATCTTTTAATTCTAAATCACCTACACGAATACCATTTCTACCAGTTTTATCCATATAAGTTGGACCAATTCCTTTTAAGGTAGAGCCAATTTTAGCTTTTCCTTTTGAAGCTTCACTTGCAGCATCCAACAAACGATGGGTTGGTAAAATAATATGGGCTTTACGAGAAATAACTAAAGATTTTCGATAATCTACATTTTGATCTTCAAGTTTATCTAATTCGCCTTTAAAAATTACTGGGTCTATTACAACGCCATTACCTACTAAATTTGTAGTACCATCATGAAAAATTCCTGATGGGATGGTGTGTAATACATGTTTTCTTCCATTAAAAACTAATGTGTGTCCTGCATTTGGGCCACCTTGAAAACGTGCAATAATATTGTAGTTTGTGGTAAGTACGTCAACAATTTTTCCTTTGCCTTCGTCTCCCCATTGTAATCCTAGTAGTAAATCTACTGCCATTGTAAAAATTAGTTATTTAGTTGATTTTCTATTTCCGTAAAAATAAAGTGAATGATTATTAATTTCAATATCGAATACTTCTTCAATTGTTTTTTTGATAGATTGAATTCTTGGGTCGCAAAACTCAATAACTTCGCCAGTATCGGTTAAAATAACATGGTCGTGTTGCCTGTCAAAATAAGATTTTTCGTAATGTGCCTGATTTTGTCCAAATTGATGTTTTCTAACCAATTTACAATCAAGAAGTAATTCTATTGTATTATAAAGTGTAGCACGCGATACTCGATATTTTTTGTTTTTCATGCTTAGATATAGTGATTCTATATCGAAGTGTTCTTTATTATTATAAATTTCTTGAAGTATAGCATAACGTTCGGGCGTTTTTCGATGTCCGTTAGTTTCTAAAAAGTTAGTAAAAACACTTTTTACTATCTCTTGATTTTTTGTGTCTGCGCTTGCATTCATAATTTCGTCCCAAATTTACACATTTTTTAAACTCTAGTAACCTTATCTATACCATTAATTTTTTTAAGTTTTTCTAAAAGCTTTTTTAACATGGTGTTATTTTTTACTATCACATTGATTTTTCCGGAAAATAGTCCGCCATCTGATTCAAAACTTATGCTTTTCATGTTTACATGCATGTTTTCTGATATAATTTTGGTAATATCGTTTACTAAGCCAATATGGTCAATACCAGATACTTTTAATTGTGCTAAAAATTCTTGTTGTGAAGAATCTGCCCATTTAGCCAGCATAATTCTGTAAGCATAATTTGATTGTAAGCTTAATGCGTTCGGACAATTTTTTTTATGCACTTTAATACCTTCAGAAACAGTTAAAAAACCAAATACCTCATCACCTGGAATAGGGTTGCAGCAATTTGATAATTTATAGTCTAATTTTTCTTGTTCTTTGCCAAATACTAAGGAGTCGTAATTTGTAGTTATTTCTTCCTTTTCAATATCCTCTTTTTTAATATGAGCTTTTCTTGAAATTTTACTTTTAATGTAAGTCATTAAAGCATTACTTCTTGAAGAAGCATAATCTTTAAGCATGGTATTATCTATGGTGCCTATTCCAACTCGGTAAAATAAATCTAAACTGGTTTTAAGTTTAAAGTAGTTTACTAATTCGTTTATTGATACCTCATTTAGAGTGATTTTTAATTGCTTTAATTTTCTTCTTAAAATTTCTTTTCCTTCTTCGCCTATTAGTTTTTTGTCTTCTCTTAACGCAGATTTTATTTTGCCTCTAGCTCTGGCGGTTGTAGCATAATCTAACCAGTTAGGGTTTGGTTTTGCGGATTCTGAAGTTAAAATATCTACCTGATCGCCGCTTTCTAAAACATGACTTAAAGGTACCAGTTTACCATTTACTTTAGCACCTCTGGTTTTCATTCCAACTTCGGTATGAATATTGAAAGCGAAATCTAATGAAGTTGCTCCTTTTGGGAGTGATTTTAATTCTCCACTTGGTGTAAAAACAAAAATTTCTTTAGAGTATAAATTTAGTTTAAACTGTTCAACAAAATCTACTGCATTAGTCTCTTGGTTTTCAAGTGCTTCTTGTAATTTGTTAATCCAATTTTCCAGATTGTCCTCTTTTTCACTATCCTGTTTGTATTTATAATGAGCCGCATAACCTTTTTCAGCAATTTCGTTCATTCGTTCACTTCTTATTTGAACTTCAACCCAACGCCCTTTTGGACCTACTACTGTGATGTGTAATGCTTCATATCCTGTAGATTTTGGAGATGAAATCCAATCGCGAAGTCTAACGGGGTTTGGTCTAAAATGGTCGGTGACAATCGAATAAATTTTCCAAGCCAAAAATTTTTCGTTTTCTGGTTCACTTTCATAAATAATTCTAATGGCAAATTTGTCGTAAACTTCATCAAAAGCAACGTTCTGTTTAACCATCTTTCTTCTAATCGAACATATAGACTTAGGGCGCCCTTTTATGGTATATTTTAAATTTTCCTTATTTAAGGAGTTTTTTATAACCTCACTAAATTGTTCTATATATAAATCTTGTTCTTCTTTGCTATCCTTTATTTTATTTAAAATACCGTTATAAACATCGGGTTCCGTGTACTTTAGCCCGAGGTCTTCAAGTTGTGTTTTTATATTGTAAAGCCCAATTCGATGTGCTAATGGCGCATAAATATATAAAGTTTCAGATGCTATTTTCTCTTGCTTATCGGTCCGCATGGCATCCATAGTTTGCATATTGTG
This sequence comes from uncultured Flavobacteriaceae bacterium, assembly GCA_963698455.1. Taxonomy (GTDB): domain Bacteria; phylum Bacteroidota; class Bacteroidia; order Flavobacteriales; family Flavobacteriaceae; genus Mariniflexile. Next base: position 122,266 of record CAVOQU010000006.1, on the reverse strand, counting down.
AAGGCGATCTGCTATTTTTATTATAATAACACGCACATCATCATTAAGGGTCAGTAGCATTTTTCGAAAATTTTCTGCTTGCAAAGAAGCAGTCATGTCTTTTTCTTTGCTTAAGGATGATATTTTTGTAAGTCCATCTACGATAGTCGCAACCGTTTTTCCAAACAGTCTTTCAATATCTTTTATATCATAATCCGGACTATCTTCAACGACATCATGAAGTAAAGCCGAAGCTATAGACGTAGCATCTAGCCCAATTTCTTGCGCGACAATTTTAGCAACGGCAATGGGGTGAAAAATATAAGCTTCACCAGATTTTCTGCGCTGATTTTTATGGCCATCAACGGCAACTTCAAAAGCTTTACGAATTAGTTTTTTATCATCGTTAGTAAGTGTCGTGTAACTAACTTTTAATAACTCTTTATAGGCTTTGGTAATGGCTGCGTTCTCTTTTTCTATATCTTCCTCTGTCATAAATTAAAAGTAGCATAAAGAATATTAACAAGCAACTTGCTTGATAATATTTCTCCTATTATTATAAAGAATTAAGAATTTAAAAAATTCACTAATTTAGAAATAGCTTTTCCCCTGTGTCCAATACTGTTTTTTAAAATTAAATCCATTTCAGCAAAAGTTTTTTCAAAGCCATCGGGTTTAAAAATAGGGTCGTATCCAAATCCATTTTCACCATTTTTGGTTTTAGTTATTTTGCCTTTACAAATACCAGTGAATGTATTTTGTTTGTTGTTAAGTTGTAAAGAAATAACAGTTTTAAATTGTGCATTTCTGTTGGTTTTATCACTTAATTCAGTTAATAGTTTGTTCATATTGTCATTAGCATCACGTTGTTCGCCAGCATATCTTGCCGAAAACACACCAGGTTCGCCATTTAACACTTCAACTTCCAAACCTGTATCATCTGCAAAGCAATCATAACCATATTTTTCTTTTATATATGTCGCTTTTTGTATCGCATTCCCCATGATGGTGTTTTGAGTTTCAGGGATATCTTCAAAACAACCAATATCTGATAAACTTAAAAGTTGAATATGGTTTGGAATTAAAGATTGTACCTCTTTAAGTTTGTTTAAATTATTGGTAGCGAATACTATCTGCATTTATTTTTATGAATTTTAGTTATCAAAAGTAAGTCAATATTGGTTTGATGTAAAATATTATATGCTCCAATTTCTCTTTCTGATAAAGATTTAAAACATTTTTTTATATATTTAGAAAACCAACTAACCAAAATGAATCCATTTAAATCTCCACTTCATGCTTTTTTACATTGGGAAAAAGAAACTCCAAATAGAGTTTTTTTAAAGCAACCAATTAACGGGAAAACAATTAATTATACATTTGCTGAAGCTGGAATTGAGGCTCGCAAAATAGCTACTACCATTAATGCATATAATTTACCGACGCAAAGTCATATTGCATTACTCTCTAAAAATTGTGCACATTGGATACTATCAGATTTAGCAATAATGATGTCTGGACATGTATCCATTCCTATATATCCTACACTTACGGCAGAGGCGATTCATCAAATTTTAGAGCACAGTGAAACTAAAGCTATAATAATTGGTAAACTCGATAATTTCAAATCTCAGAAATCAGGAATTCCAAACATTCCAAAAATAAGTATTGGGCTTTATGGTGAGAAAGAAGGTGATTTATGGGAAGATTTACTTTTAAAAAATAACCCATTAAAAAAAGTTTTTGTTACAAATTCTGAAAATTTACACACCATAATTTACACATCGGGAACAACTGGAACGCCAAAAGGTGTTATGCATACCGTTGGGAATTTTATGGAAAGCATTACGCGTTATTAAACCAGCTTTAAAATTAAAAGAAGGATCACGATTTTTTTCATATTTGCCGATTGCTCACATAGCAGAACGTGTAGGGATAGAAACTTATGGGATTATATTGGGCGCAGAAATTTCTTTTCCGGAGTCTTTAGATACTTTTGCGAGTGATTTAGAGAAATGTCAACCACAATTGTTTTTTGCGGTACCTAGAATTTGGTCTAAGTTTCAAGAGAAAATTCTTGAGAAAATGCCTCAAAAAAAACTGAATATACTGCTTGGTATTCCTTTTTTAAATAAAATTATTAAAAATAAATTAAAAGAAAAGTTAGGATTAAAACATGCCGAAATTATTATTTCTGGTGCCGCACCATTATCAACAAATTTGATGTATTGGTTTAAAAAAATAGATATAGACATATTGCAAGGGTATGGCATGACTGAAGATTGTATTATTTCGCATTTCAACTTAACGGGCGCTAATAAAATAGGAACCGTTGGAAAAAAGTTAAATGGTGTCGATATTAAGTTATCACCAGAAAGCGAAATTTTAATAAAAAACAACTGTTTAATGACAGGTTATTTTAAAGAACCAGAAATGACTAAGCTGAAGTTTTTGATAAAGGCTATTTTAAAACAGGTGATATCGGGGAATACGACCATGAAGGTTATTTAACAATTACGGGACGTGTTAAAGATCAGTTTAAAACCGATAAAGGAAAGTATATTTCACCGGCACCCATAGAATTACAACTTTCAATCAATACAGATATTGAGCAGATATGTGTTGTTGGTACAGGCATTCCACAACCCATTGCTCTAATAACCCTTTCAGAATTAGGTAAAGAAAAATCTAAAGAGCAAGTGTCTGCAAGTTTAATTGATTCTGTAAGCGAATTGAATAAAACATTGGAAAAGCATGAAAAGATTGAAAAAGTAATTATAATGAACGAAGACTGGACAGTAGATAATGGTTTAGCAACTCCAACTTTAAAGGTTAAACGCAATGCGATAGAGAAAATACATCAGCCATATTATAAATCTTGGTTTGATAAGAATGATGTTGTGATTTTTGAATAGCGTTAGGTAATATAGAAAATATTTTATCAATATTTTATGATTTTAGTTGCTAAAAGTCTACTTTTAAAATAGTAAATTAGACAAATGATAATTTTAAAAAAAGAATGAATATGACAGTAAATTTTCAATATGTAGATGTAGATGTAAGTGAAACACTTTCGGCTTTTACCGAAGAAAAATTAAAAAAAATATTTAATAAATTTGAGTTTGTAATAGGAGCCACGGTTTATTTTAAGAAAGAAGAGTATAATCATGATTCTGGTAAAATTTGTAATATAGAGTTAAGTTTACCAGGACCAAGAATTTTTGCCACTTCAAATGAAAGAAATTATGAAGTCGCTGTAAGAGAAACTATTAAGGATTTAGAAAGACAACTAAAAAAGCGTAAAGAAATTTATAAAACACATTAAATACATTAACAATTACCGATGGTGATAAGGTTCATTCCTTAAAATTGTAAAGCCTCGGTAAAGTTGTTCAATAAAAAATAAACGAATCATTTGATGGGAAAATGTCATTTTTGATAATGATAGTTTCCCATTTGATTTATTATAAACGTCTTTTGAAAACCCATAAGGACCACCAATAGCAAAAACCAACTGTTTTATACCAGAATTCATATGTTTTTGTAAATATTCAGAAAAATTAACAGAATCAAATTGTTTTCCATTTTCATCTAATAAAATTAAAATATCGGTAGCATTTAGTTTGCTTAAAATAAGTTCACCTTCTTTTTGTTTTTGTTGTTCTTCACTTAAATTTTTAACATTTTTAATATCTGGAATAATATCAATAGAAAACTTAATATAAAAACCCAATCGTTTAATATAATCATCCATTAACGATTGTAAATCGTTATTATCAGTTTTCCCTATGGCAATAAGTTTGATGGTCATAATGGCAAAATTAACATTTAGAAATTATGAAAAATGTATTTAAATAGTAAAATTTTAAAAAATTCGTAATTGTAAAATTTAATAAAGTAAATCTATTTGTTATTTTTGTTGCAAATCCACTATTAATATGATAACACAAGAACAGTTTGATCAGGAAGTAAAAGCGATAATCGCAAATGCTATTAGAGAAGATGTTGGCGATGGCGATCACAGTTCATTAGCATGTATACCAGAAAATGCGAGAGGTAAAGCAAAACTTTTAGTTAAAGATAAAGGCATTATTGGTGGTGTTAATTTTGCAAAAAAAGTGTTTGCTTATGTCGATAAGAATTTAAAGTTAGAAGTTCTTATTGAAGATGGAACCGAAGTAACTTATGGCGATATTGTTATGTATGTTGAAGGCTCTTCTCAATCTATTTTAAAAGCAGAACGTACGGTTTTGAATGCCATGCAACGTATGAGTGCCATTGCTACAAAAACCAGAATGTTTGTAGATTTATTAAAAGGCACTAAAACAAAAATTTTAGACACCAGAAAAACAACTCCAGGTATTCGTGTTTTAGAAAAATGGGCTGTAATAATTGGAGGTGGTGAAAATCACAGATTTGCATTATATGATATGATTATGTTAAAAGATAATCATATTGATTTTGCTGGTGGTATTACTAAAGCTGTAGAAATGAGCAAAGCAATATTTAATAGATACTGGTAAAGATTTAAAAATTATGGTGGAAGCCAGAAATTTAATCGAAGTTGAAGAGATTTTACAATGTGATGGTGTTTACAGAATTCTACTTGATAATTTTGATTATGAAGACACTAAAAAAGCTGTAAAAATGATTGGAGACAAATGTCTTACAGAATCTTCCGGAAACATAAATGAAACAACTATTAGACATTATGCCGAATGTGGTGTTAACTATATTTCATGCGGTGCTTTAACACATTCTGTGCACAATATGGATTTAAGTTTAAAAGCTATAAATTAGTTATTTACTTTATAAAAATAAGAGTAAGTTTAATTTCAATTTAAAGCAAAAAACGCACGTAATTTTAATAGCTTTGCAATAAATTATAATGCAAATTATTAATGACAAAACCCCTTAAAGAAAAACTCGATAATATTCCTGTTATTAATGTTTTATTGCGTTTTTTTAAGCGAATAAAATTGCCCGGTCTTGAGGGATTATCGTTTTACGATTTATTAGAACTTTATGTTACAGGTATTGTTAAAGGTGCTTTAACAAGTAGAGCAAGTTCTATTGCTTTTAGCTTTTTTATGGCATTATTTCCTTTTTTGCTTTTTGTATTAATCATTATTCCTTATGTACCGATTGATGATTTTAAAATTGAATTTTTAAGGTTTTTAGAATCTTTTTTACCGCCTAGGACTTCTGAGTTTTTCTTTCAAAGTATTTTTGAAGGAATTGATCAATCACAGCGAGGAGGTTTAGTGTCGTCTGTTTTTATTTTATCAATTTTGCTAATGGCAAATGGTGTGCAATGCGGTTTTTTCTGGTTTTGAAAATTCGTATCACGAACAATTAACGCGTAATGTGTTTCGTCAATATTTATATGCTTTAGGTGTTGCAATAATATTGGCTTTTTTACTTATTTTAACTATTGCTGTTTTAGGGTATTTTCAAATTTATATTGTTCAAAAATTATTAAACACTCTGGAAAGTAGAGGATACCAAGTAGATTCGCAAGGTGTTTTTTGGGCTAATGTTGCTAAATAAGTATTTTTTGTCATTATGGTTTATATTGCCACTGCAACGTTGTATTATTTTGGAACTAAAGAAGGCAGACATTCTAAATTCTTTTCTGTAGGAGCTCTATTTACAACAATTCTAATCATATTGTCGTCGTATTTGTTTGGTGTTTATATTGAAAATTTCGGACAATATAATAAGTTATATGGTTCGATTGGTGCACTCTTAATCCTTATGTTTTATTTGTGGATTAATTCTAATATCTTGTTATTAGGTTTTGAATTAAATGCATCATTAAATAAACTTAGAAAAAGGGGGTAGCATATGCAATACTTCATTGACATTATAATTCCTATTCCGCTTCAAAAGCTATTTACTTATAGTATTACAACTGCTGAAGCCAGTTTTTTAAAAACTGGTATGCGTGTTGCTGTGCCTTTCGGGAAATCTAAAATTTACACTGGGATTGTTTATAAAATTCATAATGAAGCACCAACGGCATATGAAGCAAAAGATATTCATCAAATATTAGATGAAGGACCTATTGTAAATGAAAAACAACTTCAATTATGGCATTGGATAGCTAATTACTATATGTGTACGTTGGGAGATGTTATGCGAGCAGCATTACCAAGTGCCTTTATTTTGGAAAGTGAAACCATCATCACTAAAAGTTCTAAAATTATTGATGAATCAATTTTAATAGACGATGAATTTTTGGTTTATGAAGCATTACAGCATCAATCGTCATTAAAAATTCATGATATTTCCAATATTCTTGATAAGAAAAATGTGCTTCCTGTTATTAAACGATTAATAGAAAAAGAAGCTATTTCGGTTGAAGAAGAAGTTTATGAAAAGTACAAGCCAAAATTGGTTCGCTATGTAAAATTACATCCTAATTTTTCTTCTGAAACAGCATTGCAAAAATTATTAGATGATTTAAGTAGAGCACCAAAACAGCATCAGGTTATTTTAACCTTGTTTTCTGTTTCGGCAACAACGAAAAAACCAGTAAAAGTAGCAGATTTATCAAAAGCAAGTGATGCTTCGGTTTCCATAATAAAATCCTTAATTGATAAAGGTATTCTTGAAGAATATTTTATTCAAACAGATAGGGTTCAATATTCTGGTGATGATAATGAAGATTCAAAAAATCTAAATGAATATCAAAAAACAGCATTAAGTGAAATAAAAGATTCTTTTAAAGAACAGTCTGTTGTTTTGCTTCATGGTGTTACATCTTCAGGAAAAACGAAGTTTATGTAAAACTCATTGAAGATGCTTTAAATAAAAAACAACAGGTTTTATATTTATTGCCAGAAATAGCTTTAACGGCTCAATTAATTACGCGTTTACAAAATTATTTTGGTGAGCAAGTGGCTGTGTTTCATTCTAAATATTCATCGCACGAACGTGTTGAGGTTTGGAATCATGTTTTAAATAATTCCGCGAAAGCGCAAATTGTTTTAGGTGCGCGATCGTCTATATTTTTACCATTTAATAATTTAGGGTTAATAATTGTTGATGAAGAACATGAGCAATCTTTTAAACAATTTGACCCAGCACCACGTTATCATGCCCGAGATACAGCTGTTGTTTTGGCACATATTCATGAAGCAAAAACGCTTTTAGGGTCGGCAACACCAAGTTTAGAAAGTTATTTTAATGCGAAACAAAATAAATATGGTTTTGTTGAAATAACGAAACGTTTCAATGATGTTTTAATGCCAGATATTGAGTTGGTTGATATTAAAGATAAGCTAAAAAAGAAATTGATGAAAGGGCATTTTAGCGATCGATTGATTGAAGAAATGACTCAAACTTTGCGTGACGGACATCAAATTATTTTATTTCAAAACCGAAGAGGATTTTCACCTATTGTAGAATGTAATACCTGTGGACATTCGCCACAATGTCCTAATTGTGATGTGAGTTTAACCTATCATCAATATAGAGACCAATTACGTTGTCATTATTGTGGTTTTGCCGAAATTATGCCTAAAAACTGTATGGCATGTGGAAGTCCAGAATTAGATAATAAAGGTTTTGGAACCGAACAAATTGAAGAAGAAGTAAAAGTGCTATTTCCTGATTATAAGGTAGCTAGAATGGATTTAGATACCACGCGTGGTAAATATGGCTACGAAAAAATAATAACGGCTTTAGAACAGCAGGAAATTGATATTTTGGTTGGTACACAGATGCTTACAAAAGGCTTGGATTTTAGAAATGTGAAATTAGTTGGTATTATGAATGCCGATAATATGTTAAACTTTCCAGATTTTAGAGCGCACGAGCGAAGTTTTCAATTAATGTTACAAGTATCGGGTAGGGCAGGACGCACAGAAGAGCGTGGTAAAGTATTAATTCAAACATATAATCCAGATCATAATATTTTACAACAAGTATCTACAAATAATTATGTGGAAATGTATAACGAGCAAATGAACGATCGTTATAATTATAAATATCCGCCAGTTTTTAAGCAAATAAAAATTACTTTAAAACATAAAGATTATAGTCAGAGTAGACATCGGCATCCATTTGGTATGCAAAATCATTACGAAATGTGTTTGGAGATTTATATTTTAGGACCAGAATCGCCACCAATTGGCAGAATTAGAAATCAGTTTTATAAAAATATATTGGTAAAAATTCCTAAAAAGCAGTCTTTATCAAAAACAAAAGAAGCTATTATTAAAATAAATAACAGCTTCTTAAGTATTAAAGATTTTCGGTCGGTTAAAGTAATTTTAAATGTCGATAACTTCTAATTTAGTTGGTTAACACTTAAATATTATTTAATGCATCTACCAGTTGGGTTTTTTTATTTCTACTTAAAGGAATTTCATAAGCACCAACTTCAACATTTTTACTGTTAAATCTATCAATTTTATCAAGATTAACAATATATGATTTATGAATTCTTAAAAATTTATTTTCTGGTAATTCTTTTTCAAAAGATTTCATAGTAGATAAAACTACTAAGCTATTTTCTTCTGTAACAAGTTTTACATAATCACCAAGAGCTTCAATCCACTTAATGTCTTTAATGTAAACTTTACGTTTTTTAAGATTACTCTTAACAAAGATGTGTTCGCCTTCTTCTTCGTTAAAGTCTTGTGTTAATTTATGTTGCTCTAAGGCTTTATCAACGGCAACATTAAAACGTTCTCTTGTAATTGGTTTATGCAAATAATCGGTAGCATCATAGTTAAATGCTTTAAAAGCATATTCTGTTTTACCAGTTACAAAAATAATTTGGGGTTTGTTGTTTAATACGTCTAAGAGTTCAAATCCATTTAGCACTGGCATTTCAATGTCTAAAAAAATAAGGTCTACTTGATGCGTATTTAAACCATTTTTAGTTTCTAAAGCACTACTGTACTCTGCTATTAAGTTGAGAGCGGGGTGGTTCTCTACTAACTTAACAATAGAGAGACGTTGTATTGCTGAATCGTCTACTACTACACAGTTTAAAGTCATAACATTTATATTATTTCGGTTAAGATATCGACAATAGTACAAAAAATTCGGCTAAAAACCAAAAAACATCGTTAAACTGTAAAATTTAACATAATATTAACATATGTTTTTCTGGCTCAAATATATGATAAAATATACTATCAAATATAGTTGTTTTATATGTATTTAATAACTATTTTTGCACCCATTTTTAACAATAAACACGATTTTTATGAATCATTATGAAACTGTTTTCATCTTAAATCCCGTTTTATCTGAAGATCAGATAAAGGAAACAGTAAAGAAATACGAAGATTTTCTTGTTTCTAACGGCGCTAAGATGGTATCCAAAGAAGATTGGGGGCTTAAAAAATTGGCTTATCCAATTCAAAACAAGAAAAGTGGGTTTTATCACCTTTTCGAATACACCGTTCCTGGTGATGTAGTTAATACTTTAGAAGTAGAGTTTAGACGTGACGAGCGTTTTATGCGTTATTTAACGGTAGCGTTAGATAAACATGCTATTTCTTGGGCAGAGAGAAGAAGAGTTAAACTTAAAGCAAAAGCGTAACCATGGCTACATCAATAGAACAACAATCAAAAGGAAAAAAAGACGGAGAAATTAGATATTTAACTCCGCTTAATATTGATACAAACAAGAAGAAGAAGTATTGTATGTTTCAAAAATCTGGAATCAAGTATGTTGATTACAAAGATGCAGATTTCTTATTAAGATTTATAAACGAACAAGGTAAAATTTTACCAAGACGTTTAACAGGAACTTCATTAAAGTATCAAAGAAAAGTGGCTGTTGCTGTAAAAAGAGCACGTCATTTAGCTTTAATGCCTTACGTAGCAGATTTATTAAAATAAAATACCGATAACAATGGAACTTATATTAAAACAAGACGTTGAAAATTTAGGATTTAAAGACGATGTTGTAACAGTTAAGAACGGTTATGGTAGAAATTTTTTAATTCCTCAAGGACAAGCTATGATGGCTACTGTATCTGCTAAAAAAGTATTAGCAGAAAACTTAAAGCAAAGAGCTTATAAAGAAAAGAAAATAGTTGATGAAGCAAATAAAATTGCTGAAGCAATTAAAGCTATTAGAAATTAAAATACCAGCAAAAGTTGGAGCAGGCGATAAATTATTTGGTTCTGTAAACAATATTGATGTTGCTGCTGCTTTAGAAAAAGAAGGTCAGACTATCGATAAAAAATTCATTACAGTTACAACTATTAAACGTACTGGAAAGTATACAGCTTCTGTACGTTTACACAGAGAAGTAACTGTAGATTTAGAATTTGAAGTTATAGCGCAGGCAGAATAATATTAACAATTAGTTAATAAACACTTCTAAAATAAGTAAAGCCACTCTTCGGAGTGGCTTTTTTTTGTGCTATTTTTGTTTGATTAGGTATTATGCACGCACAATACCCGATGACTAACTCTAACATAATTATTCAAATGAAAAAAAACAACCTTCTAATTTTCTTTCTGTTATTTGGGGTATTTGCATTTTCGCAAGTTACCACATCAAATATTAAAGGTCTTATTTTAGACGAAACAACCGAACCACTTCCGGGAGCAAATATTGTTGCTATCCATACTCCAACTGGCACTAAGTATGGAGCTGCAACAAATATTGACGGAAGATTTAATTTATTGAATCTTAGAGTAGGAGGTCCTTACTCTGTCACCATTAGTTTTGTTGGTTATAAACAACAATCTTTTAATGATGTGTATTTAAGTTTAGGGAAAACTGAAAATATTGATATTACTATGATTGCAGATAGCCAGCAACTGGAAGCTGTTGTTATTCAAGGTGATAGAGGTTCAGGTACTTTTGGTAGCGATAGAACAGGGGCAGAAACCAGCGTTGGACGACGTGAATTAACCCGTTTACCATCAATTTCAAGATCGGCAGCAGATTTTACGAGATTAGAACCATCTTCAAGCGGAAATTCTTTTGGTGGTAGAAATGACCAATTCAATAACTTTTCATTGGATGGTGCTATTTTTAATAATCCATTTGGTTTAGATGCACCAACTCCTGGCGGACAAACAGATGCACAACCAATTTCATTGGATGCCATAGAGCAAATATCAGTATCATTAGCACCTTATGATGTTACACAATCTGGTTTTACAGGAGCTTCAGTAAATGCTGTAACTAAAAGTGGAACTAATGAATTCCATGGAACGGTTTACGGCTTTTATAGAGATGAAAATTTTACAGGAAGTAAAATAAATGGCGAAAATGTGCCAACATCAGACCTAAAACAAAATCAATATGGATTGAGTATTGGTGGACCCATAATAAAGAACAAATTATTCTTTTTCGCCAATTTTGAAAAAGATGATAGAACTGATTTAGGAACTGATGGATGGGTGCCATAATAAAGGTTCTGGTGCTGTAAATGAATCTAGAGTATTAGAAAGCGATTTTATTGCTGTTCAAAATGCCTTATTGGATTTAGGGTATAACCCAGGCAGATATAAAGGCTTTTCTTTTGGCTCAGAATCGACAAAAGGAATCTTTAAATTAGACTGGAATATTAATGATAATAATAGATTAGCCGTTATATACAACTGGTTAGATGCCTCAAAAGAGAAACCTGCGCATCCAACAGCTTTGGGCTCCAGAGGACCAAGTTTTCAAACCTTACAATTTGAAAATTCAGGATATCAAATTAATAACAAACTGCAATCGGTTCAATTAGAGTTAAACTCTACATTATCTGGAGAGATGACTAATAAGCTTCAAGTAGGTTATTCTCATTTTGACGATTTCAGAAATCCGTTATCTGGTCCGGCACCAATTATTACCATTCAAGATGGCGCAGGTTCAAATTATATTATTGCAGGTCACGAACCTTTTTCGATTAATAATTTATTAGATCAGAAAGTGTTTCAAATAACCAATAATTTAAATATTGTTGAGGGAAATCATACCTTTACAATAGGTTTTTCTTTCGAAAAATTTCTTTTCAAAACTCTTTTAATCTGGTTAATTACGAGTCTTTTAATTTTGGGATATTCCCATATTATGGCATATTTAGCCCATATCCAGATGTTCAAACATTTTTAAATAATGCACAGTCAGGTGGCGTTGTAGACCAATATTTAACGGCTACTCAAAATGCCTATGATTCATTTAATGCAAATGGAACTGGAAACGATGGTGGTTGGAAATTGGCAGAACTCAATGTAGGTCAATTATCATTTTATATGCAAGACGAATGGAATGTAAATGATGCCTTTAAACTTACTTATGGTGTTCGTTTTGACAAACCTTTATATTTTGATACACAAGATTTAATTCAAAAATATATTGATACAGATAATGGTGCTACAAGAGATAATTCTGTCATGTATTTTAATCCAAACACAAATCAGGAGGTAAATTTAGATTCAACAACTTTACCTAGCAACGATTGGTTAATTTCTCCAAGAATAGGTTTTAACTGGGATGTAAATAATGAAAATAAAACTCAAATAAGAGGAGGTTCTGGTTTATTTACTGGTCGTTTCCCTTTTGTTTGGTTAGGTAATCAGGTAAGTGGAGCAGACGACGGGTTTTTCCAATTAATCGATCCAGACTATAAATGGCCACAAGTTTGGAGAACAAATATTGGTGCAGATCACAGGTTAGAAAATGGTATTACGCTTACAACAGACGTGTCTTTTACCAAAGATTTAAATGCCGCACATGTACAAAATTGGGGACTAAGAAATCCATCGGGAACATTAAATGCACCTGGAGATAATCGCCCTGTTTATGTATCTGGTGATAGAGGGAACAATGCTTATGTATTTACTAATTCAGACCAAGGAAGAATTTGGAATGTTACTTTAAAAGCTCAAAAGAGTTTTGAAAACGGACTATATACAAGTTTAGCCTATAACTATTTAAATGCAAAAGATGTTAACTCTATTGAAGCAGAAATTACAGGAGATGCTTTCGATTTTAATCCAAATTTAGGGAATGCTAATGATGATGTTTTATCTTATTCTAAATATGGTGATACGCATCGTTTTATTGGTTTAGCCAGTAAAAAATGGGTTTATGGAAATGATAAATGGGGTACAACAATCTCTACATTTTTTGAGTACGCTCAAGGAGGACGATTTAATTATACTTATGCCGGCAATATTAATGGTGATAGCTCATTCCAAAATAATGATCTTATTTATATTCCAACAGCTAGTGAAGTTCAACAAATGCAGTTTTCTGGTGGTGCAACGATGGCTAATGATTTTGAAAATTTTATTCAACAAGATAAATATTTAAGTGATAACAGAGGTAGTTACTTTGATAGATACGGAGCATTAGCACCATGGAGAGGTCGTTGGGATATTAAAGTTTTACAAGATTTAAACTTTAATGTAGGCAATAATAAAACCAATACCTTGCAATTAAGTTTAGATGTTTTAAACCTTGGGAATTTATTGAATTCCGATTGGGGTGTAGTAGAACAACCTAATAACTTGTCTCCATTAAGCGTAGATGCTTCTGGTAGTACGCCAGTTTATTCATTTAATGGTGGGTCAAATGCCAAAACTTTTGGTTACGATTCTAGTTTAGCTTCCAGATGGCAAGCACAAGTGGGATTACGTTATATTTTCTAAGTAAAATAGTATATAAATTATTAAATTTGCGCTCCGTTATGGGGCGCATTTTTTTTGCGTTAACGATTGAGGCGGTATCCTTTTTGTTTACAAAAAGATAAAGTCGAAAGCGTGTTAAAACGCCCAAGTAAAAATTATATGAAGTATAGCAGACTTACAAAAGAGCAATTTGAAGAATTACACCAGGAATTTATAAACTTTTTGGCAACACAATCGGTTACGGCAGATGAATGGGCCAATTTAAAAACCAACAAGCCAGAAATGGCAGAAATGGAACTCGATGTTTTTAGCGATTTAATTTGGGAAGGTGTACTAAACAAAGCTGAATATTTAGAGCATTTTTCGGCACAACATATGTACTTATTCCAGTTGGGAAATAAAAAAATGAAAGCCATTGTAGTAAACGTTAAAAATAAAAACGTAGATATTACTACTAATGAAGGTTACAAATGGTTGCGTGAAAATTTAATGGACGAAAATGTTGAATTTTTACAAGCCGATAAAGATTATAGCGACGATAAAAATCTTGACAAATTTAAAATGATTGAGCAAGGAGCCGTTATTTCGAAAGGCGATTTATTTAACTTTTTTAATAAGTTGATAAATTAATCGTCTTATCGAATGAGGAACGAGTGAAGCCATATGTTAATCGTTTCCGTCATTGCGAACGGCGTGAAGCAATCTGTTTATTGTGGGCTGTAATATTAGCTTAGAAGTAAGCATCATGAGATTGCTTCGTACCTCGCAATGACGTTTGGTTATTGATTTTCGTCATTGCGAAGGAGGAATGACTGAAACAATCTGTTTATTGTGTGTAGTAGTAATAGCTTAGAAGTAGGCATCATGAGATTGCTTCGTACCTCGCAATGACGTTTGGTTATTGATTTTCGTCATTGCGAAGGAGGAATGACTGAAGCAATCTGTTTATTGTGGGCTGTAAAATTAACTTAGAAGTAAGCATCATGAGATTGCTTTTCTTTTTTTCTAATGAAAAAGCACGCAAAGACGTTTTCATTAATTATTTTTGTCCTTATTCAAAACATGAAACTGTTTTGTCATTCCTGCGCAGGCAGGAATCCACTATTTTAAATATTATTATAATCATAAAAAAGATACCTGCTTTCGCAGGTAGTTATATATGGCTCAAAAACCAAGCATCCCGAAAGGAACCAGAGATTTTAACCCAGAACAGGTAGCAAAACGCAACTATATATTTAATACGATACGTGTTGCTTTTGAAACCTTCGGATTTCAACCTATTGAAACACCTAGTTTTGAAAACTCTGATACCCTTATGGGAAAATATGGTGAAGAAGGAGATCGATTGATTTTTAAGATTTTAAATTCTGGAGATTATTTATCAAAAGCAGATGCGGATGCTTACACAGAAAAGGATTCTAATAAATTAACTTCTAGTATATCAGAAAAAGCACTACGCTACGATTTAACAGTGCCTTTTGCACGTTACGTGGTACAACATCAAAACGAGATAGAATTCCCTTTTAAACGTTACCAAATACAACCTGTTTGGCGTGCCGATAGACCACAGAAAGGTCGTTTTAGAGAGTTTTATCAATGTGATGCCGATGTGGTTGGAAGTAACTCATTATGGCAGGAAGTAGAGTTTATTCAATTATACGATACTGTTTTTTCAGCTTTAAAATTAGAAGGTGTTACTATTAAAATTAATAACCGAAAAATATTATCTGGAATTGCTGAAGTTATTGGAGCATCTGATAAATTAATTGATTTTACAGTCGCTTTAGATAAACTGGATAAAATAGGTGAGGAGAAGGTAAAAGAAGAAATGCTTTCAAAAGGTATTTCCGCAGAAGGTATATCCAAATTACAACCATTATTTACGCTTTCAGGTTCTTTTGAGTCTCAAATAGAAAGTTTAAAATCTATTTTATCAACTTCTGTTGAAGGTAAAAAAGGAATTGAAGAATTAGCATTTATAAATACAGCTATTTCAGAATTAGGATTAACAACGGCAACATTACAATTAGATGTTACTTTAGCCCGTGGATTAAACTACTATACAGGAGCTATTTTTGAAGTCTCAGCTCCAAAAACCGTGCAAATGGGTTCCATAGGCGGTGGCGGACGTTACGATGACTTAACCGGTATTTTCGGATTAAATAATGTTAGTGGTGTAGGTATAAGTTTTGGATTAGATAGAATATATTTGGTTCTAGAAGAATTAGATTTATTTCCTGAAGCTGTAAATAAGAATGTTGAAGTTTTGTTTATTAATTTTGGAGATAAAGAAGCCTTGTTTTGTTTAAAAGCGATTAAACAATTACGTTCGCAAGGAATTAATACCGAATTGTATCCAGAAGCCGATAAAATGAAAAAACAAATGAATCATGCCAATAAGCGTAATATACCGTTTGTAGTTTTAGTGGGTGAGGAGGAAGTTAATTCGAATCGTTATACGCTTAAAAATATGGTTTCTGGAGAACAATTTAAACTTTCACTCGCAGAACTAATAAGTCGTATAAAATAAAAGAGTCCTAATTATCACATTAGGACTCAGATAGAAAGCGTTAAAATATATGGTAGATTTGAGGCTACTTATAGCTCAACACTTTACTTTATTAATACTTTTTTCGAAATTATATTTTCTGATGTTTTTAATTTAATGGTATAGGTTCCGGCCTGAAGACGTATGGTTTTAAATTCCTGATAGTCTTCGTTTCCTATTTTATCAAATTTATATACCGATTGACCTAAGATATTGAATAATTCGGCAGATTTTAAAATTGTTAAATTTGGATTTTGAATTACTAAACTAGATTTTTTATTTGAATAAAAAACGTTTAAGGAATCGTTATTAAGGTCATCGATACTTAAAGCTGTCTGCTCTAGCTTATTGGAAAACGTGATTTCAAAACGGTTTAAATATGTACCTACATTTAAAGAAACTTTGTAATCACTTTGTTTCAAATTGTGATAAACATTTAGGTCTTTGTCATGTAAATAAATATTTAGAGTGGTGGTTTCGTTTTCTATTTTATCAATTGTTATTTTGATTTCTCCAGCTTTTTTAGTGTGAATTCCTAAAGGTAAAATAGTTTCTAAGGTAAATTCATTTAGTCCTTGAATTACGTATTTATCGTTATTAATCATCCAGTACATATCATCAACTTGTTCATCAATATATTTAGAATCGAAGCCCCAATCGTAATTTTGAGATGCTCTTTGGTCTACAGTTGCAAGTATTTGTCTACGAATGGAACTCGGTGAATTGAACCCTATTCTAAGTTTTGTTCTGGTGTCACTTATCGAGGTTTTATTGCTTTTTGTATTCGATTGTTTAATAAACAAAGAATTTACGCCATCTTCTTTTTGGTAAATACGTTGTCCGTTATTAAATTTAATAGTTCCTGAATTTTCAGCAGTTACAAAGAATCCTTGAGCAATGGGAATATACCTTCCTGGTGTTTTTGTAGGTGTTCCACCTGTTGCTACTAATGGGTCATTTGTTCCCATTGAAGCCGCTGGTACGCCACCAGATAGCGAATATGTTGCGTAACCTCCTTGATAATCTGCTAAATAATGTGAGCCGCCTCCCCAATGTTCCCAAAAATATAATGTGCCAGTTGTCGAACCTGGACCAGCAATGGTTAGTCCATTATCCAATATAAATTGATCTGCGTCTAGAGCAGATGGGTATGGGTTTCCTACTAAATATTCGTTACCAGTACTAATAGGTAGATTAATATCGCCATTATTTGGTTTTCCTAAAAGAACATAGTTTTGGGGTGTTGAAATAGAACCAGTTCCAGGGCCTTTCATGGTAAAGCCTTCTCCGGCAAGCAAAGTTCCGGTACTACGCACATGTTGCCATTGCGAATAATCTCCACTTGTTTTGTTACTGAATTTCCAAATCCAGTAATCGGCAATTCCTAAAGGTGATGCTGTACCGTTATAGCCAGTGGCTAAAAAATTAACACCTTGAAATATATCAGGTAACGTATAACTATTATTATTGGTGGTAATATTTGGTAACCCTACAGGAGACGACCAATAATTATAAGTGTATGTGTCTGCCGTTCCTTGCTGATCTCTTTCTAAAGTTCCAGAACTTGTTGGATCTAAAGTACTACCTAAATCCTGTAACAATTGTGCTTCACCTTCTAAATCAATTTTACCGTCAAGTTTTAAATTTTCAGTAATGCGTAAATAATTATCAGTTATTATTAATGTGGTATTGTTTTCAAATTCAATTTTTTTAACATAACCAGGACTGTCTGTGGAAGAAATAACTGGGTAATTTGTTAACCCAGAAGGAATTAAAGTATTTAAAGTTGCTTCCACTCCATTTGTTGGAACACCGGCACACCAGTTCGCAGGATTATTCCAATTAGAATCGGCATTACCAGTCCAATAATTTTTATTTACAGTTGCTATTACTTCGGTTCTTGTTGTTGTAGTACAACTACCATTTGTAGCATCTACCCAATAACTCGTAGAAGAAGAAATACTTGGTGTAGTATAACTTGTACCAGTATGAATAGATGAACCACCAGTTGAGGCAGTAAACCAGTTAACGGTTCCAGCGGAAGCAGTAGCTCCTAAAGTTACAGTTCCTGTTCCGCATCTTGCGGCAGACGTTGATCCAGAAATTGTTGGTATAGTATTTACAGTAGCTGTTACTGCAGTTCTAGTTGCTGTAGTACAACCATTATTAGTAGCAGCAACCCAATAAGTTGTAGTTGAAGAAATACTTGGCGTAGTATAACTTGTACCAGTATGAATAGATGAACCGCCTGTTGAGGCAGTAAACCAGTTAACGGTTCCAGCGGAGGCAGTAGCTCCTAAAGTTACAGTTCCTGTTCCGCATCTTGCGGCAGACGTAGTTCCAGAAATTGTTGGTATGGTATTTACAGTTGCGGCTACAGCAGTTCTAGTTGCTGTTGTACAGCCATTATTAGTAGCAGAAACCCAATAAGTTGTAGTTGAAGAAATACTTGGCGTAGTATAACTTGTACCAGTATGAATAGATGAACCGCCTGTTGAGGCAGTAAACCAGTTAACGGTTCCAGCGGAGGCAGTAGCTCCTAAAGTTACAGTTCCT
Organism: uncultured Flavobacteriaceae bacterium; assembly: GCA_963698455.1. Lineage (GTDB taxonomy): Bacteria > Bacteroidota > Bacteroidia > Flavobacteriales > Flavobacteriaceae > Mariniflexile. The sequence goes on along the minus strand of CAVOQU010000006.1, from coordinate 103,577 downwards.
GTTCCGCATCTTGCGGCAGACGTTGATCCAGAAATTGTTGGTATGGTATTTACAGTAGCTGTTACTGCAGTTCTAGTTGCTGTAGTACAGCCATTATTAGTAGCAGCAACCCAATAAGTTGTAGTTGAAGAAATACTTGGTGTAGTATAACTTGTACCAGTATGAATAGATGAACCACCAGTTGAGGCAGTAAACCAGTTAACGGTTCCAGCGGAGGCAGAAGCTCCTAAAGTTACAGTTCCTGTTCCGCATCTTGCGGCAGACGTAGTTCCAGAAATTGTTGGAATCGCATTAATAGTAATATTACTTCCGTTGTTTGTTCCCGTTACGGCTGGAGTGTTACTTATTACACGTATGCGGTAATTTGTTCCTGTTAATGTTGCTAGTGGAATAGTTGCGGAAATAGTACCTCCCGTAGTTGAAGTTAAGGTTCCAATAGATACAGGTGAAGCGAAGCTACCGCTGCCATTCGATAATTCAGCTGTAAAAATATTTCCCGATGTAAAAGTTCCAGTTAAAGTAAATGGCACATTTACAGTTGCTCCTGAACAATAGGTTGTTGGCGAAATTGAGCCTGTACTGATAGTCGACGGTTCAGATATAACATTTATAGTATAATCCTCAACTTCGCCATCAAAATCTGTTTCACATGAACTAGGTGAGTTGTTATATTTCGTTGAAACTCTCATTCTTGTTGTTCCCAACGATGCCGTTCCTGGAATAGTAATTGAAAGTGGCGATAGTGACGTGTTAACATTGTTACCGTTTACTGCAGTTCCTAAATAAAACGATTCACCTGCATCGTCAAAATCTAAATCTTGATTCCAATCTACCCAAACGTACGTTCGGGTTAAGTAATTTCCATCGGTATTTACCTTAACTGTTAAATCATACGAGGTCCCTTTGGTGACTGTGGTAGAAATAGCAGTGTAATCTGAATAGGCATTATATTCAATAGGAGATGAATTATTTATGGTGTTAAATATAACTTGACGAGTTCCAGTTCTATATGCTGTATTACCAGTGGATACACAGTATGATGGTACAGCCACAGCACCTCTAATTAAAATTTCATCAAAGGCAACTCCTATATCTGTAATACTATAGTCGGTTGCGAAAAGAACTCTAAATCTTGCTTGGGTTGCCGACTCAAAGCCTATGTCTTCTGTACTTAAATTTATGTTCCTGTTTATCCATCCGCTACTATTTCCCGACCATCCATCTTCGTTATTATTAAAGGCATCAACATCTGAATCATTATACCAATTTGAATTTACAGACCCTAAATCGCTCCAGCTACTTCCATTATTCAAGGAATATTCTATTTTCATTCCATCGTATGATGATTCAGTATTGTACCAAATTTTTATATCTAAAGTTATTGAATTATAACCTGTTAAATTGATAGCAGGACTTGTTGCTATTATATAAGTGTTATTATTATAGTTGGAGCTATATTTTTGGGAATAAAAATAATTGCCAGTAGCACCAGTAGAATGACTGGAATTAGATCCTTGAACCCAAGCCCCGGTTCCAGAACCGGTAGATGCTACGGCCCAACTTCCCGTTCCAGAAGTAAAACTTTCAGAATAAATTGTTGTTTGCGATAATGCATTTATCGAAAATAACGTTAATATAACAAGGAATAAACCCCTTGAGATGTGTGAGAGACATTTCATTGTGAGAGTACAATTGAGTTTTATGTTAAAACAATTTACATGGCAATAGTATAAATAAAACCTATGAAACGCAAATAAAATCGTTGAAATGCATTATTATATAAAATTGGAGCATAATTAGAGGTTTTTTACTACATAAAAAATAAATTTGAAATGGGCAATGAGACTTAAATGTGAACTATTAATAATTCATTTTTAATGGGATGAAGCTTTTAGGAGAAATTTAATTGTTTAAAAAATTCCACATAGTTTTCAATCTTTATTTTGATGATAATAAAGTATTGTTTAACGGCAATTAAATAATTATTATTTCTAGGTGTAATTTCAAGATGATGTTCAAAATTGAAAAAATTAATTAGCTCATGAATAATTTGCATAAGCCTATATTTCTTACTTAGTTTACAAGAAGGAATTCAATTTAATGATTATAAATTAAATAATTTGATTACTTGAGAACAGGAATAAGTCTCTAGAAAATATTAATCAATCGTCTGAAAAAAGAAAGCCCTAAACCAGAATAACTGGAATAGGACTTTTATAAAGTATTGTTGAAATTTATAATTTTATTTTAAAGCGACTAACTCAAATAATATTCTTCCAATACTTTTAAAATTTTTTTTATCAGTGTAAAAATTAAATTAAATGGTTGTTATTTAATAATGCTAATATAAGAAATATTTTCAATAAATACGACAAAAGGTTAAAAAACACGATAAAATGCATATAATATAAGAAATTTGATATGTATACATGTTTTTTTAATCAAAAAAAAGAGCCCTAATTATCACATCAGGGCTCAGTTACAAAGTGTTTTAAGTATATGGTAGATTTGGGGCTACTAAAAATCAACACTTTACTTTATTAATACTTTTTTAGAAACCATACGACTATCTGTTTTTAATTTGATAATGTAAGTTCCGGAACTTATATGTTTGGTTTTATATGTTATATAATTTTCTTTAGTATCAGTTTCAAATTTATAGAGAGACTGACCTAATGTATTGAATAATTCGGCAGAATTTATAATTTGTAAATTCGGATTCTGAATAATAATACTAGACTTTTCATTTGAATAAATAACGCTCACGGAATCGTTTTTAATGTGATCGATGCTTAATGCTGTCTGCTCTAAACTATTGGAAAAAGTAATTTCAAAACGATTTAAATATGCTCCAGCTTGCAAATACACATCATAATTGCTTTGTTTTAAATTATGATAAAGGTTTAATGCCTTATCATGAATGTAAATATTTAAGCTACTGGTGAAATTTTCTAATTCGTCTATTAGTATGGTATTTATTCCACTATTTTTAGTATGAATTCCCAATGGGAAAACGGTTTGATTATTAATGTTATCGACGCCTTGAATGATATATTTAGCAGTATCAATTAGCCAGTACATATCATCTATTTGATTATCAATATTTTTGGCATCATATCCCTTGTCATAGCCAATGGTTGCCTTTGGGTCTACAGTGGCTAATAGCTGTCTGTGAATTTTGTTTACAGAATTAAAACCAAGTCTTAATTTCTCTCTGACATCCTGATTTGTATTATTGGATGATTTGGAATTTTTAGTACTTCCCGATTTCACAAAAACAGAATTTGTTCCTTCAATCTGAAAAGCCCGTTGGCCATTATTAAATTTAATAGTTCCACTTGTTTCTGCGGTTACAAAAAAGCCCTGGGCAACAGGTATATAGCGTCCTGGTCTTTTTATTAATCCTGGAGGGGGATTTCCTAAGGAAGGTGCAGGCGTACCTCCAGCCAACGTGTAAGTAGCATAACCACCTTGATAGTCTTTTAAATAATGAGAACCACCACCCCAATGTTGCCAGAAATATAAAGTTCCTGTTGAGGAACCTGCTGTTCCACCAACAACCACATCATTATCCGTTATAAATTGGTCCGCATCTATCGAAGAAGGATATGGGTTGCCTATTAAATAATCATTTCCAGCCGTAATATTTAAATTAATGTCGCCATTATTTGGTTTGCCTAATAGCACATAGTTTTGCTGAGGGGAAATAGATTCAGTTCCAGGACCTTTCATAGAAAATCCTTCGCCCACTAACAGCGTTCCTGTGCGGCGTACATGTTGCCAAAGAGAATAATTATTAGATTGTAGATTACTAAACTTCCAAATCCAGTAATCGGCAATACCAATTGGTGATCCTGAGCTGCCATTATATCCAGAAGTTAAGAAATTTACGCCTGTAAAAACATCTGTTACCTTATAATCAACATTGTTGCTTGAGGTATTAATTTTACTTACTGGAGACGACCAATAATTATAGGTATAGGTATCGGCAATTCCTTGCTGATCTCTTTCAAGAGTTCCAGCGCTTGTAGGGTCTAAAGTGCTTCCTAAATCCTGTAATAACTGTGATTCTCCTTCTAAATCAATTTTACCATCGAGTTTTAAATTATCAGTAATACGTAAACTATTGTCCATTATGGTCAAGGTGGTGTTGTTTTCTAACACGATTGTTTTAACATATCCTGCAGCATCTCCTGCCTGTATTATCGGATACTTTGCTAAGCCAGATGGAATTAAAACATCTAAAGTACCTGCAACTCCTTGTGTTGGGATACCCGAACACCAGTTAGCGGGATCATTCCAATCTGTACTAGATCCATTCCAATTATTTTTAGTTATCGTTGCAGTTACAACCGTTCGAGGAGTAGATGTACAACCATTATTTGTAGTATCAACATAATATGTTGTGGTTGATGAAATGGTTGGCGTTGTATAACTTGTTCCAGTACCCAACGATGTACCACCTGTTAATGCTGCATACCAGTTAATAGTTCCAGCAGATACTGAAGCTCCTAAAGTTACAGTCCCTGTGCCGCATCTTGAAGCTGGAGTTACTGTAATAGTTGGTGTTGAATTTATAGTTACAGTATGTTGAGACGTTTTAGGTCCAAAATAACCTGTAGCGCTCGCTGTAACGGTTGAGGTTCCATTCCATCCGGTAGTATATGTTACAGCTCCGGTAGATGTGTTAATTGTATTTCCTGAAGCTAAACTAGTTGCATCTAAACTATAGCTTATTCCTGTCGAATTAGTTGAAGTAGCCGTATAAGTAACTGTACCAACGCCTTGGCATCTGGTAGAGGTGGTGCCAAGTGAAAAGACAGGAATTCCAACATTTCCTAATGCAGCTGCCAAATCTGAACCTGTAGCTACAATACCTAAAGCATTGGTCATTGAAGTCCAAGAATCAGTACCAATGTTATATCGCCAGAATGAGGTGCTATTTCCTTGAAACGCATATATATAGGTGCCATCATAGGTGAGTGCCCCATCAGGAGCAATATTTCCCGGAGTGGAAGCCTTTGATGTCCATGAATTCAGTGAAATATCATACCGATAGAAATTAGATGTGACTCCTTGAAATGCATAAATATATGTTCCGTCAAAAACCAAATCTGCCCCTGTGTCAATATTCCCAGGAGGTGCCAGCCATTGTGGTCCAGGTGTCCGCTACTGCATTGTAGCGATAAAAGTTAGTAGTTCCTTTACCTTGAAAGGCGTAAATGTTTTTTCCGTCAGAAATCAAACTCGCTCCGGCATCAAATTTCACGCCACCAGGGAGACCAGTTGTGACCGACCATGAATTTGATGCTATGTTATATTTATAAAGTATGCTATTTCCGCCATCTATTCCATATAAATTACCATTGCCATCATATTCTAATGAGCCTGACTTATCTGGAGCACCTGGGAAATCAGTAAGAATGCTCCAAGTATTACCGCTAATATTATATTTCCAAAAATCTTTCAATTTATTACCGCGCATGGCGTAAATATCACCCTCGGCAAATGTTAAACCAGAGGCAATTTTGATAGGTTGAGGAGTATTTGCTAGATTTATCCAGCTATTACCACTTATGTTGTAGGACCAAAAAGCATTAGTGTCTCCCCCTCTTAAAGCATATATTAATGATGCAGAACTAGTTGCATTGAGCTTGATATTGATTTGACGTTTTGAAGCGGAAGTTGTTACGTCACTTTGTAGGTGAATGTTTTTGCTTATTTTTTGTGAATCTGCCCAGCGACCCTCAGCAAAAGTGTTATTTGTGCCGGTTATTTGAGCTGACATTGTATTGTTAAATATAAACACAAAAAATAAAGCATATGCCCATTTTAGACGAATTGGTTTTTGAGGATATAGTTTTGATTTTTTACCTATTTGAAAAAGTAAATTAAAGGAGTGCTTAGTGATTTTATGATGATCAGTCAAATCACTATTATCTGAAAAAGAATGTTTTGCATAAGCCTGGGAGCTTAGCATATTTACATTTTCCATTAGTAGGTTAAAATTCGATTTGAGAGGAAATCTATTATAAGTAACAATAGTACAAAATAATTCTATTAAATACAATAAAATCCGATAAAAAGCACTTGTTGTAGGTTTATAATTCAAAAAAAAACATAAAATAAATTTAATACTCGGTTGCAAAACCCGTAAACATAGGGTAGATGGCTACTATTAGCTAGACACTTTTCTTAATTCTATTTATTTATTCAGATACCACGATTTGTTTTTAATTGTAATATATATGTGCCTGAAGAAATATATTCGGTTTTATATTTATTTGTAGTTGTTTCAAATTTTAATTTAATTTATTGGCTTAAAATGGTAAAAGTTTTTTTTGAGAACGACTCATTTCTTAAGTCTTTTAGATGCTTATAATAGATTGATAATTAAACCAATAAATAATTAATAAAATATTATGTCCTTTTTACATTAAATAATTCTTGACTTTTAAATAGGCAATTACTTTTTATAGTAATTTTACTTTACTAACTAACCTTTCATTATGTATCTAGCAATTATAGTTGTATTCACCATCGGCTACCTCGCCATCGCTTTAGAACATCAAATTAAAATAAACAAAACAGCATCGGCCTTATTAACAGGGGTTATATGCTGGGTGTTACTTGTATTTGGTCGCGATACCATGTTTTCTGATTTGGCTGATACCGAATCTTTACATTTTATTTCGGAAGTATTACTGGAACATGTGGGTGAGATTTCTGAAATTTTATTTTTCCTTTTAGGAGCCATGACCATTGTTGAACTAATTGATGCACACGAAGGCTTTTCGATTATAACAGATAGAATCACTATAACGAACCGACTAAAGCTTATTTGGGTTCTGTGTTTCTTAACGTTTTTTTTATCGGCAGCTTTAGATAATTTAACTACAGCGATAGTTATGTCGGCACTTTTGAGAAAAATGATTAAAGATAAAAACGATTTATGGCTCTTCGCCGGAATGATAATTATTGCAGCCAATGCTGGTGGTGCCTGGTCTCCTATTGGCGATGTAACAACCATCATGTTATGGATTGGAGGACAAATTACTGCGAGTAATATTATTCTAGAAATTTTTATTCCTAGTATAGTATGTTTAACCGTACCATTACTTGTTTTAAGTTTTAGTTTGAAAGGTAATATTGCAACGGTTTCCGATGCTTTAACCAGTGATACTGAAGAAAAGCATCTTATAAGCAAGTTTGATAAAACGCTTGTTTTTTGTGTTGGAATAGGCGCTCTTTTATTTGTTCCTATTTTTAAAACCGTTACGCATTTACCGCCTTTTATGGGGATTCTTTTTGGTTTGAGTGTAATGTGGATTTTAACCGAAATAATACATCGTAAAAAAGATGAAGATCAAAGACACTCACTATCTATTATTTCTATATTACAACGAATTGATACACCTAGTATTTTATTTTTCTTAGGAATATTAATGGCCGTTGCTGCTTTGCAAACTGGTGGACATTTGTTGCAATTAGCAACTACATTAGATGATAATTTCGATAGTATTTATGTGGTTAATACCATAATAGGATTTCTTTCGGCAGTAATAGATAATGTGCCTATGGTGGCTGGTGCCATGGGAATGTATTCTTTAGAAGTATATCCGGTTGATAATACGTTTTGGGAATTACTGGCGTATTGTGCAGGTACTGGTGGTAGTATTTTAATTATAGGCTCTGCGGCCGGGGTAGCAATTATGGGTATTTTTAAAATTGATTTTATCTGGTACTTGAAAAAAATATCATTATTGGCTATTTTAGGGTATTTAGCAGGAATTGCAAGCTTCATGTTGCTCAATTAGTTTAATGGCTTTATTTAATTAGTAATATCTGATTCGTGATGCATAATTTAAAGTTTATTAAATTAAATTAAATTCAATGTAATTAAGTTCTAGGTTCGTTTTTTTTGGTTTTATTTTCTTTTGATTAAAGATTATTCAAAAAGCGAACATTTCAATAAATTTACTTGTTTTTTTCTTTATTTTTCCCTTTGTTTTTGTCATATTTGTACTGCTTAAACGTTTAAGCAGATTTTTAAAGCAAAATAAAATTTATCGTTTTAAATTCTTCATATATGAGCAAAGATATTTTAGTAAATCAGGATCCAATATTACAAAACAGAAAAGATACTGTTCAGTACATTAATCTTCAATTAGCCTCATTAGGGCAACCACTTTTTCAGGATAAAGAAGATGACGAAGTGAAATTTTGTAATCCGAAACTTCAACAGTTAACAAATGCTTTTACCAAAGGGTTTAAAGAAAAATCGAGATTATTATCAAAATATCTTTCGCCTGCAGATACAAGAATTCAAAATTTTTTAAATGATTTTTTGAAAGATGTTGATTTTAATAAATCTTATGAGATACCTAATAATACTTTAATTTTAAATCAAAAAGGCCATGCAAGGGAAATTAGTTTACCACCCAATGGCACTTCTTTTAAAAGTGAGGATATTGTTTCACATAGAATAAAACAAGGGATTTTAAACAATCCAATACACGATAAAAGAACTACAAAAGGTACTTTTCATATTGTTGAAAGTAATTTACCAGCACCGTTAGATAAAAAAGAAGTCCCTAAAATAGCTTTTGCACACTTTTTAAACGCTGCTTTTAAACCATCAGACGAATTAAAAACCTTGCCTTTTACATCAAACCAAAAGGAGAAAGCAAAAGTAATCGTGTCTTTATTAATGCGACCTATGGTGTGCCCAGAAGTAAAGGGCGTTATTTCTAAAAAAAGTATGGAAGTCCGTTTTTTTGCTCCTGGAAGTTTGGTGAGCAATTTAGATTTTGTTGAATCTATTTTTGGTAATGCGGGCGATCCGAATCTGGCACATAACGATGCTGCATTAGATACCGAGCACTGGACAGGGCATACTGGTTGTATTATTTTAGCACCTCAATTAAAAACACTTAAGAAAAAAGATGTTGGTTTGCCACATTGGGACGATGCTACCGAGCGTCAAAGGAATGATGAAATGTGCTGGAAAAATGAAGATGAAATTTACAATGATGGTGGTGCATTTAAAGTTACGTGTAGAGACGACCGTGGGGTTGTTGTTACTATTATTGCCGACAACTATTTTGGATATTCTAAAAAAGAGATTAAAACACAAATTAGCTATTCGGCAAATTTATTTGGATTGTTGGAAGAAGAGCATTCAGGAGGCGCTATTGCTTATCCAAGAGGTGTTATGGGCGATATTGTTGATGGTAATGGGTTTTCACATAGATATGGCAACAAGTTTACTTTTGAGGAAGTAAAAAAATTATTAGGGAATCGCATAGAAGTTAAATCAGGAAATTATGCGATAGATAAAAAGTACCCAAATTTAATTTATATTCCTGAAAACGCTTATATAAATACAAACACAAATAGTATTACCTGGACATATAACAACAAGGAACAAAAATTAATTTTATCGCCTTATAAAACGTATATCCATCCAACAGGAAATAAATTTAAACTTGAAAAACATAAAGCTATTTCGTTATGGCGTATTGTAAATACAGCTCCTGAAGGTGTTTTTTGTCATAAACCATGTACGGTTTCTGGTGGTGGAAAATCTGAAATTTCCAAATCGATGCTAAATGCTATTACTTATAGTACATTTAATCTTATTGATATTGATGAAGATTTTAAAAGAGCAGATGAAATTATTGAATACGATTATTCAAAAAGATGGAAAAATTACGATCCTAGTTTACCACCATCAGAGTCATTTTTAAGTCCAAAGAAGAACGCTAGGTTCCGCCGTTAAATTATTACAACCTTTAGATGTATTATACTGATGAATACAACGACTTTGTAAAAAATATTCCAGTCCATATTAGGTCTTTAGTGTTATTTGTAAAACGATTATACCGTCAGGATTACGACACTTTAAGCTGGAAAGAATGTATGTATGTAGATATTATTAATGGCCAAAAAGGAACTGGACTAAATTATTTTAACAATCCTGTAGTTGGTAGTTATGTACGTATTGGTTTTAATCAAGAAGGACGTTGGTTATTAAATAAATTGAGATCTGATTTTTCAGCAAGTCAAAAAATACAAATGGAAGATGATATATCAGCTTCTATTACCTTGCCTAGAAATCAATTTAAAAACTTAAATCCAGAGTTTACAAATGGAAGTTTTAAAGTGGTAGCCAACTGTGAAAGTTATTTATTTCAAAGACCAGATGAAGCCATTGTAAGAGGTTATGATGAAGGTGCAGAACGCGATATTGTTTCAGACAATACATTTTTAACTAATTACGAGCTTTTAACAAAAAAAGATGCCATTGAAATTTATGAAGACACTATTAATTTTGATAAATACACACAACCTGTTAAAGACCTTATTATAAGTATTGTTAATAGTCCAAAAGAGGAAGACTATTTTTGCCTGCCATCGCATACCAGAATTGTAGATGGTGAACCAACTAAAAATCCACGTTATTTAGAACGCAATATTTTTATTGATGAAACAGAAGCAAGTTATTTGGGAGAAATTGGTGTTCGTTTATATAGAAAAATTAAATCGGAAGATCCAGTTATTAATGTTGTAAATGCTGTTTTACCTGGAAGAAGAAATAATCCGGTTGACAAAAAAGCATGGGATTCGTCCGTTAGCAGTTTATAATCCAATACATTATCAAGAAACACCAGAATTGTTTATGGATTTTATTTGTAGTCTTACAGGTAAATCGCCATCTACAACAGGTGCAGGTTCAGAAGGTGCTTTAACAAAAGGTCCTTTTAATATGTTAACACCAACAACCGATTTAAATAATGCGTTGTTATCACATATTTTAACAGACTCTAATGCGTTTAGTACAGCTGCAGGTTATGTTGGTGCTGAAAATAAAGTAGATCATGATATTAGTTTATTAATACCTGAAATTTGGGCACGTTTAGATGAAAAAGATCGCGATCCGAAATTACTTCTTAAAGATGGTTGCCTTAGAAAAAATAGAGGATTTTGAATTTGAAGGCAAAAAAGTATTAGCCAGTCGTTTAGGATACAGAATAACAAGCCGATTCTCTTTAAGATGTTTAAACAAATTATTTGATGAACCTAATGCCGTATTCAACGAGAGGATGTTGAAACCAGAATTACAAGGATTAGAAGATTATGTCGACGGTATTAATAACATTGTAGAAGCTCAACAAAAAGTAGCTGCGCGTTATTTTGAAGATGGAAGTATTGAATCTGCCATTCCACCATTAAAAATACTTTTACATATCATGGCTTATGGTTCTTATGAAGGTAAAGAGATTAGTAATCCGGAATTGAGAAAATATTTTGAAAGTGATTATATAATAAATAGCGATTGGTACAAAGACAGATTGAAATTAAAACAGACAAAGGATATTCGTTTTTACGATTCTCAAATTTCTTATTTAGAAACCTTTATTGAGAACCCAAATAATGCTGATTTAGTTTCCGAAATGAAAATTAAAGACCGCTTGAAATCGGTTAAAAAATTGTATTCTGAAGCTAAATCTGATGTGTATTTAAATAGTTTGGTAGGAACTATTGGTGCCGATCCGTTGTTTAGAAAATAATAATCACTTTTAGACTCAAACATTAATCGTCTTGCAAATTTAAATGCGAGACGATTTTTTTTGTGCATATAATTTTAGAAAACGTAGTCTACTGCAAATGATTTTAGTTAATTATCCCTAAGGATAGTAGGGAATTATTATAGATTGACTTGTATATGATTCTTGAAAAAGTCATTCAATTTTTAATTAGAATATTGAAACTTTATCCATAAGATTATTTCTACGATATAAATTTATGTTCGATATTTCTAATGTTTAAATTTGTGATTAATTCAACTTTAAATGCTTAAAATTTAATATTTAAAGCATATAATAGCTTAATTTCTGTTAGATTTAATTTTAAATATTCCCATACAATGGCCGATAATTCCCATACAAAAACTCTTTGAATAGTTATTTTTACTAACTTAGCACCTCAACAATAACTTTTTGGTTTTGAAATCAGCTAATCTGTTTTTTCAATTTGTGTTTTTTACAATGTCATTTTTGCTTGTAGCACAAGAACGTCCCACTATTGAAATATATAGACCCTTAGATTATGGTGGAGAAACGCAAAACTGGTCTATATCTCAATCCAAAAACAAATATATTTATGTTGCTAATAATAAAGGCTTATTAGAGTTTAATGGGGCAGAATGGCAATTGTATAAATCTCCAAATGAAACCATTATTAGATCGGTACATGTTATTGGCGACTCTATATACACCGGTTGTAATAGGGAGTTTGGGTATTGGCAACGAAATGAATTTGGACTGTTGTATTACACCTCTTTATCTAAAAAGCTAAATATTAAATTCCTAGAAGATGAAGAGTTTTGGAATATAATTGGATTTGATAATTACATTTTATTTCAGTCGCTCAACAGAATTTATATTTATAATCAAGTCAGCAAAACCTACAGTTTTATTGAATCAAAAACAGGAATATCTAAAATGTTTGAGGTTAATAAAACTATTTATTTTCAGAAGAATAAAGTTGGTCTTTTTAAGATTGAAAATGGTAATGCTATTTTGGTTTCTGACAACGAAATTTTTAAACAGAATATTCTTGTTAATATTTTTAATTATCGCGATAAACTTTTAATAGCAACAGAAGATTCTGGTTTTTTTATTTTAGATAATAAAAACCTAACTAATTGGAAAGTACCTGCTAATCAATTGCTTTCAAAAGAAAATGTATATAGAAGTACGCGGTTAAAAGATAAAAGTTTTATTATTGGCACGAGATCAAATGGCATTTTCCACATCTCTAAGGAAGGAGTCCTTGAATATCAAATAAATACAATAAATGGACTGAGTAATAATACAATTCATTTTGTTTTTGAAGATATTGAGCGCAATATTTGGTTGGCTTTAAATAGTGGAATTAATTGTGTCAATATCGATTCACCATTAAGTGTATTTAATGATGAAAAAGGTAAGATAGGCTCTGTAAATTGTTCTGCAGTGTTTAATGATAATTTATATTTAGGTAGTAATCAGGGGTTATTTATAAAACCTTTAAATGAAGACAAAGAATTTAAATTTATAAATGGTACGCAAGGCGCCGTTTGGAGTTTAACGGAAATAAACAACACCCTTTTTTGTGGACATGATTCAGGTACTTTTATTGTTAATAACGATGCCGTTACCAAAATTGCCGACATTCATGGAACGTGGAATGTTTTACCTATTAATAACAAATTGTTACTTCAAGGTAATTATGATGGTTTGTACATTTTAGAAAATCTAAATGGGACGTGGGCATTAAGAAATAAAATTGAAGGATTCAATTTGTCCAGTAGGTTTTTTGAGATTAGCAAAAATGGTCTAATATTAGTAAGTCATGAATATAGAGGTGTATATAAAGTTAAAGTAAATCAACAATACACAAAAGCTATTGAAATAACCAAAGATGCTACTATAGAGAATGAGCTAAATACAAGTATAGTCAAGTATTATGACGATATCTTATTTACCAGTAAAAATGGTATTTTTAAATACAATGACTCTAAAAATTTGTTTTTTAAAGATACGCTGCTGAGTAATTTAATATTAAAAGATGATTATGCATCTGGCAGATTGATATTTAATAGTAAAACAAACACTCTTTTTGGATTTTCGAAGAAAAACTTAAATTATATAACTCCAGGTAAACTTACCAATGCACCCATAGTAAACAGGATAGCATATTCAGAAACGCTTGCAAGAGCGCAAACAGGTTACGAAAATATTACGCATATAAAAGATAAAAAATACCTTATAGGCACATCATCAGGATTTGTAGTTGTCGATTTAGAAAAACTGGCAAAAAAAACATATCATGTTAGCATAAATTCTATCTCAAAACATAATTTAAAATCAACACCAGCCAATGTAAATAAAAATGCAAAAGGCGTATTTAAAAATAAAGACAATAATATAGAGTTTAAATGTAACGTCGCTGAATTTGATAAATATTTTGATACTGAATACCAATATCAGTTGGAAAGCATGTACTCTGAATGGAGTTCGTGGGATTATAACCCTATTATTTCCTTTAGTAATTTACCATATGGCAGTTATACATTTAATGTTCGGGCTAAAGTTGGAAATAGTCTGTCAAATAATATCGCATCGTACAAATTTACGATTGAGAAGCCATGGTATCTTTCAAACCTAATGATTGCAACCTATTGTTTTCTTTTATTAATGTTTTCGCTTTTTATGCATAATGTATATAAAAGATATTATAGAAATCAGCGCGAAAAATTACTTGAAAATACAATGCGAGAATTAGAGCTAAAAGAATTAGAGAATAAGCAACAACTCATGCGTTTTAAAAATGAAAAGCTAAAACAAGATATTGATAATAAAAATAGAGAATTGGGTATCTCTACCATGAGTTTAATTAAAAAGAATGAGTTTTTAAACAGCATAAAAGAGGAAATCAAAGGAGCTTCTAATAACGAAAAAAATTTAAAACATGTTGTTAAGATAATTGACAGAAACCTTAATAATACAGACGACTGGAATTTATTTGAAGAAGCCTTCAATAATGCCGATCAAGATTTCCTTAAAAAGATTAAAAGCGAGCATCCTACATTAACATCTAATGATTTAAGATTATGTGCATATCTTAGATTAAATCTTTCTTCTAAAGAAATTGCACCATTACTTAATATTTCGCCAAGAAGCGTTGAGGTAAAGCGTTACAGACTGCGTAAAAAAATGAATTTGGCACATGATGCTAACTTATCCAATTATATTTTAGAAATATAATCTACAACGTTCATTTATTTTTCCTATACATAACCACAACATTGGTTGAATTCTCGCATATCTTTTAATTAAAAATATAAGCAAAATCGTTGTATTTATTGATGTTTTCATAAAAATTCATAAAGTTTTTTATGTTGTATGTTTTTTGTTGAGGTTCTAAATGCGAAATCTTTAAAAAGCATAATTACTTTTATAAAAACTAAACTTAAATTAATATGAGACAAACTCTATTTAAAATTCTATGCTTATTCTTTTTTGCATATTCAGGTGCACAAAGTATTGATATAAGCGGGAACGTTCAAGACAATACAGGATTCCCTATTCCGGGAGTTAATGTGCTTGTTAAAAACACTAACAAGGGAGCAGTAACAGATTTTGATGGTAATTTCACAATTACAGATATTAAAATCGGTTCCACGCTTTCCTTTAGCTACATTGGTTATGTAACAAAAGAAATGGTTATAACCAATAATTCTAAATTAACGGTCCAATTAGCAGAAGACTTTGCTCAACTAAACGAAGTCATTGTAATTGGATACGGAACTCAAACAAAAAAGGAAATCACTGGAGCGGTGAGCGTTATTGGTGCCGAAACAATTGAGGCTCTTAAACCAACACGAATTGAACAGGCCTTACAAGGTCAGGTGGCTGGTGTTAACATTACTTCGCAATCTGGATCTCCAGGTGGAGGTTCTACCATTAGCATTAGGGGAGTTTCAACAAACGGAGATAGCAGACCTTTAATATTGGTTGATGGAAATGTCATTGAAGACTTAAGTGTTTTAAATCCGAATGATATTGAAAGTATTAATATTCTAAAAGATGCAACTGCTGGTATATATGGAGTAAGAGCTGCTAATGGGGTTATTTTAGTTACAACCAAATCGGGTCGTAAGGAAATGCCTTTAACTGTTGAATATTCTACATATGGTGGTTTTCAAAGTACAACCAGAAAAATACCAGTTTTAAATGCAACTGAATATGCCTTATTAGTTAATGAAGCATCTGTAGCAGCAGGGGCTCCAATTCCCTTCACTAATGTATCAGATTTAGGATCTGGAACTGACTGGCAAAATAAAGTTTTCAAAAATGCATTTATTATGAACCATAATATCCTTTTTAAAGGAGGTGGTAAAAAGTCATCCTACTCTTATAGTGGTTCATTTTTAACACAAGACGGAATCATTGGTGGTAAAAATTCTAATTATTTGCGTATGACAAATAATGCGAGTTATAATTTAGACTTTTTTGAGAATTTTAAATTGACTTCTGGATTAACTTTAATGAGAACCAGTAAAAATAATCTTCCCGAAAATTCAAATGCTTCGGTTTTATTTAATGCCATAAATATGGCGCCTACATTTTCTCTAAGAGACACAGATGGAAATTACACGAAAGCAGAAGGATTAGGAGCAGAAGTTATTAATCCACTTGCACAGATTGATGATGCAAGCGATAGAGGTGATGTAATGAAACTAAGCGGTAACGCAGGTTTATCATATAATTTTTTAGATCATTTTACGGCACAATCAAATATTCAATTCAATTACGCCGAGGTTAGAGCAAAAGTATTTAATCCAATTGCAAATTTTGGAAGCGGGAAAGTATTTAACGTTGAAAGGAGCAGTGTTTTTGAAGGATTAAATTACTTTAGAGATTACACATTTGATGCCTTCTTAAAATATGAAAATACATTTAATGATATTCACAAACTTAATGTACTCGTTGGAACATCAGTATTTAAAACAACAGGCGAATTCACGGGTGCAACAGGATACGATATTCTTGATAATAGTATCTTAAATGCAAATATCGAACAAGCTTCAGATGTTGAAAACATAAATAGAAATACTGGTAGAAATGCAACTTTCGATTCTAGATTACTATCCTATTTTACCAGAGTACAATACGATTATAAAGGGAAGTATTTAATATCGGCAGTAGTACGTAGAGATGGTTCTACAAAATTTGGACCCAATAACAAGTTTGGTTATTTTCCGTCTGCATCCATTGGATGGGTAGCTTCCGACGAGGAATTTCTTAAAGAAAATACGGTTTTTAATTTATTAAAAGTAAGAGCATCATATGGTATTCTTGGTAATGATAGAATTCCAGACTACAGATATATATCACTTTTAAATGGTGAGGGTACATACATTTTTAATGATCAACAAATTTTTGGTATTGCAAGCGGTGGTATCGCTAACCCAGATATTAAATGGGAAAAACAAAAAACACTTGATATTGGTTTAGATATTAAGTTGTTAAATAATAAAATGGATATCACAACCGATTATTTTAAAAGAAGAACGGAAGATTTATTAGTAATTCCCGAAGTATCCGGTCTTTTAGGAGTAGGTGGAGCACCGGTAGTTAATGGTGGTGTTATTGAAAATAAAGGGCTTGAATTTGCAATAGGGTACAATGATAAATTTAATGATAATTTTAAGTTTAGTGTTCGCTACAATGTAACTTATATTAAAAATGAAGTTATTTCAGTAAATACAGATACTGGTGTATTAACAGGAGGTTCTTTTGGTATTGGACAACCCGCACCGTCAAGAATGGAAGCAGGATTCCCAATTGGGTATTTTTATGGGTATAAAACGGCTGGAGTTTTCCAAAATCAAGCAGAAATTGATAATTCTGCCGTTGGGGATATTGCACCACAACCAGGAGATTTAAAATATGTAGATCAGCTTACCATAGATACTAACGATGATGGTATTATGGATGCTGCAGATGGTGTAATTACTTTAGATGATAAAGTAAATATTGGTAACCCATTACCTGATGCTACTATGGGTCTTAATATATCCTTAGATTACAAAAATTTCGATTTTGCAGCTTATGCTTTTGCATCTGTAGGAAATGATATTGTTCGTAATTACGAAAACAATAATATTTTAACAAACAGCGCTGTGTATCGATTAAGTCGTTGGACAGGAGAGGGGACAAGTAATACATCACCAAGAGTAACAGGTGGAGCGACTCCAAACCTTCTGTTTTCAGATTACTATGTGGAAGACGGATCATTTATACGTTTACAAAATGTACAACTTGGTTATACGTTTTCTGATAGCGCACTCGAAGGTTCTAAAATTAGCAAATTACGTTTATATGTATCAGCTAGTAATTTATTAACCTTAACAAAGTATAATGGCTTCGACCCTACAGCTTCTTCAGGAGCTCCAATTGGTGGAGGTATAGATCAGGGTTTTTATCCTAGTGCTAAAACATTTTTGTTAGGGCTTAACTTAAAATTTTAATTAGATATTATGAAAAATTTAAAAATTAAAAATAGTCTCTATTTACTGGTATTTATATTAGTATTTTCTTGTGAAGACAATTGGATTGATGTAAAATCGCAAGATCAAAACTCAGAAGACTTTTTCAATTCAGAAGCAGATTATCAAGCGGCGTTAGTAGCTGCTTACGATTTTTTACAAGCAACAGCTGAACAATTTCAAACAGCCGAAATTGCATCCGATAATACTTTATGTGGTGGTCAAGATGCAAATGACACGCCTGGTAAACAAGAAATTGATGATATGATTCATACGCCAGTCAATGGACAGTTAAGGAATATTTGGACTTGGATGTTCACAGGTGTTAACCGTGCAAATTATATCATGGAATTTCAAAACAATATGGAGTTTCCAAATAAACCAAGTGTCCTGGCACAAGCTAGATTTTTACGGGCATTTTATTATTTTGAATTAGTAAAATGGTTTGGAGATGTGCCTTTATCTATAGACAAACGAATTCAATTCGGCGAACAGTTTAATACTGATAGAGCACCAAAAGCTGAAGTGTATGCGTTAATTGAACAAGATTTAATTTTTGCTGCAGCTAATTTACCTTATGTTCAAAATGAAACTGGTAGAATTACAAAAGGGGCTGCGCAAGCGCTTTTAGGGAAGGCTTATTTATATCAAAATAAATTTCCTGAAGCTGCAACTGTGCTAGAAGATTTAATTAAAAATGGACCACATCTTTTGTTATCTTCTAGTGAAGCAAAATTTATGTTTGAAAATGACTATGAAAACAATATCGAATCTGTTTTTGAAATACAGTATTCAGATGTTGACGGTGGAAGCTACGATTGTTTCTATTGTCTTGAAGGAAATTATGCTGTTGGTTTTAATGGGATTAGAAGTTATGATGGGCCGGTTTACGACTTTGGTTATAGTTTCAATGTACCAGTTCAGGAAGCAGTTGATGCTTTTGAGCCAGGAGATATTCGTTTGGAATATTCAATATTAGATATTGAAAAGTGGGCTACAGATACAGGCGCAAAATATACAACGGGATATGAGCATACGGGTTACTATAATTTAAAATATATAGCACGTAAAGGTGATTTAAATCAACCTGATGCTGCGCTAACAAACCCAAATAACTTTCGTGTCATTCGTTTTGCTGATGTGTTGCTTATGGCAGCTGAAGCATTAAACAGAAAGACATCACCAGACGATGTTACTGCAAGAATATATTTAAATAGAGTACGTAACAGAGCAATGTTGCCAAATGTTAATACTTCGGGAACAAACTTAACTAACGATATTTATAAAGAGCGTCGCGTGGAATTTGTTGGGGAAGGACTTCGTTTTTTCGATTTAGTAAGGACAGGTAGAGCAGCTCAAGAAATAGTTGGATTCGTTGCTGGGAAGCATGAACTTTTTCCAATACCAATTCAAGAAATAGAATTGTCTGGAAATAGATGGGAACAGAATCCTAATTATTAACCTAAAAAATAGAATTATGAGAAAATTAAAATATAAAATAAGCTATTGTTTAGCGCTATTGATTCTTTTTAGTTGTACTAATGAAGAGGATAGTTTCGATTATTTAAATAATGTTGCCGCACCTGCAAATGTGTCTGCTTTGTTTCAGGTAACACAAGATAATACAGGTTTGGTTACTATTACCCCAAATGCTGAAGGCGCGGTTTCATATAATGTTACTTTGGGTGATGGTGCTACCGATGTCGTGGCAGTAAAACAGGGTGGGAACACTCAACATGTGTACGCAGAAGGCACTTATAATGTAAAAATTGAGGCCATTGGTCTTACTGGACTAAAAAGTGAAGTAATTAAAGAACTCTTGGTTTCTTTTAGAGCACCTGAGAATTTAGTTGTAACTATTGAAAATGATGCAGCCATTTCTAAACAAGTAAATGTTACTGCAACGGCAGATTTTGCTATGTTTTACGAAGTCTATTTCGGAGAAGCTGGTAAAGATGATCCTGTTGTCGCCAATAATGGAGAATCCGTAAGTTATACCTACGTAAACGCCGGAACTTATACCATTCGTATAGTTTCAAAAAGTGCTGCTATAGCTACCACTGAATATACTGAAGAATTTTTAGTAACGGCTATTTTACAGCCGTTGGCTTCTGCAAAATTACCTCCTTTCAGACTAACATCAGATGTGATAAGCGTATTTAGTGATAAGATTAATTATGAGTATAATCTTTCAAATGATTTTTTCCCTTATTGGGATCAAGGTGCGAACTGGAATGTTGGAGAATTTAAAATAGGTGAAGATAAAATACTTCGATATACTGGATTAACATATCAAGGTATTCAGCTAGGTGCTAATATAGACGCCTCTAGCATGGAATTTTTGCATTTGGATATTTGGACAGCAAATGATAATGATGCTAAAATATCGCCTATCAGTGCATCAACAGGTGAGAAGGCTTTTAATTTAGATTTAACTGCAAATCAATGGACATCAATTGATATTCCATTATCTTATTTTACCGATTTAGGGTTAAGTATGAGTGATATTGCTCAGTTTAAATTGGATGGAGCTCCAGCTGGCGGTACCATATTTGTTGATAATATTTATTTCTGGAAAGCACCGACTACTTATGTACCATTACTTTTTGACGATTTTGATGGTAATAGTAATATCACTACTTGGGTAGGAGATGGAGGAACTGGATTAAATACAGCGTTTGCTAATCCTTATGTTAATGCTGATAATTTCTCGAAAACAGTTTTACGTTATAATGATACAGGTCAGCAATATGCAAATGTGCAATTTGTAGCGGGTTCAAAATTTGATTTATCTAGCGGAAAAAGTGTTTTTATATTAAAAATATACGTGCCATCATATAGCATTACCGGCACTCAGCCAAATCAAATTTCGCTTAAACTCCAAAACAGCGGATTAGGCGGAAATTCATGGCAAACGCAAACAGAAATTATCAAACCAATTGTTTTAGATAAGTGGCAAGAAATCAAGTTTGATTTTAGTAGCGACCCTTTCATTAATTTAGATGTAAATTCGCCAGATCCTGTTAATCGAACAGATTTAGATAAGGTAGTAATTCAAGTAAATTCAGAAAATAATACAGATAAAGTCATAGCGTTTATCGATGATTTTAAATATGGAACTACGCCTACCCCTGATACTGCACCTTTTGCAAGAGATGGTTTTGAAGGATTTGGTACCATTACAAATTGGTTAGGAGATGGAGCTGATATGAATAAGGCTTTGGCTAATCCATACATTGAAGCTAAAAATAACTCAGCTACTGTATTAGAATACAAGGATAATGGAGGACTTTATGCGAATGTTCAATTTAGTGTGACACCTAAGTTTAATTTGGTGGCTAAAAGTAAATTCACATTGCAAATATATGTTCCATCAGCAAGTATTACTGGAACTCAGCCAAATCAAGTATCGCTTAAACTTCAAAACAGCGGATTAGGTGGAAATTCATGGCAAACACAAACAGAGATAGTTAAAACAATTGTGCTGGACACCTGGCAAACATTAACTTTCGACTTTGTTAATGATGCCTACATTAATTTAGATGGAAATTCGCCAGCTCCTGTTGACAGAACAGACTTGGATAAAGTGGTGATTCAAGTTAATAGCGAGAATAATACGGATAAGGTAATAGCCTATATCGATAATTTCAACTATCATAAATAAAATTTTAAAAAATGAAAAACGTAAAATATATAATTGGAGTATTCCTTTCGTTCTTACTACTATTTAATAGTTGTCAAGAGGAAGAGCCTTCATTTGGAGCATTAACAGCACCTACAAATATAGATGTTCAAGTAATGTATGCTGATGGAGATGGTTTTGTTGCGCAAGGTCCTGGCGATGGAACCGGGGTTGTAAATTTTGTAGCAAAAGCAGATAATGCCATTTCGTATCAATTTGTGTATAACGGATCGGCATCTAGTGCACCAGCAGGAAAGCAGAGTTATAGTTTCGCAGAATTAGGTTTGCAAACTTATGCTGTAACTGTAGTAGCCTTTGGTAGAGGTGGAATTTCGTCAAGTAAAACAATAGAAGTGGAAGTTTTATCTACTTATTCGCCACCTGCCGATTTATTAACCATGTTAACCTCTAACACTACAAGAACTTGGAGAATAGCAGCCGAGGTACCCAGACATTTTGGTTTAGGACCGGTTGGAGGCTCAATTCCTGTTGAATGGTATCCAGGTCCAGGAAACTCAGATGTTAACTATAAAGTTGGTACAGGTATGTATGATGATAGGTATACTTTTAATATTAATGGAACCTTTACACATGATACAGGTGTAGACGGAGCTGTTTTTGGACGTGAAGTTTTAATAGAAGAATTAGCAGGTCCGGGAGGTACTGCAGATGGAGCCGATATTTTAAATTATCCTTATGCTTCTTATAACGCGCTTTGGTCTTTATCAGCTCCAGGAGGTGTAGAAACATTAAGCTTAACAGGAACATCATTTATGGGCTATTATACAGGTGGAAATCATAAATACAGAATCTTTAGCCGTTCAGCTAATGAAATGCTTTTAAGTACCGCTGATGGAAATAATGGATTTGAATGGTGGTTTATATTAATTCCCGAATAATAAAACTTATAAATAGTAAAAAAGGAGCATTGTAAATGCTCCTTTTTTTATTTCAAATCAATTTCTGTTAGTAATTTAATCTTCAATTTAATTTCTTTTTAAACCTAGAAAAATAAACTTAACCAATTAGTTTAGAATAGTTTATTTAAAACTTTGTTGGTTAAAGAAAAACTCAGTTTCTACATGAATCACAAATAAAAATACATTTTACAGGAATCGGATATACAACATCATTAAAAATTACCTATACAATACCACAACATGGATTCATTTTATGGCTAAAAAAGTAAGGTGTAATTTAATTGATTAAATATGAAAGCACCTTGTTTTGTGCTTATCTCATAATAAAATACAATATTTTTTATCATGTATGCTTTTTGTTGGGGTTATTTTTATTGACTTCATAAATTAAGTAGCTAATTTTAAGAAATATAAAAACTACAATCAGATCATATTTTAAGTAGTCTATTATTATGTTAAACGTAGAAAGTAGAAATAGTACAAATTATGTTATTTCTTTAATTCTAAAAAAGTACCAACAATAAATAAACAAGCAATGAAAAAACACTTTCTAAAATTAACTTTCTTTTTATTAACAACTATAATATTTGCTCAGGTAGATAAAGTGGTAGTTGTAAACGATAACAAAGGAATGTCCCTAACTGTAAATGGGGAGAAATTTATGATTAATGGTATGAACTGGGATTATTTTCCCATTGGCACTAATTTTAATTATAGCCTATGGAATCAGTCAGACGATGTTATTAAAGCAGCCTTAGATGCCGAAATGGGCTTATTAAAAAATATGGGTGTAAACACTATTAGGATGTATACAGGTATACAACCAAAATGGGTTAAATACATTTATGAAAATTACGGAATTTATACCATGCTTAACCATTCGTTCGGTCGTTACGGATTGACTATAAATGGTGCTTGGGTACCGGTGACAGATTATAGAGATCCAGCAACACAACAAATGTTAATGGCCGAGGTTACTAAAATTGCTGAACAGTATAAAAATACACCGGGTGTGTTACTATTCTTATTAGGAAACGAAAACAACTATGGTCTTTTTTGGGCGGGTGCAGAAACAGAAGATTTTCCTGATGATGAAGAAGAGAAGAAATTTATAGGTGAAAATCGTGGAAGACCTATGTATAAATTAATGAATGATGCTGCAATAAAAATGAAATCTATCGATGCATCACGTCCTGTTGCAATTTGTAATGGTGATGTGTTATTTATAGATGTTATTGCAGAAGAATGTAAAGATGTGGATATATATGGTGTAAATATGTACCGCGGTGTTTCATTCGGTGATGCATTTCAAGTTGTAAAAGACAAACTTAATAAACCCATTATGTTTACTGAGTTTGGCGCAGATGCGTTCAATGCTATAGAAAACCAAGAAGATCAAAAATCGCAGGCTTATTATATGTTGGGTAACTGGAAGGAAATTTATGAGAATGCAGCAGGTTTAGGAAAAGTAGGAAACTCTATTGGTGGTTTCACATTTCAGTTTAGTGATGGTTGGTGGAAATTTGGTCAAACCAAAAACCTTGATGTGCATGATAGCAATGCCTCTTGGTCCAATGGTGGTTACCAAAGTGATTTTAAATTAGGTGAAAATAATATGAATGAGGAGTGGTTTGGTATTTGTGCCAAAGGCGTAACCAATGATAGAGGATTATATGATTTATACCCTCGTGCCGCTTATTATGCTTTAAAAGAAGCGCATAATATAGACCCTTATGCAAAAGAAGCTACTTTAGAATATGTTGATAATGCATTTAAAAACATCCAAATTATGGATGCTGTTTTAAGAGCACGTGGCGATAAAGCAGCTTTAGGAGCAGTAACTAGCGATAAAATTCGCGTTAGTAATTTAAGAGCTGAATTTACAACATTCAATACAGGAGGTAGTTTAATTACCACACCAGAAACGTCAGATCCAGATAATATTACCTATCCAAACGAATTAGGTTTCGACCATATGCAATCGTACTATGTAGGCATCGAAGGAAACCCTTCAGCTAACATGCGTGCCAATGTGAATTTTAATATTCTTGGACGTGTTGCTGAGAATCCTATAGATGAAATCTTTTATGAGAATAGAGGGCGTTCATATGCGGTGAATACTGATGAAGGTAATGTGACACTTACTGACCCAAATAGGGTACAAATATATAATGCCAGTTACGAGTGGAATGCTAAAGAATTCGATTTAAGAGGTTTTTATCGTACCGGACATTATCATTGGGGTTACGAAGGTGATTTCTTTGGTTTATACCCAGAAGCAAATTACGGACCGAACTTAGATATTTATAATGGTGAAATTTCAGGTTTTGAATTTGATGGTAAAAAAGGTTTGAATGGTTTTAAAGCCGCTTTCGGACCACAACTTTGGTGGGGTGCAAATCCAGCAGTGTTATTAAAATATAGCACTAAATTAGGGAAATACGATGTAACGGGTATTTATCATGAAGATATTGACGATGCAGCAAGTATTGTTTCTTCAATAGCAATTCCATTACCAAAAACACGTAGAGCTACAATTCATATAGCAAGAGACTTTGGAGCTCTAGGTTTTGAAGTGGGTGGTATTTGGGGTGGACAGCCTTTAAATGGTAGAGAATTTCAAATAGCAGAAGGCGAATCTGGCAATTATACCATTTATACAGATAGAATTAATGAAAAAGATAACTGGGGAGGAAAAGCTAAAATTACTTATCAAAAAGGCGCTTTTAACTGGTATGCTCAAGCAGCAGCAATGGGTCTGGTAGCTAATGGCGGTGCAGACCAAACACAAACATTTACCGGTTGGAAACTTAAAGATACCGGTAGTGGTAACCAAACAAACGTGTTATCTGGGTTTACAATTCTAACAGGAAATCTTCAAATTGCTCCTAACTTTTTATGGCAAAAACCTATAGTTGGTGCCATGCCAAATGATGTTCAATCACCAGGAAGATTAAGAAATATACAAGACGATCCTTTTGCAGTTAGAGCTAATAGGGAAACAGTGGCTGGTGAATTATTGCTTAGTTACGATCCAACCCCAGGAACATGGATGTACGAATGGGATAATGACAGAGCTGAAGACGCTAAGCTTGCTTTCAATCTTGGTTTTGTATTTCGTCATCATCCAACAGCACAAGATGCCGCCATTGGATTTTTAGCCAATCGTACTGCTTTTGCTTTTCCAAATTCAGCACCAGCTCAAGATTTATGGGAAGCCAGCACACGTGTGGTATCTAAAGTAAGTCCGGAAATAGGTTTAATTGCGAACCTTTATTTTGGTAATGCACAGTCTAATGGTAGTGACGAAAGACTCATTGAACGTGTAGGAGGTGATTTTAGAGTTATTTATAAAAAAATGAAACTAGTTCACTCGTTTAAAATTAATGATTGGGGTCCTTTCGATTACCATCGTGATTTTAACTTAACTTATCCTGTTCAATTAATGTTAGATTTATCCACATCTGTAGGTAAACCTGACTGGTTTATCTTACCAGATACAAAAATTGGTATACGCGGTACTTGGCGATCACTGGATCAATATTCACCGAGATATAGTCCAAATGAAGCACTTCCATTTGCTACAGCACCAATTATTAGTCCTGTTGGATTTGAAAATGGTAACGAATGGGAAATAAGAACATACATACATATCAATATTGGAAAATAAAAAATACAGAAAAATGAAAAATATAAAATTTATGTATTCGAAAACGGCACTTCTATTTTTAGGGTTGGTTTTTATAATTAGTATTAGTTGTGAAAGAGAACCATCTGATCACTTAGAGTTTGCAAAGTATCCATCTAGTGGAGAGGTCTTTATCGATGGTTTTACAGGTGGACTGGATTATTTCCCATACTTTGGCTCTTATGCGGAAGCCTTTAGTGTGGACACTCAAACTAAATATAGTGGGTCTGCTTCTATGCGTTTTGATGTTCCTAATGTGGGAGATCCGCTAGGCGCGTATTCAGGAGCTATTTTCCGTTTATCATCTGGTCGTGATTTGACCGGTTATGATGCACTGACGTTTTGGGCCAAAGGCACTAAAGCTGGACTAATAAATGATATTGGTTTTGGTCAAGATTTCCTTGAAAACAAGTATCAGGTTAATATGAGTCTTCAGTTAACTACTAATTGGAGAAAATACATCATTCCAATTCCAGATGCAGCAAAATTAATACAAGAACGAGGGATGTTTTGGTTTGCCGAAGGACCAGAAAATGGTCTGGGTTATTCCTTTTGGATTGATGAGTTACAATTTGAAAAACTAGGGACCATAGGGCAGCCACAACCGGCGATTTCGAATGGCGCAGATAAATCTGAAACAGCTTTTACGGGTGTGGATATTGCTGTAACCGGATTAACTCAAACTTTTAATACAGGATCTGGAAATAACGTAACTGTTAATGCGGCTCCTTCTTACTTTAGTTTCAAATCTTCAAATGAAGCTATTGCTTTTATAAATGAAAAAGGAGTAGTTAGTATGGTAGGGGAAGGAACAACAAAGATAACGGCTACTTTAGGGGGTGTATTAGCAAAGGGTTCTTTAGAATTAACTTCGACAGGCGCTTTTGATTTAGCACCAGTACCGACAAGAGACCCTAGTAAAGTTATTTCCATATTTAGTGATTCTTATACTAATGTTCCAGTTGACTTTTTTAATGGCTATTGGGAACCTTATCAAACAACGCAATCTTCTGAATTTGCAATAGGAGGTAATAACATGATAAACTATACTAATTTTAATTTTGTAGGTAATCAATTTGCGAATCCAACCGTTGATGCGACGCAAAAATCTAAGGTACACGTCAATATGTATATACCGGTTAGTGTACCTGCAAACGCCGATTTTTTAATTACGATTGTAGATTTTGGTGCCGATAAAGCTGATGGTGGAGGAGATGATACTAGGCAACAAGTGTTTTTTCCTAAGTCTACTTGGGTAGCAGATACTTGGATTACACTAGAGTTTCAAATAACCATGGCGAACAAGAATAATATAGGGCTTATTATTTATGAAAACATAAACTTTTCATCGATATCAAATTTTTATTTAGATAATATTTATTTCTATGAAGATTAATAGAGTTGTTAGAGATAAAAATTAATAGAATTAATTAAAAAAATATAATAAGAATGAAAACAAAAATCTTTAAGCAAAATCCAGGATACAGAGAAAGAAAGCTGCCATTGGGTATTCTTAGTGTTGCATTATTAGTTTTATTTATGGTGTTCACTAGTTGTTCAACTAGCGAAACGCAAACAGTAGCTAATTTCAAAACCATATCGATGCAGGATGAATTTAGTGTTGATGGTGCACCAAATAGTTCTATTTGGACTTATGATATTGGCACAGGAAGTAATGGTTGGGGAAACAACGAATTACAATACTATACAGATAGATCAAAAAATGTTGCCGTTCAAAACGGATATTTAATTCTTACAGCCGAAAAAGAAGATTTTAATGGATCAGCTTATACATCTGCAAGATTATTAACCAAAGGCTTGTTTGAACAAAAATACGGCCGTTTTGAAGCACGAATTAAGCTGCCTTGGGGACAAGGAATATGGCCAGCCTTTTGGTTGTTAGGTGCTGACATCGATACTAATAATTGGCCAAATTGTGGAGAAATTGATATTATGGAATATCGCGGGCAAACTCCAACTATGGTTTTAGGAACTGTGCATGGTCCTGGTTATTCTGGAGGTGAATCTATATCAAAAAGTTATAGTTTAACAAATAATAGATTCGATACAGACTTCCATATTTTTGGAATAGAATGGGGTCCAGAATATATTAATTACTATATAGATGATGTACTTTACAATCAAATTACACCGGCCGATGTTACAGGTGAATGGGTTTTTAATAAACCATTTTTTATAATAATAAATCTAGCGGTTGGAGGGTCTTTTGTAGGTTCTCCTAATGCAGAAACCGTGTTTCCTCAAACCATGCTTGTAGACTATGTTCGTGTTTATGAAGCCAACTTAATTAATAACTAAACTAAAAAAAACAGATTATGAAACAAATAATTAACAAAATAAAAATTATCGCAATATTTTTTATTGCCATAGCATTTCAAGGTTGTGTGGAAGATCAAGTAGAATTTCCAAAGGCCTTTGCCGAATTCACTTATAGTGTTAATCAAGAAACAGGTGTTGTAAAATTTATAAATACGTCTAGAAATGCATCTATTTTTTCTTGGACATTTGGAGATGGACAATCATCAACAGAGATTAATCCTTCACATATTTACCAACCTGGAACCTATACGGTTTCATTAGTTTCAAAAAATGTTGCAGGATCTTTTAGAACATATCAAGATGTTATAATAATAGGAGACCCGAACGATAACACCGGTGGTGGTGGTTCAGATTGTACCGCAGAAGCTGCAGAAAATATTAATCCCGCGAATGGTGATATTAATTGGACATTTAAAACCAATGATACGGCGCATACATTTGCGGCCTTTGGAAATACCTCAGGTTCTATTGTTGCAAATCCAGTACCGGACGCTGTGAACTCTAGTTGTAATGTTGAAGAATTCGTAAAAACTAATGGATGCGAAACATGGTCTGGTTTAGGTACAGAATTAACGACAGCTCTAAATTTCGCATCGGCTACTAACAAAGTTTTCAAAATGAAAGTTTTAGCACAAAATCAAGTTGCAAATGTAACTTTAAGACTGGAGCGTTTACCTTTCCCTGATACAGATCCAGCAGTAGAGAAAGTTGCTAGTATTACTAAAGTAGGCGAATGGGAAGAATTAACATTTGATTTTTCTGATGTAACTACAGGAACTTATAAAAGTATGATTATATACTTTGAAAGAAACGCCACATGCGATGGAGATACTTATTATTTTGATGATATTATGCAAGTTGCCGGTGGTGCTGGTGGTGGTACTGGCGGAGGCGCATGTACAGCAGAAGCTGTTGAATCATTAGTTGCAGCAGATTTTAATTTAACTTTTAAAACCAATGATGTTGTAGTTATAGAAGATGGAACAGCATATACGCGTGTTGCTAATCCTAAAGAAGATGCGGTAAATAGTTCTTGTTTTGCTGGTAAAGTTGTAAACTCTAGTACGAATCCTTGGGACAACGTTCAAATTAATGTAGCTACAAAATTAGATTTTGATGCCAATGCTGGTTTTAAAATGAAAGTGTATTCCCCTAAAGCAGGAACAAAAGTAACCATGAAACTTGAAGAGATAGGTGCTGCAGGAAATAATACTGGAGATGTAGCGGCAGTAAGAACCAAAACTGGCGAATGGGAAGAACTAACGTTCCCTTTTCCGGCTACTGCAAGTGGTAAATTTAATAAAATAGTTATTTTCTTTGATCTGGAATCAAAAAATAGTGACACCTATCATTTTGATGACCTTAAACTTTATGCTCGTACTACCAGTGGCGGTGGTGGCACATGTCCTGAAGCTCCAACGGGTGAATTACTTTCTAATGGTAATTTTGAAGCAGGTGCTGTTTGCTGGCAATTTTTTCCTGGCACATCTGTTTCTACGACGGTTAACAACGGTGGAAGTAATTCGGCTGAAATTCAAGGATCAACTGGTGTAGCTGTAGGTTTAAAAATGGAAAGGTTTGGAGTAGGTGCAGTTTTGCCTAATACCTCATACACAGTTTCATTTGATATAATAGCATCAGGAGCATTTGGAGATGGTGGCGTTTTTAAATCATTTACATTTTCTGAAGGTGCTGATGGTGGAACTGTAGCGGCAACGCAACACATTCTTACCGATGGCACAACTTCTTTATCAACAACTTGGGAAAAGAAAACATATACCTTCACAACCGCTGCTAATGCAAATCAAGTGGCAGGTGGTTTATCTTTTTTAATTGAAATAGTTAATAGTGCCGTTAAACTTCATGTAGATAATGTAGTCATCAAAAGAACACCTTAACAAGCGTTTATTAACTAAATAAATAGTTTGAGTGAGCAAAGACTCACTCAAACTATTTATTTAAACTATAAAATTTAACAAATAATATGCCCCATAAATTATAACGCATTATCAATAATGCCTAATAAATTTAGAAGATGAAGCTATTAAAATACTTTGTATCAACAATCCTTTTTTCAATGATTTTAAGTTGTAAACAAGAACCTAAACCATTGGTGACAGACGTTTATGAAACTTCAGCCAGTGGTAATAAATTAACTAAAATTACCGAGTTTACTTCAAACGAAAAAAGTGTTACAATAAATCTATTACCAGATTCAACTTTTCAAACCATAACCGGTTTTGGAGGCGCATTTACAGAGTCTTCAGCATACTTATTAAATAAAATAAGCAAAGAAAATAGAACTAAAATTTTAGAAGCCTATTTTGGAACGGATGGTGCTAATTATTCATTAACCAGAACGCACATGAATTCTTGCGACTTCTCTTTAAGTCAGTATTCTTATGCGCCAGTTGAAAAGGATGTGAATTTAGAACATTTTACAATCAAGGACGATATGGATGATTTAATCCCAATGATTAAAGAAGCTATGGCAATCTCTAAAGATGGCTTTAAAATATTTGCATCGCCATGGACAGCATCACCTTGGATGAAAGATAATAACCATTGGGTTGGTGGAAAATTATTGCCCGAATATTATGATACCTGGGCGTTGTTCTTTTCAAAATATATCGATTCTTATAAAGCTGAAGGTATTGATATTTGGGGTTTCACTGTAGAAAACGAACCAATGGGTAATGGAAATAATTGGGAAAGTATGCATTACACTCCAGATGAAATGACCAATTTTGTTCAAAACCACCTCGGACCAAAGCTAGAGGCAGATGGGAAAGGCGATGTTAAAATTTTAGGATTTGATCAAAATCGTGCTCATTTACATGACTGGGTGGAATCTATGTATAGAACCGAAGAAACTTCAAAGTATTTTGCCGGTACAGCCATTCATTGGTATGACAGCACCTTTGAGATTTATTCAAAAGAATTGCAAGATGCTCATAATAAAGCCCCTAATAAGCTTTTAATTCAAACAGAGGCTTGTGTCGATTCTGAAATACCAAAATGGAAAGACGATGCGTGGTATTGGAAAAAAGAAGCAACCGATTGGGGTTGGGATTGGGCTCCAGCTGACCAAAAACACCTGCACCCAAAATACGCACCAGTGAATCGCTACGCGCGAGATATTATAGGTTGCCTTAATAACTGGGTAGACGGATGGGTAGATTGGAATATGGTTTTAGATACCCAAGGTGGCCCGAATTGGTTTAAAAATTGGTGTGTGGCGCCTGTGATTGTAGATCCGGAAAAGGATGAAGTTTATTTCACGCCATTATATTATACCATGGCGCATTTTAGTAAATATATAAGGCCTGAGGCAAAAGTAATTGGGCTTGAAAACTCAGACAATGCGTTAATGGTTACTGCTGCTCAAAACCCTGATGGTTCTACAGTTGTTGTAATATTTAATGAAGCAGCTGAAGTAAAGCATATTACACTTTCGTTGAAGAATTCCATCAAGAAATTCTCAATTAGTGGGCAAGCCATACAAACGATTGTCATTCCTAAAATGAACTAATATATAAAAAAGTATATCTTTAATTTTTTTAAAATTAAACCATTTTACCACTAAAACTAATATTGTATGCGAACCACTTCACACCAAAGTAATTTAAAACTGACACTAACGGATTCATTAAAATTTTGAAGGATTTAAACAACCTCTTGAAACAGAAGCTGCTACTATTGTAAACCCAACAAAAGAGTTTCAAACTATTAATATCAAGAATTAATATGTCTAAAAAACTAACCCTTATTGCATTTGTGGTTTCCTTAGGAGGATTTTTATTTGGCTTTGATGCCGGTATTATTTCTGGAGTGATGTCTTATGCAGGTCCTGAGTTTAATTTAAACGATTTACAATCGGGTTGGGTAGTAAGTTCGCCGTCTTTTTCGGCTATGATTTCTATGTTGTTTGCTGGTCGACTAAGTGATATTGTTGGAAGAAAGAAAATACTAATTGTAGTCGCATTTTTATATGCAGTATCAGCTCTGTTTTCAGCCTATGCCTGGTCTTATGAAGCTTTATATATCGCCAGAATGATTGGAGGCGTTGCCTTTGGAGCAGCACTTATTTTAGCACCAACTTATATTGCTGAAATATCTACGTCAGAAAACAGAGGTAAATTGGTGTCCATTCAGCAATTAAATATTGTACTTGGTTTTTTTGCAGCGTTTTTAAGTAATTATTATTTTAATAAATACAATACTTCTGGAGTTTCTAACTTAACAGATGCAACCGTTTGGAGATGGATGTTAGGTGTCGAATTAATTCCTGCTGTACTTTATTTTATATGCCTGTTTTTTGTTCCTCAAAGTCCTCGTTGGTTATATTCCATGAATAAAGTTGAAAAAGCTAAAGCGATACTTATCCAAATTCATGGAAAGCTTACTGCCGACATTGAAATAAAATCAATTGAAGACAATATTAAGTTGGAAAAGATTGTATCCAAAGTAAAAATCAAAGATTTGCTTAAGCCTTCTCTACGATTCATTTTAATAGTTGGTTTGGTAATTGGTGTTTTACAACAAATTACTGGAATTAACGCGGTTTATTTTTACGCGACTTCTATTTTCAAACAAACGGGAATTGGTAATGACGCATCGTTTTCATCGGGCGTTTTATTAAGTACCATTACTGTGATATTTACGTTTGTTGCCATTTATTTAATTGATAGGATGGGGAGAAGACCTTTACTATTAATTGGTACTGCGGGTATTGCTATAAGCTTATTAGTTTGTGCTTATGGATTTAATCAGGCCACGTATCAATTAACATCAGAAGAAATTGTTTTGCTAGAGGGCATAGAAACTTCTAGATTAGATCCCATAGCAAACAAAGTTTATAATAATGATTTAGATTTTAAAAACGAGATAAAATCAGCTTTAGGTAACCAGATTTATGCAAAAAACGAAGGCGCCATTTTAGAATCTGCAACCAACATTAACGCCACGTTAGTTTTAATCGGTATTTTAGGATTTATTGCATGTTTCGCATTTTCTTTGGGACCTGTAATGTGGGTGCTACTTTCAGAATTATATCCTATTAAATATAGAGGATTAGCCATAGGTGTTATTGGTTTTGTAAACTCCTTTATAAGTTGGATGGTACAACAGGTTTTTCCTTGGGAATTATCAAACTTTGGAAATGCCCTTAGCTTTCTTATTTTTGGGCTCATTGCTGTTATAGGATTCTTTGTGCTACTCAAAATATTACCAGAAACTAAAGGAAAGTCTTTAGAGCAAATTGAAATGGAATTAGTGCCTAATTAGTTAAAAGGAAAACCAAATATTAAATCACGAAAAAAAAGAAATATACTATTTCTTGTTATTTAAAAAATTAAAATAAAGTAAAATTAAAAAAAATGGATCACAATAAAATTTATATAGGAAACAACGAAGCCTCTTTTAAAACTAAAGAAATTATAGGTAAATCTGTAAGTTTTGATAACGAAAGTTATTATAAAATAGAAAATAATGATGCCATGAGACCTTTCTTTATGAGCATTGTGAGTGATTCAAATCACTGGATGTTTATATCAAGTAACGGCGGTTTAACGGCAGGAAGAAAAAACAGTGGGTCCTCATTATTTCCTTACTATACTGACGATAAGATTACAGAATCTGCAGAAATTACAGGCAGTAAAACGATTCTTCAAGTGAATTCAAAAGATAAAATTCATTTATGGGAACCTTTCTCTGATAAATATGAGGGTATTTACAATATCCAAAGAAACCTATACAAAAATGCGCTTGGTAATAAAGTGGTTTTTGAAGAAAATAATAATGATTTAGGTATTTCATTTAGATATCAATGGAGCACCAGTAATAAATATGGTTTTGTAAAAAAGTCTACGATAGTAAATAATACAGATAAAGATATTAAGGTAACCATATTAGATGGTATTCAAAACATACTTCCATATGGCGTTTTTGAAGATTTACAGGCAACACGTAGTAACCTGGTAGATGCTTATAAGAAAAACGAATTAGAGGCTGAGGTAGGGATTGGTATATTTGCACTTAGTGCTATTATTGTTGACAAAGCGGAACCTAGTGAAGCTTTAAAAGCAACCATAGCCTGGTCCATTGGTATTGAAAAACCTTTGTATTTGGTGTCTTCAAGACAACTTGATAAGTTTAGAAAAGGAGAAAAAATCACACAAGAAGTAGATATTAAAGCTGAAAAAGGAGCTTATTTTGTGTGTGCAGAATTAACCCTACAACCAGAAATCGAAAAGAGTTGGATGATTATTGCCGATTTGAATAAATCGATGGGTGGAATCGTTGAAATTTTTGAAAAAATAAAGAATAAAAAGACACTTTTAAGTTCGATTCAAGAAGATATAGATTTAGGTTCAAAAACGCTGTTAGAATTAAATAGTGCATCAGACGGCATTCAACTTACTGCAGATAAATTACGTAATACCAGACATTTTTCGAATACACTTTTTAACATCATGAGAGGTGGTATTTTTGATGATAATTATCAAATTGAAAAAGAAGATTTTGATAAATATATTGAAGGAGCCAATAAAAAAGTTTATAAGAAAAAAGAAGACCTCTTAGGGAATTTACCAGAAGTTTTTTCACTTAGTTATTTAAAAGACTTGGCTGAAAAAGATACTGATAAAAATTTCAAAAGACTTGCTTTTGAATACATGCCTTTAAAATTTAGTAGAAGACATGGCGATCCAAGTCGTCCTTGGAATAAATTCTCAATTAATACCACAAGTGAAATTGACGGTTCAAAAATACTTGACTACGAAGGAAACTGGCGCGATATTTTCCAAAACTGGGAAGCCTTAGCGCATTCGTATCCGGAATTTATTGATAGCATGATTCATAAATTCTTGAATGCTACAACATTTGATGGCTACAACCCATATCGTGTTACAAAAGACGGCTTTGATTGGGAAACTATTGAACCAGACAATCCTTGGTCATATATTGGTTATTGGGGTGATCACCAAATTATTTACTTATTAAAGTTTTTAGAATTTAGTGAGCACCATTATCCAAACAAATTAGCAGCTTATTTTAAACAGGATATTTTTGTTTACGCCAATGTGCCTTATAGAATAAAAAGTTATAAAGACATTTTAATCGATCCTAAAGACACGATTGAATTTGATCATGATGCCGAAGAAAAAATTGCTCAAAAAAGATTAGAATTAGGAGTTGATGGCGCCTTATTAAGAGACGCCAACTACTTTATTTATAAGGTTAATTTAATCGAAAAATTATTAGCAACTGTATTGGCAAAAGTTTCAAACTTTGTACCTGAAGGAGGTATCTGGATGAATACGCAGAGACCAGAATGGAATGATGCCAATAACGCATTGGTAGGAAATGGACTTTCTATGGTGACACTAAGTTATCTTAGACGATTCATCGATTTCTTTGAAAATATAGTAGAAAACACGCCTGAGATACAAAGTGAAATTTCAGAAGAATTAGCACTGTTTTTCAATAAAATTGTAAACACTTTAAATAATAATAGTCATATTCTTTCTGGTAAAATTTCTAATACGGATAGAAAAACAGTATTAGACGGACTTGGGAATGCTGGAAGTGAGTATAGAAATTCAATTTATGAAAACGGATATTCAAGTAATAAGGCCGTAATTCCTAAAAAGGAGTTATTACAATTTTTCAAGATTACTAAAAAATACCTTGATCATACCATCGATGCTAATAAACGTGCAGATAATTTATTTCACGCATACAATTTAATTACCATCGAAAATGATACGGAAGTATCCATTTCATATCTTCCAGAAATGTTGGAAGGTCAGGTGGCGGTTTTAAGTTCCGGCTATATTTCAGGGAAAGCCTCTTTAGAATTATTGAATGCCTTAAGAAGTAGCGCTTTATTCAGACCAGATCAATACAGTTATCTGTTGTATCCTAACAAAGAGCTTCCAAGGTTCTTTAAAAAGAATAATATTCCTGCCAAAAAAGTTGAAGCTTCAGCGTTGATAAAACAACTTCTAAAAGAAGGCAAATCTCAGATTGTAGAAAAAGATGTTTTAGGGCACTATCATTTCAATGGAAATTTTAATAATGCTGGAAGTTTAAAGAACGCATTAGCCGAATTGCCCGAGAAATATCAATCACTTGTTAGTAAAGACAAAGACTTATTACTGGCTTTATTCGAGGAGAATTTTAATCATAAAGCGTTTACAGGTCGTTCTGGTACCTTTTATGGCTATGAAGGTTTAGGTTCTATTTACTGGCATATGGTTTCAAAATTATTATTGAGTGTACAGGAAACTTGTTTGCTGGCTATAGAGAACAAAGAAAGTGACGTAACCATTGGTAAATTATTGGAGCATTATTATGAGATTAATGAAGGTATAGGGGTTCATAAATCACCAGAGTTATATGGTGCGTTTCCAACAGATCCATATTCTCATACCCCTTTCGGAAAAGGAGCACAACAACCCGGAATGACAGGCCAGGTGAAAGAAGATATTTTGAGCCGTTTTGGTGAGTTAGGCGTTTATGTAAATAATGGAAAGTTGTTATTTAATGCACGTTTATTAAGAAATGAAGAATTCTTAAAAGAACCTGTAATGTTTAAATATACAGCCATAGATAAGGAGACTAAACAAATTGAATTAGCAAAAAATTCACTGGCGTTTACTTATTGTCAAATTCCAATAATTTATAAAAAAGCGGAAAAGGAACATTTAGAAGTCGTTTATAATAATGGATTAACTGCTGAATTTGAAAATTCGAGTTTGGATGGAGAGACAAGTAAAAAGATTTTTAGCAGGACAGGAGAAGTAAATCGAATTATTGTATCTGTAAAAAAACAATAATTATTAAGAAATGAAAAGGTATATAAAAATAGGGGCTTTATTATTAGTGGTAACTTTCGCGTTTTCATGTAAAAAAGCAACTAAAATAGAAAGCAATATTAGCACCGTGAAAGAACAATCAAATTTAAGTGCAAAAGATATTTTAGGTAATCCAGAATATTTAGCCATCTCTTATGGAGGTTATAGACATGTTGATCACGGAATTGAGCCTACTCTAGACGAACTCAAAGAAGATATGAAACTATTATCTGCTATGGGAATTAGAATTTTACGTGATTATAAAGTGCACTTACCACAAGCATCTAATGTGTTAAAAGCCATTACAGAATTAAAAAGGGAAAACCCTGATTTTGAAATGTACGTTATGCTAGGAGCATGGATTGATTGTAAAAATGCGTGGACAGATCAAGTTCCAGATCACGATGTGGAAAGTGAGGCAAATGCACCACAAATTGCAAAAGCCGTTGCTCTGGCAAATCAATACCCAGATATCGTAAAAATAATTGCTGTTGGTAACGAAGCTATGGTAAAGTGGGCAGAGAGTTATTATGTGCAACCAGCCGTTATATTAAAATGGGTAAACCATTTGCAAGACCTAAAGAAATCAGGGAAACTATCGAAAGATTTATGGATTACAAGCTCTGATGATTTTTCTTCTTGGGGAGGCGGTGATCCTTTATATCATACGCCAGATTTAGAAAAGCTTATAAATGCGGTAGATTATATTTCTATGCATACGTATCCTTATCACAATACACATTACAATCCTAAATTTTGGGGCGTCCCTGAAAATGAAAATAAATTATCTGATATTGAAAAAATTGATGCAGCGATGCTTCGTGCTCGAGACTTTGCAAAGACTCAATATGACAGTGTTACTAACTACATGAAAAGTTTAGGTGTTAATAAACCTGTACATATTGGAGAAACGGGTTGGGCAACCATTTCAGATGGTTATTATGGTCCTAAAGGCTCGAAAGCGACAGATGAATATAAAGAAGCAATGTTTTACAATCTTATGAGAGATTGGACAAATTCAAAGGGTATATCTTGTTTTTATTTCGAGGCTTTTGATGAGCCATGGAAAGATGCACATAATAAAAAGGGGTCTGAAAATCATTTTGGTTTAATTACAGTAGATGGTCAAGCCAAATATCCGTTATGGGATATGGTAGACAACGGAACCTTTAAAGGTCTTACACGAGGCGGGCAACCAATTAAAAAATCCTATAATGGCAATAAAGAAGCACTAATGAAAGATGTATTAGTGCCACCAAAAGCAAGTGAAATTAAGGCACCTCATTAATTTTGTCTGTTAAAATTTAAATATTTAAAATAATCACCATTTAAAGAATAGGAATAAAAAACAATAACCAACTAAACCACTAATAATATGTCAGAACTCGTAACATCAAAAAAAGGCAAAGTACCAATGGGCCAAAAAATAGCCTTTGGAGTAGGAATGTTAGCCAATCAAATGTTTCCAGCAGTACTGGGAATTTTTATGGTCGTTTTAGTTCAAGATTTGGGTTTTCCTGGTTGGATGTGGGGAGTGATATACTTTTTTCCAAGAATTTTTGATTCTATAACAGACCCTATCATGGGTTTTATTTCAGATAATACAAAATCACGTTGGGGAAGACGAAGACAATATGTCTTTATAGGAGCCATCATTATGGGAATTTCGTTTATTATCATGTGGCAACTTTTCAGAGTAAATGGCGTAGATTATAATTTTACCTATTTCCTTTTGTGGTCTTTTGTGTTTTATTTGGGACTTACCATTTTTAGTGTGCCATACGTAGCCATGGGTTATGAGATGAGTAACGACTTTCATGAACGCACAAATATTATGGCTGTTGCACAATGGATTGGACAATGGGCATGGGTAATCGCTCCTTGGTTTTGGGTCATCATGTATGATCAGAATTTGTTCGAATCGGCAGACGTAGCTACTAGGACTCTCGCAGTTTGGGTCGGAATTGTTTGTATGATTTTCGCTATGGTACCAGCCATTTTTATAAAAGGTAAATCGACTTTAAATGAAAATTATTCGCCACTAAGTTTAAAAACCATCGGTGGTAGTCTTAAAGAAATATTATATGGTTTTAAAGAAGCATTTGCCCTAAAACCTTTTAGACAGCTTTGTATAGCAACGTTTTTGGTTTTCAATGCCTTTAATACCATTGCAGCATTTTCATTTTTCATAATTGTATACCACCTTTTTGATGGTGATGCCGGAGCTGCTGGTATTTGGCCAACGCTTTTTGGTTGTTTAGGTGCGTTAGGAACAACGTTTATGGTTATTCCTGTTGTAACACGCATGTCGAAAATAGTAGGTAAAAAGAAAGCCTTTATTTATTCACAGGGGATATCCATTATAGGCTATATTATGTTATGGTTTCTATTTATACCAGGCAAGCCATATATGTTTATTTTTGCCTTACCATTTTTCTCTTTTGGTATAGGAAGTCTGTTTGTGTTGATGATGTCGATGACAGCTGACGTTATTGACTTAGACGAACTTAATACCGGAAAGCGAAGAGAAGGAACCTTTGGAGCCATCTATTGGTGGATGGTAAAATTTGGTTTTGCCATTGCTGGAGGATTAAGTGGTGTAATTATGAGTACCGTTGGTTTCGATTCTGGTGCAAAAGTACAACCAGAAGGAGCTATAGACGGTTTGAGGTTCTTTTTCTCCGCACTGCCTATACTGGGTACGCTGGTAGCAATGTACGTTATGCGGAATTATGATGTTACAGAAGAGCGATCTGGGGAAATTCGCGCAGCTTTAGATGCTCGCGAAAATGCTCATAAACCACAATCAAGCTCGTATTATCAAACTAATAAATTGCTAACGTTTACTAGTGGCGAATTGGTTTTAGATACAAAAACAGATACCGATTTCACATCAAAAACAGCGGCAGAAATTAAGGATTATTTTGCAAAATCTTTCAATGGTGGCATGTACGGTTTATGCTTTAGTCCATATTCAGAAGGACAAAGCATTGGTGATATTTTGTCTGAAAAGCAGATAAAAAAACGAATGGATATTATTGCGCCTCATACTAAATGGATTCGTTCTTT
The DNA here is from genome assembly GCA_963698455.1 of uncultured Flavobacteriaceae bacterium. GTDB lineage: Bacteria > Bacteroidota > Bacteroidia > Flavobacteriales > Flavobacteriaceae > Mariniflexile. The sequence goes on along the minus strand of CAVOQU010000006.1, from coordinate 62,920 downwards.
TTCGTGTACAGATGGTAATGAATTTATTCCTAAGGCAGCACATGAAAAAGGACTAAAAACAATTGTCGGCGCTTGGATTGATACTGATAAAGCTAAAAATGAAAAAGAGATTAATAACTTAATCAAATTAGCAAAACAAGGTCATGTAGATATTGCGGTGGTTGGAAATGAAGTTTTACTTCGAAATGAATTAACCGAGCAAGAATTGTTAGCTTATATTAAAAGAGTAAAACACGCCATACCAAATATTTCTGTAGGTTATGTAGATGCTTATTTTCAGTTTATTGAAAGACCAAATCTTGTTAAAGCCTGCGATGTAATTTTAGCTAATTGCTATCCGTTTTGGGAAGGGTATCATATAGACCAAGCGGCTATGAGTTTAAAACAGATGTATGCGGTTACCAAGAAAATTGCTAATGGAAAGGATGTCATTATTACAGAAACAGGTTGGCCTGATAAAGGAGAAAGCAATAGTAATGCAGAACCTTCTCAAGATAATGCTATGAAATATTTTATAAATGCGAATAATTGGGCAAAACAAGAAGATATACAAATGTTTTATTTCTCATCGTTTGACGAGTCTTGGAAATTACATCATGAAGGCGATGTAGGTCAACGCTGGGGCATATGGGATAAAAATGAAAACTTAAAATACCAAAAATAACACATAGACTTAAAACTAATAAATCATGTCGTATAGAGTAGAAAAATTAGGGTCCTTAAGAGGTTTAGATCTTAATAATAAAACAAAAAAAGGTTTAGATAATCTTTTTAAACGCGTATTAAAAAACGGGATGCATGGGTTATGCTTTAGTCCTTATGAAGAAGGGCAGGAACCTGGAGAACAAATTACGGAAGCGCAAATAAGAAGACGTATGAAAATTATAAAACCATATACCAAATGGATTCGCTCGTTTTCTTGTACTGACGGTAACGAAATCATTCCAAGAATAGCCAAAGAATATGGCATTAAAACACTTGTTGGTGCGTGGTTAGGTGATGACGACGATATTAATAAAAGAGAAATAGCAGGCCTAATAAAATTGGCTAAAGAAGGCTACGTTGATATAGCAGCTGTAGGTAATGAAGTGATGTATCGAAAAGATTTAACCGAAGACGAGCTTTTAGCGTTTATGCACGAAGTTAAAGCAGCAATTCCAGATATACCAATGGGTTATGTAGATGCCTATTATGAATTTAGCCATCGCCCAAGAATTACAGAAGCATGCGATGTTATTTTAGCCAATTGTTACCCGTATTGGGAGGGTTGTAGTCAGGAATATTCTCTGGTGTATATGCGGGATATGTATAATCAGGCTAAAAGCGCGGCAAACGGGAAAAAAGTTATTATTTCTGAAACAGGATGGCCATCGCAAGGAGCGGGACTTCAAGGTGCTATACCAGGACATGATAATGCTTTAAAATATTTTATTAATGCACAAGTATGGTCTGATGATGATGATATAGAAATGTTCTATTTCTCATCTTTTGATGAATCATGGAAAGTGGGTGCAGAAGGCGATGTAGGTGCTTATTGGGGACTTTGGGATAAAGATGAAAACCTTAAGTTTTAGATAACAAAACCAGTAGTGCAATTAGAGTTTAATTTGTCAATTCGAGTGAATTTTACGATTGAAAATGAGTAAAATTTGTATCGAGAATATATAGTCAAAATATTTGTTCTCGATACTATTTTCTATCGAAAATCATTCGAAAGGACATTCAATTGTGTAAATAAAGCAAAATGCACAATTGGTAAGAAATTATAAAAGTATAAATGCAAGAAAAAAAAGGATTGAATATAGAACATGGTAATGCTATTTGTTACTCAGGATTTAGAGAAGGACAACAACCAGGAGGCATTGTACCAAGCTACGAAGAGATAAAAGAAGATTTATTAATACTAGAAAATAATTGGAAATATTTACGTCTTTATGATTGCGACGAACATGCAGAAATTGTTTTAGACGTTATTGAAAAGGAAAAGCTGAATTTTAAGGTGATGCTAGGTGCTTATATTGTGGCCGAAAAGAACAACTTCGGTTGTCCTTGGGGAGGAACCCATACAGAAGATGCTTTAATGCACAATAAAGCAAAAAATTTAAGTCAGATAAATAAGTTAATTGAATTTGCAAATAAGTATCCCGATATTATTTTTTCACTATCGGCAGGTAACGAAGCAACCGTAGACTGGACCGACCATTATGTTGCCGTAGAAAGCATCATTGAGTATGTAAAGATGATCAAAAAGGGCGCGAGCCAGCCGGTAACATTTTGTGAAAATTATGTGCCTTGGTATCATAAGTTGAAACCTCTTGTAGAAGTTATTGATTTTATTTCCATTCACACGTATCCGGTTTGGGAGTATAAAAATATTCATGAAGCTTTAGAATACACAAAAGAGAATTACTATAGTGTCGCTAATTTATATCCAGATACACCAACCGTGATAACAGAAGCTGGTTGGGCTACTAATTCGAATGGGCGCGGTATAGAAGCGCATAATGTGAGCGAAGAACTTCAGGAAATTTATTATAACGATTTGGTAAACTGGAGTAATGAGGAAAACATTTTAACATTTGTTTTTGAAGCGTTTGATGAACCTTGGAAAGGGTCGGACGAAGAACTGGAACCAGAAAAGCACTGGGGTCTGTTTAAAGTGGATAGAACTCCAAAATTAGTAATGGAATCTCTTTTCATAAAATAGAACAATAAGCTTAGATGACGTAAAATATCTTTTAGGATTAAAATATTTAAAACGCATATAAATGAGAATTTATATGCGTTTTTTTATTGATGTTAGGTTTTGCTTTCACATAAAAAACGAAGTCTTAAATCTGTATTTGTTTAAAAATTTGATACTTATTTAAGTTTTTTAAAACTTAAAACAACGATGTTGCCTTAACAAGTCTATAATTCACCACAACATTACCACAACATCTTATGTTTTAAACTTAAACGATTCTATTTTTTTTATAAGCCGATTATTAATAATATATGCGACTTCTAGTTGTTTTAATGGGAATATCATATTATAATATGAATTATTTTGTGTTGTATGCATTTTGTATTGGTAGTTTATGAGAATATCACAAGATTTAGTATTATCTTTAGGATTCACTAAATATTAATTAAAACTAAATTATGATGAAAAAAATTACTTATTTATTTATGCTTTTGGCTGTTTCGGTTGGCTATGCTCAACAAATAGTCATTGAAAATTTTAACGGCACAGCTCCTACATTCGCTGGGTTTGGTGGGGTTACGGCTTCTATCGAAGCAGATCCTGCTGCAGGCGGAACTCGCGGTAATGGTTTTAAACTTGTAATGGGTGCGGGAGAAGTTTATCAAGGTGGTGAGATGTTTACGCAATCAAATAACATAAAATTAACTACCGACAAAACAGTTCTAGTTGATGTTTTTTGTGCCCAGGCTTTTACATTATTGGCCAAAGTGGAAAATGGCTCAGGACCAAATTCAGCAGCATCGAAAGCTTATACCACACCTGGGGTTTGGCAAACACTTACTTTTACTTTTAATGAAAGTTTAGATGGTACAGGTGTGGCCAATGGTGAATATGGGAAAATAGTATTTTTTCCTAACTGGAAAGCGGATAATACAGGGTTTAATAATCCTATAGTTCCAGTGACGATACACGTTGACAATATTACAGCTGAAGGAGCACCGATTTTAGCAGCAGTTACATCTTTAAATATAGATTTTCAAACAGCAACTTCAGTAGGAGGTACGGACCTCACTTATACAGATTTATTTACTAATGACCTTACAACAGGTATTAACACGTCTACCTTGTGTGGTCAAGTACAAAATATAAATATAGCGGATTATGCTTTTATGTTTTATAATGTTCCTCAAGGATTAGATTTTTCAACTGGGAACAAAGGATTTTCACTAATGGTTAAAGGCCCAAGAGCAATACCAATATTATTTAAAGTTGAAGGAGCTGGGAATACAGAGGTACCTGGGAATTATACAACACCAGGTGTATGGCAAAAGGTAACTTGGGATTTTTCAGCAGATACTAGTGCAAATAAAAATAAAATTGTTGTTTTCTTCGATATAACTGGTGCGCCAAGTACGCCAGCTAGTAACGATGTTTTCTTAGTTGACAATCTTAGATTTGATACGTTGGCTGCTCTTTCTACAAAAGGTTTCAAAATAGCAGGTCTTAATGTTTACCCTAACCCATCTAAAAATAGCTGGAATATAAAAACTAGCAACATTAATATGTCTGCAATAACAGTTTATGATATTTTAGGTAAAAATGTACTTTCATTAACTCCAAATGCAACTGATGCAGCTATAAATGGTTCTAGCTTAAAAGCTGGTTTATATTTTGCACAAATTAAAACTGCAAATGGTGTAAGTAGTATTAAGCTTGTTAAAGAGTAAAACAATTCAGTTTATGAAACACTGTTAGTTTTAAAAACTAAATATATTAAAGCCTTTATCTTTTTAGATAGAGGCTTTTTTATTGAAATAAATAATTCTGTTTTCAAGTAAATTTCGAATAGAAAGTTTAAATATTTAAATCTTTTTAATTTGAATATATTTGTAGTAACATGAGACGAGCGTATTTATTTTTTTATTAAGCATTTTTATTTGTAATGGTGTAGTAGCTCAATACACGCCTTATTTTCAAAATTACTCATTATCAGAATATAATGCAGGTAACCAAAACTGGGGCGTTTCAAAATCGCAAGAAGGCAAATTATATGTAGCTAATGATAAAGGCTTATTAGAATTTGATGGGTTTAAATGGACACTCTTTCAAATGCCTAATAAAACAACACTCAGGTCTGTCTTAGCTCACAACAATAGGGTTTATGTGGGTTCTTACGAGGAGTTTGGATTTTGGAAGCGGACCAATAAAGGAGAGTTAATTTATGAATCTTTAAGCAATTTAAATTCCCAAAACAAAACCATTAATGAAGAGTTCTGGCAAATTAAAAACTTCAAAAATGCTATATTATTCAGGTCGTTTTCAAATATATATATCTATAAAGAAGGCATTATAAAAAAAGTAAAAACACCTTCTACAGTTATTTCTTGTGATGTAGTTAATGATGTACTTTATGTGTCAACTTTAAGAGATGGTATTTTAGTCTTAAATAACGACGCATTAATAAGTTCAATTAAAAGTAACGAACTTCATCAATGCTAAAGTTATTTCTATAATAGCATATAATAAACACTTACTTATAACGACTGCCCTAAATGGATGTTTTATTTACAATGGTAAAAATCTAATGCCATTTAACTCCGAGATTAATACAATAATTAAAAAGCATCAGTTAAATAACCATTCTAAATTAAAGAATGGAAATATGGTTTTTGGAACCATTCAAAATGGTGTTTATTACACAAACGCATTGGGTAAAATTATTTTTCATGTAAACAAGGAAAATGGATTAGGTAATAACACTGTATTATGCCAGTATCTAGATTCTGATAATGAATTATGGTTAGGTTTAGATAATGGTTTAGCGTCTATAGACTTAAAGGAACATCATACTTTTTACAATGATGTTACGGGTAAACTGGGGGCTGTTTACGACGTTATATCTTATAAAGGCACGATATATTTAGGAAGTAATACAGGCTTGTATTTTTTAGATAACCAGAATAACTTACAGTTTATTGAAGGGTCGCAGGGACAAGTTTGGGATTTAAAAGAAATAAATGGCGCATTATTTTGTGGTCATAATAATGGCACTTATTTAGTTGAAAATAATCGATTAAAATCAATTTCTAATTTTACAGGAGGTTGGGTTATAAAAAAGGTGCCAGAGCAAAATAACATTTATATGCAAGGTACTTATGCCGGCGTTGTTAGATATAAATATATAAACGGCAATTGGAATGCAAACCATATGAGTTCTACGACAGACCCCATACAATACTTAGTATTCGAAGATCAATATACAGCATGGGCTGCACATGCGTACAAAGGCTTGTATAAAATTAAGTTTGATAAAAATTACGATAGTATTTCAAGTATTGTAAGCTATGCAAAAAAGGGACTCTCGTCCGATTTCAATGTGCGGGTTTATAAAATTAAAAATGAAATTTGCTTCAAGACAAATAATGGTTGGCAAAAATATGAACCATTAAGAGACAGTATTGTATCTTATAATCTCTTAAATGATACTTGGGGAAAAGATTCTTATATAATTTCAGAAGACGATATAAATACATTGGCCATAAAAAGCAATGAAGCCATAAGTTTTAGGAATTTTTCAAATTCTGATAATGATTTATATTTAACGCCGAAATATTTTAAGAAAAGATTAATTGTCGACTTTGAAAATATCTCTAAAATTAATGATTCGCTTTACGCTTTAAGTCTAAATGATGGTTTTATGATGATTGATGCCATTATGCATTCAAATAAAAGCGGTAATTTAAAGACACCAACCATAGAGCGCATAGAAATTAATCAACAATTAATAGATTTAACTTTAAAAAATGCCATAGAGATACCATATAGTAAAAATATGAGTATCTCAATTTCTTCAGCTGGCAATAGAGACCATTTTTTTGAATATTCTATTTCCAATTCAGAGCCCGTTGCATGGACTAAAATGGAAAATGAAAAATTAGAGTTATCTAATTTAAACAATGGTGATTATGCTATTTTATTTAGAGCCGTAAATGATTTAGGTAAAAAATCGACGACTAAAGAATTAAAAATTAAGGTATTGCCTCCTTGGTATAAGGGTAGTTATGGTATTTTGCTTTTTGTTTTTTTATTGTCACTATTATTAATGATTATGTATTATTTACATAAACGTAATATAACAAAAGAGCAACGCGTGTTGCAATATAAGTTTGTAAAAGAACAACGAGAAATGCTTAGAGAGAAAACAATTGAAAACGAAAAACGAATAATTCAATTGAAAAATGAATCTTTAAAAAATGAAGTAAAACTAAAGAGCAAACAATTAGCGAATACAGCGATGGCTTTAGTTAAAAAAAATGAATCCATACAGGAAATTAAAAAGGTGGTACTACAACATAAAAGTGGTTTTGATAATACCTATTCATTTAGAAAATTATTAAAAAAACTTGATGATTCAATTGGACATGAAGATGAATGGGAGATTTTTGAATACAATTTTAATCAGGTTCATGAAGCATTTTTTAATAAGTTAAAAGCTCAATATCCAGAGCTAACCCATAAAGATTTAAAGATTTGCGCCTACATCAAAATGAATTTATCGAACAAGGAAATTGCGCCATTAATGAATATCTCAGTAAGAGGAGTCGAAACTCACAGATATCGATTAAAAGGCAAGCTAAATTTAGAAAATGATAATTCTGTGACGGATTATCTAAGAAATTTCGTTTAAATAAGCTTTACAAATACACTTTTTATCAGTTTGCACTACGTCATTACTACGTCACTATTACGTTATAATATAGTTTTACAGTGCTTTTTTTACAGTATATACTACGTCAATCAATATTTTTTGTGCTTATAATAAATATGACGTATTTTAAAAGTATGCTATTATTAGTAAAAAGTCATAATCAATTATATATTGGCTTAACTAAAAATTAAACTAAACTATATGAAAGCAAAAATTATTCTACTATTATTTTTTCTATTTTCACTTAGTGGCTTTTCTCAAAACTTAAATGTTTCGGGTGTTGTTACTAGTTCTGAAGATAATATGCCAGTACCTGGCGTTAATGTAATTGTAAAAGGAACTAGCAGAGGTGTTAGTACCGATTTCGATGGCAAATACAGCATTCAGGTTAATTCTGGTGAGGTTTTAGAGTTTAGCTCTGTTGGTCTTAAAACGGTTAATATTTCTGTTGGAAACCAAAAGACTATTAATGTTTCTATGAATACTGATATTGCATCATTGGATGAAATAGTACTTGTAGGTTACGGAACTCAAAGAAAGGCAGATTTAACAGGTTCGATTGTAACCATTAAATCAGAAGATATTGAAAGAACACCTACCGCTAACGTCATGCAGTCTTTACAGGGTAAAGTGTCTGGTGTACAAGTAGTAAGTACCGGGTCTCCTGGAGATTCTCCTACGGTTAGATTAAGAGGTATTGGTTCTTATAATAATGACAATACCAAACCATTGTATGTAGTAGATGGTATGTTTTACACTAATATCGACTTTTTGAATACTAAGGATATTGAATCTGTAACGGTATTAAAAGATGCTTCTTCATCCGCCATATATGGTGTTAGAGCTGCAAATGGTGTTATTATTGTAAAAACTAAATCTGGCAATTTAGAAAAGAGACCACAGTTTGAATACGATGGCTATACCGGTGTGCAATTTGCGCAAAATGTGTTGAAATTAGCGAATGCTGAACAATTTACAACCATGGCTTATGAGTCTGGTTCACAACCAGACATAAACTTTGTGTTAAATGCTATGCAGCGTTACGGGCGTAGCAGGGTTAACCCTAATATTCCTAATGTAAACACAGATTGGTTTAAAGAAATTTTACGACCAGGGCTTATAGAAAGTCATAGTTTAGGAGTTACAGGAGGTGCAGAAAACGTGTCGTACTCAGTAGGAGCCAATTATTTTGCTCAGGAAGGTATTCTAGACATGAAAAATGAATACGAACGTTTTAATATTCGTGGTAAAGTAGATGTAAAAATATCAGACAGATTTAAAACTGGGGTAAATATGGTATTTAGTAATGCCACGAAGTACAATGCGGAAAATGCAGCTTGGTTTCAAGCTTATTTTGCAGTGCCTATTATGCCTGTGATTGATGAATTAAATACAGAAGCTGGTCCTATTAGATATGCAAACGCGCAAAATTTAGGTTATAGAGGAACACAGAATCCTTTTCCATCAATGGATTACAATAATAATCAGTTGAAAATCAGAAAATTATTGTCAAGTGTCTTTTTTGAAGTAGATTTAATTCCTGAGAAATTATCATTTAAAACAACATATAATCACGATTTTTCCGCGCTGGATGAGCGTTATGTAAACTTACCATACACTTTGGGCAACAATGTTGAACGAATTTCTGGAATTACGAAAGCTCAAAACACTTATTCTAATCAAATATGGGATAATATATTAACTTATAACGATTCTTTTGGAGATCACAACCTTTCTCTTATGGCTGGTACTTCTTATAGAGACGAAGCAAGTCATAATTTATCAGTACGAGGAGAAAATATATCAGGAATCGATTTAGAATCTTCATGGTATTTAAAGTTTGCTGAAGAAAGTTCGATTGCTTTAAATAATGATAGTGGTGGTAGACTTTATGGTGTATCTTACTTTACCAGAGCCGCTTATAATTATAAAAATAAATATTTATTATATGCAACAATGAGAGCCGATGGTTCTTCCAAATTCACTAAAGACCCTTGGGGTTATTTCCCTTCAGTAGGTGCCGGTTGGGTAGTTTCAGATGAAGATTTCATGAAGGACAATGGTGTTTTTAATTATTTAAAGTTAAGAGCAAGTTGGGGTAAATTAGGAAACGATAACGTGTCAGCGAGTTCCGGAGCAAATACTATAAATGTAATTTCTACAGATATAGGCGATGTACAAACACCTGGAATTAACTCTACAAGTACATTTACAGATAATACTTGGGAAGTTATTGAAGAAAATAACTTTGGGGTTAATATAAGCATGTTAGATAGTAAATTATCTATAGAAGCAGACTACTATATAAGAGACACAAAAAATGCGATTATGCCTGTATTTGTGCCAATTATAAATGCGACGGTAGAAAAAAACTCAGGCGAAATAAGAAACCAAGGTTTTGAATTGGCTGTTAATTGGACCAATACAGTTTCAAATGATTTTAGTTATTCTGTTGGAACCAATTTCACTAGTTTAAAGAATAAAACAATAAGCGTTACAGACCCTAAAGGGTATATTGATGCTGGAAGTGCAGAATTTCGTCAAAGAACGATTGTCGGCGAACCTATAAAAGCGTTTTATGGTTATCAAACCGCTGGTGTTTATCAAAATGCAGCCCAAGTAGCTGCAGATCCTATTGCTGTTGCGAACAACTTAGTTCCTGGAGATTTAATCTATAAAGATATTAGTGGGCCTGATGGTACTCCAGATGGTGTTATAGATGATGCAGACCGTGTAGTTTTAGGTTCTTATTTACCTAAATTCATGTATGGTGGTAATATAGCAATAACCTATAAAGATTTTGATTTTTCTGTTAGCTTCTTCGGACAATCAGGTAACAAAATTTTGAATAGAAAACGTGGTGAAATTATATTTACCAACGACACTAATATGGATGCAGATTTAGCAATTAACAGATGGCATGGTGAAGGAACAAGTAATTCTTACCCATCTTCTGCAGGGCTTCGTAAAGGATGGAATCAAAAATTAAGTAATTTTTGGATTGAGGACGGTGATTTCTTTAGAATCCAAAACATTCAATTAGCGTATACTATTAAAGGTGAAAAATTATTTGGTAAAAACATGCCAGAAACCAGATTTACTTTAACCGCAGACCGACCATTTACCTTCTTTAACTACAATGGCTTTAATCCTGAGGTTTCAGACGGTGTAGACAGACAAACCTACCCAGTACCGGGGGTTTATACATTTGGTGTTAATATTAAAATATAAAAATATTGATTATGAAAAATATGAAAAACGCAATTAAATTAATTGTTTCCGCTTTTATAATTACAGTAACCTTTCTTGGGTGTAATGATAAATTAGACTTACAGGAAGGTCAACTTAATACCGGAGATATTGATTATACAAAAACAGATGACATGATACTTCCGTTAGTAGGAGCGTATAATGCATTTGCAACAAGAGGATGGGAAGAGTATTTATTACTTTCTGTTCGTGGAGACGATGTTAATTCAGGTGGTCTAGGCGATCAACAGGATTATGCAAATACGGATTTGTTTATTTATAACAAAGACTATTGGATGTATAATTCACTTTGGAACTTGCATTATTCAGATATTGTAAGTGTTAATAATGCTGCTAATTTAATTGATAATTATAAAGCATTTGCTAGCGCGAGCGAAGCTGCGAAAGCAGATCAGTATATCGCTGAAACCAAAGTATTAAGAGCATGGTTACACTTTAATCTAGCGAGAGTATGGGGAAGTATTTTTATAATAAATACGGCTATTCCAGATGCTGAAATTGAAGCTGGTGTTGCAACCAAAGATGAAGTTATGCAATACATCTCAGATTTAATGGATGAAGTTATTCCATTATTACCAGATTCACGTCCTAACGAACGTACCGATGTAAAAGGCGGTGTTACTAAATACACAGCGTTAGCAATGAAAGCCTTGGCTAATTTAGAACTTAAAAATTATCAGGGAGTAGCCGATGCTACGGGAGCTATAATTGCATCTGGTAAGTTCTCACTGTATCCAGATTTTTATGAAGCATTTAAAAAACCAGGTGAACTTAAGTAATGAAAATCTTTTGGAAATGCAATATTCCGATTATGGTTCTGGTACAGGCGATTCGTTTTATCATTTATATGCACCATTTGGTTCTCAAAACTGGACACCAGCAAGAGCAAATGCCGAAAGCGGATGGGGTTTCTATGAGCCTAGTTTAAAATATATTAAATTTATGCTTAGCAGAAATGAAACCGTACGTTTAGAAACCAGTGTTTTGTTTACAAACCGTGGTATTACGGAAATTAAAACAGATCCTGCTTATGCCACATTACCTAGTTGGATAACAAACACCACGAGAGATGGTGATAGAATAAATGATTATTCTCGCGCCTTCTTTGCGAGCGGTAAACAGTATTTACCTTCTATTCAGTTAACTGCAGGTCGTAATAATTACGGAGGTGGTAAAAATATGATTTGCATTCGTTATGCGGAAGTTTTATTAATGCATGCCGAAGCTTTAACTCGAGGCGCGACAAGTTCAGCTATGACTGCCGATCAAGCTGTGAATGAAGTTAGACAAAGAGCAGGATTAGGAACGCTTTCAGGAGTGACACCGAAAATGGTCATGGACGAAAAATTTGCTGAAATGGCTATGGAATGGGGAACACGTTATTACGATATGATAAGACTTGCTGAATATTCAGAATTAAGTTATGATGGCAGAACTTTCACTGCAGATAAAGCTTTATTGCCTTATCCACAAGCGCAAGTTGATGCTTTACCTTTAGGAGGAAATTAATAACAATTTTAAATCAGAAATATGAAAAAATTATTAAAATATATAATCGCTTTTTTTGTGATGCTACCAATAGTATCATGTAATGATGGCATAGATTCTATTACCGAGGTAGATCCGGGTGCCGATGCTTCGTCGCCAGTGGTTACCATAAAAGCACCACTAAATGGGGCTAAATACAAGGTTAACGATCCCGTAATTTCAGTTGATATTGAATTTGAAGTAACTGATGATATTGAAGTAGGTTCAATAATTGTTTTTATTGATGGTTCACAAATAGCATCCTATAGCGGTAACTTTATAGACTATCGTCGTGTATTAGAAACTTTAACAGCAAATAATATTGCGACCGGCGTTCATGAATTAAAAGTAACAGCCACAGACCTTGATGGTAAATCAACGTCTTCTATTATAAGCTTTGAAAAAGAGCCACCTTACATTCCATTATTTGCTAATGAAATTTTATACATGGCTTTTGATAATGATTATACGGAATTAATTAGCGTTACACCTACCACAAAAGTAGGAACACCTGGTTTTGCAGGAACTTCAGTTGTAGGTACAAATGCTTATAAAGGAGCTACAGATTCTTATTTAACGTTTCCAACTGCTGGATTAAATTTAGGCTCAGAATTATCAGCATCTTTTTGGTATAAAGTAAATGCTGATCCAGATAGAGCAGGTGTTTTAGTTATTGGACCACCAGATGCGGTTAACCCAACAACGCAAAACAATAGAACAAACGGATTTAGATTTTTTAGAGAAAATGCTGGCGGTAAACAACGCTTTAAATTAAATGTTGGAAACGGAACTGCCGATACCTGGGTAGACGGTGGTGCTGCCGCTGATGTAGCAACAGGATCTGATTGGGTGCACATGGCGTTTACTATTTCTGGCACATCCGCTATTGTTTATATTAACGGAGTTCTTGTAAAAGAAAGCCCATTTACAGGTGTAGATTGGACGGGTTGTGATGTACTATCTATTATGTCGGGAGCACCTCGTTTTACAGAATGGGGTCATAAATCAGACAATAGTTTTATGGACGATTTACGTTTGTTCAACAAAGCGTTAACATTAGCAGAAATTCAAAATATAATAGCGGTAACAAATCCTTATGCTCCAGCTGCTGGAGAAACTTTATACATGCCATTTGATAATAATTATATTAATGTGGTAAGTAATACGACAGCAACTAAAGTGGGAACACCGGGTTATTCTGGTGAAGCTAAGAAAGGTACTAATGCCTATGCAGGAGCAACAGATTCTTACTTAACATTGCCAACAACAGGATTAACAGGAGAGTCGTTTAGTGCTATTATGTGGTACAAACTAAATGCAACACCAGACCGAGCAGGCATATTGGTTGCAGGTCCTGAAGACACTGCGAATGCAGGATATCCAGCTGTTCAAAATAATAGAAAAAACGGATTTAGATTTTTCCGAGAAAATGGAGCAGCAGGTTTCCAACGTTTTAAATTAAATGTTGGTAATGGTACTGCCGATGCTTGGGTTGACGGTGGTACAGCTGCCGATGTTGCAACAGATGCAGGATGGGTACATTTAGCGTTTACAATATCGCCAACTAAAGCTATTGTTTATATTAACGGATTACCTGTAAAAGAAAGTGCTATAACAGGAATAGATTGGACAGGTTGTAATGTATTATCTATTATGTCTGGAGTTCCACGTTTCTACAGAATGGGGTCATAAATCCGATTTCAGTTATCTTAGATGAACTTCATTTATACAACAAAACTTTAACTCAGGCTGAAATTCAAAGCATGATGTAAATTTTTAGCATCTATCTGAATGTTTGAAGTTTAACAGTATTAAATAGATGTAATTTAGTTAATTGTTTGTTTTTAAATTCTAGCTGCATTTGAAAAAATGTAGCTAGAATTAATATTCAATTTAACTATCTAGCTATAATTAAATCTCAATAAGGATGAGATTAATTATAAAGTTGTCGTATTCAGACTTTAGAAATAATATTATCACATATGAAAATTTTACATCGATACTACCTGCTGGTTTTATCCTTTTATTTATTGTTTTTTATTAGTTGCAATAAAAATATCAAGCAAGTACAAAATCTGGATAATAATACTAGTAATGAAGAATTACTTGACGAAGAACTTTTAAATTTAGTTCAAAAGCAAACCTTTAATTATTTTTGGGAAGGCGCAGAACCTAATTCAGGTATGGCAAGAGAGCGTTTGCATATGGATGATATTTATCCAACGTCTCCAAAAAATACCATAACTACGGGTGGAAGTGGATTTGGTGTTATGGCTATTTTGGTTGGTATAGAAAGAGGTTTTATAACGAGGGAGCAAGCTTTAGAACGATTTTATAAAATTGTAAATTTTCTTGAGACATCAGATAAATATCATGGTGTTTGGCCACATTGGTTAAATGGCGAAACCGGAAAAATGGTACCTTTTAGTAAAAAGGATACTGGCGGCGATTTGGTTGAAACCGCTTTTTTAGTGCAAGGATTGTTAACCGTTTCAGAATACTTTAAAAATGGTAATGAAAAAGAAAAAGAGTTAACTGCTAAAATTGACAAACTATGGAAAGCCGTTGAATGGAATTGGTACACAAAAAATGGTGAAGATGTGCTTTATTGGCATTGGTCTCCAACCGATGGTTGGAACATGAATTTCCCAGTTGGTGGATATAACGAATGTTTAATTATGTATGTTTTAGCAGCGGCATCACCAACCTATCCCATTAAGCCTTCAGTGTATCACAAAGGTTGGGCTCGAAATGGTGACATTGTTTCAAAGGAAAAATTTTACGGTGAAGATTTAGTTTTGGATTATTTTGAACACGATGAATCTCCGGTCGGTCCTCTTTTTTGGGCTCATTATTCTTATTTAGGCTTAAATCCAAAAGGACTTTCAGATCAATATGCCGATTATTGGAAACTAACTCAGAATCAAGCAAAAATACATTATAAATATGCGGTAGATAATCCTAAACAATATAAAGGATACGGTGAGAATCTTTGGGGATTAACTTCAAGTTATTCTATGAAAGGTTATAGTGGGCATAGACCAGATAATGATATTGGAGTTATCTCTCCAACGGCGGCATTATCTTCATTCCCATACACACCAAAAGAAAGTATGCAAATGCTTAAAAATTTGTACAAAAACCATGACAGTTTGGTAGGTAAATATGGTCCATACGATGCATTTAGCTTACAAGAAAACTGGTTTTTACCAAGATATTTAGCAATTGACCAAGGACCAATACCAGTAATGATTGAAAACTATAGAACAGGTTTACTTTGGAATTTGTTTATGCAAAATAACGATGTGAAAACGGGATTAAGTAAATTAGGGTTTACTATTAATAAAATTAATTAATCTAAATGATAAACAAGATATACATAGTATTAATTCTTTTCATTGTTGCATCATGCTCGAAAGACAACGGACCAGGATATCAGGAGCCTTATATTCCAGGTAATACAGATCCAGTTATTGAAAAACTTACTGATGAGGAAATGATGGAATTAACTCAAAAGGAAACCTTTAAGTATTTTTGGGATTTTGCAAACACGGCTTCGGGTGCTGCTAAAGAACGTTATCATCCTAATGAACCCACATTAAATCAGAATGTAGTTACAACAGGTGGAACAGGTTTTGGATTGATGAGTATTATTGTGGCGATTGAACGTGGTTTTATAACCAGAGAAGCTGGAGTTACAAGATTAAATAAAATACTTTCTTTTTTAGAAGGTGCCGATAGATTTCATGGCGCCTGGTCGCATTGGATGGATGGTGGAACCGGTAAAGTGATTCCTTTTAGTTCTGATGATAACGGAGGAGATTTAGTTGAAACCGCATTTTTAGTACAAGGTCTTATCTGCGTTCAAGAATATTTAAAAAATGGTTCTGACACGGAAAAAGCAGTAGCACAAAAAGCAGATTTGCTATGGAAAGGAGTAGAATGGAATTGGTACACTCAAGGTCAAGATGCGTTATATTGGCACTGGAGCCCGAATTTTGGTTTTGTAAAAAACTTTAAACTTACGGGTTATAACGAAGTGCTTATTACCTATATCCTTGCAGCAGCTTCACCAAACTATAGTATCACAAAACCAGCCTATGAAAAAGGATGGGCAAGTTCAGGAGCAATTGTTTCTTCGGCTACTCAATATGGTTTTCCCTTGGTATTAAACCATGCTGGTGGCTCAAATTTAGGCGGGCCATTGTTTTTTAGTCATTATTCGTTTTTAGGTTTGAATCCAAAAAATTTAACCGATCAATATGGCAATTACTGGAATCTTGCGGTAAACCACACAAAAATAAATCGGCAGTATTGTGTTTCTAATCCTAAAAACTATATTGATTATGGTGCCGATTGTTGGGGTTTAACAGCAAGTTATTCCAGAAACGATGACGGTTCATTAGGTTATTCTGCGCACAGTCCAACAAACGATAAAGGTGTTATATCGCCAACAGCGGCCATTAGCTCTATACCTTATACTCCAAACGAATCGCTGCAAGTCATGCACTATCTATATCAGAAAAAAGACAAACTTTTAGGACCTGCTGGATTTTATGATGCTTTTAGCCCTCAATATAATTTTTGGGTAACAGAAACGTATTTGGCAATAGATCAAGGGCCACAAATTGTAATGATTGAGAATCATAGAACTGGTTTGTTATGGAATTTATTCATGCAAAATACAGACGTAAAAAACGGTTTAAATAAATTAGGTTTTAGTTATTAAAATGCAGAACATATTAAAGAAATATATAACACAGAAGCGAATATTATTTTTATTAATTTTTGTCTCAAATATTATTGCAGCACAAAATAAAGACCTTTTTTCAAAAGAGTTATTTATTAATGGTAAAGACACATTAAAGTATCGATTGTTATTGCCTAAAAACTTTTCAGAAGATAAAGTATATCCAATGGTTTTATTTCTTCATGGAAGAGGGGAACAAGGAAACGACAACGAAACCCAATTGGTTCATGGTAGTAAACTATTTTTAGACAATTATAGCACAGACCAATTTCCTGCTATTGTTGTTTTTCCACAATGTCCAAAAGAAGGGTATTGGGCTAACGTAAAAAGGGATTATTCAAAAAAAGGTTTGGAAAAATTTAAATATAAGAGATTAGGAAAACCAACCAAGTCTATGACACTTGTTCTAGATTTAATGGATGAGTTTACTAAAAAATCTTATGTTAAAAAAGATCAGGTTTATGTAGGAGGACTTTCAATGGGAGGCATGGGTACATTTGAGATAATAAACAGAAGACCGGATATGTTTGCAGCCGCTTTTCCTATTTGTGGTGGCGGAAATCCAAAATCTGTGAGTCGATATGCTAATAAGATTGCTCTTTGGGTGTTTCTAGGAGGTGTAGACGATGTTGTACATCCTTATTTTTCATTAAGAATGGTAACAGAGCTTCAAAAACAAGGCGCTGATGTTAAGCTAACCTATTTTGAAAACGACAATCATAACAGTTGGGATTCTACGTTTGCAGAACCAAAATTATTAACATGGCTATTTTCAAAATCTAAAATTTAAATATGACTAAACTAATCAAATTCAATAGTATATTAACGTGCGTTTTTGCATGCTTAATTTTTTCTTGCAATACACCGCAAAAAGATTCTATTCAAACCAATAAAAACCAGTTTGAGAGACAAGTAGATTCTATTTTAAGTTTAATGACTATTGAGGAAAAAATAGGCCAATTAAATTTACCTTCTGCGGGAGATATTACTACAGGACAGGCGAAAAGCTCCAATATTGCAAAAAAAATTGAGGAGGGAAAAGTGGGAGGTCTTTTCAATATAAAATCTGTTGCTAAAATAAAGGAGGTTCAAAAAATTGCTGTTGAAAAAAGCCGATTAAAAATTCCTTTAATTTTTGGAATGGATATCATTCATGGATATCAAACCACATTTCCTATTCCATTGGGATTATCATGTTCCTGGGATATGGAAATGATAAAGAAAACAGCGCAAATGGCAGCTCAGGAAGCCACTGCCGATGGTATTAACTGGACGTTTTCACCAATGGTTGATATTTCTAGAGACCCGCGCTGGGGACGTGTTTCAGAAGGCTCTGGAGAAGATCCGTATTTGGGTAGTGAAATAGCTAAAGCTATGGTTCATGGCTATCAAGGAGATGATTTAACTAAGAACAACACCATGATTGCTTGTGTAAAACATTTCGCGCTATACGGAGCTCCGGAAGCAGGAAGAGATTACAATACAGTTGATATGAGTAAAATACGCATGTACAATGAATATTTGCCTCCATATAAAGCAGCAATCGATGCTGGTGTTCGTACGGTTATGGTTTCATTTAACGAAATCGATGGTGTTCCAGCAACTGGTAATAAGTGGTTACTTACCGATTTGTTAAGAACAGATTGGGGATTTAATGGTTTTGTGGTAACCGATTATACAGGAATTGAAGAGTTGATGTATCATGGCGTTGGAGATTTTCAACAGGTATCTGCTCAGGCTTTAACTGCTGGGGTTGATATGGATATGGTGTCTGATGGGTTTTTAACAACATTGAAAAAATCTTTAGATGAAGGAAAAATTTCTGTAGATGCTATTGATGCAGCCGTAAAGCGCATTTTAACTGCAAAATTTGAATTGGGGTTATTTAAGGATCCTTATAAATATTGCGATGAAAGCAGACCACCTAAGGAAATTTTTACCCAAGAAAATAAAGATTTTGCACGTAAAGTTGCTTCAGAATCTATGGTGTTATTAAAAAATGAGAATCAATTATTACCGCTAAAAAAATCAGGAACTATTGCATTAATTGGTCCGTTGGCTAATACGGCAGTTAACATGGCAGGAACCTGGAGTGTAGCCACAAAACAAGATTTATCGAATCCATTATTAGAAGGATTAAAAACGGTTGTGGGCGATAATGCAAAAATTGAATATGCTAAAGGAAGCAATTTAGATTACGATTTAGAACTCGAAAACCGAGCGACCATGTTTGGAAAAGAAATCCCTCGCGATGGAAGAACCGATAAACAACTATTAGATGAGGCATTGGCGATTGCTTCAAGATCAGATGTAATCGTAGCGGCATTGGGAGAATCTGCAGAATTTAGTGGCGAATGTAGCAGCAGAACCAATTTAGAAATTCCACAGGTACAGAAAGATTTATTAAATGCGTTGCTGAAAACAGGAAAACCAGTTGTTTTAGTGCTATTCACAGGAAGACCATTAGTTATTGTTGACGAAAATACAAATGTTCCTGCCATATTAAATGTTTGGTTTCCAGGAAGCGAAGCAGGTTTGGCTATTTCTGATGTGTTGTTTGGCGATGTAAATCCATCAGGTAAATTAACAGCAACCTTTCCAAGAAATGTAGGGCAGATTCCCATATTCTATAATCATAAAAACACAGGTAGACCTTTAGGCAACAGCGACGGTAAATTCGAAAAATTTAAATCGAATTATTTAGATGTTCGTAATGAACCATTATATCCATTTGGATATGGATTAAGTTATACCACTTTTGATTATACCAATTTAAAATTAAGTAGCAACAAAATAAAGGCTGATGAAACTGTCGAAGTTTCGATTGATGTTACTAATTCAGGAATTTATGATGGAAAAGAAGTGGTACAGTTATACATACGTGATTTGGTTGGTTCTGTAACAAGACCTGTTAAGGAACTTAAAGGCTTCCAAAAAATAGAAATTAAGAAAGGCGAAACCAAAACGGTAACTTTTAAATTGACAGAAAATGATTTAAAATTTTATAATTCCAATCTCGATTTTGTTTCTGAACCTGGAGATTTTGAAGTATTCGTTGGTACTAATTCAGACACTAATTTAAAATCTAAATTCGAATTGGTTAAATAAAAAAGAACAAGAAATTATGTTAGCCTATTATTTTCAAATAGAAGCATTTAATAATAATGGTGTTTCAAAACGTTCCAAAATTGTAATTTCTAAATAATGAAAATCAAGTTTATTTATTATTTTATTGGATTTTTTTTCACATTTTCTGCATTTGCTCAAAATAAAGCCACATACACATATGCGATAAAACTAAACGACACTTTAAAGCTTGATGTTTATACGCCAGGAAACCTTAAACCAACAGACAGTCTTCCTGTATTACTTTGGATGCATGGTGGTGGTTTTTCAATAAGCTCAAGAGATTATATTGACGATGCTAAACTTTGTGAAGAAGCAACTAAATTTGGTTATATCGGAATTTCAATTTCATATCGATTGCTACGTAAAAATACAACCACCCAGTTTGGTTGTTTGTGCCCAAAAGAAGATAAAATAGAAACTTTTAAACATGCTGCGATTGATTATTTGGATGCGGCCAAATACATTGTAGAGCGTGCTCAAGAATTAAATATAGACGCTTCAAAAATTATAGCTGGTGGAAGTAGTGCAGGAGCCGAAGGTATTTTGAATGCTGTTTTTATGCGTGAATTTTTTGTAGATAATTTAGAAAATTATCAGAACATAAAGTTTGCGGGCGTATTTTCATGTGCAGGAGCCGTTGTAAATGCAAATTATATTACTAAAAACAATGTGGTTCCAACGGTGTTATTTCATGGTACGGAAGATGAATTAGTGCCTTTTGGGAGTGCGCCTCATCATTTTTGTGAATCTTCAAAACCTGGTTACATCATACTTGACGGTTCTTCAACCATCGTAGAGAAATTATCAGAATTTGAAACTCCCTTCTATTTTAATATGGTAAAAGGTGGGCGTCATGAAATTTCAGCAATTCCATTTTCTCAGCTAGAGAAAATTTTTAACTTTTTTGATAAAACTGTCTTACAAAATGAAGTGATTCAAACTAAAATAATAAAAACTAAAGCGCCATGAGAATAATAGTTTCTTTAATTATTTTAGTATGTCTTACCGAGTCATGTATAAGTAATAAAGCGTTGTCTAAAAATGAACCAAAGAAGCCAAATATTATTTTTATTATGGCTGATGACCATGCAACACAAGCCATAAGTGCATATGGTCATCCAATTAGTAAGTTAGCGCCAACACCCAATATTGATCGGATTGCAAACGATGGCGCTATTTTTAAAAATAATTTTTGCACTAATTCTATTTGTGGACCAAGTCGAGCCGTTATTTTAACAGGAAAGTTTAGTCATATAAATGGTTTTAGAATGAATGGTGACCAATTTGACGGTAGTCAGCAAACATTTCCAAAGCTATTACAAAAATCAGGTTACAATACCGCGATTGTTGGAAAATGGCACTTAGACGGACTTCCGCAAGGATTTGATTATTGGAATATATTAACAGATCAGGGAAATTATTACAATCCAGATTTTATTAAAGTAAATCAGCAAACACAAAAAGTAGATACGACTAGAATAGCAGGTTATGCTACCGATATAATAACCGAAGATGCATTAAACTACATTCAAAAATCAAAAGATGATAGCAAACCGTTTTTTCTAATGGTACATCAAAAGGCACCACATAGAAACTGGATGCCAGCTTTACGCCATTTGAATAAATACGATGCTGTTCAATTTCCCCTACCAGATACTTATTTCACTTCTCATGAGGGGTCTCAAGCTTCAAAAGAGCAACAACAAACCATATATAAAGATATGTATGAAGGTCATGATTTAAAAATGACTGTTGCCAAAGGAAGTAACGAGTTAGCACACAATCCGTGGACTACTGATTTTGATAGAATGACACCAGAGCAACGCGCCATTTGGGATAAAGCATATCAACCAAAAAACGACGCCATGCACGATGCTAACTTAACAGGAAAAGCATTGGCAGAATGGAAAGGACAACGTTATTTACAAGATTATCTGGCTACCATTGCTTCGGTAGATGAAGGTGTTGGTAAAATTTTAGATTATCTGGACGCAAATAACCTTTCAGACAATACGCTTATCGTTTACACAACCGACCAGGGTTTTTATTTAGGTGAAAAAGGCTGGTTCGATAAACGTTTTATGTATGAAGAATCATTAAGTATGCCCATGGTTATGAAATATCCAGCGGGCATCAAAAAAGGAACTGTAATTGAAGCGCTCACACAAAATCTGGATTTTGCTGAAACTTTTTTAGATTATGCGCAAGTTACAATTCCTAAAGACATGCAAGGAAAATCTTTAAAACCTTTGTTAGAAGGAAAAGTACCTAACGATGATTTTAGAGATGCTATCTATTATCATTATTACGATTATCCTGCGTTTCACATGGTTAAAAAAATGTATGGAGTTCGTACTAAACGTTATAAGCTAATTCATGTTTACGACGACATAGATGCATGGGAAATGTATGATTTAAAAACAGACCCAAGCGAATTGATAAACTTAATCAATGATTCGTCATTCAGCGCGATTAAATCAGAACTTCATAAGAACCTGAAGGATTTGCAAACTTTGTATAAGGTAACTGATAAGGAATTTGAACAAGCTTCAAAGCAGTCTATTCAAAGGGCATATAAGCAATTTGAAAAATTACGTGGTACCACAGGAACAAAATATGAACACAATTAAATTTGTAAAATGAAACTTGTATTAACATCCATATTTTTAGTATTTATTTTTTCATGGAATTCAAATGGTCAAAATAATGCGGATAATCCTTTAAATGAAGAAAATGTAAATTCAAAAAAGACATTTAAAACCTATTGTAACCCCATAGATATAGATTACACCTATATGGTTTATAATTCGAGCCAAAATAAATCGTATCGTTCTGGTGCAGATCCTGCCGTAATTGAATTTCGAGGAGAATACTATATGTTCGTTACACGTTCTTTTGGCTATTGGCACTCTACCGATTTGATTGATTGGAATTTTATAAAGCCTCAACAATGGTTTTTTGAAGGATGCAATGCGCCTACAGCTTTTAATTATAAAGATTCTCTGGTATACTTTGCAGGTAATCCCGCTGGCTATGGTAGTATTCTTTACACCGATGATCTAAAAAAAGGGACATGGACTCCAACAGCATCCATATCTACTAACATTCAGGATTCTGAATTATTCATAGATGATGATGGCAAGACCTATTTATATTGGGGGTCGTCTAATGTGCACCCATTACATGTAAAAATGCTTAATAAAGATGACCGCTTTCTTGAGACAGGTGTTAAAGAAGAATTGATTAATCTTAACGAAGAAGAACACGGATGGGAACGCTTTGGTGAAAACAATTATCATCCCACTTTAAAAGAAGGGTATATGGAAGGAGCTTCCATGACAAAGCACAACGGAAAATACTATCTTCAATATGCTGCTCCTGGTACTCAGTTTAATGTTTATGCAGATGGTGCTTATATTGGAGAAACACCGCTTGGTCCTTTTACCTACATGAAAAATAATCCAATGAGCTTTAAACCAGGTGGTTTTACAAATGGCGCAGGACATGGCATTACGGTTAAACAAACCAACGGGCAATACTGGCATTTTGCTACTATGGCCCTTGCATCGAACTCACAGTGGGAACGTCGTTTATGTATGTTTCCTACCTATTTTGATGATGAAGGATTAATGTTTACCAATACGGAATATGGAGATTATCCGCGTTTCGGCTCTGATCATCCAACAAAAGCAGGACAGCATAATGGCTGGATGTTACTTTCATATAAAGGAAAAGCAACAGTATCAACATCTTTAACTCAGATTATGAAATTTACTTCAAATGATGATGATGTAGAAATTACTGAATTACCACTTGAAAAAAATGCTAATGGCGATATTATTTCAAAAATTCTAACCGATGAAAATCCGAAAACGTTTTGGGTGGCCGAAGCCAATGACAACAAACAATGGATAAAAATAGACATGCCAAAACCGGGAACTATTTATGCTTTTCAGCTGAATTTTCATGACCATGAGTCAGGTATTTATACACGTACTGAAGGGTTAAGACATCGTTTCAGTATTGAAGTATCAGAAGATGGTAAAAATTGGCAAATCGTGGTCGATAGGAGTCATAGCAATATTGATGCTCCTAATGCATATATCGTGTTAGATAAACCCGTGAAGGCTAAGTATGTGCGTTATAGCAATGTGGAAGTGCCTGGTGCAAACTTTGCCATGTCTGAATTCAGGGTTTTTGGGTTAGGCCTAGGTAAAGTACCAGAAAAGGTAAAAGGTTTTTCCATAAACCGACAAACAGACAAGAGAGATGCGGCCTTTAGATGGAATCCTGTAAAAGGAGCTCAGGGATACAATATCCGCTGGGGTATTGCACCAGATAAACTATATCAGTCGTGGTTGGTTTATGATGTCAATGAACATTTTATGCGTTGTTTAGACCGTGATACTCCATATTATTTTAGCATTGAAGCGTTTAATGAAAACGGCATTTCAGAAAAAACTAAAATTTTATATGCAGACTAAATCTTTGTGATGTGAAAAAAGCACTAATATTTATAAATCTATTTTTTGTGATAGCTTTAAGTGCACAAGAACTTTCTGTGATGACTTATAATATAAAGCTTGATTATCCTAAAGAAGGAGAAAACAGTTGGACTAACAGAAAACCATTTTTTATCAATCTGTTAAAATTCCATGAACCAGATATTTTAGGTGTTCAGGAGGCTATGCCTAATCAAATGAAGGATATGGATAGCTTGTTAACTGAATATAATTTTGTTGGTGTTGGTCGGGACGATGGCAAAGATGAAGGTGAATATTCAGCTATATTTTACAAACAAAATAAGTTTAACGTTTTAGAATCTTCGACATTTTGGTTGTCACAAACCCCGGATAAAGTGTCTATGGGTTGGGATGCGGTTTGTAATCGGGTTTGTACCTATGCGCTTTTTCAAAACAAAATCACTGATAAGAAATTTTTTGTCTTCAATACCCATTTTGACCATGTAGGTGAGCAAGCCAGAATAGAAAGTGCCTCTTTAATTCTTAAAAAGATAATGCAGATAAATACTAATAATTTACCTGTTATTTTAATGGGAGATTTTAATTTGGAAGTAGAAAGCGAAGCCATCCAGTCCATATTAAAAACTTATAACGACACACATATTGTTGCAAATATATCTTTTGGGCCAACTGGAACTTTTAACGGATTTGAATTTGAAAAACCTGTAGTCAGCAAAATAGATTTTGTGTTTACCTCTAAGTATATAAAAGTATTAAAAAGTGGTATTTTAAGTGATTCGTATGATTGTCATTATCCTTCAGATCATTTTCCAGTATATGTAGAAATGAATTTGGAATAAAATGAATAAAATTGTCTTTTTAATATTAACAGCGATCAGTTCAACTTTTTTGTTTTCACAAGAAACAGAACTTAAAGACTGGGTATTTTATTCTCAAAAGGATACCATAAAACAAGTAGTCAAACTTCCACATACCTGGAATGTTTTAGATGCTTTTGATGATGAACCGGGTTATTGGCGAGGTAAAGGGTTTTATACCACGCAAATAAATATTATCAATCCTAATAAAGCGTATTATCTGCATTTTAATGGTTCAAATCAAGTTACAAAAGTTTGGGTTAATAATGGGTTTGTAGGCGAACATAAGGGCGGATATACTGCTTTTGATTTAGACATTTCGAATTATGTGATTGAAGGCGAAAATATACTTAAAGTTGAGGTCGAAAATTCGCATAACGAAACCATTCCGCCTTTAGATGCCGATTTTACATTTTATGGGGGTATTTACAGAAATGTGTATTTAGTTGAAGAAAACAATGCGCATTTTAAAAAACAAGATGGGGCAGATGCCATTAAAATTGATGCCCTTTTAGATGACAATTATAATGGGGAACTTTCAATTAATGGTGCTATTACAAAAGGTTTAGGAAATTCAAACTTCAAATTAAAATTAGTATTAAAGAGTGCTAGTAATCAAGTAATCTCAATTGTAGAGCAAGATATAAAGGCAATTTTCGACTTAAAATTAGATGTTAATCGTCCTGAACTATGGTCACCAGAATCTCCAAATTTATATCTTGTCGAGGTGCAACTTTTTCAAAATAACCAACTGGTAGATCGCTATCAACATAATATCGGGTTTAGAAAATTTAAAACAACCACAAAAGGGTTTCAACTTAATGGAAATCCGTTAAAACTTATTGGTGTAAATCGCCATCAAGATTGGGAAGGATTGGGTAATGCTGTTTCTATAAGTAAACAAATTGAGGATTTAGTTTTGATAAAGGAAATGGGTGCAAATTTTTTACGATTGGCTCATTATCCGCAAGATAAAGCGATTTATAAAGC
The DNA here is from genome assembly GCA_963698455.1 of uncultured Flavobacteriaceae bacterium. Taxonomy (GTDB): domain Bacteria; phylum Bacteroidota; class Bacteroidia; order Flavobacteriales; family Flavobacteriaceae; genus Mariniflexile. The sequence continues at coordinate 36,519 of CAVOQU010000006.1, read as the reverse complement.
TGCTGATAGTTTAGGGTTAATACTTTGGTCGGAAATTCCAGTCGTAAACAAAGTGCCACCAACTAACGATTATTGGGAATACAAAAGCAACGCAATACAAATGCAAAAAGAGCACATTGCTCAAAATTACAACCATCCGTCACTTATTTTTATCGGGTATATGAATGAAATTTTTTTGAGAATGGTTTTCGATAAAGATGATGAAGAAACTAAACTGAAAATTATTGAGAACTCCCTGGATTTAGCAATACAATTAGAAAATTTAACTAGAAAAGAGGCCCCAAACCATACGACGGTTATGGCACTTCACGGCAATCAAATTTATAACGATACAGGAATGGCCGATATTTCGATGGTTATTGGTTGGAATTTATATTATGGATGGTATGAAGGTGATTCTCCAGAATTAGGCGTGTTTTTAGACAATGAATTTATAAAGTACCCAAACAGACCGCTTATTATATCAGAATATGGCGTAGGTGCCGATGTCAGACTTCATAATTCCAATCCTAAAAAATTCGATTTTTCTGAGGAGTATCAGTTTGACTATCATCCTTCCTACTATAAACAAATCATGGAACGACCTTATGTGGTAGGTATGTCTGCATGGAATTTTGCCGATTTTGGTTCAGAATTCAGAGGCGATGCGATTCCACATGTCAATCAAAAAGGCTTGGTGAATTTTAACCGAACGCCTAAAAATATTTACTATTGGTATAAGGGTATGTTGCATCCAGGAAAAAAGCAAAGTTTATTTTTTAAGGATTTTGAAAATTATACGAGTAGTTCTGCGCATAAAGAGATAATAATAATTTCTAATCAAGAAGTTTTGCTCAAAGTTAATAATAACGATGCTATTATTTTAATACCCGAAAACGGGATGATAAAGCAAGTTGTCCAATTGAACGAAGGGGTTAATCACCTTAGTCTTTTAAGTGTTTTAGGCGATATACAAGATTCTTTAAAAATCAACTTTTTCAAGCCGGATTTTAATAAAACTGATGTATTAGCAGTTAATTTTGGAACCGAAAGTTATTTTCTGGACAGTGAAAATCAAATTTGGGTGCCGTCCAAACAATTATCAAATATTGAAGTTTTTGGAGATATAAAAACCATAGCAAGCAGTTCAAATATTAGAAACACTTTCGATGATCCAATATACCAATCCGCTATAGCTCATGTAGAAAAAATCAAACTTAATTTACCAAAAGGGAACTACCGCTTAACACTGCTTTTTTCAAACTTAAAAAAGGATAGTAAACAAATTTATGAGTTAAATAAGAAAGAAAACAAATCTGTAACCGGTACAATAAAGAGTTTAAAAATCAATGGAGAAAAGGTAACTGTTAGCCATATGGATACTTTTAATAAACAGGATGTTTCACTTACTATTTCTGTAAAAAAGGGATTAACTATTGAGTCTTTTAAAGGTGAAAATTTTGCCATTTGTGGCTTTATACTAAAAAAAGAGTAAAATGAATTTTAAGCAACTCACTATTATATTTTTAGTAATATCCTTTATTTTTACTGGTTGTAAAAATCGGGCGTCTATAAACAGTTTAAGTTCTAAACCTGTGTCTGTAATGGATACATTTATAGACAGTCTTATTCAAAAAATGACTTTAGAAGAAAAGATTGGACAGACTGTACTTTTTTCGGCAGGCTGGGAATCTACAGGACCAACTTTAGATAAGAATTATTTAAACTATTTACGAGAAGGCAAATTAGGGGCTGTGTTCAATATTTATTCTGCAAAAGGTGCTAAAGAATTTCAAAAAATTGCTGTTGAAGAAACGCGTTTGGGTATTCCATTATTATTTGGGTACGATGTAATTCATGGTCATAAAACCATTTTTCCAATTTCGCTTGGTGAAGCCGCTTCGTGGGATTTAGAGAGGATTCAACAGGGTGCTCGAGTAGCAGCAACCGAGGCATCGGCATCTGGCTTGCACTGGACCTTTGCACCCATGGTGGATATTGCCAGAGACCCACGTTGGGGCAGGATTTCTGAAGGAGCAGGTGAAGATGTTTATTTAGCAAATCTAATCGCAAAGGCGCGTGTTAAAGGATTTCAAGGCGATGATTTATCATTAAACAATACCATTCTTGCATGTGCAAAACATTATGCTGCTTATGGTGCTGCAATTGCAGGAAGAGATTACAATACGGTTGATATATCTGAAAGAGAATTAAGAAGTACTTATTTACCGCCATTTAAGGCTGCGATAGATGCCGGAGTCGCTACATTTATGACTGCCTTTAATGAAATTGATGGCGTTCCTGCATCCGCTAGTAAACATTTATTGACGGATATTTTAAGAGATGAATGGCAATTTGATGGTTTTGTGGTTACCGATTATACCTCGATTAACGAAATGATACTTCATGGTTATTCCAAAGATGAAAAGCAATCGGCAGAACAGGCTATGAATGCTGGCGTAGATATGGATATGCAAGGAGGAGCTTTTTTAAGAAATCTTAAAACTTTGGTTGAGGAAGGGAAAGTTGAAGAGCAAAAGATAACCGAAGCAGCAAGACGAATTTTGGTATTAAAGTATCGTTTAGGGCTATTCGAAGATCCTTATAGATACAGTGATGAACAACGAGAAAAAGAAACTATTTATAAACCTTCACATTTAAAAGACGCACAAGATTTAGCAACCCGCTCCTTGGTGTTGCTAAAAAATGAAAATAAAGTACTGCCGTTAAAAGAAAACCTTAAAATTGCATTGATAGGACCCCTAGCCAAAGACGATCATGATATTTTAGGTTCGTGGCATGCTCGGGGAGATAATACAGGAAAAGCGATAAGTGTTTTTGAAGGCATGGAAGCATTGTTAGGCAACACCGATAAAATACTTTATTCGAAAGGATGCGAAATTAATGATAGTGACACCTCTAAATTTAATGAAGCTATAAAAGTTGTAAATCAATCAGATGTAGTGGTTATGATTATGGGTGAAAGTGAAGCTATGAGCGGTGAAGCCAGAAGTAGAACCAATTTAGATTTACCTGGCGTTCAAAAACAACTTATTGCCGAAATAAAAAAAACAGGAAAACCCATAGTTTTGGTATTAATGAATGGTAGGCCATTAACTTTAGAGTTTGAAAATGAAACAGTTGATGCTATTTTAGAAGCTTGGTGGCCAGGAACCATGGGTGGTGCCGCCATTGCAGATGTCATTTATGGAAAGTATAATCCTTCAGGCAAAATTCCAGTTACATTTCCAAGAAATGTAGGCCAGATTCCTATTTACTATAATTATAAAAATACGGGGCGTCCCTGGGATCCCAAAACAGCCAAAGACAACTATAAATCTCGATATTTAGACTCGCCCAATACACCATTGTTTCCTTTTGGTTTTGGGCTTAGTTATACTTCTTTTGAATATTCAGATTTAACTTTAAGTAAAAATGAATTTAGTTTTAATGAAAAAATAGAAGTAACTATAACAATAAAAAATACAGGCAATTTTGATGGGGAAGAAATTGTTCAGCTTTACATTCAAGATTTAGTAGGAAGTGTAACAAGGCCAGTTAAAGAGTTAAAAGGCTTCAAAAAAATAATGATTAAAAAAGGTGAATCTATAAAAGTAACATTTAATCTAACCTCTGATGATTTGGCATTTTACACACAAGATATGAGTTTTAAAGCTGAGGCTGGAGATTTTAAAGTATTTGTAGGCACTAACAGTCAAGATGTTTTAGAAGCTAAATTTGTGCTTAAATAGAATAATAATTATAGTTTTTAGTATTTCCTATTATTAGGTATCTTAGCGTTATTTCAATTACTGTTTGGCGTATTGCCGCCAGAAACCAAAGGCGTATTACTTAGAATTTTAATTTAAAAATTAGTTTCTAATCCTGTAAATATTATGAAAAAACACATTTCAATATTACTTGTTTTAAGTATTGTACTTGTTGTTGGATGCAAGAAAACTTCAGAAAAAACAGATGAAATAACTTCATCAATAGATGCAGAAATATTAGAAGTTGAACAATACCGACCTAATTTTCATTTTACACCAAAAGCAAATTGGATGAATGATCCGAACGGATTGGTTTATTATAAAGGGACTTACCATTTATTTTATCAATACTATCCAGACAGTACCGTTTGGGGACCCATGCATTGGGGACATGCAGTTAGTAAGAATCTTTTACATTGGGAGCATAAGCCTGTTGCTTTATACCCGGATAGTTTGGGGTATATTTTTTCTGGTAGCGCCGTCATTGATAAAAATAATACGACGGGCTTTGGTAAAGATGCCATGGTGGCCATTTATACGTATCACGATCCTGTTAAAGAAAAAGCAGGTGCTATAGATTTTCAAACGCAAGGAATCGCGTATAGTAATGATGAAGGTGAAACTTGGACGAAATATGATAAAAACCCAGTACTTAAAAATCCAGGCATTAAAGATTTTAGAGATCCTAAAGTATTCTGGAATGAAGAAAAAATGACGTGGCAATTAGTATTGGTAGCCAAAGATCATGTTCAAATTTATGATTCAGGTAATTTAAAAGAATGGAACAAAATAAGTGAATTCAGATTTAATGATAACCCTCCTTTGGGTGTTTGGGAATGTCCAGACTTGTTCAAATTAAAAATAGAAGGAAGCAATCAGGAAAAATGGGTGCTCATTATTAGTCATGGAGAAGGTGCTCCAAACGGAGGCTCAGGAACGCGATATTTTATTGGTGATTATGATGGAACGACATTTACAACCAATCAAAAAGCAAGTCTGTGGATTGATTATGGAACCGATAATTATGCTGGTATTACGTATAATAATGAGCCAAATAATAAACGAATTTTTATAGGGTGGATGAGTAACTGGGGTTACGCCACAGTTACACCAACCGTAACATGGCGTAGTGCCATGACACTGCCTAGAGAGTTATCCATTTACAAACAAAACAATCAATATTACTTAAAAAGTAAATTAATAGATGGTTTTGATGCACTCACTAACATGGTGCCAGAAAACGAGATTTCTGGTACGCTGCCGTATAGTGTTGGTTATGAAAATCTACAACAAAGTGAAATTAATGTTGATGCTGTAATTAAAGATTCGTTACAAATAACCATATCAAATAGTAAAGGTGAAAAATATGTGATTGCCTACAATAAAGCAACCGGCATATTTTCTACTGATAGAGCACAATCCGGAAAGGTAGATTTTAATGAGAAATATGTAAAATCTGCATTTCAAACAATGAATATTGGAACTAAAAATCAGCTTTCGATTAAAATAGTTTTAGATACGTCTTCCGCTGAGATTTTCCTGAATAATGGCGAATTTGCAATGACAAATCAAATATTCCCAAATGAAAATTACACACATTTTCAAATCCTTCAATCGGATGGTTTACAAATTAATAATTTCAGCATTAAAAAAGTGACTATAAATAGTAAATAAAACGTTTTCCGGGAAATTTTAAAACTGCTTGTTATAGTGAAGTTTTGCGGGAAGCATATCCTAAACATGAATAAACTTTAGAGCTAATCTTGTTTTGTATCTATAGAGATAGATAAAATTATTAGTCTATATTAATTTTGATTTATAAAATCAGAAAATATTATTAAGCTCTAAATTAATTACTGAACTAATCTTCAGTTTCATCCAATTCTTGAAGTTCGCCCAGTTGTTTTAAAAGCTCAAAAGTTTTTTTTGCTTCTTCTTCATCTACGGTACTTATTGCAGCTCCAACATGAACCATGACGTAATCGCCAACATTTGCTTCTGGAACAAGCGTTAAGCTTACTTCTTTTACGACACCATCAAAAGAGACTTTTCCTGTTCTAAAAATTTCATCAAGCTGAGCAGTAATTTCAATTAATTTTCCTGGAATGGATAGACACATAAGATTTTGGATTAGCGAATTAGTTTTTTTGAGCTTTTAACCAGTCATACCACTTTGTCATGCCTTCGCCAGTGGTTGCAGAGACTTCAAAGAATTGTAAATTCGGATTCACCTTTAAGGCATATGCTTTTAATGTATCCATGTTGATGTTTACATAGGGTAACAAATCTATTTTATTTATGATGCAAATATCAGAAGAGTGGAACATATCAGGATATTTTATAGGCTTATCTTCACCTTCAGTGGTACTAATAATAACCACGCGTTTAGATTCTCCTAAATTGAACATGGCCGGACAAACTAAATTCCCGACATTTTCAATCATCAAAATAGAGTTGTCTTTCACATTCAATTTTTTAACCGCTTCATAAACCATATCACTTTCTAAATGGCAGCCTTTTCCCGTATTTATTTGAATAACAGGAATATCTAAAGCATCAATTCTGTTGGCATCATTAAGGGTTTGCTGATCGCCTTCTATAACATAAAAAGGAATATCATCTTTTAAATCTGATAAAGTTCTTTCTAATATGGACGTTTTACCAGATCCAGGTGAACTTACTAAATTCAAAACAAATATATTTTTAGCTTCAAAATAGCCTTTGTTTCTTGCAGCCATAACGTCGTTATGTTGCAGGATATCTTGTTCCAGTTCTATAATTGTTTTGGGATGGTGATGATGATGGCTATGCGCATGGTCATGAGCATGGTCGTGATCATGGTGATGGTGACTGTGCGTATGACCATGACTATGAGTATCTCCATCATGATGATGGTGACTGTGCGTATGACCATGACTATGAGCATCTCCATCATGATGATGGTGATGTTCGTGAGCTTTTATTTCTTTAGGATTTTGAATGGTTACACCATGCTCTCCAGATCCACAACCACAAGTTCCGCACATAATTTTAGTCGTTTTTATTTACTTAAAGATAATCATTTAGAACAGTATCTTTAAAATATTTTTTTGCTTTTTCAAGATTTAAGGCTCCTTTTTTACTTAAGCCAATTTTTAATTCCCAATTATAACCTTGAATTCCAAAAACAAAAGCATTGGGTTTATGATTATATAGTTCGGATGACAGATACAATACGGTTTCTGGCGCTAATGCATGCGTACTGAAGCTATATTTTTCTGATGGATAGACATGGTTTTAAATAAAAACCTGCTTCAGTCTTTTCTTTAGTAGCATCAATAAAAATGACTTGATTGTAGTTGGATATTAACTCAGCATCTTCAATTTGCAACTGATATCTGTATTCCAATTCAATATTAGTGTTATGCTCTTTTAGAAAATCTAAAAAACACCATCCTAAACCATCGTCTTGTCTTCCATTATTGCCAATTCCAAAAATGAGGACTGCTTTTTCTATCTTTTTTTCTCATCAATTAATTTACCATCATTGTCAAACAATGAAATTTCTAATGGCATTTGTCCTAGAGCATGCGTGGCACAGCTTAAACATGGATCATAAGCTCTTATGGCAACTTCAACCTGGTTTAGCATGCCTTCGGTTATTTCTGGCTTGCCACTAATCACATTATTCGCAACCCAACGAACTGCCTGATTCATGGGTTCATTATTATGAGTAGTGGACACAATCAGGTTACAACGTGTAATTCGGTCTTTATCGTCAACTTCATAATGATGAATCAACGTGCCTCTTGGAGCTTCAATGATACCAATACCTTCGCCACGTCTTTCCCCTTTTCTAATCAGATCATTACTTAATATATCTTCATCATTTAGTAATTTTTTCATCATTTCAGCACAGTATAACATTTCGATTAATCTTGCCCAATGTGAATACATGGTTTTATTATTAATCTTGTTGTTTGTTGATAATTTAAAGATGATACGTTCTTCTTCGGCCAACGGCGTTTCTATGCCGTTACAAATATTAATTCTTGCCAATGGACCAACACGATTCCAGCCTTTGTCTTTTCCTAAATGCTTTAAATAAGGAAATTTTAAATACGACCATTTTTCGACACCTTCATTAAAATATTGGAGGTAATCATCGTTTGGTACATCATTTAAAATTACTTTTCCATTCGCATCAAGCGCTCTTAAGTTACCATCGTATAACTCCAAAAATCCATTTTCTTTATTTACTAATCCCAGATGTCCAGAAGGATATTCTGCAAATTCATCCAGCCATTTTCTGTTCGTATCATGATAACCTTTTAGGAATTGAATGATTTCGCTGGACCAGTTTATCATGGCGTCAACAGATGGAATGTCTTTACTATTTAAGAAATAATCTCTATCTTTTAAAGTGATTTTTTTATGAACACCTCCAGGAACCGCAGAAATACCATGAATACGTTTTCCGGCGATGGTTCTAATTATTTCCTGACCAAATTTTCGCATTAAAATTCCTTTTTTAGCCAAATCCATGTGGTTGATTGCTACTTCAGCGACATTGCGTTTTGCCGGATCAGCATTAACACCAAACAATAAGTCTGGAGATGCTAAATAGAAGAAATGAAGGGCATGTGACTGGAAAACTTGTCCGAAGTGCAATAGTTTTCTAATTTTTTGCGCAGGTAAAGACAAGTCTTCAGGATTAAGACCAACTATTTGATCGATGGCTTTCGCAGCAGCCAAATGGTGACTTACAGGACAAATACCACACAAACGTTGCACTAATACAGGTGCTTCCCAATAAGGATGTCCTTGAATAAATCGTTCAAAACCACGAAACTCTACAATATGAAAAAAGGAGTCTTTGACTTTGTTGTTGTTCATCTAAATGAATAGTGACCTTTCCATGTCCTTCAACTCTGGTTACTGGATCTATGACTATTTTTTTCATCTTTAATCGTATTTAAATTCTTCGTGAGTAATGGAGTATTCTTCATTTAAGAGAATATTTTTTACAACTTTCCAGATATGTTTGGCGTTAGGTGGACAACCAGGAATGTAATAGTCAATCTTTACAATTTCATTACATGGATATACATTGTTTAAAAGTTTAGGAATATCCTCGTGGTTTGGAATAACATTAGCTCCAATTTCACTTGTTAATCCATGTATATAAGCCTCTTCTAAACATTCTTTTAGAGGCACAAAATTACGCATGGCAGGAATACCTCCCATAATAGCACATTCACCAAAACCAATTAAAATGTCACATTTTTTTCTGAATTCTTTTAGTACTTCTACATTCTCAGAATTTGCACAACCGCCTTCAATAAGTCCGATATCACAGCGTTTACTGAATTTTTTAATATCTGTTAAAGGTGATTTATTAAACTCAACAATTTCCAAAATATCGATGATGTCTGTATCAATATCTAATAAAGACATATGGCACCCAAAGCAACCTGCTAGCGATGTCGTAGCAACTATGAATTTATTGTCATCTTTCCTTTTTTTGAAACTATCTCTTTTGGGAGCGTATTTATCTTTTCCAACGATGTCATATTTTCGATCTCCAAAAGGTTGTTCGTAAACCATTCCTTTAATCAGAATAGCTCCAACAGGACAAAGATTCATGGCATGCATCGCTTCTGCATCTGTTAATTTAGCTTCTTCTTCATAATCAATATGAACTCGTGTGCTTACACCACGGTTTACAAATGAAAACACATCTTTTCCATCTTTTGTTTTAACCTCTTCTACACAACGTTTACAAAGAATGCATCTGTTGGATTCCATGATCATGCGATCAGAATTAAAATCTACAACTTTATTACTGTAAACATGAGGGAATCTGGTATTTGTAATTCCCATTTCGTATCCTAAATTTTGCATATCACAGTGCCCACTTTTTTCACAGGAAGGACAGAAATGATTTCCTTCTGCGAACAACATTTCAATGATTGCTTTTCTGGTATTTAGAAGTTCAGGCGTATTTATTTCAATTTCCATGCCTTCATAAACTTTAGTTGTACAGCTGGTTGTAGTTTTTCCATTAACAATAACTGTACAAATCCGGCAAGTTCCCAAAGGCGGATTTACTTCATGAAAATGACATAAAGTAGGAATGTAAATTCCATTTTCTTTTGCAGCATCTACCAAATTTTTGCCTTCATGAGCTTGGTATTTTTTTCCGTCGATAGTTATGTTTATTAGATTATTCATGTGAGTGTTCTATTTCGTGGATTATACTATCATAATTTTCAACAGCCTTTTTTAAATCAAAAGCATGGTTAATATCACTTTCCGCGAGCAGACATTTTTGAAATTCTCCAGGGAATTTTAGCATAGCAGTTAGTAAACCATTGGTAGATGTTTTTCCGAGTCCACATCGACTGGATTGTTTTATTATTGTACTCCAGTCTTTAATTTCATTAAGGTCTTCGTTATCTGCATGGCAAAGCATAATTTTATTAATTTTCTTATTTAATAAGAAATTACCTGTTCTGCATGGTACACAAATTCCACAAGACTCTGCAACAAAAAATTTGGTGATGTTTTTAAGAATAGATAAGAGATCGCGTTCACTATTAAAGACCATAAGCGACCCACCACTTCTTAAACCAACGCCACTCATTTTTCGGGAGTATTCAATGGGGTCTTTAAAAGAAAACTGAATGTGTTCTGCTAACAAATTTTCTCCAGATATTTCTCTGTCGAAATCAACTGATGATAAAAATTCACCGGCGAATCCATTAAATAAAACATAGTGAGGATCTTTCGCTTCAATCAAATCTAAAAAATCCTTTAGTTTCATTCCCCATTCAATTTCGTAAACACCAGGTTTTTTACAGTCGCCAGATACGCTTAACAATTTTGTTCCTGGTGTTGCCTTAGTTCCAATACTTAGGTATTTGTTCAATCCCATCTCCATAATTCTTGGCACGGCGCAAAGTGTTTCTACATTATTGACTACCGTTGGTTTGCCTAAAAACCCCTTTTCAACTGGGAAAAACTCTTTTGTTGTTGGTTCACCTCGTTTACCTTCCATAGAAGCTATAAGAGCAGTTTCTTCACCACACACGTAAGCACCAGCTCCCATGTGTAAATTGATGTTAAAATCAAACCCTTTAATTCCTAAAATGTCTTTACCTAAAAATCCTTGTTCGTTGAATATTTTTATGGTTTCCTCCAATTTATCTTTTAAATAAAAATATTCTGCTCTTAAATAAATGGTTCCTTCAGTAGCGCCAACGGCATAACCAGCTATAGCCATTCCTTCCAGAAGTAAACCAGGGATTTTATTCATTAATACACGATCTTTGAATGTTCCCGGTTCGCCCTCATCAGCATTACAAATAATATATTTTTGGTCTGCTATGTTGTTTTTGCATAACTGCCATTTAACGCCTGTGGGGAAAAATGCGCCACCACGTCCAGATAATTTAGATTCTTTAACAAGTTCTATAATTTCTTCAGGCTTAAATTCTTTTAGTTTTTTCAGGGCTTCTCCTTGCTTATAAGCTTTAAAAAAAACGGTTTTAGCTTTTGTTGGTTTGTATTGAATATTATCTTTAGGATAATTACAAAGAGATTCTACAGAATGACCATCTCGTAATTTTGAAACTATCGTTTTAACTTTTTCAGGAGTAAGATTGGTAAAAGCATGGAAATTTATAAGGGCAGATGTTTCCTGATCACTTAAACCAATACAAGATGTTTTAAAAAAACCAAATTGGTTATCGCTTGTAACATTGCCAATTTTTATTCCTAATTCTTCTTCAAAAGCTTCTTTTACAGCTTGATAATCGTATAATTTAGAAATGGTAGAGCAATTAAGATAAATAGTATACTTACCTGCATGTTTGCGATGGAAAAAATGGTAAAAGGAAATAACCCCCTCAAGTTCCATTCTTGAGATGTTAAATTCTTTCGCGATTTTAGTCTTGTCATCATGACTGATATACCTTCTTTTATTCTGAATATCCCACAGAACGTTCATTAAAGAGGATTTTTTTGCAGTAGCTTCTTTAGACACCATAATAAAGATAATTTTAATGGTATCTAATTTACCTATTAGAAGAAAATGAAACAATGACAAAGATCATTATTGGCGTTAATTATGAAATAATCAATAAGCACAAAAAGCACTTAAATATTTTATATATATCCTGTGAAAATTCAGATGATTATTCAACTTCTAAAGATTTTACTCTCAGTTCTTTACCTTGAAGAATGCTTTTAAAATTACTTGAGCATACGGGACAAGAATCATAAAATTTATCGATATCAAAAATTGTGTTGCAATCTATACATTTTGCCTTAGCTTTAATGATGGTAATTTCTCGTTTGGCATGTTCAAGAATGGTGTCTTTAACAGCAACAGGCCAAACAAAATCTAAAGAATCAAATGCTATTCCGGCAAGTGTGCCAATTTCAAGCTCAATTTTCTCAACTCTTTTTGCATTTGCTTTTTTTGTTTCTTTTTCAGCAATATTAACAATCCCCAGTGCTATTGATAATTCATGCATTTAGTTCAATTTTTAAAGGTCTAAAATATTGACATATAGAACAATAGTAATTATTTTTATAAATGAATAGTATGATAAAAGTCATGTTTTTTTCGTAAATGATTTTATAGTTTTAGAAGTTACTTTTTAACAAGCATAGAATATCTCATTTTTTAAACCAAAATTTTCATTATGGATAATCACAACGAAAAAAGAGAAACTTATTATGAAAGCATAATAAAACAGGGCTATAGCAGAAGAGATTTCATGAAGTTTGCCACCTATATTGCTGCCTATATGGGGCTGGAGAACTCGATGGTTGGCCAAGTGGCCAAATCTCTTGAGACTACTTACAGAGTACCAGTAATTTGGGAACATTTCCAAGAGTGTACTTGTTGCAGTGAATCTTTTATTCGTTCAGATCATCCTATTGTAGCGGATATTATACTTGATAAAATATCATTGGATTACACCCAAACCTTAATGGCTGCATCAGGACACCAAGCAGAAGCTGCTAAACAGGACACCATGAAAAAATACTATGGTGAGTATATTCTTTGTGTTGAAGGTTCTGTGCCTTTGGGCGATGATGGTAATTACTGCTGTATTGGAGGAAGATCGGCTAAAGATTTATTAATTGAATCTGCAGCAGGCGCTAAAGCTATTATTGCTTGGGGCAGTTGTGCATCAAACGGATGTATTCAGGCAGCAAAACCAAATCCTACAAACGCAACACCAATTCATAAAATAATAAAAAACAAACCAATTATACGAGTTCCTGGTTGTCCTCCAATTGGAGAGGTCATGGCCGGTGTTATTATTCACATGGTATCTTTTGGAAGATTGCCTGAACTTGATAGACTAGGTAGACCAAAAGCATTTTATGCAAAACGTGTTCATGATAGTTGCTACCGAAGACCCTATTATGATGCAGGATTATTTGCAGAAACATTTGATGATAAAAACTCCAAAGATGGTTATTGTCTTTATAAATTAGGCTGTAAAGGACCTATGACATACAATTCATGTGGAACCATAAAATGGAATAATGGTGTGAGTTACCCAATTCAATCAGGGCACGGATGCATCGGTTGTAGTGAAGCTGATTTCTGGGATAATGGACCATTTTACGAAAGAATGGCCAAAGTACCGGGAATACATGCAGAAGGTTTAGCAGATGATATTGGAAAAATAGGAGCAGGCGTTCTGGCTGGTGGTTTAGCTGTACATGCTATTGCCGCTAATATTTCAAAACGAAAAGAATTAGCAAGTAGAATTAATCGAGGTATAGAAAACGAAAAAAATATTGACTCTTAAAAATAATTATTATGGCAGATAGAATAGTAGTTGATCCTGTTACCAGAATTGAGGGTCATTTAAGAATTGAAGCAGAAATTAAAGATGGTGTTATAGTAGATGCCTATAGTTCCAGTACCATGGTTCGAGGTATCGAAGAAATTGTAAAAGGAAGAGACCCAAGAGATGTCTGGGCATTTGTACAGAGAACATGTGGTGTTTGTACAACGGTACATGCTTTAACATCTGTTAGAGCTGTAGAAGATGCTTTAGGTATTGCAGTGCCACCTAATGCAGAAATGGTAAGAAATATTATGGAAGGTGCTTTGTATATGCACGATCATACGGTTCATTTCTATCATTTGCATGCTTTAGATTGGGTAGATGTTGTTAATGCTTTAAAGGCAGATCCACAAAAAACATCCGAACTGGCTCAAAGTATCTCCAACTGGCCAAAAAGTTCACCTGGCTATTTTTCAGACGTAAAAAAACGAATTACAAAGTTTGTTGAAAGCGGCCAGTTAGGAATTTTTGCTAATGGTTATTGGGGTCATCCACAAATGAAGTTACCGGCTGAGGTTAATTTAATGGCAGTGGCTCATTATTTAGAAGCACTGGAATGGCAAAAAGAAATTGTAAAAGTCCATACCATATTTGGTGGTAAAAATCCACATCCTAATTATTTGGTTGGAGGTATGGCTTGTGCTATAAATACTGAAAATCCTGGAGGAATAAATGCAGAACGATTGGCTATGGTTAAATCGCTTCTTGATGAAGGAAAACGATTTATTGAACAAGTATATATTCCAGATTTATTGGCTATTGCATCATTCTATAAAGATTGGGGTGCTATTGGTAAAGGGTTTGGTAATTATATGTCTTATGGCGATTTCCCAGTTAATGGCTATGCAGATCAATCTAATTTTAAATTCCCACAAGGTGTTATTTTAGACAGAGACTTATCTAAAGTATTAGATGTTAATCATAGAAGTAGTGATGAAATTAAAGAGTTTGTAAATAATTCCTGGTATGATAATTATGCTGAAGGCAAAGATACTGGAAGGCATCCATGGGAAGGGGAAACGAATATTAAATATTCTGGTCCAAAACCACCATACGAGCACTTGAATGTGGATGAAAAGTACAGTTTTATAAAAACACCGAGATGGAAAGGTTTACCTATGGAAGTTGGCCCGTTAGCAAGACTTTTAGTAGGGTTATGGTAGAGGTAATAAAGAGATACAAGAAGCTGTAAATGCTGCTTTAGGTCATTTAAATGTGCCTGTTGATGCACTATTCTCAACACTCGGAAGAACAGCCGCCAGAGGTATTGAAACACAATTAGTAGCAAATTGGACTATGGAGTTTTATGATACTTTGATTAGAAACATAAAAAATGGTGATGAACGCATGGCTAATACCGAAAATTGGGAACCATCCACCTGGCCAGCAGAAGCGAAAGGAGTCGGGTTTATGGAAGCTCCAAGAGGTGCTCTAGCACATTGGATTAACATTAAAGACGGTAAAACAGAAAATTATCAAATGGTGGTGCCAACAACATGGAATGCATCACCAAGAGATCCAAAAGGAGTGAGGTCTGCTTATGAGTCTGCTTTAATTGGAACGCCTGTTGCAGACCCTGAATTGCCATTAGAAATTATACGAACCATCCATTCCTTTGATCCTTGTCTGGCATGTGCTGTGCATTTGTATGATGAGCATGGAAATCATATTTCAAGAGTTCAACATACGGGTAGTTGTGAAATTTAGCAAATAAAAAGATCATGAAAAACATAAGAAGTTTTAAACGTGTTTACGTCTGGGAATTACCTGTTAGGATCTTTCATTGGTTAAATGTTCTATCATTGTTTGTATTGGTTATTACTGGGTTTTTAATTGCTAATCCGCCTGCATTATTATCTAGTGCCGAAGCAACGAATCTGCATTCATTTGGAATCGTACGATTTTTACACTTTACAGCTGGCTATTTTTTCTTTTTTGTAATGATTTTAAGGGTTTATTGGGCTTTTTATGGTCAATAGATTTGCAAGCTGGAAAGCATTTTGGCCGTTTACTAAAAAGAATTGGAATAACTTCTGGCACGTCATGAAAATTGATATCATGTTAATGAATGAAAAGGAAGAAGATGTCACAAAAATTAGCATAGGTCATAATAGTGTGGCAACACTTTCTTATGTTGCCATGTTTGTATTAGCACTGGTTCAAATAATTACCGGATTTGCATTATATGGAGATATGGCCTCCTGGTGGTTACCAAAAATGTTTGGTTGGGTTATTCCACTTTTTGGTGGTGATTTTATAGTAAGGAATATACATCATACAGCGATGTGGCTATTTATATTCTTTGCTATGGTGCATGTTTATCTGGTTTTTTACCATGATTGGTTGGAAGGTAGAGGTGAAGTGTCATCTATGTTTGGTGGTTATAAATTTGTTAGTGAAGAACGTCTAAAACATGCTCATGACGAAGATGAAGTAGAAATTAAAGACGAAAAAGAAATTGTAGCTTCTAAATAATTGTAATAACTTTAATAAATTCATTCAAAGACCTATAATTTTGGATTTGGATGAATTTATTTTTTAATATATGATACGCCAATTAAATAGGTTCAAACCAAGTGACATGTTTGAAACAGGCAAGAAGTCTAATCTCTAAAACAATAAACATAGACCGATGAAAATATTAGAAAGAACACCAGTTGCCATAAGCAGTGACTCTTATTTTTTTGAAAAAGATAAATCCAATAGCATCCTAATTATGGGAGTGGGTAATTATTTAATGGGAGATGAAGGAATTGGTGTGCACATTATTCAAGAAATGTATAAAGACCAACTTCCAGATTATGTAGATATTTTAGATGGTGGTACAGGAGGATTTTTGTTGTTGAGTTGTTTTGAAGCCTATCCAACCATCATTTTTGTGGATGCGACCATGGATGGAAAACCTGCAGGTACAATCTCCTTAATTCGTGCAAAATTTGCATCTGATTTTCCATCAGCATTAAGTGTTCATGATGTCGGGTTAAAAGATATGATTGAAGCCGTTTATCTCATGGATAAAGTACCGGATATTCATTTATTTACAGTTTCCATTGAAGAAATAAATCCAATGACAATAGAATTAAATACAAAAGTGAAAGAGGCGATACCAGCACTAATTACGAATATCTTAAGGTTGTGTGAAGAATTACACAACAAAAAATCTTAATTATATATTTTAAACGGTTTGTTAAATGGCAAAAACTTATAAAATAATAGTTTCTGGCCAGGTTCAAGGTGTTGGATTTAGACCCTATGTTTATAAGTTAGCAACCGATTTTTCATTAACAGGAACGGTTTCAAATAATAAAGACGGTGTTATTATTTATGTTACTGGAGAGCGTCAGAATATTGAGGATTTTTATAATAGATTAATTAATAACCCACCTCCGGTTGCTAAAATTATTTCAAGCGCTATTGCAGAAGTACAGATCCAAAAATTTACCGGTTTTCAAATTATTCCGTCAAGTAAAGATGGTCACGTAAATTTACCCTTAACACCAGATTTTGCGATTTGTGACGATTGCCAAAAAGAACTAACCGATATTAAAAACAGAAGACACAAATTACGCTTTTACAACCTGTGTCAATTGTGGTCCGCGTTGGTCCATTACCAAAACCTTTCCCTTTGAGCGAGCACATACAAGTATTGATGATTTTCCTATGTGTAAATCATGTAACAATGAATACACCAATCCTGCAAACAGACGCTTTCATTCGCAAACAAATACCTGCCCTGAATGTGGAATAGCATTTGAATTTACTGATAATCAAGGGAAACATGTTGATGTCTGAAAATATTTTTCAAGCCATTGCAAAACTACTTTCAGAAGGAAAAATAATAGCGATTAAAAACACAAGTGGTTACTTATTATGTTGCAATGCTGAAGATGATTTTGTTGTAAAGAAACTCAGAAAGTTAAAGAACCGACCTAAAAAGCCATTTGCAGTACTTTACCCTTCGTTAGAATTTTTAAAAAAAGAAGCCATTTTAAATCCAAAAGCAATAAAAGCCCTAACATCAACCGAGCGTCCTATCACCATTATTTCGGTGTCAAATTATAAAGGACATATAGCATTACAAGAAGTTGCTCCCGGATTAAATCAACTCGGGGTCATGTTACCATATACCGGCATCTTACAATTATTAGCCAACCAACTGGATTTCCCGATTGTGGCTACCAGTGGTAATATTCATGGCTCCCCAATTATTAGTAGTAAAACGGAGGTTGAGGTTAAATTAAAAGAGGTTGCAGATTATTTTTTACATCATAACCTCGAAATTACGCACCCTCAAGACGATTCAGTTTTAAAAATTAGCAATAAGTACCATTTTGAATGTCTCTTCAGACGTTCCCGTGGCTATGCACCAAATTATTTGAATATTGATATTAAATCAAACGAAAAAATACTGGCATTAGGTGCAGATTTAAAAAACAGTATCGCCTTTTACCCAAACGAGCATCTATATGTTGGGCAGTATTTAGGTAATCTTGAAAACTACGATGTTTACAATCGATTTGTGAAAGAGATTAACGCATTTGTAAACATATTTGAACAGAAACCAGAAGTAATATTAGTAGATAAACACCCAAACTATCAGAGCACGCAATATGGTATAGAACTATCTAAAAACTGGAAAACAAAGCTCTTTTATGTACAGCATCATAAAGCGCATTTTGCCGCTGTACTTGGTGAATATAATTTATTCGAAGAAGATAATATTCTTGGTGTTGTCTGGGATGGAACCGGATTTGGAGACGACGGTACTATTTGGGGCGGCGAATTTTTTAAATACCATTCGAGAGCCATTGAAAGACATGCTCATTTTGAATATTTTAATTGGATTTCTGGAGATAAAATGTCTAAAGAACCGCGATTGTCTTTGTTTTCTTTAGCAGATGAATCCTTCCGAAACGTACTTAACTCAAAATTTTCAAGTGAAGAGTTACATGTTTTAACTGCTATTAAAAGTAAAAATAAGTTGAAAACATCTTCTGTAGGCAGACTGTTTGATGCGGTTTCTTCTTTATTGAATATATGTGATTTTAATTCGTTTGAAGGGGAGGCGGCAATGCTTCTCGAAAACCAAATAATTGATTATAATATCGAGCGATGTATTAATTATTGTAAAGAATTTTCAGGAAAAACAATTCCAACTTTACAAATTCTTAAAGGGGTTCAATCCGATTTAAAAACTGGCATTGAAACAGCACAAATTGCAACTAATTTTTTATTTACTTTAGCTTCAATAGTTTATAGTGTTGCCGAAAAAAGTAACTGTTCAAAAATTTGTTTAAGTGGCGGTGTATTTCAGAATACAACTTTAATTGATATGCTAATTGAACTTAATGATAGCAGGTATAAATTATATTTTAATCGTAACTTAACACCTAATGACGAGAATATGGCATTCGGACAAATGATGTATTATTTAAATTGTGAAAACAGAGCACATTCTTAATGAAATATCTAAGTGAATATAGAAATTTAGAAGCTACAAAAGGCTATTTAGATCTTATTGCTAAAAAAGTAACAAGAACCTGGAAGATTATGGAGGTTTGTGGCGGTCAAACACATGGCTTAGTGCGTAATGGGATTCTTGACATGTTGCCACCGCAGGTTCAAATGATACATGGCCCAGGTTGTCCTGTTTGTGTGACGCCTTTAAGTCTTATTGACAAAGCAATAGAATTACTGGAAAAGGGCGTTATAGTATGTTCTTTTGGTGATATGATTCGGGTTCCCGGAAGCAAAAAAAGTTTATTGGAAGCTAAAGCAGATGGTGGCGATTTACGTGTACTTTATTCTCCCTTAGATGCTGTAAAAATTGCCAAAAATAACCCGGAAAAAGAAGTTGTTTTTTTTGCTGTGGGTTTTGAAACCACGGCTCCTGCCAATGCTTTGTCGGTACTTCATGCGCAAAAAGAAGGTCTAACAAATTATTCGATTTTGGTATCCCATGTTTTAGTGCCTCCAGCAATGGAAGCTATTTTAGATGATAAATTCTGTAATATAGATGCCTTTTTGGGTGCTGGGCATGTATGTGCAATCATGGGAAATGAAGAGTATCATCCTTTAGCAAAAAAGTATAACATTCCAATAATTATTACCGGATTTGAACCACTGGACTTAGTTCAGGGTATTTATATGGCCATTTGTCAATTGGAAGCTGGCATTCATAAAGTTGAAAACCAATATTCGAGAGTGGTTAAAGAAGAAGGAAATATCGCGGCAAAGAAAGTGATTCAACAAGTTTTTGAAGTAGGTAACAGAGAATGGCGGGGTATAGGTGAAATTCCAAATAGCGGCTACACATTGAGAAAAGCGTTTGTTGCTTTTGATGCAGAAACTAAATTTAATATTGAAAACATTAAAGTGCCAGAAAGCTCCATATGTATTGCTGGCGAAATTTTAAGAGGCATAAAAAAACCCAGGGAATGTCCTGCTTTTGGAAAAACATGTAACCCTTCAAATCCTTTGGGAGCGCCCATGGTTTCATCTGAAGGTGCCTGCGCAGCATATTATCATTTTAATAATATCGAAATCTAAAAAGTAAAAATGATAGATTATAAAACTATTAATTTAGGACATGGTAGTGGTGGATTGATGACCAGAGATCTTCTGGATGCCATTATTTTCAAAACATTTAGCAATCCTTTTTTAGATAAAAAACACGATGGCGCGGTAGTTAAAATAGAAGGTGAAATTGCCATATCGACAGATAGTTTCGTTATATCCCCCATTTTTTTTAGGGGTGGAAATATTGGCGAGTTAGCTGTAAATGGCACTGTTAACGATGTGGCGATGTGCGGCGCTCAACCCAAATATTTATCTCTGGCATTTATTATTGAAGAAGGATTGAAAGTTGAAGATTTTATAAAAATTGTAAGTTCAATAAAAGAAACGGCCGATACTTGTGGCGTTCAAATTATAACAGGAGACACTAAGGTTGTAGAACGCGGTAAAGGCGATCAAATATTTATTAATACTACTGGTTTTGGAGCGGTGAATCCTAAAGGAAATATAGGGGCTAAAAACATTAAGGTTGGCGATAAAATTATTGTCAATGGATTTATTGCGCAACATGGCATGGCAATCATGTCGCAACGTGAAGGTTTGGAGTTTGAGTCTACCATTGTAAGTGATACTACCAATTTAAATTTTATTGCTAACGATTTAATAAATGAATTCGGACTTGGCATTCATTTATATAGAGATGCTACTCGCGGCGGATTGGCAAGTGTGCTAACTGAAATTGCTTCAGATATAAATAAAGGTGTTTCAATAACCGAGACTGATTTACCTCTGGATACACAAGTAGCAGCCGCATGCGAAATTTTAGGTTTAGATCCACTTTATGTGGCAAATGAAGGTGTTTTTGTCGCCATTGTAGATCAGAGTATTTCAGATGAGGTTGTTAAATTGATGCAAAAAGATAGCAAAGGAAAACACGCTGTTTGTATTGGTGAAATTACCGAAGAACACCCAAATAAAGTGGTCATGATAAGTACCATTGGTGGCAAACGAATTGTAAGTCCAATGATTGGTGAACAATTACCCAGAATTTGTTAAAAACTTAAAGTCCAATAAATTCCTATAACTATGGCAAATAAGCCACCAGCCATACGTATTCCGTTAAAGAATAGTTCGTTATGTCCGGATTTTCCAGACGAAGCAATTTTGCCAATAACAAAGGCAAAAATGGTCATGGCTAAAATAATGCCCGAAGCAAATCCAACAATATAAAAAATAGAGTCCACTTGAGATTCAAAAGCTAATACAGGTAAAAATATTAAAAAATGAGCAATACCTGCAAGCCCATGCAAAACGCCTATACTTAATGAAGCCACATAACTCTGCTTGATAATCTTCGGGTGTTTATGCTCGTGTGTGGTTTCGTGCGTGTGCTCATGTGTATGTTTATGAATAATTGGCGCATTTTCAGAATGGATGTGCAGGTGTTTGTGCTGCTCTTGCTTTTTGAATATCTTATAAATAGCCCATATACCAATGCCTATTAAAACAATGCCAACCAGTTGCTCGCTGTATTCAGAGATTTTTTCAACAGGAATGAGTTCTTTAAATAGCACAAATAGCAACCCAATGGTAATCATCCCGATGAGATGCCCTATGCCCCAGGCTAAGCCTATTTTCCATGCTTTTTTCTTTGATTCAATAGCAAAAGGCAAAACGGCGGCAAGATGGTCTGGACCTGTAATAACATGTAAAATGGATGCTAATAAACCTGCAATAATCGAAAACTCTAACATGCTTATAATATGAGATATATGATTATTAAAATTAATACAAATTCAGAGCTTAAAAGATGATTAAACTCATATTAAATAAAAATATGCATACCCATAAATGATTGATTTGTCTGTAATTTATTTTCCAAATTTACTTTTTGTGTAGTGTTTTGATTTGAAATTTCAAGTAACTAAAACCGTCTTCTTTGTCAGGAAAACTCCATGGCTTCACCTTTTCCAAAGTCCGTAGCTTAGTCCTAAGGTGTTTTAATCTTCCGCTATGCTGTTAAAAACAAAGGGGGTACTAAAATTTAATTGATTATTATCAAAAGGAAGGATCTTACTATAACAATTATCTATCGTGTTTAATCCAAATGTTAAACTAAAATAACCGTTTCCACCATGGTTTTTTAAGATCTTCTTTGCCATAACCATAACCATAACCATAGCCATAACCATAGCCACCTTTTTCAATATTAACATCATTAAGAACTACCGCCATATTGGGTAATCGTTTTTCTGAAAACATTTTTTCAGGAATTTCCAATAATCTTTTATCTAAAACTTCAGCACGTATAATGTACAGAAATAAATCGGCGAAATGGCTTAGCAATAAAGTATCAGTAACCATTTTAATAGGAGCCGTATCTACAATAACAAAGTCGTAGTTTGCTTTTCCATAGGCCATGACTTCTTCAAAACGACCATTCATTAATAATTCTGATGGATTTGGCGGTACTACACCCGAACCTAACACATCAAAATCCCCCTCTGGATACGATGTAATCACATCCGTTATGTTCAGAGTGTCATCCGCTAAATAATGGGTGAGTCCTTTATCAATGGCAATACCCATATATTCATTAAATTTCGGTTTTCTAACGTCTGCCCCAATTAGTAACACTTTTTTAGAAGATAAGGCCAGTACTCTGGCAAGATTTAAGGATATAAATGTTTTACCCTCACCACCTAAGGTTGAGGTTATAAAAATGGTTTGAGAACCGTTTTTAGCACCCGAAAGCATAAAATAGATATTGGTACGCAGCATTCTGAAGGCTTCTGCAATATTATCCTGTGCATTCTCATTGACTACCATTTTATGCTCTGATTTTGAATGCGGTATTTCACCTATAATGGGTGCTTTAACAACAGCTTCTATGTCTTTGCTTGTATGCACCTTATTATCAAATAAAAATATAATATACAGAATCATAAACGGGATGAGTCCACCCAGCATTATGGCTACCAAATACACGATGATTTTTTTTGGGCTTACCGGAATATTGCTACCGTCGGCCATATCAATAACTTTGGCATTGGGTACCGTTATGGCCAGGGCAATCGAATTTTCTTCACGCTTTTGCAATAAATACAAATACAAGGTTTCTATAATTTGTTGCTGACGCTGAATATCGCGGTACTCACGTTCCTGTCTGGGAACCGAAGTGATTTTTGAACTCATTTTCTGTTCTTCTTTTAGTGCGTCTCTTAAAGAAATCTGCAATGATGATTTCAAATTCTTCAGGCTCTCAGAAATACTTCGTCGCAACTGGCTTAACTGGTCATCTAAGTTTATTATTATAGGATGTTCTCTTTTTGAGCCTTTTAAAATGCGGTTACGTTCAAGAAGTAATTCATTATAATGTTGCGTGTTTGAATTCACGTCCCCGTCACTTAATCCTAAATTGGCTGGTATAAGTTCATTGGCATTTTTAGCCACATAATCCATCACATAATCGGCCAGTTTTATCTGGGTATTTAAATTTATAATTGTCTTTTCTAATTCAGAATTGCTTTCTAGAGCCAAAGTGGCTTCAGAGGTAATATCGGTTAATTTATTACTGGTTTTAAACTTTTCTACACCACTATCTGCATTAAATAAATCGGCTTCAATAACCTGCATACGTTCATTAATAAAAGCATCGGTGTTTTTACCTATCACACTTTTATCTTCAACGGCATCATTATTATACTGCCTTACCAGTTCATTTAGCAAATCCTCGCCTTTTTGTTTTATGGTGGCATTGATACTCAACTCAATTAACCCGGCATTTTTATACTTTAACTCCACCTTTAAATCTTCACTTAATTGTTCTGCAACTTCTTTTAAAGGAAGCATTTTAACATGGATTTCATCATCCTTATTGATCGGTGGTATTTCCAGTAGAAATTACAGAAATGTCTCCAAAATCTGTATTTATAAGGTCTTCAAATTTATGACGTTGCTCCTGGTCGTACCATTACTATTTTTTATCACAAAATCTGTGGCAGATACGGTCTGTATAGTAAATACGGTATCCACGCTGTGAAACAGGGAATCTTTTGACTCAAAACGGATATTTATAGGCGCTTTATTTTTATAAAATTCAACTTCACCCACTCTGCCTTTTGTAAAATAGGTGGTATTAATGCCCAAGGTCTGTACCGCACGTTCCATTAATGTGCGCGATTTTAAGCAGGCCAATCTCTGTTTCCACTTTCTTTTTAGTGCTCCCAAAAAGTCCCAGATCTTCAAAGGCCGAAAGCTCAGATGGTAACCCGCCACTATTTTCATCTTCAATTAAAATGGTGGTGGCCACGGTATACTGCTGAGGCGTATATCTCAGATAAACAAATGCCGCTGCTATAGCCAACACGATGCCAAGAATAAACCACTTCCAGTGATAACTATATTTTTCAAATAATTCGCGATAGTTAACAGGTTTTTCCTCATCAATAAACACATAATTTAATGGGTTCTCATTTTGCATAATAAAATATTTTAACGGGTAAGAATGGCTATTAGTGAAATTAAGGTTGAAATAGATGAAATAATAACGCCTGTTGCTGTTCCTACAGAAGACGAATTTACTTTTGCTTTATTGGGTTCCACATAAATAACATCGTTTTGAGCCAGATAATAATACGGTGAATTAAATACTTCCTTATTAGTTAAATCTATCGTGACAAAGTCTCGTTTTCCATTTTGTTCTCGTATTAATAGGATTGACTTTCTCTTAGCCTGAATGGTTAAATCTCCTGCCAGCCCCAGTGCTTCTACAAGAGTAATACGCTCGTTTGGTATGGTATAGGTGCCTGGTGTTTTTACTTCACCCATCACGGTTATTTTAAAATTTGTTAATCGTACATTTACTATAGGTGTAATCAGATAGGCTGCGAGGGCATCTGTTACCTGGTCACCAATTTGCTGCGTTGTAAATCCCGCCACTTTAAGCTTTCCCAGTACCGGAAAATTAATAGTCCCTTCACTATTAACCAGATAGGGTAAGAGTACGGGCACCGCTGTGACTGAAGTGGTTTCATACAGGTTAAAAGTTTGTGCTGATAAGGGGTCATTAGCAGATACATTAATGGTTATTAAATCACCCGGTTGTATGGCAGGTTCAAAATTCACCAAAGTTTGATTAACTTGAATCTGATCTGATTCCTGAAAATAGATCATTTTTTTATTGGACACACAGCCCATAAAGAATAGGGCAGAGGCCAGTATCAACAGGTATTTGGTGTTCTTGGTCATTGTTTTGAAATTATAATGGCTTTGCTGTTTCATTTTATGCTAATTTATAGTGTATTACTGTTTTTGCTGGTTCTTTTCTTGACAATGTAAAATATAATAAATCCTATAATAAAAAGGGCCATTAATACGGCAGTCATTTGAATGCTGTTCCAAAAAGAAGACAGCCAAATTATCAAAATGACGAGCATGTAATTTGTAAAGCCCATGAGCAAAGCAGTTTCAATATGTGAGAGTCCGGCATCAATCAAGATATGATGTGCATGATTCCGGTCTGGATAGAAAGGATTTTTTTTATTATAAAGGCGTAGGATAATAATTCTTAATAAATCAAATAGAGGAATCCATAAAATAGCTGTCAATACAATGAGTGCGTTTTGAGGTCGCAAAGTAAAATGATTAAAATTTGACACATCCATGGACAAATATTTTAAGGCACAAAAGCCAATAGCAAACCCAATAATTAAAGAGCCGGTATCTCCCATAAATATTTTTTTTGTTGAAGAGAAATTATAAGTGAGGTACGCCAGTAAAATACCTATAAAACTTAGACATATTAAAAAATGATAGGAATACTCATGTAGCATAAAAAATCAATGAAAAAATACTAAAAATGGAGATAGCAACAATAGATGCCAGCCCGTCAATACCATCAATTAAATTAAACGCATTAATAATAGTTAACATCACTAAGATGGTAATGGCGTATGAAAGCATAACAGGTATCTCATAAAAACCTAAAAAGCCGTGAAAGGAGTCTATCCTCAATTCTTCTGAGAATAATAAAAAGAGAATGGCTACAATTTCAGTTATCAATTTTGCTCTAGGAGTTGACACTACTAAATCATCTTTTACACCAACCATAAACATAAGTGTTAAGGAGGCTATCAAATTCATTCCAACCGTATCAGTATCAAAGTTTTGAATAAAAAAAGAGGTCATAATCATGGTTAAAAAAAAAGCAATACCTGCCATGGTTGGGGTAGCCTTTGCATGAGAACTTCGTTTATTGGGTTTGTCTTGCAAATTACGGCTTTCAATAATCCAGCTTATTTTTGGGATGATAAAATACACCAGCAAAAACGAATTAACAACCGTCAGTATACTTACCACCGTAAGATCAGACATGATTTCTTTTAGCATTTTTTAATTCTTTTTGAATTAATTAAAATAATATTTAGCGCCATTTTTCTTTTAAAATAATCTTTAAAAATAAAGGTGCAGAAATAAAGTTTTGTTACCACAAACGCTTGAGCTTATGCAAAAATATATAGATATTATAATATAGCTTCTAATATTTCTCTTGTTTCTTTGATATGGCTGGGAGTTGAAGCACCGAAAAGCACAGAATTAACACCTTTAATTGTACTTATATATTCTGTTGCCTCCTTTGGTTTCAAAGCGCCAGATGCTAAAAAAGACATCGCTATATTATAACTATCTTTCTTTGCTAAAACAGTTTCGACCTCTTTTTGTGAAGGATTCATTCTAAAACCAATCTTATTTATATTACTTACAATGATAGGATCTTTAAAACCAAGTTTATTAACTAAAACATCATTTAGTTTAACATAATTCATTGTAAAAAAACCTGCTTTAACATTGTATTTTTTTTCAGTGTATTGAGCAAATTCATATAACATATCATACATTTCAAGACCTAATAACAGATCAGTTACAATATTTAATAAAAATATTCCTTGAACATTCATCCCTTTTAGCAATTTCATTTCAGAATCTACTAATAACTGCATAATTGGTACTGGGTTAGCGCTAATCATTGAGCCTACTCCTTTTAATCCAGACAACAATTTATTACCTGGGATGAATTTATTAATCATTTCAAATGGCCCAAGTTCAACCAAAGCATCCGCATACTTATGGGCGTATGGCATACTTGGGTAGAGTTTAAAATCATCAAATTTTGAATTTTGTTTCATTTTCTCAAAAACCGGTTCCAATTGATTATGTGTTGTGAACATAAAACTTTTAATGCCAATATCATTTACATATTCAAGGGTTTTATATATGTCATCGGCTGTTCTGAATTTCTGAGCTTGTTTAATAGCCGTTTGTTCAGACATATGGTTTACACCAAAAAATTGATTATCACCAAAAATAATTTTATCCATTATAATAATTCTTTGCTTAATTGTTTAGCTTCTTCAAGTAGTTTATCAGTTACGCTCGCACTATAAAATGAAGATATTGATTCATCAATGTTTCCATTCAATAAATTAGAAAACTCAATCAATTGACGAGAAAAATCTTCACCTCTTAAATAATAAGGTACATCCATGTTCTCATCTGTAACGTACATTTGGTTCCAGCCTTTTTCAAGATTTAATGTTGTATTCTCTTCATTCAAAAAAATACTGAGTTCTTGCTTACTTGCTAAGATCTTACCATTACTCCCAGTAATTTCTATATTGTTGGTTGCTTTTCTTACAGAACCATCAGACCAATTAATATAATTTAAACCAACGATTTTATTATTGTGTAGTAAGGTAGCATAAACCACATCATCAACAGCTGTTGAAAAAACTCTTTTTAAAACTGAGGATTGCACCTGAACATTTGTGCCAAAAAAATAGGTTGATAAATCAAAACAATGTGGACCATAATCAAATAGACAACCGCCTCCTTTTTTATAATCATTTCTCCACCCTTTACTGCTTTTTTTTAAAATAACCCCACCCGTCATACTATTTATATAGTTACTAATATCACCAATAGCATTTTGATCTAATAAGTTTTTAACACGTTGAAATATGGGATTATATCGATTCACGTAGCCTACCTGTCCTTTTACTTTTGTTTTTTTGCTAAATCAACCAACGATTTACTATCGTTATAACTTAATGTAAAAGGTTTTTCAACAAATACATGAATACCTTTTTCGATACAATATTTTACCAGATCAAAATGAAATGCATTTGGAACTAAGTATCATCACGCCATCTAACGGTGTTCTTTCAATCATTTTTTTATAATCCGTATAGCCAGCAAACTTGGTGTTTTTTTCAATAGCCCGTAATAATGGTTTTGAAGTATCACAAATGGCTTTTACTTCAATACCTGGTGTTTGATTGGCAATAGCTAGATGAGATACTCCCATTTTACCAATACCGATTAATGCTATTTTTTTCATTAATATTTATTTTTTAATTATTTACATTTGAAATATTTCGGCGTACTCATTTGTAATTATTTCCCATGTATATTGTTTATCGGCAATTGTTTTCATCTTTTGACCAATCTTTTTTAACTCTTTTTGATTTTCCTATTAATGAGTTCATTTGACCCTGAAGAATTAAAATAATTAGCCTTATTTTCCGTAGTAAATTCATTAAAACCTGAAGTAAACGCAAAAATAGAGAGGCCTAAATTCATAGCTTCAACTAGCGACGGATTTGTTCCACCTGCCGAATGTCCATGTAAATAAATATTACAATTTGATCTGAAAAGATCTAACTCGCGCTGGTCATAAATGGCGTCCAGTAAAATGATATTATCGCATTTAGAAAACTTTTCTTTGGTCCTAATCCCATACTCACAACTTTTCCAATTGCCTAGAAAAACTAAAGGCATTTTTGTATCCTCCTTAAAAGCTTCTAATATCATATCGATATTATTATCTGGTTGTATCCTTGCAAGAGAAAAAACATAAGGAAGTTTTAAAAAATTATATTTACTAATATCCGCGGGAGTTGCAATTACCATTGAAACTTGATCACCACCATATGCAATCATTTTACTATCCCTACCATATGTCTCTTTAATATAGGACTGAATACCCAGATTATCAGATATTAATACTTTTGAATTTTTTATAGCCAAAGACTCAGAAAATTTTAAAAACTTTTTAGTAAAATAACCCCATTTTGATCGTTTCCAATCCAACCCTCCAAAATTTAATATAAATTTTTCATTGTATTTTCTAAAAAATGGAAAAGCCACACCACCAGATGCTCCTAATACTAATATTTTATCAAACCTTTTAACTGATCTATATATAGATAGAATGTCATAAGGAATGCTTTGTATCCCGTTTGCACTTAAATGAATATATTCAAGTTTACAACCTTTGTAGGATTCTAATTTAATATCATAATCTATAGAAGAACAAAATACCGTTATATCAAATTTATTTGAAAGAGAATCAACTAGAAATTCTACTAAGGTTTCAAAACCTCCATATTGAAAAGGGACTCCCTGCGTGCCAATTATGGCAATGCTTATTTTTTTCATAAATAGTTATTCCTCCTCAACTAGTACTGCTTTAGAATTCATTTTAATTCCAGTACGAATAATTCTAGCTGGATTACCTGCTACTATAGTATTTGAAGGCACATCTTTAGTTACTACAGCACCAGCTCCAACAATGACTTCATCACCAATAGTTATTCCTGATAGGATTAGTGCGTTAACACCAATAAAACAGTTTTTGCCTATAAAAGTTTCCCTTATTAAAGGCATTCTTTTATTTTGAGGATCTCTTTTAACGTGCTCATGACATAAAATTGTAGCCCTACTTGCCACCAAAGTATTCGCGCCAATATGTATGCCTCTTGGATAAACTCTATCTAAATTGAGTTTACTCTCCATAATTGTGCTTTTTTTTATATCGTATCCAAATATCTATTGTATTTGTAATATCTAAAACGTTGAATTACACTAGAAACTATTTCCATTGTAAAAATTCGAAACTTCATATAACTAATTTTTTAATTTTACTTATAAATATTTTAAACTCTTTTTGATTGTTATATTCTTCTATATCTTTCTTAGAAATCACCATATATCCTTTCGTACAAGATTCTTCAATAACTTTAAGAAAAGCATTTTTGTCATTCAGGTTAAATAAGTTTCCAAAGGTTTTGTGTTTCTCTAAAATACTTTTAAAATATTCTAAATTTGAAGTTATTATTTTGTTTTTCAAAATGAATAGCCATTTCTAACACGCCACTTCGGGAAATATTTTTATATGGGAGTAAAATAAAATTAGAGTTATTAAATAAATATACTAGCTCATCATCATTTAGTGCGTGATGATTTTTAAATTAAAAACGTAATTATATTTCGAGTTATCAATTAATTTAAATATATCTTGACCAGCAATTATAAAATTTACATTAGATAATTTATTTTTATTATTAAAATATTTATTTTAAGTTTAATAATTAAGACCCCTTTTGATTCGCGAATATTTCCAAAAAAAAGATAATTTATTGTTGTATTATTTATAGCGTTAATAACATCAAAACCCAATTTCAATATTTTTATTAATTTTATACTTAAAATGGGTACAAATATCAATTCATTTTTGAATTGAAATTCTAAAACAGAATTTTTACTTTTTTGACTATCTATAAATAACTTTGTTTTCTGAGAATTTAAATAAAAAGGGGGTTATTATTTTTAATAAAACACTCTTATTATCTAACAGTACTGATTCATGAGCATCTCAATGAAAACATTTTTACTTCTAAAACAAAAAACAAAAAATACAATATCTATATAAGTTCCATAAAAAAGGAAAATAGATATATTTTAGAGAAAAGTATTTTAGATTTAAATTTTATTAAATTTAAAATAAGCTTAATAATTTTAATAAATGTGTTTCCGCTAAAAATATTGTGAAAAAATATCCCCTTCATTAATGTAATTTGATCTTACAGTAACTTCAATATTATTATCGTTCAGTAATTTTTTAAATGATTCTAGATAATAATTCATTCCAGATTTTATACCGATTAAATCATATAAGTAAATCTTCAAATAGATTTTTTTATTTATGTTATTCAATTACCTTTTAAAAATCATATGTTTTTCAATAAGTATTTTTCAAATAAATTTATTCCTTGGTATGGTAAGTTTGACTGCTAACTATCAATTCTATAGTTAAAACCATCATTCTTATTTTGCCATAAAGTAAAAATTGAATAGCTTTACTAAACCAATGAAAAACCAAGTAAAGCTATTCAATTTTTACTTTATGGCAAAATAAGAATGATGGTTTTAACTATCAAATTGATAGTTAGCAGTCAAACTTACCATACCAAGGAATAAATTTATTTGAAAAATACTTATTGAAAAACATATGATTTTTAAAGGTAATTGAATAACATAAATAAAAAAATCTATTTTGAAGATTTACTTATATGATTTAATCGGTATAAAATCTGGAATGAATTATTATCTAGAATCATTTAAAAAATTACTGAACGATAATAATATTGAAGTTACTGTAAGATCAAATTACATTAATGAAGGGGATATTTTTTTTCACAATATTTTTAGCGGAAACACATTTATTAAAATTATTAAGCTTATTTTAAATTTAATAAAATTTAAATCTAAAATACTTTTCTCTAAAAATATATCTATTTTCCTTTTTTATGGAACTTATATAGATATTCTATTTTTTGTTTTTTGTTTTAGAAGTAAAAATGTTTTCATTGATGTTCATGAATCAGTACTGTTAGATAATAAGAGTG
Organism: uncultured Flavobacteriaceae bacterium; assembly: GCA_963698455.1. GTDB lineage: Bacteria > Bacteroidota > Bacteroidia > Flavobacteriales > Flavobacteriaceae > Mariniflexile. The sequence continues at coordinate 4,650 of CAVOQU010000006.1, read as the reverse complement.
TTTTATTAAAAATAATAACCCCCTTTTTATTTAAATTCTCGGAAAACAAAGTTATTTATCATAGTCAAAAAAGTAAAAATTCTGTTTTAGAATTTGGATTCAAAAATGAATTGATATTTGTACCCCATTTTAAGTATAAAATTAATAAAAATATTGAAATTAAAAATGTGGGTTTTGATGTTATTAACGCTATAAATAATACAACAATAAATTATCTTTTTTTTGGAAATATTCGCGAATCAAAAGGGGTCTTAGAATTATTAAACTTAATAGAATATTTTAATAATAAAAATAAATTATCTAATGTAAATTTTATAATTGCTGGTCAAGATATATTTAAATTAATTGATAACTCGAAATATAATTACGTTTTTAATTTAAAAATCATCACGAAACACATAAATGATGATGAGCTAGTATATTTATTTAATAACTCTAATTTTATTTTACTCCCATATAAAAATATTTCCCAAAGTGGCGTGTTAGAAATGGCTATTCATTTTGAAAAACAAATAATAACTTCAAATTTAGAATATTTTAAAAGTATTTTAGAGAAACACAAAACCTTTGGATATTTATTTAACCTGAATGACAAAAATGCTTTTCTTAAAGTTATTGAAGAATCTTGTACGAAAGGAGATATGGTGATTTCTAAGAAGATATAGAAGAATATAACAATCAAAAAGAGTTTAAAATATTTATAAGTAAAATTAAAAAATTAGTTATATGAAGTTTCGAATTTTTACAATGGAAATAGTTTCTAGTGTAATTCAACGTTTTAGATATTACAAATACAAGATATTTGGATACGATATAAAAAAAAGCACAATTATGGAGAGTAAACTCAATTTAGATAGAGTTTATCCAAGAGGCATACATATTGGCGCGAATACTTTGGTGGCAAGTAGGGCTACAATTTTATGTCATGAGCACGTTAAAAGAGATCCTCAAAATAAAAGAATGCCTTTAATAAGGGAAACTTTTATAGGCAAAAACTGTTTTATTGGTGTTAACGCACTAATCCTATCAGGAATAACTATTGGTGATGAAGTCATTGTTGGAGCTGGTGCTGTAGTAACTAAAGATGTGCCTTCAAATACGATAGTAGCAGGTAATCCAGCTAGAATTATTCGTACTGGAATTAAAATGAATTCTAAAGCAGTACTAGTTGAGGAGGAATAACTATTTATGAAAAAAATAAGCATTGCCATAATTGGCACGCAGGGAGTCCCTTTTCAATATGGAGGTTTTGAAACCTTAGTAGAATTTCTAGTTGATTCTCTTTCAAATAAATTTGATATAACGGTATTTTGTTCTTCTATAGATTATGATATTAAATTAGAATCAGAAGGTTGTAAACTTGAATATATTCATTTAAGTGCAAACGGGATACAAAGCATTCCTTATGACATTATCTATATATAGATCAGTTAAAAGGTTTGATAAAATATTAGTATTAGGAGCATCTGGTGGTGTGGCTTTTCCATTTTTTAGAAAATACAATGAAAAATTTATATTAAATTTTGGAGGGTTGGATTGGAAACGATCAAAATGGGGTTATTTTACTAAAAAGTTTTTAAAATTTTCTGAGTCTTTGGCTATAAAAAATTCAAAAGTATTAATATCTGATAATCTGGGTATTCAGTCCTATATTAAAGAGACATATGGTAGGGATAGTAAAATGATTGCATATGGTGGGGATCAAGTTTCAATGGTAAATGCAACTCCCGCAGATATTAGTAAATATAATTTTTTAAAACTTCCTTATGTTTTTTCTCTTGCAAGGATACAACCAGATAATAATATCGATATGATATTAGAAGCTTTTAAGGAGGATACAAAAATGCCTTTAGTTTTTCTAGGCAATTGGAAAAGTTGTGAGTATGGTATAAGAACCAAAGAAAAGTTTTCTAAATACGATAATATCATTTTACTTGATGCCATTTATGACCAGCGCGAGTTAGATTTAATCAGATCAAATTGTAATATTTATGTACATGGTCATTCGGCAGGTGGAACAAATCCGTCTTTAGTTGAAGCTATGAATTTAGGCCTCTCTATTTTTGCGTTTACTTCAGGTTTTAATGAATTTACTACGGAAAACAAGGCTAATTATTTTAATTCTTCACTAGGGTTAAAAGAACTTATTAATAGGACTAATCAAAAAGAGTTAAAAAAGATTGGTCAATTGATGAAAAAAATTGCAAATAAAAAATATAAATGGGAAATAATAGCAAATGAGTATGCTAAAATATTTCAAGTGTAAATAATTAAAAAATAAGATTAATGAAAAAAATTGCATTGATTGGTATTGGTAAAATGGGAGTATCTCATTTAGCTATTGCCAATCAAACGCCAGGTATTGAAAGTAAAGGCCATTTGTGATACTTCAAAACCATTATTAAGAGCTATTGAAAAAAACACCAAGTTTGCAGGCTATACGGATTATAAAAAAATGATTGAAAGAACACCGTTAGATGGGGTGATGATATTAGTTCCTAATTCGTTTCATTTTGAACTGGTAAAATATTGTATAGAAGAGGTATTCATGTATTTGTTGAAAAACCTTTTACATTATCTTATAATGAAAGTGAGTTGTTAGTTGCCTTAGCAAAAAAACACAAAGTAAAAGGACAGGTAGGCTACGTGAATCGATATAATCCCATATTTCAACGTGTTAAAACCTTATTAGATCAAAATGCTATTGGTGCTATTAGTAACTATAAAAACAGTATGACGGGTGGGGTTATTATAAAAAAAAGCAATAAAGGGTGGAGAAATGATTATGAAAAAGGAGGCGGTTGTTTATTTGATTATGGTCCACATTGTTTTGATTTATCAAACTATTTTTTTGGCACAAATGTTCATGTGCAATCCTCAGTATTAAAAAGAGTTTTTTCAACAGCTGTTGATGATGTGGTTTATGCTACCTTAATACATGATAATAGTATCGTAGGCTTAAACTATATCAATTGGTCTGATAGTTCTGTTAGAAAAGCAACAAACAATATAGAAATTAATGGAAGTAATGGTAAGATCTTAGCAAGTAAGCAAGAACTTAGCATTTTTTTGAATGAAGAGAATACAACATTAAAACTTGAAAAAGGCTGGAACCAAATGTATGTTACAGATGAGAACACAGATGTTCATTTTTATTTAAGAGGTGAAGATTTTTCTCGTCAATTGATTGAGTTTCTAATTATTGAATGGAACCATTGATGAATCAATATCTTCATTGTTTAGTGCGAGCGTAACTGATAAACTACTTGAACAAGCTAAACAATTAAGCAAAGAACTTTTATAATGGATAAAATTATTTTTGGTGATAATCAATTTTTTGGTGTAAACCATATGTCTGAACTAACAGCTATTAAACAAGCTCAAAAATTCAGAACAGCCGATGTTATATATAAAACCCTTGAATACGTAAATGAGATTGGCATTAAAAGTTTTATGTTCACAACACATAATCAATTGGAACCTGTTTTTGAGAAAATGAAGCAAAATTCAAAATTTGATGATTTTAAACTCTACCCTTGTATGCCATACGCCCATAAGTATGCGGATGCTTTGGTTGAACATGGGCCATTTGAAATGATTAATAAATTTATCCCAGGTAATAAGTTGTTGTCTGGATTAAAAGGAGTAGGCTCAATGATTAGCGCTAACCCAATACCAATTATGCAGTTATTAGTAGATTCTGAAATGAAATTGTTAAAAGGGATGAATGTTCAAGGAATATTTTTATTAAATATTGTAACGGATCTGTTATTAGGTCTTGAAATGTACGATATGTTATATGAATTTGCTCAATACACTGAAAAAAAATACAATGTTAAAGCAGGTTTTTTTACAATGAATCATGTTAAACTAAATGATGTTTTAGTTAATAAACTTGGTTTTAAAGATCCTATCATTGTAAGTAATATAAATAAGATTGGTTTTAGAATGAATCCTTCACAAAAAGAGGTCGAAACTGTTTTAGCAAAGAAAGATAGTTATAATATAGCGATGTCTTTTTTAGCATCTGGCGCTTTGAAACCAAAGGAGGCAACAGAATATATAAGTACAATTAAAGGTGTTAATTCTGTGCTTTTCGGTGCTTCAACTCCCAGCCATATCAAAGAAACAAGAGAAATATTAGAAGCTATATTATAATATCTATATATTTTTGCATAAGCTCAAGCGTTTGTGGTAACAAAACTTTATTTCTGCACCTTTATTTTTAATGGTGATTTTATAATAAAAATGGAGCTAAATATTATTTTAATTAATTGAATAAGAATTAAAAAATGCTAAAAGAAATCATGTCTGATCTTACCGTGGTAAGTCTACTGACAGTAATCAATTCGTTTTTACTGGTGTATTTTATGATCCCAAAAATTAGCTGGATTATTGAAAGCCGTAATTTGCAAGACAAACCCAATACGCGAAGTTCTCATGCATAAGGCTACCCCAACCATGGCTGGTATAGCATTTTTTTTAACCATAATTCTTACCTCTTTTTTTATTCAAAAGTTTGATACCGATACGGTTGGAATGAATTTGATAGCCTCCTTAACACTTATGTTTATGGTTGGTGTAAAAGATGATTTAGTAGTGTCAACTCCCAGAGCAAAATTGATAACTGAAATTGTAGCCATTGTCTTT
>CAVOQU010000005.1:0-84768 GCA_963698455.1 uncultured Flavobacteriaceae bacterium | reverse complement strand
GGGGATTATGACTATTTATTGAAAGTTATGGTGAAGGATATGGCAGCATTCCGTGAATTTATGGTGAAAAAATTAACGTCTATAAACCATATTGGTAGTACGCATAGTATGTTTGTAATTAATGAAGTAAAACACACCACAGCAATTAGTTTTTAATATGAATTCAACACCCTATAAAAGCGCAGAATTATTTATACTATTCATTCTTTTACCGATTAGTTTCACAATTCCTTATGCAGTTTGGATAAAGTTATCGATTGGTTTTCTAGGGTTTCTATATGTTATCTATGTATTGTTAAAAGTTGAAAATGAAAAATTTAAAATAGCACCAAATTTAAATTGGAAACACTTTTGGAAAGAAATGCTATTAAAATTTTTAATAATTGCTTGTTTAACATCACTATTTGTTTGGTTTACAAATAAACACATGTTGTTTGAAGTCGTTATTAATAAACCAATTATGTGGATTATTTTTCTGCTTGTATACTGTTTCTTTTCGGTATACCCACAAGAATTGCTTTATCGAACCTTCTTTTTTAAGCGTTATAAAAATCTGTTTAAAAACGAGTTATTATTTCTTTTTGTTAATGCTATTTTGTTCTCATTAGCGCATATGTTCTTCAAAAATAGTTTAGTTATTATATTAACGTTTTTTGGCGGATTATTATTCGCGTTTACATTTAACAATACAAAATCGACGCTTTTAGTATCTATAGAACACGCCATTTATGGAAGCTGGTTATTTACCGTTGGAATGGGAGCGATGTTGGGTTTTCCAACATGATGGATTCTTATTCTTACAATTAAAACTTTTTTAGTACTTTTAAACGGCTATTAACTAACTAATTTTAACTCATGAAAAAACTTATTTACATTATTGTCGGGTTCTGTATTGGCGCTTTATTAACTTATTATTTTTGTCCAAGAGAGATTCATAATGAGACGCTAGCTACAAATAAAGTTCCTAAAGACACTATTTCTGTTGCAGAAGCTAAAATATTAAGTAACAATTGGGAACAAAACAATCCCACAGAAATAGATTCTCTTATAGATGTTGAAGGTGCCAAAAAACAAATGCGTTCTGTGGCATGGTCTTTAGAAGATATCAATGATTATTTGGTGTATGCCGAAGCAAAATCGGATAGTTTAGGATATACTATGACAGGTGTGCGCGTGTATTTAGGTAACTATGGAAATGTAAATAACCCAGTAAAAAAGAACAGAAACACCATGTTTATAGTTCCAACAGGGAATAAAAACACATCTAAAGCCAGTAGTTTAAGTCTGTTTTTACCTCCAGCTATTCAAGATATTCCTGCACCGCCTTTAAATGAAGGAGTTGGTGGTAATGGTGGTTATCCACAATAATTAAGTCGTGATAGATTTCTTATTAAAGCACTATTCATTTATCACTCATGCATTAGAATTTTTAGCAGCAATTACAGGTGTTTTTTATTATAAAAAATACAAAAATGTAGCTGCTAAATATTTTATTATATTTTTGTTATATGTTGCTATATGCGACTCAGCTTGTTATTATACCTTTTATGTAAGACCAAATGAAGTGCTTAGTTTTCTTATTGGCACAAAATTTCAAAAAAATCATTGGTTCGCAACACTTTATTGGGTTATTGGAGCCATACTATTTTATGGATTTTATTTTAATAAAATTTTAAAAACACCTTTATATAAAAATATTATAAAATACTCAGTATATATTTTCTTAATATTTTCATTAATTTATATAGCCCTAAATTGGGAACTATTTTTTGTTAAATTCTTTATAGTTTTAGATGTTTTAGGAGCAATTATTATATTAATGTGTTCTACATTTTATTTTTTTGAAATTTTAAAATATGATAAAATTTTAGAATTTTATAAGTCTATAAATTTCTATATCAGTCTTACAGTCTTTATTTGGTGGTTAATAATAACACCATTGTCTTTTTATAGTTTATATTTTACTTATGATGTTGGTAAAAACTTTTTAGATTTAGATTTCGTTGCACTAAGACGGCAAATCTTTTTGTTTTCAAACATATTTATGTACTTAACCTTTACATTTGCTTTAATATTTTGCACACCTGAAATTGAAAATGATACTTACTAAGTGAACGATTTTTTATTACAGAATTATATGTTAATAACACATTCTGTTGAAGTTATAGCAGCTTTAACAGGTGTGATACTTTTTAGAAAATATAAAAATACTACTATTAAGTATTTTATATATTTTTTGATTTACTTAACTATTTGTGAATTTTTAGGTAGTTACACAAGATATGTTTATCCAGGTAGATCTTTAGAAATGTTAATTGGTACTGTTTTTCAAAAAAATCATTGGTGGGCTACGATATTCTGGAAGATTGGGGCTATTATGTTTTTTGCTTTTTATTATATTAAAATATTAAAGACTAAAGTTTTTAGAGATTTTATAAAGTTAGGAAGCTTAAGTTTTTTTATAATCTCTATTATTTATATTCTTTTCAATTGGGACGCCTTTTTTTATAAGTTTTTTCCTTTAATTAGTGTTTTAGGTGCATTGGTTATATTTCTATGCACTGTATTTTATTTTATTGAAACTTTACAAAGTGATAAATTATTAACCTTTTACAAAAAAGTTAATTTTTATATTAGTGCAGCCATTTTTATTTGGTGGTTAATTATCACTCCATTGGTTTTCTACGATGTTTATTTTACATACGAAATTGGAAATTCTAATAGAGACTGGGATTTTATGTTTTTAAGATGGCAGATATATTTATTTGCTAATATAACCATGTATTCAACTTTTACATTTGCTTTAATATTTTGTAAACCTGAAATTGAAAATGATATGAATAATTAATGATAGAATATATAACTCAAAACTTTAATTTTATAACCTATTCTTTTGAGTTAATTGCTGCCTTAGCTGGTCTGTTTTGTTTCAAAAAACATCAAAATTCCGCTACAAAATATTTTATCTTTTTTTTATCCTATATTTTTATTGTTGAAATAATTGGTGCTTTGTTAATTTATACACCAACAGTATTTCCTATTAACTTATTAAGAAGGTTGGGTTTTCAAATAACAATCTGGTATAATGTATTTTGGTACTTTGGAAGTATTCTATTCATTCTGTTCTACTTTCATTCCATCCTAAAATTGAAACAGTTTAAATTTAGTATTCGTGTAGTTGGTATTTTGTTTTCAATACTTATGTTAGGGCATTTTATAATTTATTTTGAAGTTTTTAAAACCTCACACCCAGTACTTTATCAATTTTTGGGTCTTTTGGCAACCTTTATTTGTATCGCTTTATATTTTATCGAATTTTTAAAAAGCAATTCGATCTTAAACATATTTAGAACTTTTGGGTTTTATGCAAGTGTCGGTCTGTTTTTATGGTGGTTAATTATTACACCAGTCATATTTTTTGATTTTTATAACACAGAATCTGATTGGGATTTTGTTAATTTAAAAAGGCGCATTTTTTTATTTGCTAATATATTTATGTATACTTGCTTTACTGTAGGTTTAATCCTTTCAAAACCAATTAATGACTAATTTTACCGATATTTTATTCCTTTTGCAAGCGCCTGTTTCCACATCAGCAGAACGCTATTTATTAATCTATATGATAGCTGTACTGGTTATTGTAACCACTTTAGTCATTATATTTTTCGTAGTTTTTTTAAAACGAAAAAATAAATTATTACTCGATAAAATTAAGCAACAACAAGCGTTTGATGAAGAAATTGTACAAGCACAAACAGAAACTCAGGAACAAACTTTAAAAAACATAGGCTGGGAATTACACGATAACGTGGGGCAGTTACTGTCTTTTGCAAGTATGCAATTGAGCATTCTAAAAATGGAGGTTTCAGACGATGTTAAAGAAAAATTTAAAGATACTAGTGATGCTTTAAAAGAAAGTTTGGCCGAAGTACGCTTGCTTTCTAAAACATTAAATAATGAAGTAGTACTTAATATTGGTTTTGAAAAATCAATAACCAATGAATTGAATCGCCTTAAAAAAATGAAGTTCACATCGGCAGAACTTAAAATTATAGGCGAAAAAGTAAGTTTTAAAGACCGAAAACACGAAATTATAATTTTTAGAATTCTTCAGGAATTTTTATCTAATTCCGTAAAATATTCCGAAGCTAAAAACCTGAGTATTATTTTAAATTACCAACCCAATAATTTGATTATTACGGCCAGTGACGATGGTAAAGGTTTTGATATTGATGTTGTAGAAAAAGGCTCAGGTTTAATAAATATGAAGAGTAGAGCTGCTTTAATAAATGCTACTTTAGAGTTAACATCGGAACCAACAAAAGGCGTACAATTGGTATTAAATTACCCGCTTTAAACGTCATTGCGAGGCACGAAGCAATAAACTTATGCGTTAATTTGATGAGATTGCTTCGTGCCTCGCAATGACGGGAAACTTCATGAGATTGCGACGGTCAAACTTTCCTCGCAATGACGGGAATTATCAACTAAAAAACTTAAACATTTTTTTCAAAATGTTCAATTTTCCTTTATAAGGTGCGTATCTAACAGGTGGATCAATCCAATTCCCTCGTTTAATAATGGCTTTTTTATGTGAAAAGGTGTCAAATCCTAATTTTCCATGATACGCGCCCATACCACTGTTTCCAACGCCACCAAAAGGTAGTCTGTGGTTTCCGAAGTGTATTAAAACATCATTAATTACGCCGCCACCAAAACTGTAGGTATTTAGAATGTCTTCAATAAAAGACTGGTTCTTTGAAAAGACATAAAGCGATAATGGCTTTTCATAATTATATATGATTTGTTCGATGTCTTCATGTGTGTTATAAGATAAAATTGGAAGAATAGGTCCGAATATTTCCTCACTCATAACGGCGCTTTCCAAAGATGGTTCATCTATAAGAGTAGGCGATATATAACATAGTGCTTCGTCTATGTCGCCACCAAAAACAACGTTTTCATTTTTAAGCATATTAGCTAAACGTAGTGTGTTTTTTGAATTTATGATTCTTGGAAAATCAGGTGAATCTATCGGTTTTTCACCATACGCTTTTGTGATTTCTGTTTTTAAAGTTTCAATAAATTCATTTTTGATATTGGAATTAATAACGATGTAATCTGGTGCAATACAAGTTTGTCCGCCATTTAAAAATTTGCCCCATACTATTCGTCTTGCTGTAAGTTTTAAATCTACCGAATCATCAATAATACAAGGTGATTTGCCACCTAGCTCTAGAGTAACGGGCGTTAAATGTTTAGCAGCTGCTTGTGCTACAATTTTTCCAACGGAAACACTTCCCGTAAAAAAGATATAATCCCATTTTTGCTCTAATAACTCTGTTGAAGTTTCTACGCCGCCTTGAATGGAAATGACATGTTCTTTAGGGAATACAGTTTCAATGATATCTGTGATTAATTGTGACGTATGTTGTGTAAGTTCACTTGGTTTTAAAACCACCGTGTTTCCAGCAGCCACTGCCATAATTAAAGGCTCTATGGCTAATAGAAAAGGGTAGTTCCACGGCGCAATAATTAATATGCTTCCATAAGGGTCTTTATAAATATAATCTCTTGAAGGAAAGGTTAGTATGCTGGATTTTACACTTTCAGGTTTCACCCAGTTAGTTAGGTTTTTTATAACCAGATTTAACTGTGAAATAACGATTCCAAATTCACTGATGAATGATTCAAACTCCGATTTTTTAAAATCAAGTTTTAGAGCGTCATAAACAGCTTGTTCTTTAGAAATAATTTCAGATTTTAATGCTTTTAAATACATTAATCTGCTCGAAACATTCTTGGTTTTTTGAGCATTAAAAAAGATTTTTTGAGCCGAAATGATATTTGGGATGGAATTCACATTATATTTTTATTAAAGATATGAAATTTAAGCATTACATGCGTTCCAAATAGGATCGTCTGGTAGGGGAGCAGTAATTGAGATATTTTCATTTTTTACCGGATGTATAAAAGTAATGTGTCTTGCATGTAAATGAATGCCTCCGTCTGGATTACTTCGGTCAAAACCATATTTTAAATCGCCTTTAATTGGGCAACCTATACTTGATAATTGTGAACGGATTTGATGGTGTCTACCTGTTTCTAAATCAACTTCCAGCAAATAGTAATTGTCTAATTGTTGTAACAATTTATAATGAAGAATGGCTTTTTTGCTGTCTTTTACTTCTTTAATAAATGCAGAAGACTTATTGTTTTTCGGATTCTTTTTTAACCAATGAATTAGCGTGTCTTCGGTTTTAGGTGGCATATTTTTAACAACAGCCCAATACGTTTTATTAATATCTTTTGAAACAAAAAGCGCATTTAAACGCGGTAATACTTTACTGGTTTTTGCAAAAATAACGAGTCCTGTAGTTGGTCGGTCTAAACGATGTACCACGCCTAAATAAACATTTCCAGGTTTGTTGTATTTATCTTTAATATAACTTTTAACAACCTCGCTTAAAGGTTTATCGCCCGTTTTATCGCCTTGAACAATATCGCCAACACGTTTGTTTACAATTATGATGTGGTTATCCTCAAAAAGGATTTGAAGGTTGTTTTTATTTGAAAAGATTTTTTCAGTCACTAATTCACGAATATTTTTGCCTATTGCCTATTGCCTATTGCCTATTGCCTATTGCCTATTAGTACTGTTCATTATCATTAGGAAAATCACGTGTTTTAACATCATCCACATATTGCGAAATTGCCGTAGTCATGTCTTCATATAAATTCATATATCGACGTAGAAATCGCGGATGAAATTCGTGCGTCATTCCTAACATATCGTGTAAAACGAGTACTTGTCCATCTACACCATTTCCAGCACCGATACCAATAATTGGGATGCTCACACTATCAGCAACTTCTTTAGCTAATGCAGCGGGTATTTTTTCAAGGACAATTCCGAAACAACCAATGCGTTCCAGCATTTTAGCATCCCTTATTAAATCTTCTGCTTCTTGTTCTTCTTTGGCACGAACGGTATAAGTACCGAATTTATATATAGATTGTGGCGTTAAGCCTAAATGCCCCATGACAGGAATTCCAGCAGCTAAAATACGTTTTATAGATTCTTTAATTTCGCGACCTCCTTCCATTTTAACAGAGTGTGCACCACTTTCTTTCATAATTCTTATGGCAGAACGTAAGGCTTCTTTAGGGTCGCTCTGGTAACTTCCAAAAGGTAAATCTACAACTATTAAAGAGCGGTCTATGGCTCGAATTACTGAAGAAGCATGATAAATCATTTGGTCTAGAGTAATCGGCAACGTGGTTTCATGACCCGCCATGACATTACTAGCAGAATCACCTACAAGAATAACATCAACTCCAGCGCCATCTACTATTTTAGCCATGGTATAATCGTAGGCAGTTAACATAGATATTTTTTCACCATTGGCTTTCATATCCACCAAGGTTTTTACTGTAATTCTTTTATATTCCTTTTTTGCTGTAGACATGTTTCTTCGTTATTATTTTAGTAAAATTCAAAAGTAATAAATTATGTAGATATGTTAGGTTTCAAAGTTTCAAAGTTTCAAAGTTTCAAAGTAACAATATAGCAAAGATTCAAAGTAGTAAAGTTTCGAGGATGTAACTAAAAAATTAACAATCCGACATATTTACACCAACCGCTAATCCACCTTCAGAAGTTTCTTTGTATTTAGTATTCATGTCTTTTGCTGTTTCCCACATGGTTGCAACTACCTTATCTAGCGGTACTTTTACGTTTTTAGGATCGGTATCTAAAGCCATTTCTGCAGCATTTATGGCCTTTATAGCGCCCATAGCATTGCGTTCTATACACGGTATTTGCACCAAACCACCAATAGGGTCGCAGGTTAAACCTAAATGATGTTCCATGGCAATTTCTGCGGCAACAACTACTTGTTCTGGTGTGCCACCCATAAGTTCACAAAGCGCAGCGGCAGCCATGGCAGATGACACACCAATTTCGGCTTGACAACCACCCATAGCAGCACTTATGGTAGCTCCTTTTTTAAAGATGCTTCCAATTTCGCCAGCTACCAATAAGAATTGTTTGATATGATTAAAATCTGCTTCATGGTTTTCAATAACCATGTAGTACATTAAAACTGCCGGAATAACGCCTGCACTTCCATTTGTTGGAGCAGTAACCACACGTCCTAAAGACGCATTCACTTCATTAACAGCTAAAGCAAAACAACTTACCCATTTTAATATTTGTCTAAATTTAACTTCTGTATTTCGTATGGTTTCAAACCATTCTTGTGGTGAGTTATAAGGTAAATCCCCTTTTAATGTTTGGTAAGTATCGTACGCCCGTCGTCTTACATTTAATCCACCAGGTAAATTTCCTTCGGTATGGCAACCAATATAGATGCATTCCAGCATGGTATTCCAAATGCGTTGCAATTCAAAATCGATGGTTTCAATAGGTCGTATTGATTTTTCGTTTTCTAAAACAACTTCAGAAATTGATTTATTTAGTTGATTGCAATATTTTAATAATTCGTTTCCTGTCGCTATAGGATATGGAAAGGTGCAATAAAAAATTATTTTATTTGCTTTTGAAACTTTACGTTCTTCTTGCACCACAAATCCACCACCGATGGAGTAATATGTAGCCTTTGATTTTCGACCATTTATAGTCGCCGAAAATTGCATGCCATTAGCATGAAAAGGTAAAAACTTTCTATTAAAAACAATATCTGTTTCAGGATTAAATGCCAATTCTATTTCGCCATTAAAAAGAATGGTTTTTTTGTTTTTAATTTCAGAAATAACGGAGGCAATGGTTTCTGTAGGTATGGTTTCGGGGTTTGCGCCACTTAATCCTAACATAATGGCATAATCGGTGGCATGTCCTTTTCCTGTTAAAGATAATGAGCCGTAAAGATCGATAGAAATTTTTTCGATATTGTTAAATTTATTAGCTTCTTTTAATTCCTTTATCCAACGTTCGGCGGCGCGCCATGGGCCTAATGTGTGTGAACTTGATGGACCTACACCAATTTTTAACATGTCGAAAACAGAAATACACTCCATAAAACTAAATAAGTTTGTTTTACAAATATAAGGTGTTTATTCACGCAAAGGCGCAAAGACGCAAAGTGTCGAGAATTAAATATTAGTTCATGTTTTATGACTGTAGTTGCGAGCAGGTGCGTTAGGGATAGGAGTGGAATGCCCACAGCGACCCCGACGTTTCGGGGGAGCGAGGACTTGTAGCGGATAGCCCGACCCTTGTGGTAACGCCCAGTTTAAATATAAATATGACACTGTGTCAGTTTATTTGTGTTGGCATAATCATTGACTTATACATAACGAATTTAAAAAGAACACAAAGTTTCCGTGCAGACGGAAATCTATAAACAATAAATAAAAATATTATGAGTAAAATTATTGGAATCGATTTAGGAACAACCAACTCTTGCGTTTCTGTTATGGAGGGTAACGAACCTGTTGTAATCCCGAACGCAGAAGGTAAAAGAACAACGCCATCGGTTATTGCTTTTGTTGAAGGCGGCGAAATTAAAGTTGGTGACCCAGCAAAAAGACAAGCAGTAACTAATCCAACAAAAACGGTTTATTCTATTAAACGTTTTATGGGGAATAAATTTTCTGAATCTAAAAAAGAAGCAGATCGTGTACCTTATAAAGTTGTAAAAGGCGATAATGATACACCTCGTGTAGATATTGATGGTCGTTTATATACGCCACAAGAATTATCGGCTATGATTCTTCAAAAAATGAAGAAAACTGCTGAAGATTATTTAGGAACTACAGTTACAGAAGCAGTTATTACTGTTCCTGCTTACTTTAATGACAGTCAACGTCAAGCAACTAAAGAAGCTGGAGAAATTGCTGGTTTAAAAGTACGTAGAATTATAAACGAGCCTACTGCTGCGGCATTGGCTTATGGTTTAGATAAAAAAGGAATTGACCAAAAAATTGTTGTTTTTGACTTTGGTGGAGGAACACATGATGTATCTATCTTAGAATTAGGTGATGGTGTATTTGAAGTATTATCTACTGATGGAGATACACATTTAGGTGGTGATGATGTTGATCAAAAAATTATTGATTGGTTAGCAGAAGAATTTAATACTGATGAAGGTATTGATTTACGTAAAGACCCTATGTCTTTACAGCGTTTAAAAGAAGCTGCTGAAAAAGCTAAGATTGAGTTATCATCTTCTGCACAAACAGAGGTTAATTTACCTTACGTTACGGCTACAGCTAGCGGACCAAAACATTTAGTACGTACATTAACACGTTCGAAATTTGAGCAATTAATTGACGATTTAGTAAAACGTACTATTGCACCTTGTCAAACAGCTTTAAAAGCAGCAGGTTTAACAATAAAAGATATTGACGAAGTTATATTGGTAGGTGGATCTACTCGTATTCCTGTAGTTCAAGCAGCCGTTGAGAAATTCTTTGGAAAAGCACCAAGTAAAGGTGTTAATCCAGATGAAGTAGTATCATTAGGTGCTGGAATTCAAGGAGGGGTATTATCTGGAGATGTTAAAGATGTATTGTTATTAGACGTAACACCTTTATCATTAGGTATTGAAACTATGGGTAATGTTATGACGAAGCTTATTGAGGCTAATACTACGATTCCTACTAAGAAATCGCAAGTATTCTCAACAGCTGCTGATAATCAACCATCTGTTGAAATCCATGTATTACAAGGAGAAAGAGCGATGGCTGCCGATAACAAAACGATTGGTCGTTTTCACTTAGATGGCATTCCACCAGCAAGAAGAGGAACACCTCAAATTGAAGTGACTTTTGATATTGATGCTAATGGAATTATTCATGTAACTGCTGGTGATAAAGCGACAGGAAAAACACAAGATATTCGTATTGAAGCATCTTCTGGTTTAACTGAAGAAGAAATCAAGAAAATGAGAGCAGATGCAGAAGCAAATGCAGAATCTGATGCCAAAGCAAGAGAAACTGCTGAAAAATTAAATGCTGCTGATGCTATGATTTTCCAAACTGAAAGTCAGTTAAAAGAATTTGGAGAAAAATTATCTGATGATAAAAAGAAACCAATTGAAGAAGCATTAGAAGAACTTAAGAAAGCTTACGAAACTAAAGATGTTGCTGTTATTGAGCCAGCTTTAGAAAAAATAAACGAAGCTTGGAAAGTTGCCAGCGAAGAAATGTACAAAGCACAAGCAGATGCTCAGCAAGGTGGAGGAGAAGCAGGACCAGAAGCTGGAAGTCAAAATGGACAACCAGAATCTAGCGATGTGGAAGATGTAGATTTCGAAGAAGTAAAGTAATTTACAATTCCTTATAAAGAGGATATAATAAAAAAACGCAACCAATTTGGTTGCGTTTTTTTTTATTTAATAATTTTTTACATAAAATTGCCATCTGAATCTACTTTTACATTTAAAGATTCTTTACCATTTTCAAGTCTTATCTTATATTGCATTTTTGTAACTCCTGCATCTTTATGATAATTTACCATGTATACATCTTTAGCCAACGTCCAATTAGGAAACCTTCTAGATATAGATTGACTTACAGCAACAGGTAATTTAATATTTTTGAATTTTTCAATAGTTCTAATTACTTTACCATCTGTATCGTAAGCCGCCACTATTTTACCTTCTGGGATAAAAAAAGTAACATAATATGACTCATATTCATCACTGTATAAATCAGAATTTTTTAAGTCGTAAAGTGCCACCTGTTCTTGTAGCAATTTTACTGGTTCCGCAACGTCGTCTGCATCAACACTATTTAGGTATTTATAGTTAACAGCCGTAATTACAACTTCCGGTAATTCTGTAATTTGTGCAAACATCTGGGTAGCCCAACCCAATAATAATAGACTTAGAATTAATTTTTTCATAATTATATGTTTTTAAGGATTAACAAAAGGAAATTAAATATTTGCAAAACAATTCGCAATGACGGTAATCATTTTGTCTAGTATTTTTAAAAAAAATCCTAACATATTTTATTTGTGGGATAACTATAAAATTTATTGTGATGAAGCTGTTTTTATGCTCTCAAATAAAAGCAACTCAGAATAAAATATAAAATACAGTTTATAAAAAAAACGCAACCAATTTGGTTGCGTTTTTTTTATTATAAATTAAGTATTAAATAAATTCACCGGTATGATTAGTTTTAACGTTTAAAACTTTATCGTTATTGGAAAGTTTTATTTTATAGATTTTGCGGGTAATGCCTTTATCACTTTCATAACTAACATGATAAGTATCTTCTAAAATCATGTAATTAGGAAATTTTGTTGCAATAGCTTGTAAAACTTCTAAAGGCAATCTAACATTTTTATACTTCTCTGTGGTTCTTATAATTTTTCCATCAGTATTATAATCAGCCAAAATTTTTCCATCAGAATTGTAAAATGAAATGCTATAAGCTACGTCACCATAAGTATCAACCTCCTGGTTTTGTGCTTTGTAGTCACTTACTTTGCTTTGTATTTTTTGTACAGGTAAAGCTTCTGTTGTTGTATTTGTTGCTTCTATATAATTATAATTAGCAACTACTTCAACTTCTTTTAATTCGATAGCTTGTGAACTCATTTGGATGGTAAATCCGAAAACTAGTAGACCAAAAATTATTTTTTTCATGACATTATTTGTTTAATTATTTGTGAAAATTACTATATAGGAGTATATAAAAACATGATAAAAGTCATTAAATCAGTGTGTTACCTATTTTGAAAATACTATGCATGCATAACATATTGATACTCAGGTATTATGCGTGCATAATAAAATTTAATATTTTTAATTTTAACAGTATTTTTTTTAAAATAGAGTAGTAGTAACCCAAAAAACATACAAATTAATGCATTCCGTCAAGTTATTGAGATCATAAAATCAAAAAAAACGCGACCATATTTATCGCGTTTTTTAGAATACACTAATTTTTTACATAAAATCACCACCAGGAGCTAATTTCACAACAACAGTTTTATCTCCGTTTTCAAGTTTTATTCGATATTCTTCTTTGGTAACACCTTTATCATGGTGATAGTTTACTTTGTAAATATCTTTAGAAATACTCCATTCTGGAAATCTTTTTGTAACTGATTTAAGAACGTCTTTTGGTAATTTAATATCTTTAAATCTCTCGATAGTTCTAATTAAAATACCATTGTTATCGTAAGCTGCAAGAATTTTACCTTCAGGAATAAAAAATGATACGAAATAGGTATCATATTCATCTCTGTATAATTCTGATTCTTTTAAATCGTACAAAGCAACTTCTTCTCGCAACATTTGTATACCTTCCGCTATATCGTCTGAGTTTACAGCGTCAAGATATTTGTAATTAACCGTAATTGCGACTTCCGGTAATACAGTGATCTGTGCATAAACTTGAGTTGTTAATCCAAGTAATAATAAGCTAAAAATTAAATTTTTCATAATACATGAATTTAGGATTAATAACTTCAAAATATTAAATTTATAAATTTCCTACAATGATAATAATCATTTTGAGAAGATTTTTGTAAACAGAATTACTTTGATATATTCAAGATTTTTGCACCCAGTTATTATCGGAACAAATAAATCATGGTAAAAGTCTCACTAATTAATGGTGTTATTTGGAATGAACTCAGCTTTAATTTGAAGAATGCCGGATCATTGTTGTTTGGAAAGTAATTCAAGATTATAATAGACTAAATAAATATTATTTTAAGATAATTGAACATTAAACCTACAGTTTTAAAGCATATAGAGTAAAATTTAGAATATAAAAGAACCTTTTTAGCTTAAAAATTAAAACCACAAATCTTGCTGTTTGAAAAGCAAAATTTGCGGTGCTAATTAGTTAATAACATATCTAAAGTTTATATAATATTACCACTAGGATCAACTTTTAGATTGACTCTATTCTTATCTTTCATAAGTTGAATTTTATAATGTTTCTTAACATCTCTTCCTGTATAGTAACTAACTAAATAAGTGTCGGAATGAAATTCCCAACCTGGATATTCCATCATAATTTCTTTAACAAGATCTTTTGGTAAAATAACATCTTGAAATTTTTCAAACGATTTCAAAATTTGACCATTTTTATCATAAGTTGCAATAATTCTAGCATTTGGTTGTTCAAAAACAACTTCAAAAGCATCAATATCCCTATCATTAAAATTTGGATGTGCAGTAACGTCGTATCTGGCAACCGATGTTTCTAAATTTTTAATTTGTCTAGGCGTATTATCATCTAGTACGTTGCTTATATAAGTTAAATTACGTGGTACGATTGTTACTTCCGCTAAATGGACATTTTGAGCGAATTGGTTACTCTGCGCAATGGTTAGGTTGGTAAGTCCTAAAATTAATAAACCGATTACAAAATTTTTCATTTTTTTGATTTTAAATTAATTAATAAATTTTAAAATTATTAGATGAATGATCAATTCATCAAAAAAAATTGTACAATTATATTGCGGGAGAATACTCAAAGGTAGTAGTTGTAATAAGTATAGAAAGTTACCTAGGTGCGAATTAAAGTTAATTATTTCATAAAAACCTTAGATTCCTGATTTTATGATATTTATCAACTTATCGATATCACAAATTTCAATATTTTTTCTATTTGTTTTTATGACACCACTTAATTTTAATGTACGGATATGTCTATTTAATACAGCGCGGGTTGTGCCTATTAAATTAGCTAATTCGTCGTGGGGTAGATTATTAATTACTTCTAACTTATTTGTTAGTTTGTTATGGTATTTTAATAAAAGTTTAGCGAATCTTGTGGGTGTATCATCTATTATAATTTCTTTTACATAGTTTTCTAGATGGTTCATTTTATCTAACGAAAATGTTAAAAGAGATTTGACAAAAATAGGATTTTGATTTAACCAATTTGTCATTTTATTAATTGGAATACTTAATACTTCAGCATAGTTTAAAGTTTCATAATAAATATTATGGGTATAGCCATTCATAAGAGTTAATACATCAAACATGTCGTTAGCTCTAAGAATATAAAGTGTAAAATATCTATCGCTGGCTATATTATAATTATACACCTTTATTTTTCCGCGTAAAATAATATGAAATTTGTATAGATTTTTATCACCAAAATGGCATGTTTTTCTTGGCCATTGTTCTATAAAGCCTATTTCGAAAAGATCACTAATAGATTTATCAGGTAATTTATTAAATAAACTACTTTGTTTTAATTTTAAATAATTAGGATTTTTAAGATCAATCATTTCCCTCTAGTTTGAATTTATACCATATCAAACTATATATAGGTCAGATCATTATTTGAAGGACAATGTTGAGAGACCGTATTAAATAAAATTTCTAAGGGAACATTAAATATACAAAAAAAAATAAATAAAAGATTTATATATAAAAAAAATATAAACATGAAAACCATCAAATTAACATCGATGTTCGAGATTAAACATCCTGTAATTCAAGCATCTATGTATTTGGTATCAAACATCGATATGGTGATTGAAGTCATGAAAAGTGGCATAACCAGATGAATTCCCGCGCTTAATTATAGAACTTTAAAAGAATAATACAAGCTACTAAAGAGCTAAAAGCCGCTAAAGTTGAACGAGGATTGTTTTGGTTGAAATTTGATTGTCAATAAATCGAACATTAAGTATCTAGGCCAGTTGGAAATTATTTGTGAAGAAGGATGGGATTTTTTTATAACCTCAACTTTTTAACACCCCATTCTTCCCTCAAAATGCCATAACAGCAAGTATTACGTTTAAAGCCATCTAATAAATAAACGTTTTTACGTAGAATACCTTCTAAAGAAGCCCCAATTTTCTCTACCGCTTTTCTGGAACGTATATTCCGTTCATCAATTCTAAATTCAACCTTTTCAAAATTCATAACCTCAAAAGCATATGCTAACATTAAATATTTTATATGCAGGTTTAATCCAGTCCCTTGAAACTCATTGCCAATCCATGTTGAACCTATTTCTAATACTTTATAGTTCCAATTAATATTCATAAAACGTGTACAACCGGCATAAATCTTATTTTGTTTATCATAAATTATAAAAGGAATAGCCGTTTTTTGGTAATAGCAATCTACGGCGTTTTGTACATAGGCTTTTAAATCGTCCTCTGTATCAATTTTGCTTGGGGAGTATTGAACTAAATTAGGTTGGTGTGCTATTTCGCTAAGGTGTTTATAATTACTTAAATCTAACAAAGTAAGTTTTACGCGCTCGTTTTCTAAAGTTGGTACTCGCATAATTTGTAATAACATTTAAAGTTGAAGACTATTAAATTGAGCCTGATTTTTTATATCTGTTACCTAGGCATTTTGTACTTTTACATGATGAGTTTAAAAATACATTATTTCTATGCAATTAACTAAAGAAACTGTTATCGCCAAAGCGAATGCTGCAAGTAAGAATACATTAATGGAAACATTAAACATTGAAATTATAGATTATGGTCATGATTTTTTAGTTGCTAGAATGCCGGTAACCTCTAAAGTACATCAACCAGACGGGGTTTTACATGGTGGCGCATCAGTAGCGTTAGCAGAGAGTGTTGGAAGTTTTGCTTCGCATGTATTTATAGATACCGAAAAGTTTTTTGTACGTGGCATTGAAATTACTGCAAATCACTTGAAAAGCATAAAAGAGGGGTATGTTTATGCCAAAGCCACATTTATTCATAAAGGTAGAACGACTCAATTGTTAGATATTAAAATTACCGACGAGGCTAATAATTTAATCTCGGTATGTAAACTCACCACTATTTCATTACCAAAAAAACAATAGTTAATAAATTTGGAAGATTTTTTTAAGAGTATTGAAACCCAATACAAAGCCCAATTACCTTTTGTTGTTTATAGAAAACCGCGTGAAAGTCAAGTTAAAGGCCAATTACAGCAAAACGCTGATTTATCTTTTGTAAAAGATTTTACTGAGACCGGATTTGTTTTTGCTCCTTTCGATGATTCCAAGGATTCTGTTATTTTTCCTTTAGATAGTGCTACGGTATTAACGGTTAATTACGTTGTTCCGCAAGTGGAAAGTAAAAATAAGTCTATTGACAGCTTATCGTCAGAAGCTCAACAATATCATATTAATTTAGTAAATAAAGGTATAGAAGCAATTAACACAGATGCTCTTAAAAAAGTGGTCTTGTCTCGTCAAGAATCAGTGAAACTTAAAGACTCCGATCCAATTATAATTTTTAAAAAATTATTAAATAATTATAATTTAGCCTTTGTTTATTGCTGGTTTCACCCGAAAGTAGGATTGTGGTTAGGTGCGACACCCGAAACCCTTATGAAAATTAACGGGAATACATTTTCAATTATGGCTTTGGCAGGTACTAAAGAGTTTCAAGGAACACTGGATGTTGCGTGGGACGAAAAAGAACAATTAGAGCAAAAAATTGTAACTGATTTTATTGTTGAAAATTTAAACCCCTTGGTTGATACTTTTAATATTTCTGAAATTGAAACTGTAAAAGCTGGAAATTTATTACATTTAAAAACTATGATTTCTGCTCAATTAAAAACAAATTCAACTATAAAACAACTAATTTCTGCATTGCATCCAACACCTGCAGTATGTGGATATCCAAAATTAGTAGCAAAAGAATTTATTTTGCAGCACGAAAATTACAACAGAGCGTATTATACAGGTTTTTTAGGTGAATTAAATGTTAAAACCACCGTGGCGCCTAGAACAAGTAAACGAAATATAGAAAATAGGGCATATACTATATCTAAAAAAAGCACGCAATTATATGTTAATTTGCGCTGTATGCAGTTAAAAGATTCAAAAGCTATTATTTATATTGGTGGCGGCATTACAACAAATTCAAACCCAGAGGCTGAATGGGACGAAACTGTATCAAAATCATTAGTTATTAAAAAAGTGTTGTAATTATATTTTTTTAAGGCCTATTTATTACATTTACATATTATTTTATTTTTATGATTTATCCGAAAATACCGCTTGCTCAAACTGTAATTGAGTTTTTTAAAGCCAATGGCATAAAGCACATCGTTATTTCTCCAGGAAGTAGAAATGCGCCATTAACATTAGGATTTACTAATAATCCCTATTTTAAATGTTATAGTATTGTTGATGAGCGTTGTGCTGCTTTTTTTGCTTTAGGAATTGCACAACAAATACAAGAACCTACAGCCGTAGTTTGTACTTCGGGTAGTGCTTTGTTAAATTATTACCCAGCGGTTGCTGAAGCTTTTTATAGCGATATTCCGTTAGTGGTTGTGTCGGCAGACAGACCTAAGCATTTAATTGGAATAGGGGACGGACAAACAATTAACCAAAATAATATTTTCGACAATCATATTTTATATTCTGTAAATCTTAAATTAGATTTAAAAGATGAAAAGAATATTCCGGCAAATGAAGATTTACCGATGTTTAAAAATTTGGAAGATAAATTTGAAAGGTTTTTAGGATTACAAAAAGATATACAAACGCATAATGAAGAAGAAATTAATGAAGCTCTAAATTTTGCTTTGTTAAAAAAAGGACCAGTACATATTAATATTCCTTTTGATGAACCACTTTATGTTACAGTAGATAAGTTAAAAGTGACACCAAAAGCAAAAAAACCAGTAGTAAAAAGCAAACCTATTGAAGAATACTTGCTTAATACATGTTTGGAAGATTGGAACTCTGCGTCTAAAAAAATGATTTTAGTTGGTGTTAATCAACCAAATCAAATTGAAAAGAAATGGCTTAATGAATTGGCTGATGATGACAGTGTTGTGGTATTTACTGAATCGACTTCAAATTTATATCATGATAGCTTTTTCCCATCAATAGATCAAATTATTGCACCTTTAACCGAAGAAGAAAAGAAAGCACTTACAACCCGAAATTTTATTAACTTTTGGTGGTTTGGTAGTTTCAAAAAAAATAAAAGTATTTTTAAGAAAATATCAACCAAAATATCATTGGCATATTGATGAAAAAATGGCTAACGATACGTTTTTCTGTTTAACCAATCATATTGATATGGCTCCAAATGAGTTTTTTAAAGCATTTTTGCCAAAAATAACACATTATGTTAAAAGTAATTATAATGCTACTTGGAAAACCGTAAAACAACACCGATTAAAAAAACATGCTGAGTATTTAAAAGATATTCCTTTTTGCGATTTAAAAGTGTTTGATATTTTATTAAAAAATATTCCTAATAATCATATATCTGCAAATTGGAAATAGTTCTGCCATTCGATATACCCAATTGTTTAATATAAATAAAACGCATAAAGTATTTTGTAACAGAGGTACCAGTGGAATTGATGGAAGCACTTCTACGGCCATTGGATGCGCTGTGGTTCACGAAAAACCAACAACTTTAATAACGGGCGATTTAAGCTTTTTATACGATAGTAATGCTTTATGGAATAATTACATTCCTAAAAACTTTAGAATTATAGTTATAAATAATCAAGGAGGTGGTATTTTTAGAATTCTTCCAGGACATAAAAACACAGAAAATTTTGAAACCTATTTTGAAACAACACATCATTTAGATGCAAGACATTTATGCAAAATGTATGGTTTTGCATATGAAAGTGTTTGCAAAGACAGAAGGATTAGAATATGCTCTAAAAGATTTTTTTATAGAAGACGATAGCCCAAAGCTATTAGAAATTTTTACACCTAAGGATATTAATGATGAAGTGCTTCTTAAATTATTTTGAATTTATAAAATAAAATTGTGACTTTCTATTACTTAATTGTGTCTAAAAAATAGCTATCTTTAAACAGTTAATCTATTAAAATAATTTATAAACACATTAAAACAACAATTTATTATGAGTAAACGTGATGAACTTATTGCAAAGTATGCTGCAGATTTAAAAGAAAAATGCGGTGTTAACAGCAGACATGGATTTATTAACTAAAGTAACAATTGGTTGTGGTCCATCAATTTATAATGCAGATGCTGCAACAGTTTCTGGATCAGATGAATCTGAATTAGCAACTGTTAAAAACAATTTCTTAATTAAAAAATTAGGATTAAAAGACAGTGCAGATTTAGATAAAGGAATTAGATGCTGTTATTGAGCAATATGGTAAATCTAACCGTAATAAATACAGAGCGGTAGTTTATTATTTGTTAACTAAACATTTTAAAAAAGAATCTGTTTATTAAATTAATAAGAGTTTAAATAATTATAAAGCGTTGCAATTAATATTGTAACGCTTTTTTTTTGAATTTTTAATAGAAGTATGTCTCTATTAATATGATAAATAGTGAATTAGATACTTTTTTTGCTAAATATGCTGCGTTAGGGATTAGTACTGAAAAGCCCACAGCGACGCAGGAGCGAGGACTTGTAAGGTAAAGCCCGACCCCAATAGGGGTAACGCCCAAATGTATTTAATTAAAAAAACTATGATGAATATTATTACCTTTGTGGCATGATAAAAATTAGGGCAAGTTAATACATTAGAAATACTTCGTGAAACAGATCATGGAGCTTATTTAGTAGATGAAGATGATAATGAGGTTTTATTACCGAATAGATATGTGCCAGAATCTTTTAAAATTTGGGATAAACTAGACGTTTTTGTATATTTAGATAACGAAGAACGACCTGTTGCAACCACTGATATGCCATATATTAAGGTTGGTGAATTTGCCTTATTACGTTGTAATGACGTTACTGAATATGGTGCCTTTTTAGATTGGGGATTAGTTAAAGAATTATTTTGTCCGTTTAAAGAGCAGGCATTTAAAATGAAACCAAAAGGTTGGTATTTGGTGTATTGTTATTTAGATGAAAAAACCGATAGGTTAGTGGCTTCAAGTAAAACCAATAGTTTTTTAGATAATAAAGTACTTACTGTTAGCGAGTTTGATGAAGTAGATTTAATTGTGTCACATCCATCAGATATTGGTATGAATGTTATTGTAAACAAAACACATATGGGTTTAATTTATAAGGACAGTATTTTTACAGATTTAAGTGTTGGTGATAAATTAAAAGGCATTGTAAAAAAAATACGTCCAGGAAATAAATTAGATATTACTCTTGGTCAAATTGGCTATAGAAATATAGAGCCAAATGCAGATCGTATTTTGCATGAACTTCATGATAATAGTGGTTTTTTAAATCTAACAGATAAATCGAGTCCAGAAGAAATTAAAGAGGCGCTTCAAATGAGTAAAAAGAATTTTAAGAAAGCTGTTGGTTCTTTATACAAACAAAAACAAATTGAGATTAAACCAGACGGTATTTACTTAAATTAATTCATGATTCATCAAGATACCATAGTAGCATTAGCAACACCATCTGGAGCAGGTGCTATTGCGGTTATTCGTTTGTCTGGGAAAGATGCCATTTCTATTGCAGACAGTTGTTTTAAATCTATAAAAAAACAAAAGACACTTAGTGTCCAAAAAACACATACCATTCATTTAGGTCATATTATAGATGGTAATAAAACCATTGATGAAGTTTTGGTTTCGGTTTTTAAAAACCCAAATTCTTATACGGGTGAAAATGTTGTTGAAATTTCTTGTCATGGTTCAAATTATATTCAACAAGAAATTATTCAATTATTTCTTCGGAAAGGATGCCGAATGGCAACTGCAGGTGAATTTACATTACGCGCTTTTTTAAATGGAAAATTAGATTTAAGTCAGGCAGAAGCTGTTGCCGATTTAATTTCTAGCGATAATGAAGCATCGCATCAAATTGCCATGCAACAAATGCGTGGTGGTTTTTCATCTGAAATAGCCAAACTTCGTGAAGAACTTTTAAATTTTGCTTCTTTAATTGAGTTGGAATTAGATTTTGCAGAAGAAGATGTTGAATTTGCAGATAGAACACAATTTAAGGAATTAGTAGAACGAATTATATTTGTTTTAAAACGTTTAATAGATTCGTTTGCAGTTGGTAATGTGATTAAAAACGGAATTCCTGTTGCTATTGTGGGTGAACCAAATGTGGGGAAATCGACACTTTTAAATGCGCTTTTAAATGAAGAACGCGCCATTGTTTCAGACATTGCAGGAACAACACGAGATACCATTGAAGATGAAATTTCCATAGGAGGGATTGGTTTTAGATTTATTGATACCGCTGGAATTAGAGAAACTAAAGATGTTGTTGAAAGTATTGGAATTAAAAAAACCTTTGAAAAAATTGACCAAGCACAAGTGGTTGTTTTTCTTGCCGATAGTTTAAATTTTAAAGAAGACGTTTTTATCAATTCATTTAAAATTGAAATTGAAAAAATTAAAAATAAATATCCATTAAAACCTTTATTGATTGTTGCTAATAAAGTTGATAAATTAGATGATAATCAAATAGAATTCATTACAAACGGAAATTCCACAATATTCATTTTTTATCTGCAAAAAAAGGAATTGGAGTTGAAGATTTAAAAGACAAACTCTTAAGTTTTGTAAATACAGGTGCTTTAAGAAATAATGATACCATTGTCACAAATTCAAGTCATTACGATTCATTATTAAAAGCATTGGAAGAAATCGAAAAAGTAAAGCACGGTTTAGAATCTGGTTTATCGGGCGATTTATTGGCTATTGATATTCGGCAAGCCCTATACCATTTTGGTGAAATTACTGGAGAAATTACTAACGATGATTTATTGGGTAATATTTTTGCTAATTTCTGTATCGGGAAGTAAATTACAATAAAGCATCTCATAAGTCAAAACAATTTTCACCTCTTTTACTCAATACATTACTGTAAGTCTAGTTATTTATTAATAAATATTGGCAATTATCTAATTGTATTAAAATATTTAGTAATGTTAGTAATTTAGCTTTAATATTCGATATTTTATTTTGATTTCAGAGTAAAACAGCGTCTGTATTTCTACATGCAAACAAATATTGGCACGGAGTTTGAATAATCCTTTTATATAAGTACATTTTATCAAATTCAACATTTAATATAAAATAATGTTAGATTTGTAATAAAAAACTTATATAAAATTTAAAATATTTTAAAATAATGTAAAAAATACGATAAAACGCTTGTTTTTCTCGTTTAATTACATAAATTTGCCGTATAACCCCTAAATCTATGACATGAAAATACGAATTATTTTTCTCAGTATTTGCTTTTTATTAATTTCAAATGTCAGTTTCTCTCAAAAATCGAATGAAACCAAGAGCATTATAAGTTCTAAAGTAGCAATAAAAAAATACCACGATAAATACGAATTGGAAAATATGCAAAAAGGTGAATTATTAAACCTTTATATAGAGCGTATAGATATTTTAATTAAAACATTACCCTATATAGCATTTGCCAGAATGCCTGGAGTTACCATGAAAGATTTAGGTATTCCGGACACTAAAGATAATGATAAAGCGCTGGAAAACCAGTTTGATAGTACAGATTCATTTCTTAAATCTACAATTGAATTTCAGGAAAAAATGTTGCCTTATTCAGATAAACGCAATTTAGTAGCAGCTATTTTATTCTATGAAGAAACTATGAAATCCCTCTACATTTATAGTGAATTCAATTAATTTGAATTAAAAATTATTCAATGAATTTAAAGCATATATGGAATAGGATATGTTCATGTCATTTATTTATTGGAATTATTTTTTTTCAAATATTTACGAAGGAAGTTTTAATTAAAACTATACTTCAATATTAAAAACAAAGTAGTATAATTGTTTAAAAAGATGTATTTCGTCGAATATATTTGCATTTGATGGAATTTAATTCTAGATTTGAGCGTTATATGACAGAATATTAACATTTAATTTTTACATCATGAAAAACTTTACTCAATTAGTACGGGTATTTCTATTCCTATTTATAATAGGAAATATATCAGCTCAACAAGAAAAGGGAATTGTTGGCACCAATAATTGGCTTAATAATTGGACAGAATTTAATCCGAGTCGTGTAAGTTATGGTGAAGCTACCCAGATATTAACGGGTAATATTTCTAAAGACACAAAATTATTAAAGAGACATGTTTACCTTTTAATGGGTAGTGTATTTGTAACCAATTACGCAACACTTACCATAGAACCTGGAACTGTCATTATTGGAGATTATGAGTCTAAAGGATCTCTTACTATTACAAAAGGTGCCACAATTATTGCGGATGGTCAAGAAACAGACCCTATTGTTTTTACTTCTAATAGAAGTGTTAAACGAGCCGGTGATTGGGGAGGCTTATTTTTGCTTGGTGATGCCCCGACTAATAAATTTGGAAATGGTTCTGTGGCATCCTATCATGCAAATTTAGAACTTGGCATCTTATGCACATACAAATTATGGTGGAAAAGATCCAAATTGTAGTTCTGGAATTTTAAGATATGTTAGAATTGAATATGCTGGAAAAAGATTAAAATCTGGAGGAAATTTTAGTGGTTTATTTCTTGCTGCAGTAGGTAACAAGACCGTATTCGAAAATATTATGGTAAGTTATTGTGCTGGAGAATTCTTTTGAGGTTTGGGGTGGTGCAGTTAATTTAGAAAAAGCAGTTTCATATAGATCAAACTATAACGATTTTAAATTTAATTTCGGAACACAAAGTCAGTTAACTAATTCACTAGCTGTAAGATCTCCATACATATCAAGCAGAAATGGATCAAGATGTATTCAAGTACTTGCATTCGATAAAAGAGAAGAGGTAGATTTTACGAAAAACGGAACATCGGTAATTGCTCAAAATATTACATTATTAAATGAAAGTAAAAATCTAAAACTCAGATATGCAAATGGGCTTGGTAAAAGAGGCTGTTTATGTTGGTCAAAATACTTTATTTGAAATGAACACAAGTGTTATTTCTGGTTTTAATCCGGCTGTAATTTTAGATAATAAAATTAATTTAAATGAAGAAAATTTAGAAAAAATTAAATTTAATTCTATGTATTTTAATAATTGTAAGGAAACATTTTTGTTGAAAATGATTCCAATAACGTAGATTTAGAAAACTGGTATGGAAATAGTTCCTTTTTTAACGTGTATTCTAAAAGTAGTAATGCTGAAACATTTATTGATTTTCAGAATGAAAGAAGACCAGATTTTAGATTGCGAATTAATAAAATAATTGCTGCAGCAGCTAATGATATTAATCGGGATTAAAGCAAGAATTAAATAAAAACAGATAATTTAAAATTAGTTTATTAAAAATTAAATTTATTTCAAGAAGATTTATTTATTAATGAAAATAAAATATTCAATGAGAAAGTTTACAATCATAATTCTTGGTATTATATTTTTTACAAATAGTTTATATGCTCAAATAGTTATTGGTACTCCAAGTTTGGGATTTACACAAGCTTGTGCGAGTTCTACTTTTAATACCTATAATGTAACATTTACTTTTTCGCCGACTTCATCATTAAATGCAACAAATCAGTTTAAAATTGAACTTATCTGATGCAACTGGGAGTTTTGCCAGCGCAACAACTGTATATACATCTCCAGCTGGAGTCGGTTACCCTTTCACCTGCAACCTTAGCATTTTCTTTGCCGCAAACTACTGGAGGAGAGGCTTATAGAGTAAGAGTAAAAAGCACATCTCCTGCTGCAACAAGTGGTAGTTCTGTTGCCTTTCCTGCATATTATAAAATTCAAGATTCACCGTTCTCAATTAATAATTTAGTTTCTACAGGCGTGTATTGTTCTGGTAGCAGTTATTTACTAACCATAGATAACCCAGGAACAGGAACAAATGATTCACCACTTAAATACCCTTCACTTACATTTAACTGGTATAAAGAAACAAGTCCAACAACGTCTGAATTTGTGGCATCTGGTTCTACTTTATCGGTAAATCAACCGGGTACTTATTTTGTTAAAACAAATTACGGTACTTGTACTTCAGATTCATACTCCAATAGAGTAGCCGTTAGTTTAGCATCCGGAGAACCTACTACTACTATTACTTCCAGTTTAGGAAATCCTTATTGTGCGGGCGACGGACCAACAACATTAAATTGTATAAATGGCAGTAGCTATCAATGGTATAAAGAGGGCACTCTTATTACTGGTGCTACAAGTCAGACTTACATAACAAATGATTCCGGTTTGTATTCGGTTACGGTAAATTTAGGCAACTGTGTTGCTACTGGTTCCTTAGACCTTCAAAATAATGGATTTAGCAGCAGTATTGATGTATCTGATATTAATAACATACAAGAGGGTGAAAGTTTAATTGCTACCGTAACTACAGATGCAACTAGTCCTGACTTTACGTGGTATGTAGATGACACAATAATTCCGGGAGCAACAAGTAATACCTACGAAGCAACAGAGTTTGGAGATTATAAAGTGGTTATTACTCAAACAACAGGTTGTGTATCATCTAATGAGTTTCTTTTTACATTGGTATTGTATGAACCATTTCCAGATGTTGACAAAATACCAAACTTAATTAGCCCAAATAACGATGGAATAAATGACACATGGATTATTCCTAAAGTATATGTTAGTGGAACTAATACTGAAGTGATAATAATGAATTCCAGAGGTGAAGTTGTACATCGTACCAACAATTATCAAAACAATTGGCCAGAAAACCAAATAGATTTTAAAAGTATAAATCCTGTTTATTATTATATCATTACAACACAAAATAACACAACAAAAAAAGGCTCCATTACAGTTGTCAAATAATATGAAAATCTCTCATTTACATATCGTTTTAATATTATTAATTACACCGTTTCTTTATTCGCAAGAAGATGGAGTTGTGGCGTTAGACTTACCTGTTAGAAATTCTTTAAAGTTTAATAAATATGCTATCAATCCTACTTTTAGTTTTGTAAGAGAACAAAATAAATATATAAGTTTTACTAATAAAAGACAATGGATGCAATTTGAAAATGCTCCGCAAACCTACTTATTTAGTTATTCAGGAAGATTTAGAGAAAATTCTGGGATTGGTATTGGTTTATTTCAACAAAATTATGGAGTACTTACAACTTTTGGAGGAGTGATTAATTATGCTCAAAATGCGGTTCTAGACAGAGACAGCAATTTAACTTTTGGTTTAAATTTAGGGTTTTATAAAAGTGGTATAAAAGAAGGAGATGTAGTCACAAATTTTCCAGACCCGTCTTTAGATAACATTACTTCAAATTCTATAATTACTATCACGCCTGGTCTAAACTACGGAACAGCATATCTTGATTTTGGGGTGTCTATTAACAATCTTGTATTGTATAATTTAACAACTTCTGAAATTGTAAATGACAATCCCCAACAAAATATACAAGCCCATGTAATGTACACCGGCTATCTTAATAGTGGCGGATTTTTAGATGAGAGTAAATTTTCGGCTTTAGTTCGTTCAGAATTTAGTAAAGAGAATACTACCGTATCAGGAATTGCCATGTTAACTATTCCAAAAGGAATGTGGACACAAGTTGGCTATAATTCAATTTATGGAGCTTCAGCTGGAATAGGTATTAATATTACTGAACAAATTGCGATAGAGTATAATTTTGAAAAATCTATAGGTGATTTATCGGGATTTGGAAACTCTCATGAATTTACTTTGGCATATAAGTTTAATAAAAACGAGCGATTAATATATAGTCGTGATGATAGCGAAGAAGGCGCATTAATTAAACCAGTTACAAAAATTGATCGTATTGTAGCAAAACCAAAAAATACTGAAGTAAAACCTGAAACTAATGCAAAAATAGCTGCAGAACAAGCAAAAGCTAAATCAGAACAGGATGCACGATTAAAAGTAGTAGAAGACGCTAAAGCCATGGCAGACGCAGTAGCTAAGGCCAAAGCAGATACAGATGCTAAAGCGAAATTAACTTCAGAACAAGCTAAAGCGAAAGCGGATGCAGACGCTAAAGCTAATGCTGATGCGGCAGCTAAGGCAAAATTAGCTTCAGATGCTAAAGCAAAAGCGGACGCAGAAGCAAAAGCGAAATTAGCAACTGAACAAGCTAAGGTCAAAGCAGCAGAGGATGCCAGATTAAAATTAGCGGCCGATGCTAAAGCCAAAGCCGATGCAGACGCTAAAGCTAAATTAGCCGCCGATCAAGCTAAAGCAAAAGCAGAAGAGGATGCCAGACTAAAATTAGCGGCCGATGCTAAAGCCAAAGCAGATGCAGACGCTAAAGCTAAATTAGCCGCCGATCAAGCTAAAGCAAAAGCAGAAGAGGATGCCAGACTAAAATTAGCGGCCGATGCTAAAGCCAAAGCAGATGCAGACGCTAAAGCTAAATTAGCCGCCGATCAAGCTAAAGCAAAAGCAGAAGAGGATGCCAGATTAAAATTAGCGGCCGATGCTAAAGCCAAAGCAGATGCAGACGCTAAAGCAAAATTAGCAGCAGATCAAGCTAAAGCAAAAGCAGAAGAGGATGCCAGATTAAAAGCAGTAGCAGACGCTAAAGCCAAAGCAGAAGAGGATGCCAGACTAAAACTAGCGGCTGATGCCAAAGCCAAAGCTGAAGCAGATGCTAAGGCGAAATTAGCAGCAGAACAAGCTAAACCAATTGCTAATAATACTAATGAGGTTTTTGATAAAAATGAAATTTCAAAAGATTCTAAACTGGAGCATGACAAATTATTGTTAAAATTAATTGAAACTGTCGACGTTAAAAAGCAAGATCTTAAGGAATTAAAAGAAGAGAATGACTTAAGTGAAAAAGGTATTATTACAAAACCAAGAGCTTTTAAAAGTATAACAGCAGAAAATTTAGCTTTAGAAGCTTTAAAAGCTGAAATTGATAATGTTATTAGAGATCAAAATTTACGAATTGCTGAACTCGAAAGACTTTATAAAGAAAAAGCAAAAAATAATTCTGATTCAGAAGATAATATAAGAATGATTTATTTAGATGAAATTGAAATTATCAAGAAACAAAAATCGAAAACAATTCGTGCAAAAGAGAGTTTAGTGTCTGAATTAGCTGTGATTAATAAAGCTACAGAAATTGAACGAAATAGACGAATTAGACGTGCACTTTATGATAATGAACAAGATAGATATAATAAAGATCAAATAGCATTGAACGTAATTAAACAAAATACGCCATTAAGTTCAACTCCATTAAGAGAAGGTGATTTTGATTCTGGTGAAGCAAGAACTAGTAGCATCCAAATATTAAAAGATGTTAAAAATGTTGAAAAAGGATATTATATTGCCATTGCCGTACATAGTGATGTTGCTAAACGTGATGAGTTTATAACCAAAGCTGTAGCTGCTGGACAGAAAAATATTAATTTCTTTTACGATGTTAATACAAGTAAGTACTATATATATTACGAAAAATTTGATGATATAGAAACAGCTCAAAGAGCACTACAGGCGCAAGGAAGTCTACCGTATAATGGTAAAATGTCAATGGTTAAAATAGAAAATTAATAATAGATTTTATTCTAATTAGTATATGTAAAAAGGTTCTCAAAATTGAGAACCTTTTTTCTGCTTTCTAGTTTCAGATTTTGGTTAACTAAAAGAGATTCATAAAATACTAATAAAAATATATATTCACGATAAAGTGTAATATTATATCGATAATATGTAAGCAATACATTAAATATCTCGATACTATATTCCTTATCTCAAAAAATTTACCGATATTTATAACGTTTAAAAACCTTGTTATTAGACAAACGGTTCAAAGTGTAATAAATTACGTATAAATATGAAATAATAATTAAAGAGTGCTATTTCGTTTTTCAGCCCCAAGTTAAAAGAAATACTAAAAATAGTTACTATGGACAAAACTACCTACTTAAAAATTCTATTTACAGTCTTGATACTCTTAACGGGTTGTCAATTCTATGCACAAAATCTTGTTCCGTTTAATCCGAGATATGATCAGGCGATTAAAGGGGATATCCTATTAATTGGAAACAGTAACGTTGGTATTCATGTTTCAGATCCTTATAACGGAACTGACACAAACGATAGAATTAATGCTGCCGTTCATGTCGATATTGATGGAGACGCAAGTACATTCAATTCAAGTAGCGCCGATTTAGATGTACCAAACGATGTAAACTGTTACAAAATTGTTTATGCTGGTTTGTACTGGAGTTCTGTTGTTAAGGGTGCTGATCCAATTTCCAATATTAAATTTAAAATACCTGGAGGTAGTTATTTAGATATCACTGGTACCCAAATATATTATCAGAATGCAGCAACAAATAATAATTCCAATTCGTTTGCGTATTACCATGATGTAACAAGTTTACTTACGGCGTTACCAGATCCGGAAGGGACATATTCAGTTGCTAATATATCTTCTTTAGTAGGCCCAAGACCCAATTCAGAAGGACTTTCTGCTGGTTGGTCTCTTTTTGTTGTTTACGAAGACCCACTTTTACCTAGTAAATATATAACCTCCTTTGATGGTTTTACGAAAATAACAAGTACCATAAACGAAACATTCCCGGTTTCAGGTTTTAAAACTATACCTGTAGGACCCGTTCGTGCAAAATTTGCGTTTAGTACTATAGAAGGCGATAGGAGTTATACCGGAGATTATTTAAGACTTAATGGAACTACCATGAGTGCTACAAATAATGCGGGTACAGTTATTCGTCCTGGAAATAATTTTTTTAACAGTACCGTTTCAATTATTGATCCTATAACAAATACACCAGAAATCTTTACCGCCAGAAACCCCAATGGTTCAAACACCCTAGGTTTTGATGCCGGTATTATTAATATACCTAATGCAGGAAACTCCGTAATTGCCAATGGGGCAACAACCGCTACCATTAGTCTGGGAAGTAATTTAGATATTTATTACTATTATTTTAGTGCTTTTGCTATTGAAATTATAGCACCCAAAATAGTGCTTACTAAAATAGTGGAAGATATGGCTGGTAATAACATTGGTGGCCAGTTAGTAAGTCTTGGTGATCAATTAAATTATGTTATTGGTTTTCAAAATACGGGTAACGATGATGCTACAGATCTTACCATTCGAGATGTTTTACCAATTAACATAGTCTTTAATTATCCTGCGGATATTATTTCATTACCTACAGGAGTTAATGTAGATAGTTATAATGCCGCAACCAGAGAAATTGTTTTTAGAGTAGACAGATCTGTTGTTGAAGAAAATGACCCTGTTTTAGAAATACGTTTTCGTGTTACGGTTGTCGCAGCTTGTAGTTTATTAAATGATGCATGTTCAAATACTATTAATAACCAAGCGTATGCAACCTATAAAGGAACTATTAACCCGACATTTACTATTTCAGACGATCCAAGTTTTAGTACAAATACAGGGTGTTTAATAACTCCGGGAGCAACAAATTTTTTAGCCGATATTAATTGTGCATTTAATGAAGATGTCATTTTATGTGGTTCAAGTGTGTTATTAAGTGCAGGTAATGGTTATGATGAATATTCATGGTCAACAAGCCCTTCCGGAACGCCTGTAATAGGAACAACAAGAACTCTCACGGTTACTTCGCCTGGTACTTATTATGTTCATAATACCGCAACGGCACCTTGTCAATCCATCGATCAAGTTTTCAATGTTATTACTTATGGAGCTGGTGTATCGAATCCTGTTATACCTTTTGCAGATGAGGTTGTTACTTGTCCGAATAACGGAAAATCATTGCCTAATATATATTTATGTGGTGCTAATGATTCGCGCTTTATTCAAACAAACATCACGGATACATCATCTATGATATGGGAAAAATTGAATGAAGGTAGTTGTGCTGCTGTAGCAAATACGAATTGTGCTAATGAAAATGTCTCTTGTACCTGGAGTCAGGTACAAACTGGACCTAATTATATGGCAGATACTGCTGGTCAATATAGATTGACCCTAAATTATACAGGAGGTTGTTTTAATCAATTTTATTTCAACGTCTATACAAATTTGTTAATTCCAACAGTTACTTCAAGAGATATTATTTGTGCAACACCTGGAGAAATAGTAGTAGGTGGTGTACCAAGTGGTTATGAGTATAGTATTGATGGTGTGAATTATCAGGCTAGTAATATATTCGCTATTGCAACACCAAATGTTTATTCTATATATGTAAGACAAATAGGTGTATCGCCAAATCCTTGTATATTCTCCGCACCTGATGTTCAAATAAGAGAAAGATACTTTACCGTTTCAACTGTTATTACACAGCCATATTGTAACAGTGAGAAAGGGAGTATAAAGGTATCGGCCAACAATGTGCGTCCTCAATATTTTTATTCCATTTACCAAGGGGCAACATTAATTAATAGTGTAGGACCTATTATAGCTAGTGATTATACTTTTGCTAATTTAAATCCAGGCAATTATACAGTAAATGTTTCAACCGAAGATGGGTGTACTTATTCTGAAAATATTGTAATAATTAATCCACCAGTTTTAACGGCTACTTCTGCAATTACAAAACCATTAACGTGTACCGATGGTGAAATTACAGTATATCCTACTGGAGGAACGCCACCTTATTATTATTTTGTTAATAGTACCACGGTTTTTCAATCAACCCCGATAATTACGGTAACTACGGCTGGCGTGTATAACATAACGGTTGTAGATTCTAATAACTGTTCTGCGACTACATCGATTACTGTAAATGCAATTCCTGAACCAGATTTTAATATTTCTAAAACTGATGTAGTATGTACAGATGCCAATGCCAACGGAACCATTACAATAAATGTAACGAATGCCCATGGTAACAGCTTGCAATACAGCATAGATAATGGCGTTACATTTTATAATTCATCTGTATTTTCGGGACTTGCATCAGGAAATTATGATGTTGTTGTTCAATACACTTATGGTGCGGATGTATGTTTAACTACTCCACAACCAATTACAATTACTGTACCGCCTGCAATTACTGGAACAGCCACATTAACAACACCATATACTTGTATTAGTAACGGAACCATTACCGTTTCGGGTGTTTCTGGAGGTACTGCGCCTTATACATATAGTTTGAATGGTATTAATTTTCAAGCTGGATTAACGTTCTCAGGATTAACAAACGGGACTTATGCAGTAACAATAAGAGATGCCAGTGGCTGTACATTTATTACAGCTCCTATAATTATTGATCCGCTAGATCCTCCAACGGATTTAACATTTAGTAATACACCATTAACATGTCCTACAAATACATCTGATGTAACCATCACAACGACCGGTGGTACCGGTGCATTAGAATATCGAATAACAGCACCTGTAGCTTTTGCCACAGCATATCAAACTTCAAACATATTTACAGGATTATCACCAAGAACCTATACGTTTCAAGTGAAAGATGCTAATGATTGCGTATATAGTGAGTCTTTTACAATCGCACCATTACCTCCAATATCTTTAAATACAGTTTTAACCAAAGATTTAGATTGTACAGCATCACCAAATGCCGTAATTACCGGAACTATTTCTGGCGGAGTAGCACCATTTACTTACGCTGTATCCATTAATGGAGGAGCTTATAGTGGTTTAGGAGCCACAGGCTC
The DNA here is from genome assembly GCA_963698455.1 of uncultured Flavobacteriaceae bacterium. Classification (GTDB taxonomy): domain Bacteria; phylum Bacteroidota; class Bacteroidia; order Flavobacteriales; family Flavobacteriaceae; genus Mariniflexile. The sequence continues at coordinate 51,334 of CAVOQU010000005.1, read as the reverse complement.
TCCATTTACTTATTCAACGGGAATAGCAGGAAACTACCAATTTAGAATTACAGATTCTAATGGTTGTACTGCACTTTCAGGAATACAATTTGTTTATGCGATATCGTTACCAGAAATAAGTGCCGTTACATCTACACCTAATTTATGTGCTGGGGAATCAAATGGATCTATTCAGGTTACTATCAATACTGCGGTTGGAACCCCTCCGTTTACTATTAATATAAATAATGATACTACAGGAACCAATTACGGAACTCAAACAACTGGTTTGCCTGCAGGTAATTATACTGTTACTTTAACCGATTCCAAATCATGTACAGATACGGAAACTATTACAATTACAGAGCCAACACCAATTAATGTAACCTTTCACACAGTTGACATTACATGTACTGCCCTAGGAGTTTCTAAAGGGTCTGTGATTATTGATGGTGTTACTGGTGGAACTGCTCCTTACGATTATTATGTGACTGGCACCAATGGGTATTCAGATTTCGAATTAAACGCAACAGGTTCTACATCTACTACTTTTGATGTAGTTGATTTTGGATTATATCAGATTAATGTAGTGGATGCTAATGGTTGTTCGGTACTTATAAGAGATGTAAAAGTAGCATCTCCTCCAAACGATTTAGATATTAACATAACTGCAACTGCAGATTGTACATTAGGAGGCGAAGCTCTGGTTAGTATAGGCACAACGTTAGCTAGTGCAGGACCTTTTTACTTTGATATTTACAGAGGATTTATTCCTCCAGCGCCTCCTGGGGGCACATGGTTAGCTGAAGATGGTCCTGGCAGTAAACAAGTTACCTTTACAGGTTTAATTCCAGGAGTTACTTATACGTTTGTGGTATACGACTCTTCAACGGGTTGTAGTTATTATGAAACTGCAATGTTACCAATTCCAACAAATTCAACGTTAACAGCTAATGCATTAACAGCAAACAATATTACTTGTGTTGGTAGTGCAGATGGAAATGTTTCATTTAATATTAATAGTATTTATGGTATTGCGACTAATGTGGATTATGATATATTTAATTCCTTATCATTAATATCTACAGGAATCACAGGTTCTGGAATAGTTCCTGCTGGAGGAACTTTAGCAGTATCTAATTTAGGTCCGTTACCTTTTGGAAACTATGTTGTTCTAATCACAGAAACATCAGGACCTAATGCCGGTTGTAGTGTAGTAACAGTTCCTTTTAATATCACTGAATCTTCAATAGATTTAAATATTACAGCTTCGGTTACTAAAAATGCAAATTGTAATCCGAATTCAGGAATTATCAGTGCCATTGCAAAAGATGGTACAGCTCCATATTTATATCAAATAACAACCTCTGCAGTTGCGCCTTTAGCAACAGATCCGTCTTGGGCATCTGCGAATACTTTCAATGTGAATGCGAATAGTTATTATGTTCATGTTAAAGATGCTTATGGTTGTATAAAATCTACGCCAGTATTAGTTTTACCCACAGATCCAATACCAGTTATTGCAGCATCAGTAAATAACCAATGTACAGTGACTGAGGGTAATTTCGAAATAGATGTGACATTAACAACTCCCGGAATTGCACCATATACTTTCAGTATAGATGGTGGTGCTTTTCAAACACGCGTCGCACCTTTTTTTATAACAAATATGTCTTCTGGAAGTCATACAGTTGAGGTTCGAGATCTGAATGGTTGTGGAAATTTAGTTACAGTGGATATCGCACCAATTTTAGGATTGATACCAACAATTAATACCATACCAACATGTAACGATGATGACGGTGTAATAACAATTACAGGTTCTGGTGGAACAGGTTCTTATTCTTATAGTATTAGTCCGAATCCTGCATCAATCAGTTTAACAGGTAATGTGTTTTCTGGTGTTCCGTCTGGAACTTATACTATTACAATTACTGATGTAAATACGTTATGTACAGAAGATGTGTCTATTGTTTTACCCGCAACAACACCGCCAACAGCCATTGCGACTCCAACAACAGCTGTGACTTGTTTTGGCGATAATAATGGTGTATTCCAATTAAATGTAACGGGTTATTCAGGTGCCTATACTTATGAAGTATTTAATAGTTCAGGCATTTCAGTGAGTGGGGTGGTTGCAGCTAATACATCAACAAATCCACAGGTTATTTCAGGAATGCTGGCAGGTAGTTATACGGTAGTGGTTACAGAAACTGCAAGTCCGTTTTGTACAACGACATCTAATGTGGTTACTATTGCTACACCACCTTCAACTTTAAATGTGGCAATATCAGAAACTTCAAATGTTACGTGCGATAATGATAAAGGAACTATTACAGCAATAGCCAATGGTGGTTGGGGAACCTATGAATATGAATTAACAGGAACAGCAACTGTGGCTTATTCATCTAACGGAACTTTTAGGAACTTGACTGCTGGTGCTTATACTGTAAATGTTAGAGATTCCGGAGGCTGTATAGCATCAAATAATATAACATTAATTATTCCACCGCCTATAAATGCTACAGTTTCAGCAAATTCGACTTTGTTATCTTGTTTTGGTGATACAAATGCAACTATAACAGTAAGCAGTGTTTCTGGTGGTCAAGGAAGTAATTATAGCTATACGCTAAATATGGTAGCCCCAACAGTTACAACATCGGGTCCTCAAAGTTCACCTGTGTTTGCCGGATTGGGAGCAGGAACTTATAATGTTATTGTTACCGATGGTTATAATTGTTCGTTTAACTCACCAAATGTTATAATAAATGAGCCAACAAAAATAGAAGCTACTTTGGTAAAAGCAACTTCTCAAACCTGTTTAACAAATACAACACTTACTTTAAGTGCAACAGGAGGTACAGGGCTTTATACATATAGTGATACCGCATATTTTGCAACGATTTTAGGTTCGTTTGTTTCATCATCGGCACCAATTTCTGTATTACCAGGGACTTATGTGTATTATGTTAGAGATGCTAATGGATGTGTAGCCAATGTATCAAACCAAATTAAAATAGACCCACTACCACCATTAACAATAAAATTAGATGTTACAAATGCAGTGATAAATTGTACTGGAGATAGTTCAGGAGTTATAGTTGCGACTGCAGAAGGTGGTTTAGGAAGTTATGTTTATACATTACAGGATACATCAGGTAATAACCTTCCGGCGACACAAAATAGTCCAGGAGTATTTACAGGTCTTCCTGCCGGAACGTATCAGGTTCGAGTTAACAGCGGTGACTGTTTAACAACAAGCGCACAAATACCTATCACACAACCAGCTACGCCCTTAACAGTCACTTTTACAACAGCAGATATAACATGTCCAGGAGCAAATAATGGTCGTTTACAGATTAATGCTTCTGGCGGAACTGGTATTATTAAATATGCTATTTCTCCAAGATTGGATCAATTTTTTGAATCATCTACGTTTGAAAACCTTTCTCAAGGAACCTACGAAGCTGTTGTTCAGGATGAATTAGGATGTTATGATACCTTTATCTTTACAATTGTCGAACCTATTCCGGTTGCATTAACAATTGTTCCTAATTCTATTATTCCTGAGGTTTGCGAAGGAGATTTAAATGGTGAATTCAGTATTGATATTTCTGGAGGAGATATGCCTTATAGTGTTGTTTTAGATGATATAAATGGCACTTATACAACAGGTTTACCGGCACAAACACAATTTGATTTTACAGGTCTTAACGGAGGCGACCATATTGTTTATGTTCGAGATGCACTTGGTTGTGTAACCGAATGGAATATTACATTCCCGGAATCAGTAAAAATTGAACCCGTAGCAGTTGTTGAATATGGCTGTACTGATAATATTTCATCTAATATGGTTACAGTAACCATTGATGGTAGTATAACTAATCCTTCAGATGTTGATTACTCTTTAAATGGGGGAGCGTATCAGGCTAGTAATATATTTATTAATGTTGCGCCAGGGTTGAATCATTTTATAGATGTTAGACATACCAATGGATGTATTCAACGAACTAATAATTTTGATATATCTGCTTATATTCCATTAACACTCGTGATAAATGATGGCGGATTAAATGAAATTGTTGCAGTTGCTTCTGGTGGATCTGGAGGTAATCAATTCACATTAAATGGTGAAGATTATGGTAGTACAAGTACATTCCTAATCTATAAATCGGGTGACTATACCGTAACAGTTACAGATAGCAATGGATGTTTTGCGTCTGCTACTAGATATTTTGAATATGTAGATGTTTGTATTCCTAATGTTTTCACACCAGATGGAGATGGTGATCAAGATGAATGGGGTCCAGGTTGTACAAGTAATTATAAAGATTTAACAGTTGATATTTTTGATAGATATGGTCGTAAAATAGCCGTGTTGAGAGTAGGACAAAAATGGGATGGAAGGTATCATGGGAAAGAGCTTCCTACCGGCGATTACTGGTATGTTGTAAATCTCAATGATAAGAAAGACAAGCGTAATTTTGTCGGTCATTTTACACTTTATAGATAATTAAAATGAAGTGATTATGGTCCGAAAATTTTAAAAATAATTACAATGCAAAAACTAATAATATATCTGCTCCTTGTAACAGTAACTTACAGTTATAGTCAGGAGTTGAATTTGCCTGTTTTTACGCAACAATTAGCAGATAATGATTTTGTAGTGTCACCAACATACGCTGGTATTGGAGATAATTTAAAAATTAGAGCAAATGGATTAACCCAATGGGTGGGTATTAAAGATGCTCCAGATAACCAGAGTTTGTATGCCGATTTTAGAATTGCTAACCGCTCGGGTATTGGTATCTCGTTTTACAACGACCGTAATGGAAATACTATACAAACAGGTACAAAATTTTCTTTTGCTCACCATCTTATTCTAGATTATTACACGAAGCAGTATTTGTCTTTTGGAGTTTCGTACAACATTAATAATTTCAAAATTGATGTTAATAACTTTCAAACTTATAATGAAACTACGGGCGTGCCAATTCCTATTAACATAACTGATGACAGAAGTACTTCAAACAGCAATTTCGATGTAGGGATGCTGTACCGAAACAAGGGTTATTTCTTAAGTTTTAATGCGAATAACATATTGGATAAAAAAATAGAAATTAATCGGGTTTTAGAGCCTAATGCCCTTTTAAATTATCAAGTTTATTCTGGATATACCTTTAGAAGTCCTAGTAAAAAACTTGTAGAATATGAACCTTCGGTTTATTATCAGAGGTTTGCAAGTGATGGACGCTCCAGTACCGATGTGAATTTTAAATATCGAAAATTTAATAGAAATGAAGATTATTTCTGGGCAGGAATATCGTACCGTTTTCTTAACGACCAGTTTTTTAAACCATTAAATATTGGACCTATGGCAGGGGTTAAAAAATCGAATTTCTATTTTGGATATGCGTATCAGGTAACCATGAACGATTTGTCAAGTTATAATTCCGGAACCCATGTTATTACTATTGGATTAGACTTTTTACGAGGTATTAGTGATTGTCCGTGTACCCAGAGTCCGGTTCACGATTAAGCATTCAATTTTTATCTCTTATCTAGATATGTTTACTTTAAAGCGTATCAAACCTATTTAATTTGTTTTTTAATGTAACAATATCTTGTTGAAGTGTTTCAACTTGCTTCAATAAATTATGAATAGCATCTAAACCTTCAAGATTAATATCTAATTCAAAATGAAGACGAATTAATTTTTCTAAATCTTTAATTTGAGTTTCATATAAATACGGTGTATTTTCAATTGTAACAATTTCAATAAGTTGAAAATTATGTAATTCACTAACAAACGACATTGGGACGTCATGATGTGTACAGAATTGTTTAATTGATATATAATTTTGTGTATCCATGATTAACGAAGTTTTTGCAATTCTGTTATTAATTCTTTTTCTTTTAAAGAAAGATTTTTTGGAATTTTAATTTGAAATGTCACAAATAAATCGCCAAATATATTTTCTTTTTTGTATTTCGGGAACCCTTTGTTTTTAAGTTTTACGGTAGTTCCACTTTCGGTTTCGGGTTTAATAGTAAGCTTAACTTTACCATCAAAAGTATCCACCAGTTGTTCGCCACCTAATAAGGCTTTGTACAAATCTATATCTACAGTCGCGTAAAGATTATCACCATCTCTTTTAAATTTTGAATTATTTGTAATTGAAAAATGAATAAATAAATCGCCATTCGGACCACCATTTATGCCTTGTCCACCATGTCCTTTTATTTTAATAACCTGACCATTTTCTATCCCTGCAGGTATGGTGATTCGAATATTTTTATTGTTTACTGTAAGGGTGCGTTTATGAGTTTTATAAACGTCTTTTAAATCGAGCTGTAATTCGGCATTGAAGTCCTGACCTCTAAACTTAACATTTCTGCCCTGAGATCTGGATGATCTACCACCAAACATCGATTCAAAAAAATCCGAATAATCGCCACCAGAAAAATCTCCAGTGGTTTGATATTGAGATTGTCTGTGTTTTTGTTGTTGTTCAGCTTCTTTATAGGCATCTGCATGTTGCCAGTTTTCGCCATATTCATCGTATTTTTTACGATTCTCCGGGTTGCTTAAAACTTCATTAGCCTCATTTATTTCTTTGAATTTTTTTTCGGCTTCTTTATCATTCGGATTTAAATCTGGATGGTATTTTCGCGCTAGTTTCCTGTAGGCTTTTTTAATATCTTGTTCTGAAGCGGTTTTCGACAAACCTAATATTTTATAATAATCTAAGAATGCCATAAGATTGGTTTTTAAATATAATAATTATGAAAGTGAACGCATGTTATTAAAGCATTAATTTACTGATTTTTCTTATCATTTAAAATGATGTAAATCATGAAAATAATAACACATTCATTAATGCTATTAGTCACTGTAACTTGTAAAATTTTAAAGTAATTGTTATAACATTTTTAGAGTAGCACTCTTTTCTTCAGCTCGCTAAATTTTATTAATTGCATAATAAGATTCATCATAGTAAATTGATATTTTCAGGCTAAATTTATAGTTATAAACGCTATTTAGTCAATAGATACCAACTATATCACTGATATTTATCATATTTTATATTGCCTAAATTACTTAAATTTCAATAGTTCATTTTAACAGTTGTAGCCATGAGAAAGATTTTAGTTCCTACGGATTTTTCAGAAAATGCATCGAATGCGTTAGAATATGCTATTTCCCTTTTTAAATACGATATCAGCGAATTTTTTATCATGCATGCATATCAAGATGATATATATGCTGAAGATTTACAGGTAACCAATGACACTTTATCTGAAGTAACAAAAATGGTTGGTGAAAAATCAAAATCTCAGTTAGAAGCTGTATTAAAGCAAGTAAATAAAATTTCACCAAATCCCAGACATACGTATAATATAGTGTCTTCCAATAACATTTTGGTTGATGAAGCCGATAAAATAGTAGACAAAGAAAACATAGATGTTATTGTAATGGGGACTCGTGGTTTTACAAACGATAGAAAAATAGCATTTGGAAGTCATACACTACAGATTTTGAAGTATGTGGAATCTCCTGTTTTAGTAATACCGGAAAATTGTAAGTACAAAAAACCCGAACATATAATTTTCCCAACCAATTATTTAATCCCTTATAAAAGAAGAGAATTGAAATTGTTATGTGAAATGGCCTCGCCGTACAGGGCATTAATAGATATGTTATATATAACCAGTAGTGAAGTATTATCTATGCGCCAGCAAGATAACCAGGACTTTATAAAAAAAGAATTAGGTAAAAACCAACTTAATTTTAAAACCATAAATAGTAAAAATATTGTCAATACTATCACAGATTATATTTTAGAAAATAACATCGATATGCTAGTAATGGTAAACAATAGGCACACTTTTCTAGAAGATATTCTCATTAAATCTACCATAGATAAAATGAGTTTATTTATAAATATTCCATTTTTAGTATTACAAAACATAAATCGAGATACCTATTAAATTAATTGTAAAAACTTTGGTCATGAAAAAAATAATTTTACCAACAGATTTTTCTGATAATTCATGGAATGCTATAAAATATGCTTTAAACTATTTTAAAGAAGACGCATGCCATTTTTATCTATTAAATACGTACACTCCAATAATTTACCAAGTTGAGTATATGGAAGTGGGCACAGCACAATTCGGACTTATTGATGCTATGAAAGAAACTTCAAAAGTAGGACTAAAAAATATTAAAAATAAGATAGAGAAAGAATTCAAAAATCCAAAACATAGTTTCACCGAAATATCTTCATTTAATACACTTACAGCCGAAATAAGCGAGCAAACCAGCAATAATGGCGTTGATTATGTGGTAATGGGTACAAAAGGTGCTACAGGTGCCGTAGAAATACTTTTTGGTTCTAATACCATGCATGTTATTAAAAATGCTAAATGTCCTGTCCTAGCGATACCAAGTGATTTTTCATTTGAAAAACCTTTAGAGGTATTGTTCCCCTCCGATTACGAAATTGAATTCCAAAAAGCACATATTAAACCAATTCTACATGTTGCAAATACCTTTAACTCCCGAGTTAATGTTATGAATGCTTCTTTTGGCTACGAATTATCAGAATATCAAGAAAGTAATAAGAAAAAATTAGAAGGTTATTTAAAAAAAACAGCCTATGTTTTTCACAGTGTTAGTAATCGAACGGTTGAAGATGCCATCGCGAAATTTCAATTAAAAAACAGAATAAACTTATTAGTAATGATTAACAATAAGCATTCATTTTTTGAAAATTTATTTTTCAGGTCTACAATCAATCATATAGGTTTTCATTTAAATATTCCGTTTCTCGTGATACCATCAAAAATTTAAATAAAATAAAGATGAAACCAAAACACATCAATATTCTTTTGCCAACCGATTTTTCAGACAACGCTTGGAATGCAATTGTATATGCTTTGAAAATGTACGAAGAACAAAAGTGCACGTTTTATTTCTTGCATTCACCCAAAATAATTGTTTCACAAACTTCAGTGAGATCAACTAAATTATCTGAAACAATAAATAAAACCGCTTTAAAAGATCTTAGAGAATTAAAAGAACTTGCCGAAGTATCTAATGCGAATAGAAATCATCGTTTTGAAGTTATTTTAGGTTCTGAAAACTTAAAAGACGCTATTGAAACAGCTGTGCGAAAGCATAATTTAGATATAGTTGTAATGGGTACCAAAGGAGCGACAGGAGCTAAAGAACTGCTTTTAGGCAGCAACACAGTAAGCATTATTAAAAAGATGCGTTTAACACCTATTTTAGTTGTTCCTGATGAGTACGATTTTGTGATTCCAACACAAATTGCATTCGCAACAGATTTTAATAGAGTTTATAACCACATTGAAATAAATGCTTTAAAAAATTTAGCTTCTCTCCATGACTCTAGAATAAGAATTGTTCACATCAATAAAGAAAAAAATTTAAGCCAGATACAGCAAGATAATATGGCAATTCTTAAAAATTCCCTAAAACAATTTGAACATAGTTTTCATTGGATGCCAGATTACGCTAACAAAGCAATAGAAATCAATGATTTTATTGAAGAACTGAATATTGATATTCTGACTATGGTGAATTACAAGCATAGTTTTATAGAAAACCTTGTTAATGAACCGGTCATTTCAAAAATAGGGCATCACTTGAAAATACCGTTTTTGGTAATTCCAGACTAATTTAATTCTAGAAGATTAAACTAATTTAAAAAGCTAAATCTGTCATGACAGAGAATTCTATTTATATAATAAAATCTTCAGGTGAAAAGGTGAAGTTTTCATTTGAAAAACTTCGTAATTCATTAAAGCGTACTGGCGCCGAACAGGATATTATAGAGTCCATTTTGAATGTGGTAAAAGATGAATTATATCAGGGCATTTCAACAAAAGAAATATACAACAGAGCTTTTGCATTACTTAAAAAGAAGAAAAGCTATTTAGCTTCAAAATATAAACTTAAAAAAGCTATTTACGAATTAGGACCAACAGGATTTCCGTTTGAAAGATTTATCTGCTGCCATTTTAAAATATTCTGGATATGAAACTCATGTAAGTAAAATTTTGCCGGGTAAATGTGTGTCGCACGAAATCGACATTATTGCGCATAAAAAAAACGAAACCACTATTATAGAATGTAAGTTTCATAATGATCAAGGATTAAATTGTAATGTAAAAATTCCACTGTATATAAACTCGCGTTATCTGGATGTAAAAGCACATTGGGATAATAAGAAAATGAACAGTATATTAACACAAGGATGGGTGGTAACCAATACAAGATTTACATCAGATGCCATAAGTTATGGTAATTGTTGTGGGTTGTATTTATTAAGTTGGGACTACCCTAAAAATGATGCTTTGAAAGACCGGATTGATAGGTTAGGATTGTATCCTATTACGGTATCTACATTACTAACCAATCGAGAAAAACAGTTTTTATTAAGTAGGGAAGTGGTATTGTGCAGAGATTTAATTGGTGATGTATTTTATTTAGATCATCTTGGAGTTTCTCAAATAAGAAAGGAAAAAATATTACAAGAAATAAAACAACTTTGTAATTCTGGAAGTCATTAAAAATGAAAAATTCGGTAAACATAAAATTTCTGGGAGCATCCGGTACTGTGACAGGTTCTAAATTTCTGATTAGTACTTCAGAAAAAAACATATTAATAGATTGCGGTATGTTTCAGGGTTTAAAGGAGTTACGGTTGCTAAACTGGGAAGACCTTGCTGTTAATGTAGAAGAAATTGATGTCGTTTTACTTACCCACGGACATTTAGATCATGTTGGGTATTTGCCAAGATTATTAAAACAAGGTTTTACCGGAAAAATAATTGGTACAGCTCCAACTTTGGCTATTGCAGAGGTTATACTTGTTGATAGTGCTAAAATACATGAGGAAGAAGCGGAAAAAGCCAACAAAGAAAAATATACTAAACATAACCCCGCATTGCCATTTTATACAATTAAAGATGTTGAAAAAACAATTCAGACTTTTTGAAGTAGAAATTGAAAACAAATGGATTAAATTATCCGAACATATTTCATACAGATTTCAATTTAATGGGCATATAATTGGCGCCACATTTATAGAATTAGATATTTATGGCAAACGATTTGTGTTTTCGGGTGATATTGGAAGACGAAATGATTATTTACTAGACGACCCTAAAAAACCAGAATGGGCAGATTATTTATTTATTGAAAGTACTTACGGCAATAAGTTACACCCAAAAGAGGATGTGGAAACCATACTTGTCAGAATTAATTATTGATACCATTCATAAAAATGGCAACCTGATAATTCCAAGTTTTGCCGTAGAACGCTTGCAGACACTAATGTATATTTTATGGAAATTATATAAAAAAAATAAAATTCCTAATATTCCAATTTTTGTAGACAGCCCTATGGGGAATAATGTTTTAGAGATTTTTAATCGGTTTCCTAAATGGCATAAACTATCAGTTCAAGATTATAACGCCATGTGCAATCATATGAATATCATTCAGTCCTACAAAGATACCTGGAAAACCATAGACAATAAAAGGCCCAAAATTATTATTGCAGGAAGTGGTATGGTAACCGGAGGAAGAGTATTAACCTATTTACAACAATTTATAGACGAAGCGTCTACAACCGTATTATTGGTTGGATTTCAAGCAGAAGGAACTCGTGGAAGACAACTACTTGATGGTGCACATGAAGTCCGATTTTATGGTAAATATTATCCAATTCGAGCCAAAATTAAAAGTTTAGAAAGTTTATCGGCTCATGCCGATCAGGAAGATTTATTAAACTGGATGGAAGCCATTAAAAATGTTCCCGAAAAAGTATTTCTTATTCATGGGGAACCGAATGTATTAGATGCTTTTAAAATTAAAATTAAAAGCACTTTTAACTGGAATGTAAGTATACCTAAACTAAATCACAGCGAGGAATTTATAGTGTAAATAATTGCAAATACTATTAAAATTCGAGTAATTTAAGGTCTTTCTTTAAATTTTCCGTAGCGTAATTCATGGTAATTTAGTTATTTAACCTGATAAAAATCATTGTTTTCTATTATAGAATTAATTACTTTTTTCTTTCAATTAATATGAATATTTAAAAAATTATAAGTCATGAAAACAACAAAAACAGAAGTTAAGTATGTAGAATGGCTAAGTGCCGAAGTTATGCATACTGCATCGAGAAACTGGATGTCAGAATTACTGTTCGCCAAAGATGAACAGTTATTTTTTGACGACCTTATTAAATCTTACACTTTAAAACTTATAGAATCAAAGCATTTTGCAAAAAGTAAAAAAATTGTTGATATGCTCGTTAAATTACAAAAGGAAACAGATAAACTTATAGCCACCATAAAAAAGCATGAAATTGATCTTGAAATAATGGTGAATAAAACAGATGAATTAGAAGAAGAAGAAAATTATAGAAATTCACACAGAGAGTTAATTGTTTTAATAGCCGAATTTTTTGAAAACTATAGATCAGTTAAGAAACAGCTATACAAATTAATAAAAGGTGTTATAAAAGAAAAAAAACAAAAGTTATTATTGCAATAATTTATATTATTAATAATATGAAATATTTAGGTTTATTAGTAACAATCTTGCTACTATTTAGTTGTTCAACAACGCAACTGGTAGATACCTGGAAAAACCCAGAAATAACCATTTTTGAATCTAGTAAAATCTTGATTGTTGGCATGACACCTAATATGGATGCTCGTATTCAATTTGAAAAGCAATTGAAAGCAGAATATCAGGCTCGCGGAATTCAGGCGTTTATGAGTATAGATATTTTTGAGCCAGATTTTACGCTGGATAAAAAATCTGAAGTAGAAATAAAGCGAGTTGAAAACATATTAATTGCTAATGATTTTGACGCCATATTGGTTACAAAAATTGCCGGAGTAGAAGATAAACTTAACTTTTTAAAAACGTATAGTAATATTGAAAATACACGCAAACGATTCCGGGATGATTATTATATGAATCAAGAAATATATTTTAATCAAGATTATTACGAGAACTATAAAATTTATCATGCCGAATCTTCTTTGTATTGTCTTTGCCCAATAAAGGATAGAGAATTAATCTGGAAAGGGTATATAGATATCACCGATCCAAGGTCTATTAACAAAACAATAAACGATTATATAAATCTTTTAATGGACGTATTAGTAAAACAGCAACTAATAAATCCGAAAACTAATATTGAATAAAGTTTCTAAAATAAATCATTGCTAATTAAAATAATATAAGTCAATAAAAAAGATTGTAATTTTGCCCTTTCAAAAACGGAATTTTAACCGTGGTGAACAAAACAAAAAAGCAATCTTTTTTACAAATAGCAGTAATTTATCAGTTTTGTAAAATTGATTGCCATAAATTGAATATGGTATATTAATGGAATTAAAAAATAAACAACGTATTGCGTTAAGTACATATTTTTTTCTATCGGGAATTTGCTTTGCTTCTTGGGCATCACGAATTCCTACTATTAAAGATTTTTTCGGATTTAATGATGCACAATTAGGCACCATCCTTTTGGCAATGCCAATTAGTTCGTTGATTGGGTTACCTTTTTCAGGTTGGTTGGTTTCTAAATTTGATAGCCGAATTCCACTATTAGCTTCCTTTATCGTTTTTTCATTTTCTTTGACGTTTGTAGGTTTTGCAAATACACCCTTTTTGTTTGTTTTGTCTATTTGTATTTTTTCATTCTGTATGCGAATTTTAAATATTGCAGTAAACACGCAATCTTTAACCTTACAGAAAAAATTTGACAAAAGTATTGTAGGCTCTTTTCATGGGCTATGGAGTGTTGGCGGGTTATTTGGAGTAGCATTTTCTACATTAATGATAAAAATGAATGTCACTATGCAAATTCATTTACTCATAATTTCGATAATAACATTAATTGTTTCGATCTATACCTATCAGTTTACTCTTAAAAATGATAAATCTTTAACAGGAAATAAAATACTCTTGGGAAAACCAGACCCTTTTATTTTATATTTAGGGATACTTATATTTTTTGCGGCCATTTGTGAAGGGGGTATGTTCGATTGGAGTGGTATTTATTTTAAAGAAGTAATAAAAGAAGATATTTTTACTTATGGTTATCTTGCTTTTATGACATGCATGGCCCTTTCAAGATTTTTTTCAGATAGATTGATGCAAGAAATAGGCTTGCAAAAAACATATATTTTTAGTTCTGTATTAATTACATTAGGTATTTCTATAGCAGTTATTTTTCCGTTTTTTTGGTCTGCATTAATAGGGTTCTGTTTAGTAGGTTTTGGAACTGCCGCGATTTTCCCTATGACATTTGCGTTGGCTGGAACTTCAAAAAAATATTCACCCGGTATGGCAATTTCAATAATTTCGACTTACGGAATAATAGGGATGCTTATTGGGCCGCCATTAATTGGTTATTTATCGCATGCTTTTGGATTAAAAAATGCTTTTTACCTTTTTATTGTGGTAGGATTACTGTTTATTCCTATTTCATCGGCATTCTTTCGATATCAAGCGAAAAACAGTTAGATTATTATTTTTCAATAATTTCAACTTCAAATAATTTATCCCAACGCTTACCTGTTACAAAAATTGTTTTGGATACCGGGTTATAGGCAATACCATTTAGAACATCCAATCCGGCATGTTGTTTTACCAGCTTTTTTAAAGGAGAGAAATCAATAACGCCTTTAACAGCTCCATTTTTTGGGTTAATTATGGCAACACCATCTTTCTGGTATCTGTTAGCATATATTTCGCCATTTACCCATTCCATTTCGTTAATTTCTACAATTTTACCTTTGTTTGTATATACTTGTATGTGGTCTTCTTCAACCAAAGTTTCAGGATTTAAAAGCCAAATATTTTCGGATCCATCACTTTTATAAAGTTTGTTTTTATCGTTACACAAACCCCAGCCTTCTTTACTCTTTCCATACTTAAAACTGTTAAGTTTTTCAAACGTATTTGCGTCATAAACGAAACCAGTTCCACCTTGCCATGTTAATTGATACACTTTATTATTTATAATAGAAATACCTTCTCCAAAATATTCATTTGCCAAATTGATACTTTTAAGGACAGTTCCTGTTTTGTAATCAATTTTCCTTAGTTTAGATTCACCGAGCTGACCTGTACCTTCATATAAAGTATCGTTTAAAAACTCCAAACCTTGTGTATAAGAAGTAATGTCGTGTGGATATTCGTTAATTATTTTATATGTGTAAACTTTAGGAGCTTCATCATTTAAAATGGTAATAGTGGTTATAGCAATTTGTTTTTCACCACCAAAATAAACAGTAGCTTCCACAATATGTTTACCTAATTTTAAATCTTTTAAATCTGTTAACTCTTTAATTTTTTTACCATTCAAAGTATAAGAAATGGAGTCGATGGGGTGGCTTTTTTTGTTTTCTAAGGAAAGTTTTAATGTTTCATTAATAGCAATATCACCTTTTATGGCATTCGTATTTATACTAAAATCAGTTTTATTGTTTCCAGAATTAGAGCCACAAGCAATAATTAATATGCTTAACGAAATGATTAGTAGGTGTTTGAATGTATTCATGTGTAATTTGAAATTTAAAGCAAGATATTTATTTAAAATCAGTTTAAAAAATCATTGTGAAAATTTTAAAAGATTGTATCTTTGCCGCGGGCAAGTCCTACACAACCAGCTCCTGTTGAATCCTCCAGGGCGGGAACGCAGCAAAGGTAAATGGTCGTAGCGGTGTGATGTAGGTAGCTTGCCTTTTTTTTTACAATCATCTTAAATCTTGAATGCATTTGTGCAGCAAGATTTTTTAGTTTATTGTATTCCCACATTTATGAAATCTTTTATTTCTAATCCCATATTCGCTCAAAAATTTTCTTTTTACACGTAATTGTCAATATCATTGTTAATTTTACATTATCAATTATCAATTATCAATTATCAATTGACTTATGTCTAAAGTTGTTTTAATTACCGGTGGTTCTTCTGGAATAGGAAAATCTATAGGAGAATATCTTTCCGAAAAAGGATTTATTGTTTATGGTACTAGTAGAAACCCCGAAAACTATAAAGAAAGTAAGTTCCCTATTTTAGAATTAGATGTTAAGAGCTCAAAAACTATTCAGCAAACAGTAAAAACAATAATTGACAAAGAAGGAAAATTAGATGTTGTAATTAATAATGCAGGTGCAGGAATAACTGGCGCTATTGAAGAAATACCTGAGGAGGAAATTAAAGCCAATTTTGAAACTAATTTTTTTGGACCAATAAACGTTATAAAAGCGGTCTTACCACAAATGCGTAAACAACGTAGCGGCTTAATTATAAACATAACTTCCATTGCGGGTTATATGGGATTGCCTTATCGGGGTATTTACAGTGCAAGTAAAGGTGCGTTAGAGTTACTAACCGAAGCGTTTAGAATGGAGTTAAAAGACTTTAATATTAAAATGACGAATGTCGCTCCAGGGGATTTTGCAACAAATATTGCAGCGGGCAGATACCATGCACCTTTATTAGATAATTCACCTTACAAAAAACCTTACGGTGATACACTGAATTTAATGAATGCTCATGTGGACAGTGGCAGCGACCCAAATATGATGGCCCAGGCAGTTTTAAAAATTATTAATACTAAAAACCCAAAAGTGCATTATAAAGTAGGGGAGTTTATGCAGAAATTCTCCATTGTCCTAAAGTGTATTCTACCAGATAAGGTATATGAAAAGATGTTGATGAAACATTATAAATTATAGAGCTTATCTATTAATGGCGCCTAAAAGTTGCTCTTCAAATTTAACAGAAAAAATATTGGTGTTACTATTGGCTATTTTTTGATATTTATCGACAATAATCGTTTTTGTAATAGGTTGAATTGCCAAAGCTTCCACAGATTCTAAAGGCGTTTTAAATTGATATTCATCTTTAAAATCGAATCTGTTTTCTTTTAAAGACATTTTAAAATTCTTTAAACCATTATTATCAATATTTATCATAATAAATTTGACTTCAGGATATTTTGATTTTAGCTCAGATATTTTATAATGACTTTCCTTAAAATGATCAAAGTAAGATCGCGACCAAAAGCAAATTACTGTTGGTAATTCTATTAATGAATTAATTTCGAATTCTGCGTTATTGCTATCAATAATTTGGGTGCTAGGAAATGCAGAACCTACTTTTAAATTATTTAAAGACGTTGTAAAACGTTTCATTCTAATTTTGTTATTGGCATCACCACTCTTACTTATATAAGAATTCAATAACACATTATTATTTTCGGTATTAGAACTTTTCGATACGTAATTTGATGTAAAATAATATAATAATTCCTCTTTTAAGACTGAATTACTCACCAAACTATCTATAAGATTAAGTCGATCTAGATTATAGCATATAGAATTCCAGTTAAAAGCATCCTCATTGCTATGGTATAAATGATTTTTAAGCGCCAAGTTATTTACACTATATCTTAAAAATGAATTGTAATACTGATAGTCTTTTAAAAATTTATCGTTGTAATTAATGTCTTTTCTGTAGTCATAAAAATTTGCTGGAAGCGATTTTAAAATTTTTTCTTTATCGCTGCCAAAATGTACAAACGGATAAACTTCTTTACTTGAATAATAACTGTAGTTTATGTTGGCTTGGGCAATTTTATCAAAAAGAAGCGAACTTTTGTATTTGCCTTTAAATTCTTTTAACTTATTAAGTTTAAGTAGTTTTAGTGAATCTATTCTGTTTTGATAAACTCCTGGTTTTAACTGACAAAATTTAAATATCTTGTTTTCTTGAAGTTCATTTTCTAAAAATTCATTAATTAAATAATTATTTTTTTTGTCGCCAATACCTGTAAAAACCAACGATTCATCAAACTCTAAAGTATTCAATCTAAAAACCAGACTATCTCTGGGTTCTAATAAAACCATTTGAACTTCACCTCCATGATAAAAAGTGTAAAGACCATCGTTTAGATTAGTGATTTTATATATAAATCTATTTCTGTTATCAAGTTTTATTGTATCTATAACAACATCGTCTTTGGATAAAACCACAAAATCACTATTAGGATTTATTATTTCTCCACCTATAAAAGCATAATTGCTTTCAGCATTTTTGTAATCGTTTTTACAAGCAAACAGTGTTAATAATGTAAGTAATCCTATATAGTGTAATTTCATATTTCCCTCAATAATGTGCTTAAAAACAAGCACAATTATTAATACAAAAATATATGTTGTATTTATAAACTGCTGTTAATGCGCTGTTAAATGTTTTAAAGTAAAATAATAGCATTGAAATGCTGTTTTTGAATAGTTTTAATCCATTTAAATTTAAGCAAGTAAGTTTCGTCTAACGAATTGAATTTTCTATTTTTGCAAAAAAAATTATTTCACACTATGTTATCAGTTTCAAACCTTTCAGTTCAATTTGGCAAACGTATTCTCTTTGATGAGGTTAACACCTCATTTAATACTGGAAATTGCTACGGAATTATTGGCGCTAATGGAGCTGGTAAGTCTACCTTTTTAAAAATCATTTCTGGAAAACAAGATCCAACCTCTGGTCATGTGCATTTAGAAAACGGAAAACGCATGTCGGTTTTAGAACAAGACCATAATTTATACGATGCCCATACCGTTTTAGAAACTATTTTAATGGGTAACAAGCCGTTGTATAAAATTAAAACTGAAATGGATGCCCTTTATGCAGACTATTCAGATGAAAATGCTGATAGAATAGGGGAACTTCAGGTTAAATTTGAAGAAATGAATGGCTGGAATGCCGATAGCGATGCCGCAGCTATGTTATCGAATTTAGGTATAAAAGAAGAGTTTCATTATACTTTGATGGGTGATTTAGATGGAAAACAAAAAGTACGTGTGCTTTTGGCACAAGCATTATTTGGAAATCCGGACGTGCTTATTATGGATGAGCCTACCAATGATTTAGATTACGAAACCATTGAATGGCTTGAAAACTTTTTAGCAAATTACGAGAGCTGTGTGATTGTAGTATCGCATGACCGTCACTTTTTAGATGCTGTTTGTACGCATATTTCCGATATCGATTTTGGTAAAATCAATCACTTTTCTGGGAATTACACGTTCTGGTACGAATCGTCGCAATTAGCAGCACGTCAACGTTCACAACAAAATAAAAAAGCTGAAGAAAAGAAAAAGGAGTTGGAAGAATTTATCCGTCGTTTCTCTGCCAATGTTGCTAAAAGTAAACAAGCAACCAGTAGAAAAAAGATGATTGATAAGCTTAATATTTCAGATATCAGACCAACAAGTCGTAGATATCCTGCTATTATTTTTGAGCGCGACAGAGAAGCCGGTGATCAAATATTAAACATACAAGGCTTGGCAGCGTCTAGTAACGAAGATGGCGATTTACTTTTTAAAGACATCGATTTAAACCTTGCCAAAGGCGACAAAGTTGTTGTGTTTTCAAGAGATTCCAGAGCAACCACTGCTTTTTATGAAATACTAAATAACAAAGAAAAAGCAGATGCCGGTAAATTTGATTGGGGAATTACAACTACACAATCGTACCTGCCATTAGATAATAGTGATTTTTTCAAAAACGATTTAACCTTGGTAGATTGGTTACGCCAGTGGGCAACTACCGAAGAAGAACGCGAAGAAGTAAACATTCGTGGCTTTCTTGGAAAAATGATTTTTAGCGGTGAAGAAGCACTAAAAAAATCGAACGTGCTATCTGGAGGCGAAAAAGTACGTTGTATGCTAAGTAGAATGATGATGGTTAGAGCCAATGTATTAATGCTGGACGAACCAACAAACCATTTAGACTTAGAGAGTATTACGGCGTTTAACAACTCGCTAACCAATTTTAAAGGCACCATGTTGTTTAGTACCCACGATCACGAATTTGCGCAAACCGTAGCCAATAGAGTCGTTGAGTTAACCCCAAATGGAGTTATCGATAGATATACCACGTTCGATGAGTATATGCAAGACCCTAAAATAAAAGAACTTCGTAACAAAATGTATACGGTTACCGCTAAGTAATCAATAACTCATTTTTTTTGACGTTACCACAAGGGTCGGGCTTTTCGCTATATCTTTTTAAAATGGCATTGCACGGAACTAGTGATGTGTCATCTAATTAATTTTTTCTCAACCATTAATTGAAGCCTCAAACTTTTTAAAAAGGATGCCGCTTCAATCCCTAACGCGAACCCTTCGTAACACAATTATTATGTAGATTTTAAGAGAATTATTATTTCCTTATATCCCTTTAAAATTAGTTGTTAATGTGTATTTTAGTACATATAAAACTAGTTGGCAACAATTTCACAAACGACATTAAAATTTTAAGATATGGGAAAAATTTGGGTAATTGGAATAACACTTTTTATAGTAATGACTTTTCTTGTATGGAAGTTTTTTAATGGATTTTACAAAAAAGAAACTAGTAAAAAGATGCGAAAGACATGGGGTTCGAGAATGTATTACTGGCACTTCATATTAATGATTAGTGGACTAGTTACTACTTTAGTGATATTTCTTTTAAAATGTGGAAATGTTTTGACTTTTTAGAAGTCTAACAAGCAAAAATTGGTAGCTGGTTTTAAAACTGCTCAGTCCTGAATAAAGGCTACATAATTCTAAACAATGATTAACAACTAATAATTGCCATGAATATATTACAAGAAGAAATGATTTTGCCTAATGGTGCAATTCTAAGTAATAGGATTGCTAAATCAGCAATGAGTGAAAATTTATCAAATAAATATCAGGAGCCAACACCTGTTCTTATAAATGTATATAAAAAATGGGCTCAAAGTGGTGCAGGATTATTAATTACCGGAAATATTATGATTGATTCAAAAGCTATTGGAGAGCCAAGAAATGTAGTTGTTGAAGATCGAAAAAACATTAAAATTCTTGAAGAATGGGCAGAGAGTGTAAAAGGTACCAATACACATTTATGGGCTCAGATAAATCACCCCGGAAGACAGGCAATGGAACAAATTAATAGTAATTTAAAAGCGCCTTCTGCAATTCCATTAAAAATGGGTGGTCGAAAAAATACCACAAAAAGAATACCTGAGGCATTGACTGAAAGCGAAATTTTAGACATTATTAAAGCTTTTGGTAATACAGCTCTTATTTTAAAAGAAGCAGGTTTTTCAGGAATTCAGATTCATGGTGCTCATGGCTATTTGGTTAGTCAATTTTTATCTTCTTATGCAAATATAAGAACAGATAAATGGGGAGGGAGCTTAGAGAATAGGTCCAGATTTGTTGTTGAAGTGTATCGAGAGATTAGAAAGCAAGTAGGGAATAGTTTTCCTATTGGAATTAAATTAAACTCAACAGATTTTCAAAAAGGTGGATTCTCAGAAGAAGAATCAATGGAAGTTGTCAAAATTCTTTCAAAGGAAGGCATTGATTTAATCGAAATATCTGGAGGGACATATGAAGCTCCAGCTATGATGGGAAAACGTAAAGGGACTACAATAGAAAGAGAAGCTTATTTTATGGATTATATTGAAAAAGCGCGAAAAATTACAAATACACCGTTAATGTTAACAGGAGGATTTCGTACTACCTCGGTGATGAGAGATGCCATAACTTCTAATCAATTAGATATTATTGGAATTGCCCGTCCATTTGCAGTATTCCCTAATATTGGGAATGAAATATTTAGCGAAAGTCGATTAGATTTTACAACAAAAATTAAAAAGACAGGAATAAAAGCAATTGATGGTGCGATGAATATCATTTGGTATGAATCACAAATAAAACGAATAGGAAAAGGAAAAAAGCCTAATGCTAAATTAAGTGGTTGGATTGTTTTTCTTAACTATGCATGGCTAATTTTGGAGCAAAAATTGATTAAAAATAGAAAACCATTGCCTAACAAAGCATAAAAGTAATAACTAGAAGAAGCATGCTTATGAAAATCCTCACGGTTTTCTATTCGATTTATATTTGCTAAATTAGATGCTCGGCCATGCAACAATGCAAATACAAATATGCAGGCAGTAATAAAAATAGCAAATGAGAATGAACCCCATTTATTTAGTTTTACTATTATTAATTTTTTCATGCGCATCAAATGATGATGATTCAAAAACCGATTATCCAAAATTTGGTTTTGAAATTGAAGTATTAATTAATGGTTTATCTTTTGATGCCATGGAACCATTTATCTCTCCGAATGGAAACTATTTGTTTTTTAATAATTTAAATGACGGCATCAATACAAAGCTATATTATGCGACTAAAATTAATGATTCTACCTTTGACTATGTTGGAGAATTAACTGGTGCAAATCAAACAGCAACACCTCATTTAGATGCTGTTCCGGATATGGATGTTAACGGTAATTTTTATTGGACATCGACAAGAGATTATCCTAATGAATTGAATAACCTTTTTCGTGGGATATTTAGTGCTGGAAATATAAATAATATTGGAAGAGTTCAAGGCGACTTTAATAAGAATACTCCTGGATGGTTAATAATGGATCACGGAATAAGTTTGGATGGTCAATATTTATATTTTATTAATTCACGTTTTGATAACGTGAATTGTGTTGGGCCTTGTGAAACGACTATAGGAGTTGCAAAAAAGGATAATCCTTTAACATTTAATACACTTCCAAATTCGGCATCAATTTTAAAAAATATTAATGATACTAATTATATTTATTATGCACCCTGTATAACTAGTGATAACCTAGAATTGTATTTCACAAGATATTTAAAAGGAGAAATTACTTCGAATACTGTCTTTGAAATATGTGTTGCTGTGAGAAATAATTCTTTATCCGAATTTTCAATGCCTAAAGTTCTATTCTCAGAAGCTATTTCAAATTTAATTGAGGCTCCTACGCTAACTGTAGATAAAAGCATCATGTATTACCATAAAAAAACCACTAATTCTCATAAAATAATGATGAGATATCGAAGTTAAAAAAGTGAAAACAAGAATTTCTGTTCAGACAATTTATCACTGTTCATTGGAAAGAGCTTTTAAATCACCGATGCTTTGCGATATCTCAAAGGTTCACACGGGTTATGGAATAATGCCGAAAGTAAGTCATTGTACAGATGATGAGAATTGGGGAAAACCTGGTGGAACTAAAAAAATATTCGTTACAAAATCTATGACTCAAAATGGGGGTTTTGCCTCCGTCGATAAAATCATTGAACGCATTGAAAATAAGTCTTGGAAAATTGAAGTAAGCGAGTTTCAATCATGGATGCTTGGGTTCAATAAATTTGAAGGAGAATGGAGAACGACTGAGCTCGAATTGAATAAAATTCAAGTTAAGTACAGCTATACCCTATATTCAAACTCCTGGATGTTATATCCACTTAATTGGTTATTTACAAAGCTATTTTGGAAGATATATATGAAAAGAGTTCTGGAAAACATCCGAATAATGATTCTAAATAATGAACCATATTTATATGATTAAAATCCGAAAAGCTAACAAGAGGTATGCAGATGTTGAAACCTTTTATGAACAAACTATAAAGCTAATAAATGGAGAGCAACAGAAAAAAACATTGGGAAACAGTTTACGAAACTAAAAATCCGGATCAAGTAAGTTGGACACAGCAAACACCAACAACGTCACTCGAATTTATTAGGTCATTCAATTTAAATAAAAATGCTAAAATTATAGATGTTGGTGGTGGAGATAGTAAACTAGTCGATTATTTAATTGAAGAAGGATTTGAAAATATTACTGTGCTTGATATTTCATTTAAAGCTATTGAAAAATCAAAACATCGACTTGGTGACAAGGCTAAAAAAGTAACTTGGATTGTATGTGATATAACAGAGTTTAATCCAGAAACCACTTTTGATTTATGGCATGATAGAGCGACTTTTCATTTTTTAACTTCTGATGAGCAGATTGAAAAATACATAGAAATTGCAAGACATTGTGTAATCGGGTTTTTAACAATTGGAACTTTTTCCGAATTAGGACCGACAAAATGTAGCGGACTAGATATTAAACAATATAACCAAGAGCAATTAGCGTCGGCGTTTAAAAACGGCTTTAATAAAATTAGATGTGTAAATGAAGAGCATATTACACCTTTCGATACAACTCAGAATTTCTTATTTTGCAGTTTTAAAAAACAATTGAACTGAGCTTTAATTAAAAAATTAAAACTTCTCATAGCGATATGCTTAACACTACTATTTTTGCTCATTTTATTTTGGAGAGAGCTAGCAGTCGGTAAATTTGGAACTCCGTTTGCAGGAAATTAGTATCTTTTATGATTGCAATTCTTTTGTAATTTTTTCAACAATAGGAATTGCTTGCTCAACTTCACTTTTATGGACGAAAACTTCCTGAAAATCGGGTGCAGAAGTGCCACCAAACCCACCTAATATAGCAGATTCAGATTGATCTTTAATTACAGGATTAATGTCTAAAGCATTTAATTCCATAACAATGTGCTGAACAATTGCAAAATTCCCTGTATATATATTTACATAATTTGAATCTTTCATAATACAAAATTTTAAGGGTTTCTTAAAGATAAGCAATTTTTAATCTGTAACAAACAATGTGAATGGATTTGAAGCCAATAAATACTTGTATTTTTAAAGTTAACGCTTCGTTTTTGATTATATTTAGTAAAGTCTTTAATTTTGAAAAATTTTGAATATTATTTTTTGATACTTGCATTTCTGGCAGAAATAATTGGTACTGTTGGAGGATTTGGATCTTCAGTATTTTTTGTTCCAATAGCTAATTTTTATTTCGATTTTCAAACTGTTTTAGGTATTACAGCCATGTTTCATGTTGTTAGCAACCTCAGTAAAATTGCCTTGTTCAAAAAAGGAATAGACAAAAAACTTATTCTTTACATAGGTGTTCCTGCTGTATTATTTGTAATAATAGGCGGCTTTTTAAGTAAATATTTAAATGCCCAATTTTTAGAGATATTTTTAGGAATATTTTTAGTAGTGCTAAGCCTAGTATTTTTAATTAAGAAGAACTTAATTATAAAACCTAATAAAAAGGAAGCTATTATAGGAGGTACTTTTTCTGGTTTTATAGCAGGAATTTTAGGAACAGGTGGAGCTATTCGAGGTTTAACGATGGCAGCATTTAATCTTGAAAAGAATGTATTTATTGCAACATCAGCAGTTATAGACTTTGGTGTCGATTTTAGCAGAACCCTTGTTTATTATATTAATGGTTATATTACTCTGGAAATTTTAATTTATATCCCATTTTTAGTGGTAATTGGCATCGCGGGAACTTATGTTGGTAAATTACTGCTCACTAAAATATCTCAGGAGAATTTTAAAAAATTCTCCTTGATTTTAATTTTAATAATTGGTGTTATTACTTTATTTAAAACCATGTTGCAATAAAAAAAGCCGGTAAAACCGACTTTTAATATTTTGCAAACTCATAATTCTATCTCAACTCAGCGCCTAATTGGCTTTCAAATTGTGTTTGTAAAGTATTCATTATTTTATCTATTTGTTTATCGGTAAGTGTTTTGTTTTCATCTTGTAAGGTAAAACTAACTGCATAACTTTTTTTGCCTTCTGGTAGATTTTTACCTTGATAAACATCAAACAGATTCACGTTTTTAAGTAATTGTTTTTCGCTTTGTTTCGCTATTTTATAAATAGATTCAAAAGTAACATTATCATCAATTAACAAAGCAAAATCACGACGCACTTCAGGGTATTTAGGAATCGATTTGAATGTTACCGAGTTTCGTTTAACAACTTCTAAAATGGCATCCCAGTTAAAATCGGCAAATAACACTTCTTGAGAAATATCAAAATGCTTTAAAATCGGTTTCTTAATCATTCCAAAATCTACCAGTTTCATTTTGCCTAAACCCAAACTTAAACCTTCGCTAAACAAATCGTTTTCTATCGGCGATTCATTAAATCTTGAAATACCCAAACGCTCTAAAACGCTTATAATATTTCCTTTAAGGAAAAAGAAATCACTCTTTTTGTTAACAGCGTTCCAGTTTTCTGTATTTTGATTGCCAGTTACAAAAATTGATAAATGCTTAAATTCTTCACGTTTATCTTTGTAACCATGATAGGTTTTTCCAAATTCAAAAAGCTTTAAATCGCTTCGTTTCCTGTTAATATTAAAAGAAATGGCTTCCAATCCGGAAAAAAGTAAAGACTGTCTTAAAACAGATAAATCACCGCTTAAAGGGTTTAATATGCTAATGTTGTGTTCGTCTTTTAACTGTTCGCTTAGCGCCACATAATTCTGGTGTTGTAAGTGAATTTGAAAGAATTTCAAAAAAGCCTTGAGATGCTAATTGATTTCCTACCAAATTTTGAATTTTATAATCTTCAAAACGTGTAGAATTCGAAATAGAAGCATTTAACTTTTCGGTGGTATTAATATTATTATAACCATAAACACGCAGTATTTCTTCAATAATATCGGCTTCGCGTGTTACATCGTTTCTGTACGCTGGCACCATCAAACCTAATCCGGTTTCGGTTACACTGTTCACTTTAATTTCTAACGATGTTAAAATACGTTTAATAATTTCTTTCGGAATTTCTTCACCTATTAATTTCTCAGTATTTTCAAAACTTAAACGTACCTGGAAATCTTCAATTTTCTTAGGATAAATATCAACAATATCGCTCGTTATCTCACCTCCAGCAACCTCTTGAATCAATAAAGCAGCACGTTTTAAAGCGTATTCGGTAATATTTGGGTCAATACCACGTTCAAATCGAAAAGACGCATCTGTATTCAAGTTATGACGTTTAGCTGATTTTCGAATACTAACCGGATTAAAATAAGCGCTTTCTAAAAAAATACTGTTTGTTGCCTCTGTAACTCCAGAATGTATACCACCAAAAACCCCAGCAATGCACATTGGTTTTTCGGCATCACAAATCATTAAATCATCTTCGTGCAATTCGCGAACTACACCGTCTAAAGTGGTAAACTTTGTTCCAGCAGGTAAGGTTTTAACAATTACTTTATTGCCTGAAATTTTTAAAGCATCAAAAGCATGCAGAGGTTGCCCTAAATCATGAAGCACATAATTAGTAACATCCACAATATTATTAAGTGGCTTTAAACCAATCGCCTTTAGGCGGTGCTGTAACCAGGAAGGAGAGGGTTTAACGCTAATTCCCGAGATGGTAAGACCACAATATCTAGGTGCTAATTCTTTATTTATTACATCGACGTCAATTCGTAAGGTGCGGCTATCTACATGAAATGCACTCACCGAAGGCGTTATAAACTCTAAAGTTATTTCTTTTTGTATCAATCCCGCTTTGATGTCGCGAGCAGTGCCTAAATGGCTCATAGCATCTGCGCGGTTTGGCGTTAAGCCAATTTCAAAAACCTGATCATTTTCAACATCAAAAATTGTTGCAGCAGGTGTGCCAACTTTTATTTTAGCATCTAAAACCAAAATGCCGTCATGACTTTTTCCTAAACCAAGTTCGTCCTCGGCACAAATCATACCATGACTTTCTTCACCACGAATTTTACCTTTTTTAATAGTCCAAGCTTCGCCTTCTTCAGTATATAGAGTAGTGCCAATAGTAGCAACAGGCACTTTTTGTCCAGCAGCTACATTAGGAGCTCCACATACAATTTGCAGCGGACTTTCGGTACCAATATTAACCGTGGTAATTTTTAATTTATCAGCATTTGGGTGTTGCACACAGGTTAAAACCTCGCCAACAACCACGCCTTCCAATCCGCCTTTAACCGATTGATAGGTTTCAATGCCTTCCACTTCCAATCCTAAATCTGTAAGTAATTCGCTGGTTTGTTCTGGTGTCCAATCAATCTTTATAAATTGTTTTAACCAATTGTATGAAATTTTCATCTGTTATTTATATTGTTTTAGATGTCAGATGCAATGCCTTTTAATTTTTTTTGATAGAATCATTTTAATTAGTAAGCATTTCATTAATCATTTTGCTATTTAAGAGTGCAAACGTACATATTTTTTTTCATTTTTCCTTTCAAAACAGCCTCAGAAACTCAGTTATATAGCTCTAATTTATAAACATAAAATCACTAATTGAGTATAACTATTTCAGCGTTACCTAAAGGTCGGGCTTTTCACTATATCTTTTTTTAAAGCTTCGCTTCGATATCTTCAACCAAAAAATATTTTGGTTTCGGTAATCTCCAAAAAGGATGCCATTTCAATCCCTAACGCGTCTAGTAGCTATGAATAGTGACTTTAGAATATTTTTAAGCTTTTTGCAGACTCATTTTTACAAATACAAAACCTTAACAGGTATTTCAATTTATTTTAAACACATTATAATTTCTGGACCATTCAACTGATTCACCTGATTTAATAAATATATTAAAAAACAACTCCGGACATATCACATGTTTCCATCCCCAAAGATTAACGCTATTTGTTTTAAAACTCCCGGTTTCGCTAATTCCAATACCATTTTTAAGATTATGTAATTCCCATTCAGCCTTCACATTCTCATTGCCAGAAAGGTTACTAAAAAAGAATTGCTCGCTTGGGGAACCATTAAATTTAATATCATTTTTCCCAATTTCAACTTTTTGCTCTGTGTTAACAGTTTCTTCAAATAATTTTGGCATTAATTGATATGGAAAATTTAATACATAGTTACTTCCAATTTTATCATTATTTATGGCTATAAAATTATGAACATACTCATTGGTTTTGATATCCTTTTCACCTGTATTTTCTAAATAATATTTAATCGAAAAACCATTATTATCTAATTTAATCTCCTTTCTCAATATATACGCATACCCATTGATAGCTTCAGATATACAGGTAATTATAAGTTTATTAGATTCAGAAACAACTTTAAATTTGGCGGGTTTAATTTCGTAAATTTTATTAAACAGATATTTAGAATCTTCTTTTTTCAATAAACCAACACCAATTTTGTGAAACCAACCACTTATTTCTGTTTCCTCGAAACCTAATGCAGTATCAATTCCAAATTCATTATAAAATCCTTTACCAAAATCGTGTTCATTTAAGCAGTCTGTACTTTCAACAGTTGACATCTGAATATTTTGAAATTTAACCAAAGCAATTTTTCCAGTCCAGTCAAATCGTGAAAATTTATAATTTTCTAACGGTGCGTCAATAAAAATCTCTAAATTTTTGTTTTTGAGAATATGTGTCATTTGAAAAAATAAAAATTTAATATAGCATTTACACTAGAAGTATTTGATAATTACAAATCCTCCAGTATTAAATTATAATCGTATTGTAAATCTTCGTGAAAGGTAGCCACCAGTTTTTTAATTAAAATTAGTTGCCTGTTATACATATTTTGTAATTGTACGCTGTATTTTATACTAGGAGAGAAGGCTTTTAATTTTTCACAAAAATAGAGGAGAAGTGCGACTTCGGTTTCTTTATTTTGGGTATACCGAATGTACTTTTTGGTGTTGGTTAAAATTTTACGGGCACTTTTTCGTATGTAGAAATAGCTGGCCGTATTTATTAGTTCAAACTGCTCGTCAATATAACTTTTAACAGATTCTATATAACCTTCTTCATTATGAGATTCGAAGAGTAAATAGGTAAGGAGTTCTTTATTTTCTTTTTTGAATCTTGCAAGACGCAAACAGAGTTCTGTTATTTCATCATAAGATCTATGACTTAATTCTTTCTTTATATCTACTAATGAAGCGCCTTTCAAAAGTTATCGTTTTTTATTTCCATCGATGGAATATTTACCAGGACCCATTAATAAAATGACTAAAAAGCCTACTAAAAACAGGAGTGCTTTTTCTTTGACGTTAATTGGGTCAGACGCATGAATAACAAATGCAGCAACAAACATGGTAATAATACTAGGAATAGTGGCTAATTTAGTTTTAAAACCAATTAAAATTAAAATAGGAGCAACTACTTCGCCAATTAAGGCTAAAATTAATGAAGTGATTTCACCAACACCAATAGGGTCTGCAAATTTTATAGGACTTTCAAATAATAAATTTATTTTAGGAATGCCATGTGTAAGAATCATACCTGCAAAACCTATTCTAAGTATTAATAAGCCTAAATCTGAAAAGCTTTTATTCATTTTTTTTGAGTATAATTAATTTGATTATTTTGAGATGTAAACTATCTTAATTTAGGAAATTCACGAGGATTTGCTTCGTGCATAACGTTGTAAACAGCTTCAAAAATATCTTCGGACGATGGTTTTGAGAAATAATCGCCATCGTTTCCATAAGCAGGTCTATGCGCTTTGGCAGTAAGTGTTTTTGGTTGACAGTCCAAATATTGATAAGCGTTCTGTGTATTTAAAATTTCATTCAAAATATAAGCCGAAGCACCACCTGGTACATCTTCATCAATAATCATAACCCGATTGGTTTTTTTAATACTTTTAGCAATATCGTGTTTTAAATCAAATGGTAATAAAGATTGTACATCGATAACCTCAGCATCGATACCTACAGCAATTAAATCTTTTGCAACTTGCTCAACAATACGCAATGTGGAGCCATAAGACACTAATGTAATATCAGTTCCTTCTTTTAAAGTTTCAATCACACCTATAGGTGTTTTTAAAGCCCCTAAATTGTTTGGTAATTTTTCTTTTAATCGGTATCCATTAAGGCATTCTACAACTATCGCAGGATCATCGCCTTTTAAAAGGGTATTGTAGAATCCAGCCGCTTTAGTCATGTTTCTAGGTACTAAAAGGTGAATACCACGCACTACATTTAAAATACCACCCATTTGAGACCCCGAATGCCAAATTCCTTCTAATCGATGACCACGGGTTCTAATAATTAGTGGTGCTTTTTGTTTTCCTTTCGTTCTGTAATGTGTTGTAGCTAAATCGTCACTTATAATTTGAATAGCATATAAGAGATAATCTAAATATTGAATTTCGGCAATAGGGCGTAACCCACGCAAAGCCATCCCAATACCTTGACCAAGAATGGTCGCTTCTCTAATACCAGTATCGGCAACTCTTAATTCGCCATACTTTTCCTGTAAACCTTCTAATCCTTGATTTACATCGCCAATACTTCCGGTGTCTTCACCAAAAATAAGTGATTCAGGATATTTGTTGAAAATTTCATCGAAATTGTCGCGAATTATAATACGGCCGTCAACCATTTGAGCGTCTTCATCGTATGATGGTTTAACTTCTCTAATTAATACGTTAGACCGGTTTGTTTCTGAATAGAGATGTGAACTAAAGTGTGGTTGCGAACTATCGATAATTTTATCTATCCAATTATTAAGTTGTTCTTTCTCCGACGAAGATTCACTAATAGTATATACCAACGCCCTTCTGGCACTCGATATAAGATCTTTTCTAGTGGGTTCATCAATGGATTCTATATGATCCTTAATTTTTTCTATAAAAACACCGTTAGAACTTACAGATATGACTTGTTTTAGTAATGATATAAGTTCTGTTTGTTCCTTTATGATGGGTTTTAAAAAAGTATTCCATGCATTTTTTTTGGCTTCTCTAACTTCACGTTTAATGCCTCGTTCAATTTCAATAAGGCCTTCGTTAGTTGCAATACCACTTTCAATAATCCACTCGCGCATTTTTGCGTTACAATCG
This sequence comes from uncultured Flavobacteriaceae bacterium, assembly GCA_963698455.1. Taxonomy (GTDB): domain Bacteria; phylum Bacteroidota; class Bacteroidia; order Flavobacteriales; family Flavobacteriaceae; genus Mariniflexile. Next base: position 19,719 of record CAVOQU010000005.1, on the reverse strand, counting down.
TGCTTAGCTTCCCAAATGAGTCTATCTGAATTTTTATAACGTTCATGAGAACCAGAAGTAGAATGTCCTTGTGGTTGTGTTAATTCTAACACATGAATTAAAACTGGAACATGCTCTGTTCTTGCTATATTAGCCGCTTCCTGGTAGGTTTCTACCAAATTGGCATAATCCCATCCCTTAACACGGAGTATTTCGAATCCTTTTTGATTGTTTTCTCTTTGGAATCCTTTTAATATTTCAGATATATTTTCTTTAGTAGTCTGGTGTCTTGCGTGTACAGAAATACCATATTCATCGTCCCAGATGCTAATAACCATAGGTACCTGAAGTACTCCGGCAGCATTTATAGTTTCAAAAAACAATCCTTCACTGGTACTAGCATTTCCTATGGTTCCCCAGGCAACTTCGTTTCCGTTTACCGAGAAATTAGTTGTATTAATACCTTCTACCTGTCTGAAAATTTTTGAAGCTTGAGCCAACCCTAATAACCTTGGCATTTGGCCAGCGGTAGGCGAAATATCGGCACTTGAATTATATTTTTTAGTCAAATCTTTCCAGCTACCGTCGTCGTTTAAGCTATGCGTTGAAAAATGACCGCCCATTTGTCTACCGGCAGACATGGGTTCTAATTGCAAATCTGTATTAGCGTATAACCCAGCAAAAAATTGAGACATAGTTAACTCTCCTATGGCCATCATGAATGTTTGGTCGCGATAATAACCAGAGCGCCAATCTCCTTTTAAAAAGGATTTTGCCATGGCTAATTGAGGTACCTCTTTTCCATCACCAAAAATTCCAAATTTAGCCTTACCTGTTAAAACTTCCCTACGACCAAGCAAACTACACTCCCTGCTTCTAACGGCTATTTGATAGTCGTTTAGTACTTCTGTTTTAAAGTCTTCAAAAGATAAGTTGTTTTTCAAATCTGGAATGGTCTGCATAATTGTTAAGCTTTCACAAAAGCAAAAGTAGTTAAAGTTTACGATTTTTACAATTAAAAGAGTGAACTTAAAGATGTATAATCCCTAAAAATTATCAAATTATTTCGTGATTTACTAGCTATTTGTTATAAAAATTGATTTTTTATTACTAATTATTCAATGATTGCTATTTAATACCAACGTCTTCTAAATAAACCAAAAAGAGCTTGTGGATCTACCGTAAACTTAATTCTAATTTTTTGATCATAGCGGGGTTGTGCAATCTCCCAACCTAAATTAGAATATAACGGTAGATACAGTTCAAAATAATCTGTTACTAAATTAATTCTAATACCCGAATCGTACACAATGTGAGGTACGTCAAATTTGCTTTTTAATAGTCCAAAATCACCGTAAATTAAAATGTATTTCCATAATGTGGTACTAGCATTAACAGTTGAAATCCATTGATTTGCAAATGGTGTTTCTAGTTTAGATTTAAACCCACCTTCGGCATCAATATACTGCTGACTAAAGATACCTGTAGATTCAGATCTTCCTAAATAAACATATTCGAACAGGTAATCTGTTGGTCTATCTAATGCGTAACTGAAATAATTAGAATTAGGGTCGTTTTTATTATTTAAAAACACACCTGTAAAAAAACGTAAATTTAATTGCGAGTTGTTTTCAAAAAGTTTTCTGTATTCATAGTTAAATGAAACTTTACTAAATGTTTTTGCTATCTGTAAGTCTGTATACCACTTGCTGAAATTAATAAGATTATCATTTGAATTAAAATATCTGGCATTAAATACATTATAATTTGGTGCCGATGTGGTGAAAATATTATTTACATCTTTATCTCTGTTAATATCTAAATATCTGAATGACAATAATTGTTTTTTATTAGATCGTAAATCATCTTTTTCCCTAAAGAATAAGTTTACTGATGGTATTACCTGCCTAACAAATAAATCTGGTGCATAGGAAACATAAGATGTTCCAATACCATAATTAATAGAATATAGCGGACTATCTTCTAATTGATGTGTTATCGATACAAAAGCAGACCCCGTGAAGGTTCTAGATTTTAAAGAATATTGCGGTTCGAATTTATAGTTAAGCTGTTTTTTTAAAATGGTTTTATTGTATGCTTTTACACCAAGATTTAACCCGTCGTATATGTTATTAAATTGTACAACTGGCATTAAAAAAACCTGATTATAATTTGGGTCTTCCATATCTTTAAATAGCCTAAATTGTAGTGGTTTATTATTGAAAAAGAAACCTTTAAGCGATTTCCAGTTATCTCGTTCATTAATTTCCGGGATAACGTTATTATAGTTTAAAACAAGTTTATTAGCATCTTGTCTTGGGATTGTTATTGTTTTGTATTTAGTAATGTTTTCTATCCAAAATTTAGAAATAATACTATCATTATTTAAAGTATATAAAGAAATTGGCATACTATTATCACGCTTATTTCTTATGGTTACAGTTATAGAATCTTCAGTTTTTATAACCTTTTTTATTTTGAAGTCTATTTTTTTTCTAGTTGTTAAATAGTCGGTAAAAAACCAATCAATATTTTTGTTGGTTTTAGATTTTATATAAGTTTCAAAATCTAAAGTTGATACTGGTTTTAATTTGTTTTCAATTACGAAGGACGATAAGCTGTTAACAACAATATCGTGGTTTATAAAATCGCCCAAATATTTTAATCCTACACCAGCTTTATATTTATTAGCAATACTTTTATTAAATTTTAATAACGAGTCTTTTGCCATGGTAAGTGGTTGATCTCTGTTTGTTCTGGCCATTAACATATATGCCAAAACATACTTGTCATTAAAATCCATATCGGCTGCGTGAAACGAACGAATGCCCCAAACATTTGCTAAGGAGCCAAGAAACTTCATGTTAGGGTAATGCTCGTCTACATAATTTATTAAATAATAAATTTGAATACCATCAAGTAACCATTGTTCCGTTCGTGGATTAACTAGAAGTGTATTTTCTAAATAATTATGTAAAGCAATTTTTAAAATTTTTAATTCATATTGAAAATGATTTGGGTAGGGTTTGATGAAATTTGGTAAAAAATTAAGTCCGTAAATGGGGTCCTTATTGTAATCAATCTGAGTAAGTAAAAGTTTGTTGTGAGGATATTCTCCAAAGTTTTTTAATAAAAAATTAGTTACTTTTTCGGTAATTAGAATCTTATCAATCATTTCTAATCCTTCATCATTTATATTAGAAATTAATGCAATATCATCGTTTTGGATGGTGCTGAAATCGGAAGTTTTACTTAAAAATAATTTATTATTTATTATATTTTTACCATTTAATGTAATTGATTGATATTTATCTAGTTGAATAAAGTTACTTGAATCTAATTCCGAAGTTAATACATATCCATTAGGGTATACAATGTCTAAATTTACATCTGCCGGAGCAATATATAAATCGTCTAAATCTTTGTTACTGTAATAAATCCATTTACCATCATAGATGACAGGTGTAATATACCAATATCTTAAATTTAAATCGCCTGTGTTTGTAACTCCATAGGTCGTAAATTTATCATTGGGTATTTGCACCAAATATTCTAATTGAATTGTGTAAACACCGTTAGATTGTAACGGTTCATTTAACTCAACCTTGAGAATATCAATTTGATTTTTTAATTGTTAAAAACTAAATCTTTACCATTTTGTTTTATAGAAGTAATTACAGAAAATCCTCTTTCAGTGCTTTTTGCTAAATGAAAATCGTTTCTATACTCGTCGGCCATTCGAACGGCAAGCGGTGTTTTTTTTGTCGAATAACTATTATTCCAATCGTTTAAATATATAGTTTGTAGTACGTCTTGTGTTGTGTTTTGATATTGAATAGTTTGAGATATTTTTATTTGTTTATTATCAATATCAAAAACTGCTTTTAAATCAATTTTGTTTTGACCAAAGCTTACATAACAAGTTAAAGCATATAAAATATAACTAAAAAGACGTAATTTCAATTTAATGTTTCGTGAATTAAGAGTTAATGTATCATGTAAGGCGCTGCAATATAATAAAATATAACGTGTTCGATGTTTGTACTTTAAATAACTCTTTAGTCGTTACTTAGAAGTTAGGACTTAAATCTGATCCATTATAGAACGAATCGAGAATACCGACTACTTCTTCTTCAGTATCAACTAAATGAATTAAATCCAAATCTTTAGCACTTATATTTCCAAAAGACTCTAAAAGTGTTGCTTTAACCCAGTCTAATAGCCCTTCCCAAAATTTCGTTCCTACTAAAATAATAGGAAATTTTTCAATTTTATGCGTTTGAATTAGTGTAATAGCTTCAAAAAGTTCATCTAATGTACCAAATCCACCTGGCATAACAACAAAGCCTTGTGAGTATTTAACAAACATTACTTTTCGAACAAAAAAGTAATCGAAATCTAAGCTTTTATCTGAATCGATATACGGATTATCATGTTGTTCAAAAGGTAAATCAATATTTAAGCCTACAGAAGTACCACCACCTAAATGGGCACCTTTGTTACCCGCTTCCATAATACCAGGGCCTCCACCAGTTATAACGCCATAACCAGATTCGACAATTCGTTTTGCAATTTTCTCAGCAAGGACATAATATGGATTATCTGGTTTTGTTCTGGCAGAACCAAATATGGATACACAAGGTCCTATTTTACTTAGTTTTTCATAACCGTTAACAAACTCGCCCATAATTTTAAAAATAGCCCACGAATCGTTTGTTTTTATCTCATTCCATGCTTTACTATGTTTTTCTAATCTCATATTTATGTTTATTCTTCTTTTGTTTGGTAATTTGATTTTTTTAATTTTAAAACTATCAGTTATTAATTATTAAATGAGCAAGTTCTTTTTTAAGAAATTTCGCTGTATAACTCTTTTTATGTTTTATAACTTCTTCTGGGGTTCCTTCAACTATAATTTGTCCACCACCTTTACCGCCTTCATAGCCAATATCAATAATATGATCAACGGTTTTAATGACATCTAAATTGTGTTCAATAATTAATACCGTATTGCCTTTATTGGCTAATTTATTAAGTACAATCATTAAAACACGAATATCTTCAAAATGCAGTCCTGTTGTAGGTTCATCGAGAATGTAAAATGTATTTCCTGTATCTCTTTTTGATAATTCTGTTGCTAATTTTACGCGTTGTGCTTCACCTCCAGACAAGGTAGTACTTTGTTGCCCTAAAGTAATATAACCTAAGCCAACATCTTTAATAGTTTTAAGTTTGTTATGAATTTTTGGAATATTTTCAAAAAACGAAACAGCGTCTTCAATAGTCATATCTAAAACATCACTAATGCTTTTTCCTTTATAACGAATTTCTAAAGTTTCGCGATTAAAACGCTTTCCTTGACAGGTTTCACATTCTACATACACATCAGGCAGAAAATTCATTTCAATAACACGTAAACCACCACCTTGACAAGTTTCACAACGACCTCCTTTTACATTAAAGCTAAAACGACCTGCCTTATAACCACGAATCATGGCTTCTGGAATTTTTGCAAATAAACTACGAATTTCGTCGAAAGTTTTAGTATAAGTTGCCGGATTGCTTCTTGGTGTTCTTCCAATAGGAGATTGATTAATATCAATCACTTTATCAATATGTTCTAAACCTTTAATGCTTTTATAAGGCATTGGTTTTTTAACACCATTAAAATAATAAGCATTTAAAATAGGGTAGAGGGTTTCGTTAATTAATGTCGATTTTCCACTTCCAGAAACACCTGTAACACCAATCATTTTTCCTAAAGGAAATTTGACAGACACATTTTTTAGATTATTTCCTGTACATCCTTTAATTTCTAGAAATTTACCATTTCCTTCTCGACGTTTTTTTGGAATTTCAATTTGTTTGCTACCGTTTAAATAATCGGCAGTTAGTGTATGATGTGTTAAAAGTTCTTTTGGTGTACCAATACTTATTATTTCACCACCATGTTTTCCTGCTTTCGGACCAATATCAATTACATAATCGGCACGTTCAATCATATCTTTATCATGTTCCACCACAATAACTGAATTTCCAATATCACGAAGTGACACTAACGAATTGATTAGTTTTTCGTTATCGCGTTGATGCAAACCGATACTTGGTTCATCTAAAATATAAAGAACGCCAACCAATTGAGAACCTATTTGTGTTGCTAATCGAATGCGTTGTGCTTCACCACCCGATAAGGATTTTGAACTTCGGTTTAAAGCCAAATAATCCAAGCCTACATCTAATAAAAATTGTAGTCTTGATTTTATTTCTTTTATAACTTCTTCAGCAATTTTTAATTGTTTTTCAGATAGGTGATTGTGCAAATCGTTAAACCATGTCGTTAATTCTACAATATCTGAATTAGCAAGTTCTGCTATATTTTTATTATTTATTTTGAAATAAAGGGATTCTTTTTTAAGACGAGACCCTTCACATTCCGGACATATCACTTTGTCCATATAATCTTTTGCCCAACGTTTTAAAGAAGTTGATTCTGCTGTTTTGTATTGATTTTCAATAAAATTAGCAACGCCTTCAAAATCTATTTTATAATCGCGGGTAACACCTAATGTTTTGCTTTCAACCGAAAATTTTTCATTTCCACCATACAAAATAATTTGTTTTGCTTCTTCAGGAATGTCTTTATAGGCATCGGTTAATTTAAAGTTGAAACGTTGTGCAATGGTTTCAAACTGTTTAAAAATCCAACTGTTTTTTTCTGGTCCGTGTGGTGCTAAAGCACCTGCTTTAATAGAAATACTAGCGTCTGGAATAATTTTATTTTCATTTACTTGATAAAGCGTTCCAATGCCATTACAATTATCACAAGCTCCTTTTGGTGAATTGAATGAAAAATTATTAGGCTCTGGATTTGGATATGAAATTCCCGAAGTAGGACACATTAAACTTCTACTAAAATACCGTGTTTCGTTAGTGTCTTGGTCTAAAATCATAAGCACATCTTCACCATGGTACATGGCCGTGTTTATGGTTTCAGTAAGACGTTTTTCATTATCTGCAGAATCGTCAATAATCAATCTATCTATAACAATTTCAATATCATGGGTTTTATAACGGTCTAACATCATACCTTTTACAAGGTCTTTTATTTCGCCATCGGTTCTCACTTTTACAAAACCTTGTTTTGCAATTTGTTCAAATAATTCGCGATAATGGCCTTTACGTGATCGTACAACAGGAGCTAATACATTGATTCGTTTTCCTTTAAAATCAGTAGTAATAAGTTCTTTAATTTGCTCATCGCTATAACTCACCATTTTTTCACCTGTGTTATAGCTATAAGCATCACTGGCTCGGGCATATAAAAGACGCAGAAAATCGTAAATTTCGGTAATAGTTCCAACCGTTGAACGCGGTGATTTGCTAGTTGTTTTTTGCTCAATGGCAATTACAGGTGATAGACCATCAATTTTATCGACATCAGGACGTTCTAAACCACCTAAAAACTGACGTGCATAAGCCGAAAAAGTTTCAATGTAACGACGTTGTCCTTCAGCATAAATAGTATCAAAAGCCAAGATGATTTTCCACTCCCAGACAATCCTGTAATAACTACAAGTTTCTCGCGAGGAATAGATACATCAATGTTTTTAAGATTGTGAACTCTTGCTCCTTTTACTTCAATAAAATCGTTGAATTGGCTCATAAATTGGCAAAAGCGCAAAGGTACAGATTCTACACTGAAAAAAGAAACGAAGTTTATTTATAGATATGTTAAAATACAGCCAAAGAATTGTGGGTGAAACTTATAAAGAATCTTCCAGAATATCGATATTAACAATTAAATAACCACGTAGCTTGAATTTAGCAATCTCCATGAATGCCTTTTTCGATAAATCTAACTCTCGACCCTTAACAAAAGGCCCTCTATCGTTAACCGTTACAATAACAGAGGAGTCATTTGCAGTATTGGTTACTCTAATTTTAGTACCAAACTTTAAAGTTTTATGTGCTGCTGTATATAAATTATTATCAAATATTTCGCCGTTTGCTGTTTTTCTACCATTAAATTTTTCATGATAGTACGAAGCATGCGCGCTTTCTTTAAATGGTATATAAGCTACCAAAGCAGAGTCCGTTTCTGTAGAATCAATTAAAATTCTGTTACCTTTAAAATCAAAAGGAGCGTGTTTTACAGCATATTTTTCAGTAGCTCTAAAACTGCTTGTTAAAACTAATAAAGCTAAAACACCAATAATTTTTGTAGTTAACCTCATACTATTTATTTTTTTGATTCTATAGTAACGAAAGAATACAATTATAATTATACGAATTATTTTGCAATCTGGTTTTTTTGAATAAAACAATGTTTTCCATATTACAGGATTTTTGAAATTTTGAGAAATAAAAAATTCTAAATAAACAATATTCAAAAATTATATGATTGTCCTATTTTTTAATACTTTAGAAACATTAAAATTTTGTTTAACAATTAAAATTTTCTTCGAAAGAGGAATTAAAAAAATATAACTTATGAAATTATTAGGTATTGGCTCAAGAATTAATCATTCAGAATTTGGCAAAGGTGTTGTTACTAACGTTACAAACCAGCACTATTGGGTTACTTTTATTGAAAATGGTTTAGAAACTATTGATTTAGATAGTGAATTTGAAGTTATTGAAGCTGCCGATGGCGATGTAGATACCATTAGTTTTTTTGATGTTGAAAGTAGTTTAGTTAGCATTTTAAAAAAATGGAGTGATGCTAGTGAAGTAGTTCCTATTGCGGACAAGTATAAAGGAGGTAAATTAATATTAGAACCTGCCGATGTTAGTTTAAAATCTTATGAAGTACCAATTGATACTTTTTTTCATAAAATCACGATGGTTAGAGATCGATTAAGAGTTATGGAACAACGCATTAATGCTAGTGATTTAGATGAACAAGGAAAAATAGATCTACAACAATACATTACCAGAATATATGGAAGCTTAACTAGTTTTAATATTCTGTTTAAATCTGAAAAGCATCGATTTGTGGGGCAGAAAGGGAGTTAGTTTTTGGACAACAGTTCTGAATACTGATACTGCCTCGGTAAACTTAAATAGTTCCTTTTAAATGATTAATTTCTAAGCCGAAAATAAACATTTTATGAAAGACTGGTAATTGTGCACCGCTTTGAGTGGTTGTCCAATCTGTCCACGTAGCTTCCAATCCATTAATTGGTAATAAAGAAGTCCACATTTTAAAAGATTTAGGTTTCCCAGAAGCGTCAAGTAACCACATGTAGGAGTCACCTGGAGTTGTACCACCAGACTTATAAGTTACTAAAAGTGCCTTTTCAGAATTTTCAAGAGTTACCAATCTGCGTTCGGTACCTTTATCGAATACTTTATAAGGGGCTACTAACCAAAACGAATCGTTATTAAAGTATTTAGCACCTTTTTCAATGAGTTCAATAGCCAATTCACCATCTACTTTAAAACTATGTACATATGCTTTATTGTTACTAGGATTATTTAAATCAAGTCTTACTTTGTATTCTTTCCAATACACGTCACAGGTGTTTTTGGCTTTATTCCATTTATAAAAATGTCGATTTCTAAACGCCCATTCTATATAATTTGTATTCTTAAAGGCTTCATAGTTTAAACTATTTAGCATTTTATTAGCTAAAGCATCAGCTTGTTCTCCTTGAACTCCTGTGGGTAAGTCTTCATTATACTTAAAATACACAAAACCAAAAAATATAATACTGGGAAGCGTCAAAAACACAATAACTCCAATAATTATTTTTGATATTTTTTTTGATTTCATAAAAATGCAAGTCAATTAATACATCGTAAGAAAGCTAAATTATTAATAACTAATGGCTTAATCAAATTAAAGAATCAAAAACCGACAGCAGTATCATCCCCTCGATAATCTGCACCACCCTCTAACGACTCATCCTTTAAAACAAGTATCCCATCGACCTTCCCAATAACAGGAGAATCTTTTTCATTGATAATATATCCTAGTTTTTGAAGTTCATTGATTGTGGTTGTGCTGAATAGTTTGGGTTCCATTTTAATATCGTCTGGTAACCATTGATGATGAAAGCGAGGTGCATTAACGGCTTCTTGCATCGTCATATTAAATTCATGAACATTCAAAATAGTTTGTAAAACGGAAGTAATAATGGTTGAACCTCCGGGTGTTCCAAGAGTCATAAGTAATTTCCCGTTTTTTTCTACAATAGTAGGTGTCATAGAACTTAGCATGCGTTTTTGAGGGGCAATACTATTAGCTTCACCACCAGTAACGCCAAACATATTTGGTACTCCAGGTTTGCTGCTAAAATCGTCCATTTCGTTATTTAGAAAAAAACCAAGTTCAGAACAGTAAAGTTTTGATCCATAAGCACCGTTTAAAGTTGTGGTGGCTGAAATAGCATTACCAAACTGATCGATAATAGAGTAGTGGGTGGTTTCATCACTTTCAATTATTTGAATAGTACCATTTGAAATATCTTGAGATGATGTGGCCTTTTTAAACGAAAAATCATTCATTCTATTAGTTAAATACGGCTTACCAATTAATGTTTCTAACGGAATTTTAACAAAATCTGGATCACCTAAAAAATAACTTCTATCGGCATAAGCGCGTCGTTCTGCTTCAGTTATTACTTGAATTGCCTTTATCGAATTATGCCCGAATTTATGTAAGTCGTAAGGTTCAATCATTTTCATAATTTGAGCTAAACAAACTCCGCCACTGGATGGTGGTGACATAGATATAATTCTTAAATCATCGTATTTAAAAACAATAGGCGTGCGCCATTTTGCTTCATATTGTGCTAAATCTTCTTCTGTAATAATACCGCCATTTTCTTGAATAAAATTAACTAAAACTTTAGCTGTTTCACCTTTATAAAAATCATCTTTACCATATAGCATCAAGCGTTCTAAGGTTTTTGCTAAAGCAGGATATTTAATGGTGTCGTTTGCTTTCCAATGTTTATCAAAAACAATGGAGTCTTTATTAATTTTTTTAAATAGCGGTTGATAATATTTAAGTCGAGCTTCCTGTTTTTGTGTAACAACAACTCCTCTTTTTGCAAGTTCAATAACTGGTTTTAAAATATCTTCAATTGGTAGTGAACCTAATTTTTCATGAACAGCAAAAACACCCGCTACTGTGCCTGGAATTCCAATAGCCATGGCACCTTGTGTACTTTTATCGGGTATTACATTACCTGCTTCGTCTAAGTACATGTTTTTAGTTGAAGCTAAAGGCGCCTTTTCTCTATAGTCAATACTACCAAAATCTCCATTTGCTTTTCTGTAAACCATAAAACCACCACCACCTAAATTGCCTGCAAATGGGTAAGCTACCGCTAAAGCTAATTCGGTAGCAACCATAGCATCAAAAGCATTACCTCCTTCTCTAAGTATATCACTTCCAATTTTTGAAGCTTCTTCGCGCGCCGAAACAACCATGGCATTTTTGGTTAATAAGCCTCTTTCTCTTGGAAGCGTTTTTATTGTTGTTTTACAACTAATAAATAAAAACAAGAATGCCGTAATTCGAATAAATTGCCTCATAAATTAGCTTCTGTTAATTTTTTTAATGTTTGTTTGGAAAATATAATAAGTTCTTCAAAGAAAGCTGAAAATTCAGATTCAAATTCAGAATAAAATAATTCTAACTCCATTAACGGCTTTGTCCATGCCAGAACGATTTTTAGTACGTCTGTTCATGCCTGCTAAAACTCTGGAAATTCCTTCAATAGAAGCATAATTTAGCAACCAATTATCCGTCGTCATATAAGGCATTAGTTTTTGAATACGTAAAGGCAATATTTCATAATGATCTTCTAATATATCATAAAATGATTCAGCATAGTCACTTAACGGAACATTACTATACTTATTCCAATTTTTGGCTAAAAAGTGGTCGTAAAGAATATCTACAATAATACCTGAATAATGCCCATAATTTTCATGTAACCGTTTCGTGCTTTGTCTAACAATTTCATGAGCATCAGTAAAAGTATCAATGTTTCTATGAAGCAATACACCTGTTTGAATGTCTTTTGGATATTTTTTATAAGATTTCCCTTTAATACCATCGGCAATAAAATTCCCAATGGTTACCAAGTCATTATCACCCGAAAGATAGATGTGTGCTAAATAATTCATTTGTGAAATTTACGAATTCCGATTTAAGATTTCCGATTTTGAAATACTATATTTGTTTTTTAATTTGAAAACATATTTATGACACTTATAAAATCAATTTCAGGAATTAGAGGAACTATTGGCGGAAAAGTAGGTGATAATTTAACGCCTATTGATGCAGTAAAATTTGCAGCGGCTTATGGTGTTTGGGTAAAACAACAACGTGAAAAAGACACTTACAAAGTAGTTGTAGGAAGAGATGCCCGAATTTCGGGGGAAATGATTCAGAAGTTGGTTATGAATACATTAGTTGGATTGGGAATTCATGTAGTAGATGTAGGATTGTCGACAACGCCAACGGTTGAAGTGGCTGTACCAATGGAACATGCCGATGGTGGTATTATTTTAACAGCGAGCCACAATCCGAAACAATGGAATGCGTTAAAATTATTGAATGCAAAAGGAGAGTTTCTTGATGATGTTGAAGGTGCAAAAATTTTAGAAATTGCCGAAAGTGATAATATGAATTTCGCCGATGTTGATAGTTTGGGGAAAATCACAAAAAATAAAGCTTATATAGATTTACATATTATTGAAGTTCTAGATTTACAATTAGTAACTGTAAATGCTATTGAAGATGCTAGATTTAAGGTGGTAGTTGATGGTGTAAATTCTACAGGTGGTATCGCTATTCCATTGCTTTTAGAGCGATTAGGTGTTGATGTCATTAAATTATATTGTGAACCTAACGGACATTTTCCACATAATCCCGAACCTTTAAAAGAGCATTTAACAGATTTGTCTGAGGCTGTGAAAAAGCATAAAGCCGATTTTGGAATTGTAGTTGATCCCGATGTAGATAGATTAGCTTTTGTCGATGAAAACGGTGAAATGTTTGGTGAAGAATATACCTTAGTAGCTTGTGCAGATTATGTGTTGAGCAGAACACCTGGAAATACGGTGAGTAATATGAGTTCTACCAGAGCATTAAGAGATGTTACAGAAAAACATGGTGGTACTTACGAAGCTAGCGCCGTTGGAGAAGTGAACGTTGTTAAACTAATGAAGAAAAACAAAGTAGTTATTGGAGGCGAAGGTAACGGAGGTATCATTTATCCTGAAGCTCATTATGGGCGTGATGCATTGGTTGGAGTAGCATTATTTTTAAGTTTGTTGGCAGAAAAAAACATAAGTGTTAGTGCTCTTAGAAAAACCTATCCTAATTACTTTATGAGTAAAAAGAAAATAGAACTAACACCTGGATTAGATGTTGATGGTATTTTAAAAGCTATGGAAAATCGTTATAAAAATGAGCAGTTAACGACCATTGATGGTGTTAAAATCGATTTTTCAGAAAGTTGGGTACATTTACGTAAAAGTAACACTGAACCAATAATAAGAATTTATACGGAGGCAAAATCACAAACTGAGGCAGATACATTAGCCGATAAGTTTATAGAAGAAATTGGAAAACTAGCAAAAAGCTAATTTTAAATAACTTAAAAAGATTAAACATGAAAACTATAATTAAGCTACTATCAATTGTGACCATTTTGCTTTTTATTAATTCATGTGATAAAGAGAAAGAAATTAGTTCCATTAATGAAACAAACTGGAATAAAAGAACGGTTAATAATTTTAATGGTGACAGTTTAGTTCATGGACAAACTTATTTATCAGTATATTCTGAAATATATAGTGGAACAGAGCATAGAAGTCTTAGTTTAACAGCGACAGTTAGCTTAAGAAATATTAATGTGAAGGATACTGTTTTTATTGATAAAGCGACTTATTTTAACACACACGGAGAAGCAATAAGAACTTATTTTAATAAAACTATTTTTATTGCGCCTATGGAAACTGTCGAAATTGTTATCGATGAATCTGATAAAGAAGGTGGAACTGGTGCTAATTTTTTATTCAATTGGAGTACAAGACCAAATTCTACCGAGCCATTTTTCGAAAGTGTTATGCTTTCAACATCTGGGCAACAAGGAATTTCGTTTACAACTCAGGGAAAACATATAAATTAACATGACAACAGAAATTATAACAAAAATTCTATTTTTAATAGCGGTAATCGATCCACTCGGTTCTGTGCCGGTATACTTAGAAGCCACTAAAGATTTCGACCTAAAATATAAAAAGAAAATTGCAATGCGGGCTTCGGTGGTTGCGTTCTTTATACTTTTATTTTTTATTTTGGTTGGTCAGGTTATTTTAGAAGGCATGAATGTTTCTTTGGATGCCTTTCAAATATCAGGAGGTGTTATTCTGTTCCTATTTGCTCTAACAATGATATTTGGAGAAGGCAAACCTGAATCGGAAAAACATTCTATTAAAGATTATAAGCACGTTACTATTTTCCCTGTTGCAATACCTTCTATAGCATCACCCGGAGCTATAATGGCTGTTGTGCTTATGACAGATAATCATTTATACGAATTCAAAGATCAGTTAATTACAGTTTTTTTGGTTTTGTTTGTGGTTGCATTAACTATGCTTTTATTATTGGCAGCAAATGCAGTTCAAAAAAGAGTTGGAGAGTATGGCATTACAGTAGTTAGTAAAATAATGGGACTCATTTTAGCTGCGTATGCGGTTCAAAGCATTCTTAGTGGATTAAGAGACTTTTTTGTGGTTTTAAGATAATTTAAAACTATATTTCTTATACGGTTTGTCTTTTGTGCTTCCAACGCTTATGCGTCCATAAATAATGTTCTGGAGCTTCAAGAATTTCGTCTTCAGTATTTTTTAAATATAAATCTGTAATATCAAAGTCTTTGTAATCTGACGCGTTTTTTATAAGGTCTTTAAAAGTACCTTCATAATATCCACGCTTTATTTTTTTTACTTTTAAAAATACTACGGCCATATCTAAGCGTTTTGCTAGTATTTCTGCACCAACATGTACTGGTACATTTACTCCCATAAACTCTTGCCAATGGATAGCTTTATCTAACTTCGGCGATTGATCAAAAACAAAACCGTTAATTGTTAGCTGTTTCTTTTTTTTGGCATCTATAAGTATAGAAAATGTTTCCTTTGTTGTAATTAAATGGCTATTGTATTTTGCGCGAATCCGTTTAACTAAAGCATCAAAATATTTGTTTTTTAATTGTTTATAAACAGCGTATCCTTTATGGTTTACATGCTTTTGAAGAATAAAAACCCATTCCCAACTGGCGTAATGTCCCATCATTAAAATTAAGCTTCGGTTTTCTTTTTCTAAATCCTGTATAATCTCAACGTTTGGAAATCTATATCTTTTTATCATTTCTTCCTCGGAAATAGTAATAGATTTAATAGACTCAACAATCATATCACACAAATGTTTATAGAATTTTTTTCTGATAGTTGCTATTTCTATTTCTGATTTTTCAGGAAAAACAAGTTTTAAATTGCTGTTTACTACATTTTTGCGGTAACCAATAATATGATAAAGCAAAATATATAAACAATCTGAAAATATGTAAAGTAATCTAAACGGGAGAATAGAAACCATCCATAGAAAAGGATAAATAAGAATATATGCTAAAAATTGCATGAAATAATTTTAGATTTGCAGCAGCAAATATATGCTAATTTCGTTTTAACTTTAACACTCTATGGGTAATTTAGATTTAATCACAATCATTATTATAGCGGCCAACGTCGTAATTTCATATAAAGGCTTCGGCGATTACAATTTTTTTGATAAATATAAATTTAGTGTAGGCGGTGTACAAAGAGGAGAAAAGATTCGTATTTTGAGCTCTGGCTTTTTGCATGTAGACACACAGCATTTATTATTTAACATGCTTACTTTGTATTTTTTTGCAGAACCAGTAATTGATTTTGTTCAACCTCTTGGTTTTATAATTATTTATCTAGTAAGTTTAATTATTGGTAGTCTTTTGTCATATTATTTTCATAAAGACGAATATCATTACAGTGCAGTTGGTGCTAGTGGTGCAGTAACTGGTATTTTATATGCTGCTATATTATTGCAACCTGGTATGAATTTATATATGTTTTTTGTACCAATTCCTATACCTGCTTATTTATTTGGAATTGGCTATCTGCTTTATTCTATTTATGGTATGAAAAATAAGATTGGTAATATAGGTCATGACGCGCATTTTGGTGGTGCGATTGGAGGATTTGTTGCAACACTTACTTTAGCGCCTTATTTATTTCAAACCAATTTACTTATGATTGGTTTATTGATGATTCCTATTGTACTGTTGTTTGTATTAAAGAAAGCTGGCAAAATATAAAATTGATAATTCTGAATTCATCATTAATAATATTAACATTGGCATAGCTATTGAATTTATAGACTGAATGAATATGCGGAATATAATTTAAGTGTCTGATATTCAATTCTATAATATTTTTTGTAATTTACTAAAAACGGAAAGGTTATTTGTTTTAATGACAGATTGGCCTAAATATAAATATGAAGAAATCTAATTTTATTAGTCTTGACAGTTTGTCATTGCAGGATTTTGATGAAAATTCAGAATTAATTCCGCTAATGACACCTGAAGATGAAGCAGAAATAAATAATGAAAAATTGCCCGAAACGCTACCTATTTTGTCTTTAAGAAATACTGTGTTATTTCCAGGAGTTGTAATTCCTATTACAGCGGGTCGCGATAAATCAATCCGATTAATAAACGACGCCAATAAAGGAAATAAAGTTATTGGTGTAGTGGCTCAAAAAGACGAATCGGTTGAAAATCCTTCTGCAAAAGAAATTCACGGAATTGGAACTGTTGCTAAAATATTACGCGTTTTAAAAATGCCCGATGGTAATGTAACCGTTATTATCCAAGGAAAAAAACGTTTTAAAGTAGCAGAGGTTCTTACGGAAGACCCTTATATGAATGCAACCGTGAGGGATATTCCAGAAGCAAGACCTGCATTAAAAAATAAAGAATTTTTAGCGATTATTGAATCGATTAAAGATTTAGCTTTAAGTATCATCAAGGAAAGCCCTAATATTCCAAGCGAGGCTTCTTTTGCTATTAAAAACATAGAAAGTGATTCGTTTTTAATCAATTTTGTATCATCAAATATGAATCTTTCTGTTGCCGAGAAACAGGTTTTATTAGAGATCGATGACCTTAAAAAACGTGCACTTGCAACACTTAAGTTAATGAATGTTGAGTTTCAGAAATTGGAACTTAAAAACGATATTCAGTCGAAAGTGCAAATGGATATGAGTCAGCAACAACGCGAATATTTCTTGCACCAACAAATGAAAACTATTCAAGAAGAATTGGGTGGCGTAAGTCATGACGAGGAGGTTGAAGAAATGCGCATGCGTGCCCTTGAGAAGTTGTGGAGTGAAGATGTTGAAAAACACTTTGAAAAAGAACTTGCTAAAATGCAACGGATGAATCCACAAGTTGCTGAGTATTCTATACAGCGTAATTATTTAGAGTTGTTTCTTGATTTACCTTGGAATGAATTCAGTATTGATAAATTCGATTTAAAACGTGCTAAACGCATATTAGATCGAGATCATTTTGGCTTGGAAGATGTAAAGCGTAGAATTATTGAACATCTCGCCGTTTTAAAATTACGGAAAGATATGAAATCGCCTATTTTGTGTTTGTACGGTCCTCCGGGAGTTGGAAAAACATCTTTAGGAAAATCGATAGCTGAAGCTTTAGGAAGAGAATATGTGCGTATATCTTTAGGTGGTTTGCGAGATGAAGCTGAAATTCGTGGACACCGTAAAACCTATATTGGTGCGATGCCAGGGCGAATTATTCAAAGTTTGAAAAAGGCAGGAACTTCAAATCCTGTATTTGTTTTAGACGAGATAGATAAGTTATCTAATTCACATCAAGGAGACCCATCTTCAGCCATGTTGGAAGTATTAGATCCAGAACAAAACTCTGAATTCTACGATAACTTTTTGGAGATGGGTTATGATCTTTCAAAAGTCATGTTTATAGCTACTTCGAATAATTTATCACCTATTCAACCAGCATTGAGAGACCGTATGGAAATTATCAATGTTACTGGTTATACCATTGAAGAAAAGGTTGAAATTGGTAAACGTCATTTACTTCCAAAGCAATTAAAAGAGCACGGTTTAACCGATGCGCATCTTAAAATAGCAAAAGCACAATTAGAAAAAATTGTTGAAGGATATACGCGTGAATCGGGTGTTCGTGGATTAGAAAAGCAAATTGCAAAAATGGTGCGACACGCTGCCAAAAATATAGCCATGGAAGAACCGTATAATATCAAAGTGACTAACGAAGATATTATTGAAGTTTTGGGTGGCCCGAAATTAGAGCGCGATAAATACGAAAATAATAATGTTGCTGGTGTTGTTACAGGATTAGCTTGGACAAGCGTTGGAGGCGATATTTTGTTTATTGAATCGATTCTTTCTAAAGGAAAAGGAACGATGACCATTACAGGTAATTTAGGTACAGTAATGAAAGAATCTGCTACCATTGCTATGGAATATATCAAATCGTATGCTGATGAATTTGGAATTGATTCGGAGGTTTTTGAAAAATATAACGTACATATACACGTGCCAGAAGGAGCTACTCCAAAAGATGGACCAAGTGCTGGAGTTACTATGTTAACGTCGTTAGTGTCCTTATTTACACAACGTAAGGTAAAGAAAAGCTTAGCCATGACTGGTGAAATTACACTTCGTGGAAAAGTACTTCCTGTTGGAGGTATTAAAGAAAAAATTCTGGCTGCAAAACGTGCTAGAATAAAGGAAATTTTGCTTTGTGAAGAAAACAGACGTGATATTGAAGAAATCAAACAAGATTATTTAAAAGGACTAACGTTTCATTACGTAACCGATATGAGCGATGTTATTAAAATAGCCCTTACAAACCAAAAGGTAACAAACGCTAAGAAACTTTAATAAAGTTAAAAAAAAGCCTCGAATTGCTTCGAGGTTTTTTTATGATTCCCGTTTTCACGAGAATAACAATTTTAAAGGAAACCTTGAGTAAAAGCTCAATGAACTCTTTTCGATTAAAATAAAAGATACATGCTTCCGTTTTAAGATAGATTTACTTACTTTGTGTCGTAAATATGCTAAAGAAAATTATCACGCTTTTTTGTTTGTCTATAAGTGTCTTAACAAATGCACAAGTTGGGGGTGAAGCTACCTATCAATTTTTGAATTTAGTTTCGTCACCTCGTCAAGCAGCATTAGGAGGAAAAGTGTTAACAAACGTGGATTACGATGTTACGCAAGGACTTTTTAATCCGGCAACCATTAATGTGGGAATGGATAATCAATTAGCATTAAATTACACTAGTTATTTGGGCGGAATAAGTTACGGCACTGCAGCTTATGCTTATACAATAGACAGACGTACTCAAACATTCCATGCTGGTATAACCTATGTTAATTACGGCTCGTTTGATGGGTATGATGAAGAAGGGAACTCAACAGGAACTTTCTCTGGTAACGAATCTGCATTGTCATTTGGATATGCAACTCAAATAGCTTATTCCGATTTTTATTTTGGGGCAAATGCAAAAATAATTACTTCAAAACTTGAACAATATAATTCATTTGGGGTTGCGGCTGATTTTGGTTTATTATATATAAATAAAGAATTAGGCTTTCATGCTGCTTTT
>CAVOQU010000004.1:0-16706 GCA_963698455.1 uncultured Flavobacteriaceae bacterium | reverse complement strand
AGAAAGACGTCAAGCCTATACCGACAGTTTAAAAAGAACACCCTATGACTGGCATTTGCCTATTCTGGGTGCAAAAATTAGAGAAATGGGCTTTGATATTCCCTATCCTAATGGCATTTCCTTTAACTACGCCTTTTCAAATCAAGACATCCTTATAAGCAATGCCTTTGTTGGTTTTAGTCCGGATAATCTGCTCCCCATTGATGGTATAGCCCGCTTTAGTGAAATCAATTCAAGTGTGAATGTATATACCCTGCGCTATGATTTTTGGTTATTACCTTTTTTAAATTTTTTTGGTATAGGAGGAAGTGTAGATGCCATAACCGATATAAAACTGGGTCTTCCTTTTGAAGCGGAATTTAGCACGAAAAGAAAAACTGGTCTAGCCTATGGCTGGGGGACTGTTTTAGCAGGTGCGGTTGGACCCATGATAGTATCCACCGATTTTTCCATGGTATGGACCAAAATGAAAGATTTGGATCAGGCCAACAAAACGACGGTTTTTAACGTAAGGACCGGCTATTTATTCCATTTTAAAAAACCTGAAAGAAACTTAGCCGTGTTGGTAGGTGCATCATATCTGAATGTTAACAGAGCAGGTAGTGGGAAATTAGAATTGATCAGTGAGACAGATTATGAAAACCTTAGTGGACAATTAGATGGTTGGTATAATAATTTAACCGATAGGGAACAAGAAGTTTTATCGCCTCTTTACAATGGGCTAGACGATTGGCTTTCCGGCGCAGAGTCTACAGATCTTTATTATGAGTTTGATAAAGCTTTTATATCGCCTTGGAGTGGCAACGTAGGTATTAATTTTCAATATAACAAACGCTATACTGTAACCGGTATATATAGTTTTGGAAGTAGACAACAATTAGTTCTTGGCTTAAATTATCGATTTGGATTTAAAGGGAAGAACTTAATGTCTGGGTTTCAATTATAACGCAAATTTTGAGAAATATAATAACTTTTGTTTTTTGTTTTTTGATTGGATTAGTGAGCAATGCTCAGCAAGAAAATGTCGTTCAAAAATTACTAACCAGTATGCGCAAACGATCCCTGGGTAAAGATTCGTTAATTGATTCAGGAGTTGGCTATAGGCTGTAATTACAGCTGCGAATGAATTTAAGAATAGATTTTGGAGTCGGTAAAAACAGCTCAAGCGTTTACTTTAATATGACTGAATCCTTTTGAAAATTGAAATTAGTATGAAAAATCCATGTATAAAATTAGTGCATAGAACTTTTGTTTTATTGATTTTTTGTACGAGTTGTTTTTTCACTCAAGCTCAAGAAAAGGAAAAGAAAAAGAAAAAGGAAAAATCCGAAAAAAAAGTAAATTTCGCGGCCATTCCTGTGGTTAATTATAGTAATGCTACTGGTTTTAGTTTGGGCGTTATGGCACAGGCGTTTTATAATGTAAGTCAAAAGGATACGATTTCACCGGTGTCATCATCTGGTGTTTTCGGCATGTATACTACCAATGGCACTTGGTTTGGCGCCTTGTTTCAACGTTTATATCTTAATGAAGATCGATGGCGCATATTGGCAGCAGCAGGTGGAGGTAATATTAACTATCAATACTTTCAAGAAATCCCAATATTTGGAAGTGGGGGTTTTATTGGTTACAATACCCGAGCTAATTTTGCTATGCTTAAGGTAGAACGTAAAATAGTAGGGAAATTCTATTTTGGGTTATTAGGTATTTATTCTAATACTAAAACCGTTTTTGACCTTCCCGAATTTATTCCTCCTAGTTTGTTAACCAACGAACGAAGTATGAACTCCATTGGGTATACCCTTAATTATGATATGCGGGACAATCAAATAAATCCTTATAGCGGTTATAATGTAAATTTCAGGAATAATTTTTATCGCGATTGGATTGGCAGTGATGATACCTTTGAATCTTTTAATTTCACTTATAATCATTTTATTCCAATTAAATCAAATCGAGATATTATAGCAGCTAGATTTCATGGGGCTATAGCCACAGGAGATGTGCCTTTTCAGGGACAGAATGTGGTAGGGCAAGATGATATTAGAGGGTATACAGAAGGGCGTTATCGTGATAATCAGGTCTACGCACTACAAGCCGAATATCGACATCGGTTTGAAAATAAATTTGGCGTGGTTGGCTTTTTTGGCATGGCCACTGCCGTAGAGACACTTTCAGACATTGACAAGGCGCCATTTTTACCAGGTGGAGGTCTTGGGATAAGATATATGGCTATAGAAAAAATGCGTATTAATATTGGACTAGATGCCGCCCTTGGAAAGGATGATTGGGGTGTTTATTTTAGAATAGGGGAATCTTTTGGCCGTTAATAAAAATAAGAAAATATATGAAATTTAAACTAATCTTAGTCGTGTTTTTTTTGTTAGCAGTATCACTTGAGGTAAATGCGCAGCAAGACAGTATAAAAACAAAAAAAAAGTTGAGTTTCCGTCATCCTGAGGATGGGGCCTTCGATGTGAGCTCTTTTCTTTTAGAGCACAATGGGGTTTTACCAGTAATTATACCTATTACAGAACCTGCGGTGGGCTATGGTGGAGCATTAGCTGTGTTGTATTTTCATAAACGGAAAGAAAAAATACAAAACCTATGTAGCCCCTGATGTTTCAGGATTAGTTGGGTTATACACCTCAAATAAAACATGGGGCGCAGGAGCCTTTCATGCCCATACCTTTGGGGAAAACAGGGTGCGTACGTTAACGGCAGTTATGAAGCCGAACATTAAATATAAGTACTACGGTAATGACAGCCCCATTTTAGCCAATAACCCTATCGGTATTAATTTAGATTCTTGGCTTGTTTTATCAACAAGCACTGGCTAGAATTGGAAATTCGAATTTCTATATTGGAGGGGCTTACACCTATTTTAGATCAGAGGTATCGTTTGAGGAAATAGCTAATAGGCCTTTACTTAATTTAATTCTGCAAAGACTAAACACAAACTCAACAATTAGTCAGATTAAGCCAATGGCTATTTATGATAATCGTAATAATACATTTACGCCTACAAAAGGTATTTTGAGTGAATTGGGATATAATTATAGTGCAACATGGTTAGGGTCTGATGATAATTTTGGTACCTTAAGTACAAACTTTTTCGGTTACTTACCTATTACCGAAAAGCTACGTTCAAAATACCGCTTTCAAGGGAGCTTTTTGTTTGGTGACGCCCCTTTTTATGCTTATCCTTTTGTTGACTTAAGGGGTATAGCAGCGATGAGATACCAAAATGAAACCACTTTAGTTACCGAAACGGAATGGGCTTACAATGTATACAACAGGTGGTGGGTTTCGGCGTTTGGTGGAACAGGTAAAGCCTTTTCAGATTTTAATGACTTTGGATCTGAGGACTGGATTTACAATATAGGAACAGGGTTTCGTTATACGTCTAGCAAAGGATTTAGGTCTTGATATGGGAACTGATTTTGCATGGGGTAATGCTAAAGATTTTGCCTTTTATATTGTCTTTGGGACATCTTGGTAAGTTAGGTTATATAAGTTAACTATCTGAAAACAGTTACTTGAATGCTTTTGAAAACAATCTGGGCTCATTCTGATATAATTAAAAGCTACAAAGCTTATGAAAAAATTTATCATTTTAATTTTTTTAGTAATAAATCTTGGTGTGACCTCAATTTTAGTTGCACAAAACAAGAAGCCTAAAATAGCACTCGTTTTAAGTGGAGGTGGCGCAAAAGGAGTGGCACATATTCCTGTTCTGCAGGCCTTGGATTCTCTAAATATTGTTCCTGACATAATAGTTGGAACAAGTATGGGAAGTGTGGTTGGCGGCTTATATGCTATGGGTTACTCTGGAGATGAAATCGCCTATCTGGTTAATACAATAGAATGGAATGATCTACTTTATGAAAAGATGCCTTTCAATGATGTGAGTGTTGAAGAGAAAAGCGAATATGAAAAGTATCTAATTGGTTTGGATATCGTAGATGGTGCAGCTAAGACAACAGCATATCTTTTGAATGATCAAAATTTAAGAATAAAACTAGCTTTATTAAGCGTTCCTTTTCGCAAGGATATTAATTTTGATGACTTACCAATACCTTTTAGATCTGTAACTACAGATATTGTAAATTTAAAAGAAATTGTAATTGATGAAGGATCAGTAGCTAAAGCTATGCGCGCTAGTATGTCTATTCCCGGAGTATTTGAATCTGTAAAATATAAAAACACCATTTTGTTAGATGGTGGTATACTGAATAATTTCCCTACAAACGTTGCCAAGAATTGGGGGGCAGATATTATCATTGGAAGTGATGTTTCTGGAGCCGCAGAAGATATTGAAAGCTTAGATAATATTTCCAGTCTTCTTTTCCAAACAGCAATGCTTCAAAATTTTAAGATATACCCTTCAAATAGGGCATTATGTAATATTGTGATAGATCATGTTCCATATTTGACTTACTCAACTGGCGACTTTAATAAAACAACTGAGCTCTATGAAGAAGGGAAAATTGCAACAAAAGAAAAAATTGTAGAATTAACAGAATTAGGCAATCTAGTAGCCCCCTTTAAACAAAAAGAAGTAGCACTACCAATTTTTAAAGATAGTCTTGAATTTGGAAAGATAAGCTACAAAAACGTTAGTAAGGATAATTTACAATTACTTAAGAGTAGAATGGGTATAGAACCAAATCAAGTCTATTCTTCAGAAGAACTAGGTCAGGCTGTGAAAAGATCTATGGGTACTGATATTTTTAGAAAAATTTATTTTGATTTTAATACTACTAATCAAGAAGAACAGCTAGAAATCACAGGTTATGAAAAATCGAATCATCGGCTTAATGCTACACTACATTATGATTTATACCGAGGTATAGGTTTAATTGGAAATTATACAGGCAGAAATGTTTTGGGGGAAGCATCAAGAGTGCTGGTTACCCTTGATATTGCAGAACAACCAAAGGGGATGATACAATTACAGAAAAACTTTGGTGAAAAAAAACAATGGTGGTGGCGTTCTGAAGGTATTGCCAAACAACTGATACAACGTGTTTTTATTAATGGACAATACGCTGATGACTTTAAGGAAAAATCTATAAAGTTTAGAAATCAAATAAACAGAAATGTTAATCCTCTTAAAAGTTATGTAGGTCTAGGTTTTAATTATGAGTATTTAAATATTGATCCATCAACAGGTTCAGAATTTAGAGATAACATCCTCTCATTAAATCAATATTATGCCTCATATTTTGGCCTTGATGCCCATTTTATAAGTAATACCCTGGATAAGGTATTTTATCCAAGAAAAGGGACTAGTATAAGTGCTACCGTGAATAGATCTCTTAATCAGAGGGTAAGTATTTTCTATTCAGACCCCGAAGCAATGGATCTCACAGGACTCCATTATGGCTTTACAAATATTCAAGCCAATTATCACAAAAGACTACCGTTAGCAAACAAGATTACCGGCATTTTTGAAGCTTCGATGGGATTTACAATAGCTGATAGTGATGAGGAGAATGACATTTCATTTTATAACGCAGGTTTTCCACAACTGTTTTCTTTAGGTGGCAACCTACCATTGCAGAGGATAAATACTGTCGGATTTCAAGGACTTCAGGAAGATGAAGTCATTAGCAGCCAATTTATACTTGTTAAATTAGCGTCGCAATTTGACGTTTTTAACAATTTTTATATTAGCCCAAATGTTAATATTGCAAGTATTGGATTTAGTGATTTGGAAGAGTTTTCAAAAAATGTATTTAATCCTAAGGGCAGTTGGCAAGTTTCAGACCAAACAAGTCTTCTTTTGTCCATCGGAACCATGGTGTCTTATAAATCCCTTTTAGGGCCTATAGATTTAAGTGTTTCATGGACAAACGACATTAATAAAGTACGGCTTTTTCTCAGTGTTGGTATTCCTTTTAATCGCTAATTTGATTATAGAATGTATATAAATAATTGAATGAGCTGCGTATATTGTACTTTAAAAACTAACTATTTAATTTAATTATAAACTCAAATGAAAAAAAAATATTATTTTAACCGGATTATTAGTTGTAACTGTTTTGTTTTAGCATAATGTAATGGCACAACAATTCAATTCCGATAATTACCTGACGATGCCACATGGAACGGGGACATTTGTTTTAACAGCAGGAGAGCGGAATTCTGGAATGGTCAGCTCATTTGCTTTGATTGAAAACTTTGAGTTTTTTGCGCAGGCCTTTCTTTTCAGAGATGGAAGAGTAGATGATTATAACCAGCATTTTACCACAACTGTATATGCCAAATATATGTTCTGGGTAAACGAAGCAAAAACCGGTGGTGCGGCAGTTTTCCTGGGTTTTGGTAGGTCGCCCGGTTCTTATGCCCAAGATCGTTATTTGGCATTGCACAAAAATTACTGGACCGCACTTCCGGTGACAATTCCCCTTTTTAATAACACCATATCTTGGGATATTATGCCGGGAGCATTGGTCGATTTTGATTATGGCAACAACAAGGAAACAGCCTGGGGGTTTACTTACAGCACTAGGGTAGCTGTTTACAAGGTAATTCCTAAAACAGCTATTGTTGGTGAAGTCTTTGGGACGGAGGGGCAAGCCTATTCTAAACCGGAATACAAAGTTGGATTGCGTTTTGAAGCTAATGATTTTATAGTACCTGCCATTACTTACGGAGGCAGTTTCGATGGCAGTCTGGGTGGGGGTTTAGAAATTGGAGTTAATGATTTTTTCTCCTCCGTTTTTAAAAAAGGATTATATGAAAAATAATAAAATGGAGTATTAATTTCATTTTAATCACTTAAGCAATATGTTAAGTCGATAACAAAGAACGTTTTAAATAAAACTATTTCCTATACAGATATTAAATACTAAAAACCAAAATTTATGAAAAACATAGCAAAAAGTTTATTGATGTTATTCGTTGTATTGCTACTAAGTAGCAATACCTCTTCTTTTCTCATCTATCTCCTAATCAAACATCATTTGAAGGATTATTTCAGGAAGAACCTGTGCTACCAGTAGGTACTATTTTATTCATTAAGTCCACACAAGGAATCACAGCAAAAAATTTTAATGCCGGTGACAATTTCTTTGTAGAGCTTGATAAAGATGTTACTTCGAAAGGGAAAATAGTAATACCTAAAGGTACAATTGTTCAAATGAATGTCCTTGTTTCAGATAATAAAAATCGTAGAGCAAGTACTTTTACGGTTACTGTCGGAGGGTTTATTATAGACAATTATCTGCAAGCGGTACAAACTGAATCCAAAGTAGTAACTACTGATGGTCAAGCAGGTAATACTGTTAAAAAAGCAGCAATTGGTGCTGGTATTGGGGCTGTATTTGATGGTGGCAGAGGCGCAGGTAGAGGGGCTGCCATTGGAGGTGCCATGGGATTACTTAAACCAGGTGCTTCAATTTATTTTCCTCCAGGAACCGAAGCTACATTTCAATTAACAGCGCCATTAAAAGTAAATTGGCTTTGATACTCTTTGAAATTATAAAACATATAAATTTTGAATATGACACAAATTTTATAACCTAATTATGATAAATGAAAGTCCAAAACAAAAAATAGCTTCAAAACTTGAAAAAATGTTTCAAGTAAAATATTTGGCTTTAATAGTGTCCGTAATTATTATGCTTAATGGTATTTTGGCTATAGTAATAGGAATTATACGTATGTATGAAACACATATTAATACTTTTAGGAAAACATGAAGGAAGTGCGGGTGGTTCTGTCATGGAGTCTATAGATACGTTCCTTTTTGCTCTGGTAATATTGATTTTGGCTGGTGGTATTTTTAAGTTATTTGTAGGTAACCAAAATACATTTAAGGAAAGTACGGTGTTTTCTAAAGTAAACAATTTTAAAGATTTAAAGGTCTTGCTCTGGGAAACGATCTTGTTAACCTTAACTGTTTGGTGCGCATTAGGCTTTTTTATTGATTCTGATCAATTGAGTTATGAACAATTAATTTTACCTTTTACAATCCTTTTATTGGCTTTAGCTTTAAGTTTGGTAAAAAAAGGAGAGCATTAGCTATTGAGTCATGTATTATATGAGTTATAAATTAAAGCTATGAATTTATCCAACTAAAAAATTATCAATAATTGAAAATTGATGATTGTTTTGAAAAAAATTAATCGAATTACCAATAGTAATAGAATAAAAATAACCATTTAAAATTATGAAAACCAATATATAGATAATTATGAAAAAGTTATTACCATTGCTACTAGTCAGTATCCTTTTCTATTTTAGTGCCTATGCTCAAACGGATACAATACCTAATAAAAATGCGGCTGTAAAGGATACTATTGTCGAAAAAAGTTCTAAAAAGAAAGAAAAGAAACGGGTTAGCGATTTTAAAATTTACGGAGGGATTTCCGCCAGTACAATCTTATTGTCAGACAGCTCTTTCGAATCTGCTTA
Organism: uncultured Flavobacteriaceae bacterium; assembly: GCA_963698455.1. Taxonomy (GTDB): domain Bacteria; phylum Bacteroidota; class Bacteroidia; order Flavobacteriales; family Flavobacteriaceae; genus Mariniflexile. Next base: position 8,282 of record CAVOQU010000004.1, on the reverse strand, counting down.
TGCAACGGGATTCCTCCTGGGAGTTGCGTACCGACAAGGAAGGTTTGGTTACTGGGAAATTGGAGCAAACTACAACAATACTGTTTTATCACTAGAAGGTGAAAATATATTTAAAGACAATTTATATATTAGGCAACTGGAAGTGCCACTCTCGGGTGGAATTAACTTGTTGTCCGCAACCCGAAGAGTATTTGGACTTAGGTTGTTTGGAGGAGTTGTGCCTGGATACATTACTGGTGTAACGGATAATCCGTTCGATTTGGTTGATGAAGATTTTAACCGCTTTCAGTTGAGTGGACGAGTTGGTGTAGGGGTTGATGTATTTTTCCTTTTCATCGAATTGGGTTACCAGTATGGCTTTATCGATGTACTGAAAGACCAGGATTCAAATTTAAGCCAACTTGATTTTCGTTTAGGGTTTCGATTTTAATAGTATGCTTAGTTTATAATTTCAGAATCTTATTCAAAGCCCTATGAAAGTGGTTCGGTTTTTATCCCCTTGACTCCAGAATCCTCTTTAAATTTCTGTAAACCCAGAATATTAGATGATTATTTTGAACAACTTAACTAATTATTAATATAAATAAAAATCCATGCGTTTAATACTAAAATATGTTGCCTATTTACTTTTGTTGTTTCACTTGCCAATGCGCAACAACAAAAAACCTTTGATATTAAAGTTGAAGTAAGAAATGCAAAAAATGATGATGGTAAAATGTTTTTTGCTTTGTACGATAATGAAGACGATTTTTTAAAGAAGGAAATTAAAGGAGAAATTGAGGTAATAACGAATAAAACCTCTATAATTACTTTTAAAAATATTCCTACAGGTGTTTATGCCGTCTCGGTTTTTCATGATGAAAATGATAATGGCGAAATGGATACCAATAGTTTGGGGATTCCTACTGAAAATTTTGGTTGTTCTAATGATGCGAAAGGATTTATGGGGCCTCCAAAATGGAAAAATGCGAAGTTTGAGTTGTCAGATAAGGATAAAAATATAATAATAAATCTTTAGATGTGGTAGGAGAGGTTTGGGGAACTGAAGGCTGAACAAAGATGAATTCCAATTGGCGTTTGGGACTGCGATGGTCTAACCTACTTCAATTTGGCACCCATACCCAGCTATTCCAAAGACTTTAATGGTGCCGGTGTAGACGGTTTTGAAATAGGAATAACCTTATATACCGATCGTAATTACTGCTTCGGAAGTTGCGAGAACTAAACTGAAAAGCAATTTTCAAAAATTAGTTTTAAAGGTGCTGGGTTTATTTTTATTTTCTTTTTCGTCTAGAATTATATATGATTAAAAACAGCTTCTATGGTTCTTGAATTTCAGGCCTTCCTCATACATGGCAGTATGTATTTGATATTTTTATATTTTAGTAAAGGATTGTTATACCTATTTTCCTTATTGTATGTGTTTATTACGCTATATACTTTAATAAAAATTCTACTAAACACTGAGCGCAGCTCTAAAACCATTGCTTATATATTTTCGATACTATTTCTTCCCGTTGTGGGAATTGTATTTTATTATGCCTTTGGTACGAACACCAGACGGAGTAAATTAAATAAAGTATTGAAACAAAATTACAAGGACCTAAAAGATGAATTTCAATTATATTTTAATGATGATACAGATAGTTTGATTTTAAAAAATCAGAACCACCTTGCACACTATTCTCAATTAGTTCGATTTATAAAAAATCTCGGAAATGAAAATTTAAGTGTTAATACTCACCAATTATTACGCAATGGTGAAGAAAAATTTCCTGAATTACTTGAGACGCTTAACAAAGCTGAACAGTATATTCATTTGGAATATTATGCATGGGAAAATGATAGACGTGGTAACCAAATAAAAGAAATACTCCTAAAGAAAGCAAAAGAAGGGGTAAAAGTTAGAGCGATTTATGATGCCTATGCTAGTCGAAAAATAAAGAATACATATTGTTAAAACATTGCGAGAAGGTGGTGTTGAAATTTATCCAATAATCGATATCAAATTAGTGGGTTTTGCCAATAGGTTAAACCATAGAGATCATAGAAAAATTGCTATTATTGATGGTATTTATGGGTTCGTGGGAGGTATTAATTTATCAGATCGCTATGATAATTCCATTGATACAGGGCTATATTGGCGTGATACCCACTTAAAAATTACTGGACCTGGCGTTATGAATTTACAACGCCATTTTATGGTGAGTTGGAATGCCTGTCAAAAGAAGCCACTGCAGGTAAAAGAGATTCTTCCACAAAAGAACCTTCTGTTTTCTGAAAATAAAAAAACAAGTTTGTCTCAAGTCATTGCAGGTGGTCCAATATATGACATGTCAAATATCATGCTTAGTTATACCCGTATTTTTACTCTGGCAAGAGAAAAACTATATATCACAAATCCTTATTTTATTCCAAATGAAACCATTGTAGATGCCCTTAAGCAGGCTGCTAAAAGTGGGGTTGATGTGCGCTTATTATTACCAAAAAAGTCAGATTCAGTTATTGTGGGAGCTGCGTCTAAACATTATTATGCGGAGCTGTTGTTATCTGGAGTAAAAATATTTGAATATAAAAAGGGGTTTATTCATGCCAAAACGGTTATGGCAGATAACTTAGTTAGTGTTGTTGGCACTGCCAATATGGACATTCGTAGTTTTGATTTGAATTTCGAAATTATGTCAATTATTTATGATTCTAATTTTGCACTAGATTTAGAGAATTCATTTTTAGACGATTTAAAATTTTCTGAACAAATTGATTGTCGATGCCTGGTTAGCTCAAGGCAAGACTAAACAATTGTTTTATGCTTTAGCACGATTGACGTCTTCTTTTCTATAATATTTTTTATACGTTAAATCTTAATTGTAAACATAAATCCGCTTCGAAGTTGGCTATGGATTATTTTAAAAAAAAAACACGTAATACTCCAATTTAGTTTGTATTTTGCCATTATTAAATAGATCAGCATATATCGCAACTTATGACCGTTCTGTTTATTATGATCGAAGTGTTTTTAAGGTTTATCCTCTTTATATTGCTATTACATATAAGTTGATATTATATTTAAAATAGTATGTGATAATCAATTCAAATTAATAATTTAACAAATGAAGTTATATAAATTTATAGTGGTTTTTTTAATGCTCTTTGCTCATGTATCCTGGTCACAGACTAATGAAAAACAAACGGATAGTACCTTTACGCCCTATGAGTTACTCACAAGTTATTACAACAACAATTTTAAACCCTTTAAAAAGAAAAGTATTTATATAGGTTTGAGTCTGTCTTTAGAAGACCGTCGATTAGAAAACACAGATATTTTGGTGGAAACCATTTTAGATGGTGATCGCACACAATTCGATATTGACTTTAAAGGAGGCTATTTTATTGGTGATTATGCCATGGTTGGTATGTTTGTCAATTACTTTCAAAATAAATTTACGGGCCTTGTCATAAAGAATGGTGAAACCATTCAATCCAATTCCATCACTAGAGGCTTTGCCATTACCCCTACATTCCGTTCTGTAGTCCCTTTAACAGCCAATGAACGTTTGAGTTTTTTTACGGATTTAGGACTAACTTTTGGGGGTAGTAGCTCGGTAACTAACGATGTTAAAAACATCGATGAAATAGACAAGTCCTACGCCGAAAACTTTAATTTCAGGGCAGGTATAAGTCCCGGGGTAATATTTTTTGCTTTAGAAAATTTTGCTTTAGAAATACAATTAGATGTTCTAGGATATGAATTAAACACCTCTAGAAAAACCACAAATGGAGGTGATGAATCAAAGACAACACGGCAGAATGTTGATTTTAATATTGACCTTTTTTCACTAAAATTAGGGTTGTCTTATTACTTATAGTTGAGACAGTATCTAAAGAGAGACTATTTTAAAAACGTGTTTAAAAAAACAACAATGAGAAAAATATATATTTTATTGGCCTTCACAGCATTATTTTCATGTGTTAAGGAAGACTATTATGGGGCGTCACAATTTGGGAATATAAAGGCAATTCTTGTTAGTAATCAAGCGGGGAATGCTATTATTGTGGCAGATAGCTTATTAGTAACTGTTGAAATTCCTGGAGGTGTTGACTTATCTGCGATAACTATTGAAAATTTGGAGGTATCATCATTTGCGCAAGCAAATAAGCAGAATGGGGATATGCTTAATTTAGAGAATGACGATAGTATTGAAATTACTGCAGAAGATGGCTCAATTTATAACTGGACCATTAGAGCATTTGTAGCCTCAGCAACCCCTCAACTTGATAATGGGGATTTAAATTCGTGGTATTTAGCTGCAGGTAATTATTACGAGCCTGGGACTGACGCCAATAGCACCATTTGGGGAACGGGCAATCCAGGGACTCAGATTTTAAATAACCTTGCCACAATTCCTGAAGACCTTGGTAACTGATAATTTAGCTGCCAAGATGATTACATTAGATAATGGATGTTTTAGCTGGTACATTTGGTGCACCTATTTCAGCGGGTTCAATATTCACAGGTTTTTTTGATTCGGATAATATTGAATTGAGCGACCCTCAAGCGGCAATAGAATTTGGTACACCTTTTTCTGGAAGACCTATAAAAGTTCGTTTTAAATACAGTTATGTGCCTGGTCCTGTAAATAAAAACCGAGATGGTGATGTGCTAGACTATGGGGATGCCTGCGATATCTATGCCATATTAGAAATAAGACAAGGTGGAGACATACAACGCCTCGGTACGGCTTGGTTTAGAAGTGAGGCGATACAAGAAGCGTTAGTTACTCAAGAGATCGTCTTTACCTATGGTGAATTAGATGCTAGTTTTCCAGAGTATATGTATCCTGAAAACAACGCTTATGTCAGTGATGATTTAGCACAATTTGCATTACCAACACATATTACATTTGTAGCCTCATCAAGTTTTGATGGAGCTAATTTTGCTGGTGCCATTGATAGTACACTTATTATTGATGATGTTGAGCTTGTGTATGAGTAGTTAGGTGTTTAAGTTTAACTTTTAAAGTAATTACACCAAATTCTCGATTTATTTCCTGATGCTCTGGGCGATATGCCTAATGCGTTCTGGGATCTAGTATTTCATAGATCAATAGGCACGTTTCGATTAATACTGCACTCAGCCCACCTCTCGTCTCGGGTTACACCGAGATAAATATCGCTATATCTTTTAAGATTAGCCTTACTTTTTTTAATATAAAATACTATTCATAGTTCATCTCATTTAAATGACACTAAATTGGCCCCTTCTAGATTGTATTTAAATGGTATCAAAGAAAATAAATAAATAAAAACCCTGTATATAATTGATTTACAGGGTTTTTAACGCCTTTTATAGGGCTGTTTGCGGAGAATAGGGATTTTCTTCCAACATCCCTCATTTCGCATTTTGCAAATGCCTAAATCTTAAAAACAAGAAAATCGCCAAGTTGACTTAGCGATTTTCTAATTTTCAAGCTTTCGCGCTTGTTTGCGGAGAAAGAGGGATTCGAACCCCCGGAGGTGTGACCCTCAACAGTTTTCAAGACTGCCGCATTCGACCACTCTGCCATTTCTCCATTAGCGGGTGCAAATATAAAATCCTTTTTGTTGTAGCCAAAGATTTTTCTTTAGTTTTTTTGTGTTTTGATCTAATTCACTTGTTTGAAAATCTAAACAGCTACATTATTTATAGATTAAATGCTGTCATTTTCGTTGTGATATGTTCTTTTCGAGAAAATTATGTCATGAATTTAATTTATTTTTGAAAAAAAAATGCAATGAAAGTTTTCGTCGCCTCAGCATTACTTCTTGTTGGTTCTTGCGCTAATTTACGATATAACGAGAAAATTGAAAGTCTTAAAGAGAGTATCAGTTTTGATGATAAGGCAGTTATTGACACCTACCTTAAGACCATTAATGCGGAAGATTTAAAACAGCATCTTGAAGAAGTGTCCTCTGACAAATATCAAGGACGCTTAACCGGTGAAAAAGGCCACAATGAGGTCTGTAATTATATAAGGAATTATTACAAAGCTTTAAATATTGCAGCACCAGCCTCTAATCCAAATTATTTTCAAAAGGTGCCAAAAAGTACATTACCAGATGGTTTAAATGATTCTCAGAATGTAATTGCCTATCATTGAAGGATCTAACATATCCCAATGAGTATATCTATATATCTGCGCATTCTGATCATGAAGGTATCATAAATGGTCAAATTTATAATGGAGCTGATGACAATGGCTCTGGTACATCCGCTGTATTAGAAATTGCTGAAGCATTTCAAAAAGCTACTGAACATGGATATCAGCCCAAAAGGAGTATTGTATTTTTACATGTTACGGCTGAAGAGAAGGGACTACATGGCTCTAGATACTATTCTGAAAACCCTATTTTCCCACTTGAAAATACAATATCTACTCTAAATATTGATATGATAGGACGCGTAGATCCTGTACATAAAAATAATCCTAATTATATTTATCTTATCGGATCAGACAGAATTAGTACGGAACTGCATTTTATAGCTCAAAAAGCCAACGACACGTTTACACATCTTGAATTGGATTACACCTTTAATAAAGAAAGAGATGTTAATGGGTATTACTATCGTTCAGATCACTATAATTTTGCACTTAAACAAATACCTGTAATTTTCTTCTTCAATGGTGAACACGAAGACTATACGAAACCAACAGATACTGCAGATAAAATAAATTACCCTTTACTCGCTAAACGTACTAAACTTATTTTCGCTACAGCGTGGTACTTAGCTAATTCGGAAAACCGCTTAAATCCAGAGATTATTTGATGTTAATTAATGTTAAAAGAAAAATTGACTACTCTCTATATCCCCTTTATTTTCGTAATATTACAAGCCGTAATCATAGACGTGCTCGATTATTAAACATTTAAAATTATAAACGAATGATCTTAAATATGAAAACAATTTTTTCCCTTTGCCTTGCTGGCTTCTTATTAATAAGTTGTGGTACACCTTCACAGAAAGAGGCTGTTACACAAAATTCTACGAACGACCCTGTAGATCCCTCAACATATGCATCAACAATTACTTCCGATGAATTAAAGGAAATGCTTTATACATATGCCTCAGACGAATTTGAAGGTAGAGAAACTGGTGAAAAAGGACAAAAAATGGCCGTTGAATATTTAAAAGAACAATACATGACCATGGGCATCCCATCACCTCTAGGAGGAGATGACTATTTTCAGGAAGTTCCTCTAGAAAAACAACAAGTTGCAGAAGCAATCCTCAGTGTTAATGGTACCGCTTTTAATAGTTTTGAAGATCAGATTGTAACCGTTGTTTCTAAATCAATGTCCGTGTCAAATGAAGATATCGTATATGTTGGTTTTGGCATTGATGCCGAAAACTATTCCGATTACAAAGATCTTAATGTTAAAGGCAAATTTGTTATTGCTAAAAATGGGGAACCAAAAGATGCTGCAGGGAACTACATTACGTCTGGAACTTCTGAGGATACAAAATGGACTAATGGTAGACAAGCGCTATCTAGTAAAAGAGATGCCGCAGTAGCTAATGGTGCAAAAGGTTTGCTTTTGATGGACAACAATCTGTTTTCAAGATATGCACCTTGGTATCAAAGACAAGCTGCCTCTGGAACTTCTGGTCGTTTATCTTTAAAAAGTAATGAGGAAGGATTGGTCATGTTGTTGATTAGTGAAAACCTAGGAACAACCATATATCCTGAATATTTTATCAGATGATAGTCCAAAAATGCTAGACTCTAAATTAGATTTAAGTATCGAAAACAAATCTGAATCCTTAACTTCTGAAAATGTCGTCGCCTTTATTAGAGGGACTGAAAAGCCAGATGAAATTATTGTTATATCAGCCCATTTGGATCACGAAGGCATTAAAGATGGTGAAGTCTATAATGGAGCAGATGATGACGGCTCAGGAACCATAGCTGTTGTAGAAATTGCGGAGGCCTTTAAAACTGCCCAAAATGAAGGTCATGGACCAAAACGCTCTATTCTATTTTTACACGTTACAGGTGAGGAAAAAGGCCTTCTAGGCTCGAGACATTACACGGATAACGATCCTTTATTTCCATTAGAGAATACGGTTGTAGATCTTAATATAGATATGATAGGTAGAATTGACCCAAAACGAACAGAAGGGGATAGAAATTACGTCTATCTTATTGGTAGTGATAAATTAAGTTCCGACCTACACAACCTTTCAGAAACTATTAATAAAAAGTACACTAATGTCGAATTAGATTACACCTATAATGATGAAA
>CAVOQU010000003.1:0-226848 GCA_963698455.1 uncultured Flavobacteriaceae bacterium | reverse complement strand
TGCAATAAGAAATTTTGGTACTCAAATCACCACATACGCAGGTCTTAAAGAAAAATTGCCTTTTGAGGTAGATTTTGGAATGTCTCAAAGTTTAGAAAATGTACCGATTCGTTGGCACATTACATTAGAAAATTTACAGGAATGGCCAATAGCAAGACCAAACCCCGCGAGAACAACCAGCGATTTAAGTGGCAATCAAACTGATGAAAAAATAGGTTTTTTAGGGCAAGTTATGAGGCATACGATTTTTGGGGCTGAAATTTTTCCTGAGGGTGGATTTAACATTCGATTGGGGTATAATTTTAGAAGAGCCGAAGAATTAAGGATTATAGACCAGCGAAATTTCTCTGGTTTGTCAGCGGGTATCTCAATTAAAATGAATAAAATGCGCTTTAGCTATACACACGCAAAATATACTAGCGCTGCAAATTCAAACTTTTTGGGTTTGCAAATAGATTTACAATAAAATGATTAGTAAAAAAATAACGATAGCTATTGATGGGTTTTCTTCAACGGGAAAAAGTACTGTCGCAAAACAACTTGCCAAGTATCTGGGTTACATTTATGTAGATTCTGGTGCTATGTATAGAGCAGTTACATACTATGCTATGAAAAATGGATTTATAGATAATAATCATTTTAATATTAATGAACTTGTATCAAATTTAAATAATATTAAGATAAGTTTTAAATTTAATGAAGATGTCGGATTTGCAGAGGTATATTTAAATAATATAAATATTGAAAATGAAATTCGAACGTTAGAAGTTTCAGGTTTTGTTAGTAAAGTCGCTGCCATATCTGAGGTGCGTCAGCTTTTAGTGAAACAACAAAAAAAACTGGGAAAAGACAAAGGTGTTGTTATGGATGGTCGAGATATTGGCACGGTTGTTTTTAGGGACGCAGAACTTAAATTATTTATGACTGCTTCCGCTGAAACCCGAGCAAAAAGGCGATACGAAGAACTTATTGAAAGAGGTGAGAGTGTTAGTTATAAAGAAGTATTACATAATGTGCAAGAACGCGATTATTTAGATTCTAACAGAGAAGATTCACCTTTAATAAAAGCAAAGGATGCTATAGAAATAGATAATTCTAATATGAGCCTTCACGAACAGTTTGAAAAAATCTTACAACTTGTAAAATCAACTTTAAATAAAGATCAATAAAAAAAGCGGCTAATTGCCGCTTTTTTTATTTGTAATCTAAAATATTAAGGATTAGGAATCACTAATTCTTGTCCCGGATGAATTAAATCTGGATTCTTTAATATATTCGTGTTCGCTTTAAAAATAGCTTGGTATTTAGAAGCATTATCATAATATTGTTTTGCTATTTTCCCTAGAGTTTCTCCGCTTTTTACAGTATGTCTGTGGTAAACACTTTCGTCTGCTACGCCAATATTAGCCATTATATCGGTTGGTTTTTCACCACCAATTTGTTTTATTTTATCCCATATTAGATTTTTTTCATAAGGGGTGTTAGCCGTTCCTTTTACTTTCAAAACACCATTTTCTTCTTTCACATCACCGTTTTGAATTTTTAATGCTTCACCTAAATCAAGCACTGCTTGATATTTTGCTTTAATTGCCATAATATAATAATTTAAATAGTTAATAATAGTATTCTCAAATATAATCAATTTCTAAGCCTCAATATATTAATATCAAGTTAAGATTTCAACTATATTATATAAGACACAAATAATCAAAATTGGTCACATCAATTTTATTAATTCATTTTTAGGTAATTAAATCAAATATGTTTATTTTTGCACTCCTTTTAGCGAATCGTCGGAAAGATAAAAGGAATACGAAACAAAAATTAATAACACTTCTGTGTGTTACTCGCTTAAAATCTTCCGGAGCATACAGAATACAAAATGTAATGTAATAAGCATTTCAAAGATAAAAATCTTATTGCAATTACTTAATTATTCTTAAAATGGCTGAAAAAGCAAAAAAAGTAGAAGCTGAAGCAACTGCAGAAGCTCCAAAAGTAGAAACTCCAAAAGTAGAAACTCCGAAAGTAGAAGCTGAAGCAACTGTAGAAACTCCAGTAGTTGAAACTCCAAAAGTAGAGGCTGAAGTTGAAGTAACAGACGCTCCAGTAGTATCTGAAGCTAAAGCAAATCCTGAAAAATTCTTAAAAGACTTTAACTGGCACAATTACCAAGAAGGTATTGATGAAGTTGATGAAAAACAATTACAAGAATTTGAAAAATTAGTAGCTGAAAATTTCGTTGACACATTAGACGATGAAGTTGTTGAAGGTACAGTAGTATTCATTTCTGATAGAGATGCTATTATCGATATCAACGCAAAATCTGAAGGTGTAATTTCGTTAAACGAATTCCGTTACAACCCAGGATTAGCAGTTGGCGATAAAGTTGAAGTATTAATTGATGTACGTGAAGACGCAACAGGACAATTAGTATTATCTCACAGAAAAGCTCGTGTAATTAAAGCATGGGATCGCGTTATTAAAGCTAATGAAACTGGCGAAATTGTTAATGGTTTTGTTAAATGTAGAACTAAAGGAGGTATGATTGTAGATGTATTCGGTATCGAAGCATTCTTACCAGGTTCTCAAATTGATGTTAAACCAATTAGAGATTACGATCAGTACGTAAATAAAACTATGGAATTCAAAGTTGTTAAAATCAACCACGAATTTAAAAACGTAGTAGTATCTCATAAAGCCTTAATTGAAGCTGATATTGAAATACAGAAAAAAGAAATTATTGGTCAATTAGAAAAAGGTCAAGTACTAGAAGGTATTGTTAAAAATATTACTTCTTACGGTGTATTTATCGATCTTGGTGGCGTTGATGGTTTAATTCATATTACAGATTTATCTTGGTCTAGAATTAATCATCCAAACGAAATAGTAGAATTAGATCAAAAACTTAACGTGGTAATCCTTGATTTTGATGAAAACAAATCAAGAATCCAATTAGGTTTAAAACAATTAAGCAAACACCCATGGGAAGCACTTGCTGATACTGTGGCTGTTGGTGATAAAGTAAAAGGTAAAGTCGTTGTTATCGCAGATTACGGTGCATTTATTGAAGTTGCTGATGGTGTTGAAGGATTAATTCACGTTTCTGAAATGTCTTGGTCTACGCATTTACGTTCTGCTCAAGATTTCGTTAATGTAGGTGATGAATTAGATGCTGTTATTTTAACTTTAGATAGAGAAGATCGTAAAATGTCATTAGGTATCAAGCAATTATCTGCAGATCCTTGGACAGATATTACAACTAAATACCCATTAGGATCTAAGCACACAGGTATCGTTCGTAACTTTACAAACTTTGGTGTTTTTGTTGAATTAGAAGAAGGTATCGATGGATTAATTTACATCTCAGATTTATCTTGGACTAAGAAAATCAAACATCCAAGCGAATTCTGTGCTGCTGGCGATAAACTAGAAGTTGTTGTATTAGAATTGGATGTTGAAGGACGTAAATTATCTTTAGGTCACAAACAAACAACGGTAAATCCTTGGGATGCTTACGAAACTGATTTTGCTTTAGAAACGGTTCACACTGGAACTATTGCTGAGATAGTTGACAAAGGAGCTACAGTTGAATTTAATGAAGATATCGTTGCATTTATTCCTACGCGTCACCTTGAAAAAGAAGATGGAAGCAAACTTAAAAAAGGAGATAGTGCTGAGTTTAAGATCATTGAATTTAACAAAGAGTTTAAACGTGTTGTAGCTTCTCATACTGCTATTTTCAAAGCAGAAGAAGTTGCTAATGTAAAAGCAGCTGTTAAAAAAGCAGAAGCTCAAGCAGCAGAATCAAAACCTACTTTAGGTGATGCTAATGAGGCTTTACAAGCACTTAAAGATAAAATGGACGGTAAGGTTGCAAAACCAAAAGCTAAAGCTAAAAAATAATTTAGTAATTCATTTATAAAATTAAAGCCTTCAAGAAATTGAGGGCTTTTTTTTATACAAATAATTTTTAAACTATGGCGTGCCCCTTAAGGGTCGAGCTATTCGCTACAATCTTTTAGTTCGTACCTCACAAAAAGGATTTTCACTACTATCCCTCACGCAATTCCCAAAGAACAGTTATTTTCATCAAGGTCACAAAACTTTCATAAGTATCAATATTTATAATTAAACTTTTAAAATTTTGCATTACATTTGTACACCAAACATGTTTGGATAGTATATGAGTCAAAAAGTTTTACTTAACGAAAAAGAGGTAAACATCATTCTTCACCGATTGGCTTGTCAACTTATTGAAAAACATAACGATTTCTCGAATACTGTTTTAATTGGTTTACAACCAAGAGGTATTTTTTTAGCCGATAGAATTGCCAAAATACTGCGAGAAGCTTATAAAATTAAAAATATTCACCTTGGCCATTTAGATATCACTTTTTTTAGAGACGATTTTAGAAGAGGCGAAAAAACATTAGAAGCCAATACCACAAAAATAAATTTCTTAGTCGAAGATAAAAACGTTGTTTTTATTGATGATGTATTATATACAGGTAGAAGCATCAGAGCTGCATTAACAGCTATTCAATCGTTTGGAAGACCTAATGAAATAGAACTTTTAACACTTATTGACAGGCGTTTTAGCAGACATTTACCTATTCAACCTAATTATAGGGGCAGACAGGTAGATGTAATTAATAATGAAAAAGTAAAAGTAAACTGGAAAGAGAATGATAATGAAGATTCAGTTTATCTAATTGAAAAATAAAAATCAATTGATAATTAATAATTTTAAGTTAGAGTTAAAAAGCTTTCAACCAACTTTAAACTTTAAACTTTAAACTTTAAACTAATATAATGAGCGAATTAAGTGTCAATCACTTATTAGGAATCAAATATCTAAACAAACAAGATATTCAACTTATTTTTGAAACTGCCGATCATTTTAAGGAAGTAATCAACAGACCGATCAAAAAAGTACCTTCGCTTAGAGATATTACCATTGCAAATCTATTCTTCGAAAATTCTACCAGAACAAAATTATCTTTTGAACTTGCTGAAAAAAGACTATCAGCCGATGTTCTTAATTTTTCATCATCACAATCTTCAGTAAAAAAAGGAGAAACACTTATAGATACCGTAAATAATATCCTGTCCATGAAAGTAGATATGGTTGTTATGCGACATCCAAATCCAGGAGCAGGTGTGTTCTTGTCTAAGCATGTAAAAGCAAGTATTATTAATGCTGGCGATGGTGCGCACGAACATCCAACGCAAGCCTTGTTAGATTCTTATTCAATACGAGAAAAATTAGGAGGAGTTCAAGGGAAAAAAGTGGTGATTGTGGGCGATATTTTACACAGTAGAGTAGCGCTTTCAAATATATTTGCTTTGCAGCTTCAAGGCGCAGATGTCATGGTTTGCGGACCAAAAACATTATTACCAAAGTATATTGATAAACTTGGAGTAAAAGTTGAAACAAACCTTCGTAAAGCATTAAATTGGTGCGATGTAGCTAATATGCTAAGAGTTCAAAACGAACGTATGGATATTAGTTATTTCCCATCTACCAGAGAGTATACACAACAGTTTGGAGTTAATAAAGAGCTGTTAGATTCTTTAGATAAAGAAATAACAATAATGCATCCTGGACCTATAAACAGAGGGGTGGAAATTACCAGTGATGTGGCAGATTCTAAACAATCCATAATATTAGAGCAAGTACAAAACGGCGTTGCCATTAGAATGGCTGTAATTTATTTATTAGCTTCAAAAATAAAACAGTAAATTATGATTATAGATCAAGACGGAAGCATTTCCCTAATAACTCAAGAAAAAGCAACTATTATCGAGTTAGTAAAAAAAATACAAGCATTATATCCTAAATTTAAGAATAACAATATTATTGTAGCTTTAACTTCACTAAATAAATTAGGATTACAAGATGTAGTTGAGTTTCTTGAACTTTCAAATACTCATAAAGCAACTAAGCATTCTTTTGTAATTGTTTCAGATAAAGTTGATTTGGACTTAGTACCAGTTGAAATTGTGGTTGTTCCCACTGTTCAGGAAGCTTACGATATTATTGAGATGGAAGAAATGGAACGTGATTTAGGGTTTTAAAATGTTCATCTGTTTGTCGTTTTGTTGTTTATTTGTTTACAGCTTAACGACTAAACAACAAACAAATTAACAAATACAATGAAACTCACCATATTAGGCTGTTATAGTGCCACACCAAGAGCTTTAAACAATACCACGTCGCAAGTATTAGAAATTAATAACCATATGTTTTTAATTGATTGTGGCGAGGGTACCCAAGTGCAACTACGTAAACATAAAATTAAGTTCAATCGTATCAAGCATATATTCATATCGCATTTACATGGCGATCATTTTTTTGGATTAGTGGGTTTGATTTCTACGTTTAGGTTATTAACAAGGGAAACCGATTTACATATTTATGGACCCGTTGGTATTAAAGAGGTAGTAACGCTTCAAATGAAATTAGCTGATTCATGGACCAATTATAATCTTATTTTTCATGAATTGATATCAAATAATTCAGAATTAATTTTTGAAGATGAAGAAGTTGAAGTATTTACAATTCCGTTAAATCATCGCGTTTATACCAATGGCTTTTTATTTAAAGAAAAAGAAGGTAACCGTAAATTAGATATAGGTTTAGTTGAAGATGCAAATATCAATGTGGCATATTATAGAAAACTTGCGCAAGGTTTTGATGTGATAAACGAAGAAGGTAAACTTATAAAAAACGAACTGGTTACAAAACCAGGTTTAAAACCTAAAAGTTATGCGTTTTGCAGTGATACTATGTACAAAGAAGATATTGTACCTATTATTAAAAATGTGGATGTTTTATACCACGAATCTACTTTTTTAGATAAACATGCAAGTTTAGGGCAAAAAACAAAGCATTCAACGGCAAAAGAAGCTGCTAGAATAGCTAAACAAGCTAATGTAGGTGTATTATTGCTCGGACATTATTCTACACGATACGATGGGTTAAATGCGTTTAAAGATGAAGCGCAAGAAGTTTTTGATCATGTAGAGTTGTGTGAAGATGGTAAAGTATTTAATTTTTAGAATCAATAATATTAGATAAAATCCATTGAACTGATTCGTCGAGAGACTCACAAATATTTACATTGTTTTTTGCAAACATTTTTTCTAATGTAGCTGTCATAAAACCGACGTCATTATACCAAACGATGGCAGCGGCTTCAATAAAACCATATTCTTTACTAAAAGTAACCCACACATAAGGGTCTATTGAATATGAATTTACTTTGTTTGAAATAAATCCAATCTTTTCAGAAGTTCCATATTGTTCAATAATCATATTGCCTATTTTTTGAACTATAGACCAATCTACATGTATTTCGTATTTTAATTCGGCAACCACAAAATTGTCACAAAGAAAAAACTCACCAAAAGGCAATTGTATTTTTTTATGATTAAAATTAACTGAATTATTGTATTCTTCAAATCTCATGAAGAGGTAATATACAACTTTTCTTAGAACTGATTTTTATTCTAATAAATGCGATATAATATTTAGATTGAAACTGTTTTGGGTTTTAGTTGTATTCATTTAAACTTTTAATCCATTGAATTGCTTCCTCTAAAGAAAGACAACGTTTAATACTAATTGTTGTGAATTGTTTTTCAATCGAAGCATTCATAAATGTTATATTGTTATATGAAACTATGGCACTTGCAAATAGCAAATTATATTTTTTCTGCACTTTATTCCAAGTTTGCGGGTTCATCGAATATGAATTAACTCGGTTTGAAATATATCCAATTTTTGCGTTCTCACCATAAAACTCAACGACCTCAGTCATAACAGATTTAATCATTTCCCAATCAAAATGAACACCTTCATGTATTTCAGAAATGAAAAATTTTTCTAACAAATAAAAATTACCAAATGGCATTTCTATTTTGTAGTGAATTAATTTAGAAAATTCAGAATTTTCAAATTTCATCTTATTGCTTATAATACCACGAAATTATAAAGAATACATTCATATTTTGTTAATTTGAAAAAATAATTTTTTGTTAATTTGTATGATATGGAAAAAGACTTAGGCAATTATAGAAAATCTTACGAAAAAGGCGAACTTAATTTAGTTGATGTTCCAGAAAACCCTTTAGAATTATTTCAAAAATGGTTTTACGAGGTAGATAAATATTTTACTGAAGATGAAACTAATGCCATGACAATTTCAACCATTGGTCTGGACGACTATCCTAAAAATAGGGTAGTGCTATTAAAAAAATTTACTTGGGAAGGATTTATTTTCTATACCAATTATAATAGTGAAAAAGGAAAGGCAATTGAACAAAACCCAAATGTCTGCTTGTCGTTTTTTTGGCATGGAGCCGAACGGCAAATAATTATAAAAGGGCAGGCAGAAAAAATAGCTGAAAACTTAAGTGATGGATACTTTGAATCTAGACCGCGTGGTAGCCAATTAGGTGCTATTGTATCAAACCAAAGTGAAATTGTAAATGATAGGGACTATCTAGAACAGAGATTGGTGGAGCTTGATAAGGAATATGAAGGGAAGGAAATTCCAAGACCGTCATATTGGGGCGGTTATATAGTAAAACCTGTTGAATTAGAATTTTGGCAGGGGCGTCCAAATAGACTTCATGACAGAATAAGATATAGGCTTCTGCCAGATTATAATTGGGAGATTAATCGATTATCTCCATGATAAATTGGATTAAATCTATTTATTTTAATCTCACGCAAACACATAAACGATTAAATACACTTTATATCGACGAGTAGCAAGCCTTTAGTCGATTTTAACATTTCTTTAACAATTACTTCAAGATTAGGCAGGTAAATTTATAGAACCAAATTACCTACTTATGAAATTCTTAACTAAACTGCCTCTATGGGCATTATTAGCTGTTTTGTGCTATTCCTGTACTACCGACAGTATTGATGATAACGTAGGCACTATGGAACTATCCCTCGTTACGCCTGTAACAAAAACTATTGAAACTCAAATACTTGAATTAATAAATAACCACAGATTATCTAAGGGTTTAAACACATTAGCTGACATGTCGCTTGTAAAATCTGTAGCATTTAGTCATACAGATTATATGGTTGTGAACAACGAAGTATCTCACGCAAATTTTTATGTAAGAAGTGATTATTTGAAAGCTAATACAGGAGCCACTAAAGTAACTGAAAATGTAGCTTATGGATACAGTTCAGCTCAAACAGTTGTAAATGCCTGGTTAAAAAGTGATTCACACCGAGCAAATATAGAAGGGGATTTTACAAATTTTGATGTGGCCGCCGAAAAAAATTTAGAAGGTAAATGGTATTATACAAATATTTTTATAAAAAGATGACCTTGTTTTTAATTTCAAAGATTGATGAGTTGGTTGCAGATTTAAGGCTAATTCATAAAATCTAACTCTATCTTCAACTTTACCTTTTTTGTTGTTGTTTTTGGCAGTATTTTCAGAAGAAATCTCAATATTACCAAATTCTTGAGCGAAAGACACAGTCACAAAACCTAATGATATAAGAAAGAATAACAAAAAAATATAGAACGAAAAAGTAGATTTATTTCTCTTGGTAAGGATATTAGTTTTTTATTTAGAATATATATTAATTTTAGACACTAAAGCTCACTATCTGTCACATTTAACAAATAAAAGTTAAAATCAGTACAAAAGCTTTCGAGGTAAAAAATAGTGAGGAAATAAGATTGAACTACAATGTTGGACTTATATAAAAAATTGAAATTTGGGTTCGTCATATATTAATTTAAGCAGGTATAACCAAAAAACATATATGATGTTATTTATTCAATTAAACGTGTTATATCACCTATAAATTCGATTTAACGAATGATATATACTTTTAATCTATTTTGCATGTCATTTTAGCAACCTTAATTTTTTATAGTCTGGTAATAAATAATTGAATCGTTCAATTATTTATTTTTTGACAGTCTAGTTAAATTTGGTTTTATAGAAATAAAAAAGTCATTAAAACAATTATGTTTTAATGACTTTTTAAATATAAATTCGTACAATTTTACTCCATTTTCAATATTATAAATTGGGTTCTTCTATTTAACTGATGTTCTTCTTCAGAACATTTTTCGGAGTCATTACATCTGTTAATTAATTTCGTTTCACCATAACCAATGGCACTTTCAATTCTATTAGTACCTATCCCTCTAGTAATAATATAATCTAATGAAGATTTTGCTCTTTGATTGGATAATCTCATGTTATAATTTTCGCTACCTCTACTATCAGTGTGTGATTCAATTTTTATATTCATCGCTGGGTATCTTCTTAATACATCGATTACCTTTTCTAATTCATATTCTGCATCGGTTCTGATATTTGTTTTATCATAGTCAAAGTAAATTGGATTTACCATAATTTCATTGCCTTTTATAAATGGATCCAGTAATAAATCTAAAGTTGTTAAAGTGCCATCGGAATCGTCAAATGAAATTTCTTTACTAAAGTCTAAATATGAAGGTTTGCTGCCTAAAACAGTCACTTTGTTGTTGCAATTAACATTAAATTCATATTCACCACTTTCATCAGTAATTATTTCTTCAATTAGCTTTCCGTTTTCATCAAGGAGCTTCACAGAAACTTCGTTTAAAATATTATTTGTAAATAAATCTCTGGTTATACCTTTTATAATTTGAGAACATTTTCTAGAGTAAAAACTATATATATCATCATTACCTTTTCCTCCTGGTCTGTTCGAAGAAAAATACCCTCTTTTGTTGTCGTTTGACGAGTCTATATAAAAAGCAAAATCATCATAACCACTATTGTATGGAGCACCTAAATTTTCTGGTTCTGCTGATTCGTCTTTTAAGATGTTAGATTTAAACATATCCAACAATCCTAAGTTTAAATGACCATCTGACGAAAAATAAAAAATGCTGTCATTACTTATAAACGGAAACATTTCGCGTCCTTCAGTATTTATTTTATCTCCTAAGTTTTTAGGTTCACTAAATTTATTATTTTCAAGAATATCTACTTCATAAATATCGGTTTGTCCATATCCACCATCTCTATCTGAAACAAAATATAATTTTTTATTATCAGGGCTTAACGCCGGATGGCCTGATGAAAAAACCTCGTCGTTAAATGGTAATTCAATAATGTCTTCCCAACTTTCACCAACTAAGTTCGCTTTGTATATTTTCAAATGCGTTGTGCCTTTTTTGTCGTAATCTAATTTACTATTCCTTTTTACATTATCTCTTGTAAAATACATGGTTTTTCCATCAGTGGAAATAGCCACAGTGGCTTCATGATAATCGGAATTTATTTTGGATGCCTTAATATAATCAGGGTTGCCAAATTTAAGTTCACCTTTATCTTCATTAACCGATATCTGGTATAAATCTAAAAAAGGTTCTTTGTTCCAGGAATATACTTCAGTTCCATTTGATCCTTTGGCAGAAGCAAAATACAGTTGGTTATCGTGTATATAAGATCCAAAATCTGATTGATTAGTATTGAAAGATAAATTTTCTACTTCAACAATTGTTTTACTGTTAGTAGACAATAAATCATTGAATTTATCAATATTGTCAGCATCATATCCTTTTGTTTTACCATTCTTGTTTTGAATAGCAACAAACTTTTTCATCCATATATTAGCTTCGGTATAATTACCAATACTTTTTAGTGTTTGAATGTATTTAAAGATGTATTCAGGCGATATTTTATCATACTTGTTTACAGCTTTATCATACCATATTACCGCTTCTTTTGAATCTGAATTATTATAGTAACAATCCCCTAAACGAGTTAAAACATGCTCGCTACTATCTCCTTTTTTTACAGCTTCTTTATATAATTCGCTAGCTTTAACGTAACCATAATTATCAAAAAACTTATCAGCCAGTTTTGTTTGTGCAAGCATAAAGCTGGTACAAAAGGCTAATGTTAGTATTAAAAAATTTGTTTTCATAATTATTTATTTTAGAAGAATCTTGGAGATTTAATACGTTTACTCTTAAATATTTCATACATAAGAAGTATTTCGTGTGTTCCACCTGTATAGGATCTTAACTCTGAAATTGGATATTCATAGGCGTAACCAATACGTAATTGTTTTGATACCTGAAAATCTGTAATGGCACCAATTGCCGCTGTAGATTCATCAAATCTATAAGATCCACCAAGCCAAAACACATCATTAAACAGGAAATTTGCAGTAATATCGAATGATAATGGAGCCCCATTGGTTCCTTTAAGCAACATGGCAGGTTTAAATTTAATTGATTCATTTAAATCAATAACATAACCACCTGTAAAATAATAACTTATGCGTTCTAAGGCAACATAATCTATTGAGCCACTTCCGCCTTTATTATAATCAGTATTCAATATTCTGGGTGCAGACAATCCAAGATACCATCTGTTGGTATGTAAATATAAACCTAGCCCAACATTTGGACTCCAGCGATTAGAAACATCATCAAAAAAAGGATCAGACGAAACAACTGGGTCATTTAAAATTTCTTGATCAAGATTGTAATGAGTCAAGCCACCCTTTATTCCAAACGCTAATTTCGTTTTTTCTCCGAGAGGTAAAGTATATGAAAAATCTCCATATAAGTATGTGAAATTTTCATATCCCAGTTTATCATTTATAAAAGATACGCCAACACCAACTCTATCATTACTTAATGGTGAATGAATAGAAATAGTTTGTGTAGTCGGACCACCTTCAAGACCTACCCATTGGCTTCTATGCAAACCAACAATACTTAATGTTTCTCTACTTCCCGCATATGCCGGATTTATTGAAATAGTGTTGTACATATATTGCGTAAATTGAGGTAGCTGCTGCGCTATACTAATCCCGCAATTAAGCAATATTAAAATACCAATATTAAATTTTAATAACTTCATAATAGGTTAGTTTTATTTTGTTCCAACGTAGAATGCTTTCGCGAAGGGCTTCAATCCACTATTTTTTAAATTAATAATGTAGAAATATGTTCCATTTGGAACCTTTTCAGCATTTCCAACTGATGAATTATGAGCTTTTCCATTCCAATCATTTTTATAATTGAAGTTTTCATATATTTTAGCTCCCCATCGATTGAAAATTTGTAATTCTATTACAAAATTACATGACTCTATTCCGGTAATTGTAAAGAATTCATTATGTGAATCCCCATTGGGAGTTATAACTTTTGAAATTACTACATCTTCTCGCCCACAAGGGTAAACAATACATTCATCATGAATTTCAATAGTAACCTCAGTGGTGCTTAAACAACCATTTACAACTGCAGTATAGGTAAATTTATAATTACCTAAGAGTACATTTTCAGGGTCAAAGTTATTCATATCTAAAGTTGCAGAACCTTCAATAATTTTCCAAGTACCTCCAGTGTCATTATTGCTTAAATAATTGTTCAAATCAATAATTCCGTCATCTATACATTTTCTATCATTAGCTTGGGTCACAATATCTTCTAAAGTCACTTGAAGTGTTTGATTATAAACTACTTCATTTCCGCAAAGATCATTTACTGTCCAAGTTCTTATAATTTCATAATTTGTTGGTGTATTTGTGTCTAATGAATTTGTTTCACTATAAATGACATTAACATTTGTTGAGCAATTGTCTGCAAATTCAAGACTAGGAACAGCTGGTATATTTGAACAATTCACGTTTAAATCAGTATCTAAATTTGACGTTAATTCTGGCGCAGTTGTATCTGATACTGTAATAGTTTGTGAAATAGAAATACTATTAGAACAGCTATCAGTAAAGGTCCAAGTACGAGTAATAATCACATTACAAGGATCGGTATCATTTATTGTATCTACACCTGTTGCTGAAATATCTCCATAACAGTCATCAGTAGCCGTTAATTCCACTGCATTTGGTACATCATTGATACATTGGTAAGTGATATCGTCAGGCGCGCTAGGAGCCACAGGAGCTATAGTATCTTCAATAGTTAGAGTGGCATTAAGAGTTATTGTATTTCCACTATCATCTGTAATGGTATAAATTACAGATATTGTTCCAGCGAGTCCACAAGTTGTAATTAAGTTTGTAAAGGCATAATCTGAAGTGACTTGACCACTAAGGTCTGAATCACATCCGTCAATAGCACAAGCCTCAAGTGTAGCAATATTGTCTGCATTCCATTGATTAGCAAGTGTTTCGATGTCAGCAACAGAACATTCTATATTTAAATCGGTTACAGAACAGTTAGAAACATCAGGAGGTGTTGTATCTATAATTGATATATACACAGTTGCCGTATCACAAGCCATTGGAGTTCCATTATCACAAACAGTATATACAAAGCTGTCCGTTCCTTCAAAACCAGAATTAGGCGTGTAAACAAAAGTTCCGTCACTGTTAAGAACAAGCGTTCCGTTGTTGACATTATCAACCAGGGTTGTATTCACGGTTTGAGTGTCGCCTTCAGGGTCACTATCGTTATCCAGAACATTTTCTGAAATAGTAGTACAGTTATTAGCTAAATAAGCATCATCATTGGCGACAGTAATATTTTGATTCCCCTGAACCACAGTAATAACGACAATGGCTGAATCACATAAGGCCGGGTTTCCGTTATCACAGATAGTATAAACAAACGTGTCTTCACCAGTAAATCCAGCAGGAGGCGTGTATGTATAAGCTCCGGTATTAGGATCAATGTTCACGGTCACACCTTCAGTTGTCACCACTGTTGTAGTGGTTACCGTAATAGGATCATTATCAGGATCGAAGTCATTAGACAGGACATTGCCATTTATAGGCGTATCTATTTCGGTAATGTTGGTATCAGCATTGGCAATAGGCGCCTTGTTACCAGGACCACCCGTTGGAATCACTTCAATATAAACCGTTGCACTATCGCAGGCTTGTGGGCTTCCGTTATCGCAGATGGTATATTCAAAGGAATCCTGACCAATAAAATCGGTTGGAGGTGTATACGTATAGACACCTGTATTAGGATCGATATTAACAGTTACCCCTTGGGCAGTTACTACCGTAGTTGTAGTCACTGTTTGGGTATCACCTTCAAGATCAAAATCATTGGTAAGCACGTTACCATTCACAGGTAAGTTTACAAAGGTGTTATTGATGTCTGTAATGGCATTAGTTGTGTTTGCGAATCCGCCAACGGTAATATATACCGTAGCCGTATCACAAGCCATCGGAGTTCCATTATCACAAACAGAATACACAAAACTATCCGTTCCTTCAAAACCTGAATCAGGCGTGTAAACAAAAGTTCCATCACTATTAAGAACAAGTGTTCCGTTATTGACATTATCAACAGGGGTTGTGTTCACAGTTTGAGTGTCTCCTTCAGGGTCACTATCGTTATCCAGAACATTTCCGTTTAGCGCAACATCAATTGGTGTATTAAAAGCATCATCATTGGCGACCGTAATATTTTGATTACCCTGAACCACAGTAATAACGACCATGGCTGTATCACATAAAGCTGGGTTTCCGTTATCACAGATAGTATAAACAAACGTGTCTTCACCAGTAAATCCAGCAGGAGGCGTGTATGTATAAGCTCCGGTATTAGGATCAATGTTCACGGTCACACCTTCAGTTGTCACCACTGTTGTAGTGGTTACCGTAATAGGATCATTATCAGGATCGAAGTCATTAGAAAGGACATTGCCATTTATAGGCGTATCTATTTCGGTAGTGTTGGTATCAGCATTGGCAATAGGCGCCTTGTTACCAGGACCACCCCTTGGAATCACTTCAATATAAACCGTTGCACTATCGCAGGCTTGTGGGTTTCCGTTATCGCAGATGGTATATTCAAAGGAATCCTGACCAATAAAATCGGTTGGAGGCGTATACGTATAGACACCTGTATTAGGATCGATATTAACAGTTACCCCTTGGGCAGTTACTACCGTAGTTGTAGTCACTGTTTGGGTATCACCTTCAAGATCAAAATCATTGGTAAGCACGTTACCATTCACAGGTAAGTTTACAAAGGTGTTATTGATGTCTGTAATGGCATTAGTTGTGTTTGCGAATCCGCCAACGGTAATATATACCGTAGCCGTATCACAAGCCATCGGAGTTCCATTATCACAAACAGAATACACAAAACTATCCGTTCCTTCAAAACCTGAATCAGGCGTGTAAACAAAAGTTCCATCACTATTAAGAACAAGTGTTCCGTTATTGACATTATCAACAGGGGTTGTGTTCACAGTTTGAGTGTCTCCTTCAGGGTCACTATCGTTATCCAGAACATTTCCGTTTAGCGCAACATCAATTGGTGTATTAAAAGCATCATCATTGGCGACCGTAATATTTTGATTACCCTGAACCACAGTAATAACCACCATGGCTGTATCACATAAAGCTGGGTTTCCGTTATCACAGATAGTATAAACAAACGTGTCTTCGCCAGTAAATCCAGCAGGAGGCGTGTATGTATAAGCTCCGGTATTAGGATCAATGTTCACGGTCACACCTTCAGTTGTCACCACTGTTGTAGTGGTTACCGTAATAGAATCATTATCAGGATCAAAGTCATTAGAAAGGACATTGCCATTTATAGGCGTATCTATTTCGGTAGTGTTGGTATCAGCATTAGCGATAGGCGCCTGGTTACCAGGACCACCTCTTGGAATCACTTCGATATAAACCGTTGCACTATCGCAGGCTTGTGGGTTTCCGTTATCGCAGATGGTATATTCAAAGGAATCCTGACCAATAAAATCGGTTGGAGGCGTATACGTATAGACACCTGTATTAGGATCGATATTAACAGTTACCCCTTGGGCAGTTACTACCGTAGTTGTAGTCACTGTTTGGGTATCACCTTCAAGATCAAAATCGTTAGTAAGTACGTTACCATTCACAGGTAAGTTTACAAAGGTGTTGTTGATGTCTATGATGGCATGTGTACAATTAAATAATATATTAGTGCTTATTTCAGAAGTACATCCTTTTGCATCAGTTACAGTGACTGTATAAGAGCCAGCTATAACATTTGAAATATCTTGAGTTGTAGCACCATTATTCCATAAATAAGTGTAAGGTGCAGTTCCATTTGTGACAGTAATGTCAATACTTCCAATTGCTTCTGAAGAACAAAGTATATCAACAACTTTATCTATTTTCACATCTAATACAGGATGCAATACCGTAATTTTTTGAGTATGAGAGCTTGTTAAACCACATGCATCAGTTGCAATCCAGGTTCTTTCAATGGTATGTGAAGCAGTACAATAGCTTCCGTTTTCTACTTCATTAAAAGCTACAGTAGCTGTTCCACAATTATCTGAAGCCGTTAAATTATCAGCAACAGGGATGGCATTCGCATTTATAGTAACATCAGTAGGTAGTGTTTCATTAAATGTTGGTGCAGTTGAATCTATTACTGTAATAGCTTTGGATGCTTTTGAAGTATTTCCACAATCATCACTCGCTGACCAAGTTCTAGTTAATTTATAAGAGTTAGCACAACTTCCAGCTTTCTTTAATTCAGAATAGGTTATTGATGCTGAACAGCAATTATCTGTGGCTGTAGGTGAAGCAGCTGCTGGAATAGCATTACATTCTACAGTTATATCTGCTGGGATTCCTGCTAATACGGGAGCAGTTGTATCTTGTACCGTAATAACTTGAGAGGTACTTGTAGCATTACCACAGGCATCTGTTGCAGTCCAAGTTCTTGTAATGGTATATGATCCAGTACAAGTTCCAGGCGTATTAGTTTTAGAAAAAGTTATAACAGGAGCAACGTCACAGTTATCAGTGGCTGAAACGACAGCAACAGAAGGAACAGAAGAACATTCGACAGTAGTATTTGCCGGAACTCCAATTAATGTCGGAGGTGTTGTATCGACAACAGTGATTGTTTGAACATAAAGTGTACTACAAACACCACAGGCATCAGTAAATGTAAATGTATTCGTATAGGTGCCTCCACATGCATTTGGAACAAAAGCCCCACTTGTTTTGTCGATTGTGAATGCACACTTATCAGTTTCAGGAACTAAATTTTGTGCTTCAGAAAGTGCAGTGTTGTTTCCACATTCAATTGTTCTATCTAATGCATTTGGTGCTGTTTTCCAATTTGCTACAGGTTTTGTAATTATAATAGGTGTTGGCAACTCATCACCAACTTGGCAATCGTTTATAGATCCTGAACTAAGTGTGTTTTGTGTGTTTGTATTTATTGTACCGTTATAAATTCCAGTTACCTGAAGAGGAACGGTTAAATTACAGTTATTAGTTAAAAAATAACATTCATTTGCAACTTGTAAATTAAAATTCACATCAAAAGGAGGAGAACCAATATTCAATAACCCATCTACAAATGTGAATTCTAAGAATTTTGTTATTGGATTATAAGTATATGTAACTCCTGTAGGCAGTGTAAGTGGCGTTTTTAAACTTAGTTGATCTGGAAGCGTTCCATTTATTTTTAAGTTAACAACATTATCATTACCAGAATTTTTTAATTCGAATTTAAAAGGGATAATATCTCCGGGAAGTTGAGAAGTAGCCGTTGTATTTAAAATTAATTCTAATGGTTTTATAGATGGTTCCCACACATCCACTGAAAGACCTATAAGATATAAACCGTAAGTTTCCTGATTAGAAGTAAGCCTGATAGTTGCATCTTTTTGATCATTTTTTATAATAGTATTACCAGGATTATCCAATGGAAAGACGGCGGAATCAAAACCTAATGTATTTAAACTTGCCGGATTTCTATTCACAAAATCCGCACCATTTAATGTGATTTTACTATTAAAAAAGTTATCGACTGGCCTAAGGGCTGTAGATAAACTTACCCAATTGCCTGCTACGTTTTTAATTTGAAGCATATCACCTGTTAAATCTCTATCACCTTCAAGTGCGCCAATTATAACATCAGCTTTTACTGGGCCCGTTGATACTGTTTTAAAACCATCAAATTTTATATCAAAATTATTTGTTGTTTTAGTTACATGTGCATACCCATCAAAAATGGTTATATTTTTTGCAGACATTAAGGGGCTTTCATAAACAAATACTATTTGCCATCCGCCTGAAGTTCCTGTATTACCGCCATCATGCGCCATTAAATTACCAGTTTTGGCTTCAATATTAGCAACTTGATATTTACCGTAAGGATTTGAAAGATCTTTTACTAAAGCTGATATATCTTTTACACAAACAAAAGGGTCATTACTAAAATGAGTATCTCTTCCTCTAAATAGAATCTCATCTGCAACCATAGTTGTATAAGTAGATTGCCCCGGAAGCATTAATTTTACCTCATTATAATTGCATCCCATTTGATTATCACTTCCATCATCCTTTTCTTTATCAGCCGCAGCCCAATATAGGTAGGCTTTTCTAATAGTAACACACGATAACGTTGGTTCTGGATTCGAAAAATTAGCACTCGATGAATTAAATGTTGAAGGATCAGAATCTATATCAACATACACGTTATCAGAAAAATCATGATTACCTGCTGTTCCATTATAGTTGCCAGTAGCTGTTCTGGATAATACGTTGTTTGCAATTACGGAAAAATTTCCCCTTATTGTAGTGTCATATCTAGGCACAAAAGCCTTCTTAACTTGTGCATAAGAAGCCAAATTTAAATGAAAAATTAGTATACCAAGTACTAACGTTATTTTATTAAAAAGAGTAAAGTTTTTCATAAGCTACCTTTTAGATTTTGAGAGTTTTTAATTAAAATCATTTGGGTCCGGTATTAAGCTCTCTATAATTATTGTATTGCTTAAAATTTTATTTCCAACATTGTTGGTTAACAAAATTTCAAAACAATTAGCTGTATTTAATTCTGCATTATTTTTTTTCGATAATTTAACGAAAAAAGTGGTAGTCGTTTTTGCTTTACAATCTAACATATTAATATCAGTGTGTTTGTCTTGATTTTTTACAGACACATCTAAATTCGATTTAGATTTTTTTGAAAAGGAATCTTTTTTGAAAAATTTATTAGTTCCATTTTCAATGCATAAAACATTTGCATTAGAAATACTTAAATTTTTATAATCTGTATTACTATTATTTTTTAGTTCAAACAAGTAATAGTGTTCATTATCACTTAATTCGTTCGATGGTTTTTCCAGTAATTTGATCGTTAAATCATTTTGACAAAATGAATTAAAAACACTAAAAAAAACTAACAATAAGGTTAATATAGATCTCATGATGAATGTTATAAATTATTTAAACTCAGTATTATTTAATTTGACACGAATGTATTGCTTTTGTCACTTTTATTTTCTAATTGTTAATATCATTCAATAAAATAAAAAAAAGCTTTTTGAGGGAAAAAACTGTGAGGGAAAAACATTGTCTAGCAATGTCTTGTTGATAAGTAAAATTAGATTTGGGATCATAATTTTCAATTTTATATGTGTAACAAAGTAACGCATATGAACATTGATGGTCAAAATTATGTGATAAATAACTTATAAATTCGATTAAAAGTTTGTAAAATAATTTAAGCGATTTAATGTGTTGTTAATCGGTTTATAAGATTAATAAATGCCTAAATGATATGATATTTATTTTTTTCATTCTATAAATTTTCATATTAATTCTGTTTATTTAGCTAACTTTATCAAGTAAAAAAATAAATATTATTGAATAAAATAACATTTTATTGTTAGTGTAATATGCCATCGAATATTATGAAAAAATTAATTTTAGTAAGACACGCAAAATCGTCATGGGAATTTAATATAAGCGACCATGAAAGGCCATTAAATGAAAGAGGCTTAAATGATGCCGATTTAGTTTCTAAACATCTCATTACAGATAAACTAAGTCCGGATTTAGTATTGTCTAGCGATGCTAATAGAGCAAAAACAACGGCATCTATTTTTATTAAGAATCTAAATATCGAAAAAAACAAATTTCAGTTAGTTCATAGTCTTTATGATTTTACGGGGAGTAATCTACTTCAGGTTATAGAAAATTGTGATAATAGTGTTAATAATTTGATGATTTTTGGTCACAATCATGCCCTTACAGCCTTTGTTAATTCTTACGGCGATAAATTTATCGATAATGTACCAACATGTGGTGTCGTAATTTTAGAATTTAATATTGATAAATGGGCAGATTTAATTAAAGGTAAGACTTTAAAAACGCTTTTCCCAAAAATTTTAAAGAAGAAATAAAAACCAATTTAACTATTCAATTAAAGGAGTTTATTTAGACTAAAAACAATATATTTGTCCAAGTACAGTAATCCAATTTAAAGCATGGTCAAGCCCGAAATCCACACTAATAGTTATATAAATCGAGAAATAAGTTGGTTACAATTTAATGCGAGAGTTTTACAAGAAGCTTCAGACGAAAACGTGCCGCTAATTGAGAGACTTCGATTTTTAGGAATATTCTCCAACAATTTAGATGAATTTTTTAAAGTAAGATATGCTACAGTTAAGCGGATTGTTGAGGCTGGAAAAGGAGGAAAAAGTGAGCTAGGAGGCATTAGAGCTAATGAACTTCTCGAAATTATTACTCAAATTGTTATAAAGCAGCAAACCAAAAGTTTAGAAGTTTTAGATATTATTCAAAAAAGCTTAGAAGACGAAAACATCTATATTCTCGACGAATCTCATATCGATGACTCTAAACATAATTTTATAAAAAAATACTTTATTCGAAAAGTAAGTCCTGCCTTAGTGACCATTATTTTAAGTGATTCCGTGGTATTACCAAACCTAAAAGATAGTGCAGCTTATTTGGCTGTAAGAATGGTAATGGCAGACGATGAAAAGCAGTTTGCATTAATCGAAATCCCAAAATCTATAAACCGGTTTATCGAACTTCCTAAAGATGGAGATAAAAGTTTTATAATATTAATAGATGACTTATTGCGGTATTGTTTAAGCGATATTTTCAATATTTTCGATTACAAGAGCATTTCTGCTCATATGATTAAAATTACCCGCGATGGTGAATTGGATTTTGAAAGCGATTTAAGTAAAAGTTTTATTGAAAAAATATCTGACAGTGTTAAACATCGACAAATTGGGGAACCTGTACGGTTTGTGTATGACAAAACAATTGACGACGAAACGCTACAATTTTTAATGTCCAAAATGGGAATTGATAATACCGATAGTATTATTCCTGGAGGTCGCTATCATAATAGAAGAGATTACATGAGTTTTCCTAGTTTAGGACGAACAGATTTGCTTTATAAAAGAATAGAGGCTTTACCAATAAAAGGGCTTAGTTTGGAAGGTAGTTTGTTGGAAGGTATTAAGGAAAAAGATTATTTGCTTCATACACCGTATCAAACGTTCTCATATATCGTTAAGTTTTTAAGAGAAGCTGCTCTAGATCCAAAAGTTAAAACCATTAGAATTACTATCTACCGTTTGGCCCAAATTTCTCATATTGCAAGCTCACTTATAAACGCTGCTATTAACGGAAAATCGGTAACAGTATCCATAGAACTTCAAGCCAGATTCGATGAGCAAGCTAATATCGATTATGCTACGCAAATGGAAGAAGAAGGCATTATTTTGGTATTTGGTGTAAAAGGTTTAAAAGTGCATAGCAAAATGTGCGTGGTAGAAAGAGAAGAAGGTAAAAAAATAAAACGGTATGGCTTTATAAGTACAGGAAATTTCAACGAATCTACTGCAAAAATATACACTGATTATACACTATTTACATCGGATCAGCGTATCTTAAAAGATGTCTCTAAAATTTTCAGCTTTTTTGATACAAACTATAAAATTTTCAGATACAAATATTTAATAACATCTCCACATTATACTAAAAAAGCTGTTTTTAAATTAATTGATGCCGAAATTAATAATGTTAAAAATGGTGGTGAAGGACTAATTAGGTTAAAAATGAATAGTATTTCAAGTTACGCCATGGTTGATAAATTGTATGAAGCAAGCAATGCCGGTGTAAAAATTGATATGATAATTAGAGGCATATGCTGTTTAATACCGGGTGTAAAAGGAATGAGCGAAAACATTAAGGTGATTAGTGTGGTTGATAAATTCTTAGAACACACAAGAGTTTATTTTTTTGGAAATAATGGTAATCCGAAAGTCTATATTTCATCAGCAGATTGGATGACAAGAAATATAGAAAACAGGGTGGAAGTAAGTTGCCCTATTTTTGATCAAGACGTTAAACAGGAAATAATAGATACTTTTAATATATGTTGGAGCGATAATGTAAAAGCAAGATTATTAAGCGCTTCTCAAGAAAACGAATACCTAATAAATAATAAGCCTAAATTTAGATCTCAGTTCGAGACATATAATTATTATTTAAAAAAATTAGAAAATTAATATGTTATCAATAAAAAAATATGCGGCCATAGATATTGGCTCGAATGCTGTAAGATTACTAATTTCTAACATTATAGAACAAAAAGGGAAACCTGTACTTTTTAAAAAAAACTCTCTAGTACGTGTTCCCATTCGTTTAGGGTCTGATGTATTTATTACGAACAAAATATCAAAAGATAATACGCAGCGAATAGTTGATACCATGCAAGCCTTTAAATTGTTAATGAAATCGCATAAGGTAGTTAAATATAAAGCCTGTGCTACATCGGCAATGCGAGAATCCACAAATGGTAAACAAGTTGTAGATTTAGTATTAAAAACGTCTGGTATTAGTATTGATGTTATTGAAGGAGAAGAGGAAGCAGCTATTATTGCCGCAACAGATTTACATTCCTTTATCGATCCGAGTAAAACATATTTATACGTAGATGTTGGTGGTGGTAGTACAGAATTTACGGTAATTCACGAAGGAAATTCGGTGGCTTCAAAATCGTTTAAAATTGGTACGGTCCGATTATTAAACGATATGGTTTCTAAAGAGGCATGGTTGGAATTAGAACAATGGATAAAAACATATACTAAGGGGTATGATAAGATTTCAGTACTTGGATCAGGAGGGAATATTAATAAAATATTCAAAGTGTCTGGTAAAGCATTGGGTAAACCTTTAACATACTTCTATTTAACTTCTTATTATAATTTACTTCAAACCTATTCGTATGAAGAGCGTATAACAGAGCTTGATTTGAATCAAGATAGGGCAGACGTTATTATTCCTGCTATGAGAATATACCTTTCTTCAATGAAATGGAGTGGAGCAAAAAACATATTTGTTCCAAAAATTGGATTAGCAGATGGTATCATAAAAAGTATCTATTATGATACTGTTTCTAGCAATACACAGTAAAATTCTGCAGTTAAGCTTTTAAAATTGCACCGTTTTATTTTTATAATACATATTCGTATTTAATAAATTGCTGAAATTTATAACCCAAACCTATTAACTTATAAAAAATTATTATTAACATTACTACTTGGTTTTTCGTTTTATTGATTTTCTCAAAATGTAAAGTATGGTGTAAGAGGCGGTTATAATATTTCAAATTTGGATTTTGAAGATAACATGCCTATAGCAAATAAACACCGAAATAGTTTTTATATTGGTTTTTCAGTAATATACGGCTATCAAAAATCGTTTCATTAGTACCTGAACTACAATTTTATGCTGAAGGAGCCAGAAATGAAAATCTACATTTAGAATATATCCAAGTACCAATTTTTATGAAATTTAGATTAAGTGAAAAGATCCATATTGGAGCTGGTCCATAAGTGGGATTAAAAGTTTATAAATTTGAAGATGATCTTAGAAATTTTGGTTATTCTGGTGTTGCTTGAATAGAATACAAGTTAACTTAAATGATTTTTGCCGATGTAAGGTATACATATAGATTTTCTAATGTTTTTGATGATAATGCCGTAGTTTCATCAAAAAATTCTAATATTCAAATAGGAGTAAGGTATAAATTTTAACCGTGTACAGTTTCTTTTTTACCTAAATTACCCATAATTTCAGCTTCATATTCAAGGAGTTGTTGCCATTTGATATCAACTTCTTTTTTTTCTCCATATTGTCTGGCAAACCCTAAAAACATAGTATAATGGTTAGCTTCACTTACCATTAAGTTTCTGTAAAAAGCAGCTAATTCTTTGTCTTTTAATTCTTCCGATAGTAATCTAAAACGCTCGCAACTTCTGGCTTCAATTAACGCAGCATATAGTAAACGATGTACTAATTGAGTCGTTCTACTTCCGCCTTTAGGGAAGAATTTAAGCAGTTCTAAAACGTAATCATCTCGTCTGTCGCGTCCTAAAACCCAACCGCGTTCAATAATTTTGTCATGTACCATTTTAAAATGACTTATTTCTTCTTTTACTAAAGCGGTCATTTCCTGAACCAAATCTGTGTATTCTGGAAAGCTTACAATTAATGAAATAGCAGTACTTGTTGCTTTTTGTTCGCAAAAAGCATGATCTGTAAGTATTTCTTCAATGTTTTTTTCAACAATATTTACCCAACGTGGATCTGTTGGTAGTTTAAGTCCTAGCATAATTAATAATTTTCTATTTTTTTTAAACTATATTTTCCATCATTTCCTATTTCAATTCTATAAATAAGAAAATTATCATCTTCTGGATTTAAAAAAACAGTTAGTAAACTAATTGAATCTTTCTCAATCGATTGCTTATCATCAATCCAGACACGTGTATTTATAACTTTAGATAAATAATCATTAATTGCTATATTATTTTTTAAGAAAAATTGAACATCAATTTTCTCCTCAAAAACAAGCTTATCTCTTCTTTTAACGCTTACTTCTGAAATCCAGTCTCTATGATAATTAACATAAGTGATCGTGTCTAATTTATGCTTAATTATTACAGATTTATTCATATTTGTATATGTTTTTATACTAATCGAAAAACCATTACTCAAAATAGTATCTGTTTTTACTTCTGCGTATTTCTCAGGAACGTATTCTATAATTTCCAGTGTTCCTAAAGAATCTTTAAATTTAGTTACTGACTCTTTTAGAGCATCTGCTTTCGATTTTCTTCCTTCACAGCTGAAAATGGCGATAGTAGATATAAGTACCAAAAACAATATTTTATTCATAATTAGAAATTTAAATATCAAGATCAAATGTTTTTCTTAAAATATCTATATTTTTATTTTTCTCCTTTAATTTTTCAAATTTTTCAAAAGGCGTGTACGCATATTGTTTTTCCATCACATCATTTATTGTAATAGATAAATTAATATCAAAATTGTTTAATGCCTTTCTAATAAACGCTAATAGGTCGTATTGTTGTCTTTCAACCTCCACTTTATTTGTTTCATTAGGAAATTCTAGATGAATTGTTGTCTCTTTTACTTTAGGTGTATCAATAGCTAAAATGGAGGCTAAATTATGTTTTCCAATGTTCTGTAATTCTTTAACATAAGTGTTCCAGGTAGCAATTAATGCTTGTTCTGTAAAAGGTTCTTTTGGCAGGTTTTCTTCATCAACAATAACATCCATCTGTTTTATAAGATGTTCTTTTTTTGCCCTAATACTACTTAAGGAAAGTCCGGAAGTACGTTTAATTTCCTTTTTTAATGTTATTTTAGGTGGTTCTTGAACCTGAACTGTCTCAGAAATGGAAGCTGTTTTAGTTTCTGAAACGATAATTTTTTCATCTGAAACATTTTTTATTTCTATTGGAATGTAATTCTTATTTTCTTGCTTTGGAATGGTAACAGGAATAGGGGTAATGCCTTTCTTTTTAAAATAAGTTGGTGGAATTATGTAGTGTTTGCTATTTTTTTTTTCTCCATCAAAAGTGATAGAGGCAAGTTGCATGAGGCATAATTCGATAAGCAATCGTTGGTTTTTACTGCTTTTATATTTTAAGTCGCAATCGTTTGCCAAATTTATACCTTGGAGTAAAAATTCTTGTGACGCTGCTTTTGACTGTTCTAAATATTTCTTTTGAGTTTCTTCACCAACTTCAAGTAATTCTATAGTTTCTGGTGTTTTACTTACCAGTAAATCTCTAAAATGCGATGCTAATCCTACTAATATAATGATGCCCTTCAAATCCTTTTGAAAGTGTATGATTAAACTGCAGTAATAATTCCGGTATTTTGTTTTCTAAAATAAGATCTGTACTTTCAAAATAGGTTTCGTAGTCAAGTACATTTAAATTTTCGGTAACCGCTTGTCTGGTTAAGTTTTTACCTGAAAAACTAACTACACGGTCAAAAATAGACAAAGCATCACGCATCGCGCCGTCTGCTTTTTGAGCAATAATATGAAGCGCATCGTCTTCAGCTTTTATGCCTTGTTCTTTCGCGATGTATTTAAGGTAATCTTTTGCATCTTTAACTGTAATACGCTTAAAATCGAATATTTGACAGCGCGATAGGATAGTCGGGATTATTTTATGCTTTTCGGTAGTTGCAAGAATGAAAATACAATGCTTTGGTGGCTCTTCTAAGGTCTTTAGAAAGGCATTAAAAGCCGCTTGCGATAGCATATGAACCTCATCGATAATATACACTTTGTATTTACCAACTTGAGGTGGAATACGTACTTGGTCGGTTAAACTTCTAATATCATCAACAGAGTTGTTTGAAGCCGCATCAAGTTCAAAAATATTGAATGCAAAATCTTCATCGCCAGTTTCGGAGCCATCACTGTTAATCATTTTAGCTAAAATACGGGCACATGTTGTTTTACCAACACCACGTGGACCTGTAAAAAGTAATGCTTGTGCTAAATGATTGTGTTCAATGGCGTTTAATAAAGTGTTTGTAATAGCCTGCTGACCCACAACGTCTTTAAACGTTTGGGGCCTGTATTTTCTAGCCGATACAACAAAGTGTTCCATTGAAATTCTTAAAGTAACAAAGTTAAAAATTCAATTAAGAATTATGAATTATGAATTGAAAATTTAAAAGTAGTTATTAACAAAAAACAAACTTTGTATGATGATATTGTTTGTTGACTTTGTAGAATATTTCAACTAGCATTGATTAAGATAGGAAATAAACAAAATTAATACGATTTATATCCGTAAAGTACATTAATTGCAAGCCGCTTAAATCTTAAGAAATTAATAATTATTACAGCATAAAGGTTAACAACGTTTTAACCATTTTAAGACAAACTTCAAATCATTCACTCTTAATTCTTTACAAAATAAAAAGCTAAGACTCTGATCGTATAGCGTCTGGTCTATTGTTTTTTCGTAAAATTAAATAGGACATATATTTTTAAGCAACAATTACATTTAGACTTATTGCAGGGCAACTAATATTCTTTCTGGAGTGATTGGCATTCGGTACACCCTTGCACCACAAGCATCAAAAACAGCATTAGCAATTGCCGCACCTACGCAGATAATAGCGGGCTCCCCACCACCTTGTGGTTTGGCATCCATTTTGTCTATAAATACACATTCTATTTTTGGTGTTTTTGAAAACCGGGTAATTTCATAGCGATTAAAATTCGTGGTTTTCATTTCGCCTCCGTCAAATTCAATTTCCTCGTATAAAGCATATCCTATACCCATAGTAATTCCTCCTTCGGTTTGTAAAGTTGCTCCATGTGGATTTACTACTTGCCCCATATCTTGAGAACAAACCACCCTAATGGGCTGTACCTCTCCAGTTGCTTTATCAACAAATACTTCGGCAATCATTGCAACCAGAGTACCCGCATCTTGTCCCAGGGCAATTCCATAACCATGACCCGGTTTTTTTTCTTTATCATATCCGAAAGTTTTAGCAGCAAGTTGTAATGTTTCAATCATTTCTTTACTTTCCATATTATTCAATCGAAAATCTAAAGGATTAATTCCGGCTGCATGGGCTACAACATCTATATGGGATTCCCGTGCAAAAGTGGTGGTATTATTACCAGGCGCTCTCCAAGCTCCTGTTCCGAATGGATGAACACCTGATTGATTGAAAGATCTAATTCGTTTATTTGGAATGGCATAAAACAATTCTGTACCCCTCGTACCGGCACAGTAAATATCAAAATCCCAAACTTTTAGTTTTCCTTGACTATCTGCACCCCCTGCAACTTTTACTACGGCCGCAGTTCGGAAATTATCGTACATAAATTCTTCTTTCCGGCTCCATACCAATTGCACCGGTTTACCGCACAATTTTGCTATAGTGGCCGCCTCAACAGATTGTTGACTGTTCGATTTTCCACCAAATCCGCCGCCCAAAAATATTTGTTTGACATGCACTTTCTCTTCAGGCATCTGCAACGCTTTTGCCACTGAAGATCGGGTGCCAAACGGACTTTGGGTGGAGGCCCATATAGTAACTTTATCGCCTTCAAAATAACAAGTTGCTACATGAGTTTCGATTGATGCATGTGCTTTATAACCATCGTGGTAAGTGGCTTCCTGGTAACTAGTTGAAAACTCTTTACCTAATTGTAAACTTCCTTCTTGTTCAAAGACTTTGCTATCTTGAATTGTATCTTCTAAATATTGAAATATGGTTTCTTGATTTGCCTTAGCTGCGGGAGCATCCCAAGTCACGAGAACGCTATTAGCTGCTCGTTTCGATACTTCTGGATCACTATGTACTACGGCTACCAAATCGCCATTTTCCACCAACTGTACTCCAGAAAATCCAGATAATTTTGAAGCATCGACTTTTAATTTTTTAGAACCAAATATTTCTGGCCGCACAATAGTTGCATGTACCATTCCAGGCAAAAGGATATCTCCCGAATATTTCGCTTTTCCTGTAACTTTTGCCTCGGCATCCAAACTTCTAATAGGTTTGCCTATTAACTTAAAATCTTTAGCTTTTTTTAATTCAGGTTTCTTGGTCAAACTTCGAACGATCTTTTTGCCTTTAGTTAATTCTGCATATGTTATTTTTTTAGAGGCATCATTCTTTACTGAAACTACCCCTTGAATTACCTCTAATGAAGTTTTGTTCAAATTAAAATATTCTGCAGCAAGTTCTAGTAACACTTCCCGTGCTTCTGCAGCGGCAGCTCTCAATACCGGATCTATAAAACGTGTAGTTAAAGAGCCCCATGTACCCGCATCATAAGGACACAATTCTGTATCACCCATAACCATATCGACATCATAAATCGAAACTTCCAATTCCTCTGCTACTACCTGAGCAAGGGAAGTAATAATTCCTTGTCCCATTTCAATCTTACCTGTAAAACAGTCTATTCTACCATTTTCTTTCACCCTTAAATAGGCATTAAAATCAAGTTCTTCTATGGGCTGTCCATCTTGTGCAAAAAGGGAGCTAAAGGACATTTCACCCAAACAAAACACAACAATCACACCTCCACCTAAATTTTTTATAAATCTTCTTCTGCTATATGCAGTTTCGTTTTTAATCACTGATTTCATAATTTCACTTTTTTAGACATTTCTTTTCCGGCTGTTTCAATAGCATCCACAATACGATTGTAAGCACCACATCTGCATAGATTAGATTCCATTCCTACTATAATTTTTTCCCGGCTGGGATTTGGGTTTTGTAACAGAAAACCATATGCATTCATAATCATTCCAGAAGTGCAAAAACCACATTGCAGGGCATCATGAGAAATAAATGCTTGCTGTAATGGGTGTAATTTCCCTTCATCACTTAATCCTTCTATAGATATAATTTCTTTCCCTTCTAGATCTTCTGCTAGTATCATACAAGCTCGTACAGGCTCTTTATCCATGAGTACTGTGCATGCACCACATTCTCCAATACCACAACCATATTTTGTGCCTGTTTGCTCTAAATATGTTCGTATTACAGTAAGTAAAGCCTCTTGGCCTTGCACTTCTAAAGAAACTGGCTTGCCATTTAAAGTAAAATTAATCCGTTTCATATTTTAATATTATTTATTTATGAGATTGAATTAACATATTTTTCAATCCATAAAAATCTATTCAATATAAGGAATTTATGTCAAATTCTACTTTAAAATAACTCGAAATATTCCAATAACAACTTTGGTTTATTTATAATTAAAAACGATTAATTGAAACAAAGACATTTATTATCCCGAAGTGAAAAATTGATATTGATATTTTTATATGAGTTATTAATAAAAATGAACTTTCTATACTGATATGGTCTGCTTGACTTTGCAAAATTAATCTGCTAACTTGGTTTAACTTTGGATAAAAAAGATTTCGTATTCTTGTATTATAAACAAAGTAACCCAAATTTTATATAATGAAGAAACTCAATTTATTGAT
Organism: uncultured Flavobacteriaceae bacterium; assembly: GCA_963698455.1. Classification (GTDB taxonomy): domain Bacteria; phylum Bacteroidota; class Bacteroidia; order Flavobacteriales; family Flavobacteriaceae; genus Mariniflexile. Next base: position 195,717 of record CAVOQU010000003.1, on the reverse strand, counting down.
AGGAATCTTAATTGGATTATCGATTCTATCTTGTTCATCGGATAATCAAAGTGAAATAGTAAATTCACCGAATTTTAAACCAAAGCTTTTAAAACAAATTATTAACAGTGAAGGCTATTGGCATAAGTACTTTTACAATGAACAAAATCAAATTAAACTCATTACACAAACCAGTAACCAAATCACATTAGATTCAACGTATTTTTTTTATAATAACAACAAATTATCAAGAACTATACAAAGAATTCATGTCCCAATAACAGGTGTCGTAAATACTGAAATAACATTTAATGAATTCAATTCTTCAATTGCTACTGGTACTTATAAAATTTTCAAAGATGATGGAACCGTTTTTCAAGATCAAACATTCGAATATACTTTTATTAATAATCTTGTCAAGTCCATTAAATTTTTTAATATAGATGGCACAAAATCAAGTGAAAAAAATTACACTCATGATGTAACTGGGAATCTAACGAACTTGACGGAGATTTGGTTTAACTCTAATAATACTATTGATTCTATAAAAGAACACACTTTCTCTGAATGGGATATTAATGGACTAAAAACACAAAGTTTATTATATTGGAATTATCGTATCGATAATATCCCTAATATCTTTATATCACAAAGTAATTGTTTAAATAGAACCGAAAATAACCAATCATATAGATATTCTTTCGAATATGATACCGAGGGGAATGTTACCAAATACAATTCAATAAATGAACAAAAACACATAACCTTGGCATATTATGAGTAATAAATGGTTCGTATCACCGTATAAAATTAATTGCCATAACAATCCTACTTATGAAATTCTTTTCGGATTTTCATTTTGGTTTGTATTTGTTAAATTAATTCTTAAACAAGCCACTAATCATGCACAAAACCCTTAAACAAATCTCTCCAAAAACAAAACGACTTTACATTTAATAACAAAAGCCAGCGGATAAGCGCGTTAGGGATAGAAGCGGAAAGCCCACAGTGACGCAGGAGTGAGGACTTGTAACGGATAGCCCGACCCCTTGTGGGTAACGCCCAAACTTTAATTATTTTTTAAGTGATTGAATTTGGAAATTGAATTATGAGTGTTGTACTTTTGCGGTAAGTAAATCGCCTTATCGCTCAAGTAAAATTGGGAGGAAAGTCCGAACACCGTAGTGCAATATAGTGGTTAATAACCACCAGTCGTGAGGCTAGGAAAAGTGCAACAGAAAGTATGTACAGGTCATGCTGTAGTGAAACCAGGTAAACTCTATGTGGTGCAATGTCATGTATACCAACGTTTGAGGGCGGCACGCTCGATTGTTGGAGGGTAGGCAGCTAAAGTGTATTGGCAACAATGCACTCAGATAAATGATAAGGGCTCTTTTTTGAGTACAGAATTCGGCTTATAGATTTACTTAAATTTAATTAATAAACCCTTCTTAAAAAATTTTAAGAAGGGTTTATAGTTAAAAATTGGTTGGTTGATGTTATTATTTTGATGAATACGATAAGTCTGGACGCATTTCTCCTGAATATTCCTCAAATCTTGAAGCATTATCCATAACCTTGACTAAAAGTTTCCCATCGGTCTGGACCTAAAACTACTTCATTTGCTTGTCCTCGTGTAGCAGAATCTATTTCGTCTTTAGCAGAAATGGCTACTAAATAAAAATCTTCAGATGTGCCAAAACCATTTCTATATACACGATAATATTGTTTAGACCCTTTAGCCGCATGAAGTTCTTTTACGGCTTTCATACCTTCACGTACTTTGGCTGCATTTGAAGGCGTGAAATAAATATAGAACCATTTGCGGTAATTTTGACCTTCCTGAGTCATAGAAATACCTTCGGGCATAAAGGTTAATTCTTCGGCTAAATGTATTATATATGTTCTATGTGAATCGTAGCATTTATCGAAATTTGTAAACATTTCGCCCCATTTATCACCCATTTTCTTAGCCATGTCTGCAAAAGGACGTTTGTCTAAATCTGCCATGTTTTCAATAGGAGTAATGTACATATATTTCATGTCGCTAGTTGCTGCTGTAGACCAATTTGTTTGAGGGTTATGCAGTTTACAGGCTTCGTTAAATGCCTTTGCTGTTTTTTCATATTCCATAATCATGGAAGGTTTTACATTGTCCTGGTGTATTTGATATGATTTTTGTGCTTGCGATAAGTTAAAAGCAAGGCATAAAATGAATACCAGTAAAAAAGTTGATTTAATTATTTTCATAATTTATAATTTTGGTTGGTTAATATTTTAAACTTTTGGAGGGGTGATTCCTAATTGATTAAACAAAGTTAGGTTATCAAAATATGCATCTTCTTGAACCGCTTTTCCTTCTTTATCAAAAGTCCATACACTAATACCTGGTAAGTTTATTTTTTTGTTTGTTGGTGGGTTTCCTAAAAATTCTCCATTGTTGGTTCCGGTACATCTCCAAGATATAGTTGCTTTATTGCCATTTATTTTGGTGTCTTCTAGCGCGACTTTAAAATCTGAGAATCCGGTAAAGAAACTCGTCATCATTGCAGCATATTCATCTTGGTTACTGGCCTGACGTGCGCCATTGGCGTTTCTAATTAAATTTGGAACGGAGAGTTCATTTAATGCTTTGTGGTCGTTTTTATTCCAAATTGGTATCATTTTTTGGATTGTAGTGTAAATCGCTTTATCATCAACACTCATGTTATTAATGGCTTCAATTTCTTGCATCGCGGCAAAATAACCAGACATATCCCAATAGCCATATTCTTCCACTATTTTGCCATTTACAAATTGAATGGTTAAATGAACAGGAATGGTTAATTCTTTGCCATTTGCAGCAATTGTGCCTTTCCAATTAGACCAGTAATTTACCCAGGTTTCATTATCTTTATCAATAACCATTTCTGTAAAAGTATTGTCTTGGTCAAAACCATAACTAGAAAGTGTGGCTACCATAGTTTTTGTGTTTTCTAAATAATCGTTTGCTGATAAGCCTTTAGTTGTGTTGGGGTAAAATTTTGCTGTATCGGCTAAGTTTGCTTTCCAAGACTCCCAATCTTGAGCTTCGTAGGCATTAATACCTGCCTTTACGGTTTCTATTTCTGGCGATTCAGAAAAATAGCGTTGCTTTTCTGTTTGGCATGCTAGAAAGAGCGAAACAGCTAATCCTAATAAAAATAGTTTTTTCATGTTTATAAATTAATTGGTTAATATTAATTTTAAACCATAAATAAACCAATGAGAAAAAATCATTGAATTGATAAAGTTCGAGTCTGGGACACTAAAGGGAGAACTCTAATGTACTGAAAAAAAAGGAATTATAAAAAATTATTTTAAGCTTTGGCATTTTCAAAGAAGCTAAACATGTTGCCACCGTAGCTTTTTGAATACGTAAAATAGTGTAATTTTGAGAGGTCGGAATGCTTAGAATGTTCAATGATTAAAACACCACCTTCTAATAACAAATTGTTTTTAAAAATGAGTTCTGGAATTTTAGAAAACTGTTCATCTGAAAAACTATAGGGAGGATCAGCAAAAATAACATTGGCTTGAAATGTTGATTTCTCTAAATATTTAAACACATCGCTTTTAATAGTTTGAATAGGCATTTTAAAAGCGTTGGCCGTATCGTTAATAAATTTTATGCAACCAAAATCTTCATCAACACAAGTTATTTGTTCTGTGCCTCTCGAAGCAAATTCGTAACTAATATTTCCAGTGCCGGCAAAAAGATCTAGTACCGTTATTTCATCAAAATAAAAAGTGTTATTTAAAATATTAAACAACGATTCTTTAGCCATATCTGTAGTTGGGCGAACAGGTAGTTTTTTTGGAGCAACAATTTTTCTACTTTTATAAATACCTGAAATTATGCGCATTATAAGCTTTTTATTAATGAAAAATTCGAATATTCAGAAGTTGGAGGTTCTGTATAAGTAAATGATTCATTTCTATTACCAAAACTAACATTCCTTATGTATTTATAGGCGATTGAATACAGTTCATCTCCTTTAATTACATCACTTAAAAATACTAAATTAATAGTTTCGGGGTTTAAGTTTAATTGTTCTAAAACAAATAAGATGTAATAAATAAAATCTTCGTTTGTATTGTATTCAAAAGTATTATAAAGCAAAAGTTTAGATTTATCGACTACAATAGTTTCAAAATGATTTTTACTAACATTGACATATATTTTAGTAGAAGTTGAATTTTTTTCTATGTGAAGAATTTCTTCAATTAAAACTGTCGACACATGTTTATAGGTAAATGGTCCGAATTGGTCATATATAAAATTATTAATACTTATATATGGTACATAAATATTAATACTTTCGTTTATTGCTAATTGATCGTAAGCTAAAAAATCGGATATAAGAATTTTCGAATTAAATTTTAAATAATCGGCAATGCTATCTTCGTTAAATAATGACTTAGGCACTAAGGTTGATAAATCATTATCGTGCAATACCGTGATAGTACTGAACGTATTTTGAAACACGTTATCAGTATTTAAAATATGTTTTAATTTATCTAAAAGTTCTAAATGATTTAATTTCTTTGAAAAATTTAATTCCTTTAAATTTAAAATCGTGCTGGAATCTCTTTGCAGAATACAAAAAGAAAGTCCACTCAAACTTATTTGAATGGACAATTCTAGATTAGTTAGTTTGTTTGAAATTTTATTCGTTTGAGCCATAAGTTTTTGGCCAATTCCCGTTGGTATTAACCTCGTTCATTGATCCTACTTTTAAAGCGTCTCCATTAACACCGTCAACTGAAACTACTTGGTTTTCTTGTGCAACCATATCTTTATCTTGGTCAAATAAAATAATATTCTTTTTAACCGAAGCTTCAAACACAGGTATTTTTATATCGTTTTGTTCAATAAATCCAGCTTTTAAAACAAATTTTTCTCCTTCTTTGCCAACTGGTACATTCATCATTGTTTTATAGCGGGAAGAGGTTTTAAACAAAGAATCTTTTACTGGAACAAAGCCTAAAGTATCTATTACAACAATATCTTTCATCATTGTACTTAAACCAAAACGCTTATTAGCTTCAGCATCTACAACACTAGAATCCCTTCTTTGTATAATCGTAAACTGCCCTGTTTCTATAAATTTCACTAAATCATCATAGCTATCCGTAAACGATCCATTTACTTGCTTATAAGCTAATTGAGCATCTCTTATATCTTTTAAATTTTCAATAACTATGGAGTATCGTTTATTTTTTTCCTGATTAAATAAAACAGGCGTGTAAATAGATAAATAAGTTTGATATGCTAGAAAAGCAATTAACAACCAAAGAACCACACTTAAAATGGGTTTAAATTTTGATGGTATAAATTTGTCAACTAATTTAACCAACACAATTGTAAATAGAACAACCGCAACAGCAATAAGAATAAATTTCAGCATAATCGTTTTTAATTAAAAAGTTTATTAAAGGTCTAACGCAAATCTACAATTTTTTTTTAATCGTAAAAACGTATTGAGACTAAAAATCATTTCTATCTTTGAATAATTTGTAATTTACCTCAAATAATGACATCATCTGAATTTTATTCCCTCATAAAACAGCAATTTCCATTTAATCCAACAATAAAACAAAATATAGTTTTACAACTTCTTTCAGAATTTATTTTTAATTCTTCATCAAATGCACTTTTTCTGCTAAAAGGCTATGCTGGTACTGGAAAAACCACTATTGTAGGCACTATTGTTAACAATTTATGGAAAGCTAAAAAAAGTTCGGTATTAATGGCACCAACTGGTCGAGCAGCCAAAGTAATTTCAAATTACTCTGGAAAAGAAGCATTTACCATTCATAAAAAAATTTATTTTCCAAAAAAAGAGAAAGGAGGAGGTGTTTCTTTTGTTTTGCAACCTAATAAACATAAAAACACCATATTTATAGTAGATGAAGCTTCCATGATTCCAGATACTCCGGGTGATTCTAAATTATTTGAAAACGGATCTCTTTTAGACGATTTAATGCAATATGTGTATTCTGGTCATCAATGTAAATTACTTTTAATTGGAGATACGGCCCAATTACCACCGGTTAAGTTAGATTTAAGTCCAGCCTTAGATGAAAATATTTTGACTTTAAATTATAATAAAGAAGTAACTAAAATGGAATTAGATGAAGTTGTTAGACAAGAACAAGATTCTGGTATTCTTGCAAATGCAACGGTGTTACGTGAAGCTTTGACAAATAGTGTTTGCGACTCATTTAAATTCGATTTGGCAAACTTTAAGGATATTATAAGGCTTATTGATGGGCAAGAAGTTATGGACGCCATAAACGATTCGTATAGTAATTTAGGTAATGAAGAAACGGCTATTATTGTAAGAAGTAATAAACGTGCTAATTTATATAACCAACAAATTAGAAACCGCATATTATATAATGAAAGTGAATTATCTGCTGGAGATTATTTAATGGTTGTTAAAAACAATTATTTTTGGATTAAACCCACTTCGGAAGCTGGATTTATAGCTAATGGTGATATTGTTGAAGTTTTGGAAATTTTTAAAATTGAAGAATTGTATGGATTTCGCTTCGCTGAAGTAAAAATACGTATGGTAGATTACCCTAAAATGAGGCCTTTTGAAACTGTTTTACTTTTGGATACGATTGAATCTGAAACACCGTCATTACCTTATGAAGATTCCAACAGATTGTATCAGGAAGTAATGAAAGATTTCGAAAATGAAACTAGTAACTACCGAAAATTTTTAAAAGTAAAAGGAAGCAAACATTTTAATGCGTTACAAGTAAAGTTTTCGTATGCTATAACCTGTCACAAATCGCAAGGTGGACAGTGGAATACTGTGTTTGTAGAACAACCCTATTTACCAAATGGTATCGATAAAGAATATTTAAGATGGTTATATACAGCTGTTACCAGAGCTAAAGAAAAATTGTATCTTATTGGCTTTAAAGACGATTTTTTTGAGGAATAGTTTTTAATTAGATGATTTTATGACTGTAGAAACAATAATTAGTATTTGTCTAGGAATCGGACTTGCGGCTTCAGTAGGTTTTAGAGTGTTTTTACCTTTGTTCGCATTAAGTTTAGCTTCTTATTTTGATGTTTGGCACCTTAACGAATCCTGGCAATGGATAGGGAGTACAACTGCTTTAATTACACTAGGAGTTGCAACAGTTGTTGAGATATTTGCTTATTTTATTCCGTATATAGATAATATTTTAGATAGCGTATCTGTGCCTCTAGCTGCATTAGCTGGAACCGCAGTGATGTTATCCACAGTTTCGGATTTAAGTCCGGTTATTACCTGGGCATTAGCTATAATTGCGGGCGGTGGAACGGCGGCAGCAATCTCTGGTGTATCAACAACAACACGTTTAGCATCAACTGCTACAACTGGGGGTTTAGCAAATCCTTTAGTTTCGACAATAGAAACAGGATCAGCTATAATAATGTCTGTTATCTCAATCTTTTTACCAATACTGGCCATTTTTTTAGTGATCATATTATTTTTTATAATTTATAAAATTTATAAAAAGTTTAAGCCGAATAAAACATAAAAGCTTCAATTATTATTATATTTTTGATGTAGAATTAATATAGATAGATGAAAATTATTTCAATGATTCCAGCACGTTATAGTGCATCGCGCTTTCCAGGAAAACTTATGCAAGATCTTGGAGGTAAAACTGTTATTCTTCGGACTTATGAGGCTACTGTTGCTACCAAATTATTTGACGATGTGTTTGTTGTAACTGACAGTGAAATTATTTTTAACGAAATTAAAAGTAATGGCGGGAAAGTTTTGATGAGCAAAAAGGAACATGAATGTGGCAGCGACAGAATTGCCGAGGCTGTTGAGTTTATGGATATTGATATCGTTATAAATGTACAAGGCGATGAACCTTTTACCGATAAAGAATCTCTAAAAAAACTAGTAGCTGTTTTTAAGGACGATCATAATAAAAAAATAGATCTAGCGTCGCTAATGGTTCATATTACCAATGAGGAAGAAATTAACAATCCGAATACCGTGAAGGTAGTGATTGATACTTATGATTTTGCCCTTTATTTTTCCAGAAGTCCAATTCCGTATGCAAGAGATAAAAACGTTATAGTAAAATATTATAAACACAAAGGGGTTTATGCGTTTAGAAAGCAAGCATTATTAGATTTTTATCGCTTACCTATGCTAACGTTTGAAGCTTCTGAAAAATTAGAACAATTACGATATTTAGAATATGGAAAGCGTATTAAGATGGTTGAAACCGATGTGCAGGGAGTTGAAATTGATACACCAGAAGATTTAGAACGCGCAAAAAAATTATGGAAATAGATTATAATAACATAAAGGTTATTGGGTTTGATGCTGATGATACTTTGTGGGTAAACGAAACCTATTTTAGAGAAGCAGAAATAGAGTTTGGTAACTTATTATCTGAATATGAAACCCTGAATACTATAGATCAAGAACTTTTTAAAAAGGAAATTGACAATCTGCCTTTATATGGCTATGGTGTTAAGGCATTTGTTCTTTCTATGGTTGAAAGTGCTTTAGAACAATCGAATTACAATGTATCTACCAAAACTATTTCATCTATTTTAAATATAGGGAAAGATATGTTAAATAAACCTGTGCAATTGCTGGATGGTGTAGAGGATGTGCTGAAACATTTATCGAAAAGGTATCGATTAATTTTAGCAACTAAAGGCGATTTGTTAGACCAGGAACGAAAATTAGAAAAATCTGGTCTTACAAAATATTTTCATCACATTGAAGTACTAAGCGACAAGAAAGAAGTCAATTATTCAAAACTGCTCAATCATTTAGATATTAATCCATCAGAATTTTTAATGATTGGCAATTCTTTGAAATCAGATGTTTTGCCTTTAGTAAATATAAAAGCTCATGCTGTTCATGTACCTTTTCATACTACTTGGGCACACGAACAAGTAACCGAACAGGAAACAAATGGTAAAGCATACAAAACAATAAGTAGTTTGAGAGAATTATTAAAATTATTAAATTAATTTGAAAGTAATTGATATTAATTCCTGGAACAGGAAGCTTCATTATAAACATTTTATAGCGCTAAAAGATCCTTATTTTTCGGTTACAATTCCTATAGATGTTACCAAGGCGTATCAGTTTTCAAAAGAAAATAATATTAGTTTCTTCGGAAGATATCTTCACGATTGTATGCGAGGCATTAATGCGGTTGAAAATTTTAAATATAGAATTGAAAATGATTTGGTTGTTGTATATGATACCATACATGCTTCTCCAACATTGATGCGTCCAAATAACACTTATGGATTTTCATTTATTGATTTTCATAAAAACTTAAATACTTTTTTAAAGAATATTGAAGCTGAAAAAGAAAGAATTAATAGGACAACGGATCTGTATCCACCAAAAAACGGATTAAATTGTATTCATTGTTCTGCTTTACCTTGGTTTCAATTTTCGGGACACAAAGAACCATTTTCAGGAGTATTGGATTCAATACCTAAACTAGCTTTCAGTAAAGTTGATAAAACAAAATCTAAATTAATTATGAATGTTTCGGTTAGTGTAAATCATGCATTAGTAGATGGATATCATGTTGGGTTATTTACAGAAAAATTTCAGGAATATTTAAACGAGTAAATTTAATAGTACTATTTTTACAATTAGAAAAAGAAAATATATTAAATGAGTTATAAAAACTTTCCAATGGTGCCAAGAGTTATTTTTGGCAGAGGTAGTTTCAATCAGTTAGGCGAAATATTAGACCCCAAACGTTTAAATATGAACGCCCCTTTTATTTATTTAGTTGATGATGTCTTTAAAAATAATACATGGTTACTATCTAGAATTCCATTAGCATACGACGATAAAATAATTTATGTATCTGCAAAAGATGAGCCAAAAACATCGCAGGTAGATGCGTTAGTAGATGACATAATACTAAAAAATAAAGAAAGGCCTTCTGGTATTATCGGAATAGGGGGTGGCTCTATATTAGATTTAGCTAAAGCCGTATCTATTATGATTACCAACGAAGGTGAAGCTAAAGATTATCAGGGTTGGGATTTAGTTAAAAACGAAGCAATCTATCATGTTGGAATTCCAACATTATCTGGAACTGGCGCCGAAGTTTCAAGAACAGCTGTACTAACAGGTCCTGATAAAAAACTTGGAATTAACTCTGATTTCACACCTTTCGATCAAGTTATTTTAGACTCAGAACTTATTCAAGAGGTCCCAAAAAACCAATGGTTTTACACAGGGATGGATTGTTATATTCATTGTGTAGAGTCATTAAATGGTACGTTTTTAAATACTTTTAGCCAAACTTATGGCAATATGGCTTTTGATTTGTGTAAAGAGATATTTTTAAAAAATAATTTATCTGAAGTAGAATCTCAGGAAAAACTAATGATGGCTTCATGGCACGGAGGAATGAGCATAGCTTATTCTCAAGTAGGAGTTGCTCATGCAATGAGTTATGGTTTAGCATATCTATTAGGCACTAAACACGGTATTGGAAACTGTATAGTATTTAATCATTTAGAAGAATTTTACCCTGAAGGCGTGAAACTTTTTAAAGAGATGATCAAAACTCATAATATTGAAATACCGCAAGGTATTTGCGCTAATTTAAGTGATGAAGATTTTAATATTATGATAAATATCGCTCTAAATTTAGAACCACTTTGGGAAAATGCCTTAGGTCAAAACTGGAAAAATATTATTTCTCCAAAAAAGTTAAAGGAACTTTATAAAAAAATGTAATATGAAATGGTTAGCCAAATTTATTTACTTTAAAATTTTAGGATGGAAAGTAGTTGGCAATACTAACTTCTCAAAAGATTCCATTAAAAAAGCTATAATAATTGCGGCTCCTCACACAAGTTGGCACGACTTTTATATTGGTGTTTTATTACGCGCTTTACTGGATATTAAAACAAATTTCGTTGGTAAAAAAGAATTATTTGTTTTCCCACTAGGTTGGTTTTTTCGAGCTTTGGGTGGCGCACCGATAAACAGACAATCTAATGAAAACAAAGTAGACGCCATCGCTGCTTTGTTTAGAGAAAGAGACGAGTTTAGAATGACCATGGCGCCAGAAGGAACTCGTAAAAAAGTAAAAGAATGGCGTACAGGATTTTACTATATTGCAAAAAAAGCCCAGGTGCCAATTATTATGTTTACGCTTGATTTTGAAAATAAGCAAAACAAAATTTCAGAGCCTTTTTATCCTACCAATAATGTCACTGCAGATTTTGAATTCATGCGTGGTTTTTTCGAAGGCGTAAAAGGTAAAATACCAGAATACTCTTAATTTTCCAAATTCAATTATAGTTTCTGTGCTCATTTATAAGTACCTTTAGATGTGCAACTTTTTATAGAATAGAAATACTATTTTAAGTTAAAGCACACCACAAAAAATATGATCATATTTTAATAAATTCTAAAATTGAGCATATATAAGTGACTTTTTTTTAATTCTTCCGTCATAATAATATAAACCAATAAAACCTTGAAAACTAGCAACGACTTCCAAAATCTGACTGATGAGGAACTTGTGGAAAAAATTGTTAATACAAAAAATGATATTCTATTCGGTATACTATACGAAAGATATTCTCATTTAGTATATAATAAATGTTACGGTTTTACTAAAACAAGGGTAGAAGCAGAAGATTTAACTCAGGACGTTTTTGTAAAACTATTTCAAAAGTTATCATCGTTTCATGGAAAAGCCAAATTTTCTACTTGGTTGTATGCATTCACATATAATATGTGTGTAGATTATGTAAATAAGCATGTTTTAAAAAAAGTAAGTACAAACGATATTGATGTTGAAGATTATAGCCCTTTACATATAGAAGTTGCTGATTCGTCATTATTTCTATTAAAAGAAAAAACCTTAAAAAAAGCATTAGAGGTTATAGCGCCAGAAGATAAAATGATACTCCTTTTAAAGTATCAAGACGAGTTCTCAATAAAACACATTATGACAGTTTTAGAAATTAGTCAAAGTGCTGTGAAAATGAGATTAAAAAGAGCCAAAGCAAGATTAATTGATGCTTATAACGATTTAAGATAAAACAAATGGAAAACCCATTCAAAAAAATAGCAGAACCGCCACAAGAAGTTCCAAAGGAGTTAAAAACAAAAGTTATGTCTGATGTGGCTAGAATTAAGTTATTTATGGAGATAACCGATTTATTCACGAGTAATTACCCAAGCGCAGCAAAGGCATTTTTTGAAAAAAAGAAAAAAGATTAACTAAATACAAACTAAATTACCATGGAAACTATTACAGGAATAAAAGAGTTAATGCTAGAATCTGTTAACCAAATGGCAACAAATATCGCTAGTATTGGACCAAAAATTATATTTGCTGTTTTAATACTTTTAGTAGGCTGGATAATAACTAAAATAGTTGCTTATGCATTAAAACGAACCTTGAATTTCGCTAAAGTCGATAAGCTAACCGAAGTTATTAACGAAAAAAATCTTTTTGGCAAATCCGATCTAAAATTTAATGTTACAAATGTCATTGTGGCGTTTGTTAAGTGGATTTTATATCTGGTAGTTTTAATAATTGCTTCAGATGTTATGGATTGGAAAATAGTTTCAATTGAAATTGGAAACTTACTTCGATATTTGCCAAGATTATTTAGTGCGATAGCTTTATTTATGGTTGGATTATACATAGCCAATTTTATAAAAAATGCGATTCAAGGCGTTTTTGAATCATTCGATTTAAAGGGCGAAAAAATAATAAGTACTTTAGTATTTTATGTCATTATAATCACTATTACAATAACCGCATTAAATCAAGCCGGAATAAATACAGAGATTATTACAAACAACCTCACAATAATATTAGGTTCGTTTTTATTAACTATTTCCATAGGTTTTGGTTTTGGTTCCAGAGAAGTTATAAAAAGTTTACTTTTTTCCTATTATACAAAAAAGAATTTTGAAATTGGTCAATCTATTTCAATTGACGATATTTCTGGCGAAATAGTATCTATAGATAATATTTGTATTAGTGTAAAAATTAAAAATGATATAGTAGTTATTCCAATTAAAGAATTAGTAGATAAACGAGTTACTAAAAAATCAAAATAAAAGCAATTAATAGCAACAAGAATTGCAATAATTCACACTTATAAACAAAAGAAGTGGACGATTAATAGCGGCAATTCTATGTAAATGAAATCGATTATTCAAAGCTTTCTATAATTCTCCCGCATATCTAAGAAGTAGAGAATAATCGATTCTTTTAAATAAAAAAATAAAAAATATGAGAACATTAATAATAGCAATGGTTATTTTATTATCCTTTAATTTAAACGCTCAAAAAAAGGAAAAAATTAAAGGCAATAAAGAAGTAATTGAAATTAATGAAAGTTTAAATGGGTTTAAAGAGGTTATAATTTCTGATGGTTTACAAATTAACATCATGGAATCAACTTCGGAAGGGTTTAGATTAAAAGCAGATTCTAATCTAATTAATACAATCAATTTTGAAGTTGTTGATAGTGTCTTACAAATTTATACTTCAAGTAAAATAACTTCCAGTAAGTCATTAGAAATATATTTATCATGTAAAGCATTAAATAAAATTACGCTTTTAAACGATGCAGAACTTCTAGGACAAAATGTTATTAATGGAGAGGATTTATTAATTGTTTGTTTTGATAATTCAAAATTCGATTTAGATGTTAATTCAAAAGTGTTTTCACTTCAATTAAATAATTCTTCTAAAGGCAAATTAAATTTGAGAAGTATAAATACTGCCATGGTTTTAAATGATAATTCATCATTGAAAGGAAGTGTTTCAATCGATAATCTCGAATTAACATTGAATAAAAAAGCTGATATGAACATTGAAGGAAATTGTGATAATTTAAATTTAGTTTCTTCCGGATCTACAGATATAAAAGCTAAAGACTTATTGGCTACAAACGTTATTATTAATGCGTCAAATTCGTCGGATATATATGTGCGCGCCAGTAAAATTTTAAGCCTTTACGCGAAAGGAAAAAGCAATGTGTACGTTTATGGTAATCCTGAAATTAAGGTTGAAGGATTAAATGATAATTCTCAAATTATAAAAAGATAAGTATTATGAAATTTCGAACTTTTGTAGGACTTTTATTTGCTGCAATCATAGTGATTTTTTCACTTCAAAATGCAGAAGTTATTGATGTGAAATTTTTCTTTTGGAAAATCTCAATATCGAGAGTGTTGGTTATTTTAGGTAGTTTTGCTATCGGCTTATTGGTTGGTGTTTTATTATCAATTAAGAAAAAAATTAGTACTAGAATTTAATTTAAATAAAAGATAATGGCTAAAATTGAATCTGTTTCACTTCAGCATATTCCTGAAACCATAAACGTAGGTGATAACATTAGTGACATCACTATTATGACAAAAATTGAGTTTCATCCACTTGATTTATCACTAAAAATGGAGTATTTATTGTATCTGTTTGTTTATGATATACATGGTAATCCAGATGTACCAATAATTATAGGCAATTGGGATGAAAGCGTGTTTTCTGGCATGCGTTTAGATGGGATAGATGATTTATTGGGTAAAAAAATAATACCCCTTACGGCAACAAACACCAGTTGTACTATCGAAACACCCATGGAGCTAAAATTAGGAGATTTAAATAAAAGTCAGTCCTATTATAAACGAAAATTAGAAGTATTTGCTTCTCTAATCCCTGCTATTGGAAGGAGTTCAAAATGGTCTGAACCGTTTGAAACAAATCTTGTATTTTAATTATAAAATTTATATATGGACTCTATGTTTAAAGTTGAACTTATAAAATTTGCTACCATTACAGAATTACCAAATGCTTGGAGTTCGAAGCATTACAATGATTTATTAGAAATCATGGATTATGATAATGTAAAGGATATTCCATCTGAAGAATTAAAAGAGACTTGTTTAATATTACTTTCTGAAAACGAGCCTGAAGATGCAGCGGTAATAATATTAAAATATATTTTTAATGAACGGTTAAATGACGGACAGATTGACAATTTATCAAATGAAATGCGCGATGAAAAAATTTGGGAAGAATATGCCGATTTATCATTACACGAAGAATTTTTCAATGCGACACAATTACTCTATGAAACTTATAATGGTAAATTTCCATTTCCAGAAGCCGTAAAGTTTGATTTTAAAGTAAGTGCAAATAATGCGGTCGATCTCTCTATTTTTGATTCGCATACTGAATCTGCTTTAATTCGTTTATTAGCTAAAGGAATGCCTGAAAACGCCTTGATTAACCGGTTGTATCATGAACAATTGGAAGGTGAGGAATTTAACGAAGCACAAAATATAATTTGGCAATTACAAAAAGAAGTTAAAGATTCAAATTCAATTATATTTACAATTATTTCGTCTACATATTGGTTCAAAGATTTAAAATATACCGAAAGTTTTGAAGCTACAACACATGCTGATGAAGTTGAAGATTAAAAAAAGGTGAAATATTTTAAAATATTTCACCTTTTTTTTAATTAAACAATATAAGTTATAGTTGTATTCTATTTTATAAATTTAGATGTTAATGTATTTACAAACAATACATTTCCAATTTTATCATAAGCATCAAAAAATTCGGTTCCATTATCCAGTTTCATCATACTTTCATGAAAACCAATAAGTGTTAAATCGGCATCCATCGAATATTCGTTAATTATATCTACACGTTTTTTGTCACGATCTAAAGGTAACACATGAATATTATTAGCAGATATTGGTAACCTTCCAGAACTAGTAAGTTCTATCAAGTTTTCTTCTTCCTGTTTTAAATCTTCTATTGGGAAAGTGGCAAAAAGTTTAATTTCACCATGTTTCCAGTCAGAATGACCCAATATGATATAAGATAGCAGAATCATCAAGTTAGCGTTTTCATAATCTTCTTTACGTATCCAAACATGAATATCTTTCTTGTAACCAAAACCTTTATCAGAACTGGCTAATATGCATAAATCATACTTAGCAGTTTTTAAAACACTAAAGTTGTCTATAATATCGGTTAACCATTCCTTTTCGCCTTTCTTGTATTCAAAAAGCATCATGTTATTTGGCTGTCCTGAAATACCAGGTTGTTGTATGGCTTGTACAATAGCCGCAGTATTAGAAGGTGTTATAAGTGTTTCTAAGAACACATTCGATTTACTTGATGAAGCAATTTTAATAAGCTTATCTAGTTTATCGGCAGCAATTTTTTTAGATTCGGCAGAAAAATAGCCTTTTTCAAAATGAATAAAGGTTCCAAAACCATAACGATGAGAAATCCATTTCATCATTTCCAGGGCGCCTAAACGTTCAAAACTATCTTTGGACAAACATAAGACTGCTGGTCTCCAATTTTCATCTGTATTGTCTTTATCTGCTTTTTGTAAAAACACCTGCATTCGTCTACTAAATTGATGAATAACTCCTTGAAAAATATTTGCCATTCCTTTTTTAGTGTCACTTTTTGTCGAAATATAAAAGTATAAACCAACCATGAGTGCAATGGCAGCCATGGCATAAGGTGTATTAATTTTAAACATTAAGTAAATACACATAATAGCCCCTAAAAGAGACAGATACCATTTAGATTTAAATGACGGTCTATATGAAGGGTCTGCTGCAAAATGTTGCATAAAAGAAATAAGACATAACGAGCCGTAGGTCACCATAAAAAACATGGAAATAATTTCTGCTACAGCATTTACATCTCCCATCATAACAAAAATAATTGCTATTATACTCGTTAAAATGGTCGCGTTTCTAGGTTCATTATTTTTTTTAGTTCCTCTTGAAATCCAAAAATTGACACGTTTATTATGGAAAACTTTATCGCCACCTATTGCTTGCAAAGTTCTTGGGGCTACCATAAAGGATCCCAAAGCAGACGATATAGTTGCTGCAGCTAAACCAATAGGGATAATTGGTCCCCATAAGGCGATTTTACCCATTATGAGTTGGTCGTTCATTAAATCTGATGCACTTGCAGATGTGGTTAACTTATAGGCAATAAAAACATAGATTATCATGCCAATTATGGTTGCGGCCAATGTTCCCATTGGAATAGATTTTTTTGGATCTTTTAAATCTCCAGATAAACCAACACCTGCTGTCATTCCAGTAAAAGCAGGAAAAATAATAGCAAAAACATAAAAGAAACTTTTGTCGGATTCTACATTTTTAAATATTAGAGAACTGTCAAAAACTTGAGCATATTCTGTCGTTCCCATAAAAAAGAGCACAAGCGAAACCGCTAAAATAGCCACAACAACATACAATGCTTTCATGCCTAAATCAGCTCCTTTTGTTACCATAAGCCATATCAATAATAATAAGGCAGGAATTGTAAATAATCTGTTATCATAGATTTCATAGCCAAATTCTGTAATAACCCATGGTTTAATAGCTTCAAAAGCCTCACCAAAAGCTATAACATAAAACGCTACACTAATGGCTTGCGATAAATATAAAGCAATACCTATGGCCGCACCAATATTAACTCCAAATGAGCGAGAAATAATAAAATACTCGCCACCACCTTCAACTTTTTGGTTCGTGGCAATTTCTGCCAATGCCATGGCTGTAGGGATAGTGACTAGGTGCCCTATTAATATAATTAACAATGTACCCATAAAGCCAACTGATCCTACGGCAAATCCAAAACGTAAAAACATGACAGCACCTAAAATGGTCGATATTGCTGTTAAAAAGACTGGTAATGTGCCAAAATTGGCTTTAGCAGACGAAAGGGTTTTACTCATAAAGCTAATATTTTTAAGGATTTTCGAAAATAAGACTTATTTACTTTTCAAAAGACGTTCAAAGTAACGAATTAATTTATAATTATTTATTTTAAAATAAGAAATGGCATAAAATTTGGAATATTATTTACGTGTTAGTAAATGAAACATAAAGTAAACAATATTTTGTTCCTAAAAAGAAACATGGCTGACTATAAAATTAAAGCTACTTCAAGTATGAAGTAGCTTTTTTATTTAAGACATAGTTTATAAATTTCCAAGAATTTTATCCATAACCCAGTTGGTGTGAAGAGCAGATAATCCCACGGATGGATGCGTGTAATTCTTATTTAATAGCATATTCTGCATGCCTTCGACATGATGTATTTGTATATGTTTTGGGTTTTCAATGAAAAGTTTTTCTGGTTTTGTTTTACTTTCTAATATTATATCGTTTTCATGAAAAATTGAAAATTCAATGCGGCCTTCACTCCCATAAATAGTTACCTTGTCTATAGAATCATGACAATCAAAATTCCAGGTTCCGGAACCCGTTACATTATTTTCATGCAACCAACAAGCTGAAAAGGCATCTTTTGCTGAATAATTTTTTTGTTGATTTAAACTAATTCCACTCACTTCCTTAATATCTCCCAATATAAAATTAAATAAGTCTATACCATGACTTGCTAAATCATCAAAATATCCGCCTGGAGCTATTTTAACATCGGTTCGCCAGTTGTAATCGCCGGATTTATCTAAGTCACTAGCTGGTTTACTAAAATGCCAGTTAATATGACGTACTTCACCAATTGAATTACTTTCTAGCCATTCCTTAATTTTTAAAAACCTTGGTAATGAGCGTCTGTAATAGGCAACAAATAATGGCAATTTCTTTTCATTAAAGCTGTTATATATTTCTAAACTTTCAGCATAACTTGGTGTCATTGGTTTTTCAATGCAGCAAATTTTACCAGCTTCAGCTACTTTAAGGGCATAAAATTTGTGAGAGTCTGGTGGGGTTGCAATATATACTGCATCAACTTCGGGATCACCTATTAAGTCGTCTGCGTTTGTGTAGTATTTTTTGATTCCATGCCGTTTAGCATAATCTTTTAACTTATCTAAATCTCGTCGCATGACGGCAACGATTTCAAATCCATCTGTTAATTTGTATGCAGGTCCGCTTTTAACTTCTGTAACATTACCGCATCCAATAATGCCCCATTTAATTATATTTTTGTCTTTCATTGTTTATTAAAAACAAAAAAGAGCGTATTTAGCGCTCTTTTTTTGTTGATATAAATTATTAATCTTCACTTTCTTCCATCGTATGATAGACGTTCTGCACATCATCATCATCATCTAGTTTTTCTAATAGTTTTTCTACGTCTGCAGCTTCTTCTGATGTTAGTTTTTTTGTTACTTGTGGAATGCGTTCGAAACCAGAAGATAAAATTTCAATTCCTTTTTCTTCTAACGCGGATTGTATAGCTCCGAAATTTTCAAAAGGTGCATAAATTAAAATACCATCTTCATCAGCAAATACTTCTTCGGCACCGTAATCGATGAATTCTAATTCGACTTCTTCAGCATCTAAACCTTCTGCATTTATTCTGAAGTTACAAGTATGATCGAACATAAATACGACGGATCCTGATGTGCCTAAACTGCCGTCGCACTTGTTAAAATAACTGCGAACATTAGCAACGGTTCTTGTATTATTATCGGTAGCCGTCTCCACTAAAACTGCAATTCCATGAGGCGCATAGCCCTCAAAAACCACTTCTTTATAATCGCCTTGACCTTTTTCACTGGCTTTTTTAATAGCACGTTCCACATTGTCCTTCGGCATGTTTACTGCTTTGGCATTTTGCATTACAGCTCTTAAACGAGAGTTGCCTGCAGGGTCTGGCCCTCCTTCTTTTACAGCCATTACAATGTCTTTACCAATTCGAGTAAAAGCTTTACTCATGGCAGACCAACGTTTCATTTTACGTGCTTTTCTAAATTCAAAAGCTCTTCCCATACAAATATTGTTAATTTTCTATTTATTATTTTTTATCGCAACGCAAATTTAAAAAAATCTACTAATTGAAATAACAGATGGAGATTTTTATAATGCAAGAAACTAAAAACTGATACCGTCTACTTATAAATTGTTTTTATTCATCTTCAGGTTCAACAATAGCTTCTATTGCCTGAGCCAATTTAAAGTCTTTTTCGGTGACGCCGTTTGCACTATGAGTTGATAACGAAATGGTTAAAACATTATAAACGTTAGACCAATCTGGGTGGTGGTTGAGTGCTTCACACTCAAACGCAATTCTACTCATGGCACTAAAGCAATCTTTGAAATTTTCGAATTCAAATTCTGCATGAATGGCATCGTCATAATAATCCCAATCTGGAAAGTTTAATAATCTTTTTTCTATATCATCTGCTGAAAGTTTGCTCATAATAATACTTTTTTATATTGTTTGTAAATTTACTAATTTCAAATGAAAAACGTTTTTTTATTTATGTAATATAAACTTATCGGACTTACTTTAAAATAACTGGTACGCTCGCGTTAGGGGATGGACTGGAAAGCTCGCAGCGACGCAGGAGCGAGGACCTGCAACATAAAACCCGACCCGATAGCGGAACGCCCAAAATTTACTGTATGTGCAATTCGGTTAAAATTTCCTGACTTATAAGTTGTAAGTTTTTAGGAAGGAGATTGTATTTTGGTAAGACCGCCAAATACCGGTCGTCGTTAGTTGTGTAAACCTGTTTATAAAAAGCATTTTTTAAGCTTAATGCTTTAACTATTTCTTTTATAAATTCATCGTGATGTACCAAATCACTACTACCTGAATGAAAAATTCCTGACTTATTTCTATTGATTATATAATGAATTTGCTGTGTTACTTTAGAGTCTGTTGTGACATTCATTATTAAATTCGGGAATACTTCGACAGGTTCATTATCCTTAATGTTTTGAATAATTTTTTGAATTCTTGGGGATTTCGCACCAAAAACCATCGGCATTCTTAAAATAGCTACTTGATTTTTAGGCATTCGTAAGAGCATATTTTCAATCTTAATTTTAAAATGCCCGTAAATGCTATTACTTAATGTTTTGTCCTGCTCGTAACTTGGATATTTACTATAGGCATCAAAAACATTAGCCGACGATAAAAAAATGAGTTTAATTTTTCTAGAAAACACATACTCCGCGATATGATTATGAGCCACTAATTGCGCTGCTAAATCGCCACGAAGTGCAGAAATAATGATAGTTGGTTTTACAATATCTAGTATTTCATAAACGTCATCTTCCTCGATATTATACTGAAAAAAATGATTGTTTTTTTCTAACTGAGTATTTGAAGTTTTGTAAGTTCCGAACGTTTTAAAATAGGAGCAGAGTTCTTTGTAAATAGAATAACCAATAAAGCCACTGGCACCTAAAATTAAAATTCTATGTTTATCTTCTTTTCTGTTCATAAATCAAGCCTCTACATTTAAGTTATTCTAGAAAATAGACAATTTTGTTTTGGTAGTGAATTGTTCTAAAGCTTGCATACCTAATTGTGAATTACCTTTTTTATTCAATCCTGGCGACCATGTTGTAATTACAAACTTGTTAGGAAGTAAAGCTGCAATGCCGCCGCCAACGCCACTTTTTCCTGGTAATCCAACTTCGAAAGCAAATTCACCTGCTTCATCATAAAAGCCACAGGTAAGCATAATAGCATTAATACGCTTTGCTTGACTTTCCGTAAGATACAGTTTCTCAAACAGGCATCTTCCTTTATTTACAAATAAGTAAAATGCTTTGGATAATTGACTGCAACTCATTTCTAATGAGCACTGATAGAAGTAAAAATCTAAAACATCGTCTACACTATTCTCAAGGTTGCCAAAAGATTTTAAAAGATTTGCTGCCGCATAATTTTTAAATCCGTTTGCTTTTTCAGATTGCGCTACTTGAATATTATAATTTATAGAATTATCGCCGGCCAAATCTCTAACAAAATTTAAAAAGTCTTCTTTCGGATTTTTTAAATGAGAAATTAAAATATCTGCAATAACAATTGCACCAGAATTAATTAATGGGTTTCTAGGAATACCATTTTCTAATTCTAATAATGATAAATGATTAAAAGGGTTTCCAGATGGTTCTACATCCACACGTTGCCAAACGTCATTGCCTTGAAACGAAATCGCTTTGGCTAGTGCTAACACTTTCGAAATACTTTGAATAGAAAAAGTATCATTATAATCTCCGACGCCATATTCTTTCCCATCGGAAGTTCTTAAATGTATTCCAAAATGATTTTTATCAATATGTGCTAATTCTGGGATATATGATGCTACAACACCTTTATCTTTGGTTTGTATGGCATTTCTATAAATATCATCTAAAATAGTTTGAAAATCTAACATAGTTATTTTTTGTAAAAAGGCAGTTTCACGACCGTTGCAGGAATGGCATTTTTACGTATTTGAATATTGATTTTACCACCAACATCGGCAAAAATTGTTGGTACATAACCCATTCCTATACCTTTATTTATTGATGGAGACATGGTGCCTGACGTTACTACACCTATTTTATTACCATTAGTATCAACAATATCGTATCCATGACGCGGAACTCCACGATCGTCTAGTTGAAACGCTACCAGTTTTTGTTTTGGTCCGATTTGTTTTTCTTTTTCTAAAGCTTCAGAATTTGTAAATGCTTTATTGAATTTACATACCCAACCTAAACCAGCTTCAATAGGAGATGTCGTATCGTCAATGTCATTTCCATATAAACAATATCCCATTTCTAAACGCAATGTATCTCTGGCAGCTAAACCAATTGGTTTTATACCATATGCAGCACCAGCTTCAAAAACCTTATCCCAAATTTGTTTTACTTCGCTATTCTTGCAATAAATTTCGAAACCGCCACTACCAGTATATCCTGTAGCAGAAATGATAACATGCTCGATTCCTGCAAAATCACCAACCACAAAATTATAAAAATTAATAGCCGATAAATCGTGACTGCTTAAACTTTGCATTGCTTCAATAGCTTTTGGACCTTGAATAGCTAGTAAAGAATAATTATCACTTAAATCGCGCATGGTAGCACCCACATTGTTTTTTGACTGAATCCAGTTCCAGTCTTTGTCAATGTTACCGGCATTTACAACTAACAAATAAGTTTCTTCTTCAATCTTATAAATAATGAGATCATCAACAATTCCACCATCATCATTAGGCAAGCAGCTATACTGTGCTTTTCCAATTGTTAGCTTAGAAGCATCGTTACTACTTACTTTTTGTATAAGATCTAAAGCATGTTCACCTTCAATTAAAAACTCACCCATGTGAGATACATCAAAAACACCAACGGCCTTCCTAACGGTTTCGTGCTCTATATTTACACCTTCGTATTGAACAGGCATATTAAATCCTGCAAAAGGCACCAATTTTGCTCCAAGAGCTTCGTGAGTTTCGGTTAAGGCTGTATTTTTCATTTACTAATGCTTTATAATATTTATGAAGCAAATGTATTGAAAATATATAGAATTGTTTGAAGACGTTTTAGAAAATAGGATTCAATTAATTTAATAAAAAATTACCTTAATAAAAAATCTTTTAAATGGTCATAAGTAGAAATAACTACCGATTCTTTTTCTTTACCCATAACCGATTGTATTTGCTCGGGAAGCGGTTGTTTTTCTTTAATAACCGCTTCAACAACATCTAAAAACTTGGTTGGATGTGCGGTTTCTAAAAAGACACAATGTGTGTTTGAGTTTTCTTTTAAATACGCTTTGCAACCTAAGTAACCAACAGCTCCATGTGGATCTGCAACATAACTGTAGTTTTTGTACATTTCCAACATAGCTGCTTTGGTTTCTTCATCAGAAAAACTATAAGAAGATATGTTTTCTTTTAAACTGTTGAAGTTGTTTTTATAAATTTCCTGAATACGAATAAAGTTACTAGGAGCGCCTACATCCATAGCATTGCTTATAGTTTGTACCGATGGTTTTGGCTTGTATAACTGTGATATTAAATATCGTGTAACTACATTATTAGCGTTGTTTGAAGCTACGAAATGATTAATAGGTAAACCTAATTGTTGCGCCATCATGCCTGCACAAATATTACCGAAATTTCCACTTGGCACCGAAAAAACAATGTTATTATATTTTTTATGTAATTGTTTATAAGCAAACATAAAGTAAAATAACTGAGGTAACCAACGCGCCACATTTATGGAGTTTGCAGATGTTAACTGCATTTTACTTGTAAGTTCCTCATCTAAAAAAGCAGTTTTTACCATGTCCTGGCAATCGTCAAAAGTGCCATTTACCTCTAAAGCTTTTATATTTTGCCCAAGTGTTGTTAATTGCATTTCCTGAATATCACTCACTTTTCCACTCGGGTAGAGAATAACAACATTTACACCTTTAACACCTAAAAATCCATTTGCTACTGCACCGCCTGTATCGCCAGAAGTCGCTACTAAAACGGTTACTTCTCTATTGTTATTCTGATTAAAATAACCTAAACAGCGTGCCATAAAACGTGCACCAACATCTTTAAACGCCATGGTTGGTCCATGAAACAATTCTAATGTCGAAATGTCTTCGCTTAGCTTCACAATCGGAAAATCGAAAGACAAGGTTTCTTCAACAATCGTTTTTAAAATAGCTTCAGGTATTTCGGGCAATACAAATTGTTTTATAGCTTCAAAAGCAATTTCGGAATGTGATAAGTTATCGATGTTTTCAAAAAACTCCTTTGGTAAAGGCGTGATGCTTTCTGGAAAGTACAAACCTTTATCTGGTGCTAATCCTTTTATAACAGCATCTTTAAACGATGTGTTTGGTGCTTTATGGTTTAGTGAGTAATAGTTCATTGTTCGTTTGATTTTAATTTATTCGTCATTGCGAAGCAAATTTTTATTTGCCGTGGCAATCTGCTTAGTTGAACTTCAATTTGAAATATTCCCACGCTTTAAAGAAAGCTCGGAATGACGTTTCCTATAATATTTTAATACCTTCAGTATTAATTTTTGATACATGTATATCAAAATCAATTCCTGTTTTAGAATATATATTACGCATGGCAACTTCCACATTTTTAGCAGTTTCTAATCCCTTTACTTAATGAAAATATTGAAGGTCCTGAACCGGAAATACCTGCTCCTAATGCACCAGCTTGTAATACCTCTTTTTTTACTTCTTTATAATGTGGAATGAGTTTGCTTCTATAAGGTTCAATCACAACATCATGAAGTGATTTTTTAAGCAATTCAAAATTTCCTGTATGTAAGCCATGTATTAAACTTCCAAAATTTGCCCATTGAGTAATAGCATCTTTTAACGGAATATCTTTTGGTAAAATGGCTCTCGCTTCAGAAGTTTTTATTTCAATCTGCGGATGAATTATAGTTGCATACAAATCATCCGGTGATGGGATTTCGAGAATTTCCAAAGGCGAAATACTTTTTACTAATGTGAAACCACCGAACATAGCAGGAGCAAGGTTGTCGGCATGCTCACATTTACTCGCTAATGCCTCACCTTTTATGGCAAATTCAGTCAGTTCAGTTTTGTTATATGGCCTTCCTAAAAGTTCATTCATTCCAAAAACACTTCCAACTGCACTGGCGGCACTGCTACCAATACCGCTACCAGGTTTTATGTTTTTATATATTTCTATTTCAAAACCGCAATTAGGTTTTACAGCTTCGTACATAGCTAATGCGGATACACCAGCGACATTTAATTCAGCTTCATAAGGCAAATTGAATCCTTCTATTTTGGTAATATAAATACCTTTTTTATCGATTTTTCTGATCACCATTTCATCCCCAACGCTATCCAAGCAAAACCCTAGCACATCAAAACCACAAGCCACGTTGGCAACAGTTGCAGGAGAAAATATTTTTATTTCGTTCATTATTTTTAGATAAAAGAGAATAGAAAATAGAAAATAGACTAATTTTTCGTCTTTATTCTTTTTTCCCTATTCTCAATTCTTTTATTAATCATTTCCAATTCTAATTATGTCTGCAAATAAGCCAGAAGCAGTTACATCGGCACCAGCACCAGCACCTTTAATAATCATAGGTTGTTCTGGGTAACGTTGCGTATAGAACATCACAATATTGTCTTTTCCTTTTAAATTATAGAATGGATGGTCGCTAGGTATTTCCTGCAAACTAACACTTGCTTTTCCATTATTAAACTGAGCTACATATTTTAACTGACAGTTTTTCGCTTTCGCGGAAGCATATAAGGCTTGATAATGTGCTTCGTCTTTAATTAATGTCTGATAAAAATCATCAACAGAATCACTTTTCATACCCGAATCAGACAAGAAAGGTGTGTTTTCAATATCTTCTAAATTCATTTCAACACCGCTTTCTCTGGCAAGGATTAATATTTTTCTAGCTACATCTACGCCACTTAAATCAATTCTTGGGTCTGGTTCTGTGTAACCTTCGGCAGCAGCTTGTTTCACGACATCGTAAAACTTAGTGTGATCATTAAAATTATTAAAAACAAAGTTTAAACTACCCGATAAAACCGCATGGATGGATGTTATTTTATCACCAGAAGCCATTAAATTACTAAGGGTATCAATAATAGGTAAACCTGCGCCTACATTGGTTTCGAATAAGAAGGGTGCATTATATTTAAGAGATAAACGTTTTAATAATTTATAGTCTTCGTAATCACTTGAACAGGCAATTTTATTACAGGCGACAACGCCAATACTCTGACGTAGATATTGCGCGTATAGATTAGCAACGTCTTTGTTAGCAGTAACATCCACAAAAATACTATTGCGTAAGTTTAATGCTTTTTGTGTTTTCAAAAAAACCTTCTAAAGTTGCTTTTTCACCGTTTTCTAATTGCTCTTTCCAAGTATTTAAATCGATGCCTTCTTCATTAAAAATCATTTTCCTTGAATTTGACAACCCAGCAACACGCAAACTAATTTTTAGGTTTTCTTTTAAATATTTTCGTTGTTGTTTTATTTGCTGGACTAATTTTTCGCCAACATTTCCAACACCGGTAATAAATACGTTAAGTTGTTTTGTTTTACTTTCAAAAAACTGCTCATGTAACGTATTTAAAGCTTTTTTTACATCACTTTGCAAAATTACTGCTGAAATATTCTTTTCTGAAGCACCCTGTGCAATAGCTCTAATATTAATATTGTTTTTACCAAGCGTACTAAACATTTTACCACTAATACCTTGATGATTTTTCATGTTATCACCTACTAGAGCAATAATAGAAAGATCTTTTTCAACAATAATTGGGTCTATTTTATGAAGTGCGATTTCATTTTCAAAAGTAGCATCAATAGCAATTTTAGCGTTTTCAGCATCATTTTCATCAATACCTAAACATATAGAATGTTCTGAGGATGCCTGAGTAATTAAAATAATATTGATTTTTTCTTGTGAAAGCACTTCGAATAAACGCTTAGAAAACCCAGGAATACCAATCATGCCACTTCCTTGAAGTGTTAATAAGGCGATATTTCCAATATTGCTAATTCCTTTAACAGGTGAAGCAGAAATAGTGATGTCGTTCGAAATAATAGTTCCAACAGCATCTGGTTCTAAAGTGTTTTTAATATGAATAGGAATATTCAAATCTAAAACAGGCTGCACGGTAGGAGGGTATAATACTTTAGCTCCAAAATGAGATAATTCCATGGCTTCCTGATACGAAATTTTATCAATAGGGTAGGCTTGTTTTACCAGTTTTGGATTGGTAGTAAACATACCACTAACATCGGTCCATATTTCCAATTGTTCTACTTTTAAAGCAGCGGCAACAATAGCTGCAGTAAAGTCAGAACCACCTCGCCCCAAAGTAGTTTGTTCACCTAATTTAGATTTTGAGATAAAACCAGGTAGAATGGTGATTTTTTGTGAAGCCTTCGCGAAATAATCTTGTAAATTTTTATAAGTTACGCTGTAATTAACTTCAGCTTTCGTGAAATTAGAATTTGTAACAATTAATTCTTGTGAATTTTTACTTTCGGTAGCCAAGCCTCGATTTTTCATGGTTTCAGCAATTATGTACGACGATAATAATTCACCAAAACTCACCAATTTATCAGATGTTTTTGGTGATAATTCATTTATTAAATAGATACCGTCTAATAAACTTTTAAGTTCATTTAGTTTTTCATCAATAAAAGCGATGATGGCTGAACTCTTTTCAAGATTAAGTTCATTCACAATATTGAAATGGATGTCTTTTATTAAATTAAAAGCGTCAACATACGCCGTGTCTTTATTTTGTGCTAGCTTACCTGCTAAAAGTAACTTATCTGTAATACCGCCCACAGCCGAAACTACGCAGACTACTTTGTCTTTTTTAGCATAATTTTCTAAAATGCTAATAACGTTATTTATGTTTTTTGATGAACCTACAGAAGTTCCTCCAAATTTTAAAACTTTCATGTGTGTATTATATTTTTTTTAATTGGATACATGTTGCTTCCATATAATTATTCTCTTTCCTTTAGAGAGTTCGCTATGGAAGGTTCATGTTTTAATTAATTGATGATTTAAATAAATATTAAAGATATTGTAATTGTAAAAATCACAAAGATAACCCGAAGAATATATAATTAGCAACCCCAAAGGGTTGTAATAATTGTAGTTGTTCCCAAAACACAAGGGGTTCCTTTAGTTGATAAAGGAAATGACTTGCTAATATTTTGGCCTAAATGATTCATGATATCTGTTATAACAGACACCAAAAATATCACATTTAAGCTTATAAAAAAATTAATAATTCCTTTTTGCAGTATTCTTATAATCAATCAACTTTTGCTTAAGAAAAAGAGCTATTTAAAATAAGAATTGAAAAATCTTCATTAATAGTTAAAGTCTTTAAAGAACATTTTAATTGTTATTTAATTTATTAAAGCAGCATGAACTCAAAATTACCTGCTGAATTATACAATATCTAAACAAAAACATCGTTAAAATACATATTTATTCGATTAAATGTAATTTGTATAGAAATTTTCATATATTTGTAATGTTAATTCATAAAAAATCCTTCAAAATGAAACCCCACACACTCTCAAAAGGAATTTTAACAATTCTATGCTTAATGTTCGTTATTCTTACACAAGCCCAGGTAACTTCAAAATTAACCGAAGAAAAATCTAATATTACAAAAACCGATGAACCAGATGTTAATGGTAGTGCCGGTTTAAATAACACGACCAACGAGATAGATATGAAAGGAGAAGTTTCAGGTAATATTGGAACTTCGGTTACTGAAAGAGGTTTTGTTTATAGTACTTCTGACAGTTCCCCAACTATTTTAGATAATAAGATTATTGTTGAAAGTACTGAAGAAATTTTTAGCAATAAATTATCAGATATTTTACCAAGCACCATTTATTATATAAGAGCTTTTGCTACAACATCAAGAGGTACGTTTTATGGTAGCCTAAGTACGGTCGATACAAGTACGCAATCGAACATTGAAGTTAATTTAAAGGTGAGAATTAAAACCTATCCCAATCCATCAACAAGTTATATCAGTCTTGCAGGTTTAATGGAAACTAAAAACTATATTATTTACAATATGACAGGAAAAGAATTGGTGAGAGGTAGTATATCATATAATAACAAAATTGATGTTCGATTTTTAGATCATGGCTTATATCTTTTAAAATTAGAAGACTTTGAAATAATTAAGTTTATAAAAGAGTAAATATTGATATTTGAATAAAACATGAATAAATCCTTAACAATATGAGTTAAGGATTTTTCATTTTATAGTGTATCGGTTTGATTTAAAATGGAAAAATGCGTAATATTAATATTGATTAAAAATACAACCAATACATGAAAATATTTTCTAAAGAACAAATTTACGAGGGTGATAAATTAACTATAGAACGTCAAAATATTTCTTCTACAGATTTAATGGAGCGTGCCGGATCACAGATTTTTAATTGGATGCATATCCGCATGCAAGGTGCTCAGGTACCAATTCATATATTTTGTGGCATTGGTAACAATGGTGGCGATGGATTAGTGTTAGCTCGACATTTAATACTAGATGGCTATAATGTTAAAACCTATGTGGTTAATTGCAGCGCTAAACGTTCTAAAGATTTTTTAATTAATTACGACCGGATTAAAAACATTACTAAAAAATGGCCAACATTATTAAGTTGTAAAGAAGATTTCCCAGAAATTCATCAAGATGATATTATTGTGGATGCTATTTTTGGTATTGGATTAAACAGACCAGTTGAAAAGTGGGTTAAAGCCCTTTTTAAACATTTTAGAGCCACTAAAGCGTTTACTTTAGCTATCGATATTCCTTCAGGATTAAGTACCGATAAAGTTCCTGAAGATGAAAATGCCGTTGTTTGGGCAGGTTATACTTTAAGTTTTGTGACACCTAAATTAGTTTTCTTTTTACCCGAAACAGCAAAGTATACGATACAATGGGAGGTTCTGGATATTGGACTGGATACCGATTTTCTATTTAACACAGTTACCGATGCAGATTTAATAGGTAAAAATGAAGTGCTACCTCTTTATATTCCAAGAGATAAGTTTTCGCATAAAGGTGAATTTGGTCATAGTTTAATAATTGGCGGTAGCTATGGTAAAATCGGCGCTGTTACTTTAGCGAGTAGAGCCGCTTTATCGTCGGGAGCCGGTTTAGTATCTGCTTACGTTCCTAAATGTGGGTATGTACCATTGCAATCATCATTTCCAGAAGCGATGGTAATTACAGATGTAAATGATGAAATAATCACCAAAATTGAATTTGATATAAAACCCACTGTAATCAGTTTTGGAGTAGGAGTAGGAACTAATGCTCAAACTACAAAAGCTTTTGAAGATTTCTTGCAAAAGAATAGAATACCGCTTCTTATTGATGCCGATGGCATTAACATTTTGGCCAAAAAGAAAGCGTTGCTAAAACTAATGCCATTACAAACCGTTTTAACACCACATCCAAAGGAATTAGAACGTTTAATTGGAAAATGGAAAGATGATTTTGATAAACTTAAAAAGGTAAAAGCATTTTCTAAAAAATACAATGCGATTATTGTTATTAAAGGAGCTCATACAATCACTGTTTTTCAAGACAAACTTTACGTAAATACTACTGGAAATCCAGGATTGGCTACCGCAGGAAGTGGTGATGTATTAACAGGTATTATCACTGGATTAATTTCTCAAGGATACAGTTCTTTAGCTGCCACCTTTTTGGAGTGTATTTACATGGCAAATCGGCAGATATAGCGGTTGAAAATTATGGCTACCAAAGTTTAATTGCAAGTCATGTTATTGAGTATTTAGGTGAAGCGTATATTGATTTATTTAAGCAACCAGAACCACTTAACGAAGAAGAAGAGGAGAAGGAAGAAAATAATAAAGATTAAAGTATTAAAAAAGCCACTTAAAAGTGGCTTTTTTAATATCTATATTTATTCTTACTTAAATATTTAAAGAAGTAAACAATTCAGTAAGACTAGCGTCAGATGGTCTTGGTGCGTCTGGATTTACCACATTTCCATTAGGGTCAATTAAAATAAACCTTGGAATGCCTTTAATTTTATAATCTACGGCAAATTGAGATTGCCATCCATTTGGAGCGTAAAGCTGTATTCCGCTTAATTCTTTATCTGCAACCATCGCTTTCCAATCTTCATGAGCTTTTTCCCAAGAACCTCCGTGGCTTCTATCATCATCAATAGATATACTTACAAAATGTATATTTTTTCCCTGGTATTTTTTTTCTAACTCTTTTAAAGACGGTATTTCTGCTTTACAAGGTCCACACCAGGTTGCCCAAACATCCACATACACATATTTTCCTTTTAAATCTGAAAGCGAAGTTTTGCCTCCTTTGTAATTTTCATAACTATCAAATACTGGTGATGGCGCACCTTTAGGCAATTCTGTTTTTAAAGAAATTGATTCTGCTAGGTAATTCTTATATGAATTTAACATAGGATTTATATCCTTTGTTAATTGATTAATAATTGATGTATCAATATCTTTATTAGCTTTATAAAATTCGGTTAAGGTATTTCGTGCCTCATTTAATTTAGACTCTAAACCTTCCATGTTTAATTTGCCTAATACATCTAAATCTAAAAGTTTTTCTTGCCATTAATCTGAATTTTTAGCCAAAAAAGTTACTGTGTTCTGCACCAACACCAGAAAACTTAATGGTTTCATCGAACTGTTTTGTGTCTAAAGTAAGATTGATTTCGAAACCATTTTTCAAAAAGATAGATGTCGATTCGTTTCCGTCATAAAAATTATAAACACCCGTTTCAACATTCAATGTATCTTTAAAGGTTCCGTCAGCGTTCACTTTTATGGTTTTGGTATAAGTTCTCGATCTCACAACCACAGAATCGCTACTCTTATCGGTAATTGTTCCAGATAAAGTAACATAATTTTTAGGTTCATCTTTACATGCAATTATTGCAAAGGCAGCAGTTAACAAAAGTAATTTTTTCATGTATGTATATTTTATACTCCCAAAAATAAATATTAAATATTTTTAACCGTTAAATTTTGTTAATTATTAACATTTCTTTGTGTAATTTGTAATAAATATTTGTTTTTTTTGAATAAAATTAAATTTGAATGCCCAGAGACCATCATTTCATATCAAATAAGGTTTTAGATTTATACACAATTAATAGTATAATTTCTGAACAAAAAACACTTCAGCTTTCTGAAGATTCAGTCAAAAAAATAATTGACTGTAGAAATTATTTAGACAAGAAGCTAAAAACAAGAAGCAAGCCTTTATATGGTATTAATACAGGTTTTGGAGCCTTATATAATGTAAAAATATCGAACGAAAATTTAACGGTACTACAAGAAAATCTAGTGAAGTCTCATGCTTGTGGTACCGGAGAGCGCGTACCAAATGCCATTGTAAAACTTATGCTTTTGTTTAAAATACAATCATTAAGTTATGGTCATAGTGGTGTACAGTTAGAAACCGTTAATAGGTTAATAGATTTTTATAATAACGATATTTTACCCATTGTTTACACACAAGGATCTCTTGGGGCTTCAGGCGATTTAGCACCGTTAGCACATATGTCTTTACCTTTAATTGGCGAAGGACTTGTGATTTTTAATGATGAAGAAATACCAGTTTCTGAAGTGCTGAAAAAATTTGACTGGCAACCCATAAAATTACAATCTAAAGAAGGGCTTGCTCTTTTAAATGGCACACAATTTATGAGCGCTTACGGTGTTTATTTACTTTTAAAATCTTATAAGTTATCTTATCTCGCCGATTTAATAGGAAGCATGTCGTTAGATGCCTTCGATGGAAGAATTGAACCTTTTAATGAATTGGTACATTTAGTAAGACCGCATAACGGACAACTAAAAACAGCAGAACGTATTCGCGAGTTTTTAGAACATAGTGAATTAATTCAACAGAAAAAGAAACACATACAAGACCCATATTCATTTCGTTGTATGCCACAAGTACATGGTGCGACCAAAGACACTTTGATTTTTGTTGAAAAAACTTTTAAAACTGAAATAAACTCTGTTACCGATAATCCTAATATATTTTCTAAGGACGATTTAATTATTTCAGGTGGAAATTTTCACGGACAACCATTAGCATTAGCTTTTGATTTTTTGAAGATTGCTATGGCAGAATTAGGGAATATTTCAGAACGAAGAACCTTCCAATTGGTATCGGGACTTCGTGGATTACCTGTTTTTTTAGTGAACAATCCCGGATTAAATTCTGGTTTTATGATTCCCCAATACACCGCCGCGAGTATTGTAAGTGCGAATAAGCAATTAGCAACACCTGCAAGTGTAGATTCTATAGTGTCGTCTAATGGACAAGAAGATCATGTAAGTATGGGTGCCAATGCGGCGACACAAGCGTATACTTTAATTAATAATGTAGAACGTATTTTGTCTATTGAGTTATTTAATGCTTCTCAAGCCTTATTGCTTCGTTTGCCATTAAAATCTTCAGCATTTATTGAATCTATTTTAAATTTATACAGGCAAGATGTCCCTTTTGTAACGGATGATAGAGTATTACATGATGATATTCAAAAATCTATCGAATTTATTCAGACTTTAGATATTGATAGTCAAGAGTTATATTAATTATAATTTTACAGTGAGTGTTCTATAATCTACCATTTCAGGAATAATATTTAATGAGAACAACTCTTTTTGTGTGTAATTTACAGTGTCTTTATCGATGAGTTTTTGAGACCATTCTGTTATTTTTAACCATTCCTGTACATCTTCAAGTTTTTGATTGTAGGTGTTGGCAATGGTTTTATCAATACTTGGGATATCCTTAAATTCTGAAGTCGTTTTATTTATAATGTTTAAAATTGTTTTTAATTCTTCTTTATGAGATTCAATAAAATCTTTTCTAGCCGCAATTACAAAACAAGGCCACGGCGAAGGGCAGTTACCTATATGTCTAAAAGTACCATTATCAACTAACGGTTTTGTTGTGAATTTTTCCCATAAAAAATAATCGGCTGTTCCATTTTTTAATCCTTCAACAGCACCATCTAAATTTTTTATAACTTCAAAATCTAAATCATTTTTTAAATCCCATTTATTATTTTCAGCATTGATGTATGCCATTAAATGCGACCCAGAACCATATCTGCTTATAGCAGCTTTCGTTCCTTTTAAATCTTTTATAGTTTTATATGGTGAATCTGCAGCCACATGAATTCCCCAAATTAATGGTGTTTGAATAAATGTTTGGACTATTTTACTTGGGTTGCCGTCGATGATATCTTTAATAATTCCTTCAGTTAAGTATAACGGCAATATCAATTTCTTTGTCTCGTAATGCTTTACACATAGCGCCTGTTCCACCTGGATAATCGTGCCATTGCAAATCAATAGCCTTTTCTTTGTACTCACCATTTTTTATGGTTAAGTCCCATGGTAAATTGAAATGTTCCGGAACGCCTCCAATATTTACTTTAATCATGAGTCTAATTGATTATTCTACAATTTTATTTAATGTGTATATGATAAGTTTTTTTACTGCTTCTCCTGGATTTTTACTAAAACTGCCATTCGCTCTATTTGCGATAATGGCATTTAATGATACCGCATGATGCCCAAGAAGTTTTGATAAACCATAAATTGCCGATGTTTCCATTTCAAGATTTGTAACCCTTATTCCGTTAAAATTGAAAGTATCCATTTTATTATTTAAAGATGGGTCTTGTAAAGGCAAACGTAAAACGCGGCCTTGTGGACCATAAAAACCTCCAGCTGTTGCCGTCATTCCTTTAAATACTATGTCACTTTCAAGTCTTTTTTCTAGAATGTCACTGTTATTTATAATGAGTGGTCGCGCTTTGTTTGATTGCCAATTAGTTTGTTTTATAAAGGCATCTTCAATATCTGGATTACTAACAGGATTAATTTGATAAGAATGCAACATACCATTAAGATCCAATCCATGAGTGCTTAATACAAAAGCATCCACAGGAATATCTTGCTGCAAGGAACCTGAAGTACCAATTCTAATAATATCTAAACTTGTAATAGTATTTTTGGGTTGTCTGGTATTTAAATCGATATTAAAAAGAGCGTCTAATTCATTTATAACAATATCGATATTATCAGGTCCAATACCTGTTGAAATTACAGAAATCCGTTTTCCTTTATAAGTACCTGTATGTGTTTTAAATTCTCTTTTTTGAGTTTTAAAATCTATAGTTATCAAAATGTATGGATACTTTTTCAACTCTATCTTGGTCGCCAACTAAAATAATAGTTTCTGCAACATTTTCAGGTTTCAAATTTAAATGATAAACACTTCCATCTGGATTTAATATGAGTTCGGATGATTTAATCGACATTACGAATTGTTTTTATAAGTTTATTTTCTTTTTTACTGAATTGAAATTCGAATTTATTAACACCACCAAAAACCATTTTGGAATCTAATTCTTGACTAAAATTATGCTGTCCTAACGATGCTTCATGTCCTTTTCGATTGAGTTTTATACTGTGTTCTTCTTCAATAAAAAAGATGCTCAGATTTTCAATAATTCTAGAAATTTGCATATCGCCATATCCATAATACCCTTGATAATTAAGTGCATAACCTAATAAATGATGTCTGGATTTTATGTTTTTGGTTTTTACAATTTCCAATATATTTCTCTCCATAACACTTAGTCCACTATTAGTTTCTGGAAAACGTTCTAAGTGCGCTTTAAGACAATTACTCATATATTTAAACGATGAGCTTTTTACAATTAATGGTTTAAATAAATTATGGTCTTTACCACAATAAATTCCCCATACCGATGTGGCTAAATCAATATCTTCTTCTGTAAGTCTAATTTTATCAGAATAATGCTGGAGCAATTCCCCAGAATTAAGTTCTGCCAAACCTTTTAGATTTTTACTTTTGCTAACTCGTCCACTACAAACCAAATAGATTGGAAGGTCTATTTTTTTTTGCTGAAGCAGACTAATTACTGCTACCATGTTAATATGGCAAAATAAATCATATTCAAACCAGAGAACAATCTCTGAATAGTTGCTGGAATGGTTTAATTTATCTAATTCTAAATTAATCTCAGAAATATCTAAATCTACATCATAAAATGTGCTAAAAAAAGATTTTCTGAGTTCTGAAAATTCATCAGAATAGACATTTCTAATCGTAGGGCCCTCACAAAGCATTTCTTGCCATGTAAGTTTTTCTCCTTCAATATTTAATTCGTTTAAATATTTCGTTATAACCGTGCCATTGGTAATATGTAGTGGTATCTTATTCATAACTAACCGCCGACGCGTTTTACGTTAAACCCTTTATCTTTAAGCATTTTCATGATTTTATCGCGATAATCGCCCTGAATAATTATTTTATCGTCTTTAAAGCTGCCACCAACACTAAGTGTGGTTTTAATTTCTTTTGCTAAAATTTTAAAATCTTCGGTAGCGCCAGTATACCCTTCAAGAATGGTAATAGGCTTACCTTTCCGTTTTTCATATTTACAAAGAATAGGGTCGTCCTGCATCCAGATTTTTGATTCTTTATCAGAAGATTGTTCAGACTGCTCCGAAATATGCTCTGGAAACAGATTCTTTAATTGATCATGTAAATCCATGAGATCTATTTTTTAATAAGACCTAATTCTATTAATCGTTCAGTGAGAAATTCTCCTGCTGTAATATCATCAAAAGCTTTCGGGTTGTCATTATCAATACACCCTTCTAAAACATTTAATTTCATTTCGCTTATAGGATGCATAAAGAACGGAATGGAGTAACGAGAAGTTCCCCAAAGTTCGCGAGGTGGGTTTATTACACGGTGTATAGTCGATTTTAATTTGTTGTTAGTATGTCTGGATAACATATCTCCAACATTTATCATTAATTCATCTTGTTCTGCAATAGCATCAATCCATTCCCCTTTATGGTTTTGAACTTGCAATCCACGACCTTGCGCACCCATAAGTAAGGTTATTAAATTAATATCGCCATGAGCTGCAGCTCTTACGGCTTCTTTCGGTTCTTCTGTAATTGGTGGATAATGTATAGGTCTTAAAATTGAATTTCCGTTATGAATATAATTATCAAAATACGTTTCTTCTAAGCCTAAATGCAATGCTAAAGCACGTAACACATATTTAGCTGTTTTTTCAAGCATTCTATAAGTTTCTTTTCCTGCTTTATTAAATTCAGGTAGTTCATCAACCAAAACGTTTTTAGGGTATTCTGCTTCTAACTTAGGATTATTCTCGACATACTGACCAAAATGCCAAAATTCTTTTAAATCACCTTCTTTTTTCCCTTTAGCACTTTCTTTTCCAAACGAAACATAGCCTCGTTGACCACCTATACCTGGAATTTCATATTTACGTTTTGTTTCAACTGGTAAACTAAAAAAGTTCTTAACTTCTTTATATAAATTTTCAACCAATTCATCATTTAAAAAATGACCTTTTAATGCCACAAACCCTATTTCTTCATAGGCAGTTCCTATGGCATCAACAAATTTTTGTTTTCTAACAGTGTCGCCAGAGATAAAATCGTTTAAATCTACACTTGGAATAATATTCATGAGGAATTATTTTAAAATGATGTAACACAAATGTACAAAAACATTACATAGATAAAAGCAAAGTATTTAAGTTAAGTTAATATATACAATTACACTTTTTATGGTATATTTGAGTACAAAATATCCCTAATTAGTACTATATAGATTAGCCTCTTTAAATATGAATTTTCAACTTAATAACCTCGACAATAACACTTTATTAATTCTTTACAAAGCCCTTTTAAAACCGAGATTAATTGAGGAGAAGATGCTTATTTTATTGCGACAAGGAAAAATAAGTAAATGGTTCTCTGGTATAGGGCAAGAAGCCATAGCTGTTGGTGTTACATTAGCACTGAATAAAAACGAGTATATATTACCCATGCACCGAAATTTAGGTGTTTTTACGTCCCGAGATATTCCTTTATATAGATTGTTTGCACAATGGCAAGGTAAAGCTTCAGGATTTACAAAAGGCAGAGATCGTTCCTTTCATTTTGGTACTCAACAATATAAAATTGTGGGGATGATTTCACATTTAGGTCCACAATTAGGAGTTGCCGATGGTATAGCGTTGGCTTCAAAATTAAAAAACAAGAATGAAGTTACTGCCGTTTTTACAGGTGAAGGAGGAACTAGTGAAGGCGATTTTCATGAAGCTTTAAACGTGGCATCGGTTTGGCAGTTACCCGTATTGTTTTGTGTAGAAAATAATGGCTACGGACTCTCAACACCAACAAACGAGCAATTTAATTGCCAGCATATTGCCGATAAAGGCATTGGCTATGGCATGGAATCTCATATAATCGATGGTAATAATATTTTAGAAGTTTATTCGAAAGTAAGTGAAATTGCTGAAAGTGTTCGAAACAATCCCAGACCAGTTTTGTTGGAATTTAAGACTTTTAGAATGCGTGGACACGAAGAGGCGAGTGGCACTAAGTATGTTCCTCAAGATCTAATGGATGCCTGGTTATTGAAAGATCCAGTTGTTAATTATGAAATGTTTTTAAAAGATCAAGGGATATTAACTGATAACGATGACGACAGCATTTAAGGAAACTATTGTTAATGAAATTAATGAACATCTGGACATCGCTTTTCAAGAAGTAAATATTGTTTCTAATGAAACTAATGAATTAAATGATATATATCAATATTATGTATATCAAGAAGTTAATGCAAATTTAGAAACTAAAGAATTAAGATTTATAGATGCCATATCGGAAAGTTTAAAACAAAGTATGGAGCGTTACAATGACTTAGTAATTATGGGTCAGGACATTGCAGAATATGGTGGTGCTTTTAAAATTACTGAAGGTTTTGTAGAACAATTTGGAAAAGACCGTGTACGTAATACTCCTATATGTGAGTCTGCAATAATTGAAGCTGCCATGGGGCTCTCTATAGCAGGAATTAAAAGTGTAGTTGAAATGCAGTTTGCCGATTTTGTAACATCAGGATTCAATCCAGTAGTAAATTATTTAGCTAAATCATATTACCGCTGGAGTCAAAATGCCGATGTGGTTTTAAGAATGCCTTGTGGTGGTGGTATGGCAGCTGGTCCGTTTCATTCGCAAACCAATGAAGCCTGGTTTACTAAAACACCAGGTTTAAAAGTGGTGTATCCAGCATTTCCTTTTGATGCCAAAGGCTTATTAAATACAGCTATTAACGACCCAAATCCTGTGTTGTTTTTTGAACATAAAGGATTATATAGAAGTATAAGACAAGATGTTCCATCAGATTATTACACGATACCTTTTGGTAAAGCAAGTTTAATTAGAGAAGGAAATGATGTTACCATTATAAGTTTTGGAGCTGCTGTTCATTGGGCATTAGAAACATTAGATAAAAACAAGACCATTTCGGCAGATTTGATTGATTTAAGAACACTTCAACCTTTAGACACAGAAACTATTTTTGCTTCGGTTAAAAAGACAGGAAAAGCTATTATTTTACAGGAAGATTCTTTGTTTGGAGGAATTGCCAGCGATATTTCTGCATTAATAATGGAACATTGTTTTCAGTATTTAGATGCGCCGGTAAAACGTGTTGGAAGTCTGGAAACACCTATTCCTTTTGTAGCTCAGTTAGAAGCGCAATATTTACCAAAAACCAGATTTGAAATAGAATTAAATAAATTAGTTAAATATTGACGAAATGACTGTTAATGAGTGTTTTCGAAATGAAAAAATGTCAGTTAGACTGAAATTTTTTCAGTAATTTTCAATTGGTATTTAATTTGCTATACAATTGATAGAATTGATTGTTTAACATTTAAAATATTTAATTATGAGCACTTTAATTCCAACAGTAAAAACTGGCAATAAAAAGCCAATGGAGTCTAATTTTAATTTATTACCGAGTTTACCATCTTGGTTTGATGATATGCTAGGTAAGGGGTTAGGAACCGAATTTATGTCTAATTTTAATACAGGTATTACACTTCCTGCAGTAAATGTTATCGATACTGATAATGAATTTGTGGTAGATATGGCAGTTCCTGGATTGAAAAAAACTGATTTTGACATTAATATTGATAACCATATTTTATCGATAGGTGTTGAATCAAAATCTGAACATGATGAAAAAACTGAAAACTATACTCGTAGAGAATTTGGTTACTCTTCATTTAAAAGAACATTTGCCATTCCCGAGTCTGTAAATGTGGATAAAATTTCTGCAGATTATAGTGATGGTATTTTGAAAGTTCATCTTCCAAAAAAAGCTGAGGCTAAGAAAAAACCTCTTAAAAAAATTAAAATTTCATAATTCTAAAAAGAGAGCTAAAAAGCTCTCTTTTTTTATTTCATGTTAATCATATATGGTATTTTTGTATATTTAAAATCTAAAATTATTAGATGTTTAAAAAGATTACCATACTTATTCTTGCGCTCTTAATTTTTAATTGCAAAAAACCAGAGATTCCGTTTGAAGAGAATTATACCTGGCATGATTTAAAAGTAACGGCATCCGCTTATAATTCTGTAGCTTCTCAAACCGATTCTAATCCACATATAACCGCGTTTGGAGACAGCCTAAAGCCTGGATTAAATTACATTGCAGTTTCTAAAGATCTATACAGAAAAGGTTTAAAACGAGATACACCTGTAAAAATAAAAGGGTTTGATAGTATCTTTTTTGTGAAAGACAGAATGCACGCACGCTGGAGAAATAAAATTGATATTTACATGGGTACCGATATAAAAGCCGCTAAAAGATGGGGCAGAAAAAAGGTTTCAATTTCCTATGGAATTTTGAAACCTTTAGATTCTCTTAAAAAATAATTTTAATCGTTACTTGAATTTATTTAATGAGCATATCGTTTAATGCCTTTCCAGATAACGCCTGAATTATTATTGAAACTTATAATTCTTCTATTTCTAGTAATGTTTTCTTGAACTATAGAGTCCAATTTATTCGATATTTTAATTAAAGTACGCATTTTGATTGATTTGATTTTTGATGAAATTTAGATAAAAAGGCGATACTATTTATAACGTCTTTTGCTGTTCCACACATAGCTTTTTGTGTTTTTTAAATGA
This sequence comes from uncultured Flavobacteriaceae bacterium, assembly GCA_963698455.1. Classification (GTDB taxonomy): domain Bacteria; phylum Bacteroidota; class Bacteroidia; order Flavobacteriales; family Flavobacteriaceae; genus Mariniflexile. Next base: position 154,273 of record CAVOQU010000003.1, on the reverse strand, counting down.
TCTGTAATTTGGTCGTTGTTTAAAGTTCTCATGATTGTTGTTTTAAAATTAATTTGATTGATGTTTTTGGTGATAAAGACTTTTACTATTTGTAACGTCTTTTACTGTTCCATAAATATGTCTTTGTGTTTTTAAAATGATCTGAAATTTGGTCGTTGTTTAAAGTTTTCATGATTGTTGTTTTTTGATTGATTTATACAAGATAGACGACCATAAAATTAATTTGTTACAGTACTATGTATAACAAAGTAATAAATTAACATTTCTTAACAATTTTAGATATAAAAAGGGCAGGAGACCTGAATAGATTTTGAAAAAAGTTTAAATTATAAGTAAAATAATGGTAATCTTAATTTAGGAACAGTTTTTGTTAAATGAATGTGAAATAAACATGTTTTAAGCATCCTTTATTAGATAAAAAAATATCTTTGAAAATAAATGGAGTTTTTAAGTCGCTTAAACTCTAAAAATTATAAATTACTAATGAAGCTATATTTGTCATTTCTTATTTTTATTACGACAACTTTAACTTTGAGTGCTCAAATAGATAGTCAAAATAAATCTAAAGCTATTCCTGCAGTTGAAAGTAAGAAGGAAATCGATAATTCCACAAAAATAGAACCTGCTCAATCAAATAATGCTACGCCGAATTTCGGTACTTTTAATACGCCTAAAATTACTACGGGGGTTGAATTACCAAAGAAAGAATTTTCATTATTTGGAGAAAAATTTGGAAATCCAGGTGAACTTTATGAAAAACAGGTTAATAAAAATTTAGCGAACGTAAAACTTTCTCCGCAGGAAGTCGAGCAACTTAATGGAAGTTTAACCGACCAGTATTTTGGAGATTTTAAAAGCAATGCAAAATCGGTAAATATATCTTACAGAGATTTTGGGGTAGTTGACGGTGATTTAATTCAAGTACTGGTAAACGACGATGTCGTGCAGGCAAGAGTCTTCTTGTCTGGTGGTTTTAGAGGTTTTAAACTCGATTTACAAAAAGGATTTAATAAAATAGATTTTCTTGCCTTAAACCAAGGTGAATCAGGTCCAAATACGGCAGAATTTCGAGTTGTAGATGACTTAGGTAAACTAGTTTCCGCAAACCAATGGAATCTTGCAACTGGTGTAAAAGCTACTATTATAGTTGTTAAAGAATAATTCTTTAAGAAACTATTTTATCAATCAACTTTAATTCTTCTTCCGTAAAATTCAAATTATCTAAAGCCTTAACATTTTCTTTTAGTTGTTTAGATGAACTTGCTCCAACTAAAACTGAAGACACCTGTGGTTGTCTTAAAATCCATGCAATTGCCATTTGCGATAATTTTTGTCCGCGTTCCTGAGCAATTGCGTTTAATAATTTCACTTTTTCTAAAGTACTGTTTACTATTTCTTTGTTCAAAAATACAGAATCACTTCCAGCACGAGAATTTTTAGGAATGCCTATGCAAATATTTATCCGTAAGCATGCCTTGAGCAAGCGGAGAAAACGCAATACAACTAACTCCACTTTGGTCTAAAGTATCTAAAAGACCGTCTTCAACCCAGCGATCAAGCATAGAATAACGTGCCTGATGCAATATAAAAGGCACATTTAAACGTTTCAAGATAGATGCTGCCTCCTTTGTTTCTTTAGGCTGGTAATTAGAAAGACCTACATACAAGGCTTTTCCTTGACGAACAATATCAGCCAAAGCCCCCATGGTTTCCTCTAAAGGCGTATCGGGGTCTGGCCTATGATGATAAAAAATATCAACGTAATCTAATTTCATACGTTTTAAACTCTGGTCTAAACTAGAAATTAAATATTTTCTAGAGCCCCATTCTCCATAAGGTCCTTCCCACATACCATAGCCGGCTTTTGTAGCAATAAAAAGTTCGTCGCGGTATGATTTAAAATCATCATTTAATATTTTACCAAAATTTTCTTCTGCCGATCCTGGAGGAGGTCCATAATTATTTGCCAAATCAAAATGAGTAATTCCTAAATCGAAAGCAGATCTAATTACATCTCTGCCATTTTCAAAATTATCTACGAATCCGAAATTATGCCACAAACCGAGAGAAATAGCTGGTAATAGAACACCACTTTTTCCAGTTCGATTATATTTCATGGTTTCATAGCGTTGTGAGTCAGCTACGTATTCTTTTGCTTCGGATTTATCGTTGATTTGCATAGTCAAATTATTATAAAGTAAAGATATCAATAACTTCTTTTAATGAAAATGTTTTCTTCAAATTGTCATTAAAAAATACAGTGGTAAACTTTAATTTCAATTTAATTCCAACATATTTTTAAAATGATTTTAAATTTTCATAGCAAAAATTCTTGATAAACCCTTTAAAGGTGTTATTTTTGCACGCCTTATATTAGATACATGTCCATATCAAAAAGAGAATTAGAAGAAAGAAATGCCGGTAAAGATTTATATAGCTATCAAAAAGGAGCTATCGATAAAATTTTTAAAGCGTTTGAGGAATCGCCAGACGATTACCACTTACTATACCAATTACCAACTGGTGGTGGTAAAACAGTTATTTTTTCTGAAATAGTTAGACAGTACCTTAAACACCATAAAAAGAAGGTGTTGGTAATGACGCATCGTATTGAGTTGTGCAAACAAACCTCAAACATGCTTACCGAATTTGAAGTTGTAAATAAGGTTATAGATAGTAAGGCAGATTTAAGTGACCAAGGCGAATACAGTTGTTTTGTGGCCATGGTTGAAACTTTAAACAACAGGTTAACTGATGACAAACTAGATATTTCTGATATTGGTTTAGTAATTATTGATGAGGCACATTACAATTCATTTACTAAATTATTCAAATTTTTCAGTCAGTCGTTTATTTTAGGAGTTACAGCAACCCCGTTAAGTTCGAGTATAGAATTACCAATGACGGATAATTACGATGAATTAATTGTTGGTGAAAGTATTGAATCTTTAATTGCAAACGGGTTTTTAGCACAAGCCGAAATGTTTACTTATAATGTTGGTTTAACCTCGTTAGTGGTTGGTGCAAATGGTGATTATACAGTTAAATCTTCGGAAGACCTATATACAGATAACGACATGCTATCCAAGCTTATACAAGCTTACGAAGAACGTGCAAAAGGTAAAAAAACTTTAATATTTAATAACGGTATAAACACCTCTTTACATGTTTATGACACCTTTAGAAGAGCAGGTTATCCCGTTGCGCATTTAGATAATACCAATACCAAAAAGGAGCGCGCCATGATACTTAGATGGTTTAAGAAAACGCCAGATGCCATATTAACATCAGTTAGTATTTTAACCACTGGTTTTGATGAACCGACCGTAGATAGTATTATTTTAAACAGAGCTACGAAGTCGTTGACTCTTTATTATCAAATGATTGGTCGTGGTTCGCGTATTCTAAAAAACAAAAAAACTTTTAGCGTTATAGATTTAGGAAATAATTTTCACCGATTTGGACCATGGGGTGATGATTTAGACTGGCAACGTATATTTAAATCACCAAATTATTATTTAGATTCTATTTTAGGTGATGAAGAATTAGAAAGCAATTTCAGATATGAAATGCCCGATGAATTACGAGCCGAATTTTCAAAATCGAAAGAAGTCTATTTCGATATTCAAAAAACATATGTTGATTCTATTAGAAATGGGGAAACTACCAAAGTAGTTTTAGAACGTTCTATAGAGCAACATGCCAAAATTTGTACAGAAAACAGTGAAGATGTTTATGATGCTTTAGCGCTTGCAAAAATGTTAGGTGATGATATTGATTTTAGAATTCAACGATATACCAAATGTATAAGTAAGAGCACCTATAATTTTGTGGAATGGCTGAAAGATGATTACCGCAAAAAACTAAACTCTTATTTACGTTCAAATTTCGATGAAGTCTTTGAAAGTATTCATGGGTATCCGCCAGAAGATTGATACTATAATAAAATCAGCTATTTAATTACACCATCGCTAAAATAAGGCGTACCTTTGCAAAATCGTAAAAATAAGTATGCCAACATTTTCAGATTTAGGGGTTCAAAAAGACTTTATAAAAGCTCTTAAAGAATTAGATATTAAAATCCCAACAGATATACAGGAAAAAGCAATTCCTGTATTATTAGAATCTCCTACAGACTTTATTGGATTAGCACAAACAGGCACTGGTAAAACGGCGGCTTATGGATTGCCTATTTTACAGCATATAGATACTTCTTCAAATGATGTGCAAGCACTCATTTTAGCGCCAACACGAGAGTTGGTTCAGCAAATAAAAAAGCAACTCTTCAAGTTTACAAAGTATTCCGAAGATAAAATATTTGCAGAAGCTGTTTATGGCGGTGAAAAAATTGACAAACAAATTTCGAATTTAAGACGCACAACACATGTTATAATAGCCACTCCTGGACGATTGCTGGATTTAATAGAGCGAGGTGATATTAATATCACAAATGTTAAAACCTTAGTCTTAGATGAAGCAGATGAAATGCTAAGCATGGGCTTTAAAGAAGACTTGAATAAAATTTTAAAATACAATACAGGTAAACGAAATACGTGGTTATTTTCGGCTACAATGCCCGATGAAATTCAGCGAATTATTAAAACCTATATGTCGCCAAAAGCGATTCGTGTGGAAGTAAATAAGGAAGATTTGGTGAATGCCAATATTACGCATCAGTATATAAGCACCAATATCAAAGAAAAATTTAATATCTTAGTAACATTATTAGGTAGAAGACCAAATGAAAGAGGTATTATTTTTTGCAGAACAAAAGCCGGCACAAAAGATTTAACCGAAAAATTGATTGATGAAGGGTTTTCGGTTGGCGCTTTAGAAGGCGATATGCAACAAAAGGAACGCGAGAAAGTAATGCGTGCCTTTAAAAACGAGAATGTACAGGTATTAATTTCTACCGACGTATCAGCAAGAGGTATTGATGTATACAATTTAGCATTTGTTATTCATCATCAACTGCCAGAGCAATTAGAATATTATACACACAGAAGTGGCAGGACTGCGCGTGCAGGTAAAAAAGGATATTCTATAGCATTAATTATCCCTGGCGAATTACAAAAAATACACGATATTCAAAAAGCATTGAATATTCAGATTAAAGAAATAATCATATAACTAAACCCGTTAACATAAACAATGGCAAAATCGCAAGTAACATTTAACAAAATCGAAAAAGAAAAAAAACGCTTAAAAAAACGAGAAGATAAGCAAAAGAAAAAAGACGCTCGTAAAGCAGAAGCAAAAGATAATCCACAAGGGATTCAATTTGCTTATGTAGATTATAATGGAAATTTAACAGATACTCCGCCAGACCCTACTATGAAAGTTAAGGTTGATGCAGAAAGTATTGAGTTAGGTATTCCTAAAAAAGAAGATCGAGGAGAAGAAGAGCCAACAGGAAAAGAGGGAAAAGTATCTTTCTTTGACACTTCGAAAGGATTCGGATTTATCTTAGACAGCATCAATCAAGAAAAATATTTTGTACATGTTAGTGGTTTATTAGAGCCAATTGCAGAAAATGACAAAGTTACTTATGAATTAGAGCGTGGTCAAAAAGGCATGAATGCTGTACGAGTTAAAAAAATATAAAGATTTTTATATAGTTTATTGTAATAATTTATGAGTATTCCTCGTAAAACCATTCTCATAATACTTGCATTTTTTGCTATTTATGTTATTTGGGGTTCTACATACCTTCTTAATAAAATTGTTGTAACAGAGGTTTCACCACTTTATTTAGCGTCTATACGTTTTACAGTGGCCTCTGTTTTAATATTTTTAATAGCTAAATTGATGAAACTTAATTTATCTATTACTTCTAAGCAACTTAAAAACAATATTATTGCCGGTTTTTTATTTTTGGTGTATGGTAATGGCGTTTTTGTTTGGGCTCTTAAATATGTAGATAGTGGTTTTGGGGCATTAATAGCATCCATCCAGCCTTTAATGGTACTGGCTATGATGCGAATGATTGATGGTAAACAAATACAACGAAGTTCCATTATTGGCATCTCTCTTGGTATTATTGGTATGTATTTATTAGTAAGCCAAGAACAAATAGTATATCAAGAACATAGTTTAATTGGTATTTTAATGATATTTAGTTGCATAATTAGCTGGAGTTCGGGTAGTTTATTTGTAGCTCGTGCAGAATTAGCGCCTAATTACTTTGTGAATACAGGCTACCAAATGATAACTTCTGGTATTATGCTCTTTATTGCCAGTTTGCTACTTGGCGAAACATGGACATCACCTCTGGCTTGGAGTTCTTCGGCACAATGGTCTATGGCATTACTTATAATTTTTGGAAGTATTGTGGCATTTACAGCTTTTAATTATTTACTCAAGGAAGTCTCTACTGAAAAAGTGTCAACTTCGGCATATGTTAACCCCGTAATTGCTTTAATTTTAGGCTGGTATATATTGGACGAACAAATAACGGGGCAATCTATAATCGCTGCTTCAATTCTATTAACTGGTGTGTATTTTATAAATTCGAAACGCACTTTAAGACCTAGAATGAATGGACGTTAAAAATGCCATTAAATACATGATTGTAAGTTCGCTGGCTTTCGCATTCATGAATATTATAGTTAAGTATTTAAAAAATGTTAGTTCGTATGAAATAGTATTTTTCAGATCACTTAGTTCTTTGTTTTTTACATTTGGATATCTAATTAGATATAAAATTCCAATGATAAGCAGTAACAATAAGCTTATGGTATTGCGCTCTTTAGCGGGTGCTTTTTCTATGTTGCTATTTTTCATGTCTTTAAAATACCTGTCTGTAGGGACAGCGGTGTCTTTACGTTATATAGCACCAATTTTCGCAGCAATTTTCGCGGTTTTTTTATTAAAAGAAAAAATAAAAACATTACAATGGCTGTTTTTCGTTATTTCGTTTGTAGGGGTTATTATATTAAAAGGTCTTGATACACAAATAGATACTACCGGTTTAATTTTAGTATTACTTGCGGCTGTATTAAGTGGTTTGGTTTATATAATTATTAATAAAATTGGAAATTCAGAACATCCGGTGGTAGTAGTTAATTATTTTATGATTGTTGCCACTATTTTAGGTGGCGTGCTTTCTATCCCTCATTGGGTAACACCAAAGGGTATGGAGTGGGTTTATCTATTTAGTTTAGGAGCTTTTGGCTATTACGGACAATTATTTATGACCAAAGCTTTCCAAAACGCTGCAACTAACTTAATGGCCCCTTTAAAATATATAGAAGTTGTGTTTACAGTAATACTGGGCGCTACTTTATTTGGCGAAATTTACACTTTTTGGAGTTTATTAGGAATGGCATTAATTATCGGTGGATTAGTTTTAAATGTTTGGTATAAAGGCAGATTAAAAGAAAAAGTGTAGTTATTCTAAACCATTAATATTTGTTCATCTATATGCTAATATGTATTTTACAGGTCAAAAAATCTTCAAATTTATAATCAAATTATGGGATTAAAACAAGATATTAATAGGGTAAGAAGAAAATTTATGCATCAAATTACCAAACGTATTGGTAGTTCACATTCTGATCCTAAATTAGATCCGTCAAAAAAGATTGAGATAAAAAAAGTGTTAATAATTAGACCTAATCATCGCTTAGGAAATCAATTGCTTTTAACACCTTTGGTACAGGAGGTTATAGATACTTTCCCAGATTGCAAAATAGATTTGTTTGTAAAAGGTGGTGTTGCGCCCATCGTTTTTCAAAACTATCCGGAAGTTGATAAAATAATTCAGCTACCAAAAAAACCATTTAATGAGTTGTTCAAGTATTCAAAAGACTGGATTTCGATTAGAAGGACACATTACGATTTGGTTATTAATGGTGATAAAGATTCTTCATCTGGCAGATTATTAACCCAGATTGCTAATGCAACTTATAAAGTTTTTGGTGATGTTCATGAAGATATTCAAAAGCAATATCCCGATCATTTGCACATTTCAAAATATCCAATTTATAATTTGCGTCGTTATTTAACAAAACTCGGGATTGAAAGAAATTCTATTGATATTCCTTTACTGAATATAAAATTAAGTGATGCTGAATTGTCTAAAGGAAAGGAAATTTTAAAATCTATTGTTAAAAACGATAAAAAAACAATATGTATTTATACCAATGCGACAGGCAGCAAATGTTATTCTGAAGTTTGGTGGGATACTTTTTATGCACGACTTCAAAAAGAATATCCCGATTATAATATTATTGAAATGTTGCCAATTGAAAATATCTCTAAAATTTCATTTAAAGCACCAACTTTTTATAGTAAGGACGTTCGTGAAATGGGCGCAATTATTAAAAATACATCTGTATTTATCGCAGCAGACAACGGTGTGATGCATTTAGCCAGTGCCGCATTAACGCCCTGTGTTGGGTTCTTTTCGGTTACAAATTTAAACGTATATATGCCTTATGGAAACGGAAGTGTCGCTATAGACACAAATACAACAACTATCGAAGACTGGATTAAATCGATAAATACCATTCTTAAATAGATTTGACTTTTCTACTTTTTATTGCATAAATTAGTTTATAACTAACACTTAAGTTTTATGTTTATTAAAGTTGAAGGCAATCAATTCATAAAAAATAACTTACCTTATCATTTTATCGGCACCAATTTTTGGTATGGTGCTCATTTAGGCGCAAAAGAATCAGGTGATAGAGCTCGTTTATTAAAAGAGCTTGATACTTTAAATCAAAATGGCGTACGTAATTTAAGAATCATGGCTGGTTCTGAAGGACCCGATAATTTACCATATAGTATTCCAATTTCCATGCAACCAGAATTAGGCATTTATAATGAAGATGTTTTGGAAGGTTTAGATTTTTTATTAGTCGAAATGCAAAAAAGAGATATGCATGCGGCTATTTGTTTGAGCAATTTCTGGTATTGGTCTGGTGGTTTATCACAATATTTATCTTGGGTGACTGGTGAAGCTATTCCATATCCAAACGATACAAATGATTGGGAAAAATACATGCGTTTTACAGCCCAATTTTACACTAATAATGAGGCAGTAAATGCTTACAACAATCATGTAGTATCAATAATCAATCGCGTAAATACTATTACTCAACGGTCTTATTTTGAAGACACAACCATTATGAGCTGGGAGTTAGCAAATGAACCCTATGCCATTCAAAATCAAGTAGAATATCTTAAATGGATAGAAAATTCAAGTCTAATTATAAAAAAACACGCTCCAAATCAACTGGTTACGATAGGAGGGGAGGGCAATACCCCATTTCCGTGGTTTACAAATAACAATAGTTTATCTGATTATAAATTTGAAACTCTAGATTATATAACCATTCATATCTGGATACAAAATTGGGAATGGTATAATCCAAAAAAACACAGCCGAACTTATAATAAAGCATTAAAAAAAGCTAAAAACTATATTAATGAACATTTAGCGATTGCGAATACTTTCAACAAACCTTTGGTGTTAGAAGAATTCGGTATTTCCAGAGATAATTTAGATTATAATAAAGAGTGCATCTGTTGGACATAGAAATCAATATTTTAAAGATATTTTTGATATTCTTTTAGTGAATGTAAAAGGAAAAACCAATTTTGTTGGTTGTAATTTTTGGGCTTGGGGCGGTTTTGGCAATGTGAATACACCAGGAGCAGTTTCAAACAATCATTTAGAATTTATTGGAGACCCAGCGCACGAACCTCAAGGCTGGTATAGCGTATATGAAAAGGATAGTGTAACTTTACAAGTAATAAAAGATTATAATTCCAAATTAAGCGATTTAAGCAACTCATATTTATAATTTTATATCCAAAATGCTATGGAACAGAATTTTTTAGAAACCTTAAGGGATATTCTAAATTTTGAAATTTTAAGTTTTGACAAATATTCGATTAAGGTTTATAAAATAGCCACTATACTCCTGATTATTGTTAGCACTAAAATTATTCTTTGGTTTATTAAAAAACTACTCTTTGCACGCTACAAATATCAAAAACTTGACGAAGGTACATTTTATGCTTTATTTCAAATAGTAAAATATATTATATGGGTCATTGTTTTTGGACTTTTGCTAGAAACTATAGGTGTAAAAGTAACCATCTTAATAGCGGGCTCTACCGCATTACTTGTTGGTATTGGCTTAGGACTGCAGCAAACTTTTAATGACGTGATTTCTGGATTTATTTTACTATCAGAACGTTCTATAAAAATTGGTGATATTTTGCAAATTGATGGCGATGTGGTTAAAATTCAAGATATTGGCTTACGCACATCTAAAGGGTTGAATAGAGATGATATTTCAATAATTATCCCCAATTCCTCAATCACAACGAACAAGGTAATTAACTGGAGCCATCAATCTAAAAAAACAAGATTTAGAATAGATGTTGGTGTTGCTTATGGAAGTGATGTGGATAAAGTAATACAATTATTAATTGAAAGTGTTTTAGAGCATCCTGATAAGTTCGACAAAAAACTAATTGATGCCCGATTAGTGAGTTTTGGAAGCTCATCTTTAGATTTTCAAGTGTTGTTTTTTAGTAATAATATTTTTAGAATAGAAAAAGTAAAAAGTGATATACGTCTTATTATCAATAAAAAATTTAATACAAACAATATTGTTATATCGTTCCCGCAATTAGATGTACATATAAAATCAAACTAGAAAATTTAGATTCTATTTTGTGTTAATAATTGCTATGCTTTAAGTGCAGATATAAAGTGCTATTTAATAAAGCAAACCAGCTTAAACATATTGCAAAAGTAATTTTTTGTATTAACGGCAAACGCTCCAGCATAATGCCAGTTTCATAAATGTAATAATTAGTTAAAAACAAGGCTAGAAAGAAAAAACCAAATATAAAGAGCCCAAATAAATCTGCCTTATAAAGTTCTATTAAGATTGAAATAACCGCAAACAATCCAAAAAAACCTGAAATACGAATAATAACATCATGATTACCAGTTGCCAGAAACAATAAAATTACCATAGATATTATTCCCGTAACCTGCATAATTGTTAGTGTGTTACTTTTTACAGGAAACAATTTAGGAAGCTCATACCAAAATAATATCAGGCTAAAACAAATTATTATTAATGCGATGCGTGCTGTTATATGCGCAGGATTTATAGCTCCGTCTAAAGTATTAATATTAAGCAAATCACATAAATAATTTTCTTTAAAATTAAAACCCAACCCACGGGCAGAAGTTTCCAATCCAGTTGTGAATTGCAAAGTTGCTACCAAGAATAGAATAACAAACAAACACATTCCTACCAGGGGAAGCGCCACTATGGCAATATGTCTTTTCTTTTTATAAAGTGGCATTGATTATTTTTATTAAATTCCTTTAAAGCAATTTTTTATAAAACTAATTTAGCTTAAAATAACTACAGCCACCATGATATTACTCAGCTCGGTACTTATTATATTTTCAAGTATACTTAGTTACGTTGACTATAAAACAAATTATGTTGGCCGTGTTTTTTGGGATTATATTGATTTTGAAACAAATAAATCTGCGTTTCGACTCATAAATATTCTAATTTATAATGAAACATTCGAACAATTTGGACTAAAATCAAAAAGCTTTATTCGTTAATTTTATTTAACGTTTTGTTATTACGTAAATTTACAAGTATTTAGTACTTTAGAGATTATGATAAAGTAAAAATGAAATCTATTTATTTGCTTATTGGGGTTTTTATAATGCTGACTATATCATGTAAGTCGTCTAAAGCTACAATTAGCCCAACGGAACTGGACGCCTTTAATACAATGGTCACAAATAAACAATTTAGGATTGAGTCTAATTGGGCACGTCCACAGGTCACTACAGCCATGCAACAGGTATTAAGTTCAGGAATATTACAACCTGGAAGTTCGGCAGGAAGTATTAATTTAACAGGGAATTACAACTTTTTACGCATTTCCGGAGACAGTATCACATCTTACTTACCTTATTTTGGAGAACGCCAAATGAATGTTGCTTATGGAGGTGGTGATAGCGCTATTGAATTTAATGGTTTGATTAAAAACTATCAGGCAGTAAAGAATAAGGACAATAGTTTTGATATAAATTTAGAAGCTAAAAGCAATACAGAAAATTTTAATGTGTTTATAAAACTATTTCCTAATTTAAATAGTGCTATGACACTTCGCGGTACTTCTCGATTTTTAATACAATACACAGGTGCAGTAGCACCATTTAATAACCAATAAATATATAATTATGAAATTTACAAGAAAAGCCAGCGCTCAATGGAAAGGTAGCGGTAAAGATGGAAAAGGAACAGTTACAACTGCAAGTAACGTACTTAAAGAAACACCATACTCATTTCACACACGATTTGAAAACGGTGCAGGTACGAACCCTGAGGAATTAGTAGGTGCAGCTCATGCAGGTTGTTTTGCTATGCAGCTAAGTTTTTTACTAAATGAGGCAGGTTTTACGGCAACCACCTTAGATGTATCTGCAACCGTAACGTTTGAAGATGGCAATATTGTTCTTATTGCTTTAAATTTAGTAGGTAAAGTACCTGATATAAGCAAGGATCAATTTAAACAAATAGCAACGAAAGCAAAAGAAGTTTGCCCAGTTTCTAAACTTTTAAATACAACTATAGAATTAAATACAAGCTTATCTTAGTTTAGCCTTATTAAATTTAATTGCAAAATAAAACCAGAACATCATCGGTTCTGGTTTTATTTTTTAATAATATTTTTTGAAATTAAGTATTATAAATTATTTTACTGTTATTCAAGTCGTTAATAAGACATTTTTACAATTTTCTCTACCATATCTGGCGATAAAGATTGATGCTCTCCTAATCCTAACCAACCACGATTTGTAAAACGTTTAGCAATTTCTTCTGCAGTTCCTTCGTAATCTTTAGTATAATCCGATAGTTTTGTATCAATTCCTAATTCATGGAAAAAAGATACTGTTTTTTCAATGGCCGTATAAGCTTTATCGTCAATACTTCCTTCAGTAATACCCCAAACACGTTCACCATATTGCGCTAGTTTTTCTTTTTTAGCTTCAAAATTATATTTATAATGGCTTGGTGCAATTACGGCTAAAGTACGTGCGTGATCGATTCCAAATAATGCTGTTAGCTCATGTCCCATGGCATGAACAGCCCAATCTGTAGGTACTCCTTTTTGAATTAATCCGTTTAAGGCCATGGTGCAACTCCACATAAAATTAGAAGCCGCTTTATAGTCTGCAGGATTATTGATTATTTTTGGCGCTACTTCAATTAAAGTTTGTAAAATACTTTCGGCAAATCGGTCTTGTAATAATGCTCCCATTGGATAGGTCATGTATTGCTCTAAAACGTGCGTAAAAGCATCTGCTAAACCATTTGCTAATTGACGTTCTGGAATGGATGCAATTACTTGAGGATCTAATATGGAGAACTCAGGGAATAAACCTGGCCCACCCATAGCTAGTTTTTCTTTAGTTTCTGATCTTGTAATTACAGCTCCTGAATTCATTTCAGATCCTGTTGCAGGTAACGTTAACACCGTACCAAAAGGCATTCCTTTTTCAGTTCGAATGTTTTTGGATAAAATATCCCAAGGAGTATCGCCATCAAATAAAGCTGCTGCAGATAAAAATTTAGTACCATCGATAACTGAACCACCACCAACAGCTAATAAATACGTGATATTTTCTTCTTTAATTACTTCTAAAGCGCTCATTAAAACAGCATATTCTGGATTTGCAGGAATACCACCAAACTCAGTAACATCTACATTTGCTAAAGCTGTTTTAACTTGGTTGTAAATTCCGTTTTTCTTAATACTTCCGCCTCCATAAAGCAGTAATACTTTGGCCTCGTTAGGTATTTCGTTCGCAAGTTTTTCTATAGTTCCTTTTCCAAAAATAATTTTGGTCGGATTTTTAAATTCAAAATTGTTCATGTTCTTTTTCTTTATTTTCTATAATAGACTTTTTACTCAATTACAGTTACCAAATCTTCCGTAGGTTTTCTAACCTTTACAAGATTTACTAACCAATCTCCATCTTCTTTTCTGTAACCAATTGGCAATAAAACGGCACTACGTAATCCTTTTTCACGTAAGCCTAAAATCTTATCGACTGCGTCAGGATCAAATCCTTCTAAAGGTGTTGCATCTACACCTTCAAAAGCCGCAGCCGTAATAGCTTGCGAAAATGCGATGTAAGCTTGTTTTGCTGCATGATTAAAGTTTGCTTCTGCATCCTTTTGAGGATAAGAACTTAATAACATCTGACGGTAATTTTCCCAACCTTCGTTTTTAAAACCACGAATATCGTTTGTTAAATCGAACATGTAGTTGATTCTATCTGCAGTATATGTATCCCAAGCGGCAAAAACGAGTAGGTGAGAGCAGTCTGTAATTACAGATTGATTCCAAGCTACTGGTTTTATTTTTTCTTTTATCTCTTGATTTGTGATAACATAAATCTCAAAAGGTTGTAAACCACTTGAGGTTGGTGCTAAACGTGCAGCTTCAATAATTCTGTCAATTTTATCTTGAGATACTTTTTTACCATTCATTGCTTTTGCAGCATATCTCCAATTTAATTTATCTAATAATTCCATTTGTTGATTTTATATTTATTAATTATTTGCTATTTCTTTAATTTTTTCTGATGTAATCACTTTTTCATTCGTACTATAATTATTTGCTAAGTTTAACATGGCTTGAGCAATATTATCTGCATGAATTATTTTATATTTTTTTAATTTTCCAATAAAAAGTGGTTGTACTATTTTAAAAACAAATAGTCCTATTTTTTCTAATAACCTGCTTTCTTTTCGTTGTCCTCCAATAAGTGAAGGTCTTAAAATAAAGGTGTTTTTAATGTGTTGTTGTAACACTGCCTGTTCCATTTCACCTTTAGTTTTATTATAAAACACCTGGCTTTTTATATTCGCTCCCATAGCAGAAACTACTAAAAACGTTTGTATATTATTCTCCTTTGAAAGTTTGGAAGCTGCAACCGGAATGCCATAATCTATCTGTTTGTACAAATTTTTATCTGGTGTTTTTTTAGAAGTTGTACCAATACAACAAAATACTTCATCAGCAGTAAAATCCTCTTTAAAGTCTTCCAACTTCAATTGATTACCTATAAACTGTTTAACTTTTGAAGGCAGTCCGTCAATCTTTGTTCGTGAAAACAATTTGATAGTTTTATATCTATCATCATTTATCAATTTGTGAAGCAATAAATTACCGGTTAAACCTGTAGCTCCTAAAATAATGGCTGTTTTTTTCATCTTAATTACAATGTTTTATACTACTCCAAGCAGATTGATACGCTTCTTCTATATGTGTTTTATCTAACTGAAATGGCACCTCGTTTTTGAGCCATCATTAAAAAAGATAATGGGTTAATGGAATACGCATACAGTAAGTAATCTGATATAGGTTTTATTATACCATCTTTTTTACCACGTTCCCAAAGGTCGAGTAGTGGTTGCAGGTGTTTTATGCCTTCTTGTCTACTTTGTTCATCAATCATTGGTGTATTATCACATTGTGCTAAAAACATGGCATTTTCGCAGTCCTTTAGCTTAAAGTCGGCAATCCGTTTCCATATCAATTCAAAACCTTTTTCAACCGATATTTCTTCAGAATAGGTTTCAAATGCATATTTCGTGTATTTCTCCTTTACTTCTATGTACGTTCGGTTAACAAGATCTTGTTTGTTTTCAAAATATAAATATATTGTTGCAGGAGATACCTTTGCCATTTTAGCAATTTTAGACATAGGCGTTGCATGAAAACCATTATTATTTACAAGCTCGATGGTTGCCTTTATAAGCGCGTTGCGTTTATCTATGCTTTTTTGAAGTGTAGCCATATTTGTTTTAATTATAGTACAAAGATAATATTAAAAATGAACATTCATTCTTTTTTAGTTATAAAATAAATTTATTGACCTATACTCTTTACTTATCGAACAAAAATTAAATATGAAAGTGAGTAAAAGGAATAAAACTCAAAATAAATCCTTTATGGACTATTTTGAGTTTTATATTTAACTCTTTGTAATAACAAAAGGGTAGTAGTTTAAAAAATGATTTATCAATTCAGCTTTATCCAGGGTTTACCTACTTTTAAAAGTTGCTTTCCTGAAACATCATTTATAATAATAGCGGCCATCATATACCAAGCACTTAATGCACAGATTATTAAAACATATGCTGCATAGGTTGTCATATCAGGATAACCAAAATGTGCTAAATCCAACAGAATAAAACCAATTGTTAAGGTAATAAATGTAATAGCCATAGCAGTGTGTATAAACAAAGAACCAATACAAAAAATCATAGTCAATAGAGTCCAAGCTATTAAATAGAAACCGACATCAGTTTTAGACGATGTATAAAGGTCGAAGTGGTTTAGTATCCAAATAACGCCTAACCCAATCCAAAAAGCCCCATAACTTGAAAAAGCAGCAAAACCAAAGTTATTTCCGGTTTTTTGTTCCATAAAGCCAGCAACCAATTGTGCTAATCCTCCAAAAACAAATCCCATGGCTACTATGGGACCTAAGCCACACCATCCTAAGTTATGAAATTGTAATAATAAGGTTGTTAAACCAAACCCTGATAAACCTACAACGGCAGGATTTCCTAATTTTATAGTATTCATTTTATATTTTTTTAAAATCGAGCAAAATAGCAACTTTTACTTAACTTAATTGATGACTTTTATCAGTTATTTTTAAAATTTTTTATCGCTAACTCGATAAGGATTGACTAAGCAAACAGTCTTTTTGTAAATGTAGTTAATTTCAAAACTCTCAAAAATAACTTCTTACATTAAATAAAACATGATTGCATTTCGTCGATAATTAGTCATTTTAACGAAAAAACAAAGCGTTCATACCGTTTATACTATTTAAAGACAATAAATAATTATTTTTATGCAAATTAATTTATCTATTCCCTCATGAAAAATTTATTTCCCTCTATTTGTGCCGTTTGTTTTATATTTTTTAGCAGCGTAATAATTGCGCAAAATTCTGATAAAACAAGTCCAATTTACGATTATTCTGAGCACAATTTAAACAATACCGACACTATTCCAGATTTTGATTCAAAAGTTAATAAACTAAAAATTACAGGAACAATTTATGAAAAGGATGGTAAAACACCTGCACAAGATGTCATTTTGTATATCTGTCAGCCAGATGAGAATGGAGATTATAAATTGAAAAAAGATAGCAACCGCAAACGCTATGTATATCACAGAGCTTGGATTAAAACCGATGCCGATGGTCGTTACACATTTTACACCTTTATTCCAGGAGATAATCATTATGTAAAAGAGTTAAAACAAATACAACGCATTGTTAAAGTACCGGGACAACCAGAACAAGAATTAAATTCATTCTTTTTTAATGACGACCCATTATTACCAGACTTGACACTCGAATGCCGTGCGCTTGTGGTGCAAAGTATATTAAAACCAGAAAAAGAAAATGGTATGCTAGTGGCAACCAGGAATTTTAGAATTGAAAAAAAATCTCCAATTCTTCAATAAAATAACTAGACTAACTAAACTTAAAAATCTCGCTTTTAGCGGGATTTTTTTATTTGAATGCAGGAGGAAGTAATTTATTTATATTTGTTTAATTAAAATGCAATTATGCACACAGAGTTTTTAAACATATTAAATAATGTTAGTCCACTCAGCGACTCTAGTAAATTATTGCTCTCCCAATATATACAGGTAAAAAAAGTCAGAAAAAAAGATTTTCTTTTAAATTACGGAGAAACGTGCAAGCATTTATACTTTATTAACGAAGGATTTTTACGAATTTTCTATTATAAAAACAGCAAAGACATTACCGAATGGTTTGCTAAAGAGAAACATTTTTGCTTCTCTATTTCAAGTTATTTTGAAGAAATACCCAGTAAATTAATTATTGAAGCGCTTGAAGATTCTGAAATACTAGCAATATCAAAAGTCGGATTCGAAAAATTAAGAAAAACCAATCTGGAAGTGGCCAATCTTTTTATCGAACTTATTTCCGGTTCCTTGATTGGTTCTCAAATAAGAATGGATTCTATTCAATTTGAAACCGCTGAACAGCGTTATATTAATTTATTAAAAGACCAACCTGAAATACTTAAAATAGTTCCATTACAATATGTCGCTACCTATTTGGGAATTACTAAAGAAACATTAAGTAGAATCAGAGCAAAAGAATAATATCTGTTTTTATTGACATATGTCAATTGTCATCTTGATACGGGTGAGTAATTTTATCAAATAAATTTACTCATTATGAAGACACGATTATTACCAATTTTATTTATTGCATTTTCAATTCAATTAAATGCGCAAGTTTCAGAAGAAAAAATTAATCAAATAGTTGATGGTTTATCGCTGGAAGAAAAGGTCTATTTAGTTCTAGGAACAGGCATGAATATTCCTGGAGTTTCTGGAACTGGTGAAGCTCCAACCGCAACGGTTGGCGTAAACAGTGATAAAATTCCCGGAGCAGCAGGAACAAGTTATACTAATAAAAGATTAGGTTTCCCCGCAGTTGTATTTGCCGATGGTCCTGCAGGAATAAGAATTAGTCCAACAAGAGAAAATGAACCCAATCAAACATTTTATGCAACGGCATTTCCTATTGCAACAAATCTCTCGTCTACCTGGAATTTGGAAATTATAAATAGTGTAGGACAAGCGTTTGGAAATGAAGGAAAAGAATATGGTGTTGATTTTCTATTAGCGCCAGCGTTAAATATTCAACGCAATCCTTTAGGAGGTAGAAACTTTGAATATTATTCTGAAGACCCAGTTTTAGGCGGAAAAATAACGGCAGCATTTGTAAATGGTGTGCAATCTCAAGGTATTGGTGCTACCATTAAACATTTTGTGGCTAATAATTCAGAAACCAATAGAACAGCACTTAATACCGTTGTAAGCGAGCGTGCATTAAGAGAAATTTATCTGAAAGGTTTTGAAATTGCGTTACAGGAAAGTAATCCTTGGTCTGTAATGTCTTCATACAATAAAATTAATGGCATCTATGCTTCAGAAAATGAAGATTTATTAAATAAAATTTTAAGAAAAGAATGGGGTTATGATGGTTTTGTAATGACTGATTGGTTTGCCGGAGCAGATGCCGTAGCGCAAATGAAAGCAGGAAATGATTTGTTAATGCCTGGAACCAACGTACAATCTAAAGCTATTTTAGAAGCCGTTAATAATGGAATACTTGATGAAAAAATATTAGATAGAAATGTTAAAAACATTTTAAAACAATATTATAAAACACCTTCTTTCAAAAATTATCAACCCACCAATAAACCTGATTTAGAGAAGCACAAAATCATAGCCAGAACTGCAGGTTCAGAAGGGATGATTTTATTAAAAAACAACGATGCGTTACCATTAAACAACAGTTTAAATATCGCACTTTTCGGAATTACATCTTATGAATCTATTTCAGGAGGAACGGGTAGTGGTGATGTAAATAAAGCCTATATGATTTCGGTTTTTGAAGGATTGAATAATGAAGGATTTAAGATTGACAATAATCTATCTACAACTTACGAGCACTATATTTCTGTTGAAAAATCGAAAATACCACCTAAAAGATTCTTTTTTGAAAAAGACGTTTTAGTAGCTGAAAAATCATGGACTGTACAAGAATTAGAAGTTATTGCCGATAAAAATGATGTCGCTATTTTTACTTTAGGAAGAACCTCAGGCGAGTTTCAAGACAGAACAGTTGAAGGCGATTTTAAGTTAACTGCCAATGAATTGGAATTGATAGAAAACCTAAGTGCCGTTTTTAAATCAAGAGATAAGAAATTCGTAGTAATACTGAATATTGGTGGCGTAATTGAGACTAAAAACTGGAAACATTTACCCGATAGTATATTACTTATTTGGCAGGCAGGACAAGAGCAAGGAAATGCCGTAGCTTCCATAGTTTCTGGGAAAGTAAATCCATCTGGAAAGTTGACAGTTACTTTTCCAAATGCTTTTACTGACGCAGCATCGAGTAAAAATTTCCCTGGAATAGCTTTAGATCCAAATGCTAAAAAACCGGCAAACCCTATAGAGGGAATTCCATCTGAGGAAGTTTATGAAGAAGGAATTTATGTAGGCTACCGTTATTTCGATTCTTTTAATATAGAAACGTCTTATCCGTTTGGTTTTGGTCTTTCCTATACTACATTTGAATACTCAAAAATCACTCTTACTAAAAAGAACGATGAACTAATTATAGAATGTTCCGTTAAAAATAGTGGAAAAGTTGATGGAAAAGAAATAGTTCAATTGTATGTTGCAAGTCCTAAAGGCTTAGTTGAAAAACCAACCAAAGAACTAAAAGGGTTTTCAAAAACTAATTTATTAAAACCTGGTGAATCGCAAAAAATAATCATCAAAACCAATGTTAATAATTTTGGGTATTACGACACCCCATCACATTCATGGAAGTTAGACAAGGGTATGTACGAGCTCATAATATCAAGCGATGTAAATACAGCAAAACTTAAAAAGACGCTTGTTCTTGATGCCAAAACTATTGCAAAGACAGAGCGTGCATTAAGTCCTGTTGTGAAAATAGAGGAGCTAAAAAACAAATAATGTAGAGTTTTTATTTAAAAATTATTTATTAAACATCCAGATGTTTTATTCGTAAAATTGAATGTCTGGGTTTTCTGTATTATAAACATATTTTAACTTCTTAATCAAAATGAAGTCTATAGAATAACTCAACTTTAAAAATAGCCCCATCTTTAAAGCGTTCGTTTAATTGAGTTCTGTTATCTCCTATATAGAAAGCACTTACTGCCAAATCAATTTTATCATCAGTATCGAATACTTTAAAATTTCTGCTGATAGCATAGCCAACTTTCGTATCTATATAGAGCGATTTACTAAGCTTAAATCTCAAATAACTCACTAATTCATTAGAGGTTTTAGAAACATAAGCGCCAGTTGGGGAATAATTTTGATTGGTTAAATTGTAGGTCGTGCCAAGGCCATCAAAACGCATTCCAACCCAAACTCTAGTATTTATATTATAATTGATTTCAGCAATAATAGGTAAGTTTAAATCGGCTTCAAACTTTTTGTTATTACTCACGTAATACAAACCAAAAACAGGCACTACAATAAGGCCGTATTTTTCGGTATTAGCATACACGCCATATCGGTACTTTAAATCAGCTGTTTTTTTATTGGTGAATAGCGATAGAAATGCATATTGAAGGTTGTCATTAGTGAACTCAATTTTATCGGACGCTATTTTAGTAAACGCCATGAATGTTGCCGACCATGTATCGCTAAAAGTTTTATTAATACCAAAATTTAAACCTAAAACTTGCAAGTTAATACTCGGTATATCAGCATCTAAAAGTACCTTTGTTTTGTTTGCAAAAAGTCCGGTAAGTAAAATTGTTTTGTCGTCAATTACAACGGGGAAATTAAGGTCTAAAGCTATTTCTTCAACGGTGGTTTGTTTGTTAGAAATTTCAAAATCGTTGGATGGTGTATTGGTGTAAGTTAAATTTACAACGTCGAAGTAGTTTTGTGAGAATCCTTGAAAAAAAAGACAACTAAATAAACTGCACAATACGAATTTCATTTTATTGTTTTTTAATTTATAGTAATATACATAATTCCATTGATTAAATATTTTTTTTAAATGGCATGCATCCTAATACATCATAGCAATAAAATTATTTTAAAAGGGCTTAATTAATAACTTATAATATTGATTATCAATGATTTAATATATTTTTATAAAATTATACACTTATTTAACCTATCTTTGGACTGTTAATTTCTTTAGACAGCCATTTCTTTTTTAATTTCTTACCATTTTAATCAATCTTTTGCTTTCTCATTTTTTTAATAGACGGAATCAGTTTATAAAATCTGATTTGTCAAAGTACTTCAATGTATCATCTCGTTTAAGAATTAATCAACGCCACTCTTAATCGACATGATTTCCCATACTTGAAGCAACAAAAAACTAATAAAAAAATAATAGCATCGATAATCTAAAATTTTCCAGAGACATACACCCAAATTTCTCTAAAACACTAAGAAAAAGGGTAAATACTTATTTCAAAACCAACAATAAAAGCAGAAATGCCAATTCAACTATGGTTATAAAAACCGTAATCATGTTGAGCTTATTTTTTGTGCCTTTAATGCTACTTGCTTCAGGAATGGCCACATCTGTTGGATTGCTTTTTACACTATATATTTTAAGTGGATTTGGGATGGCAGGAATAGGAATGGGGGTTATGCATGACGCCATTCACGGTTCTTATTCAAAAAACAAGAAGATCAATAAACTCTTAGGCTATTCGTTTAATCTTATTGGTGCCAATTCAACTATTTGGAAAATTCAGCACAATGTTTTGCATCACACCTATACTAATATTGACGCATGCTGACGATGATCTTAATTCTCCTTTCTTTCTAAGATTTTCTCCACATGCCAAACATTATTGGGTACATCAATTTCAACACATTTACATATGGTTTTTTTATGGTATATCGACCATATCATGGATTACCACAAAAGATTTTGTACGCCTAAAGCGCTACAAAGAGATGGGGTTTTTAAGTAAAAAACATGAATATGAAAAAACACTCATAAGTATGATTGCATGGAAACTACTTTATTATTCTTATGCGCTGATACTTCCAATGATTATGTTACCTTTTTCATGGGGGCTTATATTGTTAGCATTTATAAGTATGCATTTTGTTACTGGTATTTTGGTTAGCGTTGTTTTTCAAATAGCGCATATTATGCCGGCTACAGATTTTCCCTTGCCTAATGATCAAGGCATTATAGACGATAATTGGTACGGACATCAATTAGCGACTACAAGCAACTTTTCACCAAATAGTTCTATCTTATTTTGGTTAATCGGTGGACTAAATTATCAGGTAGAGCACCATGTATTGCCAGATGTTTGCCATGTACACTATAAAAATTTAACAAAAATTGTATCGGACACTGCTCAAGAATTTGGTATGCCATATCATGTTAAAAAATCAATGTTTCATGCCATTTGTGCCCATACAAAGATGCTTCGATTACTGGGAGAAAAGCAAGAAGTAAGTATTGTTTAATAAAAAATAAAGAATAATGATAAAAGAATTTATAAATAAATTAATGAATACTAATAAAGTAGCTGAAACGAAAGAAGGTACCGTTAAATTTTTTAATAATTCCAAAGGATTTGGTTTTATAAAATTAAAAGATTCTGATGAAGAAATATTTGTTCATTCTACAAATTTAATAGATAAAATTAGAGAAAATGATCAAGTGACATTCGAAGTAGAAAAAAGCGATAAGGGATTAAACGCAGTAAAAGTGCGTAAGGCTTAATTTAGCGAACCCATAATATTACATACAAAAAAGCCATCTTAATAGATGGTTTTTTTGTTTTTAAGAACTCTAAACTTTCTCGAATACCAAGCGGTAATGGTCCATGACTTCAGTTTCAAAACAGACTTTGTTAGGGCTTACTTTAAAAACGGCGACCAGATGCCTGAATTCTTTATCCATAAAATACCTTGGAATAAGCGATAGATAGAGCCCGTATTTTTTTAAATGAAATTTTCTGAATTTCTTTCGCCATTGCGCAATTGTTTCTATATAATCCAGTCTTCCGCTACTTTTGGAAATTAATTTAAATCCGGGTTCCGCACATTTTATCACCATTTCGGGACCGTACGGAAGCCAGGACCCAGGAAATTGCTTTACCATGAGCGCCATAATATAGGCTGTAGACCCTTTTTCGGCATTCACATCCAATTCATCAAATGGGATCATATTTTTGCTAAAGGTCATGGTCTGCATATAAAACCGCCCGCCAACTGGTAATAAATCGTAGAGTGTTTTAAAAAAATCGCGATAAACCTGTTCCTGCTTACCTGCCTGCCATGATTCAACCGAGCAAAAGTGTTCCAGTCCGCCAATACAGGTAATGGCATCAAACGTGCCGAAATCAGCTGGTTTTACGTCACGACAATCCTTCACCATCACATTGTAACCATTTTTCTGGCAAGCGTCTGCTTGACCTTGTGAGAGTGTTAAACCAATACTATCTGCACCTCTTTCATCGGTAATATAACGTGTAAAAGGCGCCCAACCACATGCCATATCCAGTACTTTACTGCCTTTGGTAATGTTCAGGCTATCTGCAATAAACGTATGCTTTGCTTTTTGAGCTGCTTCCAGCGTCATGGAAAAGTCTCCGTCGTATTTTGCGCCGCTATAATCGCCGGTTTCTCCCATACTTAGGCGAAATATCTTATCGATCGTAGTATAAGTGAAATCCAAATCTTTTTGATCTGCCATAAGTGTTGTTTTGAATTAGATAGGCAATAAGTGCATAATGCCATCAAGGTAGTGAAATTTGTTTTCGTTTGTATTTCAACTATTCAAATCAAAGCATTCTGGGGATAGTTTTGTTTTGATTCTAAGTAAAATTATCATCATATGTTGAGTTGATAATATTCATTATATTTGAGCTAATCCAATTCTGAATTCAATGAAAAAATTAGCATATAGTATGCTTCTTAGTTTTATAGCGCTCGGTATTTTTTCTTGCGATAATACCATAGATCCCATAGAAGAATCAATTGTTGAAACACCTCTTATAAAGAAAATTGGACATGTATTTATAAATACTAATGGAGGTGAAATTGTCGACGAACCCAAAATTAATGCTGAAATGACTATTACAGAAAATGATGTCATAGATTATCAAGGCGCAATAGGTATAGAAATTAGAGGCTCTTCTTCTCAATTGTTTCCTAAAAAACAATTTGGATTCGAAACCAGAGATGCATTAAACGAAGATCTGAGTGTGTCATTGCTTGGTTTCCCTGAAGAAGAAGATTGGATATTATATGCGCCATACAGTGATAAATCATTATTTCGTAATATACTTATTTATGATTTGTCTAGAGAAATTGGACGCTATGCTAGTAGAGCAAAATTTGTAGATGTTACAATTAATGATTCTTATAATGGTGTTTATGTACTATTTGAAAAACTAAAAAGAGATGTTAATCGTATTAATATTAACAAGTTAAAAATTGATGAGAATAGTGGTGAAGATCTTACTGGAGGCTATATTCTTAAGATTGACAAAGCTGATGGTTTTTATACAAGTACAAATTCGATTACATCTACATATGCTCCCAAAAATTCAAATTCAGGACAAAAAATTCATTTTTTATATGACACACCGGATGAAGTAGATATTACAACGGAACAAAGAACCTATATAGGTAATTATTTAGCTTCTTTTGAAAATGTGTTAGCAAGTAATGATTTTATGAATCCAAGTACAGGATATGCTGCTTATATAGATACAAAAAGTTTTATAGAATTCTTTTTGTTAAATGAATTATCAAACAATGTAGATGGTTATAGATTAAGTACATGGCTTGTAAAAGACAAAAACGAAAAACTTAAAATGGGACCTATATGGGATTTTAACTTAGCTTTTGGTAATGCAAATTATTGTGGTGGTGGAGAAACTAATGTATGGGCTTATAAATTTAATGAACGTTGCCCAGAAGATTTTTGGCAAATCCCGTTTTGGTGGGATCGATTGTTAGAAGACCCAGCATTTGTATCGCAATTAAAAGCGCATTGGATAGAGTTGCGTGGTAACCAATTTTCTAATCCAAGTATTTCAAAAAAAATAGACGGCTATTTAGAAACGCTTACATTATCGAATAGTATCCAGGAAAATTATGCGAAATGGCCCGTTTTAGGGCAATATGTATGGCCTAATAATTTTGTTGGTAATACATATACGGAAGAAAAGGATTATCTTATAAATTGGATAAATAGGAGGTTAATTTGGTTGGATGCTGAAATTAATAATCTTTAAAATAAAAAGTCTTTAATTGCTAAACATAAACGTAAAATCCAAATCTTTTTGATCTGCCATAAGTGCTTGTCTTAATTAGTTAATAATCAATCGCGTAATTTATGGAAGATAGTAAATTTTGTCTTCGATTGTTCACCAACAATTCAAATGAAGCCACTAAGACGGTCGTTTTGTTTTGATAACAGGTAAACTAATCTTTAATTAAATGCACATTGGCTACCAGCCGTCAACCACACACTGCATGGTGTAAGGCGTTGTTTCAGATAATGGTAATTCTTCGAGAACATCTCCTAAATAATTACCACTTGCAAAACCTGTCACATTTTTAAAACGGTAAGACCAGCAGAACCTAAGGTTAGGATGCGCTTCGGAATATGTGACTACATTATCAATTATTATAGCATTTTCAAAATCACCAAATGCCATAAAGTAACCGAGAAATTTGTTGCGCCTCACATCGGCATCCGAACTTTTATACATATACATACCACAACTATTGCATGTATTTTCATGTACATAAGTAGCCCGATTATGACCTTTATCACCACCGCTAGAGTACTGGATATAGCCTAAACGTCCATTTACTGAGCCCGATGTCATCGTAATGGTGTTTCTGGCAATAATGTTATGTGTTTTATGCCAGCTCACTATGGGTCCATCTACATAAGTACTCCCATCACCTTGCTCCATAACATTATCTAAAATATAGACATTTTCACCCGTAGCATTAACAATATCACCACCTTTATTGTGATGAAAATAATTATTTTGAATCAAAATATCTTCATCTATACGTCCAGGGCCTTCAATATCGATTCCAAATTGCGGACTTGTGCCATTAATATGATGAATTTCATTATCTGTGATTTTTATACGAACACCACCAACAATAGAGATACCTTGACGTCTGTTATTGTAAATATTGTTATTTGTAAAAGTAACATCGTTAGAGTCCAGCACTAAAGAACCATCTCCTGTGACATCGTATATTTTCATATTATTAACTAACACATTGTTATTACCCCAAACACAAATACCATGACCTTCATCATGAGCGGTTGCGCCATCACCATCGCGAGGTGTAAAAACATGCGTATCTCTATCACCTACTATCGTCCCATCACGGACAATTATGTTATCACCATTCAATTTTAATACACAATAATTCCACTTGTTATTGGTGTCTATTTTTAAGATAGCACCTTCACTAAACACAAATTCGGTATTACTATAAATATCGATTCCGCCTTGGTAAATAGCGTTTCCTTCTTCACCAACCAAAAACAGGCCTTGAGGTAATATCACCTTGCCATAGTTTTCTTGATGTGCATAATCAATGGCAGCCTGTAAATTTGTAGTAGTTTTTAAGGCATCTGTACCATTATTAGGAATATCCCATTCCAGAACATCAATAATATATGCGTTGCTATTTGGGATGGAAGGCATTTCTACATTAAAAGCAAGTACTGGTAAGCCGTTGCTATCTAAGTTTTCTACATCTGCGGCATACTCTGAATTATTAGCGTCCAGATCATCATGGTCATCGTAACAGGATACATTAAAAATAAGTACAAAAACCAATAGGTAGTAGGTGGTCAGGTTTTTCATAAGTCGTTGTATAAATTTGGGGATTTATAGGTTGCAATATATTAAAAAATTAAAAATATTTTACATAATGATACTCAACTTCGGAAAAGTATCGCTATAAAGCACTATTCCATAAGTAGTTATAATAAGATCTGCATGACCCTTTCTATATACGCGTGAGAAGATAAGTTTGGATTCGAAGATTGATGAATCCTTTAAAAATGAACTAAATTATTAATCTTTAACCGGAATTGGTTTCAATTGAATAAAACCAAAGGCGTTCAATAGTCTTATAATCAAATAGGTGATATCAATCTCATACCATTTTACACCAAAATTAGCTCTACTGGCGTGTCTGTGATGATTATTATGATAGCCTTCACCCATCATTAAAAAATCAAAGCGGAAGAGGTTTTTACTCGTGTTTTTCATTTGATAATTCACGTAGCCGTAAATATGTCCAAACCAGTTAATAATGACACCGTGAATTGGCGCCATCAAAAAAGTGACAGGTAATAATAACCATTGCCACCAAGCAGTCGCAAAGAAAGCAAAGACTAAAACGTAAATGGAAATCCAAAGTAATCTGGAAAAACGAGACCCTGCAAAATTATCAAAACCTTTCCATTGCGGCACATTTTTGGTAAACCGCTGATCGATATTAATACGATCATTATTTATATCCTGATAAATCGTTTTTGTTTTCCACATCATCGCAAATAAATTAGCATCGTACGATGGTGAATGCGGATCCTTTTCAGTATCTGTATAGGCATGGTGCATGCGGTGCATAATGCCATAACCGTAAGCACTTAAATAACTGGAGCCTTGAAAAACCCAGGTCAATATAAAAGTAATGCGTTCCATAGTTTTCGACATGGTAAAAACCTGATGCGCCGCATAACGATGCAAAAAGAAAGACTGGAAAAATAAGCCGCCATACCAAAGCACTAAGACAAAAAGAATGATAACCATAATTTTTTTTACAAAGGTAGATTGATGTTTCGAGCGAAACAATGAACCTAAATCAATAAATTGGGGGTATTAAAAACCTGAGTAAAGGGTATAGGAAAGCATAATAACACCAGAAAATCAATTATATACGTCTCTGCGAACGAGGCACAACTGTGGCAATCTGTTAATTGATAGTCAGATTGCCACATTTTACTTAAAACGAAGTAAAATTCGCAATGATGCCATTTTTAAACTACAGATTATTAATAATATACGCTTAGTTTTTTATATCGAATGCATGTTACAATCGCTTTCTAATCCGGCTTAAAGCCTGTGGCGTCACACCAATATAAGAACTGATGTATTTAAGTGGAATCACCTTTAAAAGTTCCGGACGCTCTTTAAACAACTTCATATAGCGCTCTTCGGCAGTAAGATTTAATAAGTTTTGTTCCCGCTTAGATTTTAACAAAAAGAGACGCTCTGCCGTTAATCTGCCAATAAGATTTCCAATTTGAGTCTTGTTATAAACGGCTTGTAAATCATTGTAAGTAATACTCAAAAGGATGGTGTCTGTTAGCGCTTGTAATTGATACGCAGAAGGTGTTTGTGTTAAAAAGGAATCGTAAGCACTAATAAACTGGTCTTTAAAACTAAAACCAAAAGTGATTTCCTTTTCTGGATTTTCCTTAGGAATATATAAGCGTACCACACCAGATTCGATAAAAGAGATATAATTTTCAATCTCATCTAGTTTTAAAAAATTCGTTTTCTTCGGAATCACACGACGCTGTAATTTTGAAGTAAAAAATTCCCAATCCTCGTTAGATATGGTGGCTATTTGATCTAAGTAAGCTTTTATTTGTTGCAAATCTATTAATCATAGTGATTGAGCTCACAAATATAAAGGATTCCAATTCCAAAAAAAAAGCAAATTCCCAATTCCAAAAAAAATAGTAAATCAAAGCTATGGAAATAACTTTCCACACTTTGCACCTTAGCGTCTTTGCGAGTCATTTCAGTCGCAGTCACAGTTTTCAGTTTAGTTGTAAATAATTTCAAAATTTTTACTCATTACAGCTTTGAGCCTTTGCAACTATGCAACTATGTCGCTTTGCAACTTTAAATACATTTACCCAATTCCCAAAAATGATAAGATTACCTTTGCAAAAAATAATTACAATGCTTAAAGCCTTTTCCGATTTAGGAATTAATAAACAATTACAACAAAGTTTAGTCGAATTAGACATTGCTGTACCAACAAATATTCAACAAAAAACCATTCCAGTAGTTTTAAAGCAAAAAGAAGACGTGGTTGCTTTAGCAAAAACAGGCACCGGTAAAACGGCTGCTTTCGGATTGCCATTATTACAATTAATAGATACTGAAAACACCAGCATACAAGCCGTTATACTAGCACCAACAAGAGAACTGGGGCATCAAATATTTGCTAATTTAACAGCATTTGCTTCTCATAGTCCTGCTATTTCCATCGTATCGGTTTGTGGAGGCATCCCCATAAAACCTCAAATAGAGCAATTAAAAAATGACATCCATATTGTGGTTGCAACACCGGGTCGACTCATCGATTTAATGCAACGCAACGCTATCAATATTAAAAACATCAACTATTTAGTGCTTGATGAAGCCGATGAAATGGTAAGTGCTTTAAAAGAAGGCTTGGATATTATTATTAAAGAAATTCCAAAAACACGCCGCACCTTATTGTTTACGGCTACTATGCCCGGAACCATCAAACAATTGGTTCAAAATTACATGTCCAAACATGTGGTGCATATTGAAGCCGATATGGAAACCGTTGGGCATCAAGGTATCGATCATCAATATGTGGTGGTAGAGCCTATTGAAAAACTGGAAGTATTGCTTCACTTTTTAAGTACAAAAGAAGGCGAACGTGGTATAATATTTTGTAAAACCAAAGCCGCGGTTAATAAACTGGCAAAAAATTTAGCCATTAATAAATTCTCGTCGGGAGCACTACACGGCAGTTTAACCCAAGGCATCCGCGACCGTATTATGGGGCAATTTCGAGAAGGCTATATTGATATTTTAGTGGCAACCGATCTAGCCGCTCGTGGAATCGACGTTAAAGAAATAGCCTATGTAGTAAACTACCATTTACCAGATACTTATGATGCGTATGTGCATAGAAGCGGACGTACCGCCAGAGCAGGAGCAAAGGGGCTTTCACTAACCGTATTGCAACAAGAAGAAGTAGTGGATATTGCCGATTTCGAAAAAGAGTTAGGCATTGTTTTCAAACCATTTAAAAAAGCAGACGCTCAAAGTATTGAAGAAAACAACACCCTGTTATGGGCAAAAAAAATATTTAAAACCAAGCCTAATCATACGGTTTCCGAAGCGTTAAAAACCAAAGTAAGAACGGTATTTCATCATTTAACAAAAGAAGAACTCGTAGAAAAAGTATTAGCAAATTATCTGGCACAAACAAGTATTGGAACGACCACGACACCTGAGCCTAAAAAGAAGAAAAAGAACCAATAGCCATGGCAAACGATATTAAAGACCAACAAGATATTTTAGCAAAATTAAATATCCACACCTTAAATCCCATGCAAGTGGAGGCTATTGCGGTTATAGAAAAAACAACGAATACCATTTTACTATCGCCTACAGGCACAGGAAAAACTTTGGCTTTTTTACTTCCATTAATAGAAGCATTAGATCCCGAAAACCCAGACGTACAAGCTTTAATTTTGGTACCATCACGCGAGTTAGCGATACAAATAGAGCAGGTAGCACGCACTATGGGTACCGGTTTTAAAGTCAATGCGGTATATGGCGGTCGCCCCATGAGTAAAGACAAAATAGAAATCAAGCACGTGCCCGCCATTTTAATAGGCACACCGGGTAGAATATTAGACCATTTTAGTAACGACCGTTTTTCCAGAGACAGCATTAAAACACTCATATTAGACGAGTTCGATAAATCCCTCGAAATAGGTTTCGAAACCGAAATGAGAGGCATCATCAATCAATTACCTCATATTAACAAACGCGTGTTAACCTCTGCAACACTGGGCGCTCAAATCCCAGGATTTGTAAGGCTGGACAAACCCATAATAATCGATTATTTAAAAGACACCGTCGCTTCAAAATTAGAAGTAAGAACAGTGGTTTCGCCCGATAAAAACAAACTCCAAACCCTCTTAGAGTTACTGCAGTACATAGGTAACGAACCCGGAATTATATTCTGTAATTTAAGAGATAGTATCGACCAGGTGAGTAACTTTTTAGCAAAAAACAGAATCAGTCACACCTGTTTTTCGGGTAATATGGAACAAAAAGACCGCGAACGCGCTCTTATAAAATTCAGGAACGGGAGCAGTCAGGTGTTAATAGCGACCGATTTAGCATCTCGAGGCATCGATATCCCCGAAATGAAATACATTATCCACTACGAGCTTCCTAATGCACTCGAAGAGTTTACGCACCGTAATGGGCGAACCGCCAGAGTGAATGCCAAAGGTACCGCTTATGTGCTAAAATGGGCTAAAGAAAACTTGCCAGACTTTATTAAAAAACCAAAAAACGTCAATATCTCAGAAAAAGCGCCCTATAAACCCCAATACTGGGAAACCCTGTTTATTTCTGGCGGCCGAAAAGATAAAATTTCGAAAGGCGACATCGCCGGTATGTTTTTTAAACTGGGAGGCATCAACCAAGATCAATTGGGCACTATCGAGCTAAAACAAGATTGCGCCTTTGTTGCCGTACCCCTAAGCATCGCAAACAGTTTGGTGGCAACACTAAACAATACCCGACTAAAAAAGAAAAAAGTACGCGTCACCATTTTATAAATTTGGGCGTTACCGAAGGGTCGGGCTATACATTACAATCTTTTTAAAACTTCATGGCGAGGAACAAGCCATGAAACCAACCTTCATTGCGAGGAGGCATCGACGAAGCCACACGTCATTGCGAGGACGAAGGACGCGGCAATCTGCCAATTTTTATTCCTACCATCTTTATTTCTACCAAGTTTTAAAAAGGATTTCCATTTCTATCCCTAACGCAAATCACAACTCAACAAAGAAATTTCGTGGTTTTTTATAAACAACCATCTTGTATTGAGCAAAAATGAAGCATAATAGGGGAGTACTTTGAGTCTTTTATGGCATATATTCAAAACTATTTCTAAATAAAATCAATGCGCGTATTTTACAAATTGTTGCTAAATGTTAAATATTTATGTGTTTAATCGAATAAATATGTATTTAATCTGTTATTTGTTACGATATCTCTATCTTTTGACCCAAATTTATAAAGCATGAAAACTTTTAAACTCATTGTTAGTTTTTTCTTAATTACGGCATTTACTTACGCAACTGTTTCTAAAACTGAACAAAACGCTTTATTGGCACTTTACAAATCAACCAATGGAAACGCTTGGAAAACAACTTGGGATTTAAAAGCTCCAATAAATACATGGCATGGTATTAAAGTAGAGAACGATAAAATTGTTGAAATTAATCTGTTTTTTAATAATCTTCAAGGTGTTTTGCCTCAAGAAATTGGAAATCTTATTTACTTAAAAAAAATCAATTTAGCGTTTAATAAAATAACGGGAGCTTTACCAGAATCCATTAAAAATTTAAAAGAGCTAGAGTCTTTAGAATTATTTTTGAATCAAATAGAAGGGCATATCCCAAATGCAATAGCCAGTTTGGAAAAACTTGAAACTTTAAAACTATATAGTAATAAGTTAGAGGGTACTATTCCAGCTGAATTAATGCAGCTAACCAACTTAAAAGTTCTTTTATTGGGAAGTAATTTTTTAACCGGAACAATACCAACCGAGATTTGGGCATTAATAAATTTAGAACAGTTAAGTCTTATCGACAATAAGCTGGAAGGTGAAATTCCTATTGAAATTGCGCAATTAACAAATTTAAGGGAGCTTATATTGTCGTCAAATCAATTTACAGGAAAATTACCAATGGAATTTGTGAGATTAACTAAATTAAATCTTTTAATGGTTAATGATAATAATCTTGTTCAAGACTATGACGACATTTATGTAAAGGACAAAAGGGATCAAATAAATATAAATTCAGCAAATGCTACGGCCGAATCAGTTATTGACAAACTCTAAAAATTATTTTTAAAAATATTTTAAAAAACAGCTAATAATTTATTATTCGCTGTTTTTTTTATTTCCAAACTATCAAAATAAAATGCATGAGCACTCCCTGTCTGCCGGAAGGCAGGCCTAACGCAGTTTACAACTCTGAAATTACAAAGCAATATCATATTGTAAGAAGAAGTAACCAGACTGTAAGAAAATTTAATTGCAATAAATTTATTTTTTTCATATATTAACCCACTTAAAGGCTGAAATGTTTTCTAATGCATTACAGTTCTAATTATTAACACTTAAACTTATATAACAAATTATGAAGAAAACTTTACAACAATTCGTACGGCTATTGCCAATTGGATTTTTATTAATCGCTTTACTTTTCACCTCTTGTTCAGAGGGAAAGTTACTTACTGAAGATGCCACCAGTGTTCCCCAAACTCAGGACCAGAAATTCACATTGGTACAACAATCAAGTGAATTTGCACAAATTAAAGGTGATTTCGGTAAATTAGAAATCGGTGATCTAGACAACGAAACTCTCAAAAGCGCTAAGGCTAATGGAGATGACCGTGGGCGTTTTAATATTTCTTTAAAATATTTAATACCGCCAACCCCAAGACAAAGTGAGATTTTTGATGCCGCAGTGGCGCGTTGGGAACGAATTATTATAAAAGACGTGCCTTCATTTACTGGTACGCTTCCTTCTGCTTTTGGACCCCCATTCGACATAACAGGTACTGTTGATGACATTATTATCGAAGTATTACTAACAGAAATTGACGGACCTCTTGGTATACTTGGTCAGGCAGGACCCAGATTTGTACGTACAGAGGACTTTTTAACCTTGAGCGGTGTTATGATTTTTGATACAGCCGACCTAGGTTTACTAGATGAATTAAACTTATTTGAGGATGTTATTGTTCATGAAATGGGGCACGTTTTGGGCATCGGTACACTTTGGAACGTAGAACCATTTTTTCCTAGAACTTTAAGAGAAGGACCGGATAGCAATCCATATTTCTCAGGTAATAAAGCCAATGTTTTCTGGAATGCTGAAGGAGGAACATACGAACTTCCTATTGAAAATTTGGGAGGCCCTGGTACTGCATTAGGTCACTGGAGAGAGTCAACTCTGAATAACGAATTAATGACCGGATTTTTGAATTTAGGTGAAAACCCATTAAGTCGTATCACAGCAGGATCTATGAGAGATCTTGGTTATGGTTCATCCTCGGTTGGAGAATCTTACGATTTACCACGTGGCACTCCTGGAGTAGACATCAATGAGCTTGGAGATTATGGTACCGAAACAAATCCTGGTCTTAACATTGCAAAAATGGAAGTTTTACTTCAACCTATTGGCTTCGTATCTTCTAATTAAAATAAAAGTGATTACCAGCTTCTTTTGAACGGTATTTGTTTATTTGAAGACTATATTTTAAAAGAGCTTGCATTAGAACGTTTATTCTAATGTAGGCTTTTTTTATCTTCATATATTGCACGTTGTTAATTAATTTATTTTTAACCTAACCTCTAGCTAACTCAGATTACTACTCGAAAACCACTAAACCACACGTCATTGCGAGGACGAAGGACGCGGCAATCTGCCAAATCATAGTTTCCACCATCTTCATATCTACAAGTTTTTAAAAAGGATTTCTATTGCCATCCCTAACACGAATTACAACTCAACAAGGAACTTTAGTGCTTTTTTACTATGAAGTTTCTCAATCAATTTTAGTGGTTTTTAATTATAATTTGAAATATCGCTATTAATGACTTTTGTCATATAATACGCTCATTTTAAAACTTATTTTTAAGTTCGGGAATATGAACCGATGAATATATAATCAAGATACAATTTAATGAAAGATAAAAGTGAATAAATACGTTGCTAGAAATTATGAACGCTACAAAAACCATTGATTAATTGATAAAAAAAAGTCATGAAACATTTTAAATTGTTCTTTTTGCTCGTCCTAATAGTAGGCTGTAACAGTGATGATATATCCAATAATAAATATACTGGATATTATAAAATCATATCATTTACATCTGATATTGCTGTCGATTTAAACAATGATAATATAACATCATTTGAACTTATAAATGAAATAGATTCTTTTGATTCTAATGATTTAGAGATAAGACCACATGCTGATCAGACTAATGAAACAAAGTTAATTTCCTTTTTCTTTCCAAAAACAGAGATTACATTCCAATATCCTAGTGAACCAAATGGATTTGTTCAATTTATTCCTTATGGATTTGGATCAACGTATGAACTTGAAAATAATGCATTCATTTTAAAAAACAATAATTATATAGAGCAAGCCTACATAGATAATGTGGAAAGTAATAAAACGGTGAGTCTAAACAGTAATTTAAATATAATAGACGATACGCATTTGAAATTATTATTAAGTAAAGAATTTTATGATTTTAACAATTACAATTGGGTTATGCTGAACATTGAGGTTATTTATGAAAGAAAATAAGAATCACAACCATTTATATAAAAACTAAAAAAACCTTATGAAAAAATTGACTAAAATGCTGTTTTTAATAACCGTATTAGCAATGACAAGTTGCAGTCCTAAAATCTCCTCCAATTTTACAAATCCACAACCCAAATTATCTACGGACGAAAGTGTAGCACTTCTGGACATAGAACACCAATTACCCGAAAATCTTGTTAAAGTAGGCGATTTAAGATTTCAAGATTCATTGTTATCTACCGATTGTAGTTTTAATAGCTTAATGACTCGAGCAAGAAATGAAGCAAGAAAAAATGGCGCAAATATTGTTAAAGTAATAGACAAGAAAAAGCCCGATTTATGGAGCAGTTGCTATCGATTAAAAATAGAACTTTATAAATCTAATGGCGATGTATCATCATTACCGCAATACAAGTTAAAACTAGACTAACTCTAATAAAGCATATCAATGAAAATTATAATTAAAACGTTTCTGCTCACTTCAGTTCTTTTACTAACAAGCTGCGCCACTATAATTTCGGGTTCAAGACAAACGGTAGAAATAACTTCAGAACCAAGTGCTGCAACAGTTTACATCAACGAAATTGAAATAGGCCAAACACCTTTTCAACAAAATCTTAAAAGAAATCAAGACTATCAATTAATCCTTAAACTAGATGGATTTAAACCATATGAAACTAAATTAGAGAAAAAATTTAATGCTTGGTACATAGGGAATGTACTAGCTGGAGGCCTTATAGGATTAATCGTAGACCCAATTACTGGAGCCATGCATAAACTAAAACCCGAAGAAATTGATGGCATGTTAAAAAGCGGAACAACCTATAAAACGAAAAGCGGAAATATATACTTAAAGATAAGTATGGAAATTGACCCACATTGGGAAAAAGTAGGGCAACTAGAAAAATCGGAATGAATTGAGCACATAATTTTGTGTAAAGCAATGTTTCAACAAATGAAATCAGCAATTAAATTACGTTGTCAGCCAAGGCAATTATTAATAGCGAACATGCCTTGTTAATATGCTATTTTCTAATTATAGAATACTCAAACCATTCAAAAACACCACCTTAAAATGGCTAATTTAACCTTGTAGTTCGTCGGAGATTGGTTATTTTAACGAAAAAATAGTGCGTTCATACGTTAAATAATTCATTAACGAGTATAATTATTAGTTTGCCTTCGAATTAATAATTAATAGCACTCATGAAAAATTTAATGCCCCTTATTTATTTCGTTTGTATTTTAGGTTCTTACCAAGTACTTAACGCCCAAAAATCTGATAAAAATAGTCCTATCTATGATTATTCAGAACAGCAATTAAGCAACACCGACACCATACCAGATTTTGCTTCAAAATCTGATAAACTAAAAATTACCGGTATCATTTATCAAAGCGATGGAAAAACACCTGCGAAAGATGTGATTCTTTACGTGTGCCAATCTAATGAATATGGCGATTATGAAATGAAACGCGATGAAAACCGTAAACGTTACGTACACCACCGAGGCTGGGTAAAAACCGATGCCGATGGTCGTTATACTTTTTATACGTTTATGCCTGGTAAAAACAGACACGTAAAAGAATTAAAACAAATACAGCGTATTATTAAAGTACCTGGAAAGCCAGAACAAGAATTAAATGCATTCTTTTTTAAAAACGACCCATTATTATCAGATTTAACGGAGGCTTGTCGTGCTAACACAGCATCAAGCATGTTCGAATTGAAAAAACAAGGTAATATGTTTGTGGCAACACGAGATATTAAACTCGAAAGTAACTTATCAAGCATACAATAATATAAATTACACTAACTAAACTTAAAAAATCCCACTTACGGTGGGATTTTTTTTTTGCAATAAAACGCAACATATACGCATTAGAAGAACTTAAAATAATGCATAAAATGCTTCAGGATTATATCAAAAATGACATTATAGTTCATATAAACGCGTTGGGAAAAAATGGGATGGTGAACCGAGACATTTGGGAACGTGCCGAAGTTTGTTTAAAGCATTGTTTCAAGAGATGATGGCTATGAAGAAAAAGTAATTATTCCGCATTTTTCCAGGCATCTTGTAAAAACACCAAGTCTTTTTTAATGCGTCTTAAAACCTCTTTTTTGTCAATAGATATTTTAGTAAGTCCTTGTTCTGCACCACCTAAATCATATTCTACATGAAGCGATACGGGAACGTTTATTTTGTATTTTTTAAGCAACGAAAAGTAGCGCTTAAAATCGACCATTCCTTCGCCAACAGGCACATTAATAGGCTCCCATTTTCCATTCACAATACCCCATTTAACATCCTTTAAAACAATCGAATTAATAAAAGGTTGTATAACTCTTAATCCTAGTTCCCAACTTTCACCACCTTCAATAACCGCATGTCTGATATCATATTGGCTACCCAAAAACTTGTTTTCTGTAGCCTCCAAAATCGGAAGTAAATCCCAAATAGCTGCGCCTACGTACTTACCTGAAATATTTTGATAGCCGCCAATAATACCTAACTTTTCATTAAGTAACTCCAAATCTTTTGCTTGTTTTGCAAATAAGGTCTGACTTTCGCTTATGGATTTATCTTCAGGATAGGTTAACCAAGCCGAACGATAATGCGTAAAACCTAATTTGCTTGCCGTTTCCAATACCGTTTTTTGCACTGGGTTGTTCGCATCCCAAACATTGGTAGACATCATCTTAACGTTAAGATCATGTTTTTTCATGGCTTCTACTGCTTTTGGTAAATCGTTAACCACATTTTCTGGCAATACGTGGCCTTTTGGTCGAACCGTTAAATCAATTCCATCAAAACCCATGTCTGCCGCTGCTTCCGACATGTCGTTATAATCAAGAAATTGTAAATGTTTCGAAAACAAATGCACATTAAGACGGTCTGGTAACAGTGACGCCATGTTATTTAATCCATTTTGAAAGGACATTAATGGAATACTCGCAAGTCCCATGGCCGAAAGTTTAGCAAATTCTCTTCTGGAATAATTAGGTGTAAGCTTACTCATTTTGTAGTGTTATTTGTATGAAATATTGTCCTAATGAAGATACTTATTTTTTAATTAAATTTTGAAATTATGACAATAAAAATAAACATGAAATACGATTCAAAATATATAAATTATTACTTAAAAGTATGGCGTTGTTCTTCGGTTGCAGATGCTTTTAGTAATTGGTTAAATGTTCTGATGGAATCAAAATTTTGGGTAATGGCTTCAGAAACCGCAATACCAGAAATACCTGTTTCTAAAATAGCTGTAACATCTTCTGTAGTGATGCCTCCGAAGCCTATAACGGGTGTTTCCGTGTTTAAGGCCTCAATAATGGCAGTATAGCCGTTTAAGCCTAAAACCGCACCTAAATCAGCTTCGGTTGGTGTTAATCCTAAAAGGGCTTAAACTAATATAATCGACTTCTTTGGAAATTAATGTTTCGCAATCCTGCAAAGTATTAGCGGTTCCACCAATAATTTGCCAGGAGAATAAATGCTTTCTTGCAAGCGTAGGGCAGGGGTCTGTTTTTCCTAAATGCACACCATCTGCTTTAACGGCGATGGCTATTTTATAATAATCGTTAATAATTAATCGGGTTTGATAATGCGAAGTGATGTCTCTGGCTTCTGTAGCTAACTTTAAAAACTTTTTTTCAGACACATTTTTTAATCGAAATTGCACTAATTCGGCACCAGACGTACAGGCTTTCTGGATGTTTTCTATAAGCTCCTTAGGCGAGTTTCCCTGCGATATATAATGTAGTTTAGGTATAATCATGACTTAGTTTCTTGCTTACTTGGCTGTACGCAAAGCATATTAAAATGAATCGAGAAGCAAAAATACGATTATTATAATAACCTAAGTACAAAGCATATTTTTGAAAACTAAGGAATGCCTTTGAGCTATTATACTTCATTTGGCAGTATAATATTAGTAACTTTAAAAATGTTAATGTCGTATATTTTACGCGTTACATAAGCTTCTTCTTAAATTTAAAATAGTATTTTTAATCGCTTTATTTCCTGTTTTATAATATAAAACTATTTAGACGGAATTTTTTTTAATAACCAAACTTAAATCGATGAAACTTTCAACAATAATCTTTATTTTTTTCGGACTACTTTTTTTTGCTTGTAAAACAGTAAAAGAATACCCAACAGAGCAAGAATTCAAAATAGACTATCAAAAATTCACATTAGAAAATGGACTGGAAGTTATTTTGCATGAAGATCATAGCGATCCTATTGTCGCGGTAGCAACTTTAATGCATGTTGGCTCGAATCGTGAAAAACTTGGCAAAACAGGATTTGCTCACTTTTTTGAACACATGAGTTTTAATGATTCTGAAAATGTTCCTGTTGGTTCTAACCGGAAAACAATACCCGAATGGGGTGGAAGCAGGAATGGAGGTACAAATAGTGATTATACCGTGTATTATGAGGTAGTACCGAAAGATGCCTTCGAAAAGATTATGTGGATAGATTCTGATCGCTTTGGGTATATGATTAACACTGTAACTGAAGCCGCACTTGAGCGTGAAAAACAAGTCGTTAAGAACGAGAAACGACAAAATTATGATAATGTACCATATGGCTATACAAATGAGATTATCAGAAAAAATTTATATCCCGAAGGTCATCCATATAGTTGGACAACCATTGGTGCATTGCCAGATTTACAAGCGGCGACAATAGCCGATGTTAAAGAGTTTTATGCTAAATATTACGGCGCTAGCAATGCCACCTTGGTTATTGCCGGCGATATTAATGTAGAAGAAACTAAAGCCTTGGTTAATAAATGGTTCGGAGAGATTAAAAAAGGTCCGGATGTAGAAAAGTTAAACCCTATGCCGGTACGTTTAGAAAGCTCTAAATTATTATATTTTGAAGATAATTTCGCCAAGCTTCCTGAATTAAGGCTTACATTTCCAACAGTTGAAGAGTATCATGAAGATAGTTATGCATTGGAAGCATTGGGTCAATTATTAAGTGGTAGCAAAAATTCTCCTTTATATAAAGTCCTTGTTGAAGAACAAAAACTAGCTCCGAATGTAAGTTCATATCAAAACAGTAATGAATTGGCAGGAGAATTTGTTTTTAGAGTGAGAGCAAATGACGGGGTAGATTTAGATCATGTAAATAAGGCTATAGCCGAAGGACTTAAAAAATTTGAAGCAAACGGGATTAGTGAAAATGATATAAAACGTCTAAAAGCAGAATATGAAACAAGTTTATATCAAGGCATCAGTACTGTTTTAAATAAAGCTTTTAAGTTAGCACAGGATAATGAATTTAAAGGAGATGCAGGTTATATCACTCAAACAGCTAAATTATTCAACGCTGTTACGATTGATGATGTTATACGCGTCTATAATAAATACATCAAAGACAAGCCTTTTGTTATAACAAGTGTTGTGCCTAAAGGCCAATTAGATTTGATGGTTTCCGGCTCGACAGAAGCCATAGTTTGGTTAGAAGAAGTAGTACAAGATGTTGCAAATGAAGAAGTGAGTCAAGGAGAAGAAGCCGTTTACGACAAAACACCATCGACTCATGATAGGAGCGAACCCCCTTTTGGTGATTTACCATTGTTCAAATCACCAATAATTTGGAAGGGAAGCCTCGATAATGGTTTGACACTTCATGGTATTGAGAATAATGAGATTCCATTGGTAGAGTTTGATATTACTATTCCAGGTGGTCTTATGTTAGATCCCGTTGGAAAAGAAGGTGTCGCAAATTTATTAAGTAAAATGATGATGCAAGGTACCGCTACAAAAACAGCGGCAGAACTTGAAGAAGCGATAGGTTTGCTAGGAGCAAATATTAGAATAAGTAGTTCTAATGAAGACTTTAGTATTACTGGTTCTTGTTTAACCAAAAAATTTGAAGCAACACTATTGCTTGTAAAGGAAATTATTTTGCAACCTCGCTGGGACGAAAATGAATTTATTAGACTAAAACAGGCTTTAGAAACCGAATTAAAAGGAAGAGAAGCTAGTGCCAATGGCATGGCATATATAGCATTTATAAAGCAACTTTACGGAAATGATCATCCCTTTGGAGTTCCAAACTCAGGAACTATGGGTTCTACCAAGGATTTAACTATGGACGATTTAAAAGCATACTATACTAATTTGTCGCCATCTCAAGCTCATTTTCATATCTCTGGGGCAATTAATCAGGTAGAAACAGAACGCATTTTAAACGCTTTGAATGATTGGAAATCTAAAGTAATAAAAACGCCAAAATTTAAGTTACCAGAAACAAATTCAAAGAACGTCATGTACTTTGTTAATTTACCAGGGGCAAAACAATCTGTTCTTTATATTGGTAAACTAGCTTTATCAGCTCAAGATGAGGATGCTAACAATCTAAATTTTGCGAACGAAATTTTAGGAGGCGGTTCAAGTGGTAGATTAACACAAACGCTTCGAATAGAAAAAGGCTATACTTATGGTGCTTTTTCAACGATTATTGAAAATAAAGAAGTATCTCCATTTTTGGTAGGTACAAGTGTTAGAGCTAATGCAACATTAAAATCGCTTGAAATTATTCAGGAAATGCTTAAGAACTATTCGATAACTTTTACCCAAAGTGATGCGGATATTACCAAGAATAAATTATTAAAAAATAATACGAGAGCCTTAGAAAGTTTAGGCGCAAAGCTAAATGTGCTTCGTACCATAAGTAAATATAACAGACCAGAAAATTATATTGAAGGTGACCAGAAGGAATTAATCGATATGACTTTAGAAGATTACCAAACCGTTATTTCGAAATATTTGCAAGAGGGTGAAATGATTTATGTGGTTGTTGGTGACAAAGAAACACAATTTGAAGAGGTTAAAAAACTTGGCAAACCAATAGTAGAATTAGATATTTACGGCAATATAATGACAAATTAACACTGATTTTTTTTACAGAGAGTGAGTAACAGTAGAAGGGTTAATTTAATGCAACGGGTTGTTATTCGCAAGTAGAAATAGCTGCAAACTGCAATTAATAAAACGTCATTATTAATTTACGAAAATGTTTGATGTGTTTGAAACCAAATGACTACAGGTATTTTACTTGATATTTAATTAAATTTTTACTTCAATAAAGTATTAGTAAATACTTGAAATACAGATATTAAAAAAATAGCAAACTATTATTTCTATTTAATAAGCATGTATATATAAATGTTTATTGCATGAAAAACACCTCTAAAGTTTTAAATAGTTTTTGTGCTTTTAGTTCAAAATTACAAGTCGTGTAAATTACAATGTGTTAGCTTTTGCATCCAATCTTTTAATGACATATCCGTATATAATTAATGAAATTGCAGATGTTAAAGCAATTGCGGCAAAATAATACCAAATATAATGCGCATTAGCAGATGCTAATTCCCAGGCTTCACGTGTTTCAAATAAT
Source organism: uncultured Flavobacteriaceae bacterium (assembly GCA_963698455.1). GTDB lineage: Bacteria > Bacteroidota > Bacteroidia > Flavobacteriales > Flavobacteriaceae > Mariniflexile. Next base: position 110,759 of record CAVOQU010000003.1, on the reverse strand, counting down.
TTTGGTTCAGGACAGTATTTTGAAAGTAAATATCCTGATAATCCAAAACCTAAAATAGATGCCAGGAAGGAATGTAAATGACTAAAACCAAGATATAATCCTTCTTCACCTTTTGGTGCTTGTAAGGAGAAAAATTGTAAGTATCTCGGTGAAATAAACGATTCAGCTAAAGCTTGAAGCGCAATACCAATTACCATCATAAGTGCAATAGGGTGCATGCTTACGATGCCAAGATCAATATCTCCACCACTAAACCAATTTCCTGAAGCCATGGCAAGAGCAGAAAGTGGCATGATAAACATACCAACTGTCATAGAAAATAACGGTGTTTTGCTTGCCATCATTTTTGTTACAAAAGTAACAGTTAGCACAACTATTAGAGGGTTTACGTTTGCATACCAGGAAGGTGAAGCCCCTTCTCCAGCCAATCTAAGAACGTATTTAGGCATGGTGGCATAAAGTTGATGTTGTACCATCCAAAACCCTGTAATTATTATTATAAGTGTTATTAGTCTGCCGTTAGTCAATACCTTTATTAAAGCAATCCAGATTTCATTAAAAGTTTTTCCTTCACCCTGATGTTTTGAACTTTTATAAAAGAAAACAATCATTATCAAAGCCAGAAGCGTCATAGCGGTTGAAAAATAATTGATATAGACAAACCCCATGTCTCCCATAGAATCTCTCAAAGGTTTTACAATTGTTTTTCCTGAAAAGGCTCCAATATTTACCATCATATAAAATATGGAGAATCCTTGAGCTCTATTTTGCTCTGTAGTTTCTTTAGCAACAGTGCCAGTGATAACCGATTTAATAAAAGAACCACCAATCATGATGACAAGCATTATCGGAACAATAGCCCATCTTTGACTTGATCCAATGATTCCAGTAAATTCAATATCACCCGAATAGTCTACGAGTCCAATCGATTCAAGAGCTGTTGGTAACATACCCAAGCCAAAATATCCTAAACTTAAAAGTGTAAAAGCAATTAATAAAGAATTTTTAAATCCAATTTTATCAGCCAAAGCGCCTGTAAACGTTGGTAGTAAATACAATCCACCTGAAAAAACACCAGATATTAAACCAGCTTCTACATCTGAAAACCCTAAGATTCGGGATAGATAAAGTGTAATCACTATAAATACACCATAATACGCGCCTCTTTCTAGAAGTTCAACAATATTTGCGGTCCAAAATGCGCGTGTAAATCCTTTTAGCGAGTTAAACATATTTTTTGTATTTTGTTAAAAAGTGGACTAATATAGGTATTTGATATCAAACTGATTATTAATAAATCAATATTTAATTAGTGATTTTTTAATTTCAGGAATAAAAAAGTATGTATTATAAAACACGTAAAATTAATTTCCAAAATGCCTAATAAAACAAAGTAGGGAAGTAGTATCAAAAATCTACTGTTTCCATTGAAAATAAATAGGCATGTGTACATATGTTTGGAATGGAACTAAATTAGTTACATGTTTAATTAAATAATTCTACAACTTTCCACAGCCAATCTCCTGGATAAAAGGAGGTGTTTTTGATTTAAAAAAACAAGAAAAATCCACCCTAAATAAAATCAATTATTTTAAAAGTCATATTTATGATTTATTACGTTATGTTTACACTTATTAAACTTATGTCTCATTTTTTACCAATAGTCACACCATAAGAAATTAAAATACAGCTAACAATACTAACATAAAGTTTGTTATTTGTTTTTAAACACCTGAATTTAAATGATTGCATCCGATACTTTAGTGACCTACATGTGGGTTTTATTAGCCGTTTACGCTGGCGTCATCTTATTTTTTGTAATAAGAGGTGCCAGAAAAAACAAAGACATACAAGATTATGCGGTTGGCAATATTGGTTTCCCCTCGTGGGTTGTGGGCTTATCTTTAGCAGCATCTATGACTAGTGCAGCTACCTTTATAATAAATCCGGGATTCATTGCGCTTTATGGTTTAGCCGGTGTTATTTCTTTTGCTTTGGTATTGCCCATTGCAGCGTTTATTTCGTTGATTGTTTTTACCAAAGGCTTCGCTAAACAAGGAAAAGCTGTAAAAGCAACAACCATGGCACAATGGATAGGTAAACGTTATCATAGTAAGAACTATGCCTTTTTCTTCGCAATTATCGCATTTTTACTCATCACCTTTATTGTGTTGATTAATGTTGGGCTCACGCAAGTTATATCCAAATCGCTTAATGCCGAACCGTTTTATGTGCTCATGGGTATCACAACATTTGTATTTGGGTATATGATGTTTGGTGGTGCAAACTCCATGGTTTATACCAATACCATTCAAGCGATTATCATGTTTATTGTGGCGATTATATTAATTGGCTCTGGTGCAGAATATTTTTCTGGTGGCATTGATGGTTTTCTAGATAAACTAAACGCCATCGATCCGAATTTAACAAAACCAACCAATCCGTCCAGCTTCCTGTTTCGTGATTATTTTGAGATTATAGTGACGCAAATAGTTATTGGTGTCGCCGTTGTTTGTCAGCCACACATCATCACGAAATCTTTATTACTTAAAGATTCAAGTAAAGTAAACACTTATTTATTCAGTGGGATTTCGTTTATGGTCGTTTTCTTTATGGTGGTTATTGTTGGTTTGTATGCACGAATCAGCTTTCCAGATTTTGTAGTGAATGGAAAAACCTTAAAAATGGATGAAATTATACCCACATATGTGGTTACTAAATTCTCTGTAGGCGTTGGGTTAGTTATTGTTGTAGGCTTAATTTCTGCAGGATTATCAACATTGGAAAGTCTTATTCAATCTTTATCTATTACCATAACATCAGACATTATCAACCCATTATTTAAGGATAAATACACCGAAAAAACCATCTCGATTAACAAAGTGGTGATTATTGTTTTAGGTATTGTAAGCTTTTTATTAAGTTGGAACCAGATTAAAAATCCAGATATAAGTGTTGCTATTTTCGCTCAAAATGGAGTTTATGCTTATTTTGCTGCTGCTTTTGTTCCTGTTCTTTTCGGGACCTTTTTAAAGAATGTTTCCACGAGATCTGTTTTTATTAGCAAGTATCACCGCCATTATAGTGCATTTTGGCATCTATTACGGACGAATTACGCCTTATATGCAAGAGCCTGTAAATAACCCGGGAGTTTCTGCAGCTATAGGTATTGTTTCATCACTTATTATTGGCTATATATTTTATAAATTAGACGAAAAGAAACAACTTGGATACACTAGATTGGACAGCTAAATGGGCAGATTATACGCCAGAAAAAATTGCAATCACTTCGTATGACACCAATAAAAGTTATACCTATAGTGATTTAAACAACTATGCCAATAGGTTAACGAACACTTTTGCCGAACTTCAATTAGAAGAAGGCGATAGAATTGCCGTTTTAGCAGAACACAGTTTAGAGTATATTGTGCTTTTTGTGGCTTGCCAACGCATGGGCATTGTTATAGTACCTTTAAATTATCGGTTCTCTTTAAAAGAACTATCGAATCTCATTTTAGATTGCACACCAAGTTTACTTATCTATTCTGAAACCCATCAAGATAAAGTAGAGCAGTTCTCGCATCCAAACCTAAAAACAGTTGCTTTTGACGCCTTAGAAACGTATTACCAAAAGGCTACCGATTTTCCTGCAAAAAACTTTCAAATTAAAGCAGACAATCCGCTGTTTATTTTTTACACATCCGGCACCACTGGTGCTCCAAAAGGGGTTATTTACACCAATAAAATGCTTTTTTGGAACAGCTTAAACACATCCATGCAGCTAGGGATTACTTTTAGAGACTCAACTATAAATATTCTGCCACCATACCATACGTCTGGCTGGAATATTTTTATAACGCCATTATTGCACAAAGGAGCGCACATTGGCATGTTGGAAAAATTTGATGCTGAAAAAATATTATGCTTGTTGGAGCTGAACAAAACAACCTTGTTCATGGCTTTACCTACCATGCTACTGATGATGCAAAAAACACCTGTTTTTAAAGATGTAAATCTTAAAAAGTTGCGTTATATTATTTCGGGTGGAGAAAAAGTACCATCAGAACTTGTGACCTATTGGAAACAAAATAAAAATATTTACATACGGCCAGGATATGGATTAACGGAAGCGGGACCAAGCATCACTTCATTACATCATAAAATGGCACATTTAAAACCAAATTCCATTGGAAAACCTAACTTTTATTTGGAAGTGAAAATTGTGGATGAGAAAGGTGCGTGTGTAAAAATTAGTGAAGTGGGGGAGTTGTGCATTAAGGGTGATATCGTTACGCCCGGATATTGGAACAATTCGGTTGAAACGAGTAATAAAATAAAAAAAGACTGGCTCTTTACCGGCGATATTGCCTATTGTGATACTGAAGGATTTTTGTATATAAAAGGACGCAAAAATGACATGTATATCTCTGGTGGGGAAAATATTTACCCGCAAGAAGTGGAAGCAAAGCTTGAAGATATCAATGACATAAGTAAAGCCGTGGTTTTAAGTGTGAAGGACGAAAAATGGGGTGAATGTGGCATCGCCTTCGTTACCACAATCAATAAAAACCTCTCCGTAGAGCATATTCGGGAGTTTTTAGAATCAAATCTAGTAGCATTTAAACATCCAAAGTATATCTTTATTTTAGATGAGATTCCGCTTACTAGTTTAGGCAAAGTGTCCAGAAAACAACTCTTTAAGTATTTTAACGCAATCAAATCAGACTCATGAAACTAATTAACTTTTTGCTTATTTTCACATTAATAAACGCTTCTGTATGTTCACAAAACACCAATAAACCAATGAAAGAGATACTTTCGTCCTATGATTTTAAAACACATGCGACCACGTTAAACGGTTTAGAAATAAGTTATATCAAAGAAGGGTCAGGTGAAAAAACATTACTGTTTGTACATGGTTTAAGCAGTAATTCTGATGCATGGTCTAAAAACATTGCCGTGCTAAAAAAAGACTACACCTGCATAGCTTTGGATTTGCCAGGATACGGTAAATCATCAAAACCTGCCGCCAATTATACGCCGTCATATTTCTCAGAAATCTTACACCAATTCATTGAAAAATTAGAGTTAAAACATATTGTTTTAATCGGTCACTCTATGGGTGGACAGGCAAGCATAAAACTTGCAACTATGTATCCTGATGCCATTGAACAACTCATTCTTATTGCTCCAGCAGGTTTGGAGCAGTTTTCCGAAACCAATGCTGCTTTAATGAAGTCCTTTTTTACGGCAAATTTGGTTAAAAATACAACAGATATACAAATTGAAAAAAACTTCGCGTTAAATTTTTATGTACAACCGGAAGAGGTCTCAAAAATGATTAGTGATAGAAAAAAGATTAAAGAGGCTTCAGATTTTGAAGCGCATTGCAACGCAATTATAAGCAGTGTTTATGGTATGCTTGACGACAAGGTTTACTCTGACTTAAAAGCTATTACACAGCAAACATTAGTGATTTTTGGAGATAAGGATATGCTCATCCCGAACCGGTATTTCAATCCTACATTAACAACAGAAGCTGTTGGTAACATCGCTTTAGAGAACATTGAAAAGGTGAATCTGGAGTTTATAAAAGATGCTGGTCATTTTGTACAGTTTGAAAAGCCAAAAGAAACCAATGTCATCATAAAGCAATTTATAGATGCTCAATGAAAACGAAGCTTAAAAAATTTACAGAGTTCAGTAAAACCATACTCCCAAACGAAGCAAAATATCTAGATACACAATATCAATTTGTAGATGAGGAAAAGCTTCAAATTATTAAGCTGGTTATTGCAAACGCCATATCTCAAAACCTGCGTCATGACTTTGATGATAAGATTGACAAACGGAAATATTCTTATATTAAAGATTGGATTGAAAAGAAATTACTAAGCATAGATGTTGATGCAACTATTGGCTGGATCATGTCTTTAAATCAAAAAATCCTGACGGATGCGATAGCTTCAAATGAAGAAAAAGAATTTCTAAACTATATCGTTTCATATAAAAACATCGATTTTAATTTTCAAAATTTATATGATCTTGCTAAAGAGTATAAATCCTATCTGTTGGTGAGAATGCGCTATAAAGATCACCAAGAAGTAGCCGATTTTATAAAAATATATAAGGCATCTTATATTAAGGCAAAAGAAATTAAGGATAAACTATATACCGCTACCGCAGAAATTACCAACCAATATACACTTAACAACAACGAGACAAAACATTTGGAAACTTGGCTCTTACAAGTCTTTAAAGACGATTTAATTAGCGGAAAGAACAGATATCAGGCATTCATTTTACTCGCCTTTATGTACACCAATTATAATGAAAACGATAAATTAAAGGTGTTGTTTAACCAAATTGATTTTTATTTCAGTGAGGGAAAAATGTACTCCAGACGTTTATTGTCCAATTATTATGCGAGTCGGGTGTTGCTGCATTCCAAACAAGATGAGTTTAAGGAAGCTGAGTTTTATGGCTATTTATCCATACGACAAAACAACAACGACACCTTAATGTATTTGAATAATTTGGTCGCTATTTTATTGCGAAATAATACTCCTGAAAAAGCATTTTCGTTAATGGAAAAGCACAAAGATCTCTATAAAGATACCCATAATTACCATCAAAAAATTGGATTCATTTCGTATCAAATTCGTGTTTTATCCGAGCTTCAAAAAAACAGCCTTGCAGAAGCCACTGCTAAAACCTTTTTAAGGAAATATAAAAATGAGGTTTTAAAACATCGATGGCACCATTTTTTCACTTCTTATATTAATACATTGATTGCACAAGAAAAATACGATGAAGTGCTTAAGCTATCCAGTAAATTCAACTTAATAGAAAAGGAGGGTGAACGCCAAAAGCAAAACAACTATGTTCCAAATATCTCGTGGAGTATTTCATTGTCTAGATATATGGAAGGCAAAATAAATTCGACGCGTTTATTGGATGAAATAAAAGCACCAATTATAGACGTTCAGCCTACAACAAATCAAAAACAATTGATGATTAAAGTCATTGACAGACTTTCAAAAAACTTACCTGAAGCATTTTTGAAACTAAAGTCACACATCTAAAATATAATGTTAATCAGTTAATTTCAAACAGGTTAAGCACGATTCACTCTTAGTATTACTGCGAAAGTCATACTTAAAACGTTTTGTTTTTGCTAAGGTTTGTTTTCTTTTTCATAATAGATTGCCACCTAAACTAACTAATTGAACATTTTAGCTATATGAAAAAACTATTCTTATTATTCACACTAATTGGTGCTTTTGTGACCAATGCACAAGAAACTGGAACTATTAAAGGATTAGTTACAGATGCTAACGGCGCGCCTTTGTCTGGTGCAACTGTATCTATTAAAATTTTAAATAAAGGAGCAATTTCCGATTTTGATGGCGCTTATACTATCGAAAAAGTAGCTGTTGGTACTTATAATGTCTCTATTTCCTATATTGGTTATGAATTGTCTACTAAAAATGTTTCGGTATTTGCTGGTAAGACTATACAATTAAACGCCTCATTAAATGAATCAAATTCAATTTTAGATGAAGTGATCTTAACTGCAAGTAAAAAACCACAAAAAATCACGGATGTACCAGCAACGGTAAATGTTATTACCGCTAGAGAAATTGAAGAATTCCCAAGCTTTAATATTGGTGAATTAGCATCTAGACAAAAAGGAGTTGATTTTGTAAGAAGTGGTGTTTTAGGCACTGGTATTAATATTAGAGGATTTAATTCTGCCTTTAATTCTAAAAATCTTCAAGTTACAGATGATAGATTATCAACCTTAATTGCAACAGGATTACCAATGGGTTCTTTTTCTACTGTTACCAAAGATGATATTGAACGCGTTGAAATTCTACTTGGACCAAATGGAACACTTTATGGCCCAAATGCTCATAACGGTCTTGTGAGTACTATTACGAAAAACCCAAGAACATCAGAAGGGACAACTTTTGCCATAGGTGCTGGAAATCAAAATGTGCTTACTGCCAGATTAAGGCATGCACAAATAATTAATGACAAATTCGCCTATAAATTTCATTTTGAAAAATCTATGGGTACAGAATATAACTATGTAGATAGTGTATATGTTGGAACAACTGCCTATAAGGAACTTGATTTAGATCGTGATTTTGATTCTCAAAAATATGGTGCTGCATTACACTACAAGACATCTGATGATTCAGAGCTAATTGGATATTATGGGCACAGTAATAATAGTAATATTGGTATTACAAGTGCCGGACGTAACCAAATAAAGGATTGGAGTATAGATGTTGCCCAACTGAAATTTGTATCTAAAAACTTTTTCGCTAATACCTACTACACATGGAGTAATACTGAAGATACCTATGCCATGAATCAACGTACACAAAATTATGTATCGTTTATAAATAATGGTTTTTCTGAAACAGAAGCTCGTGAGCGTTCGTTTACAGAGCAATGGTTTCAGACAGGTCCTAATCAAGGCGATGGTATTTCATTACAACGTGGTGCCGTTTTTAAAGATGACTCAAAACGTTTTAATGCAGAAACACAATATAACAATAATTGGGATAATTTTTATTTAACCTTAGGCGCACAGTATCAATTAGATATGGCAGACTCTAAAGGGACTTACCTAATAGATGAAGGCGGTATCGATTTAGGACAAACAGGTGTTTATACACAATTGGAATATAAACTGGAAGATTCAGGATGGGGATTTTTGTTGGCAGGACGATTAGATAATCATGAGTTGTATGGTTCTAACTTCATCCCAAAAGCAGCGATTACTAAAAAATTAAATAACGGAACCTTCAGAATCACCTATGGTAAAGGTATTGCAGTACCGTCTATTCTGAATCTTAAAGGAAACTTATTTGGTGGTTTAGTTCTTGGAAACGGAGAAGGATTTACATTAACAGATGGTACAAAAATTCAGAAATTAGATGTTGAAACCATTAATTCTTACGAAGTAGGCTACAAAGGAAAACTTTCAGATAAATTATTTATTGATACGAATGCTTACTACAACCAATCCGATAATTTTATTAGTCCATTACGTAATATAGCAGATGCTGCTAATGGTAACAACGTAACTCATGTTGGAGATAAACCTATTGGAGAAGTTGTTCCAGGCTCTACAGGTTCTTTTGTATTAACCTATTTAAATTTTGGACATGTTGATACTTACGGACTTGACGTTGGATTAAATTATTATTTTGACAATGGTTTTAGAAGCTCATTCAACTATTCTTATTTTGATCGTAATCTTGATAAAAATGATCTTGCCAATGATGGAAATTTAGACGGTAAAGTGTTAGAAAGTGAATTGCCAATTAACACACCTAATCACAAATTTAGTTTAGGATTTCACTACAATAAAGGGAATTTTTATGGTGCCATTTATGGTAGATACGTTCAAAAATATGATTTCTTTTCTGGGATTAATATAGCTGCAAAAACACAGGATTTAGATGGTGATGGTACGAATGAAATTGTTGAGAATGCGAGAAACGGAAGAACATGGAACTACGGACAATTAGGAGGTTTCACAGTAGATGCCAATGCTGGTTATAATTTTTCAGACAGTCTATCTTTAGGAATGAGTATCACGAACCTGTTTAATGCAGAAGTGAGAGAGTTTGTAGCGTCACCAGTGATTTCAACACTGATTTCTTTTGAATTGAAATACAAAATCAACTTCTTTAAAAATAAGGTAGAAGCAACCAATTAAAATTCTAAACCATGTCAAAAATACAAGTTAATGATATAGAACTTGATTATGAAGATTATGGAAACGGAAAAGTACTTCTATTGCTTCATGGATTAGGATCAACAAAAAAAGATTGGGACGCACAAGTCCCTTTCTTTTCTAAAAAATATCGCGTTATTACTTTAGATTTAAGAGGTCATGGCGCCTCTACAAAACCTAAAAACGCTTATGGCGTTGGGTTGATGACAGAAGATGTAAAGTCATTCTTAGATAAATTACGCATCAAAACAGCAACTTTTATTGGTTTTTCAATGGGAGGAGCTGTGGCTTTTCAAATGGCGTCCAGTTATCCTAAATATGTAGAGAATATGGTGATTGTTAATAGTGGTCCAGATTTTAATAATATGGGTAGCATTGGTGAAGAACTACTAAAGAACAGGACCCAGTTTTTGGAGACCAAAGGATTGACATTATTGGCCGAGGAAATAGCATTCAATATGTTTCCTGAACCGCATCAATTAGGTTTAAGAAAGGATTTTGAAATACGCTGCAAAAACAATGACTATAATGCCTACTATCAATCTTTTGTAACCCTGATGGCATGGGGATTGGGTGACAAACTAAAAGACATCCAAACAAGAACCCTTGTAGTAGCATCAGATATGGATTATACACCTATTGCATTTAAAGAAGCCTATGTTAAACGGATGCACAACGCAAGGTTATCTGTGATAAAGAATTCCAGACACGGAGTCGTTATAGACCAACCAGATGCATTTAATTTAGCACTTAAAAGATTTTTAGAAGATGAATAAAACCGTTCTCATCACTGGAAGTACCAGTGGCATTGGCTTAGCCATAGCCAATCAATTTGCCAAGGAAGGGTATCAAATTATGCTTCATGGCTTAGAAACCAATGGCGAAGAGATTGCAAAAGAAGTAGGAGCGAAGTACAAGGTTAAAGTGGCATTTTCCAATGCCAATTTGCTCAAATCAGAAGCAGTGGAAAACTTAATTGCACAAACCATAAGTACTTTTGGACACTTGCATGTGTTAGTCAATAATGCAGGTATCCAATTTGTGTCACCCATAGAAGATTTTCCAAATTCTAAATACGAAAATATCATTGCCATCAACATGAATGCAGTTTTTTATGCATCAAAAGCGGCTTGGAACCAAATGAAAAGCCAGCAGTTTGGCAGGATCATCAATATTTCATCCGTTCATGGCTTGAGAGCTTCAGAATTCAAATCGGCTTATGTAGCCGCAAAACATGGTGTTATTGGAATGACCAAAGTTTTGGCATTGGAAGGTGCACCCTTTAATATTACATGTAACTCCATTTGTCCAGGGTACGTAAAAACACCATTGGTAATTGGTCAAATAAAAGACCAAGCCAAAGCACACCAAATGACAGAAGAAGATGTGATTGAAAAAGTAATGCTTAAAAAACAGGCTGTTAAACAGTTTGTACCTGTTGAAGCTATTGCAGATATGGCGCTATTATTGGCAAAAGATACTTCTACAACCATTACAGGTACCTCTTTTGCTTTGGATGGCGGTTGGAGTGCTCAGTAATTATTTTAAAGATAACTCCATTTCTACTTATTAAAAATGAATCTTATTCTTGATCAGAATTTTGAATTTGATAAGGATACACCATAATAATTCTCCTTATCAAGGCAATACTGAACGAAGTTGAAGCATAGGAGGGAAGCAGTATAAAAAATCGACGATTTCCATTAAAAACAAACATGATTGTGTAAATGTGTTTGGAATGGAATTCAAATCTTATACATTTGTAGATAACAATTTTTTATGCAAAAATCGCTATTTGAAATTACCGAAATGGATTGTCCTTCAGAGGAAACCCTGATCCGAATGAAATTAGACGGTATTTCTAGCATTGCCAATTTGGATTTTGATATTCCCAATCGAAAATTGACTGTTTTTCACATTGGAGAAATCGACCAAATTGAAAAGGCAATAAACGAACTGAATTTAGGCGGAAAAAAAATCTCGACAGAACAGACCGAGCAAACCCATTTTGAAGAACATACAAACCAAAGGAAATTACTCTGGACGGTACTCGGTATTAACTTTGCATTTTTCATAATTGAAATGACAACAGGCTTGATTTCTAAATCTATGGGACTTGTTGCCGACAGTTTAGATATGTTAGCAGACAGTTTTGTTTATGGATTAAGTCTTTTTGCAGTTGGTGGCACTTTAATCAAAAAGAAACGTATCGCAAAACTGGCGGGTTATTTTCAAATCGCACTGGCAATTATTGGATTTGTGGAAATATTAAGACGCTTTTTTGGAAACGAAAAAATGCCAGATTTTAAAACCATGATTATTGTTTCAATCTTTGCATTAATTGCCAACGGTATTTGTTTGTATTTAATGCATAAGTCAAAAAGCAAGGAAGAAGCACATATGAAAGCTAGTATGATTTTCACTTCAAACGATGTGATTATCAATTTAGGGCGTTATCACAGCTGGCCTTTTAGTGCATTGGTTACATTCAGGAAAACCTGATTTGATTGTCGGAACCATCGTTTTTATTATGGTCATTCAAGGCGCTATTCGGATTTTAAAACTTGGAAAATAAACAGCATTAAATGATATTATTTATATACTTTTTGGTCTACTTTTTACTGGTATTTGTGATAAGATCACTTTTATTATGGAAGAATACAGGAATAAATCCTATAACTTTTTCAAAAAAAGATGACGCTCACGGATTTAATGGAAAGGTTTTCAAATGGCTTATGTTTATGGATTATATCGTTATAAATGTTATAAATGATTTTGAAGTTTCAACTATTAATCGTAATATTGCAATGAATTAATATAAGAAATATGGGATTAGCCAAAACAGAAATGTTTACCGACCTTCAAAATGAAATTTCCTTATTCGCAAAAGTCTTTGGACATCCAGCAAGGGTAGCTATTCTGCAACAACTCTTTAAAATAAATAACTGTTATTGTGGCGATTTGGTAAACGAAATTGGTCTTGCACAACCAACCATTTCCCAACATCTAAAAGAATTAAAACAACTAGGTTTAATTAAAGGAAACGTAGAAGGTACCAGTGTATGCTATTGCATCAATACCGAAAACTGGACTAAAATGAAAGCAACCATGTTACAATTTCTAAATCAGGATATTTCTTCAATAGAAAATTGCTGCTAAACAAATATTCAAAAAAAGTATCATCTCAATAAATAATCAAAATGATTTCAACCAAAACTATGTTATTCAACAAAATCGAAAATACGATTGCTTCATTAAATATTGAAAGTATATCAACCGAACGTAAAGAAACTTTGCAACCACTTATTGATTTTATAAAAACAAAAGTAAATACCAATCAGGAAATTCGTATAAATTTTATTTGCACGCACAATTCTCGCAGAAGTCATTTGTCACAAGTTTGGGCACAAACAATGGCATATTATTTTAATATTAAGAATGTGTTTTGTTATTCAGGGGGAACAGAAGCTACCGCACTCTTTCCAATGGCTGCAGAGACCTTGCAAAATGCAGGTTTTGAAGTCAAAAAGATTTCAAAAAATGAGAATCCTGTTTATAGTATTAAGTATGCTCCTAATCAGCATCCCATTATCGGATTTTCAAAAAAAATGGATGATGATTTTAATCCGAAATCAGAATTCGCAGCCATTATGACTTGCAATTCAGCAAATGAAGCCTGTCCAATTGTTTCAGGTGCAGAGAAACGCATACCAATAACTTTTGAAGACCCGAAAGCATTTGATAACACGCCACAACAAGCCGAAAAATACAAGGAACGAAGTCTGCAAATTGCTACCGAATTATTTTACGTTTTTTCTCAAATAAAATCATAAAAATGGCAACAAAAAAATTAAGTTTTCTCGACAGAAATCTAACTTTATGGATATTTGTAGCCATGGCTATTGGAGTAGGGCTAGGGTATTTTATCCCAACGTTTCCTAACATCATAAACTCATTTAATAGCGGAACAACAAATATTCCAATTGCAATCGGGTTAATATTGATGATGTATCCGCCTTTGGCAAAAGTGAACTATGCGCTTTTGCCAAAAGTTTTCAGAAACACAAAAATCCTTTCTATTTCGCTTATTTTAAACTGGATAATTGGGCCCATTTTAATGTTTGTTTTGGCCATTACGTTTCTGCGTGATTATCCCGAATATATGGTTGGACTGATTTTAATTGGTTTAGCACGCTGTATTGCTATGGTTTTGGTATGGAACGACCTTGCAGAAGGAAGTAGTGAATATGGCGCCGGCTTAGTCGCTTTGAATAGTATTTTTCAGGTGTTTGCCTATAGTTTTTATGCGTGGATTTTTATCACCATTCTGCCTCCTTATTTTGGCTTTGAAGGTGCTATTGTAGATATTTCAATAGGCACTATTGCTGAAAGCGTCGCTATTTATTTGGGAATTCCTTTCGTGATGGGTATCTTGAGCCGATTAATTTTAGTGAGACTAAAAGGCGAGGAGTGGTACACAACGAAATTCATTCCAACCATTTCACCCATGACATTAATCGCTCTATTATTTACCATAATAGTCATGTTTTCTTTAAAAGGGGAATTGATTGTGGAAATCCCAATGGATGTTCTAATTATTGCAGTGCCGCTACTTATCTATTTTACTTTAATGTTTCTCATCGGTTTTTTCTTTACTAAAGCCATGGGTGCGGAATACGACAAAACGGCATCTGTAGCATTTACAGCAGCGGGCAATAATTTTGAACTGGCGATTGCTGTGGCTATTTCTGTTTTCGGACTAAATTCAGGACAAGCATTTGCAGGCGTCATCGGGCCTTTAGTTGAAGTGCCAGCACTTATTTTGTTAGTTCGTGTTTCGTTTTGGTTAAAGAAAAAATACTATGCTTAATTAATGTGACGTCGTAGGAGGGAAGTGTCATATGTTTAAAATATGAATTAACAAGTACTTTTAATTTATTAGTATTAAATTTCAGAAGCTAATATACTAGCTTGATTTATGGCTCGTTTGGCATCCAATTCGGCAGCAACATCTGCACCTCCAATAACATGCACTTTTATACCCTTTGCTTCTAAAGGTTCTAATAATTCCTTAAATGGTAATTGTCCTGCGCAAATTATTACATTATCTACCGCCAACACTTTTTGGGCTTCATTTTCAACATAATGCAAGCCATCATCATCAATTTTTGTGTATTGCACATTGTTGATAAACTGTACTTTTTTCTTTTTTAATGTAGTACGATGAATCCAACCCGTAGTTTTACCTAGATTGCTACCAAATTTACCCTTGCTACGCTTGAACATGAAAATTTCTCTTGGTGATGGATGAACTTCTGTATGTACACCTTCAATGCCACTTCGAGCCTTCATTGTTTTATCAATTCCCCATTCTTTTAACCAAGCATCAATATGTAATGAAGTGCTTTCACCTTCGTGTGCTAAATATTCTGACACATCAAAACCAATACCTCCTGCGCCAATAACTGCAACACGTTTACCAACTGGCTTCTTAAGCTTTAAAACATCAATATAATTAAGTACTTTCGGATGATTAATACCTTCAATTTTTGGAGTTCTAGGTTTGATTCCTGTAGCTAATATCACTTCATCAAAATTGCCGTTTTTTAAATCTTCAGCAGTTACGCGTATATTTAATTTTACAGTGACCTTATGTAATTCTAGTTGTTTATTAAAATAACGAATGGTTTCGTAAAACTCTTCTTTACCTGGAATTTGCTTCGCGATGTTAAATTGGCCTCCAATTTCTTTATCAGCATCAAAAAGTGTGACCTCATGTCCGCGTTGAGCTGCAATGGTTGAAGCCGCTAAACCTGCAGGACCTGCGCCTACAACCGCAATTTTTTTCTTTTTATCAGTGGGAAGATAATTTAGTTCCGTTTCATGACATGCTCTCGGGTTTACCAAACAACTGGCTACTTTTTGTTCAAAAACGTGGTCCAAGCACGCTTGATTACAACCAATACATGTGTTTATTTCGTCTGATTTATCTGCTTCCGCTTTATTTACCCATTCTGGATCTGCTAAAAATGGTCGAGCCATCGAAATTAGATCAGCATGACCTTCTGCCAATACCTTTTCTGCCGTTTCTGGCATATTTATTCTATTTGAAGTCACTAATGGAATGGATAGTTCTTCTTTCATTTTTTTAGTAACCCAAGTAAATGCAGCCCTTGGTACTGATGTTGCTATGGTAGGAATTCGAGCTTCATGCCAACCAATTCCTGTATTTATAATTGTTGCACCAGCTTTTTCTATTTCTTTACCTAAGGCAACTACTTCTTGCCATGTGCTTCCTTTTTCTACTAAATCTAACATAGACAAGCGATAGATTATGATAAACTCTTTTCCAACAGCTTCGCGCGTTTGCTTAACCAGTTCGATGGGTAAACGCATTCTATTTTCATAGCTACCGCCATAGGTATCAGTTCGAGTATTTGTTCTTTCGGTAATAAATTGATTGATTAAATAACCTTCGGAACCCATGATTTCTACACCATCATAGCCCGCTAGTTTTGATAGTTTAGCAGCGTTTACAAAGTCACGAATTGTACGTTTAATGCCTGATTTTCTAAGTTTAAAAGGCTTAAAAGGACTAATTGGTGATTTTATTGCAGAAGGTGCAACTGCAAAAGGATGGTATCCGTAGCGACCTGCGTGTAAAATCTGCATACATATTTTACCACCTTCACGATGCACGGCATCTGTAATTACTTTATGATGTTTTGCGTGTTTTTTTGTGCTCATTCGCGCCGAAAAGGGGGCAGTCCAACCTTGTATGTTAGGTGCAATTCCGCCAGAAACAATTAAACCAACGCCACCTTTTGCACGTTCTGCGTAATAAGCAGCTATTTTTTCTAAACCATTTTTTTTCTCTTCTAAGCCCGTATGCATAGAACCCATTATAATTCGGTTTTTAAGAGTTGTAAAGCCTAAATCTAATGGTTCAAAAATATGTTTATACTTGGTCATTTTTATTTACGTTTTATGAAATGTTACTATGCGCGCATAACAACTAGCAAGTTACGTTTTTTTAGAATTAAAAAATTTATAAAATGGTAACTTATAAGTTTTGTATGCTTTAGTGTAGCAGTCGTCTTATTAATATTAAGCCTTTAGTTTGGCGTTAACATATGTTTTTAAGTTATAATTTTAAAATTACTTTCTATTTAGACTGATAAACATCATATTTTTTCGCCATAAGATCCATTAGCTTTGATTTTATGAAATATACGCAATTACTGATATTAGTTGCCATAGCAAGTGGAATAATACTGCGCTAGAGCAACTACTAGGTTCAGCTAAGCCGATTTTAAAAAACGTGAATACAAGCTTGAGAAATGAGGTGTATCCCAATAAAAATATTGCTTAAGAAGTCAATTACTTTCTCCGTATTTAAAGTGCTTATTAGCCTTATGCTATTGGGTTGTTCATCGACCCAAAAAATGAAGCAGAAAACAAACGATAATCATGACTATATTAGTCAAAAACTAGAGCTAACATCACCAATCCTATTCAATGCTAAAGATTCATTGACGCAAATCGTTACTAGTACGGAAGAAAACGAAATTGTATCACTGGCTATTTTAATAGAAGAATTTACAAATTCTAATATTTTAAACATTAAAAGTCCGGTGGCTGATAAGATAGTAGAAAATTATCTGAACAGTGAAAATAAGGAGCCTAGTGGTCATTGCCTTTCTGTAAGTAAAGGTCGTTTTGAAAAAGCGTATAAAGAGGTTCACGGTCATTTACTCTATCAAGATCTACCGGATAGTATGGCCTCCAAGTTCTATACCCCAAAACAGGTGTTTAATATCCTTTACGATTCCGCTTCAGACACATATCAGGGATGGCGAAGCCTTCCAGAAAAATATAGGGGAAAAGGTAATGCAGGTGCTATTGCCTATGCCGGTATGGGTACTTTGGTTGATTCATCAGGAATTTGGAGTGGCCAATTAAGACCCGGAGCACTCATGCAGGTTTGGCGGTTTAAAGAAGATTATGAAAAGGTGGTACAAGGCGTAAATGTTAAAAAACTTGATCCTTATGGACATTCGTTCATTTTCATAAGCTATGTGTGCAATGAAAAAAATGATATTATTGGGCTTACAATTGCCGATCAAGGTTTTCAAAGCTACAGACCTATAATACCTCGTGATTATGAAGTTTGGTGGGGAGTAAATCTTAGTATCTAGAGGATAAATATATAATAAAGTGAAAATTTAACATATTTAATAAAATTTAGTCTTAAATTAAACGTTACAAACATTAAGTTTGACCCCTAAATCTATAAAATAACGCCTATGATATTTTTTCCACTACTACTCTTTTTGGGATTTACAAACGAAATACCACCTAAAATAGAAAAGGCGGCGGTCCTTAGCATTGCTGATGAAAAATCCTTGACTACAGCGGAAACCATGAGTTTTAAGGATAGAATAACTTTTGAGTTTAAAAGCGATTTAGATAGTATTGCTATTTCTTATGCCAGTACCAAAGTAGATGCTGGTCAACTTCGTATGCGTTTAAAAGAAGGGCTTCGATTGGGCAGTATTTCTTTTGACAACATTAAAACGGCTTTTACCAATCAATTAGTAGATAAAATTATACCTCACTGGTATGGAACTCCCTGGAGTTTTGGGGGTCACACGGCGATACCTAACCAAGGTAAAATTGCATGTGGTTATTTTATTTCTACCACCTTGCGCGATATGGGTATAAATCTCAATCGGTATAAATTGGCTCAAAAATCACCCATTGATGAGGCTAAAATGATTAGTTGTGGCTCGGAAATTAGCAAGATTGTTAAGGATACACCCGAAAAAGCCTTTGAAGAGATTGATTACATAACGAAAGAAGGGCTCTATTTTATAGGTTTTGATGAGGGGCATGTGGGCTATCTTTTAAAGCGTGAAGGCCAACTATTTCTAATCCATTCCAACTATCTTTCTCCAGTATCAGTTTGTATGGAAACGCTGATAGAATCAAGAGTTTTTAAGCATTTTACTAAATATTATATTGTAGCTATTTCTGATAACGATACCCTTTTGCAGCGTTGGTTAGATAATAGTACGGTGTTGTAATAAATAGTGCAAAAACAACGAATATTAATAAGTATTATAGCTCAATAGCATTTACATACGAGCCAACGATTAATTAACCTGTGATTGATTACTTGCTTCGGCGTACCGTTGTGTTTAAGGATATATAGTCCTGAGGCCGTAAATATAGATATAGTAAAATATACGTCATATCTCTGATAATCTTTATTTTAATTATGAATCATCCGCGGGATAATGCATAATTAAAAATGTACTATAATGTTCCGTTTGGCGTCTGTCCTGAGTATTGCTTAGCAACAAAATACATTTTGTTTCGAAAGTAGCAAGCGAAGCTTGTCGAATTGTAACCTGAGTTTTATTCACAAAATATCTGTTTCAAACTATTGAGTTCATGAATCTCGTCACTCGATTTGGATACAAACATGGCATAACCTTAAGAAATAGTCCTGTGAACTATTTTAGTGAATGCCAACTGGAACAATGAGAAACTACAGTTTCTTTTTAAAATTTATTCTTAAAAATTCTTCTCTAAATTTAATGAAATCGAGTTTTCGTGATTCATGAACTCCTCTAAAAAATATGAACCTTGTAAATAAACGCAGTTTTTAACTATGTTAATATTGCTACACGCTTAAGCTGCTCTCATAAATAGTATGCTTTCAAATAAGCATTCTTATATCGAAATAGATATGCAAAATATGTGGGTTTCTATACATTAAACATCTACAATTCACAACAAAAGGGAGGAAAGTAGTGGGATTCAGATACTATTGATAGATAAAATAATGACTTTTGTATAGTCAAATACCTCAACCATCTATTACATTTTAATAAGCTAGTATATAATTTCATCTTTGAAGTATAAATTAAAAAAAACTCAAAAATGATATTGTATGTCTTTATAGTAAGTTTATTATTAGTACACTTTTCTTTTGAGCAAGTTGCTTCAATAAATCCAAAATTAAAAACACGGTCTTTATATGACCACTTCGAATATGCTCTGGATAATAATTTTAGAGTAAAAGATGCATCCTTAAAAAGTCATTTTACTGAAGTCGGTTATCAAAGCTTTAAATAACAACTATTTTATTTTTCTGAAAACGCATTTTTTCAATCTTAAATGTATTCAGAAAATTAAATCTAATAACTAAAAAACAACATAATGCCAATAAAAAGTATAAACGGTTGTATAGGTTGCGAAGAGTGCGTAAAAAGCTGTCCAACCGATGTTATCAGGTTAAATCCTGATTCAAAAAAAGCAGAGATCTTATATCCTGAAGACTGCCAAATATGCCATTTGTGCAGAATGTACTGTCCTGTTGATGCCATTGTAATTACCCCTGATAAATCGATACCTGTAATTGTTTCTTGGGGTTAAAAAAAGTATTATGAAAACACAAAGCTATATAATCAAATTCTCGGTTCTTATAATCACATTTATAGGAATGCCTTTATTTTTATACTTCTCAGGAAATTTTCAGAAGCGAACTACCTTGATGGAAACCATTTCGATTGTAACTATTTTAGGATTTTCTTTACTGCTATCGCAATTTTTCACATCGCGATTAAATTACAAATTGATGAAGAAAATACGAATGGTTAATGTGGTGGCTATTCATAGATTTATAGGATACCTTTTCATTTCAATTTTAATATTCCATCCAATTTTTATAATTATTCCGAAGTTTTTTGATAATGGTGTAACACCTTCTGATGCTTTTGTAAGATTGATTACCACGTTTAGCAGCACAGGAATCATTCTCGGTTTAATTGCCTATGCAAGTATGCTTATCCTAATGATTACAGCTTTTTTTAGATTTAAACTTCATTTACATTATAAAACCTGGAGAAATCTTCATGGGTATTTAACACTCTTTTTTGTAATCGCGGCTACTTGGCATGTGGTAGACATGGGCAGACATAGTAATATTTCATTTTCAATTTACTACATATTAATGGTTGCCATCGGGATGTTCTATTTAATAAGAACTAATTTATTTAAAACTGCAAAAAAATGAAAACAGAAACTAATAATTTGTCAAGACGAAAATTCATAGCCTTAGCAGGTGGCGGTGTAGGTTTTGCAGCCATTGCTGGGTTGGGAATGAATATAGATTGGGCTTTAAATAATCCCGAAATTGATGCAGACACCATCCTTAAAAACACTATAGATACAGATGTTTTAGTTGTTGGCGGCGGAATGGCAGGTTTATTTGCTGCTGTAAAAGCGCATGATGCCGGCGCTAAAGTGTTGCTGGTTTCTAAAGGCCGTTTGGGAGCCTCGGGGCAAACGCCATTTGCGAAAGGAATTTTTGCTTATGATAAAGAAAAGGAAAAATTAAGTATCGATGAATTTGTGGCGAAAGTATCGCGTTCGGCACTAGGCACTAATAATCAGAGTTACACCAGACAATTGGCAGAACATTCTTTGGCACGTGTAAACGAATTGAAAGAGTGGGGCTTTTTTGAGTCTTCCTTGTATAATAAAAGTTTTAGTAAACCGATAGAAGAGCGAAATATTACTATGCACGAACGCGTAACCATTACCCATTTAATAAAAGAAGATGACCGAGTGGTAGGTGCTGCAGGATTTAGTATCGACGAACAAAAAGTACTGTTTTACCAAGCTAAAAGTGTTATTTTATGCACAGGAGCTGGCGGTTTTAAACCCAATGGATTCCCTATCTGCGATCTAACCCACGATGGTACTGTAATGGCTTATAATATTGGCGCTAAAGTAACAGGGAAGGAATGGAATGATGGGCATCCAGCAAGAGGTGAAAACCCTGCAGCTTGCTATGATGGATGGGGAGATATGTTCGAGCAAAAACCAAGTACAACAAGCATTGAAGTTCGCCACGATTTAGGTGTAGACATGAATTACATGGCATATATGAGTGGAGGTGTTGCTCAAATGGGTCGACCAGGCATGGGTAAACAAGAAAACAGTGTTAGTGGTGGGCCCTATAGACCAGAAGAATTTTCTAGTGAAAAAGGACAAGGTGGATCACCTAAAGACGGAGAAAAGGACGGTAAAAGGCCTCCAAGAAAAGATGGAGAAGATAGACCGCCAAGAAAAGAAGGTGAAGATGGACCTCCAGGAAAAGAAGGTAAAGGTGGACCTCCGGGAATGGGTGGAGGTGTAGTTGGGGGTTCTTCAGCTGGAATGTCTATTCACAAAGCTGAAGGTCTGGTTCCTATAAACGACACATGCGAATCTACAATTCCAGGATTGTATGCCGCTGGTGATGCTTTGGGATCTTATATGGCGGGAGGTATTTATACACAAATTGGTTCGTCTTTGTCGGGCTCTGCGGTACAAGGTGCTATTGCAGGCGAAACAGCTGCCAAATACAGTAAAAATATAAAATCTCATAGCATTTCTGCCTCAAAATTAAACGCCATTGAAGAAGAAATATTAGCACCTTTAAAAAGGGAAGCGGGATACAGTCCTGCCTGGGTTACACAAACCTTGCAAAGCATCATGATTCCTAATTTCATTATTTACATTAAAAAGGAAAATTTAATGAAAGCTGCTTTGGCTTATGTTGAAGAATTAAGAGATCATCATGTGCCACATTTAAGAGCTTCTAATTTGCACGAATTACGTTTAGCACACGAAACCAAAAATATGGTAATAAGTGCGGAAATGAAATTAAGGGCCTCATTAATGCGAAAAGAAAGCAGATGTAGCCATTACAGATTGGATTACCCAGAATTGGATAACGAAAACTGGCAAGCATGGATTAATATTTTTAAAGCTGAAGATGGCACGATGCAGTTAGAAAAACAACCTTTTAATACATGGGCAACTGTTGAAACAAATTCAAAAATTGAATATAACAGCTAGTCTAAAAAGTACTAAAATTTAATATTAAAACACAATAAATTATTTAAATCATAAAAAAAATAGAACCTATGAATAAAAACAAATTAAAATTAGGAATTACAATGTTAGGCATTGTTTTATTAGCCTCTTGTAAATCTTCTGAAGGAGAAAACAAAAATGGAGGACAAGATGGAAAAGGAGGACAACCAAGTATTACAAAATTATTATCAGAAATGGATGCCAATAAAGATGGAAAATTGTCAAAAACTGAAGTAAGCGGACCGTTAAAAACCGATTTTTCTAAAATAGATTCCGATAATGACGGATTTTTATCGGAAGCTGAATTAACAAATGCTCCAAAACCAGAAAGACAAGGTGGCCAAGGTGGACCACCAGACAGAAATTAAGAATCTAAAAAAAGTTTAATATTAATTTTAAGGAACATTACATCAGCAAAGCAAAAAGCTTTTGGTGTTATTCTTTAGTAAAAAAACAGATAAATACATGAAATAAAAATCATTTTAGAATTATTTGAGATGTGAAATTAAATATTAATTCACATCATCGTTTGGTTAGTTAGTTTAAAAAGCTTTGCAAGAAATTGCGAAGCTTTTTTATTCAATATCCAATTCGAAGCACTTAAAGCTGCTAAGAAAGAAAGCAGAAAACTTTAAGTGATTATGGGTAATATTTAAAAAAACTCGTCGATAAAACAATGCTTTCTATATAGCCAATTGCCTCAACCATCTATTACAGTTTCATAAGATGCTATATAGTTTCACCTTTGAAGTGTTAATTCAAAACACCTTAAAAATGAAATTATACATCATTATAGTAAGTTTATTATTTGTGCAGTTTTCTTTTGCACAAGAAGCTTCAAATAATTCAAAACCAAAAATATGGTCTTTAAATGATTGTATTGCATATGCCTTAGAAAATAATATTACCGTAAAAGAGGCATCCTTAAATACGAGCATTTCAGAAGTAGATTATAGCAAATCAAAATCGTCAAGACTACCTAACTTATTTGGTTCTGCTACACAAAGTTTTTCTAGTGGAAATACCATTGACCCTATTACCAGCGACTATGTAACCGACCAAATAAACAGTACCAATGTAGGTATTAATAGTAGCATGACTTTATTCCAAGGAAATCAAATAAACAATCAAATCAAGCAGAATAAATTACTATTGGAGCAAAGTGTTTTTCAAGAAGAAGTAGAAAAGAATAACATTGTTTTAAACCTACTTGAAACCTATTTACAAACCCTATACAGCAAAGAAAGTATCAGTATTGCCGAAAACAATTTAGCGGCTTCAGAAAAGGAAGTTCTACGCGCTAAAGCCCGTTTAGATGCCGGGTCTATCGCCTTAAATGATTATACCGAAGCACAAAGTCAAGCAGCAACCAACAAATACAATGTTATTGCCGCAAAAAACGACTATCAACAATACATAATTGAACTTAAACAATTATTAGAATTATCACCTTTAGAAGATTTAGAAATTGAAACCATTAATGAAAATATGGATTTAATAAACCTAGAACTTAACAAAACAACCATTTATAGCAACGCTTTAAGTTATTTGCCAGAAATGAGTGTGAGCATATTAAATATAGCTGCCAACGAAAAAGAATTAAATATTGCTAAAGGCGGTTATTTACCAACACTTGCTTTAACAGGCAGTTTAGGGTCTGGTTATACAAGTATTGATGATAATACATTCTCAGATCAGTTTGATGTGAATTTCAACCAACGAATAGGGCTTGTCTCTTAGCATTCCTATTTTTAACAGAAACCAAACAAAAGCAGCGGTTAAAACTGCTACTATAAATATTGAAAAAGCGCAAATACAAAAACAAAGTACAGAAAAAGAAATTTATAAAAAGGTAGAAACAGCGTATCAAAACGCCTTATCATCACAAGAACAAGTAATTGCTTCAGAGGCTTCAAAAAATGCCGCAGAACAGTCTTATAAACTCGCACAAAAGAAGTATGAATTGGGTGATTTGAGTACTACAGATTTAGTAATTAGTCAAAACACATTTACAAATGCACAGCAAAATTATTTGCAGGCTAAGTACTTAAACATTTTATACCATCAGTTATTACAATTTTACCAAGGAAACGATATTAAACTTTAATAAATCAATCACATGAAAAATAAAAAAACAATCATTATAAGTAGCGTTGTAGTAGTGCTACTTGCTATTATAGCTTTCACGTTTATGAAAGGAGACGATGCTATTATTATAGAAGCAAAAACAATTGAAGCTAAAATGGCAAATGTAACTACTATGGTTACAGCAACAGGAACTATTGAACCCATAAACCAAGTAGATGTTGGTACACAAGTATCTGGAGTTGTAGAAAAAATTTATGTGGATTATAACAGTGTAGTTAAAGAGGGACAGCTTATTGCGGAATTAGATAAAACAAATTTAAAAGCATCTTTAACACAAGCTCAGGCTTCTTATGAAAATGCTGTGAGTCAAAGAAATTACACAAAAATTATTTACGACAGACAAAAAACATTGTTTGATAATCAAGTAATTAGTAAGTCCGATTTTGATGAAGCCGTATATAATTATGAAACTGCAAAAGGTACTGTAACACAACGTTTATCAGATTTACAATCAGCCAAAACCAATTTAGGGTATGCAAATATTTATTCACCTATAGATGGTGTTGTATTATCAAGAGATATAGATGAAGGACAAACTGTTGCAGCAAGTTATAGCACGCCAACCTTATTTACCATTGCTCAAGATTTAAAAGAAATGCAGGTAGAAGCAGATGTAGATGAAGCTGATATAGGACAAGTTAAAGAAGGTCAACGTGTAGAATTTACAGTAGATGCTTATATTGGTGAAACCTTTAATGGTGTTGTTACCCAAGTACGTTTAGACCCAACAGTAACATCGAATGTGGTTACTTATACGGTTGTAATTAAAGCTGAAAATGAAGACTTAAAACTAAAACCAGGTTTAACAGCTACCATTTCCATTTATACTTTAGAATTAAAAGATGTTTTAACTGCGGAAGCTAAAGCTATCAATTTTAAACCTGAGGCAGAAACATTAGCAACCTATAATACACATTATGATTTAACTCAAAATACAAGCAGTCAATCCACTACGGAAACAACGCTTTGGGTACTTGGAAACGATAAAAGTATTACTCCAAAAACAGTCACCTTAGGTGCAAGTGATGGTGTTAATGTTCAATTATTGAGTGGTGTTTCTGAAGGCGAAAAACTAGTATACAGTTTAAAAGGTGTGTCTAAATCTGAAGCAACTCCAGGAGGCACAAACGAAAGCCCATTTATGCCAAAACCACCAGGGTCAGACAAAAAAAAGTAAAAAGTTATGAGTAAAGAAATTATTAAAATAGAAAACTTAAAGCGTGAGTTTATTATGGGAGCGGAAACGGTTCATGCGCTAAGAGGTATTTCATTTACCATAAAAGAAGGTGAATTTGTTACCATAATGGGCTCAAGTGGTTCTGGGAAAAGTACCTTATTGAATATTTTAGGATGTTTAGATCAACCAAGTTCTGGAGTTTACGAAATTGATGGTGTAAAAATGAAGGATTTAAGTAGAAACCAATTGGCTACAATACGAAACGAAAAAATAGGTTTCATTTTTCAATCTTATAATTTATTGGCAAGAACATCGGCTTTAGAAAATGTAGAATTGCCTTTATTTTATAACAGTAAAGTATCTTCAGAAGAGCGTAGGGACAGGGCTTTAAAAGCCATAGAAATGGTTGGTTTATCGGACAGAATGGATCATACGCCTTCAGAACTTTCAGGAGGACAACAACAACGTGTTGCAATTGCCAGATCGTTAGTGAATAATCCAGTTATGATTCTTGCAGATGAAGCTACAGGAAATCTGGATACAAGAACTGCCTACGAAATAATGTCTATTTTTCAAGAGTTAAACAAACAAGGTATCACCATAATTTTTGTAACACATGAACCGGATATTGCATCATTTAGCAACAGAACCATTGTATTAAGAGATGGAAATATTATTAAAGATTCTAAAAATCTTAATATACTATCTGCTAAAGAAGAATTAGTCAAATTACCTAAACAAGACGATTAATTATGAGACTACTAAATTTATTAAAAATTGCTTTTAAGGCCATTGTTCTTAACAAAACAAGAACATTACTTACCATGTTAGGAATAATTATTGGAGTAGCTTCAGTAATTGCAATGTTAGCAATTGGTGAAGGTTCTAAAGAAAGTATACGAACAACTATTTCTGCAATGGGTTCAAACATGATTACTATTAGACCTGGTGCTGATGATAGAGGTCCTGCAAGAGGTAGTGGTGGAGATGTACAAACATTGACGCTTAAAGATTATGAAGTTATAAAAGAAAAAGCTACATTATTAAGCTACATAACACCTGTTGTAAATGGTGGTGGACAAGTTATCAATGGTTCCAACAACTGGCCAAGTACTATTTATGGCGTAAATCCAGACTACCTTAATATTAAAGTTGTTGGCTTACAAAGTGGAAGTATGTTTACAGATGCCGAAGTACACTCAGCTTCAAAAGTGGTGTTAATTGGTCAAACAGTTGTAGACAATGTGTTTCCTGATGGTCAGGATCCTGTAGGACAAATGATTCGATTTAATAATATTCCGTTTAAAGTAATTGGAGTTTTAGAAGAAAAAGGTGAAAATACTTTTGGTCAAGATCAGGATGATGTGGTTATTGCACCTTTTACAACAGTTCAAAAACGTATTTTAGCTATCGATTATTTAAATCAAATAATGGCTTCTGCAGTGAGTGAAGATGATGCCCCAGAAGCAGTAACACAAGTAACTGAAATTTTACGCACACAACACAAATTATTGGATAATGTGGATGATGATTTTACGGTGCGTTCTATGGAAGAATTAATTTCAACTTTTAGTTCTACAAGTGAAATGTTAACCATTCTATTAGTGGCAGTAGCCAGTATTTCCTTATTAATTGGTGGAATTGGTATTATGAATATTATGTATGTTTCTGTAAAAGAACGTACTAAAGAAATTGGTTTACGAATGGCTGTAGGAGGAAAGGGTTCGGATATTTTAATGCAGTTTTTAATAGAAGCTATTTTAATAAGTATCACTGGTGGACTCTTAGGTGTAATACTAGGACTTGCATCAACAGTTTTTATTGAAAAATTCTTAAATTGGCCAACAAGTGTTGCGTTGTATTCTATATTAATTTCTTTTGCTGTTTGTGCAATAACAGGTATCTTTTTTGGATGGTATCCTGCAAAAAAAGCATCGGCTTTAGATCCTATTACAGCATTGCGTTACGAATAATAAATTGATGAATAAAAACAAAAACATAACAGGACTTTCGCATTTACTCGTATGGTTTGTGCTTTTTAGTATGCCATTCGTTTTGTCTTACGGACAGGAAGATATTAATAGAATATTTGCTCATTTCTGGATTCCCGTGGTGTTTTATGCCATCATATTTTATCTTAATTATTTCAAGTTTATAGATAAGTTTCTATTCACTAAAAAAACACTGCTGTTTATAGTAATTAATTTGGGCTTGATAGCATTCTTTCTAATTTTAAAGGAATATATTGAAAACACCTTTTTTCAAGAATTAGTAAGAAAGCGTCCTGTTACTGGTACTAACGCAGGACCTCCGGTTCAATTGTTTGTTTATGTACAAGCGCTATCGTATATAGCTCCAGTACTTTTTGCCATAGCCATAAAATCAACACAACGCTGGGTACAAACAGAAGCAGAACGCAAAGAAGCAGCTAATTTTAAATTACAATCTGAGTTGCAACATTTACATTACCAATTGCAACCGCATTTCTTTTTTAATTCGCTAAACAATATTTATTCGCTGGTAGATATTTCACCAGAGCAAGCTAAAACATCCATTCATAGTTTAAGTAAGTTGATGCGTTATATGCTTTATGAAACGAATTTGGAGTTGGTGCCACTTTCAAAAGAAATCGATTTTATGAAAAAATACATCGATTTAATGAAGTTACGTGTTTCAGATAAAACAAAGTTAATTATAATTTTCCTATCGGAAGAAACAGGAATTAAAATAGCACCTTTATTGTTTATTTCGTTAATTGAAAATGCTTTTAAACATGGTGTTTCGGCAAGTAAAGAAAGTCATATTAATATTGTCATGGCTTGTAATGAAAAAACCGTATTGTTCACTATTGAAAATGATAATTTTCCTAAAACAATCGGATGATAAAAGTGGTTCTGGTATTGGCTTACAAAATCTAGAAAAACGTCTGACAATTATTGTATCCAAACAAGCATAACTTTAAAACCATATGTAAAAGACAATCGTTTTTTAGTACATTTAGAAATAGAAACAGCCTAAATATTATGAGCAATTTAAAAATTACCTGTGTTATTGTAGATGATGAGCCTATGGCGCTTAATTTAGTAGAAAGTTATGTTGAAAAAACACCTTTTTTAATCCTAAAAAAGAAATGTAATAGTGCTATTGAAGCGATGGAGTTTATAAAAACAGAACCTGTAGACTTACTGTTTCTAGATATACAAATGCCAGATTTAACAGGTATTGAATTTTCTAAAATGCTACCAAAAGATACTCGGGTTATTTTTACCACAGCTTTCGATCAATATGCTTTAGAAGGCTTTAAAGTAGAAGCGCTAGATTATTTATTAAAACCTTTTGATTATGCCGAATTTTTAGCAGCTGCCAACAAAGCCAGAACTTGGTTTGAATTGGTAAAAGGAAACAAGCCAAACATTGTTTCAGAAGAAAAAGAATTTCTTTTTGTAAAATCCGAATACAAGCAACTGCGTATTAAACTGGAAGATGTGCTGTATTTTGAAGGCTTAAAAGACTATATAAAAATATGGTTAAAAGATAATCCTAAACCTATTTTAACCCTTATGAGTTTAAAATCTTTAGAAGAAGAATTGCCTGAAACAAAATTTATGCGGGTACATCGTTCTTTTATTGTATCTTTAAAAAATATTGAAGTCATAGAGCGCAGTCAAATTATTATCAATAAACAACGTATAACCGTTTCAGAGCAATACAAGCCAAAGTTCTTAGAGTTTGTAAACAACAATTCGCTGAATCTGTAGTAATCCCCAAACACTTTTAATTCATTTATAATTATACAAAACAATTTGTACGCGTCGCTAATACACTAGGTTTAACGCGTTAGTATCCTTGTTTTTAGTATCAAAAATCCTTATATGAAATTACTCCGTAAACTAAGAAAAAATTTAATAGCCTTAGGTAAATTTAAATCCTATTTTGTGTATGCCTTAGGTGAAATAGTGCTTATTGTAATTGGTATATCTATTGCTTGGAAAATAAATAATTTAAATGAAATTCGAAAAAGCAATATTTCAGAACAAAAAATTTATGCCAATTTAAACGAAGAATTAAATACCAATTTAAGCTCATTAAGTGGTTTAATTGATGAATATCCTCAAACAATAACTTATTTAGAAAATTCTTTAAGTTATGTAGGTCAAAATCCAAATGAACTTACACAAGGCGCAAAAGATACCATTATCAATATATTTGATAACGAGGTAAATTTATTAGACGGTTTTATAAATTCGATTGTAAATACCAATAAATTCGAATTTATTGAAAGTGCCGAATTAAAGGATTTAATTATTAGATACCCCAATAAAATTCAAGATTTTAAAGAACAGGATGAGAAAATTAAAACCATAATATCCAATCGATTAAAGCCTGTTTTAGAAAAGTACATTTCGTTGGTGGATATGCTGCCAAACAACAATATAAAATATGAACACATAAAAGAATTTGGAAATAAATCAGACTATGCCGCTTTACTTGCCAGTAAAGAATATCAAAATAGCATTATCGATCGTTTATTACAAACCAAAATACAGTTAGATAACGCCAAAAGGTTACGTGGTAAAACCAAAATATTAATCACTAAATTAAAACAGGAATTGAATTAGGGATTGTATCTAAGCTATTACTACCAACAAGTATCTTAATTCACGTAGCTCATATTTTTTCAATCTATTAAATCATCTTTTAGGTAGATGAAAAACCAGCAAACATCTATTTCCTTTTTTATTTCTTTTTTACGGGTTTATCTTTAAACTATTAATACAAAACAGAGTCTAAGTATTAAAAGAAAGTTGAACCTAAAATCTTAATGAATTATGAAAACACTAATTAAAAGCATACGCATTGGCATCGTTGCTAATGGTAGCATTTACAACCCAAGTTTTAGCACAAACACGTCGAAGCACAACTAATAAAACAACCACCAATAATAGAACCACTGTGAATAAAACCACTGTGAATAGAGTTTCTAGTAATCGCGTTGTTTATAAAACGCCAACAAGAAAAGTAGTTTCGGTACGTACAGTACCAAATAATAGAGTAGTGGTTAAGCATAACGGACAAGATTATTACTATGCCAACAATAGGTATTATACACAAAGTAGAGGACATTATATCGTTATTCCGCCTAGAGTAGGGTTTAGAATACACGTTTTACCTTCTAATTTTGTACGTGTTCGCTATAGCAATTTTAATTACTTTTTTGTAGAAGGCACCTTTTATCTTCAAAATCAAAATCAATATGAAGTGGTAGAGCCAGCAATAGGAACGATAGTTTATGATCTTCCGCAAGATTATGAAAAAGTAGTTATAGATGGATTAACCTATTACGAATACGCAAATATACTTTATGAAAAAGTACAAATAGATGGCACCAGAGCCTACGAAGTAGTTGGTATCATAGATATGGAATAATTATAGTTAGTTTAGTTAGTTTTTTAGTTGTAAAAAGGAGGTTATAATTAGCCTCCTTTTTGTTATAATAATTTCAATTATAGGAGGAAAGCAGGCGTTTATTAAATCGAATATTTCAAATAGTCAATGGTTGTTTATAATGTGCTTAGTATTTAATTACAATTCCTAACCGCTTACTCAATTATATCACCTTTTTTCTCAGCTACTGTTTTTCCCCAATTTGCAATCGCCGTCAATACAGGTGCTAAAGTTTCACCAAATGGCGTTAGAGCATATTCAACTTTTAAAGGAGGTTTTTTAGTATAAACGCGGCGGGTTATTAATCCGTCTTGCTCCAATTGTTTTAATTGTAAGCTTAACGTACGTTCTGTGATGGTGGAAATTAACTTATTTAGTTCATTATAGCGTTTTTTACCATCTACCAGATAAATTAAAATGACACTTTTCCATTTACCGCCTATCAATTCCATGGCGATGCTTGTGGTACACGAAAACAATTTGTCGTTATACTTTATAAGTCGTTTTTTATGTTCTATTTCCATAGCTAATCAACATTGTTATTGCAAATCTACAACACTATACTTAATTATACAACTATACTTTTTATAGTATATTTTTAATTATATAAAATCCTTATAATCAGTAATATAAAATATTATAATTATATAATTTTATACTATCTTTTTTGACCGTTATTGTGGGATATTAAAACTATCTATACTTTTGCCACTATACTTTTGATAGTATAATTAAAAATGAATTATTAAACGGTTAGATTAAATAAAAATGAATACACAAACTATTTCAAAAGAAGAGATTATCAAAGCATTTCAATTCAGACATGCCACCAAAGAATTTGATGCTACTAAAAAAATATCTGATGACGATATTAATTTCATCCTTCAAACGGCAAACTTATCACCAAGTTCTTTTGGTTTTGAGCCATGGCATTTTATTGTAGTACAAAATAAAGAATTACGCGAGATATTAAAACCAGTGGCATGGGGAGCGCCTTTAAAACTAGATACCGCAAGTCATTTTGTATTAGGATTAAGCATGAAAGCTCCTATGACTAAATGGGATTCAGACTATATTATGTCTATGATGAAAGATGTAAAACAACTACCAGATGATGTTATTGAAATGTATTCTAAATTTTACAGAGAATTTCAAGAGCGTGATTTCGACTTAGACACTGATAAAAAATTATTTGATTGGGCGTCTAAACAAACCTATATTGCTTTAGGAAATATGATGACTTCAGCTGCATTAATTGGCATTGATAGTTGTCCCATTGAAGGGTTTCATCAAGAAAAAGCTGAAGCGCTTCTAAAAGAAAAATTCGGAGTAGATACCGATAAATATGGCTTATCGTATATGACAGCTTTTGGATACAGAAAAGCAGATCCGGAATTTTCAAAATCTAGAAGGCCTTTTGAAAATATAGTTACCTGGAAATAAGAAGTAACTTTAGCTTATGGAAATACCTGATTATTTAAAAAGACATACAACACATGTATAAATCTATTGTCATTACAGGAAGCACAGACGGAATAGGGAAATTAACGGCTTTAAAATTAGCGAAAGAAGGACACACTCTTTATCTACACGGAAGAGATAAAAGCAAGTTGTATACTGTAGTTTCTGAAATAAAAGAAGCATCCAATAACGAAAACATTAAAGGTTTTGTGGCCGATTTTTCTGATTTAAAGGCGGTGTCAAATATGGCTGAACAAATCAAAAAGGATGTGCCTAAAATTGATGTATTAATCAATAACGCAGGTATTTTTAAAAGCAAAACTACTCAAAATAGCATCGGTTTAGACATCAGAATTGTTGTGAATTATCTGGCAGCTTTTCTGCTAACAAATGCGTTGCTTCCTATTTTAAAGAAATCAGAGAAACCTCGAATTATCAATTTAAGTTCCGCTGCCCAATCACCTGTAAATAAGTTAGTTTTATGTGGAAAAGAATATACAACAGAAAATAGTAGTTATGCCCAAAGTAAGTTAGCTTTAACTATGTGGAGTTTCCATTTGGCAAAACAAGAACCGAATATAACCGTCATTGCCTTAAACCCAGGTTCTTTATTAAATACCAAAATGGTAAAAGAAGCTTTTGGTGAACATTGGTCACCCGCAGAAAAAGGGGTAGATGTTTTAGCGGATTTAGCTATTTCGAACGCTTATAAAAACGATTCTGGGAAGTATTTTGATAATGATAAGGGCGACCCAAAAGGCTATTTCTCAACTGCACATCCAGATGCTTATAGTCAGGATAAAATCAAGAGTTTGTTAATCGAGACTGAGCATATATTGAGTTTCTAATCATTTAATAATTCCAAAAAAATAACATACAACTGATAAATCTCATGTTTACTTACTTTTATTGAAATTACTTTTACCGACTTAAATAAAGATAATCTTTTTGAATAAGAAAAATTTGTTGGTCTACTATCTGGAATTCCAGGAATATTTTAATAACAAGCTATAAAATCTCATGAGAAAAATAGTAATCTTAACATTACTGCTATCATCTTCTTTTTTAATGACCGCACAAATAAAGGATTTCAATTCTATTGTAAAGTTTTATGGATTTATTAGCAACGATGCTAGTTTAACAACACGACAAAGCGTATCTGCTAGAGAAGAAGTTATATTAGTTTTGGCACCAAAACCGATTGTTTTAGACAATGATGGCAACGACATTAACAAAACGCCTTCTTTTAATTTTACAGGCATTAACTCAAGAATTGGCGTAAATATTAGCGGTCCCGACGCTTTTGGCGCAAAAACCAGTGGCGTGATAGAAGGCGATTTCTTAGGTATTTCTAACGAAACGAAATTTAATTTTAGGTTAAGGCATGCCTTTTTAAAATTAGATTGGGAAAAATCTCAATTATTATTGGGGCAATATTGGCATCCAACATTTATAACCGAGTGTTTCCCAGGCAATGTATCTTTTGGTGCGGGCTCGCCGTTTAATCCGTTGTCTAGAAATCCACAATTTAGATATACTTACAAACTTGGTAAATATAGTTTTAGTGTCACCCAATTAACCAACGGGCATTTTACGAATAAAGGCGCTGTCGATATACAAATGAATGCTTTAATACCAGAACTTCATTTACAAGCGATTTATAAAACCGATAAATTTATTGGCGGGGTAGGTGTTGGACATAAAATACTACGCCCTGAAATTGTAACAGCAAACAATTACATTACCAAAGAGCGGGTGCATAGTAATACCGCCTTTGCTTTTGCTAAATATAAAACTGAGGCACTTACTTATAAAGTCTACGGAATTTATGGGCAAAACAACGACAACCTAATTATGATGGGTGGTTATGCTGCCATAGATAAAATATACACTCAAGACCAGATTACTAAAGGATTTAAAGAATACACCACATACAATAACCTGTCTTCTTGGTTTGATGTCCACACTAACGGAAAATCGTTTCAAGCGGGAGTTTTTGCTGGGTACTCCAAAAATTTGGGAGCACCCAAAAAAGTAGATATTAGCTCGTATATGGGTAGATGGGAAAATGTAGATGATATGATGCGTTTATCACCAAGATTGATTTTTATATCTGGAAAAACAACTATAGGTACCGAAATTGAATATTCTTTGGTGAATTATAATAAAGGCAACCCTAACGGCGCAACGCCAGAAGAAATTACTGGTTACGATGCTTATGGTAAAGTAACTAATACAGAAGCAGCCGATAATTTAAAATTTTTACTGAATTTTACTTATTATTTTTAGGTTTTAGCATAGATTTTATTCCTTTCTTATTTCCAAAGTGTTAATTACAATAGGCGCTATTTTAATCTAAAAATAACCTCAGAAAAAACAAAATGCTTTTTGATAATTATTATTAAAAGCCGTATTTTTAGTGTTAATTCAACTATAGAGCATGAGGTCTATAAAATTTATAATATATTTTTTAATTTCTTTAAATTATGTATTAATAAATGCCCAAAATACTACCAAATCCATTAAGGCAAAGTATATTACAACATCCATAACAATAGATGGACTTTTTGATGAAGAATGGCTAACTGCCGAAATAGGAGAGGAGTTTGTACAGTATTTCCCATCAGATTTAGCTAAAGCCGAATATGCCACTAGTTTTAAAGTTCTTTATAATGAAACAACATTATATATTGGAATTAAAGCACATACTTCTACTAAAAATTACATAGTTTCTTCATTAAAAAGAGATTTTCGTGGTCCTACCAACGATAACGTATCTCTGCTATTCGATACTTTTAATGATGGTATTAATGCTTACTTTTTTGGTGTAACGCCATTAGGTGTACAACGTGAAGGATTGGTTACAGATGGAGGTGAAGAATTCGACACAACATGGGATGTTAAATGGCATGCAGAAAGCACCACGTACGACGATTTTTATATTGTTGAAATTGCGATTCCTTTCACATCTATTAAATTTATTGAAGGCACAACAAGATGGCGCATGCGTTGTTACCGATGGAATTTACAAAACAATGAACAAACTACCTGGACCCAAGTTCCGCAAAATCAAGATTTAGCTAGTTTAGCTTATATGGGTGAATTAATTTTTGAAAAACCCTTAGGAAAATCAAAAACACCTTTTGCATTAATTCCTTATTTAAACAGCACTACAAGTAAAGATTACACTGTATCTAATTCTGAAACAAAAATAAAAATTGGTGGAGATGCCAAGGTATCTATAGGCAATACCATGAATTTAGACATGACAGTAAATCCAGATTTTTCAAATGTAGAAGTAGACGAAATTATAACCAATCTAACACGTTTTGAGCTTCAATTACCAGAAAAAAGACAATTTTTTATAGATAATAACGACTTGTTTTCAACCTTTGGTGATGCTTCAAATAATACACCATTTTTCTCAAGACGCGTGGGCTTAGCAAGAAATACAGATGGCAACCTTATAGAAAACAGAATATTAGGCGGTATTCGTTTAAGTGGAAAAATTACACCTACATGGCGTTTAGGATTTCTAAATATCCAAACCGATGAAGATCTGGAAAACACGATTTCTTCATACAATAATATGATGCTGTCTTTTCAGAAAAAAGTCTTTTCCCGTTCAAACTTTGGTTTCTTTATAGTCAATAAACAAACGTATCAAGATCATGCGTTTCTCAATCCAGATGAAAAGTATAACCGCGTTTTGGGTTTAGATTACAATTTAGCATCACCAAACAACATTTGGCGCGGTAAATTTTTTGCTCACAAATCCATTCAACCTGGTGATAGTGAGGACAATATTTCAGCTCAAGCAAAACTTCTTTTTGATAATAAAAACTGGCGTATCGATACAGAATTTGTATATATAGACGAAGAATACAGCCCAGATTTGGGCTTTGTACCTAGAAAGGATTTTTTTAAATCAGAACAAGCCGTTACAAGACGATTTTATCCAAAAAGTAATGGTATAAGTAATCATACTTTTTCGGTTTCTGGAGCAAATTATTGGAAACCAACAGTAAGTTATGTAAACACCGATCAGGAGTATAGCTTTGGTTGGAAAGCTAATTTCAAAAACCTTGCAGAATTAGTGGCCGAAATTCAAAACAACTACATTTTGTTACAAAACGACTTCGACCCTACAAGAACATCGGGTGCAACACCATTACCTGCAAATACAGCCTATAGTTTCAATCAAGTTATGGCATCCTATAGCTCGAATCCATCAAAACTCTTTACATATGGTTTAGAAACTACAATGGGTGCATTTTTTAATGGAAATAGTTTCTCGGTTAAAGGACAAATTGGGTTTCGATTTCAACCAAAAGTTAATGTAAGTTTAGCTTTAAATTATGATGGTATAAGATTGCCGGAACCTTATTCTAATGCAGATATTTGGTTAGCGACTGCAAATTCTGAAATTACGTTTTCTAAAAGCCTTTTTTGGTCTACGCTGTTACAATATAGTAATCAGCGTGATAATTTAGGGATTAACTCCAGATTACAATGGCGTTTTGCGCCACTCTCAGATCTGTTTTTGGTTTATAATGATAACTATTCTACAAATCCTTATGCACCACAATTTAGGTCGCTTAACTTAAAACTAACGTATTGGTTAAATATGTAAATAACGAATAGAATAAATGTACTATAATGTACCTCGTTTTAAACCTGAGCTTTATTCACAAGATATCTGTCTCAAACTATGAAGTTCATAAAACTTGTAACTCGATCTGGATAAAAACAGGTTAGAACATTAAAATATAGCCAGTGATATTTTTAACGAAAGAGCGAAATGGCATACCGGCATATCAATAATGTTGGATTAGATAATGTGTTATTACAAGAACACATTCTAAAAGGAGACTTTTGTCCTACAAAGTAATCACAAATGAAACCTAAATTCATCAAAAAATCATGTATCTTTAAGGTTCATTTTTAAAGCTAAAATCACATTCAAACTATGAAGTATTTCTCCCTTTTTTTCTGCCTGCTTTTCCTGTTATTCCTTGGTTGCAATGAGGTTAATCCTAAAGGCGAAAAAGAGGTGCGTATATTTGTAAAACAATGGAACGAAGTCCATACACAAATAAAGTCGCCTTACCTAGAACGCTACTATATGGATGTAGTAACCTACTACGAAAAAGAGTTTACCAGAGTCCAAGTACAGCAAGATAAGAATTTGTTGTTTCAACAATTTCCAGACTATACACAGCGTATTCTTAACGACCAATTAGAAGTCACTAAAGTGGAGGGAAGCTATTTAGTAACGTTCACCAAACAACGTTAACTACAACGGAATAGAAGCCGATTATCCCTCGTATCTTTCAGTAACGATAAAAAATGGTGAATTTAAAATACTTCGAGAAGGCGTGTCTAAAAATGCCCTAAATCTGGATGCACCCATTTTTCCAGGTAATCGTAAAAGCAATGCCATCATCTCTAAAAGCAGCCGACTGTATGGCGATTTTAATGGCGATGGTTTATCCGACTATGCTACTGTAATCTCTCCAGAAATACGTTCCACTACCAATGCCGATGCCCAAAACAATGAGCCCGTGCAATGCAAAGGAGAATGCAACAGTGTAATCACTTTTAGTAATAAGGATCTAAAAGCCATTACAATCAAAGGTGCGTACCAATCACAATTAGAAAATCTTAAAGACCTTAATAGCGACGGTTCAGACGAGATTGGTTTTTGGGATATAAAACCCACTACCAAGAGCCTTTATGTTTTTAATGCAACCAATGGCACCTTACTAAGCGAGCCAATTGTAATTAATACCACCGTCCATAAAAACCTGAAACTTATCGACGTTTTTAAAAAAACAGGCACTAATAAAATTACGGTAACTTCCAGTGTAGAAGAAAACGGAAAGTCGGTATTAAAGAGTAAAGTGATTGTGTTGAAATAAGTGGCTTATTAAACTTTAAAAGTTTCTTGTTATCTACTAGACGTTAGAACTATTTTTCATCATTTAACCAAAGAGGAATTGATAGAAAAAGTATTGGCGCATCAATTGGCAGAAACAGCTTTAAGTAATACAAAACCAGCCGATGAACAATCTAAAAAGAAATAACGCTAATTTATAGAGCTTCAGATTTAGTTATAATTGGTTTTAAAGTGTTCCAAACCGTATTTGCTATAATTTTATGACCTTCTACCGTTGGATGAATACCATCGCTTTGATTCAACTTAGCAATGCCACCAACGTCTTTTAAAATAAAAGGAATAAATGCTACATTATTTTTAGCCGCTATATCCGCATAAAGTTGTCTAAATTCAGTGGTATAATCTTGTCCCATATTTGGTGGTAATTCCATTCCAGCCAAAATAATTGTAGTTTCAGGACTTTTCTCTTTTACAATAGTGATAATAGATTGCAAATTAGAACGTGTTTCAGATAAAGGAACACCTCGTAAGCCATCATTCGCACCAAGTTCTAAAATAAAAACACTTACAGCTTGATTCATAACCCAGCCAATACGACTTTTTCCTCCAGCAGTAGTTTCACCACTTAATCCTGAATTTACAACGGTATAATTCAATTCTAAAGCATCTATTTTTTGTTGTAACACGCCAGGAAATGCATCTTGGCTATCATCCAAACCATATCCAGCTGTAATACTATCCCCAAAACATAAAATCAATTGAGGTTTAGTCGAAGCGTTTTCCGTTTGTTCTATCTGTTCAGAAGTCTCATTTTCATCAATTGTTTTTTTCGTTTTAGCATCTCCACAGCCTAATAGTAAAAATGCTACAATAAAATAACAAAACTTTAAGGATTTATGTCTCATTGTAATGGGTAGATTTAATTGGAATTGTGTATTTTGAGCCTTCGACATATTTGTCATTTAAATTAGAAATTAGCATGTCAAAGATATTAAAGATTACTGGGTTAGAAAAGACTTATACCAGTGGTAACAAACAATTAACGGTTTTACAAAACATTTCTTTCGATGTTGAAAAAGGACAAACCTTTTCAATCGTCGGACCGTCAGGAAGTGGAAAAACGACACTGCTAGGTATCTGTGCTGGCTTAGACCAACCAAACGCAGGTAGTGTAGAACTCTGCGGACAAGATTTGAGTACCTTAAATGAAGATGAACGTGCGCAACTACGAAATAAAGAAGTCGGATTTATTTTTCAGAATTTTCAGTTGCTACCAACCTTGACTGCACTCGAAAATGTAAGTGTGCCATTAGAATTACAAGGTTCTAAAAATGCAACGACCAAAAGTAAGGAACTTCTCGAAAAAGTAGGATTAGGAAAACGAATGCATCATTATCCATCTCAGCTTTCAGGTGGAGAACAGCAACGTGTCGCTTTAGCCAGAGCTTTCGCCAATACACCTTCCATTTTATTTGCAGATGAACCAACAGGGAATTTAGATGAAGAAACGGGTGAAAAGGTAATAAAATTATTATTCGATTTGAATAAGGAAGCAGGAACAACGCTCGTCATTATTTCTCACGATTTAGAATTAGCAAATCGCACACAACAAATCCTTCGCCTTAAAGGCGGACAAATATTAACCAATCAACCCACAGCAGTACTTTGAGTTCTTCTAAACTAAATACATCTTGGCTTTTAAAGATGGCTTGGAGAGAT
This sequence comes from uncultured Flavobacteriaceae bacterium, assembly GCA_963698455.1. Lineage (GTDB taxonomy): Bacteria > Bacteroidota > Bacteroidia > Flavobacteriales > Flavobacteriaceae > Mariniflexile. The sequence goes on along the minus strand of CAVOQU010000003.1, from coordinate 70,220 downwards.
GCCAAGGCTAGTCGTGTGCGTTTGTTATTGTTTATGGCATCCATAATTCTCGGCATTGCCGCTGTTGTGTCCATACAATTATTCAGCAGCAATCTTAAAGATAATATAAAGCGTCAATCAAAATCGCTCATGGGAGCGGATTATATTATTGATAGTGAGCAAGTGCCAACTGCGCGAGCACAAGCTATCATTGACTCATTACAACCTGATGCTTCTGAAGTGAATTTCGTTTCTATGATAGCCTTCCCGAAGAACGGAGGCACTAAGTTAGTTAAAGTGCGAGGTATAGAAGGCGCCTTCCCGTTTTACGGAACTATAAACACACAACCAGCCTCTGCTGCAACCACTTACCAAGAATTAGGTGGAGCGTTAGTTGATGCGACATTATTACTGCAATTCAACATGACACCTGGCGATTCTATTAAAGTAGGAGAATTAACGATGCCGATTGTAGGTGCGCTAAAAGCCATTCCTGGAAGCACAGCGATTTCATCGTCTGTAGCACCACCAATTATAATTCCATATCGTTTTATTGAAGCTACAAAGCTCTTACAATTTGGAAGCCGACAAGAATATCAATATTTCTATAAAGCCTCTGATACTTTAGATTTAGATAAATTCGCAAAGAAAATAAACCCTTTACTGGATAAAGAAAAAGCTGATTTAGATACACATACCAGCACAAGCAGACGTTTAGGAAGACGTTATGATAATGTTAGTAAATTCTTGAATTTAGCCGCATTTATCGCTTTACTACTTGGTTGTATTGGGATTGCAAGTTCAGTTCATATTTATATTAAAGAAAAACTGAGCGCTATTGCTATTTTAAAATGTATGGGAGCATCGCGACTGCAGAGTTTCCTGATTTTCTTAATTCAGATTTCTGGCATTGGGATTATTGGCGGGCTAATTGGGTCGCTTATTGGCATTGGACTACAAGAACTCTTTCCTTATATTTTACAAGAATTTTTACCCTTCACAGTTGAAATTACTATTACTGCCAAACCCATTTTAATCGGTATTTGCCTTGGACTATTTATGTCTGTATTGTTTGCGCTATTGCCATTATTGCGCACTTGGTATGTGTCTCCATTAGAAGTTTTACGTGTTGATGAACAAGCCACACAAGAACCAAAAAAAATACGCTTTTTAGTATTTGCGGCCATTATGGTCTTTCTGTTTTTATTCTCTTACTGGCTTTTAGGGAAAGCCACTTTTGCCCTCGGTTTTGTAGTTGGAACTTTTGTGACGTTTGCCGTTTTAGCAGGAATCGCAATGCTTTCTATTAAAATGATTAGACGTTTTTTTCCGAAGCGTTGGGGTTTTACGGCACGTCAGAGTTTACTCAACTTGTTCAGACCAAACAATCAAACCGTTGTTTTAGTAGTTGCCATTGGTTTAGGAACATTCTTAATTAGCACATTATATTTCACTAAAGATATTTTATTATCGAAAACTGAAGTTGGCGCAACAGGAAAAAATGCTAATATTATCATTTTAGATGTTCAAAGTCCGCAACGAGTGGCCATTGAGAAACGTATTATTGCTAACGGCTTACCAATTCTAGATAATATTCCGTTGGTAACCATGCGCATGCATCAAATTAAAGACCGACTAGTTAACGATATGCGTCAAGATAGCACGAGTCAAGTACGTGGTTGGATCTTAAATCATGAGTTTAGAACAACTTATCGTGATGCGCTTATTGCTTCAGAAGAATTAATAGAAGGGGAGTGGACACCAGAATTAAACTCTGGTGAATCTGTGATTATTTCTATTTCAGATAATTTAGCTCAAGATGCTAAAATTACAGTTGGTGATAAAGTTGTTTTTAACGTGCAAGGTGTACTTATGGAAACAACTGTTGGTAGTATTCGTAAAGTTGATTGGGCACAATTACAGTTAAACTTTTCGATTGTATTTCCAAAAGGCATACTAGAAAAAGCACCACAATTTAATGTTTTTACAACGTCTGCACCTGATGAAAAAAGCTCGGCGAACTTACAGCGCGATTTGATAGCTGAATTTCCAAATGTTACTGTTATCGATTTAAGACAAGTCTATACCATTATCGAAGATATTTTAGATAAGGTCTCTTGGATAATCAATTTTATGGCATTCTTCAGTATTCTTACTGGAATTATTGTGCTAATAGGTTCTGTAAGAACTAGCAAATATCAGCGTATTAAAGAGAGTGTGTTATTACGAACCCTTGGCGCAAAGAATAAGCAGATTTTACAAATTTCGGCTTTTGAATATATGTTTTTAGGACTTCTAGGAAGTTTAGTCGGAATCATTTTAGCTTTAGTCAGCAGTCTGTGTTTAGCGTTATTTGTGTTTAAAGAACCTTTTGTGCCGTCACTAATTCCGTTTTTAGTTTTCTTGCCTGGCATCACTTTGTTAGTGGTAATTATTGGATTGAGCAATATTCAAACGGTACTTCGAAGTTCACCATTAGAAGTTTTAAGAAGAGAAGGGTAATATTATTTTTCAACGGAATGATATAGTAAAAACGAATATTAATTCTTAAACTTCAATTTCTACTTTTTCCTCAACGACAAAAACGCCTCAATCTGCAATAGATTTAGTATGAAAGCTTGAATGGTAAAACACGATGCAGATTACATTAACAACATTACTAAAACAGTTATAATCAAAGGAAGTACAGATGGCTTGCCGTTAAGCCGTATTATAGTTGCTCGTTTTTATTAAGAAGCTACTACCAACTTTCTTGCATAATGATATCTAAACTACTTTTTCCCATATTTGATCTGTATTTAAATAGAAACTTCCAAGAGAACTAAAACTACATTCATTTGGTGCTATTATAGACAAAAAATTCTCACCATTCTCACGCTCGTATAGATGGTAATGCTGACCTATTATGGGTTCAAAAGTGAATTTTGCGTCGTGTATCAATTTATTAATCTCAAACTCCTGAATTAACTGATCATATTGTTCTTTGATTTCTTTAAACCTAGTTTGAACTTTATGGTTTAGTTTATTAACGCTTCTGTTTTTCCAAGCAACAGTATCTGTAGTAGTAATGACTGGTGCGCCAACACTTGTTGCGTATGGTTTTAAGTAAGCATCGTACTTTTAGTTTCAATATCATAAACGATATTATCAGGTTTCTTTTCTTTGGTCATTTTACTTAAGCTTCTCTAATTTTTTCATAATCTCTTCAGCTTCATATACCTTTTGATCACTTAGTTTTCTGTTAGTCGTAGAAAGACTATGCGCTTCCTTGGTTAGCTTTTGATATTGCTCGTACAACTTGTCTTTTTCTGATTTCTTTTTAAATAATCCGAACATAATAGTAAGTTTTAAGTGGTATTTCCATGAATATAAATATAGTATAAAGATACAAAATGTTTAACTTATAATTATTATTATTAAACAAAAAAATCCATTTCTATATGAAATGGATTTTCTGCTATTAATCAACCAATTATCAAGCAAGTAGTTAGGGCATAACAACCGTATCAATGGCGTGAACAACACCATTAGAAGCATCAACATCAGCAATAATTACTGTTGATTTATTTCCTTTAGAATCTGTAAGTATAACATTAGCGCCACTTAACGATGCTGTTAAAATTCCTCCTTGAACCGTTGTAATTTTAAATTCTCCATTGTTTGCATTTATAGCTTTTACAACATCTGCAGCCATAAATTTACCAGAGACCACATGGTAAGTTAGAATAGAAGTTAATGTTTCTTTATTTTCTGCTTTAAGCAAAGATGCTACCGTTCCTTCAGGAAGCTTTGCAAATGCATCATTTACTGGAGCAAAAACAGTGAAAGGTCCTTCGCTATTGAGCGTTTCTATTAATTCGGCAGCCTTTACAGCAGCTACCAAAGTTGTAAAGTTTTCATTACCTGCTGCAATAGCAACAATTGTGTTGTCACCAATTAATACTTCATTTTTAATAGAAGGATTTTCTGTAGATGGGTTTACACTAGTAAATGCTGTAAAAACAAAAGCAATTCCAGCGATGATCGAAAATGTGATAAATTTTTTCATAATATTAATTTTTTTTTACAAATATACTTTAGGGTTCTACTTGTAAACAAATTATTTTGTTTAAAATTTTGTTAAAAAAAATAAACAAAATAATTTAGACGTTTAATTATATGTGAATACATTTATTTAGGAAGACCTCATGATTCTACAATATTAATGGAACACTTATTAAACTGACTGACGAAAGGAAAGAAATGTAATGTGATTGGAATAACAGTTTGTGTTGTATGATGTAATATGAAATTAAAAATTTATAGCTCGTTTTTAAGCAGTTTTTTAATCAATAGAAATCCACGACGCTTGCGTTAGGTGTAGCGTATAGATATGTGATAAATAAGTTGGTAGGAGAATTCAATTTAAACCAATTTAAAATCTATTGTATTATTTAGTGGTCTTTTCACTTCCTAATAACAAGGACAGTGTTTTTAAACTTTCGGTCCTATCAGCAATTAATTTTACAATACTTAAAAATGGAATAAATAAAATCATACCAGCAGCTCCCCATAAAATGCCTCCAACGATAATTACAATAATAATAGCAAGTGTGTTTATTTTTAATCGATTACCAACTACAACAGGAAATATGATATTTGCTTCTAGTATCTGAACAATAGTAAAAACAAGAATAATTCCTAAAGGATACCAAATAGAATCGTAAGTTATCCAAGAAACTGCTATTGGAATTAGTGAGGAAACTAAAATACCAACATAAGGTATAAATGTTAAAATTGAAGCAATAAAACCAAATAAAATTGGGTGGGGAATGCCTATAATAGCCAATCCAATACTATTTAAAATACCAACAATTAAATAAACCAATAGCATCCCTTTTATAAAATTGTAATACGCTTGTATCGTTTCAATTAAAATTTCACGAATGGTTTCTTTTTTTTCTGAAGGAAAAAGCGTATAAAGTACTTTCGTTAACATTTTACGGTAATATAAAATTAATGCTGAAAAAATTGGAATTATAATTATAAAAAATGTTGACATTGAAATTGAATACATTGTATTCATTAAAATTCCTAAAAGTTGAGATCCAGAACTGTTAATCAGATTTTCAGTCAAATCGGATAAGACAATATTTTGTATTCCAAACTGCTCATTTAAAAAGCGAGTAAATTTTATTAAAGATTCAGAAAATTTAATTTTAAATGTGTACCATTCAGCTAAAAACTGAGCAACTTGAAAAAATAAGAGATACACTATGGCTCCAAGAATTAAAAAAACAATAGATAATGCCAAAAAGATACTGACAATTTTGTTAATACCAATTTTTTCTAACCATTTACAAATTGGATATAAAATAAAACTAATTAAAATTGCAAAACTTAGTGGTATAAAAAGTGTTTTTCCAAAATAAAGAATAATTGCAATTAGCACAGTTAATTCAAGAATTTCAAGCAAAGAAAATTTTTTGTTTGGAGGAAGCTTAACCAATGTTTTTATTAGCTGTACCATAACTCATTTCATTTTCAATAGTTCTATTTTCAGTTACTCTAATATACTGTTTTTAGTTTAATGACCCAAGTTATAATGATTCTAATGAAAACGAATGTTTTTGGGATATTTTAAATAATACTACATTATAGGTTACTATTCGTTAAGTATCATATTTGAGCTAATCTCTATTTTAATTATGAATTATCCACTGGATAATCCATTATTAAAAATGTACTATAATTAATATTATGTAAAATAGAATATTTTCAACCACCTCTACACCAATAGATTAAAAAATATTTCTGAATCATATAATCTATATCCCCTTTTCAGTCGTAACTATAACTAAACAATTAAATACTACCATTAAAACTAAACATCTACATTATGAAAAGAATTTCCTTAGTATTACTTGCAACTATTTTAATGACCGCCTGTGTATCCAAAAAAAAATACCTGGCTCTGGAACAAGAAAATGGTGAAGTAAAAAGTGCTTTAACTAAAACTCAGTTTGAAAAAGAAGAATTAGAAACTAAATTTGCAATCATTGAAGCTCGTGTTGAGGCTTTTAATTCAAAAATAAATACGTTAACTCAAGATAACGACGTAAAAATGGAAGCTGTTGGCAATGTAGCTGTAATTTCTAACGAAACCAAAAAGCAAATGCGTAAAACCTTAGCAAATGTGGATCAAGCTAAATTAAGTCAGGCTACTACCCTTAAAGATTCTATGAATCTTGCAGTGTCTTACAACTTAAAAAAATCCTTAGATACCAGTACCTTAAACGAAGATGAAGATATTGCTATCGATATCGACGAAACGGTAGTTATGATTTCTATTTCAGATAAAATGTTATTTGATACCGCTAGTTACCGCGTAAGCAGTAAAGCAAACAATATTCTACAAAAATTAGCTAACGTTATTAATTCTGAGCCTAGTATTGAAGTAATGGTTGAAGGTCATACAGATGCCAGAACTATTAACACCGATAAAATTGCAGACAACTGGGATTTAAGCGTATTACGTGCTACATCTGTAGTTAGAGCGCTTCAAACTAAATATAAAGTTGCTCCAGAAAAACTAATTGCCGCAGGAAGAAGTAGCTACTTGCCTGTTGCCGGTAACGATACTAAAGAAGACAGATCGAAAAACAGAAGAACACGTATAGTAATATTACCAAACATCAATAAATTCTTTGCTCTTATGGCAACGAATGAATAATAAAATCCCTTAAATTAATCCATTAAAAAGACTGCCATAAATTTTATGACAGTCTTTTTTTTACGTCATTGCGAAGAACAAAGCAATGCGTTAGTTACTATTAATCAGTTAGTTAATTACTTCACTGGGTTCGTAATAACGGTTTTTCTTCTTTATTGTCAGCTCTGTTTTTCTATAAAAACGTTTAGCGTTTCAAAAAAAAATGAATTACAACCATGTCGCAAAATAGCCTTACTATTTCAGTAAATCAATAATTTTATCTATTTTTATCTAGCTATTATTAATCTACAAAAATCCCTCATGAAAAAAATTACAATTAGTCTTACTGTCATCCTTGTTATTAACTGCCTGTGTATCTAAAAAAAAGTATATGGCTTTGGAACATGAAAATGGCGAAATTAAAAGTGCTTTAACCAAAACACAATTTGAAAAAGAAGAATTAGAAACAAAATTTGCTAAAATTGAAGCTCGTGTTAGCGCTTATAATGCTAAAATAAACTCGCTATCGGCTGAAAATGATGTAAAATTTGAAACGGTTGGTAATGTCGCAGTAATTTCTAATGAAACTAAAAAGCAAATGCGTAAAACTTTAACGTATGTAGACCAAAATAAATTAAGTAAAGCAACTACCCTTAAAGATTCTATGAATTTGGCAGTGTCTTACAACTTACAAAAATCTTTAGATAACAGCGCTTTAAACGAAGATGACGATATTGCTATTGATATAGACGAAACGGTGGTAATGATTTCTATTTCAGATAAATTGTTATTTGATTCAGGTAGCTATAGTGTTAGCAGTAAAGCGAACAACATTCTACAAAAATTAGCCAATGTTATTAATTCTGAGCCTAGTATAGAAGTCATGGTTGAAGGTCATACGGATGCTAGATATATTAACACATTTTATGCTGCTGATAACTGGGATTTAAGCGTACTTCGGGCTACATCGGTCGTTAGAATGCTTCAAAAAACGTATAAAGTAGCTCCAGAAAAACTAATTGCTGCAGGCAGAAGTAGCTACTTACCTGTTGCTAGCAACGATTCTAAAGAGGACAGAGCAAAAAACAGAAGAACTCGTATTGTTATTTTACCAAACATCAATAAATTCTTTGCACTTATGGCAACGCATGAATAATAAAATCCCTTAAATTAATCCATTAAAAAGACTGCCATAAAATTTATGACAGTCTTTTTTTTACGTCATTGCGAAGAACGAAGCAATGTGTTAGTTGCTATTAATCAGTAATTACTTCACCAGATTCGTAATGACGGTTTTTCCTCTTTATTGGCAGCTCTGTTTTTCTATAAAAACGTTTAGCGATTCAAAAAAAATGAATTACAACCATTTCGCAAAATAGTCCATCATCTCTTCTTTTAAATCGTAATGTAATTTAATATACGTACGCATATCGTCTTTTAAAGGATACTGTTCGTTTTGTAATCTTCCATCAATACTCTCAGAATAATCGGCGTTGTTAATGTTTACCATTTTATTTCTTATTCTGTGTAATAATTTAGAAATAGCACTTTTTTCGAGCATAATTCTGTTTTGAAACACTTCTAACGGTTTCATGGCTAATTGTCCTTGTTCACGAGCTGCTATTTCTTCTAGTTTTTCTTGGAACGTATCCATTTCGTTAAAATGAAAACGTAATTCGCGTTTCCAGGTTTCTAAATTAAACCTTAGATCGCTTAGATATAATACTTTCGTTTGCATAAGTCTACTATTTTAAAAGTGATTAATTTGTGTTTGCTATTTGTGCTTGTAAATTCGCTGGTACAGGTTCATAACATGAAAATGTCGATTTAAAAGTGGCTTTTCCTTGTGTTATACTTCTTAAATCGCTGGAATATCCGAACAATTCTGCTACAGGAATCTGGCATTTTAATACCTGGCAGTTATCGCCAGTTTCAAACCCTTGAATAATTGAACGTCTGGATTGTAAATCGGTCATGACGTTACCTACCATGTCTTCAGGAACTCTTACAACGACTTCATTTATAGGCTCTAATAATTTAGGGCTGGCATTCATAAAGGCTTCTTTAAAGGCATGTGCCGAGGCTATTTTAAAGGAGATATCGTTAGAATCTACAGCATGCATTTTACCATCGTAAACCATGACACGCACATCGCGTATAAAAGAATTGGTTAAAGGACCTGATTCCATAACCTCTAAAACACCTTTTAAAACGCTTGGTAAATAACGAATATCTATAACCCCACCAACGATGCAGTTGTAAAAAACAAGGGTTCCGCCCCAATCTAAATCAATAACTTCTTTGCCTCTAATGTTAAATCCTTCGGGTTCTGGCATACCTTCAAACCATGGTTCTATTTTTAAGTGCACCTGGGCAAATTGTCCGGCACCTCCTGATTGTTTTTTATGCCTGTAACTCGCTGTAGATGCTTTTTGAATGGTTTCGCGATACGCTGTTTTTGGTTTTTCAAATTGAGCCTCAACACCATACACGTTTTTTAAAGTCCAATCGATGGTTGCCAAATGTAATTCACCCTGACATCCTAATAATTGTTCTTTGGTTTCTTTTGAAAACGACATGATTACCGTTGGATCTTGACTGTGAATCTTCTTTAAAGCTTCGCTTAATTTCTCATCTTCTTTAGACGATTGTGTTTTGACCGTTTTAGTAATTCTTGGCTCCGGATAATTAATACCTTTAAATGTAATCTGTTTTTTTCCGCTGTAAAGCGTATCGTTTGTTTCGGTATACTTTAATTTTAAGGTCGCACCGATATCGCCCACCACAAGTTTATTTACAGGATTTCTGTCTTTTCCATCCATGATAAACAACTGGTTAAATGTTTCTACTTCACCAGATCTTGAATTAGTGAGCTTATCGTTTAAGTTTAATTCGCCCGATTTTACTTTAAAAAAGGTAATCTGCCCTAAATTAGCCTGATGCAGTGTTTTAAATACAAATAAGGCAGTAGGCCCGTCTTTTTTAGGGTAAAGCTCCTGCCCTTCCAGTGTAAGTTCTGGTTTTAAGTCGCCCGCAGCCGGAGCTAAATTATCTATAAAGCCCATTAAACGCCCGGTTCCCATATCATTTAAGGCCGATACACAAAAAACCGGGAATAATTCGTGGTTTAACATCCCTGCTTTTATCCCTTTTCGCATTTCTTCTTCGTTAAGCGTGCCTTTTTCAAAAAATAATTCTAAAAGTTCATCATCATTTTCAGCAGCTTTTTCCACTAATTCGTTATGCAATTCATTAGCAAGGGCTAGTTGATTTTTAGGTATTGGTAATTTTTCGGGTTTTCCACCTTCAGGTTTAAACTTATAAAGTTTCATTTTAAGTACATCTATAATACCTTGTGCGCCATCAATTTTAATAGGATACTGGATTTTTACAGCATGGTTACCTACTAGTTTATTGATGCCTTTATAGCTTTCTTCAAATTTTAAGCTTGGATGGTCTATTTGATTGATAACAAACAGAGTCGCTTTTCTAAATTTATCGATGTAATTCCATATAATTTCAGTACCAACCTCTACCCCTTGCCTACCGTTAATCACAGTAACCACAGTATCTGCGACACTTATAGACGATATAATTTCGCCAATAAAATCGTCTAAACCAGGTGTATCTATAATGTTTATTTTATAGTTACGCCACTCGGTGTGTAACGGAGTGGCGTAAACAGAAGCGCTTCTTTCGTGCTCTATGTCTTGGTAATCTGAAACAGTATTTTGGCCTTCCACCGTTCCGCGTCTGTTAATTAAACCAGCTTCAAATAGCATGGTTTCAGACAAAGTTGTTTTACCGCTGTGGTGGGCACCAACCAACACTATATTTTTGATGTGCTTTTCGTCAAATACTTTCATTTTTCAGATTTAGTTGTTGAAAACCTAAAACTAACATCTATAAATGATAAAAAAAATGACTTAAGTCATCAAACTGATGAAAAAAAATATGTAAATAATAATAAGTTTAACGTTTATTTAATTATTATTTATAGGCTATACACGGCCCGAAGGTTTATATTTGCACTCATTTTCACATTATTAAAGGTAATGAAACCCAAAACGAAATCTAAAACTTCAAAATCGCGTTTTAAGTTATTGCACCAGTATTATAGTTATACGGGGTTTTATAGCTTTGTAAAGAATGCTGTAATCAAAGCACTGCCTTTTATTATACTCATTGTAGCGGCTATTTATGTTGTTAATCATTATGTAGATATTAATAAAGGCTTAGTGCATCTTACCGAAGTACTTCCGGTTTATGGAGTATTATTGTTCTTTTTTGGTTCTGAATCTTTTTTAGGTCTGGTACCACCAGAAATATTTATAGCCTGGGCAGGTAATATGAATTATCCTTGGGTGTACTTAACAATTTTGGCATTTATATCCTATGGTGGCGGCTTAGTTTCTTATTACATCGGACATCTTATCACGAAAGTACCCTCTGTTCATAATTATTTAGAGGTAAAAATGGCAAAACAACTTAAAAATTCTCGAAAATGGGGTGGTTTTTTAATTGTAGTTGGTGCTTTATTACCACTACCCTTTTCAATTTCATGTATGGCTGCTGGTATTATTGAATTTCCTTTTAAAAACGTCATGATTTATGGTTCCTTGCGATTACTTCGTTTTTTAATTTACGGTATCGTTATTTTTCATGCATTTTAAATGAGCACGAACCCCTTAATAATTATTTACACTTAATTATTTTTATTTTAAACTTAAAATTATGTTATCACTTTTAAATATATTCCGGATTACAGCTCTTTTAGAGGGTGTTTCTTATATTCTTTTGCTCTTTATAGCAACTCCTGTAAAGTATCTGTTAAACGACCCGCAATACGTTAAATTACTGGGCATGCCACACGGGTTGTTATTTATAGGATATATAATTTTAGCTTTTATGATGAAAAGCGATTTAAAATGGAATAGCAAACAGTTAACGACTGTTTTAGTGGCGTCCATTATACCTTTTGGAACTTTTTACATAGATAGAAAGTACTTAAAACCCATAATGAATGGATAATATTACACATTTTATATTCGATTATTTTATACGGATAGGTACTACAGTAACTGTAGCCAAATATTTAAATATGCTGGCGCTTTCTATCGCTCTATTTATAATTATCCTGATAATTGATTTTATAATTAGAAAAATACTTATTGAAATTTTCTCTCGTTTTGCATCACGTTCTGAAACTAATTTTGACGATTTACTGGTAGCTAATAAAGTACCTAGAAATGTAGCGCATATTATTCCATTATTAGTTGCTTTAGAATTTGTTCCGGTGGTATATTACGATTTTCCAAGATTTGAAACCTTTACAGAGCGGGGTTTAAAAGTTTTTGCCATTGTTTTAACCTTATGGATTGTTAGAAGTGTACTAAATACCCTTAAAGACTATTTTAAAACACTTCCTAATTTAAAGGATAAACCCATTGATAGTTACATTCAGGTTTTTATGATTTTTGCTTGGGTAGTCGGGATATTTTCTGCTATAGCTATTATAACCCGAATCCCATTTTATAGTTTCTTAACTGGTATGGGTGCTGCGTCTGCAGTTATTATCTTAATTTTCAAAGATACCATTATGGGTTTTGTAGCGAGTATACAAGTGTCTATTAATGATATGGTACGTATTGGCGATTGGATTACCTTTGAAAAATATGGTGCCGATGGAAATATTGCTGAAATAAATTTAGCAACGGTTAAGGTTCAGAATTTTGATAAAACCATTACAACTATTCCAACCTATGCGCTTTAATTTCAGATTCGTTTAAAAACTGGCGTGGCATGACTGATTCTGATGGCAGACGTATAAAAAGAACTTTAACTATTGCTCTAAGTAGTATTAAGTATTTATCTAAAGATGAAGTTGTTAAATTAAAATCAATTCAATTAATTTCAGCATATGTTGAAAAACGTCAGGAAGATATTGATGCATTTAATACGAGTCATAATATTGACAAATCACTTCTTTTAAACGGACGAAATCTAACAAACATAGGTGTGTTTAGAAAATACATTGATGCTTATATAAACAATCATTCCGCAATAAATAAAGATATGATTATTATGGTTCGTCAATTAGAACCAACTCAGCAAGGTATTCCTTTAGAAATATATGCTTTTAGTAGTGATAAGCGTTGGGAAAACTACGAATATATTATGGCCGATATTTTTGACCATCTTATTGCCGCAGTTCCTTATTTCGATTTAGAGATTTTTGAATTACCTAGCACCTCGAGCTTTTTAGTTAAATAATTTATTTAATTATCAATTTAGAAGTTTCCTGATTATTTATTTTAACTAAATTCAAGGTTGAATTAAAACATGAAAATTAGATTTAGTTTTATCAATTATCAAAGTATAGAATAAAAAAAAAGGATTCAGCATTTTTTGCTGAATCCTTTTTTTATAAATGATTATTAAATCGTTAATTTCTAGATATTTGCTGCTAACCAGTCCCCTACTTCTTTGGTTCCGTAAGCTTTTCCACCATCAGATAAATCTTCCGTTACAATACCTTTTGCTAAGGCTTTATTAACAACTTCTCTAATGGCTGCACCTTCTTCTGGTAAGTTAAAAGCCATTTCAAACATCATAGCTGCAGATAAAACAGTTGCTAAAGGATTAGCAATATTTAAACCTGTTGCTTGTGGATACGATCCGTGAATAGGTTCAAATAATTGATTATCAGTTCCAACAGATGCCGAAGGCATTAATCCCATAGAACCTGAAATAACCGAAGCTTCATCTGTTAAAATATCTCCAAATAAATTTTCAGTAATTAAAACATCGTAACTATTTGGCCATTGTACTAAACGCATCGCAACAGCATCAACAAACTCATAAGAAACTTTTACTTCTGGATAATCTTTTTCCATAGCTTGTACAGTTTCTCTCCATAAACGTGATGTTTCCAACACGTTGGCTTTATCTACACAACATAATTTTTTAGTACGTGTCATTGCTAATTCAAAACCTTTTTTAGCTAAACGTTGTACTTCTGCTCTGGTATAAACACAGTTATCAAAAGCGGTTTCTCCACCATCTCTTCTACCCTTTTCACCAAAATAAATACCACCTGTTAATTCGCGTAAAAACACCAAATCGGTACCTTCAATACGCTCTCTTTTTAATGGAGATTTATCTATTAATGATGGAAAAGTAAAAGTTGGACGTACATTAGCAAATAAACCTAATTTTTTACGCATTTTTAGCAAACCTTGCTCTGGACGAACTGGTGCTGAAGGATCGTTATCATATTTTGGATGACCAATAGCTCCAAATAACACAGCATCTGCCGATAAGACAAATTTCATGTGTAGCATCTGGATAAGGTTCACCTACAGCATCAATAGCTGCAGCACCTGTTAAAGCAGGTTTCCAAGTTATTTCATGTCCGAATTTTTTAGCAACAGCATCACTTACTTTTACTGCTTGATCAATTACTTCTGGACCAATTCCATCGCCTGCTAAAAGTGCTATAGTTAATTTCATTTGTTTGTTTTGTAATCTTAATTAGTAATAATATTTAACATTTTTTCTGTGGCTTTTATAGCAGAAACCGTTTGATCGGAATCTAAACCACGTGTTTTAAATTCTTTTTCAGGACTTTTCCAAGTAATAATTGTTTCACACAATGCATCAGAATGACTTCCTGGAGGTATTCTTACAGCATAATCAATTAAATCTGGTAATACCATTTTTTTATTTATATAAATAATTCTGAGGGCATTCATAAAAGCATCAAATTGTCCATCGCCTTGAGCATTTTGCTTCAAATGTTTCACCATTAATAGTTATTGAAACAGTTGTTGAAGGTTTTAAACCTTTTGAATGGGTTAATACATAAGAATTTACTTTAATTTTCTCTACATATGAATAACTATCTAATACATCTGAAATAATGTATGGTAAATCTTCTTTAGTAACCACTTCTTTTTTATCACCTAATTCAATAATTCGTTGGGTAACTTTCTTTAAATCTTCATCGTTAAGTTGAAGTCCTAATTCTTGTAAATTCTTTTGAATATTTGCTTTTCCTGAAGATTTTCCTAAAGCATATTTACGTGTTCTTCCAAAACGCTCTGGCATTAAATCACTGAAATACAAATTCTTTTTATTATCACCATCTGCATGAATTCCAGCTGTTTGTGTAAATACATTGGCACCAATAATAGGTTTGTTTGGAGGAATCATAATTCCTGAAAAGTTTTCAACCAATTTACTTATGGTATATAAAAACTTTTCATTTACACCTACTTTTACTTCAGGCATAAAATCATTAATAACAGCCACAGTACTTGCCATAGGCGCATTTCCAGCACGTTCACCCATACCATTTATGGTTAAGTGTAAGCCATCTGCTCCTGCTTTTACAGCCAGAAATAGCATTTGCAACACCTAAATCATAATCATTATGTGCATGAAAATCAAAATGTAAATTTGGATATTTAGTCTTTAATTTCTTTTACAAATTCATAAGATTCAGAAGGTGTTAAAATTCCTAAAGTATCCGGAAGCATAATACGTTTAACTGGTTGTGTTGATAAAAATTCTAAAAATTCAAATACATAGTCTTTAGAATTTCGCATTCCATTACTCCAATCTTCTAAATACACATTGGTTTCAATACCTTTTTTTTTAGCAAGTGAAATAACTTCTGAAATTTCTGTAAAATGTTGATTTGGAGTCTTTTTTAAGTTGATATGTTAAATGATTTAATGAACCTTTAGTTAATAAATTCTGAACTTTTGCTCCTGCTTCAAGCATCCAATTAATAGAAACGCCATTATCAACAAAAGACAATACTTCTACAGCTTCTAAATAGCCATTTTCTTTAGCCCATTTAGTAATGTTTTTAACCGCTTGAAACTCACCTTCTGAAACTCTTGCCGATGCAATTTCAATACGATCAACTTTAAGCTCTTCTAATAAAAGTTTTGCTATGGTTAATTTTTCTGAAGCAGAAAACGACACGCCCGAGGTTTGTTCACCATCGCGCAATGTCGTGTCCATTATTTCTATTCTTTTTGGTGTCATTTTATTTAGAGCAGTAAATCGTTTGCAAACGTTTCTATCTCTTCTTTTATGTTTTGTAAATAATCAATATCATCAAAACCATTTAACATATTATCTTTTTTATAACTATTAATTTCAAAAGATTCTTGTTGCTCCAGTTGATAAGATAGTAATGGTTTGATTTGGAAGATTAACTTCAATTTCTGTTTTTGGATCGTCGTAAATAGCATTAAAAATTTTTTCTGAAAATTCAGGACTAACTTGTACTGGTAAAACACCAATATTTAAACAGTTACCTCTAAAAATATCGGCAAAAAAACTAGATACTACACAACGAAATCCATAATCGTAAACTGCCCAAGCAGCATGCTCTCTAGATGAACCAGAACCAAAGTTTTTACCTCCTACTAATATTTTTCCTGTATAAATTGGATTGTTTAAAACAAATTTTCTTTTGGAGTATTGTCGTTATTGTATCTCCAATCTCGAAATAAATTATCACCAAAACCTTCACGTTTTGTTGCTTTTAAGAAACGTGCAGGAATAATTTGATCGGTATCTACATTTTCTATTGGTAATGGAACCGCTGTACTTTTTAATATATTGAATTTATCGTATGCCATTTTTTTTTGCTTTAGGTTATATGCTTTATGTCTATGTTGGTAATTATACGTTTTAATTTGCCTACAGCTTAAAACCTAAGTCATATTGCTATTTATAATAAATCTCTTGGATCTGTTACAACTCCAGTTACTGCTGCTGCTGCTGCAACTAGTGGACTAGCAAGTAATGTTCTTGAACCTGGTCCTTGACGTCCTTCAAAGTTTCTGTTTGATGTACTTACCGCATATTTTCCAGCAGGAACTTTATCATCATTCATTGCTAAACAAGCAGAACAACCTGGTTGTCTTAATACAAATCCAGCTTCAGTAATAATATCTAAAATACCTTCTTCTTTAATTAATGCTTCTACTTCATGAGATCCTGGAACTAACCAAGCAGTAACATTATCTGCTTTTTTTCTTCCTTTTACAATAGATGCAAATGCTCTAAAATCTTCAATTCTACCATTGGTACAACTTCCTAAGAAATACATAATCAATTTGTTTACCAATCATAGCTCGTTTTCACGCATAACCCATATAATCTAAAGATTTTTTGTAAGTAGCAACACCACCTTCAACAGCTTCAGCATTTGGAATATTTTTAGAAATACCCATACCCATTCCTGGATTGGTTCCGTAGGTAATCATTGGTTCTATATCGCTTGCTGAAAATGTTAATTCTTTATCAAATTTAGCATCAGCATCCGTTTTTAAAGTTTTCCAATGAGAAACTGCTTTATCCCATTCTGCTCCTTTTGAGCGATAATGGTTTTCCTTTTAAGTAAGCAAAAGTTGTTTCGTCTGGAGCAATCATACCACCACGAGCACCCATTTCTATAGATAGGTTACAAACCGTCATACGACCTTCCATAGTCATGTTTTCAAACACATCACCTGCATATTCAACAAAATAACCTGTTGCACCAGAAGTTGATAATTTTGAAATAATATATAAAGCAACATCTTTAGGTGTCACTCCTTTTCCTAATTGCCCATTAACATTAATGCGCATTTTTTTAGGTTTTGGCTGCATGATACATTGTGTAGACAAGTACCATTTCAACTTCCGAAGTACCAATACCAAAAGCAATAGCACCAAAAGCACCATGAGTAGATGTATGTGAATCACCACAAACAATAGTTGCTCCTGGGAATGTAATACCATTTTCTGGTCCTACAACGTGTACAATTCCATTTTTTTGATGACCAAGACCCCAGTGGCTAATGCCGTATTCGTTCGAATTATCTTCTAATGCTTTTAACTGGTTTGCAGATAACGGATCTTCAACTGGTAAATGCTGATTTATAGTTGGTGTATTATGATCGGCAGTTGCAAATGTACGCTCAGGATATAATACTTTTAAACCGCGACTTTTTAATCCAAGAAATGCCACAGGACTTGTAACTTCGTGAATAAAATGACGGTCTATAAAGAATACATCTGGTCCTTCTTCAATTTTCCGAACAACATGTGAATCCCATACTTTGTCAAATAATGTTTTGCTCATATTATATAATTTAATTTAAATCTTTGTGAATTGTTTTTGCTATTATACCTGATTAACCCAAAGGCTAGCAAAGTTAGGAAAAACTCCCTGTTTTTATTAAGCTATATATCAAAATTTAAGACACTTCTACAATTATTTTTATAGTATTATTAATGTATATCTTAAAAAATCGATGATATTTTAATAGAATAGCATTATTGATTGTAAATTTTAATGTCTTAGAATTTAATAATCACTTTAGCCTATCTACAACAAATTCTATTTCTGTTTTTCCGTGTGGTGTTGCTTTTCCATCGGGGCCTATATTTACCATAACAATATTGGAAATGGTAATGATGGTTTCTCGTGTCATTTTATTTCTAACCTCACAACTTAAGGTTATGGAAGCTTTTCCAAATTTCACGACATCAATCCCGATTTCTATAATGTCACCTTGTTTTGCAGATGCTTTAAAATCAATTTCACTAATATATTTTGTAACTACTTTCTGATTTTCAAGTTGAATGATAGTGTATAAAGCAGCTTCTTCATCTATCCAATCCAATAATCGGCCTCCAAACAAAGTTCCATTGGCATTTAAATCTTCTGGTTTTACCCATTTTCTTGTGTGAAATCTCATAGTGTTTTTCCAATAATTTTTATTGAACAAAGGTAAAAAATCTATTTTGTTAATAAACACGTTAACAATTATAAGCTTCATAAATTTTTTACGCTTTAATATTCAATATTTTTATTAAAACTCAAAAATCATGAATACAAGACAATTCAACTTAAAAAGCATTCGCCCAGAAATTTTAAGCACAACAATTAACGACTACATGAGTAATGACGAGCGTTTTCAAAATTTAGTACTACGCCCCATAATAAAATTGCAAAATGATTTGTTTATTGAAGTTTTTAAAAACTATATTGCCAAGCATAAAATGGTGTTTTATAATTATACTTTAGAGAAGCGTTTATTATATATTGAAAGCGCTATAAATAAAGATATAAAATTTCGTAACTCACTAAAAGGTATGGTGATAGGTTTGTTTACTGTGGAAGAATATTTGATTTATATTCAAAATTCTTCAGCTTTAAATAAGCGTATGATGAACATTGTAAAAGAACGATTAATTAGTAACATGCAACTTTTTGAACATTCAGAAGTGCTAAAAGCAGTTTAAATTATTTAATGACAACAAAACAGAGACTATTGCAAATTTGTAATGAACGTGTAGATAAACGTATTAATGATTACAAGGAAGAAATAAATTTAATTAAAGATTCTATTGAAAGTAATGACAAAGGAAATTCTGAAGGTGACGATTCCGGAAGTGGTAAATTACTAAACGATTTAGAAAAAAACATGGGGTATTTAAACGATGCCAAAAAAACCAAAGAATATTTAAGCAATATAAAAACAAATGTTGAAAGCAATGATGCTGTTCTTGGAAGCATTGTAAAAACCAACATCATGAATTTTTATATTTCTACCAGTATTGGTAAAATAGATCTCGAAGACGAAACTTTTTATGCCATTTCGGTAAACTCCCCAATTGGGCAACTATTAATAAACAAATCGGTAAATGCTAGTTTTGAATTTAATCAAAACAAATACATAGTTTCTCAGATTATATAAGAGATACACCATTTAAATCGGTTGTCAATACCTCGCTCATATAATTAAAATATGGGCGAATTGCTTTAAATGCAATACCTACTTCATTTAAAAAATTTTCATCCAAAACTTCTTTGTCAGTATATTTTTTAATGAAAATGTATTGTTTCTTTTTTATTAAATCGATGGCTTGATGATCTTTATTAAAGCCTCTTGGTGCTGTTTTTACTTCGTCGCCAACAAAATCACCCCAAATACTATTAAATTTTTTATCCTTTATAATAGCTCTTATTTCAGTATCATCCATTTCGAACTCTTTACGAATTCGAAATAAATCTGCTGGAGCAGGTTCCCAAAAACCGGTAGCAATAAAACTTTCATTGTTTGGTTGAATATGAAGATAATACCCGCCTCTTAATTTAGGCTTGGTTCTATGAAACGAGCCTCCAAAATGTGTTTTATAAGGCGATTTATCTTTTGAAAAACGCACATCACGATAAATACGGAACATTTTAAGTTTATCGACATCGTCATGCGATTTTAATTGCGTCTAACACGGTATTATAAACTTCTTTAACTTTTTTTTCTATAATTTTAAATTCCTTTTTATGCTCATTAAACCAATCTCTATCATTATTTTTTTCAAGCTTTTTGAAAAATTCTAAAGCTTCATCTGGAATGTTTGGATTCATATTATGTTAATTAAGACTTGAATTTTCTAAAATACAAAAAAGTCCTGTTTTAGCAGGACTTTTAAAATATCTTTCAATAATCTATCTCTCTATCAAAATAAATTCCTGACTTGTTACGGTTCTGGTTTCTTTATTATAATGCTCGATAGTAAAACTGCCATCCTCATTAAAATATCCTATACCGGTATCATTACCATTTTCAAATAAATAGTGATTTTCTCTTTTAAATTTAACAATATTACCATAGTTATCTGGCGTTTCGTTGTTTCCAACTAATACCGAAAAACCATTGTTTACTTTTTTGAAGTTATACTTTTGGCCTTCAAATTCATAATATGCCACTTCAGTTTTAGAATCAAAAGTATTATCCATGTTGTCATAGATTTCAATAGTTTTATTAACTTTTACAGGGCTATCTACAACATCTTTATCTCTTTTATTGTCATCTCCCGCAGCAAATTCGATATTTTGCTCTTCTCTGGTTGTTACTTTTATTTTTTTCTCAACGACTCCAGATCCGTTGTTTGTTTTAACTGTTTTTACAACTGTTTCTTCTGAAACATTTTTAGGCTCTTTTTGTGCCCATACGTTGGCGACAAACAAGAATATTAAGGTGTACATTACATTTTTCATAATTATATTATTTTAATAGTTAATATGTGCGCTTTGAAGAACTAACTTCATTTTTATTAGTTTAATAAAAAACTATGGTACAAATATCAACATACTAAGCGCTTCAAACATTACAGATTGTTTGATTTGATTTATACAATTCACACATGAACACATTGTAAAGCTTTTGGTTTTATAAAATAATGATTATTATGAAAGTTAATAGAATGATGTTAATTTGATTACTTAATCAAACTCAATTTTATTGAGAATTAAACCTGATGCCGGTGCTATATGTTCTAATTTAATAAAACAATCTTGCTCTAAACTTTGTGAAATGGTTTCTAGACTAAGTTTGCCTTTTCCTAAGTCAATTAAAGCACCCATCATTAAACGGATTTGATTTCTCATAAATCCTTTACCTTTCACTCTTAATATATAAGATACTTTAGGAAAATAGTTGGCAGTGTAAATAGTATTTTCGACTAATTCACAACATAATATGTCACGATTATAAATACCATGATCTGTTGGTTTAAAACAATAGGATTTAAAATAATGTTCGCCTTCAAAAAGTTTGGCGCCCTGTTTCATTAACTCAATATCCAAATCATCTAAAATGGTTGTCATTATTGGCGCACAAAACGGATGGCATTTTTCGCCATATGTGAACAAATATAAGTACTCTTTAATTTTTGAATCATTAATGATATTAAATTTATCATCGACTTCTCGAATATCTAATGCACGAATATCCTGAGGTAAATTATAATTGAATAATTTTAAGAATGCTTGGTGGTCTTCAATAGGTTCAAATAAAAAAAGTTCAATGGCGGCACACTCTGCAGATACCATAGCATCGGTTCTGCCAGAACTTAAACTTTTAAACTTTTTTCCGTCCAATATAAAATTAAAGGTTCTGTCTACCATTAAATGTAAAGTTTTTACAGTTGGTTGCTTTTGCCAACCATGAAAACGATAGCCTAAATACTGAAGAGTAATTACGTAAAAATATTTTTTCATTAAACTTTTTAAAGTGGTGGGGAAGTTAGTTTTTTATTAATTATGACAAAAATTTTATACCTTGTATTGTTCTATTACTAACTAAATACCAATTATTATGACAAATTCTAAAGTAAAACCACCTGTTTGGTTTTGGATTGTGAGTGTTATTGCGCTTATCTGGAACGGACTTGGTGTTGACGGCTATTTAGGGCAAGCTTATAATACAGAAAGATATCGAAGTTCATTTACGCCGGAACAACTTGAAATAGCTGCTAATGCTCCATCATGGATCATGAGGGCTTTTGCTGTCGCTGTTTTTGCTGGAGTTATTGGTTCAATAGCGCTATTATTAAGAAAAAAATGGGCATTTTCATTTTACTTAATATCACTAATTGCAGTGATAGTTCAAATGGGATACTTTTTAATTAATGGCCATCATGACAATATTGGTATGACTATAAGTATTATACTATTTGCGATGTTCTTATTATGGTTTTCTAAAAAATCAATATCTATTGGCTGGATTTCTTAGTATAACTAAATCATAAATTTAAAAAGGTTAGAAAAGTAATTAATAGTTACTTTGTCAGGTCGAGCGCAGTCGAGACCTAATTGAATGTTAATAATTCTATGTTCTCTACTGCGCTCGAACGGACAGCTAGCTATTTTATTTATGCCTTCCTTTTAATTCGGCTTCAATATCTTTTAAGGTAAATCCTTTTGCTTGCAACAACATTAAATAATGAAATAATAAGTCTGCAGATTCGTATAAAAATAGCTCATCATTGTTATCCATAGCTTCAATAACAGTTTCAACAGCCTCCTCGCCTACTTTTTGAGCGATTTTATTAATGCCTTTTGAAAATAAACTCGCTACATACGATTTGTTGGTATCTTTATTTGCAACGCGCTCTGCAATCACATCTTCTAAAGTTGATAAAAATCCAAAATTCGATTTATTTTCTTCACCCCAACAGTTATCTGTTCCTTTATGGCATGTTGGACCAACTGGATTAACTTGAATTAATAGTGTATCGTTGTCACAATCATTTTTAATATCAACTAGGTTTAAAAAGTTACCACTTTCTTCTCCTTTAGTCCAAAGTCGTTGCTTACTTCTACTAAAAAAAGTGACTTGATTTGTTTTTATTGTTTTTTGATATGCCTCTTCATTCATATAACCCAACATCAATACATTTTTTGTAGTTGCGTCTTGAATAATGGCTGGAACGAGTCCGTTTGAGTCGTATTTAATAGTCATAATTTTTATCATTCCTGCGAAGGCAGAAATCTATTTTAATTTTTGTCAGTTTTTTGGATTCCTGCTTCTGCAGGAATGGCAGTCAAATTTAAAGTCGTACTTCTATATTATGTTTTTTTAATTCTTTTTTCAAAAACGGAATAGGAATTTCCCCATAGTGAAACACACTAGCAGCCAATGCCGCATCTGCTTTACCTATTTTAAAAGTATCTACAAAATGCTGTACATTACCTGCGCCACCAGAAGCAATAATTGGTATGTTTAACATGTCCGATAACTTCGCCAATGCTTCATTTGCAAAACCATTTTTTGTCCCATCGTGGTTCATGGATGTAAACAAAATTTCTCCGGCTCCTCTTTCTTCTACTTCTTTTGCCCATTCAAATAAATCAATGTCTGTCGGGATACTTCCACCTGCTAAATGTACTTTCCAAGTACCATCAATTTCTTTCGCATCAATAGCGACAACAACACATTGGCTGCCAAATTTATCTGCTAATTCGTTAACTAATTCCGGACGTTTTACTGCCGAAGAATTAATAGACACTTTATCGGCACCGCATTTTAGCAAAGCATCAACATGTTCCACAGACGATATTCCACCGCCTACTGTGAAAGGAATATTTACTTGTTCAGCTACATGTAATACCATATCTAAAGTGGTGGCACGCGCTTCTAAAGTTGCTGAAATATCCAAAAACACCAATTCATCTGCACCAAAATCGGCGTATTGCTTAGCAAGTTCCACAGGGTCGCCAGCATCGCGTAAATCGACAAAATTAACACCTTTTACGGTGCGTCCGTCTTTAATATCTAAACAAGGTATGATTCGTTTTGTAAGCATATTTTTTATACAAATTTTTCTAATTGCTTTAATGTAATCCTGTTTTCGTAAATAGCTTTTCCAATAATTACACCTTCACAACCCATTTCTTTTAATATGGGAAGTTCATCTATAATTGAAATGCCTCCTGAAGCAATTAGTTTTATAGATTGGTCGTTACTGCTATTACTGCATTCTGCAATAATTTGTTTGTACAACTCAAAAGATGGCCCTTCAAGCATGCCATCTTTAGAAATATCGGTACAAATTACATATTGAATGCCTTTTTTTTGATACGCTTTTATAAACGGAATAACATCTTCTTTACTTTTTTCCATCCAGCCACTGATGGACACTTTTCCATTATCACTATCGGCTCCTAAAATAATTTTCGTCGGTCCATATTTTGAAATCCAGCCTTCAAAAGTATGTGGATCTTTAACGGCAATACTTCCACCGGTAACTTGTTTTGCTCCTGAATTAAAGGCAATATGTAAATCTTCATTGGTTTTTAAACCACCTCCAAAATCAATTTTGAGTTTCGTTTTTGATGAAATTTGCTCGAGTACTCTATAATTTACGATGTGTTTTGCCTTTGCTCCATCTAAATCCACCAAATGCAAATACTCAATTCCTGAGGCTTCAAACATTTTGGCAACTTCTAACGGATTTTCGTTATATATTTTTTTAGTATCGTAATCGCCTTTTGTTAAACGCACACATTTTCCGTCGATAATATCTATAGCTGGTATTATTCTCATTTTATAATTCTAAAAAATTTTTCAAATATTTTTTCTCCTGCTAAACTACTCTTTTCCGGATGAAACTGAACCCCGTAAAAGTTATTATGTTGCAAAGCTGAAGCATAATTGATACCATAATCGGTTGTTGCAATGGTTTCCGCACAATGTTCGGCATAATAGCTATGTATCAAATACATATATTCATTTTCTTTGATTCCTTTAAACAAATCCGATTTTAATTCCTTTATCACATTCCAACCCATTTGAGGCACTTTTACATGATTATCAAATCGTTTAACCTGTGTTTTAAAAATACCCAAGCCTTTTGTATTGCCTTCTTCGGTATACTCGCAAAGAAGTTGCATCCCTAAACAAATACCTAAAACGGGCTGTTTTAATTTTGGAATAAGCGTGTCTAATCCCGTTTCTTTTAACATGGCCATGGCACTATTCGCCTCACCTACTCCTGGGAAAATAATTTTATCTGCTGCTAAAATTTCCTCTGGGTTGTTCGATAAAACAGCATCAACACCTAAACGTTTAAAAGCGAATTGAATACTTTTAATATTTCCTGCGCCGTAATTTATAATAACTAATTTCAATTAATATTTTGATTTACAATTACAATTCTTATGCTTCGAAATTCTGAATTCTAATCAATTTTTTTTAAAGCATTCCTTTTGTTGATGGTAAAAACATGTTATTAGAGTCTCTTTTTACAGCCATTTTCATGGCTTTTGCAAAGGCTTTAAAAATACCTTCTATTTTGTGGTGCTCATTCACCCCTTCCGCCTTAATATTTAAGTTACACTTAGCACCATCTGTAAAAGATTTAAACAAGTGATAAAACATTTCTGTAGGCATATCGCCTATTTTCTCACGTTTAAACTCAGCATCCCATTCCAGCCAATTTCTACCTCCAAAATCGACCGCCACCTGCGCTAAGCAATCATCCATCGGTAAACAGAATCCGTAACGTTCAATGCCTAATTTATTACCCAAAGCTTTATTGAATAATTCCCCAAAGGCAATCATGGTATCTTCTATGGTGTGGTGTTCATCAACTTCTAAATCACCATTTACTTTTATCGTTAAATCCATAGCGCCATGACGACCAATTTGATCTAACATATGATCAAAAAACGATAAACCAGTATCGATGTTGTTCTTCCCAGAGCCATCTAAATTTAACTTAATATAGATTTTAGTTTCATTGGTGTTACGAGTAATTTCAGCTACGCGGTTTTCTAATTTTAAAAACTCATAAATCGTTTTCCAATCGGTAGTTGTTAAAGCGATTACATCTAAAATTTCTTGTTGAGATGTTTCTATTTCATCAGCCCCCAAATCCGGATTTTCAGACAAATAAATACCTTTAGCACCTAAATTTTTAGCCAACTCCATATCGGTAATTCTATCTCCCAGCACAAAGGAATTCGCTAAATCATACTCTTCTGAAAAGTATTTAGTTAATAAACCTGTTCTTGGTTTACGTGTTGGCGCATTTTCGTGAGGAAATGTTTTATCTATATGAATGTCTGCAAATTTAACTCCTTCTTTAGCAAAGGCTGTTACAACTTTATTCTGTGCTGGCCAAAAGGTGTCTTCAGGAAAAGAGGCAGTTCCTAAACCATCTTGATTAGTAACCATAACCAATTCATAGTCTAACTCATTCGCTATTTTGGCCATAATATTGAAACACTTTTGGGTAAAATTCCAATTTTTCTAAACTATCTAATTGATAATCTACTGGTGGTTCTAAAACCAAAGTCCCGTCACGGTCTATAAATAATACTTTTTTCATTATATAGATTTTAAGGTATCTATTAATATTTTATTTTCTTCAGGAGTGCCAACTGTTAATCGTAAAGTGTTTTCACAACCTGGTTGTGTAGTTCTGTTTCTTATTACAATTCCTTTTTCTATAAGCTGATTATAACGCATGTTGGCATCATCAACTTTTACTAATATAAAATTAGCATCAGATGGGTATATTTTTGAAACATAATTAATAGTCTTTAATTCTAAAATTAAACTACTGCGTTCCTTTAAAATATCTTTAATCTGGTTACTCGCTAAATCTTTAATATTTAAAAGTTCAATCGCCTTTTTCTGAGTCAGTTCATTAATATTATACGGTGGTTTTATGGTGTTTAAAACCTTAATAATTTCTGTGGAAGCGTAACAAATCCCTAATCGAATTCCTGCCATGGCATATGCCTTAGACAAGGTTTGTGTAACAATTAAATTTGGATAGTTTTCTAATTTGGATATCCAACTTATTTCATTAGAAAAATCGATATAAGCCTCATCAATAACTACAATACCTTCAAATTTATTAACTAATTCTTCAATGGCTTTAGAAGCAAAACTATTACCAGAAGGATTATTAGGTGAACAAATAAAAAGTACTTTACTATTTATTATCAGCGCAATTTAAAATAGCTTCAACTTTTGGTTGAAAATCTTCTGATAAGTTAACTTTTTTAATCGCAATAGCATTTAAATTTGCAAGCACTTCATACATACCATAGGTTGGTGGTAAAATGATAACATTATCTTGATTTGGCTCGCAAAAGGCTCTGTAAATAAGATCTAAAACTTCATCACTGCCGTTTCCTAAAAGAATATTTTTTGTTGAAATACCTTTAATTTGACATAAAACCGACTTAAGTTTTCCTTGTTGTGGATCTGGATATCGGTTAACACCATTTTCAAAAGGATTTTCATTAGCATCTAAAAACACCATATTATCGCTCACACCTTGAAATTCATCGCGTGCGGATGAATAAGGTTTTAAAGCCTTAATGGTTGGGCGAATTATATTTTTTAAATCAAAATTTGTATTCATAATAAACTTTGAACTAAGTTCATGAGATTCTTGCCTTCACAGGAATGATAAATTACTTTAAATCCTTTAATCTTATAGATACCGCATTTTTGTGTGCTTGTAAACCTTCGGCTTCTGCCATTAATTCTATAGTTTCTCCAATATTTAAAAGTCCTTCTTTCGATATTTTCTGAAAGGTCATATTCTTTAAAAAACTATCTAAATTCACACCAGAATATGCTTTACTAAATCCATTTGTTGGTAAAGTGTGATTCGTTCCCGAAGCATAATCTCCTGCACTTTCTGGTGTGTAATCACCTATAAAAACCGAGCCTGCATTGGTAATCCCACTCACATAAAAATTTTCATTTTTTGTGCAGATTATAAAATGCTCTGGTCCGTATTCATTAATTAATTGAAGTGCTAAATCATGGTTTTCAACATTAATAAGCTTCGAATTCGCAATCGATTTTTCTGCTATTGCTTTACGAGGAAGTACACTTATTTGTTTTTCAATTTCTTTTAAAACTAAGTCCGTCAAATCTTTTGATGTTGATACCAAAATAACCTGACTATCGGTACCGTGCTCAGCCTGACTTAATAAATCGGAAGCAATATAAGCTGCATTTGCAGATTCATCGGCAACGACCAGCAATTCACTTGGTCCCGCTGGCATATCAATAGCTACACCATGTTTAGTGGCTAACTGTTTTGCTACGGTTACAAACTGATTTCCTGGACCGAAAATTTTATAAACCTGAGGAATGGTTTCTGTACCAAAAGTTAATCCTGCAATAGCTTGAATACCACCAACTTTAACAATTTTTGTAACACCACATAATTGAGCTGCAAACAAAATTTCAGGAGCTAATTCACCTTTTTCGTTTGGCGGTGAACATAATACAATGTCTTTACAACCAGCAATTTGAGCTGGTACCGCGAGCATTAATACCGTTGAAAACAGCGGCGCAGTGCCTCCCGGGATATATAAACCTACTTTTTCAATGGGGCGCTTTTCCTGCCAGCATTGTACACCCTTTGTGGTTTCAACTTTTATTTTTTCAGTTTTTTGAGCAGCGTGAAATAGCTCAATATTTTGTTTTGCTAATTTTATGGCGTTTTGAAGTTTTTCAGGAACATTTTTAACAGCATTATGAATTTCTTCCTTTGTAACTACATTTAATTTTAAAGTAATTCCATCAAAATATGACGTATATTTCGCGATAGCTTCATCGCCTTTTTGACGAACTTCATCAAAAATTTGATTCACCGTAGCTTCAATATCATCTACCGTTTGTGTGGGACGTTTTAAAATCTCCGACCAGTCATTTTTATTTGGATTATTAATTATTTGCATCTTAACTTTTTTTCATTCCTGTAAAAACGGGAATCTTTTAAATAAAACTGTTTCTCTAATTAATAGCATTAAGAATCATTATCATGAGGTTCCTGCTTTCGCAGGAATGACAATCATTATAATACCATTTTTTCGATTGGACAAACCAGAATACCTTGAGCACCATTCCTTTTTAATTCATCTATAACATCCCAAAAATCATTTTTATTAATAACAGAATGCACAGAACTCCATCCTGCTTCAGCTAAAGGTAATACTGTTGGGCTTTTCATCCCTGGCAACACATTAATGATGTCTTGTATTCTATCATTCGGCGCGTTCAATAAAACATATTTAGATCCTCTGCCTTTTAAAACCGATTGAATTCTAAACTGAATTGTGTTTAAAATAGCTTGCTTTTCATCATCTAAAATAGGCGACACTGCTAAAACTGCTTCCGATTTTAAAATCATTTCAACTTCTTTCAAATTGTTTTTAAACAAAGTGCTTCCGCTTGAAACAATATCAACAATCGCATCTGCTAAACCTATATTTGGAGCTATTTCTACCGATCCATTAATAATGTGAAGGTGTGCCTTTATCCCATTTTCTTCTAAATAATTTTGAACCGTATTTGGATAAGAGGTTGCTATTCGTTTACCGTCTAAATCGGAAATACTGGTATAGTTCATTGTTTTTGGTACTGCAATGCAAACGCGACAGCTAGAAAAACCTAATTTTTCGGCTATAATAATTCCGCTTCCTTTTTCAATTAATACATTCTCACCAATAATAGCGGCATCCACCACACCATCTTTTAAATATTGTGGGATATCACCATTTCTAAGATAAAAGACTTCCACTGGAAAGTTTCTTGCCGAAGCTTTTAATTGATCATTTCCGTTATCAATAGAAATACCTATATCTTTTAGTAATTCCATGGATTCGTCGTGTAAACGACCTGATTTTTGTACTGCAATTCTTAATATACTCATTTTATTGTTTTTATGAGTTTGAAACAATCTAATTGGACTTAAAATTAAAAACCCGCTTGATTGTCTCAAACGGGTTTAAAAAATATGTTGATTTTATTCAATACATCTTCATTTCGCCTGAGAGCAAATTTGAAAATGGTGATGATGTGATTGAATAAATGTCATTTTTTGTTTTTTACTTTTGCAAATATCAATAATTATAATTTATTATTCCAAATAATTTTAACAAAACTTAATCGTATTAAATAATCTCTATTTTAAGCCGATATTATTAGTTAATGTTTAAAATATCTTTAAAATTTCTGAATTATTTTATTCAACTTATTATTGATTTCCAAGAATAATTGGTAATCCACTATCTCCTGAACCAATAACAATTACTTTTGCTATTTGGTGATTCAGATAGTTTAATAGTTGCATCGATACCTTTATCCTGTAAAATTTTATCGGTTAATGAAGCACTTAAATATTCTGTTAGATTCTGCTTTACCTTCAGCTTCAATAATTACTTTTTCAGCTTCTTTTGCTGCGGTAACCAATCTAAACTCATATTCTAAAGATTCTTGTTCTTGTTTTAATTTACGCTCAATAGCATCTTTAATTGTTTCAGGCAAAGTGACATCACGCACTAAAACTTCATTAAGTTGTATATATTGCTTTTCTAGTATTTTTTTTGTTTCAACAAATATTTCATCTTGAATAGCATCACGTTTACTAGAATATAATTGTTCTGGTGTATAACGCCCAACAACACTACGAGCAGCACTTCGAATTGCTGGCTGAATAACACGTTGTAAATAATTTTCTCCTAAGATTTGATGTAAATTCCCTAAGTCATTATAAACAGGTTCATACCATGCAGAAGCATCTATTTGAATTTCTAATCCGTTTGATGATAATACTTTCATTTTTTCAAAAAGTTCTTGTTGACGTACTTCATAAACTATCACTTTATTCCAAGGTGCTACAATATGAAAGCCTTCACCTAATGGTGGTTCATCTGTAACAACACCTTTGTCAAAGGTTTTAAACAGAACACCAGCTTCCCCAGAGTCAATTGTTACTGCTGATTTGGCTAATAATACTATTAAAATAATAGCAGCAATTATTACTGGTAATGCTATTTTTGGTAATTTTTCCATTCTTATTTATATTTAAATTAATCCGTTATATTTTCTTAAAAACCACTCCATAGATAAGCTTAAAGCTATTATAATGAGTAAGTATTTCCAATCTACCAAAGGTAAGCTATTTTTATTGCTTTTCTGAATGGTTACAAACCTATTATCTGTCAATAAATCATTAATTAAATTTTCTGAGTCGTCGATAAAATATCCTTTACCACTACTGTTAGTAGCCAGTTGTTGCTAGTTTTGTTACATCCGCATTTAAAAATTGCTGTTCTACATTGTATTCCAAGTATTTTAAACTTTCCAGACGACGTTAATTTTTCTTTGGATGCACTTACACTGAAGTTATATTCAGAAGGTGGCAAACTACTTAAATCTACCTGATAATTGTTATTTTTTAATATAAGTGGGAATGTTTTTGATTGGTTAGAAATAACATCCTTAACGGTAATATTTAATGATTCACGTGTATCGAAAACATAATTTTTATCAAAATACTCTGCGCTTATAATAACATTATTATTGCCATAATAAAAAGATTCATATTCAATATTTAATCTGCTTTTTAATTTGTTTGATGCCAAATACTGCACAAGTTTGCCTATAAAATCGTCGAATGCATTAAATGATTTGGTATTTAAATAACTCTGTGCTCGCCATTGCCAAATATTCTCGCCAAACAATACAGCTTCTCGCCTGCCATTGTTTCAAAAGTGGCTAATAACGGATTGTTTTTAGAAATTCCGTTAACGGTTTTGTTTAAAATAGTTTCAAATGGAACAGAAAAAGAAGCTAATCCGTAATGTGAATTTAATGGTGGAAAAGATTCAAAATCAATATCATCAATTAAAAATGACGCATAATTTCTATTGAACTCTGCCTGATATGATTCTGTTTGATTTGTTATTTCATATGAATAACTTGAGTTGATTTTATTTAAGAAATTTAAATCGGTTTTTGTGCCATTAATAATAAAGCGATTTTTATTTTCTGCATTTAAAATATCAATTAATTTATTAAACTTATTATTTGGCTGATATAATATAACTAATTGAAAATCATTAAATTGATTTAAAATATCGTTTGAATTTATAATAGTAACAAATCGTTGTTCATTACTTTCAATACTCTTTTTAATGGCACCTAAATCTGGATGAATAAAATCTGTAACCAATGCTATTTTAGTTTTTTGATCTATAACTTCAACTGCAAAATTTTTAGAATTATTAATTGTGTTTTTTTCACTTTTTAAAGGTTCCAGAGTTGCTTTATAAACATGCACGCCAACACTATTTGCTGGTAAACTAAAGTTTATTATTCTTGAATTGTTGACGGAAGAAAAATTTATGTTTTCTGAATAAACAACCGAATTACCCATGGTAACAACAAATCGTGATGTTGTTAAGGTTTCTCCACTGCATGTTAAAATAGCCTCAACAGGAAACTTGTTTTTTAAATAGGCATACTTATTTACATTTAGCTGTTCAATTTTTAAATCGGCATATTTTATTGTATCACCACAAATTATAGGGTAAATAGGTTGTTTATAACTGCTATAAGTATAATCATTTCCATAAGTCTGATTACCATCAGAAATTAAAACAGTTGGGTGAAATTGATTGCTTATATATTTGAGACAATTGGTTAAACGCATTCGTAATGTTGGTTTGTTTTTGATTAAACTTTAGGCTGTCTATGGGTGCTAATTGTTCTCCGAAAGTGTAAAATTGAACATTAAATTTTTCTTTTAATTTATTGTTATTTGACAATCTATCAACCAAAGAAGAAACCTTTGTGTTTTGATTTAGATGAATTATTGAATTTGAATTATCGACCGCAATAATCAAATTTGGTTTTTCAATAGAAAGTTTAACTTGTTCAAACTTTGGGTTTATAAGTAATAAGAGCACAGAAAAAATGCTAATAAATCTTAAAAATGAAAAAAGCATGTTTAATTTAGACATGCTTTTTTTATTTTTAAAATACTGGAAAAGCGCTAATGATAACGCTAAAATTCCTGCTAATATGATGTAAATCAGAGTTTCTGAACTCATTAAGGTATTCGATTTCTTTTAGTGAGATTCCTGCATTCGCAGGAATGACAATTAGGTAAGCATGCCACCATCAACATTCAGAGTCTGCCCTGTAACATAAGCACTCATGTCGCTAGCTAAAAACACACATACATTGGCCACATCTTCTGGAGTACCTCCACGTTTTAAAGGAATTCCAGCACGCCATCCTTTCACAACTTCTTCATCTAATTTAGCAGTCATTTCAGTTTCTATAAAACCTGGAGCGATGACGTTGCTTCTAATATTTCTAGAACCTAATTCTAAAGCGACCGATTTTGAAAAACCAATAATTCCTGCTTTCGAAGCAGCATAATTAGTCTGACCTGCATTTCCTTTTACTCCAACAACAGAACTCATATTGATAATTGAGCCTTTTCGCTGTTTAAGCATGGTTCTTTGTACCGCTTTGGTCATGTTGAAAACCGATTTTAAATTTACTTCAATAACGGTATCAAAATCTTCTTCGGTAATACGCATTAGCAAATTATCTTTTGTAATTCCTGCATTGTTAACCAATATATCAATACTTCCAAATTCTGCAACAACATCATCTGCTAATTTTTGAGCTTCATCAAAACTTGCTGCATTACTTTTATATCCTTTGGCTTTTATACCTTGCGCATTTAATTCTTTTTCAAGTTCGTTTGCAGCTTCAACAGAGCTACTATATGTAAACGCAATATTAGCACCTTGTGCAGCAAATACTTGTGCAATTCCTCTTCCTATGCCTCTACTAGCTCCTGTAATGATAGCTGTTTTTCCTTCTAATAATTTCATTCAGTATATTATATAAATTAGTTGATATTCAAATATAGTAATTACAAGTTGTTTCAAATAAAAAAACCTCACAAATTTTGTGAGGTCTTTATTTTTAAAATTAGGTTTTTAACCTAAAACTTCTTTTACTTTTTTACCTATTTCAGCAGGAGAATCCACAACATGAATTCCACATGCTCTCATAATTTTCTTTTTAGCTTGCGCCGTATCATCGCTTCCACCCACTATAGCACCAGCGTGTCCCATAGTACGACCAGCAGGAGCTGTTTCTCCAGCAATAAAACCTACTATTGGTTTTTTACTTCCACTTGCTTTGTACCAATTTGCCGCATCTGCTTCTAATTGACCTCCTATTTCCCCAATCATAACCACAGCTTCTGTTTCTGGGATCATTAATTAATAACTCAACAGCTTCTTTAGTTGTAGTTCCAATAATTGGGTCACCACCAATTCCAATAGCCGTTGTAATCCCTAAACCTTGTTTTACTACTTGATCTGCAGCTTCATAAGTTAATGTTCCTGATTTAGAAACAATTCCTACTGTTCCTTTTTTGAAAACAAAACCTGGCATAATACCAACTTTAGCTTCACCTGGTGTGATAACACCTGGGCAGTTTGGACCAATTAAGCGGCAATCTTTATTTTTAATATAATTTGATGCAGTAATCATATCTGCAACTGGAATACCTTCGGTAATAGTAATAATGACTTTAATACCAGCATCGGCAGCTTCCATAATGGCATCTGCAGCAAAAGCTGGTGGTACAAAAATAATCGTAGTATCTGCTCCCACTTTATCAACAGCATCTTTTACAGTATTAAATACAGGTCTGTCTAAATGAGTCTGACCTCCTTTACCTGGTGTCACACCTCCAACAACATTAGTTCCGTATTCAATCATTTGAGTTGCATGAAATGTACCTTCACTGCCTGTAAATCCTTGAACAATAATTTTTGAATTTTTGTTTACTAAAACACTCATTTTTTATTTATTTTATTTTGATAAAGCATTGCAAAAGTACTTTTTTTCAAAATACTTTTAATAGCTATTTTATATTTATTTTTTTGATTTTATAAACTCTAATATTTCAGGTATTTGCTTGGTATTAGCCATTTCTTTCATTTCAGATCTGGCATCTTGTGCAGGTGTTCCCCAATAGGTTTTATTGCCTTCTAAAGATTTACTAATACCAGATTGTGCATGAAAAACTGATTTTGTTCCAAGAGTAACACCACTGGTGCAACCAACTTGTCCCCATATAGTTACTTCATCTTCAATAACAACGCATCCTGCAATACCAACCTGAGAAGCTATTAAACATTTTTTTCCGATAACCGTATCATGTCCAATTTGTATTTGATTATCTAATTTGGCACCTTCCTTTATCGTGGTATCTCCTGTTACACCTCTGTCTATAGTGCAATTAGCTCCAATATCAACATGGTCTTCAATGACAACGCGTCCACAAGATTTTAATCTATCATATCCTTCTGGTCTCTTTTTGTAATAAAAAGCATTGGCGCCTAAAACAGTTCCTGCGTGAATGGTCACATTATTTCCAATAACAGCATCATCATAAATACTCACGTTTGAATGAATTGTGCAATTTTCGCCAATCACCACATTATGTCCAATAAAGCAATTAGGTTGAATAATAGAATTTGTGCCAATAACCGCAGAATCAGATATATTGCTCGCTGCTTGATTAAAAGGTTTGAAATAATCGGTAAGTTTATTGAAATCTCTAAAAGGGTCGTCGCTAATTAGAAGTGCTTTACCTTCGGGACAATCAACTTCTTTATTGATTAAAATAATAGTTGCTGCAGAATTTAATGCTTTATCATAATATTTAGGATGATCTACAAAAACAATGTCTCCTGGTTCTACAACATGAATTTCATTCATTCCGAATACAGAAAAATCATCATCACCAACAAATTCGCAATCAATTAAATTTGCAATTTGTTTTAAAGTATGTGGGTTTGGAAATTTCATTTTTATTTTTAAATTGTTGAATTGTTGAACAAATAAACGCTTCAACAAATAAACTTATTTACTCTTTTACACGTTCTTTATAAGTTCCCTTGTCTGTTTCAACTCTAATTTTATCGCCTTCATTTATAAATAAAGGAACATTTACAATAGCTCCCGTTTCCACAGTTGCTGGTTTGGTAGCATTCGTTGCTGTATTACCTTTAACACCAGGCTCAGTCGCTGTTACTTCCAATACAACACTTGCAGGCATTTCTACAGAAAGTGGCATATTATCTTCAGTATTTATTATGACAGTAACCACTTCACCTTCTTTCATTAATCCAGCATTATCTAAAGCTGCTTCCAATAAACGAATTTGCGTATAATCTTCGGTATTCATAAAATGATAAAACTCACCATCATGATATAAAAATTGAAATTTATGAGTTTCAACCCGAACATCTTCTAATTTATGTCCTGCAGAAAAGGTATTATCTAATACTTTTCCATTAGTTACACTTTTCATTTTTGTTCTAACAAACGCAGGTCCTTTCCCTGGTTTTACATGTAAAAATTCTATAATTTTATAAATATCGTTATTATACCTAATACATAATCCGTTTCTAATATCACTTGTAGTTGCCATCTTGTTTTTTGTAAAATCTTATTTTAATTTATTGAAGCTTTTAATTTGATTTGAAATAACCTTTCATAATTCCTCGTTGAGAATCCTTTATAAATTGAAGAATTTCATCACGCTCGGTAGTCGCTTCCATTTCTGCTTCAATAATTTCTGTGGCTTGTGAGTTATTATAGTTTTTTTGATAAAGAATTCTGTAAATATTCTGAATTTCTCTTATTTTTTCTGTTGAATAACCTCTTCTTCTTAAACCGACTGAATTAATTCCAACATAAGATAATGGTTCTCTTGCTGCTTTTACAAAAGGAGGCACATCTTTACGTACTAAAGACCCACCTGTAACAAACGCATGATTACCTACCGAAACAAATTGATGTACCGCAGTCATACCTGCTAATACAACATAATCGCCAATAGTTATATGTCCTGCCAGGGTACTATTGTTTGAAAAAATACAGTTATTACCAACAATACAATCATGGGCAACGTGACAGTAAGCCATAATTAAACAATTGTTTCCAATAACGGTTTTCATTCTATCGGTAGTACCTCGGTTTATGGTAACACATTCTCTAATAGTTACATTATCGCCTATTTCTACAGTTGTTTCTTCGTCGTTATATTTTAAATCTTGAGGAACTGCAGAAATTACAGAACCTGGAAAAATACTGCAATTTTTACCTATTCGAGCGCCTTCCATGATGGTAACATTACTTCCAATCCAAGTTCCTTCTCCAATTGTAACATTGTTATATATTGTTGTAAAAGGTTCAATGACAACATTTTTTGCAATTTTAGCGCCTGGATGAACGTATGCTAGTGGTTGATTCATTTATTTTTTAGTAATAAAAAAGGTTAAAAGTGTTCGAATATAGTTATTTCACTTTAGATATTTGCGCCATAAGTTCTGCTTCTGCACAAAGTTTTCCATTTGCATAAGCATAACCTTGCATATGGCAAATACCGCGACGAATAGGTGTAATTAACGAACATTTAAATATTAAGGTATCGCCTGGAACTACTTTTTGTTTAAACTTAACATTATCCATTTTCATAAAAAATGTTAAATAATTTTCTGGATCTGGAACGGTGTTTAATACCAGAATTCCGCCAGTTTGTGCCATAGCTTCTACAATTAAAACGCCTGGCATTACAGGTGCTCCTGGAAAATGGCCTGCAAAAAAAGATTCGTTCATGGTCACGTTTTTCATCGCCGTTACATGATTATCAGAAAGTTCAAAAACCTTATCTATCATTAAAAATGGTTGTCTGTGTGGTAACATCGCCATGATTTGATTCACATCCATAAGCGGTGTTTGATTCAAATCTATATTTGGCACATTATTACGCCTGTCATTTTTTATCAGCTTAGAAAGTTTTTTTGCAAATTGTGTATTTACAAAATGTCCCGGTTTATTAGCGATTACTTTACCACGAATTCTGGTTCCAACTAAGGCCAAATCACCTAAAACATCTAATAATTTATGTCTTGCAGCTTCATTTGGGTAATGCAAAGTAAGATTATCTAAAATGCCATTTGGTTTTACTGCAATAGAATCTTTTTTAAAGGCTACTTTAAGTTTTTCCATCGTTTCTGGAGATAATGGTTTATCAACATAAACAATAGCATTATTTAAATCGCCACCTTTTATCAATCCATGCTGCAAAAGCATTTCAATTTCATGTAAAAAGCTAAACGTTCTTGCATTCGAAATTTGTTCTTTAAAATCTGATATTTGATTTAAAGTGGCATTTTGTGTACCTAAAACTTTAGTACCAAAATCTACCATGGTTGTAATTTGGTATTCTTTAGATGGCATCACTAAAATTTCACTACCTGTTTCTTCGTCAGTATAAGAAACAATATCTGTGATAACATATTCTTCTCTAAATGCATCAACTTCAACTATGCCAGCTTTTTCAATAGCTTCAACAAAAAACTTAGAGGATCCATCCATTATTGGTGGCTCTGAAGCATTTAATTCAATAATGGCATTATCAACATCTAAACCTACTAAAGCTGCAAGTACATGTTCTGAAGTTTGTATAGTAACACCGTTTTTTTCTAAACAGGTACCACGTTGTGTGTTTGTTACATAGCTAGCATCTGCCTCAATTATAGGCATGCCTTCTAAATCTACACGCTTAAACGCTAAGCCAGAATTCGCAAGAGATGGTTTGAAAGTTAATGTTACATTTTTTCCTGTATGTAAACCAACACCCGTTAAAGAAATTTCTTTACCTATGGTTTTTTGCTTTATTTCAGTATTTACTATTCCCATTTATTTTTTTCTAAGTCATTAATATCTCTAACAATCT
This sequence comes from uncultured Flavobacteriaceae bacterium, assembly GCA_963698455.1. Taxonomy (GTDB): domain Bacteria; phylum Bacteroidota; class Bacteroidia; order Flavobacteriales; family Flavobacteriaceae; genus Mariniflexile. The sequence continues at coordinate 31,588 of CAVOQU010000003.1, read as the reverse complement.
TTGGTAAGTTCTTAAAATGAACATAAGATTTATTATAGTCGGTTAAGGCAATTGCCGGCGAACCTTGCAAAATTTCATTGTCTTTTACATTTCTTGCAATACCCGATTGCGCCTGAATTCGGACATTATTACCAATAGTAATATGACCCGCAATACCTACCTGACCTCCTATCTGACAATTATTACCAATTTTAGCAGACCCTGCAACACCTGTTTGTGCAGCAATTACAGTGTTTTTACCAATTTCAACATTATGCGCAATTTGTATATGATTGTCTAATTTTACACCTTCCCTAATAATGGTAGATCCTAATGTGGCTCTGTCTATAGTTGTGGCAGCTCCAATATCTACATAATCTTCAATAATAACATTTCCAATTTGCGGAATTTTATTATAACTACCGTTTTCATTTGGTGCAAAACCAAAACCATCGGCGCCTATAATAACTCCTGAATTTATAACACAATTACGCCCAATAACGGTATCTGAATATATTTTTGCGCCTGAAAAAATAATCGTGTTATCGCCAATTACAGTATTATCACCAATATAAGTGTTTGGAAATATCTTTACATTGTTTCCAATTTTAACATGATCTGCTATATATGAAAATGCGCCTAGATATACATTTTTTCCATATACAGAAGATTCAGAAATAAAAGAAGGTTGTTCTATACCTTCTTTATTAAGCTTTATTGAATTGTAATATTCAAGTATTTTTGAAAACGCTAAATACGCATCATCTACTTTTATAAGAGTAGTTTCAATACTATTGTCTGGAATAAACGATTTATTCACAATAGTAACTGATGCTTTCGTACTATATATAAAATGTTTGTATTTTGGATTAGCTAAAAATGTTAAGGATCCAATGTGTCCTTCCTCTATCTTAGATAGTTTTGACACTTCAACATCCGGATTACCTACCACATCGCCCTCTAATATTCCTGCTATTTGTTGTGCTGTAAATTTCACACTTAAAAGTTTGATGTTTTTTGTTTAATGTCGCAAAAATAGGAAAAATGTACTTAAGTTTTTCATGTCTTGGTTTATAATGTTATCATTAAAGAGTAACTGCATTTTAAATCAACCTTAATTATCAATAATATGCATTAAATTAAATTTTTAGTTTAGGGTAACAGATATAATGTTTAGTCACGGGTTTTGACAAGGCTTTTAGGTTAAGCTGGTCGCATGCATTTACAATATCTTCAATTTTACCCGATTTGTACAAAATGTTTATGCCCTTATGATTATGTTGATACGCCTGATTTGAAATACTCCCTTTAAATACAAAATAGCGGGCTTCCTTTTTCGAAATATTATAGGTAGTCACTAATTTTTCTATATGCTGATCTAAATCCTGCTTTTTAATAGCTTTGTTCTTCAGTTTTATAGTTAACAAATTTCTGTTTATAATCATCTCACTCAAATTACTAAGCACAAAATCGGTATCATGCTGCCAATGTTTCATGGCAGAAATAATATCAAAATCATCTAACTCTGCAAAAATATTGAGCGTTTCAGCATTAAAATTATCCATAGTAATTTTATTTTCTAAAAAATATAACAAAGGCTTACTGGCTTCAAGTTTGTGGCCTTTATTATGTAATTCTTTGGCTCTTTGTAAAACTCTTATTAATAATTGTTCGGCCGCCAAACCTGTTTTATGTAAATATACTTGCCAGTACATAAAACGTCTGGCTATAATAAATTTTTCAACGCTGTAAATACCTTTTTCTTCAACAACCAATTCATCATCTACAACATTTAACATGGTTATTAATCGCTCACTATTAATATTGCCCTCCGCTACGCCTGTGTAAAAACTGTCACGCTTTAAATAATCGGCGCGATCCATATCAAACTGACCAGAAATAAGCTGACACATAAATCTTCTTGGATAGACACCTTTAAAAATCTGAATTGCTAACGTTAAACTTGAGTTAAATTCATGATTTAAACGCTCCATAAAAAGCAGTGATAATTGCTCGTGAGACACGCCATTTACAATGCTGTGTTCCATAGCATGAGAGAACGGACCATGGCCAATATCGTGCAATAAGATGGCTGCATAAAGACCTGTTTCTTCCTCCTTTGAAATTGTAACCCCTTTAAAACGAAGCACATTCACTGTTTTCTGCATTAAATGCACGCAACCAATAGCATGATGAAATCTAGTATGATGTGCGCCGGGATATACTAAATAAGACATACCCATTTGTGTGATTCTTCTTAATCTTTGAAAATACTTATGCTGGATTAAATCGAAAATGAGTGAATTTGGAATCGTAATAAATCCGTAAATTGGGTCGTTTAATATTTTAAGTTTGTTCAAACTTTAAAAGTTAAGGTTTAATTGATACAAATATAAATATATGGTATCTATATAATGAACAAATTAGCATTAACATTGATTAAAAACATATAAATGAATACAATAGAAATACTTTGGGTAGATGATGAAATTGATTTATTAAAACCTCACATCATATTTTTAGAACAACGTAATTACCATGTTACCACCTGTAAAAGTGGTACAGAAGCCATTGAAGTATTAGACAGTAAAAATTTTGACATTGTTTTTTTAGATGAAAATATGCCAGGACTCACCGGTCTGGAAACTCTAAATGAAATTAAAGGAGAAACAAGACAATCTTCCGGTGGTTATGATTACCAAAAGTGAAGAAGAATATATTATGGAAGAAGCTATAGGTAACAAAATAGCCGATTACCTCATAAAACCCGTAAACCCAAATCAAATTCTACTAAGTTTAAAGAAAAATTTAGACCACTCCAGATTAATTTCAGAAAAAACAACTTCTAATTACCAGCAAGAATTTAGAAAAATAGCGATGGATTTGTCGATGGTAAATTCATTTGAAGATTGGGCGAGCTTATATCAAAAATTGATTTATTGGGAAATTCAGCTTGAAGACATCGAAGATGCCGGCATGTTTGAAATTCTGGAATCACAAAAAATAGAAGCGAATATTCAATTTGCTAAATTTATTGAGAAAAATTATGCTGATTGGTTTCATCATAAATCTGATGCACCCATGATGTCGCACACACTTTTTAAAGAAAAAATTGCACCCGAACTTAGCAAAGAGCAACCAACCCTTTTAGTGGTTGTTGATAATTTGCGTTACGACCAATGGAAAGTTTTTGAACCCATCATTAATAATTATTATAAAAAAGAAAAAGAAGAGGCTTTTTATAGCATCTTGCCGACAGCGACACAATATGCCAGAAACGCTATTTTCTCTGGTTTAATGCCAAGTGACATGGAAAAACTTTTTCCACAATATTGGAAAAACGATACTGATGAAGGAGGTAAAAATTTACACGAGGAAGATTTTTTAAATACTCAAATAAAAAGATTGAGCTTAACGCACTTAAAATATGAATTTCATAAAATTACTAATTTACGCGCAGGGAAAAAATTAGTAGAAAACTTTAAATCACTTAAAAATAACGACTTAACCGTGGTTGTTTACAATTTTGTTGATATGCTTTCGCATTCTAAAACAGAGATGGAAGTTGTTAAAGAACTTGCCTCGAACGATAAAGCTTATCGCTCGTTAGCTTTAAGTTGGTTTAAAAACTCACCGCTATTAGAAATGATACAAATGGCGCAACAATTAGGTTTTAAGCTCATTTTAACCACAGACCATGGTACTATCAACGTAAAAAATCCTTCTAAAGTTATTGGCGACAGAGATACCAGTTTAAACCTACGATATAAAACAGGTAGAAGTTTAACCTACGAAAACAAAGAGGTATTGGTATTTAAAGACCCTAAAGAAGTTCATTTACCATCAATTAACATGAGCAGTTCTTATATTTTCGCTAAAGGCGATTCGTTTTTTGCCTATCCAAATAACTACAATCACTACGTAAGTTATTTTAGAAATACCTATCAACATGGTGGTGTTTCATTGGAAGAAATGATTATTCCGTTTGTAGTTTTCAAGCCTAAATAATCCATGTAATACCAAAAACATCGGTAAAATACACTTTTTATTAGTTTTTTAGAAATATTATTTGTAATATTGTTACTTAATTAGGTTGCGTTGGAAATAAATTATAAGCTTGCTGATATTGAAGAAGTTGCAAAACAACTTATTGAAAGTTTAAAAACTAAAACATGGTTGTTTTATGGAAATATGGGAGTTGGCAAAACAACCTTAATTAAAGCCATTGTAAAACAATTAGGTTGTAACGACGAAGTAAGTAGCCCGACGTTTTCGATTATTAATGAATATGAAATAAATAACGACAAAATATTTCATTTCGATTTATATAGAGTTAAAAATTTAGAAGAAGCCTATAATTTTGGCATTGAAGATTATTTAGATTCTAACCATTACATTTTTGTTGAATGGCCGGAAAAAATAGAAAGTATATTAACAGACGAATTAGATAAAATCAGCATTGAAATAGTGTCTGAAGAAAACAGGAAATTATCACTAATAAAGTAAAAGAAATAATCAAGAAAAAGTACAAACTGTATAATTAAACAACATTAAATACGCTACTTTTTGAAGGATTACGGGAAACCCGCAGCGCGAAATTAAGAAAACAGTGTTTTTAACATTTTTTTAACATTTTAACACATTCTTCGAAATAGCCTTTAGTTACATTTGGGTAATTAATTAATTAAATCCCTTAACAAATGAAAACTAAAAAGTATTTAATCGCAATCGCGATCTTCGGAGGAATGTTGTTTACAGCTTATGCAGCTAACGCATACAACTTAGATGGACAACAAACAGCAAAAATTGAAAAATCAAAAATCAGAATTCCATGATGTGGATAAAAAAAGTTTAATTATAGGTAGTATTGTTGCTACTTTAATTGCAACATCACCCTATTTATTCTTTTTATATGAAAGTGTTCCAAACGAAAAAGTTTGGAACACTTTTTTATTTACGTATAATAGTCAGGCTTTATCAAGACGCCAAGTACGGCCATGTGGTTTTTATCTGGTAAATTAATCCCATTATATTTATTATTAATTTGGTTTTTTACGTGTAGACATTGGTGGTTTCATGCATTATTAGTTCCAATAGCCATGTATGCCTATCAAGCTTTTACAATTCTTAGGGCGGATACCACAAATGTTGATGAATCTCAACTTATTTATCTAATACCCATTATGGCGATTATTATACCTTCCATTTATTTAATACGGGCTCGGATTTTTAACAGAGTAAATGATGCAACAAAGTCTTTACAGGAATTGGAAGACGAATTTAAAATTACGCCAAAGAACTTCTGGGATAAAATAAAACAATATTTCTAACTAGTTTTTAGAATTTAATCGATCACGCTCTTCTAAGTCAATTTGCTTTTGATTGTTTTTAAGTTTGAAGTTTCCAAATTTATAATTAAATCCAAAAGTTAATAATCTGTTTTCCAAGCCAGATTTTATCGCAACATCCTGATTAAGATATTTAGTAGATGTTGTAAAATTTTGAGTATTAAAAATATCATTGTATCCAATACTTACGGATGCTCTGTTTTTCCAAAGTGTTTTTCTGAAATTGATATCCAATCCGTGATACTTGCTAACATTTGTAGGACCAGCCAAAGTAGGCGCTTGATACAAATAGGATACATCGGCTGTTAAACTTTTATCCTTTAAAAAGGAAAAATAATTAATCACTTGACCATAAAATGACCATTTATCTTTAGATAATAATACGTTACCACTCTCGAGCGCAAAAAACTGATTTTCGTTATAAAACACAGACGATAATACATAAATATTCCACCGATTTAAAACCTGGGTGTATGTCGTAAAATCTAAACCATAAGAGATATTACTATCAATATTTGTGTTAATATATTTTATGATATTGTTATCGTTATCCTGGAACGTTATTTCTATAGTGGGATCATTCTCATAACGATAATAGGCCTCAAACGTATAGTTTTTATTAAAGGTATAGCCTAAAGTAAACACATCGTCTATTTCTGGTTTTAAATTGGGGTCGCCAGTTCTATAGGTGTTATCGTTTAAAAAATACTTAAACGGGTTTAAATCGCTATATCTGGGTCTGTAAATACGTTTGTTATAACTTAAATAGAGTTGGTTATTGTCATTAAATTGGTGCATCAAATAAAAGGAAGGAAAATATTTTATATAGTCACTATCATTTTGGCTATTGGTAGACAAGGAGTTTCCAGTAATATCGGTATACTCAGTTCTTAACCCCAGTTTAAAACTCCAATGCTCCCAATCTTTTGAAAAACTGGTATAAGCCGCATAATTCATTTCATCGTATAAAAACGTATCAGAATTTTCTAAATTCTCCGTTTTTACACCATTTACAAAATCAAATTGATTTAAAATGCTTTCAGATCTTATATTAGAAACCTTCGACCCTATTTCAAAACTTGCAGACGCACCAATTGGTAATTCATAATCAATTTGTCCCGTATAAAGTTTAATTAACTGGCTGGAAAACGTCTGAAATTTATTTTCTCTAAAAGGTACATCATTGCCAGGTAAAAAATATCCGGTATTCACGTCTTGAAAACTGGAAAAATCATAGTTTGTGTGATGCGCACTCATTAAAAGCTTCTCCCCTTCTTTCTTAAATTTATGCACATAATCTAAGGTGAACGCCATATTAAAAGTCTCATCAACCATACGATTTAAAGTATTAAAGGTATAGTTTAAACTATTACTGGAATTATACACCCCGGTACTGGAATTTACCAAAGTTTTAGTGTTTTCTCTGGGAGAAATTAACATGCTGGTCGATAAACCAAGGGTATTATTACTATTTATTTCATAATCAATATTAGCATTAATATTATGATTGGAAGTTTCTCGGGTTCGTTGAAAATCAGTTTCCCAACTAGAGGTATTTTGGTCGTTTTCAATAAAATTTACAGTCTCCGTATTATGCCTGTAATCTTTCCTCGGGTTGATGCTGTAATTTAAATAGGTGCTTAATTTTTTGCTTTTAAAAAAATGACTTGTACCCAACGAATATTTAGGGTATTCACTACCTTGTTTAATATTTCCAAAAATGTTCCCGTTATAACCTGCTATTATATTTTTAGAAGTAACAATATTAATTACGGCGCCACCTTCAGCTTCATATTTTGCCGGCGGATTGGTTATAACTTCTATTGATTTTACATTAGTAGCCGATGTTCCTTCCAAAAGCTGAAGCACTTCATTAGTCGACAAATGCACTTTTCTATCATTCATATAAACCGTGGGGACACTGTTTTTAATAGTCAAAGAGCCGTCGTGTACTAAAACTCCTGGCGTATGTTTTAACACGTCCAGAACGTTATTATTAGACAAGGTGGAATTTTCAACATTAAAAACAAGTCTGTCAACCATTCGGTTTACGGTTGGTCGTTTCGCTATTATAGTAACATCATCTAATGCTTGTGCCTGCTCATTAAGTGTTATAGCTCCAAGTTTAATGCTTTTTTCAAAATTGACGAATCTCCGCGCTTCTTCATAACCAATAAAACTTATTTTTAAGGTATAGTTCCCAAGTTTTAGATTTTCAAATTTAAATTCGCCTTCATCATCTGAAGTGGTTCCTGCCACATAACTTAAATCGGAGGTATTATAAACAACAATATTGCTATAAGATATAGGAACCTTATTTATATCATAAACAACACCAGATAAAACATGATGCTGGGAGAAGCTAGATAAAGAAATTACAAATAAAAAAAAGCAGAAAAATCTTTTTAGCATAATTTGGGTTATAATTACAAACTTAAATAATTAATTTAAACTGTTTGCAGTTAATTTTATAAGTTTTGTGGTTTTTTTCATTCAATTATTAAAAATTCGATGAACGGCAGATTGAAGAGGAATTTTAATTGCAAAATAATTATTTTTGGATTGAATTAATACATTTAGAAATTTATTTGTAATTTGATTTCCCTAAACTAAACAGACTCATGGCAAAACAATTGTCTCCTTTTACAAAACAACAACTCTTACCACAAGAGGAAACCCTTGAAATATTTAAACGTAAAGGAGAATTATTTATTGGCATACCCAAAGAAACCGCCTTTCAAGAAAAGCGTGTTTGCTTAACACCCGATGCTGTTTTTGCTTTAGTAAGCAATGGGCATCGCGTGCTATTAGAGGCTGGAGCTGGTGACGGTGCTAATTTTAGTGATAAAGACTATAGTGAAGCGGGTGCTGAAATCACAAACGACTCTGCTAAAGTATACGCGTGTCCGATGATTCTGAAAGTAGAACCGCCTAGTTTAGAACAAATCAAATTAATAAATCCACAGACCATATTAATTTCGGCATTGCAACTAAAAACGCAAAGCAAAAAATATTTTGAAGCTTTAGCTGCAAAACGTATTACAGCATTGGCATTCGAATTTATAAGAGATTCAGATGGCACCTATCCTGCAGTAAAATCGCTTGAGTGAAATTGCCGGTACTGCTTCTGTTTTAATAGCAGCCGAGTTATTGTCGGATACCAAAGGCGGAAACGGTTTAATGTTTGGAAATATTAGTGGTGTTCCTCCATTAGAAGTGGTTATTCTCGGCGCTGGTACTGTTGGAGAATTTGCCGCCCGAAGTTCTATTGGTTTAGGAGCTAATGTGAAGATTTTTGATAATTCCATAACCAAACTGAGACGCATACAAACACATTTAGGCAGACCTTTATTCACCTCTACATTACAACCAAAAAATTTAACCAAAGCATTAAAACGATGCGATGTGGTTATTGGCGCTGTTAGAGGGAGTAACCGATCACCTATTGTGGTATCTGAAACCATGGTAGAATCCATGAAAAATGGTGCTATTATCATAGATGTTAGTATTGATATGGGTGGTTGTTTTGAAACCAGCGAAGTCACGTCACATAAACAGCCCACTTTTACAAAACATGGCGTCATACATTATTGCGTACCTAATATTCCTGCAAGATATTCTCGAACAGCCTCTGTTTCTATAAGTAATATTTTTACACCGTATCTTTTAAAAATTGCTGAAGATGGTGGGATAGAAAATTCCCTGCGTTTTGATAGAGGTTTAAAAAATGGGTTGTACTTTTACCACGGAATTTTAACCAGTAAATCTGTTGGCGAATGGTTCGATTTAAATTATAGCGATATCAATCTCATTATTTTTTAATAACGACTTCGAGCTTCAACTGTCATTGCTGGATGCTTTAAACAACTCATGAAATTAATTCAACGTATAGGTTATTATCTGGGAGGTTTTTCTCTCGGACTCATTATTTTAGCATTCTTTTTAAATGGAAAAAAAGTGTCGTGTAGCTACGGACCAGATGCGCGTGTTCTTAAGAACATCCGATTAAAAACTTTGATGTATTCTGATGAAATCAAGTCACAATTAGTAAATCATCAGCTCGATTCAACTGCTTTAAATTATGTTTTAAAAAAAGGAGATATTAATTTTTCTAAAAGCAAGACAAGACAAAAACCTTGTGGCATTTATATTGTTGAAGGCGATTATAAAGATCAGGAAATTATCTTAACGGTTGAAAACTGTGATAGTATTGCTACCATAACCAATTTTAGAATTGAAAATTAATGGTTGCAAAGCGATGGTTTGATGTGATATGTTCGTTAATCGGGTTATTACTGCTTGCTCCCATCCTTTTGGTCATAGCTATTATTATTAAATTAGATTCTAAAGGGCCTGTGTTATTTATTCAGGGTCGCGTTGGTAAAAACAACAAAGACTTCCATATTTATAAATTCAGAACCATGAAAATGCAATCTGAATCGAAGGGTTTGCTTACATTGGGTAATCACGATTCCAGAATCACAAAAGTGGGCTATTTTTTAAGGCGCTATAAGATTGATGAATTCCCGCAACTTTTTAATATTTTAAAAGGCGATATGAGTTTTGTTGGTCCCAGACCAGAATTGCGCTATTATGTGAATTTTTATAGTGAAGACGATTTAAAAATATTTGCCGTAAGACCGGGAATTACGGGACTCGCATCTTTAAAATACAGAAATGAAGTGGAACTTTTAAAGGCTGCCGATGACCCTGAAAATTTCTTTATAAATACGATTATTCCGGACAAATTAAAGTATAACAAAGAATACATTGAAAAACGAAATTTCTTCTTCGATTTAAAGCTTATTTTTATTACCATTATTCAGGTACTGACAAAATAATTCCTTTAATTTTCCGTTTGCTTTAGTATTCAAAATTTCCTACATTGTAATTGTATTTAAGCCTATGTAAAATACATTTGAACGAAAAGTAACCTCCAAATGAATCAAGTAACCTATAATCAAATAAAGAAATTATTAGACGATTCCGGGTTGCTGCCTTCAAAAGTAAATTCAGAAAAACCAGAGCCAACTTTCGATTTCACAAACGAAACCATTTTAATCACCGGTGCTGCTGGCTCTATTGGTAGTGAATTGGCACGACAGTTATTAAAATCTAATTATTCAAAACTGGTTCTTATTGATATTGCAGAATCACCGCTTTATAATTTAATGAAAGCGTTTGATCATATAGATGTGAGTAACATTGAATTTTTACTTTTGAATATTACCGATAGTGATTCTCTAGAATATTTATTTGAAACATATAAACCCACGCTCGTTTTTCATGCGGCCGCCTATAAGCATGTGCCTTTAATGGAAGCGCACCCATACGAAGCGGTAAAAACTAATATATTGGCTACTAAATTATTAGCGGATATATCACTTAAGCATGGTGTAAAGAAATTTATTTTTATTTCAACAGACAAAGCCGTAAATCCTGTCGGTGTTATGGGTTGTTCTAAACTTATTGCCGAAAATTATTTACATGCCATATCAAAAGATGGTGCAACCCAATTTATAATAACACGTTTCGGAAATATAATGGGCTCCAATGGATCCGTATTACCTCTATTTATTAAACAAATTGAAAGCAGATTACCTGTAACTATTACAGACGACGCTGTGACACGGTATTTTATCAGTAAAACGAAAGCCTGTCATTTAATATTGGAAATTTCAAAATTTGAAGCTATAGAAAGTACTGTTTTTACCTTTAATATGGGAGAACCCATAAAAATTAAAGATTTAGCAACCTGTTTAATAACCCTTTATCCGGAACAAAAAATAGACATCATACATATTGGCATGCGTCCTGGTGAAAAACATCACGAAGATATAATAAGCACAAACGAAGTATTAGTACCTACCAATAATCCTGATATATGGCTGGTTAAACAATCGAATGGGCCCACAATAACAATCGATTTTAGCCCATTAATGGCTATAACGCCATATATGACTCCAGAAGACATTAAATTAGTAATAAAAAATTCTTGCTAAACGTCTAAGGCTTTTCTTCGTTTTTTTTCTTTAGTTATAAGTACCAACTCCCTGCCTGTTTGTCCTGCTACCGAGGTATTCTCTTCTGCGCGTCTAATTAAATAGGGCATCACATCTTTTACGGGTCCAAAAGGTATGTATTTTGCAACGTTATACCCATTTGCTGCTAAATTATAGCTAATATGATCACTCATGCCGTAAAGTTGCCCAAACCAGACACGACGGTCGTTAATTTTAATCCCTTTTTCAGCCATTAAATCCATTAAAAAATAAGAACTCTCTTCGTTATGCGTGCCAGCAAACAACGACATATTATACAGATTGTCTAGCATGTAACTTAGCCCTTCATTAAAACTGGCATCGGTTAACGCTTTGCTTTTACATATTGGCGATTCATACCCTAGTTTCTCTGCCCGTTCATTTTCCTTTTCCATATAGGCACCTCGTACCAGTTTAAATCCTACAAAATAACCTTCAGCATTAGCTTTAATGTGGGCGTTTTTCATATAATCAACCCGATCATGTCTATACATTTGAAGTGTATTAAAAACAATTGCTTTTTCTTTATTGTAGCGTTGCATCATTTGAGTCACCAAATCATCAACAGCTACTTGTGTCCAGCTTTCTTCAGCATCAATTAAAATAGCTATATCATTTTTTTTAGCTTTATTACAAGCCAAATCAAATCTGAAAACAATTTGATCCCACTCTTTCTGCTCTTTTTCAGTAAGCACATCTCCCCTGCTCACTTTTTCATATAATTCCAATCTTCCAAAGCCGGTCGGTTTAAAAACAGCAATCGGAATGGCTTTAATTTCTTTCGAAAAATCAATAATTTTAAGGGTTGTATTTAAGGCACTGTCAAAATCCTGTTCGCTTTCTTTTCCTTCCACAGAAAAATCTAAAACTGAGCTTACTCCTTTTTGGTACATTTTATCAATCACCGGCAAACAATCTTCTTCATTAACCCCTCCACAAAAATGATCGAATACCGTCGATCGTATAAGGCCTTCAATAGGCAAATGTGCTTTAAGAGCGAAATTGGTGGCCGCTGTACCAATACGCACTAAAGGCTCAATAGAAATCATTTTAAACAAAAAATAGGCGCGTTCTAATTCAGAATCACTCTTAAGCGCAAAGGCTATTTCCGTATTATCGAATATATGTTCAGTACTCATAAATTATAAATTTATACAAAGATAATAATGAGTTCACTATCATTTTATATAAAATCTCCTTAATTTTGCGGCTTTAAAAAGATTTTTATTTCCTATGGATTCTATCGAAGCAAACAAGTGTATCATTCATTTTAATGCTAGTTGTTATACAGCTTTAAATCAACATCTTAAGAGTAGTAATTTTTCAAAAATATTTATTTTAGTTGATGAAAATACGCATGAACATTGTTTACCGATTTTCTTAGAAAATTTAGAAACAACATCTACCATTGAAATTATTGAAATTGAATCTGGTGAAATAAACAAAAATATTGAAACTTGTTCAGGCGTTTGGAATACACTTTCGGAATTAGATGCAGATAGAAAAAGCTTATTAATCAATATTGGTGGTGGTGTCATAACAGATTTAGGTGGTTTTGTGGCCTGTACCTTTAAACGTGGTATCGCTTATGTAAATGTGCCTACTACCCTATTATCTATGGTTGATGCTTCTGTAGGCGGTAAAACAGGTGTCGATTTAGGGCATTTAAAAAACCAGATTGGGGTGATTAGTAATCCGGACCTGGTACTTATAGATACACAGTATTTAAATACGCTTCCACAAAATCAGATGCGTTCTGGTTTAGCTGAAATGCTAAAACACGGACTGATTAGCGATATAAACTATTGGAATAAATTTCAGGATTTAGCGAAACTATCCTTGAATGATTTAGACGAATTGATTTATGAATCGGTGCTCATCAAAAAACACGTTGTCGAGGTGGACCCTTTTGAAAACGGTTTGCGAAAAACTTTAAATTTCGGGCATACGCTTGGTCATGCGATTGAATCTTATTTTTTAAGTAACCCCAATAAAACAACTTTGTTACATGGTGAAGCCATTGTCATTGGTATGATACTCGCCAGTTATATTTCAACGGAGTTAACAGGCTTTCCAAAACAAACGACGAAGGAAATAAAGCGTTTGTTCGTTAATTATTATGGAAAAGTAGACATAAACCAAGAAGACCTGAAACCCATCATGGAATTACTTAAATTCGATAAAAAAAACACACACGGCAACATTAACTTTGTATTATTAGAATCCATCGGAAACCCAAAAATAGATTGCTTAGTGGATGATGCTATTATTTTAGATGCCTTTAAATTTTACGCGTCCTAACGTATAGCTATCTTAATTCATTGTCGTATTTATAAAAATTTGTCAATTCAAGTAAAATTCACTCATTTTTAAGAGTGATATTAGTATCGAGAATCGATTTCTCAATCTAACAACCTATTACTCATGTTACAAATATTCTCTAAAAAACAGTTTCTAAAAGATTTATTAGAAGATTTTGTCGATATCCATAATCATATCCTTCCGGGAATAGATGATGGTGCCAAAACCGTTAAAGAGTCTTTAGAATTACTTAAGGGACTGGAAGCATTAGGAATAAAAGAATTTATACCTACCCCGCATATTATGCAGGATTTTTATCCAAATACAGCAGAAAGTATTGGGAATGCCTATGAGTTATTACTTGGGAATTTGAATAAGAGATTATTAAACAATATCACGATCAATCCGGCCGCAGAATATATGCTTGATAGTAATTTTGAAAGCTTATTAGAGCAGGCGCATTTATTTACCTTAAAAAGTAATTATGTGCTTGTAGAAATGTCTTATTTCCAGCCACCCATTAATATAGAAGAACTTATTTTTAAAATAAAATTGAAAGGCTATATCCCGGTATTGGCGCACCCCGAACGCTATGCGTATTATCATAATAATTTAGCATATTATAATCGGCTTAAATCCCTGGGCTGTTTGTTTCAGTTAAATTTATTATCACTAAGTGATCATTATGGCAAAAGTGTCCAAAAAACCGGGACCTATTTATTAGATGAAAACTTGATTGATTTAGCAGCCACTGACACGCATAATATGTACCATATTGAAAAACTTTCAAATCTGGTTTTAAGTAAAAAAATAGCCAGTAAAATTTCGGAGGTTATTCATAAAACGAACGCCACCTTTACAGTAATTTAAGCTTTCCTGCTAAAAAAACCTTTCTTTTTAGGCGCTCCGTAATAACCATATCGGGCACCATAGCCAAAATTAGATTGGTTAACATCATTAACTACCAGCATCATCCCATTCAATTTATTAGTGGCATGCAGTTCTTTTGCAAAATTTAAAACTTGCTTGTCGGTATAACCAGCTCTGGTTACATAAATGGTGTGACCTGCATATTGACTTATCAATAAAGTATCGGTAACAAGCATAGCGGGAGCGGTATCTACAATAACAATGTCATACTGTTTAGACACATAATCAAACATGTCTTTCATTCGGCTGTTCATTAATAATTCAGCAGGATTTGGTGGGATTTTACCAGAAAGCATAATATCTAAATCGATATCATTAATGGTATAACTGTTTATGGTTTCGCCAGCCAAAATAGAATTATCCACTAAAAAGTCAGTTAATCCAATCTCACTGGTTTTAGCTTTCATATCCTTTTTAAGAACATGATGTATTTGAGGATTTCTAATATCCGCCCCCATTAATAATACACGTTTTCCTGTGTTTGCCATAGTTAGTGCCGTGTTGATACTAAAAAACGATTTCCCTTCACCATTTATCGTCGAAGTAACAAACACCACATTATCATAATGTTCAACGTTTCTACCGCGTCTAACAAAATCAAAATTAGTTCTAATAATTCTAAAGGATTCAGACAGAATAGAACGATCATTTTTTTCAACTAATAAAACACCATCTTTATTAAAACCATCTTTAACGCTTGGGATTTCACCTAAAACCGTTATGTTTTTAATTTCGTTTTCTAAATCTTCTTTATTATGAATTTTAGTATCCAAAATGGAAGAAACATAAATTATTGAGAATGGAATACAAAGGCCTATAATAATTGCCGCCAAATAAACAATATTTCTCTTTGGGGAAACTGGCAAACCTGTGCTAAAAGCTTGATCAATTATTCTTACGCTAGGAGACGTTGAAGTTAAAGACATTGTTGCCTCTTCTCTTTTTTGAAGTAAATAAAGATATAAAGATTCCTTAATTCCTTGTTCCCGTTCTATATCTCTGGATTCTCTTACCTGACCTGGAACTGCATAAATTTTTGAATTGATGGAACGAGATCTAGCTTCTAAACTACTTAATTGAAAAGATGCCGTTTTTGATGAATTTTCTAGACTTTGCACTAAACTTTGTTTTAAGCCGAGCAACTGTTGATCTAAATTAACAATTATTGGATTTTTTTGTTTAGTTGAGCCTTTTAAAAGCGTATTACGCTCTCTTAATAAATCATTATATTTTGTAGTAATATTGTTAATTGACCCATCTGATAAACCAGCATTTGATGGTATTTGCTCAAATGCTGTTGATGTATCTTCAACATAATTTTTCATATAATTTATTTGACTCAATTGTGACCGAACACTATTGATTTCTTGTTCAGCTTCAGAACTTGAATTCAAATACAATTGTGCTTCAGACGTTATGTCTGTAAGCCTGTTTCCTGTTTTAAAATGTTCAACTTTATCATCAGCTTTAGATAAATCCATTGATATCAAATCAATACGTTCATTAATAAAGTTTGCAACACTAATTGCTCTCTGATTTTTCTCTTCGATAGTTATTCTATTATACTCATCAATAAGCGTATTAAGAATTTGTTTAGATCTTTCTAAAACAGCATCATTCAATGATAGTTCAACAACTTTAGACAATTCAGCAACTTGCCTAATTTCCATCTTATTTCTATAATATTCTGCCACTTCCTTTACGGGAACAATTTTTACTGTAATTGTTTGATCAATTAAATTTGAAACTTCATTAGTGTTTGGTGTGATAATAATATTACCTAGAGGTGTTAATATATTCTTACCAAAAGCAAATTCCTTAAAATCACTTTCCTTATCTTTAGTATTTTCTTTAAAATTAAAAGTAGTATTTGAAGTTATATTTATAATAAAACTAAATTTGGAGTTATCAACAACCGAATCAGTTGCAGTAAAAATGATTTTAATTGGTGAATTTGGATATAATTGGGTTTCATGTATTCTACCCTGTGTGCTATATTGGATATTTAATGCCAATTTTTTTACAACCGACTCCATCAATATACGAGAACTCAAAGCCTCAATTTCATCTTCTGTTTTCTTACTTTCGGTATTAGAAAAACGCTGTAAATCTTTAAGGACTTCAACACCTGCAGAAGATGAGGAATTTCCATCTTCAACAAACATGATTTTCGCATACGAATTAAACTCTGGTGTTGCGTATCTTAAATAAAAAAATGCTGCTACAAGACAAATTGCACCACTAAAAGCAAACCATTTCCAATGTTTAGTGTAAGAATAAACAGTTTTCTTTAAATTAATTTCTTCTTGGTTGTTTTTAAAATTTGATTGAATCTGTTGATTTGAAGTCATATAATATTATTAACGTGTAATTAAAACAACAATACCTAAGATAAAAGACGAAACAGATAAAAATATTCCAATTCTAGAATCTCCTGAAGCCTCACTAATTGATGAATTGTTTGGTTCAACATATACAACGTCATTCTGGGTTAAGAAATACAATGGGGAACTAAATGCTTCTTTTGTTGTTAAATCAAGCCTTGAATATGTTTTTATGCCATTAAAATCTCTCATTACCATAATATTATCACGTCTTCCCTTAATGTCTAAATCACCAGCCATTCCAATAGCTTCTAGCACGGTGATTCTCTCTCCAGATACTGCATAAGTACCCGGACTTGCAACAGCACCAAGTACAGTGACTCTAAAATTCAGGAATCTGATATTTATTATAGGATCGGTAAGATAATCATTAAGTTTTTCCTTAAATAATTGTTTAGCCTCTTCTACACTTAATCCCTGTAACTTAATTTTTCCTAAAACTGGATAATCTATATTGCCATTATTATCTACTAAATAATCAATTTCTTGAAATCTACCATCTGTCGACGCCGAGTTCCTAACCAAATTAAATGGCTTTACAGCTTCTAAATCAAAAGTAGAAACATTTATAGAAATAATATCATTTATCTTAAATCTGGGAGTAAAAGTATCAGTATCAACTATAGTTTCGGAATTCTTAGCCTGCTGAAAATAAACTACATCTTTACTGGATGTACAGGAAGCTAAAAACAATGTTAACATAATCATTTTACAAAAACGGAGGTAATTTGTTGAAATCAAAATATTTATTTTAGTTATTTGGGGAAAGTAATAAAATTTAATATAATATTATAAACCAATGTTAGATTTATCAGTATTATCATGTGAAATACCTTTTATCTTTTTATAAATTTGAACTTTCTTGTCAAAGCGTTCGTAATCTGAATTATTAGATTTATATTCTGGTATTAAACGTTTCATTTTCATAACAATATTATTGTTCTGGAAACGATTGGTAATACATAATTCCTCAATTTCAGATTTAACAGTCACATAATCGAGTGATTTTGTTTCACTTATCAATATTTTTTTGTGATACGTTGATAAAGTGTTTTCACCATTTGCTAATAACTCTTCATAAAGTTTTTCACCTGGGCGTAATCCTGTTATTTTTAAATCAATGTCTTCTGGGAAACGAAGCCCCGATAATCTAATCATGTTTTTGGCAAGATCATAAATTTTAACAGATTCTCCCATATCAAAAATAAATATTTCGCCACCTTTACCCATGGTACCCGCTTCTAACACTAATTGTGCCGCTTCAGGGATAGTCATAAAATAACGTGTAATATCTTTGTGTGTTAAGGTTAAAGGACCTCCGTTTTCAATTTGCTTTTTAAATAACGGAATTACAGAACCATTCGAACCTAATACATTCCCAAAACGGGTCGTAATAAATTTGGTTTTACTTTCCTTTTGCAAACAGCTAATATACATTTCAGCCATACGCTTGGTAGCACCCATAACACTGGTTGGGTTCACTGCTTTATCGGTTGAAACAAATACAAATTTCTTAACATTATAACGAGATGCTGTATCCGCAAGCAGTTTGGTACCATTTACATTTATTTTTATTGCTTCATAAGGCGATTTCTCCATCAATGGAACATGCTTATAAGCCGCGGCATGAAAAACCAAAGTTGGTTTATGTTCTTGAAATATGCTATCAATACGTAATCCATCTCTAATATCGGCCACAATCGCTGTAAAATTATGTTTACCATCCCGAATCAAATCTTGCTGCACGTCATAAAGCGGCGATTCAGCCTGATCTACCAGAATTAATTGCTTTACATTATAATCCGCTAATTGCTTAACCAATTCGCTCCCAATAGACCCTGCAGCGCCAGTGATTAACACAGTTTCACCCTTAAATTCGTTTAACAGATTAGGGTTATCGATCTTTATAGGAGCGCGTCCCAACAAATCATCAATTCGAACCTGCTTAATCTGTTGTACATTTAATTCACCGTTAATCCAGCTTTCAACGGGTGGTACTTTGGTGATTTTTATATTTAAACCGACTAAACTAAAAAGACTGTCTTTTTTAATATTCTCAGCAGTTACTATAATTTCATCAATTTTGTTTGATTCTATATAGTTTTCATCAATTTTATTTTTAGATAAAATAGATATACCATCAATAGATTTACCATCTTTTCGAACATTATCATCTATAAACCCTACGACATCAAATTTTTGTTTTACGTTGCTTATCAATGCATTATAGGTTACAATACCAGAGTCTCCAGCACCATATATAAGAACTCTTTTCGATGATAAATACTTACACTTTAAATAATTGTATCCCATTTTAAAAACTAATCTGCTTGCACTTAACAACACAAAACTAAGTAAAGCATGCATTACCACTATTGAAAGTGGTATTGTAAAGCCAGAAATTAGATTTACTTCTCTATTTATAAGAACAAATAAAATAGTTAGAACGACCATTAAAGACACAGATTTAAACAAATTTACTATATCTGTAAATCCAGTGTGTCTAATAACACTTTTAAACGATCCAAAAGCAAAAAAGCTAATAATAGCGACAAATACCACAAATGGTAGCTGAAATAAAAACTGTTTTAAATCAAAATTTAAAGTAAAATTAAATCTAATGATATAAGACGCGCAAAAAGTAAATAAGACTATTGCAAGATCTATGACCAGAACGAGCCATTTAGACGCATATTTCTGTGAATAATAGGTAAAGTAATTGTTTATCATGATTTGAGGGTATTTAATATTATTTCCAAAATCCGGTTTAAATCGTCCTGACTTAGATTAGATCCGCTTGGCAAACATAATCCATTGTTAAAAAGTTCTTCAGATGTGCCGTCTGTAAAATGCATGCAATCTTTAAAAAGTGGTTGCATATGCATAGGTTTCCACAAAGGTCTTGATTCAATATCATCTTGAAGCAAATCAAGCCTTAATTGTTCTCGTAACTCGTAAGAATCTGTTGTTATACAAGTTATCCATCTATTAGAGAAAAAACCATCTGGTTCCTCTAAAAAGGATATCGATTTATATGTTGATAAGTTTTTTTTATAAAATTCAAAGTTTTTTCTTCTTGCATGCACGCGTTCATCAAGAACTTCCATCTGCCCTCTTCCAATGCCAGCTAATACATTACTCATTCTATAGTTAAATCCAACCGAAGAATGTTCATAGTGAGGTGCTTGATCTCTAGACTGTGTAGAAAAAAAGACCGCTCGGTTTTTTAGTTCTAAATCATCTGTAATTAGAGCGCCTCCACCAGAAGTCGTGATAATTTTATTACCATTGAATGATAAGATTCCTAAATCAGAAAGCGTTCCACAAGCTTTTTTATAATAAGTACTTCCTAAGGCCTCTGCACTATCTTCAACAACAGGAATGTCGTATTTCTTTGCAATGGCATTGATTTCATTGGCTTTATAAGGCATCCCATATAAATGAACAGCTATAATAGCTTTGGGCTTTTTATATTTTTCTATACGATCGAGAATGGCAATTTCAAGTAATTCTGGCGACATATTCCAGGTATCTCGTTCACTATCTATAAAAATAGGCGTAGCACCTTGATACAAGATGGGATTCGCCGATGCCGAAAATGTAAAACTCTGACATAACACTTCGTCACCATTAGAAACGTTTAATAATTGCAATGCTAAATGTATGGCAGCAGTACCAGAACTTAAAACCGCAACATGTTTATTATTTCCTAAATATTTCTGTATATCATTTTCAAAACCATCTACATTTGGTCCCAAAGGAGCAATCCAATTAGTCGCAAAGGCATCATTAACAAATTTTTGTTCTGAACCGCCCATGTGAGGTGATGATAAATATATTTTAGTTTTAGTCAACATTTATGATGTTATCAATTATTATTTTAAAATTAGAACGTAACAATCTAACCTAGTTTAAAAACTAAGCATTTTAAAACGAAAATTTTTTTTGATTGTCCCTGGTTAATATTACACATAAAACAAAATTTACATTAATTATAAATTAATTAAATTGTCTTTAAATGCTTTTGAATAGTTTATATATTACTAAATATATAAAGCTCGAGAGTTATAAGAAAATTCAATAAACATTTAACACAATTAAATTAATACTGCTATTAATCAATTCAATTTTGTATTGTATATTGCAAATTTAGTAATTGTTTACGTTCAAAATGACAAAAATTTAGTTAATTCGCTAAAACAGTAATTATAATCGGTTAACTACAATTTCTTGAAAACTAATAGAAATTCTAAGCCAAATAATCAAAAAAAACAATCACTTCTAAAAAGTAAGCCTGAAAATCTATTAAGCAGTATTATTATCAGAATTTCTAATCAATATTTTAAATCAACTTCATAATATTTAGTATAAATAATAAAATTAAAAAGCCGCAGAGAAGTAATTCTCTGCGGCTTTTTAATTTTATATAAATATTTTACTAATCCACTCTATTTAAAAACTCTTCTAAATCGGTATAACCATCACCATCGGTATCACCTCTACCATCTTTACTTAAATCTCCAAAAACGGCCTTTTCCCAAACATCTGGCATCCCATCTTTATCGGTGTCATAACTTGCATCTCTTGAATTAATTGGAGTTGAACTAATTCTACTTAAAAAAGTGGTATAGTGCGATGTTTACCAGACATTGTAAATTAGGGTAAGCAACGTTAACAAAGTTCCATTAGTTACATTTGTCAAATAGTACATCATCAACGGCATCCCAATCACTTATAATATTTCCAGAACCATCCAAAGTCTTGTATGCACCTACATCATTTTTTGCATGTTCCAACGCTTGTAATGCTGTTAATATGGCCATAGGATTCCCTAATTTGTATTGCGTTGAAGTAAAATAACTGAAGGCAAAGGTGTTGTCGCATTGTAAGCAACGCTATTCAAGTAAAAGCATATGCTTTATCTGAAGTCCAAAATGCAGTCCATGAATTCCTATTATTAGCTAAATTTGGGTCTGTAACCGTTGACTGTAGATAAGATTACCTGCTGTATAAATTTTACGGGTTGCTGGATTACTGCAATTAACTATTCACCCCAAGTCACTTGCTAGAGTTTGATATATAACTATTATTGATTTAGTTTAATTTTGAAAATTAGCAGGTGATGGTCTATTTGTTCTATATCCATATCCCCATAAAATAACATTATTAATAACATCTGCCCTATTGTTTGTAGTTGTATTTGGTGTCCTATGGTCATATCTAAAAAATAGATTGCTTGCACACGTAATAAGTTAGTGCTATGATGGATTATTACTATCTCCTAAATGATTGATCCTGTTTTAGTTCGGCAATTATACTATTTTGAAGTGTAATATTAGTTGTAGTTGTACCAGTAAATGAAATACATTCATCTCCACCCCATGACACAGAACACATGGTCTACAATAACATTTGTACAATTATAACATTGAAATGAATCTGCATTATTACCATGTATATGCATTACGTTGGTCTAACTCTTATATATCTGAATATCGCGTTATTCGTACCAGAAAGTTCAAATAGAGGACCACCTCCAAGATTACCGGTAAAAGTAATACCCCCTTTCGGTGATGTCTGTCCTGCCACAGTAACATTTCCATAAGACGTTTTAAGAGCAGAAGAGCAATTTATAGTGCCTGATAACATCAAAGACAATGATTCTTGTTCCCGATGCAGTAAAAGCAGCTCTAAAACTACCTGCGCCACTATCATTAAGATTAGTAACATGAATAACTCTTCCACCACGACCACCTGTAACGTATGCCCCTGCTCCATAAGCGTTAGGGAATGCCTTTAATTCGGTGGCAATGTTTTCTTCAATCACCACTGGTTCCACAATTATTGATACTGTTGCTGTAGCGCAAATCTCAGGGTGCGCGTCATCACATATAGTATATTGAAATGTGTCAGTGCCAACAAAATTCGAGTTAGGGGTATATTTAATTTTAATATCTTTTGATTTACTTCTAATACTTTTGTCATCATTTGTATTATCATCTATTGTCAGCGTGCCGTTAGATGGATTAGTAAAAGAAAAAAATGCGTAATCTGGTGGAATATTTTTATCATTTGCAAATGCATCAATTATAAAAGAGTCATACCCAGTTGTAGTAAAGGTATCATCTTCTAATGTTGCATCTAAAATAGATTCTCCTGAATCCTCCGGATTTGAGATTTCCTCTTCGGGAATAATAGCAATTTCTGTGAAATATTCTTCATTATTACATGAGGATAAAAAAATCATTGCTAAGGAAATAATAAGCATAGACATAAAGGTCAAAGTTGCTGGGTTAAAATACTTTTTCATAAATTATTAGACTTGGGGAGGGTTTATTCTCGATAAAAATTAAAAATTAAAAATTAAAAATCGTTTAAAAGTTGTTTTTTTCGATAAAAAACATTTCTATTTTCAAACATGGTCGTTAAAGTGTAATTTTATATCGATAACAAGTTATTTAGGTTAATTTTAAACATATACGAGAGCTAACGCATTTTGGATGTCAATAATTTTAAAAAAAAACAAATATAGTCGGAACTATAGTGTTCACGTAGTGTTGTTTATAACTTTTAATAAGTTTTTAAACAAGCCAAAAAATAAGATATTTTGAAAATTTATTATTTTTTATTTTGAAAAAACTGTACTTAAATAATATTTATTCAACCGACTCGACTATAGTGCATTAGTATAAAAAAAGAATTTCTTTTTTATTTTAACACAAATGCCTTGTTATAAACCCGAAATTGGAATAAATTAAAAAAAATGTTTTGAATACTAACTAAGTTCAAATAATTATTTGTACTATTCACATACTTAAAAGACCTTCATTAATTCTTTACTAAACAAATTTGCATCTATTACCTGACAAATGAGTAAAACCTTTCCAATTATCAATACTTGAACTGTATAAAAATCGGAATAATCAAGACAATTAAGATTTTAAGATTTTAAATATAATTTTGTTTTTTGGGGATGCTCATTAATTATTAGTGTCACTTGTTTTTTTAAATCTTGTCCATAATAAAAAGTTTAGATGTTTTATAGTTGTTGTTTTTTTGTAAAAAAGTTGTTCATCGATAAAAGCACTTACTTAATATAATAATTTACAATAGTTAAATTTATTTTTTACATATTTGTTCAGATAAAAAATTAAACCCAAATTTAATGACAACTAACAACTTAAGGCATTACAAAATAAAACTATTCTTATTACAGGAGGTGCTGGATTTATTGGCTCTAACTTATGTGAGACATTGCTAAATAATAATATAAAGGTTGTTTGCTTAGACAATTTTGCAACCGGTAAAAGAGAAAATATAGCCCCTTTTTTAAAAAATGAGCTATTTCAACTTATAGAAGGTGATATAAGAAACTTAAATGATTGTCACAAAGCGTGTAAAAAAGTTGATTATATACTACATCAAGCCGCTTTAGGCTCGGTTCCAAGATCCATAAATGATCCAATAACCACAAACGACGTTAATGTTTCTGGGTTTTTAAATATGCTGGTGGCTGCAAGAGATGCGAAAGTAAAACGTTTTATTTATGCCGCTAGTTCTTCTACTTATGGAGATCATGAAGCCTTACCAAAAGTTGAAGATGTCATTGGCAAACCGCTATCTCCTTATGCCATTACCAAATATGTGAATGAATTATATGCTGATATATTTTAATAAAACCTATAGATTAGACACTATTGGTTTACGTTACTTTAATGTTTTTGGACGACGACAAGACCCAAATGGTGCTTATGCTGCTGTAATTCCTAAATTTGTAAAACAATTTATGAATCATGAATCCCCAATAATTAATGGAGATGGAAGTTATTCAAGAGATTTTACATATATAGATAATGTGGTTCAAATGAATTTGCTTGCCCTAACAACAACTAATCAAGAGGCATTAAATACCGTTTATAATGTGGCTTATGGTGACAGGACGACGTTATTAGAATTGACAACATTATTAAAAGAACATCTTTCTGCATTTGATGATTCTATTAAAAATATAGAAATAAAACATCGCGAAAATCGAGCTGGCGATATCCCGCATTCCTTAGCTTCTGTTGAGAAAGCAAAAAAATTATTAAATTATAACCCCAAATATAATATTAATGATGGCATAAAAGAAGCTGTACATTGGTATTGGAAAAATTTATAATAATTAAGTATATCAAAATAAAAAATGAAAGATATTAAAATTGCCATTATTGGCTTAGGTTATGTTGGCTTGCCATTGGCACGACTTTTTGCAACAAAATATACAGTTGTAGGATTCGATATTAATAAAAAACGAATTGCAGAATTGCAACAAGGTAAAGATGTTACTTTAGAAGTTGAAGATGCTGTGTTACGATCCGTATTAAAAGAAAATCTAAATGAAGACTTGGGATTATATTGTTCTCTCTAATCTTGAAGATATTAAAGATTGTAATTATTACATTGTAACAGTCCCTACCCCTATTGATAAAAATAACAGACCAGACCTAACGCCTTTATACAAGTCCAGTGAAACCGTTGGAAAGGTTTTAAAAAATGGAGATATTGTTATTTATGAATCTACAGTATATCCAGGAGCTACAGAAGATGAATGTGTGCCAGTCTTAGAAAAATTTAGTGGCTTAAAATTTAATGATGATTTTTATGTTGGGTATTCTCCAGAGCGTATTAATCCAGGAGATAAGTTACACACTGTTGAAAAAATTTTAAAAGTAACGGCAGGTTCAACACCAGAAATTGGTATAAAAGTAAATAATTTGTATGCCAGTGTTATTACAGCTGGAACCCACCTTGCTCCTACCATTAAAGTGGCAGAAGCCGCCAAAGTCATTGAGAATTCGCAACGAGACATCAATATTGCTTTTGTTAATGAGTTGGCAAAAATATTTAATCTTCATGGATATAGATACACATGCTGTATTGGAAGCAGCTGGTACGAAATGGAATTTTTTACCCTTTAAACCAGGACTTGTTGGTGGGCATTGTATTGGGGTTGATCCGTATTATTTAGCTCAAAAAGCACAAGAAGTTGGATATCATCCAGAAATTATTTTAGCAGGAAGACGTGTAAATGATAGTATGGGGCAATATATAGCAAGTGAAGTTGTGAAAATGATGTTAAAAAACGACATTAAAGTAAACGGCGCAAAAATTCTAGTGCTGGGTATCACCTTTAAGGAAAATTGTCCTGATGTTAGAAATACCAAAGTAGTAGATGTTATTAAACATTTAAAAGAGTATGGGCTTGATATTACAATTTATGATCCCTGGGCAAACCCGGAAGAGGTAGCATATGAATATAATTTGGTTACATCCAACACATTACCAATTGAACTTTTTGATACTATTATATTAGGTGTCGCACATAAAGAATTTCTTGATATGACCTTTGTTAATTTATTAAATTCGAATGGATTAATATATGATGTAAAGGGGGTCCTTAAAAAAAGAGCTCATGCCACATTATAGGATATTAATTATAATATTATTTGATTTTTAAAATTTAGATATTGTCACTTATATTGAATAAAACCGATAATTTTACTAATCTAATTTCATTCTTATTCTTTATTGGATTAGGGTTAAATCTTGCATTTGTTTATTATGCGCAAGAACGTCTTTATAATGAAATGACCTATGGCGATTTATCTTTAGGATCTGAAGGATTACTCAGAATATTTTCTGTAATATTAATATTTATTACTGTTATTCTATCACTTTTTGATGCTAGAAAGAAATACTTATATAAAATATTTTTTACTTATGTTTTATTATTGGTTATTATAATTATTAATTATTTAATCACTAGTCCTGATTTAGGGGATTTAACCAACTTAATGGATTTAAAAGGAATAGGGCCTTGGGTTTGTTTTGGATTAATTTTCGTAGGTTTTGATGACAAAAGATATAATGTTTTTAAGATTTTTTTATTTATTTCAGTTATTACAATCTCCTTATTTGTAATTTATAATTTACTAAATTTTGGTGTAGGGCAATATAGAGGGCAGGCACTAGCTCTATATCGTGTTTATGCAGTAAATTTGGTATGGCTAACTCCATTTGTTTTTTTGATATTAAAAAACAATCAAAAACTTGTAGCTCTCCGGGTTTACGCCCTTTTAATTGGTATAGTGGTGGCGCTTGTAACTCAAACCAGATCATTTTTATTAATTTATATTTTAGTTTTAGGATTTGATTTTTACTACACAAGGAAAAAAGTTTATTATACCATAGGTATTTCTATTATAGGATTATTGTTTGTATATATGCTATTAAACGCAGAATCGTTAAGTAGTTCTTTTGAACTATTGCTTAAAAGAGGTTCTGAGGATTCACGCTCCAACCAACTGACAGAATTTTTAAGTCAATTAGATTTCTTTGAAGTAGTTGTTGGAAAAGGTTTTAATGCTACATGGTATTCCGGGGGTCATCCATATCCTTATCTTGATAATCAGTGGCTTTTGCTTATCTGGTGGGCTGGTCTGATTCCAGCTGTTTTGTATTTTTATTTGACTACGGTAATTCCTGTAAAGTTGTTTTTTAGAAAAAACCAAGATTACGAAACCAAAGTGGAATCATTTATTCTAATTATCTGGACTTTAGCTTGTGCTGGGTTAGCGATATATACATCAATAACTATAGATTTTTTCTTTTTTATAATATGTGTAATCCAAGGAAGACTTTTATATAAATACAGTCAGACTTATGAGTATTGATACCGAGTCTTTAAAAAAAATAATAGCGCTATATGGATCATCAATTTTTGGAGTAGTATTAGGTTTTGCTATAAGCATTTTTAATACCAAAATATTAGGAAAAGAAGCGTTTGGCGATTTAAAATTTATTGAAACTGTATTTCGTTTTTTTGCTAGTTTAGTTTCTGTGGGTGTTTTTATTTCTATTACCAGAATGTTAGCTATAGCAAAAAACAAAGATTATAAGGATAATCTTATTGGTTTTTTTGTTCTTGCATTATTTATAACCGCTTCTATTGGTACTGTACTATTAATCATATTTTCTTACCTAGAACCCATTTTATTTTCACATAGTTTAGATATTGTTATTCGAAAATATGCCGTTTTAATTTTTGCTATACTTGGAAATATTGCATTAGGAGAAATATTGAAAGGGTTAAATAAAATATATTCGCTTGCATTTTTAAGTTCTATTCCTGGTGCTGCTTACTTATTAATAGCTTATACATTTAGTCTAAATAATCCACTTTATTTAGAAGATATATTACTTTTTTACTACGGGCTACAGTTTCTTAATATGATAGTAGTCATTTATAGATTGAAACCAAAGTTTAATATCAAAAAATCACTCCTAATAGATATACTTAATGAAAATAAAACTAATGGAAGACCTATTTATTACGGGAGTTTAGCTGGAGTAGCGACATCATATATAGCAGGTTTTACACTATCCTACTATATGGATAATACACAAGTAGGTTTTTATACCTTAGCATTGACTGTATGTAGTCCGTTGTTGATTATTCCATCTGTTCTAGGAACTACTTTGTTTAAAAAATTTGCTACTCTTGATTTCATTCCTAAAAAAGTTTTCATTTTTTCTGTTGTATTAACTTTTCTTGCTCTTGTTGTTTTTTATTTATTGATTGAAAAAGTTTTTTTATTATTTTATTCTGAAGATTTCTCTCCTGCTATAAATATTTCAAAGATTTTAATTTTTGGTTTACTGCTTCATGGCTTGGGTGATTTAATCAATAGATTTTTAGGAGCTAACGGACAGGGTGTAATGTTAAGAAACGCTGCTTTTGCAGTTGGAGGAGTCAATATTCTAGGATATATTATATTGGTTAATTATTTTGGAGTTATGGGTGCTATCATAACGAATATTATTGCAAGTGGCGTTTATTTATTGATGATGATTTATTATTATACTAAATTTACAAAAAAGAAACATAAATATGTTTAAAGATAAAATACTTTTAATTACTGGAGGAACAGGTTCTTTTGGAAATGCTGTTTTAAATCGATTTTTAGATTCTGATATCAAAGAGATTCGGATTTTTAGCAGGGATGAAAAAAAGCAAGATGATATGAGAAATCGTCTTCAAAATGATAAAGTTAAATTCTATATTGGCGATGTTAGAGATATTAAAAGTATTGATAACGCAATGATTGATGTTAATTATGTCTTTCATGCAGCAGCATTAAAACAAGTGCCTTCTTGCGAGTTCTTTCCAATTGAAGCGACCAAGACCAATGTATTTGGAACCCAAAACACTATTGATGCAGCTATAAAAAACAAGGTTGAAAGAGTAATTTGTTTAAGTACTGACAAGGCTGCTTATCCTATTAATGCAATGGGTATTAGTAAAGCACTAATGGAAAAAGTTGCCATTGCTGCATCAAGAAATATTTCTAAAAATAATACTATCATATGTTTAACTCGGTATGGAAACGTTATGGCTTCGCGAGGTTCAGTAATTCCTTTATTTATAAATCAAATAAGAGAAAATAAACCATTAACAATAACAGACCCTAATATGACTAGGTTTTTAATGTCATTGGAAGATGCTGTCGACCTTGTTTTATTTGCCTTCTCAAATGGTAATCAGGGGGATCTATTTGTAAATAAAGCACCCGCTAGTACTATCGGTGACTAGCAGAATCTATTAAGCAAATCTTTAATTCTTCCAATGAAATTAAAATCATTGGGACAAGACATGGTGAAAAATTATATGAAACACTATGCACTAGAGAAGAAATGTTGAAAGCCGAAGACATGGGTGATTTTTATAGAATTCCAGCAGATAATAGAGATTTAAATTATAATCGTTATTTCTCTGAAGGAATACAAGGACCTAGTAAGATTGAAGACTATCACTCACACAATACCACGCAATTAACTAAGGATGCATTAAAAAATACTTTGCTAAATCTTAGTTATATCAAAGCTAATTTAAAATGAGTGAAAATCCTAAAATAATATTGGGTGATAGTTTTATAGATAATCGTGGAGTTGTATCATTTTGTAATGATTTCTCTTTAAAACAAATTGTTCGATTTTATGAGATTACCCCAAAAGATACTATAACTGTTAGAGCTTGGCAAGCACATAAAAGAGAATCTAAATGGTTTTACTGTACTCAAGGAGCTTTTAAGATTAACTTGGTTAAAATCGATTCGTTTGAAAATCCTTCAAATGATCTGGAGGTTTATCCTTATGAGATAAATGACCAAACACCTCAAGTATTATTTATCCCTGGAGGTTATGCCACTGGTTTTAAAGCAATATTAAACGATTCAAAACTGATGGTGTTTTCTGATTTCGATTTGATTGATTCAAAAGAAGATGACTTTAGATTTGAAACTGAAAAATGGAAAACAAAATGGTAATATCATGATAAAAATAGGAATTACTGGTCAGGCAGGATTTATAGGTAATCACCTTTATACTACGCTCAGCCTAGACGAAGACGTTCATTTAATAAATTTTGAGAGACATTTTTTTGAAAATGATAATGCTTTAGAAACTTTTGTTTCAAACTGTGATGTTATTGTTCATTTAGCGGCTATGAACAGGCATGAAAATCCTCAAGTTATTTATGACACTAATGTAAATTTAGTTTTAAAACTTGTTGCTGCTTGTGAAAAAACATATTCAAAACCACATATTATTTTTTCATCTTCAACTCAGGAATTGAATGATAATTTATACGGAAAATCAAAAAAAGACGGGAAAGATATTTTTGAAAAATGGGCGTCTCAATCTGGCGGTAAAATTACTTCGTTAACAATTCCTAATGTTTTTGGTCCTTTTGGAAGACCTAATTATAATTCTTTTATAGCGACCTTCTGTTATAAATTAACGCATAATGAAATACCCAAAGTTCATGTTGATTCTATTGTGAACCTAATATATGTCAATGAATTGGTAGCTACATTTATTGATACCATAAAAGAAAAGATTAAAACAAATGCGTTTAATTCTTCTTGCTTTGAATATTTGGTTCCTCATACAAGTTCAAGAAAAGTTTCAGATATTCTAAATTTACTCATATCATTTAAAGATAATTATTTTATGAATGGTGTATTTCCATCATTAGAAGATCCTTTCGAAAAAGCATTATTTAATACATACAGATGTTATGTTTCAAAAGAACATTATCCTGTATTATTACAAAAGCATACAGACGACAGAGGTAGTTTTGTAGAAATTGCAAGAGCTAATACGAGTGGTCAATTTTCCTTTTCTACCACAGTGCCAGGAATTACACGTGGAAATCATTTCCATACCAGAAAAGCAGAACGCTTTGCAGTTATTAGTGGGAAAGCATTAATCCAATTACGAAAAATTGGAACAGATGAAGTTATTAATTATTATTTAGATGGTTCACAACCAGCTTATGTAGATATGCCAATTTGGTATACTCATAATATTAAAAATATTGGAGATGAAGAGCTTGTTACTTTATTTTGGATTAATGAGCCTTACAATCCCGAAAACGCGGATACTTATTTTGAAAATGTATAATTCATGAAAAAACTAAAAGTTGTTACGGTAGTTGGAACACGACCTGAAATTATCAGGCTATCGTGTGTTATTCAAGCTTTAGACGCTAATGAAGCTATTG